>NZ_CP059055.1:0-1200000 GCF_014058685.1 Lactobacillus johnsonii | reverse complement strand
TAAATCTAAAGGATATATGCCAATATTAGTGGGAGCACAGAAAAATTATCAACCTGGTATTTCCTATCAGAGGGATGATGAGGGGGAAAATATATCTGAAAAAAATCCTAATTATAACGAGTTAACAGCTATTTATTGGGCTTGGAAAAATTTAAAAGATGTCGATGCTGTAGGCTTAGTTCACTATCGACGTCTTTTTTTCGATAAAAAACCATATAATTTAGAGAACGTTATAAATATTGAAAAAGTAGAACAACTCTTACAAAAGTATGATGTACTTTTACCTAAAAAGAGAAATTACTATATTGAAACAAACTATTCTCATTACATTCATGCACATCATAAAGAGCCTTTAGATAAAACACGCGAAATAATTGAAAAGTCATATCCAGCATATTTAAAAGCTTTTGATAAAGTGATGAAAAGCCGAAAAGCACACATGTTTAATATGTTTATTATGAAGGCTGATGCATTTGACTCATACTGCAATTTTATGTTTGGGGTTCTAGGAAAGCTTGAAAAAGAAATTGATATTTCAGATTATTCTGTTCAAGAAGCAAGAGTATTTGGATATATTTCAGAGCTTTTAATGGATGTTTGGTTATATACAACTAATGAAAGCTATAAAGAAATTCCATGGGGACAAATTGGTCCTAAACAATTAATGAAAAAGGCTATCAGTTTTCTCAATAGAAAATTTGGAATTGGTAAAAAACAAACTCATTTTTAGGTGATAAGTATGAAAAAGGCTATAATCGCTGTTCCATATTTAAAGGGAATGGGTGGAACAGAGACGGTGATTAAAAACTTTGCGGAAGCTTTAGATGTAAAAAATAGTAATAATGATATATCATGGAAATTAATTAGTTTTGGTGGAACTGATAAGTCGGATTGGTTAAAGCATTGGAATAAAAAAGTATATAATTTTTCAAAAAAAAGATACATCCAGCTAGCTGCCTATGCTGGATATATGCCTTTTTTAATCGCTAATATTTTAAAAAAAGAAAAACCTGACTTTTTCATTGCTACTAATCCGATTATTTGGAGCATGGCCTCTAAGTTTAGAAAACTCATATCTCCTAATACTAAAATCATTGCTTGGTATCATTATTCCTTTAAAATGAAGAATGTAAAGCTTAAATATCTAAAAGGTGTAGATGAGTTTTGGGCTATTAGTTCCGGAATAAAAAAGGAATTAGTAAGTATGGGAATTAAGTCCGAAAATATTAGGCTTATTTATAATCCTTTAAATTTTAGTAAAACGCATTTGGTTAAAAGAAGCCCACAACATAATCATTTTATATATATTGGAAGAATTGATTATCAAGGTCAAAAAAATACTTCTGAGTTAATTCATGCATTTAACAATGTAAAAAATGAATGGTCCTGCGATTTTTATGGAAGTGTAGATGAACAAACAAAAATAAAATTAAAAAAAATAGCATATAAAGATGTGCAAGAAAAAATTTGTTTCAAAGGCTTTCACAAGGACATTTGGTCAAGGATTGAAGAAGCCGATGCCCTTATACTTACTTCTAAATTTGAAGGACTTCCGATGGTTTTGATTGAAGCTGCCTCCCGTGGAATTCCGATTATATCTTCTGATTGTCCTACTGGAACGAAAGATATAGTAAATGAAAATAACGGTTGGTTATATAAAATGGGAGAAAGTGGACAATTAGCTAATATATTAAATGATATCATTTCCCTAAAAAGAACTTTACCATCTTCAGAGGAAGTAGAGAAATCTGTCCATAGATTTAATTATGAAAACTATAAAATTAGAATTTTGAAAAGTTTGAGAAACGAAAAGTAATGAAAATATCTACACGTAACATATATGAATTTTGTATTTATTCAATTATATTTTTAAATTTAGGATTTTTAGATGTATTTGGGGCTCTAGATAGACAAGCTATGTTTGTATCTATTCTTTTAGGTATATTCGCCTTTTTCATATACATATTTGATTCTAATCGACGGGCTATAAAAAGAGGAAAGGATCTTGTTGTAGGCATCTTCCTTATTCTTTGTGTTTTTATATTACAAATGTTTCGCATTCAAAATGATGGAATAAATCCACGTGCTGCATTTATTACGTTTGGTGGAATGCTACTTGGTTTAGCTACTTTTCCTATGTATGAGCTACTGATGACGCAATTTAAGAGGACCATTAAATATATTGTAAATATTGGTTTTGCTGCGATGATACTGCGCATTATATTATGGTTCTTTTATAACTTTTTTCATATTAATCTTGGACGAGGTTTTTTTGAAGGAAGAGAAGATTGGACACGAACGATACTAGGCTTTAGTTTAGTTAGAATTAGTGAACCATATATTAGTGGTTTTTTATTTATTATTTGTATATTGGGTATTTATAATAGAGGATATTTCAAAAAGAAGTCTAGTAATTTGATAGGTATTGCACTGCTCTATTTTTATGCTATTTTTGTTAGTCAGACTCGAATGCAATTGTTAGTGTATACAATTATTTTAGGGTTGATGATACTGATACAAGCCTTAAATTCAAAAAAGATAGGAATATTTATATTAAGTGTTATTGCCATCTTAATGTTGATACTTTTCAATAGAGAGCACATAATCTCCTTTTTTAATTCTTTTGATCCTAATTCTGTGAATGGATATTCTACAACAGTTCGTATAAATAGTTTTAATTACTTTTTTACTGAATGGGAAAATAGTAGTAGATGGTTAGGTTTTGGTTTTACACCAGATGGTCATGCAGTAGGATTAAATAAATATTGGATTAGTGATTTTGGTATTTATATTAATTTATTTGAATTTGGAATTTTAGGCTTTTTAATTTTGATTTATCCTCTAATAAAGGGAATAGTGGTTTCATTAAAGTCTTTTAAAATAGGTGCTTTTTATAGTAATTTATTCATTGGTCTAACTCTTTTCCTTTTAATATCTCTAGAAAACATATATTTATTGAATTTATCTACTATTGTGCCGATTTATTTTGGCTTGATGTTATTAGTTGAAAATAGGAAATTAATATCGAGAAATAAACATGAAAATATCAGTAATAATTCCAATATATAATTCAGAAAAATATTTAAAAGAATGTATTGAAAGTGTTCTAGATCAGAACTATTTAGATTTAGAAATAATCTTGATAGATGATGGATCAACTGATAATAGTAAGTTGATTTGTGAAGAGTACGTACAAACTTATGATAATATAGCCCTCTACTGTCAAACTAATCAGGGTGCCTCAGCTGCGAGAAATTTAGGAATAAAAAAAGCATGTGGAGAGTATATTTTCTTTCTTGACAGCGATGATGTAATGTGTAAGGGAATATTAAAGTCAATAGATAAATATTTAGAGGAAGATATTGATTTACTTATTGGAAACGTAATTCATTGGAATACGCGTACTCATAAAAAATATATAGAAACAAATACAGAGTTTGTAATTAGTGAAAAAGATATTTATAAACTTTGTATGAAATATGCAAAAGAGGAGTATCAAATTCCATGGAATCCCTATCAGTCTTTTTGGAAGCGAGAGATTATGAGGACACATCATCTTCTTTTTAATACTGACTTAACAGTTGGGGAAGATTGTGATTTCTTCTTTAGATTTATAAGCTTTGTCCATGAATTTGGGGTTGTGACTGAAAGCTTTGTGAAATATAGAGTAGATACAGTAGGATCATTAATTAAAAGTAAAACTTATAACAATATTTTTAGTCAATTATGGGTTTTTAACAACTTAATTGAACAATTTAAAAATAATGATATCTTAAAGACTTATTTTGCTGATAAATTTGTTAGTACTCTGTTTCAAATAGAATTGTTGCCTAGATCAACAGATAAAAAAAAGTGTTATAAATTTATTTTTGAAAACAGTAAAAACTTAGACTATATAAATAGATCAATTCCAAAGTATTTTCTTTTTGATAAAATGAGAAAAATATTCGGAATACAAGAAACGGCACGTATTTTTAATACAATGCGAACAATTAGTCATCGATTAAAGAAAAAAGATTTATAGAGATTGTGTGTAAAACGATTAGGGTAAATGCGGTGAATAAAAAGTATAAATATAAAAATAAATATTATAATAGACCATTAAAAATAGAAAAAATATCAGAGGGGACTATTTTACCGTTAAGAGAAAATAAAGGTGGAGTTTTAAATAAAAATAATGACTTTGTTTCATTGTCATACCATGACGGAGAGTGGTTTAAGCTGGGAAGAAAATATAAGGAGAAACCAGTTTTAGAGATTGATGAGCCTGTAGTCTATTTAGGAGTTTTTATACATCAATGGGGCCATTTCATTTTAGATTCTTTAAGTAGAGCATGGATTATTTCTAAATTGGATGATATAAAAAAATATAAATTTGCATTTTTAAGTGAAAATAATCGAAAGATAGATGGAAATTATTTAGAAGCTCTAAAATTATTAGGTCTGAAGCCCTCTCAAATCCTTGTCGTGGACCAAGCTACAAGATTTAAAGAAATAATTATTCCCCAAATGTCAACCTATCCTGATCATAGTTTCAGTCAAGAATATCCACAAATTTTTAGACAAATGGTAAAAAATGCAGATATCGCAAATATAAGTGTTCCTCAAAAAATTTACTTGACTAGAACAAATTTAAAAGTAGCAGAAAAAAAAGAATTTGGTGAAAAAATCATTGAAGAAAATTTTAAAAGAAATGGGTATAATATTGTTTCACCTGAAAAATTAACCATCCAAGAACAAATAGCAATTTTTCAGAAGGGAAAAGAGATTGTATGCGTAAACGGTTCGATACCTTTTGATATAGTATTTGGTTCTCCTGACTTACATCTAGTTATAATAAATAAAACTAGTCTATTACATATTAATATGTTTGAGCTTAGTGAAGTCAGTGGCATTGAACCAGTTTACCTTGATGGATATTATGAACCGTTAAAAAGTTTCCCAAAAACTTTAGGAGAAGGACCATTTATTTTGAATTTTGGAAAAGATTTGAAATCATATTTTAAAAAGAATGGTTTGAAGTATAAGGTTCCGAAAAAATATCCTTCTAAATTAGTTTTGGTTAAATACATTTTACTATGTTTAAAAATCTCTGGTAAAAATTCTATAAAACATCTAATAGGAAAGAAATAAAAATATGGAAAATAACTCTATTATATGTCAAATTCTTAACTATAATGATGTACTTCATGTTAAGAAGATTGTAAATAAAATTAAAGACTATCACATATTTGAATATATATTAATTGTAGATAATAATTCGTCTGATGGCTCTTTTAAAAAATTAATGGAAATGTATAAAGAAAATCCTAAAATTAGAGTTATCTCTTCTCCTAAAAATGGAGGATACGGCTATGGAAATAATTTTGGTATAAATTATGCAGTAAACGAATTAAAGGCTAAAAAAGCAATTGTTTGTAATCCAGATGTCGAATTTGAGGAACAAACTGTCATTAAGTTAGTAAATATAATGACAAAAACTAATGCCGCTCTTACATCGGCTGTTGAAGTAAATAAAGTTCCTAGTATAAACAAAGCTTGGAAGATTCCAACCCCATTTGCCTGGATTTTGGATGAGACCAAATTGAGGAAATTATCATTTAATAAATTTCATTATCCTGATGAACATTTTAGGACTGAATATAGTGAAGTAGATTGTGTCTCAGGAGCTATGTTTTTACTGGATCTTGAAAAATTTTTAGATGTTGGCGGATATGATGAGAATATGTTTTTATATGGTGAAGAAACTGTATTAGGATACAAGTTTAAACAAAAGGGATATAAAACATATCTTCTAAATTATGAAAGCTATAATCATTTACATTCTGCTTCAATTGATAAAAGCATCCCCGATAAAGTGAAAAAAATGAAGATATTAGATCAAAGTAAATTATATTTTTATAAGACATATTTAAAAGAAAATCCGATTAAGTATGGATTAGAAAAAATGTGTTTTAAATATATTGAGCAAAGTAGAAATTTAATAGGAAAAATAAAAAGATAAAGATTATCTGAGGTGAAGAATTATGATTTATGTTTTGTGTCCAGCAGGAGTTAAAACGGGCGGAACAGAACTATTGCATCAGTTAGTATTTCAAATAAATAACCTGTCCAGTAAACAAAAAGCTCAACTAGTTTATACTGGAACAGGAAATATTTATCCGGTGAAATCATTTGAAAAGTATGTTAATGAGAATTGGATAAAAGAAGCTGATGTAATTGAAAATAAGGAAAACATTATTGTTATTCCTGAAACAAGCTTATCTGAATTTAATAAATTTAAGCTGGGCAAAAAATATATATGGTGGCTAAGTGTAGATAATTTTTATAGAACCGGTTTTAATGGATGGAAAAATATTAATGACACAGTGAAACAACTTGGTGTATACCACACTGTCGGTAGTCTATTAAAAGGAAGAGTTCAAAATTATAAAAAAGAAATAAATAGTGCAGATCTTCACTTGTTTCAATCGTATTATGCGAGTCATTTCTTGAAAAATACTGGGATTCTTAATAGTAAAAAAGTATATCTATCAGATTATATTAATGATTTATATATTGATAAATCTGCTGTGGCTTTGAAACACCCCAGAGAAAATATAGTTCTATATAATCCAAAAAAAGGTCTAAATTTTACTAAGAAAATTATAGAGAAATCTCCATCTTGGATAAAATGGGTTCCTTTAATTAATATGTCAAATGATGAAGTATATCAAAATTTAATTTCTGGAAAAGTTTATATTGATTTTGGTAATCATCCGGGAAAAGACAGATTTCCTAGAGAAGCAGCAATTTCTGGATGTTGTATTTTAACCGATAGGAAAGGAGCAGCAGCATATCAGAAAGATGTACCGATATTAGAAAAATATAAATTTAATGATAATAAAAAAAATATACCTAATATTGTAAACCAAATAGAGTATTGTCTTAATAACTATCAAGAGGCGATTAAAGATTTTGATAGTTATAGAGATTTTATAAGACAAGAAAAAGATATATTTAAAAAAGACATAATTAGACTATTCGAATAGTATTTATTCTTTCCTTTAGATAAGTATAAGAATTTATATAATATTTACTTATGGAACAAAAATATGATAATGAAAATAACTGTAATCGAATAAAAAGGGAAAGCATACGAATGTATACTATGTGTTTTAAGGCATGGAATAGGGGTATGTAAAGTGGGTAACTAATATATTTAGTATCTACATAGATACAAGATATTTAGATCTACTTTTACTATTGCACTCAGTTATATCATACATCTTATAATAAAAAGTCGTGAAGGAGATAGAAAGTATGCAGGCGGTTGTTATTAGTGCTTATAAAGATACCAAGTATTTACAGCGGTTAATAAATTTTTTTCAAAAAGAATTTAAAGTTATTATTCATATTGATAAAAAGAGTAATATAAATATTAATGATCTTAAGTTTAATTCGAATGTTTCAATCTATAAAAGATATAAAATCAATTGGGGAAGTTACAATCATCTTTTGGCAATTCTGTTTTGTCTACGTAAGGTAATAGAAAATCCAAAAATTAAATATATTCACATAATTTCTGGAGGAGACATACCCGTAAAGAATATTAAAGAATTTAAAAAATTTGAAACTAGTAAGTTAATCTTTATGGAACATTTTAAAGTTAGTGAACTTAATGATCCTAATATAAAAAAAAGGTATGAATATGGAACCCGATTTTCAAATTTTGATTCTAGAAAAAAAGCAATTAAAATAGTGAATAAATTTTATCAAATGACACATAAGCCTAAAAAAGAAATAGGAAGGTTTAATGAGAGTCAGTTGTATAAAGGATTAATTTGGATGTCTCTTCCAAAAGATGCTTTAAAGTATGTATTAGAATATAGTGAAAAGAATAAAGTGCTAGATTCACTAAAAAATGTGTTGATTCCAGAAGAATTTTATTTTCAGACTATATTAATGAATTCAAACTATAGAAAAAATGTGGCTTCAAATAATATAACTTATAATGATTGGTCAAAGGAGAGGCATGGGTCTTTGCCAGCTATTTTAGATGAAAGTGATTTTTTACAGATAAAAAATGGAGATTATTATTTTGCGAGAAAAATCGATCCATATATATCTAGAGAATTAGTAAAAATAATATCTGAAAAGATTAATAAATTTTAAAAAGTAAAGAAAGTATAATTAAAAAGTAGTATATTTTACAAGGTTAAGATAAATAATGAAAAAAAAATATTTAGTAGTAGGGTCAGGATTATTTGGTGCAGTATTTGCACATGAAGCAGCAAAACGTGGTAATAAAGTTACTGTAATTGAACAACGAGATCACTTAGCAGGAAATATTTACACTAAAGAAGTTGATGGAATTCAGGTTCATCAGTATGGTGCACATATTTTCCATACTTCAGACAAAAAAGTTTGGGATTATGTACAACAATTTGCGGAATTTAATCGTTACACTAATGCCCCTGTAGCCAATTACTATGGTAAAATGTATAATTTACCATTTAATATGAATACTTTTAGTGAAATGTGGGGAGTAAGAACTCCACAAGAAGCTATGGATAAAATTAATGAACAGCGACAAGAAATGGCAGGCAAAGAACCACAAAATCTTGAGGAACAAGCCATTTCATTAATTGGACGTGATATCTATGAAAAGCTAATTAAAAGTTATACTGAAAAGCAATGGGGAAGAAAAGCTACTGAATTACCAGCATTTATCATTAAACGATTACCAGTTCGATTAACTTATGATAATAATTACTTCAATGATGATTACCAAGGAATTCCTAAGGGTGGTTATACTCAAATCGTTGAAAAGATGCTTAATGACGACAATATTGAAGTTAAATTAAATACTAACTTTTTTGATAAAAAAGATGAATATGTAAAAGACTTCGATAAGATTGTCTATACTGGTATGATTGATAAATTTTTTGATTATAAGTTAGGCGAACTAGAATACCGCTCACTTCGTTTTGAGACTGAAGAAAAAGATGTTGATAATTACCAAGGGAATGCAGTAATAAATTATACTGATGCAGAGACGCCATATACTCGTGTAATTGAGCATAAACATTTTGAGTTTGGAAAAGGTGATAAAGATAAAACAATTATTACCCGAGAATATCCTGCTGACTGGAAACGTGGAGACGAACCATATTACCCCGTTAATAATGATAGAAACAATGAGTTATATAAACAATACAGAGATTTAGCTGAAAAAGAAAACGATAAAGTCATTTTTGGTGGTCGTTTAGGTCAATATAAATATTACAATATGGACCAAGTAATTGCAGCTGCTTTAGAATCTGTAAAAAATGAGTTTGGTGAATAATTTTTATGAAGGTCATTAAGAATTACCTTTACAATGTTGGCTATCAAGTTTTAGCAATAATAGTACCCTTAATTACATCAGCATATGTCAGTCGAGTTTTAAGACCAGAGGGTGTCGGTGCTAATTCATTTACTAACTCCATAATTCAATATTTTATCTTATTTGCAAATATGGGTATTGGATATTATGGAAATAGACAAATAGCCTATGTGAGAGAAAATAGAGAGCAAATGTCAAAAACTTTTTGGGAGATTCAAATTGTAAAGACTATTATGACTCTATACGCCTTTGTTGCGTTTGAAATTTTTATGATTTTTTATACTCGTCAACCTGAGTATATGTGGGCACAATCATTAAATTTAATTGCAATTGCATTTGATATTTCTTGGTTCTATGAGGGAATAGAAGATTTTAAAGTTACAGTTTTAAAAAATTCATTGGTAAAAATTTTATCAATGATTGCTATCTTTATATTTATCAAAGGACCAAATGATGTAACTTTATATATTATTGTACTTGCTTTATCAACATTAATTGGTAACTTAACTCTATGGCCAAATATTAGACGTGATCTTGATAAAGTTTCAATTAGGTTTTTGAATCCATGGCAACATTTTTTACCTATGGCTGAACTATTCATTCCCCAGATTGCAACACAAGTGTATGTGCAACTTAACAAGACCATGTTAGGAGTCATGGTTAATGAAACAGCATCTGGATATTATCAATATTCCGATAATTTAGTTAAGTTAATTTTGGCATTGGTTACAGCAACGGGAACAGTTATGTTACCACACGTTGCTAATGCAGTTGCACATGGCGATATGCATAAAGTTAATCAAATGCTATATAAATCATTTGACTTTGTTTCTGCTGTTTCCTATCCCATGATGTTTGGATTGGCAGCAATATCTCTCACTTTAGCTCCAAATTACTATGGACCGGGCTACTATCCGGTTGGATCCGCTATGATGATTGAATCAATTGTAATTTTAATTATTGCATGGAGTAATGTGTTAGGGGTTCAGTATTTACTGCCAACTCATCATCAAAAGCAATTTACGATTTCTGTTACTTTAGGGGCAGTTGTAAATCTGATTTTAAATATTCCATTGATCAGATTATGGGGCCTAACTGGTGCAATGTGGTCAACTGTTTTTTCAGAGATTTCTGTTACCTTATACCAAATGTGGGCTGTGCGACACATGCTTAATTTTAAGGCATTATTTGCTGACTCTTGGAAATACTTCGTTGCGGGCTTAGGAATGTTTATTCCTGTTTTTTGGATGAATACCCATTTAAAGGGGTCTTGGTTGATGATGGGGCTGGAAGTACTAGTTGGTATAGGAATTTACGCTGGGGTATTATTTATACTACGGGCTAAGATACTTCAGGATGCCAAAGAGCTAATTGGGGATAGATTTAAAAAATAGGCATTCGTTAAGGAAAAGTAGTATTTAAATGGCTGTTTGTAAAATCCTGTTGAGGAATGGTTTATAAAGAGAGCTAAGTAACTAGAAAATAGTTGTTTGGCTCTTTTTCTTTTACAATATTTTCTTCGAGTCTAATTCTAATTAATAAATGTTTGAAATTTCTATAGCCATAAGCAGTACGCTCAATTTGTTTAATTTTACGGTTAACTCCTTCAAGACAGCCATTAGAATAAGTTGAGGCAATACCATTTAAGACACCAGAATAATTGCGTTTAAAAGTTAATAGAGTTTGATGCATTTGTTTACCAACCGCTTGTTTTGAATGAAGTAAGTGAATAACTTTCTTTTCATCTTTATTCTGAATAGCAGCCATAAAGTCTTGCATAATCCAATAAGTATTTTCTAAAGTTTGATCACAATCTAAACCGTCTAAGACAACATGCTCCTGTGTTAGACAGTCCTTAAAATGCCAGTCGTAATAAGGAGTAGTCTTATTGAGCTTGCCATATTTCATGAGATAAAGCTTCCAAGGGGACTTTAAAAGTTTATATTCACGACTTTGTTTATTGAACTTTTTCATGATCTGAACTCTGAAAGTATTAAAAGATCGAGTAAGCATTTGAACCATATGAAAACGGTCAATAACTATCTGAGCATTTGGAAATAATTCTCTAGCAACTAAAGGATAATAACAATTAAGATCCATAGTTACTGTTTTAACCATTGCACGAGCTTTAGGAGTGAACTTGTAAAAATAGCGTAGAATATCAGGTTTGAAACGAGTTCTAAGAATTTGAACAACTTTGTGAGTATCACCATCTAGACAAATAAAGTGAAGCTTTTTGCCTACGCCCTTAAATTCATCAAAAGCTAAGTGTTCAGGGAGATGATCAAAGGCATCATAGAACTTAGAAGAGCAGACTTCTAATACTCTTTGAACCGTGTTGACAGATACATTATGTTCTCTAGCAATGCTGGTCATTGAACGATCTTCAGTAAGAGCAGAAAGTATTTTTCGCTTAGAAGTGTTAGAGATATAGCAGCCTTTATTAACCAGATTAGATTGAGCCATAGATCTTTTTAAACAGTAATTGCAGAGAACACGTTGTTTTCTTAATCTGATAGTAACGGGCTTACTAGCATCAGCAGTAATGAAACGAACGTTAGAGACGTAATGACCGTTATGCTTAAGATTAGTAGAACGACAATAAGGACAAGTAGGCTGGATCAGCTCAGCTAAATATATTTTGTAAATCTTACCGTTAATATTTTCATTTGAATAATCAGAAAAAATAATGTTTTTATCTTCAATATCAAGAGTAAATTTAATATAATCATTTAAAGAGGACATAGTTTAAATCTCCATACACTTAATTGAATTGGTCGAAGAAGGATTTTAAGTAAGAGAGGACTATGGCCTCTATTTTTACGTAAACAAATCCTGTCGATAGAATATCATAGATGTTCATCAACAGGAAAACGTATACAGCCTAAAAATAAAGATTTAGAATTGAATCTTTATAGTTCTCTAGATTTTGAAGTGATGATAAAAATCGTCGATACTTTAGTTTATTTAGTTAGAGAAAAGTTTGAGCCTGTTCCTTTTTCTGGTAAAGTGTTTCTCTTTTGTGGCGGTAAACAGGATAGCTTTAAAGCTTTATATTGGGAGGGACAAGGTTATTAGTTTCTCTATAAAAGATTTGAAAATGGTAAGAGTAACTGGTCCAAAATAAAGCACTAACTTCTGAATAAATTGATTGGCTAATACAAGGCTTCTCTATTATGCTAAAAATACACGCAATTTCTATTGATCTTGCGTTCTTTTTTGATATCCTATGTTTAATGAAATCTAGGAAGCTATTTCATCGTGTCAGAAATAACTTTAGAAAAAATTATTCAAGAACAAGCAACAACTCTTAGAAATTTAACAGAAGAAATAGCCTTTTTCCGAGAATAAGTAACCTACTTAATTTAAAAGAGATGTGGTAAATTTTCTGAGCAGATGCCAAAATTAGTGAAGATGATGATCGTCGCAGGAGAAGGCTGAAACTATTGCTTATAAGAAAAGTAAATATAAGGCTAAAAGAGAAATTGCTCGGTTAGCTTTCCTTTCTGAAGAGGTACCTCATAAGCTATATGAAGCAGAACAAATTTGTTTAGTTCGTCATCATACCCTAAAATAAATTGGCTCCTGGACTGCGAGAAAATAATTAGTCTTTGATCCTGCAAAAATTAAGCGACTAGAGCATATCCGGAATAAAGAGACATATAAGCACTATTTCCCAATACATTAAATTAAAGGTTAAGGTAGATAAAAATAATTTAAATACAAAAAGTATAATAAACATTGATTAGAAAATTAATAAATATAGAATTTGATAGATAATTGATGATTTATAGAAAAGAAGGGGAAACAATCTATGCAAAGAAAAATAGGAGAAATAAGTAAATTTTTTAATAAAATTGGTTTTATCTTTGATGATCAGCGTTTTTTTCAATTGTTAGTTTTAAATTTTATATCACTATTTTCTATTAAAATTTTTGATATTAATAAAATATTTGATATTAGAATATTTTTACTATGTATATTTGAATTAATTAATTTATATATATTGCGAATATACCGTTCAATTTTTAAAAGGCTAAAAGATAGCCTTAATAAAAAAGGATACTCTTTATTTTTTAAATATAATATATTGCATGTCTCTGTATATATAACCCATATTTTCATCTTAATAATGCCTATTCCGAAAATAGTTTTTAAACTGCCGATTTTAACCAATATATGTATTGAAATATATTTAGCTTTGTTTTTTGTATTGATTGTGGGAATATATCCATTTGTTACAATGATTCCATATACTTATTCACGGCGCTATAAAAAGAAGATAGGAAACTTTTTTATTAACTTATCGCAGAAAAGAATAAACTTAAATTCCGTATATTCTATTATTAAAGATAATGATCAATTAAATATATTTCTTAAACCGTGTCCTAATGATAGGTTAGATAATATAAATGGAGAAAATATTATAAAAAATTTAACAAAGTTAAAGAATAAGAATATAAACTTGTATATAAAAATGAAGTCGACAGTAAAAGGGCAAAATAATACTCCATTTTGGAATTTAGGTTCAATCTGTCTTGCACTAGTTCCTATTATTTCTACTCTTTTTTCTCACAATTTTTTCGTAGATATTATTAATACTTTTATTCCTGGTAAAGACAATAAAGTTAATAATATCAATGCTACGACTGAAGCTCTGGTAGGTATATTTTTCATATTAATTTTTGCTAGTTTGATAAAAGTAGGAATTAAGGAAGCTAATAAAAATTATTATGAAAGAATGTTAATGTATTTTGATGAAATAGATCATTGATTGTTAATTTAAGGAATGCTTGTAAGAGGAATAGTTATTATATTTATAGAATAGACAAAAAATTTGCTAATTGTAAACTTAAATTGAGTATTTGCTATAAAACAGAAAGTTTATTTGGGGTCTAAAACTATTACTAGAATTGTTGATTTACTAAATTAACGGGAAGATGGAGAATTTATTCAAGCAGTACCATATACTGGTTTTGGTACGGTTAAATATATTTATAATTGTAGGATCTACATGAATTATTTAAAATTGTAAACTTATTGGCTGGAAATTGTGAATACTAGTTAAAATTATGATGAATTATTTTAGTAAGGAAAAATGATTATGCAACAAGAGACTATTGAGAAGTTAAAGAAAGACTATTCTCAAATGAAAATAAAAGGTAACAGTAGCGTAATTAAGTATATATTTAGATTTAATTCTGTGAATGTAAATATTTATTTTGATGAATTTGATAAAAATATACCTAATTTATCTATGATTTTGATTAAAGGTGATAACTATTATTATTCTTCACTTAATATTTTAAGTCCAGAAATTAATGTTCAATACTTGGAGAAGATTCCTCTTGATATACTACGTTCTCTTCTGAATAACAATAAATTAGACAAATTTTTTATAAAAGTAGAAAACTTTATTCTGAAAAATGATTGTTATATAACTAGTTATAAAAAGGATTCAATTTTTAAGAATACCATGAAGTATGCAGTTAATAGCAAGTCCAGAAAAGATTTGCCTTTTTTACAAGGCTGTAGACATGCTAAAATGACAGATTCTACTTATTATCGTTTACAAAATACATTTGGGATAGAACAAAATGTATTAGATAAAATAAGAGATAAAAATTTAACACTGGTTAGGACATCTGATATTAACAGAAGAAAGACCCTAATCTTTGTGTTAGAAAACGTGGGATTGAGCTTGAATAACTAAATATGTTAATTAATGTCAATAATCGTAAAGAAAATTTTAGGATAATTGATATTTACGATCTTGGGTTTAGACGAACGTAAAAAAATGCGTGTATAACTTGACTTAGTTAAAGAGAAGTTTGACGCTTTGGTTAATCATAATTTTCAATAGAAAACTAGGACATAGTTAGTTGGGATACTATTGCTTAATAACAAGTAGCGCTTTATCAGTTGTTCATTCTCTACTTCGACTTTTTCTTTATAAAAAATATTTTTAACTTTTAGTAGGAGAAATTAAAGTGTTTGTAAATAAACAAAGAAAAATCAATCAATTGAAAGAAGAAATTCATAGTATTTCTTTTTATAGACCTAATGAATTAGATAAGACTTTAGACTATTTTTTAGGGAAAGATAGTAATAGTAAAGATGCTTATCAGTTTGAAGTACTAATCTATTTGCAAAAGATAATTTGTAATAGCATTCAGTATGGCGATTTTGCTTATGCATCTTTGAGTAGACCTCATAGTGCACCGAAAGGATTTGATTCTAATTGTTTTAGACCGAGAAATTCAAAAGATTATAAAAATATTGATCTCTATGATAATCCTGTATTTATTAGTGGTTTAAAAAATCCAATTATTGCGTGTCCGTGGAATAATCAGAGAATTGTAGATAATATTCGGTATATTGGAAAAGGAAATAATAATAAATTTGATTCAAAAAATTCAAATATAGACAATGTTTATATTTATCCATTAGGTATCGTTTTAGTTAATAACGGAAATCATAGTCAATTAAGTGCTGTGCTAAAAAATGAATTTGATCAAGTTAAAATTAATCGTATTTATGATATTTCTTTGGCGTTAAAAAATTCTGATAGTGAATTTTCGAATTTTTATGGATACAGTCGAATAAATAATAGGGTAGTTAGAGACAAATGGATTTCTTTAATGAAAATTGGAAGTATATTAGGTAATAATAAATTTTTCCCACCTGAAATATTAAATAATCTCAGAGAGGAACAAAGGTAATGTGTTTCTTGGGTTCGTATCATTTTCAGTTAATTAGAATTGTAGTGAATACTGATATATTGCTCTTCAGACAAGATAGGAAGTTATATTTATAAAAAAATTAACATGCCAACATATTACACAAGCGGCGAATTTGCGAAGAAGGCGCATGTTTCAATTCGTACAATTCGCTATTACGATCAAAAAAATTTATTAAAACCATCAACACACACGGCAAGTGGTGCAAGACGTTACACTGATGCTGATTTTGCCAAATTACAACAAATTCTTCTATTAAAATATCTTGGATTTTCTTTAACAGACATTCGAGAAATGACTTTAGGATCAGGAGATAGGCAACTTTTACTTGATTCTTTGCAGATCCAAAAAAGACTAGTGGAAGAACGACTTAAAGAAATGCAGAATGTAGTTACTGCCATTGATTCAACTAGTAGCACTTTGAGGGCCGGACACGAAGTAGACTGGAATAAGATGCTAGACTTGATTCATTTGACTTCAATGAATCAGTCTCTAAGTACTCAATACCAAAATGCTTCCAATATTTCTGCGCGAATCAAGCTTCACCGGGATTATTCTCTTAATAAAGAGGGATGGTTCCACTGGTTGTTTAGACAACTAGACTTAAAGCCGGGGATGAAGATTCTAGAACTAGGGGCGGGTAATGGTACTCTCTGGTCACAAAATCTAGATAGAATTCCTAAAGGATTAACCATTGTTTTATCTGATATTTCTGAAGGTATCTTAGCTGATGCGAAGAATGAGATTGGAGACAGAGCAGAATTTCAATATGCTGTTTTTGATGCACAAAAAATACCTTTTGCGGATAATACATTTGATTTGGTAATTGCTAACCATATGCTTTTCTACTGTGACAATATTCCTAAGACTTTGAAGGAAATAAAGAGAGTAATGAAAAAGGGCGCTTCTTTTGCGTGCTCTACTTATTCTAAGAGACATATGCATGAAATTACTGATTTAGTTCAAGAATTTAATCCAGAAATTGTCTTGTCTTCAACTAACTTGTATGATCGCTTTGGCTTAGACAATGGGGCAGAAATTTTATCCCATGATTTTACTGATGTTACCTGTTATAAGTATGAGGATGCGATTGAATTGTCTGAATCTACGCCAGTAATTTCTTATATTTTGTCTTGTCATGGTAATCAGAATTCGATTTTACTAGATCACTATAATGAATTTAAAAATTACGTTGATGATAAAGTAAGCGATGGCTTTCATATTACTAAAGATGTTGGATGTTTTATTTGTAAGAAATAAACTTAGGATCAAGCACTATAAAGCAAAGTGTTTGATCTTTTTTTGTTTAGAATTAAAAAACAGCCTTTTTTTATTTTATCCTCTTGAGGGTGACGTAACGTAATGTTATATACTTCATATGAACTCAAAAATTTGGAGGATAAATATGAAAGTTATTGTTACTGGCGGTGCCGGTTTTATCGGTTCAAACTTTGTTTTTTACATGTTAAAGAAGCATCCTGATTACGAAATTATCTGTTTAGATAGTTTAACTTATGCAGGTAACTTATCTACTTTAAAGGATGTTATGGATAATCCTAACTTCAAGTTCGTTAAGTTAGATATTCGTGACCGTGAAGGTGTTTACAAGTTATTCGAAGAAGAAAAGCCTGATGTAGTAGTTAACTTTGCTGCTGAAAGTCACGTTGATCGTTCTATTGAAAACCCAGAAATTTTCTTAGAAACGAACATTATCGGTACTTCTGTCTTAATGGATGCTTGCCGTAAATACGGTATCAAGCGTTTCCACCAAGTTTCAACTGACGAAGTTTACGGTGATTTACCACTTGATCGGCCAGATCTTTTCTTCCACGAAGATACTCCACTTCATACTTCAAGTCCTTACTCATCAAGTAAGGCTAGTGCAGACCTATTAGTTGGTGCATACGGCAGAACTTTCAACTTGCCAGTAACCATCTCACGTTGTTCTAACAACTATGGTCCATATCAATTCCCAGAAAAATTGATTCCATTGATGATTCAAAGAGCATTAAACAATGAAAAATTACCAGTTTACGGTGATGGTAAGAATGTTCGTGACTGGCTCTATGTTGAAGATCACTGCAAGGCAATTGACCTTATCTTAGAAAATGGTAAGCCTGGTGAAGTTTACAACATTGGTGGTCACAACGAAATGGCTAACATTGATATTGTTAAGCTTATCTGTGATTACTTAGATAAGCCATACTCATTAATTGAACACGTTACTGACCGTAAGGGTCATGACCGTCGTTACGCTATCGACCCAGAAAAGATTCACAACGAATTAGGCTGGCTTCCAGAAACTATGTTCAAAGATGGTATCAAGAAGAATATCCAATGGTACCTTGACAACAAAGACTGGTGGGAAAACATCATTTCTGGTGACTACCAAAACTATTACGACGAAATGTACGGTAAGAAGCAAGTTTTAGATAAGGACTAATTCAGCATGAAGGGAATTATTTTAGCAGGCGGTTCAGGTACTCGCTTATATCCATTGACTTTAGTAACTAGTAAGCAATTATTGCCAGTTTATGACAAGCCAATGATTTATTACCCATTATCTACTTTAATGTTAGCTGGTATTAAAGATATTTTAGTTATCTCTACTCCAGCTGACACGCCACGTTTTAAGGAACTATTAGGTGATGGTTCACAATTTGGTGTTAACCTTTCTTACAAGGTTCAACCAAGTCCAGATGGTTTGGCTCAAGCATTTACATTAGGTAAGGATTTCATTAATGGTGAAGCATGTGCCATGGTTTTAGGTGATAACATTTTCTACGGTAATGGTTTTACTGACTTACTTAAGAATGCTGCTGAAGATGCTCAAAAAGGTAAGGCAACTGTCTTTGGTTACTACGTAAATGATCCAGAACGTTTTGGTGTTGTTGACTTTGATGAAAATGGTAATGCCGTATCTATCGAAGAAAAACCAGAACAACCTAAGAGTAACTATGCTGTTACTGGTCTTTACTTCTATCCAGCTGGTGTAAGTGAAAAGGCTGCTCAAGTTAAGCCAAGTGCACGTGGCGAAGTAGAAATTACTAGTCTAAACGATATGTACTTACAAGACGATAACTTAGGTGTACAGCTTTTGGGTCGTGGTTATGCATGGCTTGATACTGGTACAATGCAAAGTTTAGTTGACGCTTCTAACTACGTTAAGATGATTGAAGAACGTCAAGGCGTTTCTGTTTCAGCTCCAGAAGAAATTGCTTATATTCACGGCTGGATTGACAAGGATCAACTTTTAGAAGCAGCTAAGCACTATGGCAAGAGCCCATATGGTAAACACTTAAAATCAGTTGCTGAAGGTAAAGTTCGTTACTAAAATTTTTAATTAAGAAAGAAGCTTTTAAAATGGGACAAATTAAAGTTGAAAAAAATGTTGGTGGAATTGAAGGTTTAGCAGTTATCACTCCAACTGTTCACGGTGATGACCGTGGATACTTCATGGAAACTTTTAACCAAAGAGATATGATGGATGCTGGCTTCAGCATTAACTTCGTTCAAGATAACCAATCAAGCTCAACCAAGGGTGTACTCCGTGGTTTGCACTTCCAAAAGAAATACCCACAAATTAAGTTGGTTCGTGCTGTTCGTGGTAGCGTATTTGACGTTGCTGTTGACCTTCGTAGCGACTCAAAGACTTACGGTAAGTGGTACGGTGTTGAATTGACTGCTGAAAACAAGAAGCAATTCTTAATTCCACAAGGGTTTGCTCATGGTTTCCTTGTTTTAAGTGATGAAGCAGAATTCTGCTACAAGGTTAACGATTTCTGGCACCCAAACGATGAAGGTGGTATGGCTTGGAACGATCCTGAAATTGGTATCGAATGGCCACATCTTAAGGGTGATTACCCAGGCAGTCCAGATGCTAGTGGCTACACTCTTGATGACGGTACTAAGCTTACTTTATCTGACCGTGATCAAGAATGGAAAGGCTTAAAGGATACTTTTAAGTTTTAATTAGTGAGGTAAATTAATGAAAGTTTTTGTAACTGGCGTTAATGGTCAACTTGGCCATGACGTAATGAATGAACTTGCTAAACGTGGCTATGAAGGTGTTGGATCAGACTTAGCACCTGAATATGCTGGTGTAGCTGACAGCACCGTTGTGACTAAGGCTCCCTACGTTTCTTTAGATATTACCGATGCAGACGCAGTAGACAAGGTTATTTCTGAAGTAAATCCAGATGTTATTGTTCACTGTGCTGCTTGGACTGCAGTTGACATGGCTGAAGATGACGATAAGGTAGCTGCTGTTCGTAAAGTTAACGTTGATGGAACTCAAAACATCGCTAATGTTGCTAAAAAGCTAGATGCTCCAATGGTTTACTTATCAACTGACTACGTCTTTGATGGTCAAGGAACTACTCCTTGGGAACCTGACTTTAAGGGTTACAAGCCATTAAATGTTTACGGTGAAACTAAGCTTGGCGGAGAAGAAGCTGTTGCTAATACCTTGGACAAGTACTTCATCGTTCGTATTGCTTGGGTATTTGGTGTAAATGGTTCTAACTTTATTAAGACAATGCTTAAAGTTGGTTCAAACCATGATGAAGTTAAAGTTGTTAGTGACCAAGTAGGTACACCAACTTATACTTTTGATTTAGCTCGTTTATTGGTAGACATGATTGAAACTGATAAGTACGGCTACTACCATGCAACTAATGCTGAATTACCAGCAAGTGAAGGCGACCATGACGAAAATGGTACTAAGACCGGCTATATTTCTTGGTACGATTTCACTAAAGAAATCTACCGTCAAGCAGGCTACAAGACTAAGGTTACTCCTGTAACTACTGAAGAATATGGCTTATCAAAGGCTGTTCGTCCATTTAACTCTCGCTTAGACAAGAGTAAGTTAGAAGAAAACGGCTTTAAGCCACTTCCAACTTGGCCAGACGCTATTAGCCGCTACTTGGACATTTTAAAGGCCGACGGCTTCTTTGATGAGTTAGGGAAGTAAAATATAGAGGAAAGAGCAAGCTCCTTTTTTGGAGGCTTGCTTTTTTGATACCCAATATATTTTGCAAAGATGAGAGATGGAAAAATGTTTATATAGAAAAAACATCAATTAAGTCCTGTCATTGACATTCGATAGTGAAAGCGATTATATGGTTATTAGGTAATAAAAGATTAAACTTTGTTGATTTGTTAAAGGTTTATTTTGTCTAAAAAGGAGAAAATGGGAATGCAGTATTTTCCATTAAATAAGCAGTCATTGCTTGATGATTTTTCAATAAATGGTGGTTGGATTGAACTGAAAGAGGATATTAATCAGACAGCTCCTCAAGATGAATACAAATTTGGAACGCTAAAATATGAAAACGGAATAGGTGAACTATCTCTTTTTCAAGGATGGAGTTTAAAAATTAAGGCTATCACATCTCATATGTCACTATATAGAAAAAGTAATATTTTAGGTTATATTGCGAATGATGCAACTAAGTATATATATATTCCTGAGATTTCAATAACCCCAGGGCTTAGTATGTTACATCTTACTGCTGTTGCTTATGATGATTGGCATATGAATAGATTCTCTATTATAGATTTTTTCCCTAATAATATGTCAAAAAAGATATTTAATATAGTATTGTTAGATTTTACTTTATTAGATGATTGGATTAAACCGTATTTTAGAATGGAGACATCATATCCAGATTTACAAACAAAAGTGAAGTCTGTTGATCCAGGTGTATTAGCATGTTTTACGTATAAAGACCAGCTTTTTAAAGTTGAATTAATTGGATATATAAATCAAGAACACAATCAAAATGATAAGTATGTAAACTACAAAAACGACTCTTGGATTTTAGTTGAGGGAGAAAATGATATTTCTTCTGATCAGGCAATCTTCTTTGCTACTGAATTAAGAAAAATGTTCTCCGTAGTATTAGGGCGTCCCCTTAATACTACACAATTATCTAGGAAAGGATTTGATAAAGATACACACAAATCACTTACAGAAGATATCTATTTCCTTGAAATGAGATATAAACACAATAATGATAAGTTATCTATCTATGAAATGTTTCGAGAAGAACGCGATATTCAATTAGATAATTTGATTCCAAATTGGTTTAATAAGAGTGAAAACTTTGATCTGCTCATCCAAGATTATCTCCTAACTATCTCTTATAATGAAACAGTTCAAAATAAATTAATTAATCTTACTGAAGGTATTGAAGCATATTATCGAGATGAAAAAATCAGCTTATGTAAAAAGATAAAAAATATGCTCAAATCTTTACCTACTTATGTAATAGATAAGTTGGAAGAACACGTAGGAAATATAGATGAATGGGCCCAAGCTATTAAACAAACAAGAGTATATATTGCTCATGGAGAGAAAAAGGCAAAAGTAATTGATGATATTATAGAGCTCTCACAAGGTGTAAATGCTCTCCAATACTTAACGCAGTATTTCATTTTACAAGAATTGGGTATGAAAATAGATTATAAGCAAATGGTTGGCATGGTTTTAGATGGTTGTTTTAATACTGAAAGATTATAATGTGTGTCTAGAAGTGTAGAATGTAGTGAGTTGCTAGTTGAGTGAGTAAGTTTAAATATTTTGATGATTCTTATTTAATACTTTCTGTAGAAAAATTTGAAATATCAAACGAAGAACCAGAAATTTAGATAATATTTTGACTTTTTTATATTCAAAATATGAATATAATATGCTTGCACATTCAATTGATTTAATTAAAAAAGGTACATAATGAAGATGAAAAAATTTTCTAGAACAGAACTATACAATGAACTTTTAACAAGTACTTTGAAAGATTTATCTGAAAAATACCATATAAATTATCATAAGTTTAGTGTTTTTTGTCATCAAAATAATATACCTATTCCTGGATCTAAATATCGAATGTATTTGAAAATGAATAAAGATACTACGGGATTGGTTGAGCCTTTACCTGCTGCTCAAAGCGATATTATTTATTTTGATACGGAGAGTAATAAAAAACTTGATATAGAAAATGAGTTAAAAGATTTAAACGATCTACAAAAGACTAAGCAAATAGAGCAAGTATTGAATGAATTTAAATATTCGTCTAAAAGATCTTTAAGTAGTAAAGTTAGAACCTTTAAAAAAAGTGTAAAAGAGTGGAAAGAAAAATATCCTAATGACGAGCATAAGTATGAATGGTATAAGTGGTATTCAGATGAGAAAAAACCAAAATTTATGGAAAATATTTCGCCAAAAGAATTGCCTAGATTATATCGAATATTAAATGCAATTTATTTAGTACTTGATCAATTAGGCGAAGAAATTACAGATGATTTTACAGTAATTATTGGCGGAAAAGATGAAGTTTATTTTGATATTGTAGAGTTAAAAAATCAAGTAGAACATAAAATTACAAAAAAAGAACAGAAAGCACTAGATGAGTATGAAAGAAATTTAAAGATAGGACGTAGTTGGGCATCTAAACCTCGAATAAGAAAATATGATCATCCATATAATGGAAAACTAAAGCTAGAGTTTAATGACTATCCATATCATGCATATGTTAAGGATGCAGACAACGGACGATTAGAAGAGAAAATCCCTGAGATAATTATAAATTTCTATAAGGCATATATAAGTGTGAGAGATAAACGCTTAGAGCAGGAATATGAGAAACAAAAGAAAAAAGAAGAGAAAGAACGAAAAAATCAAAAGGCTAAGCACATTAATGATAAAAAGGCTCGTGTTAAGAAATTAGTAACCGAGGCTCATGATTATCAGACCGCAATGCAGATTAGGAAATACGCTAGTACAATTTCGAATAAAAAGTATAAAGATTGGGTTTTACAGAAGGCAGATTGGCTTGATCCTAGTGTGGCAAGAAATGATGAAATTTTGGGGTTGAGAGACTATAGCAACGATTTGGAAAAGTATCTGGATGATTTGCTGAAGATGGAAGATGACTTTGATTGGTAATGGAACGTAATTTTTAGCATGAAAAACTCTGAAGAATAAATATTACTCTAGCTTGAGGAGGTTAAATTGAATATTAAAGATATAGAAAAAGATATATTGACTAAAGCAGAAAATAATATAAATCCTAATACTAGTTCTCAACTTGCTCGAGAATTACAACAAAAGTGGGGAGAATATGCTTTTGATATAACTAATAAATTACAAAAACAGGGATATTTAGTAAAGTGTAACTTTTTTATGGGTGGTAACTTTTGGTTAGGATACCTCACGCCATTAGGTACTGAATATTTAAAAGAATTGAGTCACTCAGTTAAAGCAGAAAATTCAAGTGTTTATCAAAACAATTTTAATTCACCAGTTTCTATTACTAATTTTCAACAAGGAAATCATAATGTAATTATTGAGGAGAAAAGGGAAGTTGACTATTCTGCTCTGCTAAGTACAATTGAGAGAATTAATGATTTAAAATCATTGTATATGAAAGCACAGGATTATAATCCAGATTTTTATAAAACGTTGAATGAACTACAGCAGGGTGCCGAGAAAAAAGAGCCATATGGAAAATTGAAGAAACTTTGGAATAAATTACAAGATATTCTAGCGTCCAATAGTGTAAGTAATATTAGTAGCATAATTTCTACGCTTATTAGTGTATGTACTGCTTTTAAATGATTGGCATCCTTATACTTAGTGTTTTTTTAATATCATCAACACAAGTCATCCCTCTTTTGTAATTTAAAGGTCCGATGATTCTGTGATGAGCAGGAAAAGTAAGTTTTTAATTAAATAGTACCGAATACAAGATCAAGCAATTTGTGCCTGGTCTTTTTTTGATAGAAAAATAATGAAATTTTTTAATAACAGTAAAGAAAAACTGCTATTTAATATTTCTAATATTCTTTATAAAAGGTAAAATATATTCTTATATAGGTAATAGAGGAGAGTAATAAGTGAAAAACAAACTTGGATGCATTGGTGTAATTGTACTAATACTTTTGATGTTAGCTCGTTGTAGCTCGTGTGCCCAGTCGGATGTAGATAGTGAGTTACACGAAGCGGGAATTTATAAAGTTGAGATAACCAAAGTTCAAAGTAAAGATGGAGATTTTATATTAAAAGGTAAAACTGATGCTCCGGATGGTAGTAAGATTTTAGCGCAGGGAACATATGTTAAGGAAGAAAATGAAGCTTCTGCAGTTGATGATGATAACTATGCAAAAGTAAAAGATAACAAATTTACTATGCAGCTAGACACAAATAATTCTACTGAGAAAGAAATTGAAAAGGGAGTAAAAGTTAAGGTTAGAATTTTTGCTATAGAAAAATATTCAAAAGATTTTGACGATTATTATTTGACTAAAAAAGTACGTAGAATCATAGCAAAAGAAATTGATCCAGTCACCTTAACGGTAACTAAGAAAATGTCTGATCATTATGTAGATGAGGATGATTCTGATGAAGAAGACGATTCGGACAGCGATTCCGATCAGGATCAGTCAAAGACAGAAGATGAAGAGGAAGATAAGAGTAAGTCAGAATCAGAAGAGTCTGAAGATAAAAAGGAAGATACCAGACAGTCAGAGGACACTAAGGAAAAGGCTAGCTCTCAATCTAGCACAGACACTAGTTCAGCGAATAAAAATAGTGATGCTTCAGCTGGAGAAAACACCAATAATTCAGATGAATCACAGGCAGGAAAAATTTATACTGGCAATTCGAATAAGATTGTTGGAAATGCACGAACTCACAAATATCATGTTCCGGGACAAGCAGGTTACAACATGAATGCGGCAAATGCTGTTTATTTTAACTCGGAAGAAGAAGCTCAAGCTGCTGGATATGTGAGATCAAAGCGGTAAGAGAAGAGAAACTTAACTATAAATAAATAGAAGTTCTGTCTATCTTTTTCTCACTAGTTTTTATCTCTGCATGATGAACATATTTATCACTAGTCCATTGCAATAGCAATGGACTTTTTCATGCTTTCAAAATTTGTTTGCATCCCTCCGGTGCAAAAGATAAGTTTAATGTAAGCGGTTAATTCAATAGTATAAACATGTAAAGAGAAAAAGAAATAATTGATTATAGGAGGAATTCAAAATGAGTAAGAATATTTTATTGATTTGTGGTTCAGGTGCTTCGTCAGGTTTTATGGCAGCAAATATGAGAAAGGCTGCTAAGAAAGCAGGATTAGATTATAAAATTCAAGCTAGAAGTGAAGCAGAATTAGGAGAATACGCTGATGAAATTGATGCTTTAATGGTTGGTCCGCACTTAAAAGCAGAATTTGATGCAATAAAAAATGAAGTTCCTGATAAAGTAAAGGTTATTTTGATGAAACCAGATTATTATTCAATTTTAGATGGAAAATCTGCAATTGATGATTTAAAAACACAATTGGAAAATTAAAACGGTAAATCAGAAATGAGGTAAATAAAATGAATGGCTTCATGCATTTTTTAAATACAAAATTTGCACCTGGCGCTCAAAAAATAGCCAATAACGATTGGACAGTTACAATAAAAAATTCAATACTAGAAGTATTGCCATTTATCTTTGTAGGATCGTTTATTACTTTATTTAATATCCCATTAAACTTTTGGAAATGGTGGCCAGATTTAGCCCCGATTAGTAGTTTTACATTTGGTTTAGTCTCAATATTTATTGCATTTCTATTTCCATTCAACTTAATGGAACATAAGAAACTAAAGAAACAAAGAATCATTGCTGGATTATCGTCCGTTGCTTTGTTTCTCATGTTAGCCAATCCTATATGGGATAAAAGTGGAGCAGTTGTTTCTTATCAGTTTTCAGAATTTGGTGCAGGTGGTATGTTTGTAGCCCTAGTTGTAGGAATATATACTGCACTAATTATGGAAACATTTGGAAAATTTTCTTTCTTTAGTGAAGATACTTCGATGCCAGACTTTGTTATTGCATGGTTTGATTCAATGCTCCCAATTACCGTAGTGGTGGCAACAGGTTGGATCTTAACTTATCTTCTTCATTTTAATTTCTATAAATTGATTGTTGATCTATTTTCACCACTGGCTAATTCACTGAATACGTGGTGGGGATTTACCTTATTCCTATTCTTTACTTGTTTTATTTATTCAATGGGAATTTCTGGTTGGGTACTAGCTGCAGTAGATCAACCTGTAATGTTAGCTGGAATTGCCGCTAATGCGCATCAATATGCTAATGGACAAACTGTTACCCATATTTTTACAAGTGAATTAATTTATAGTTTTCCATGGATTGGTGGAGTCGGATGTACTCTCCCTTTGGTTTTACTAATGTTGTTTGCATGTAAGTCCCGTAGAATGAAAGCTTTAGGTAAAGCATGTATTGCACCATCAATATTTAACATTAATGAACCAGTTATTTTTGGTACGGTTGTGTGGAATCCATATTTAATGATTCCGCTATGGATTAATGGTTTGGTTTTACCTTTAATTACTGCATTTTGGTTTAAAGCAGGTTTATCTCCAATCCCGCATTCTTTAATGCAAATGTGGTACATTCCATTTCCATTTGTAACTTGGATTGTAAGTCCAGCAATAAGTTCTATTATTCTACTAGTAATTTTATTTGTAGTTGGAACCTTAGTTTGGTATCCATTTCTCAAGGTATATGATAATAGCTTAATTAAGGATGAATTAGCATAAATTTGAAAAGAGGAGAATATAAATGAAGGAAGAAACAGAAAATAAATCTGTTAAAGATACAATGGAAATTATACTTCATGCCGGGGATGCAAGAGAATTCATAGCTGATGCGATTGATAATGTAGCAACTTATGATTATTCCAAAGCCGAGGAAAATATGAGGAAAGCTGAAGCAGAGTTGGTAATTGCACATAGATTACAAACAGCAAAAATCCAACAAGAAGCTGAAGGGAAAAAAGTACCATACTCAGTCTTATTTACCCATGCTCAGGATACTTTAATGACAATTAATAGTGAGTTTAAATTGATACAGCATCTAATCAAAGTCTTTAAAGCAAGAGATAAAAGGGAGGGGAGAATCTGATGGTTATTAAAATGCGTGACAATAAGTATCCATATTTTCCAAAAAATTTCTTATGGGGCGGTGCACAAGCTGCAAGTCAAGCTGATGGTGCCTATCAAGAAGATGGGAAAGGACTAAATTCTTCTGATGTACAACCTTATCTGAAAAATAAATCAAATGCTGAAATTCAAAAGATAGAACAGGCCGGAATGACATTAGAAGAAGTGAAGAAGAATAGTCAAGATACTGCTAATTACTATCCAAAAAGATTTGGGATTGATTTCTACCATACTTATAAAAGAGACTTAAAATTGCTTGCTGATGCGGGGGTTAAAACATTTAGAACGTCATTAGATTGGTCAAGAATTTTTCCAAATGGGGATGATCCAGAACCGAATGAAGCGGCATTAAGGCATTATGATGAAATGATTGACTATATGCATCAACTTGGTATAGAGCCAATTATTACTATGAATCATTATGAAACACCCATAAACATAACATTAAAGTATGGTGGCTGGCCTAATAAGCAAGTAATTCCAATGTTCGAAAAGTTTGCTAAAACGCTACTCGATAGATATGGCAGTAAAGTAAAATATTGGATTGTTGTTAATCAGATTAATATGGTTCAAATTGAACCGTGGCTTTCGGTAGGTGTAACTTCAGATCAGTATGATAATGAGGAACAGGCTTTGTATCAAGCTATGCATAATCAATTTGTGGGAGCAGCTTGGGCTAAACAATATGCAAAGTCTTTGCATAATCCCAATCTTCATATCGGAACTATGGTCGCTGATGGTCCAGTCTATCCTGCAACTAGTAATCCAGATGACGTAATTCTGGCAATGCGTCAAAATCGAATGCAGTATTTTGTAACTGATGTGCAATTTAGAGGAGAATATCCGCAATTTGCTCAGAACTATTTTGAGGATAATGATATTAAGTTAGATATTACAGCTGATGAGATGAAGCTGATTAGGGAAAATCCAATGGATTTTCTTGCAATTTCCTACTATTACTCAAAAATGGTTGATTCAACAAAAAATAAGTATCAAGTAAACGATACGTCTGCTAATCCTAATTTGAAAGAGAGCGATTGGGGATGGGCTATTGATCCGCAAGGGCTTTATAATACCTTATCTCAATATTGGGATCGTTATCAAAAACCAATTATTATTGCTGAAAATGGATTTGGTGCATATGACGAATTAGATAAAAATAAAGAGGTTCATGACTCATATAGAAGTAGTTATTTAGGTGCCCATATTGAACAAGTAGGACGAGCTATTCATGATGGAGCCAATGTTATTGCATATTGTATGTGGGGACCAATAGATATTGTTTCATGTTCATCCCAACAAATGTCTAAAAGATATGGAATTATCTATGTTGATTTAGACGATGAGGGAAAAGGTAGTGGTAACCGTTATTTGAAAGATAGTTATTATTGGTATAAAAATGTAATTTCTTCAAATGGTGCGAAGATATAAAAATTGAACTGGGGAGGATAATGTCAAAAATGGAAAGAAAAGAAAAACTTTTACAGTATTTGCAGAAAAAATCCAGGATGGCATACCTCTCAGGAATTAGCTGTAGAAATTGGTTCTTCTAAACGGACGATAAAGAATTATATCTCACAATTAAATAGTAGAAATAATCTCATCGAATCAAGTGTTAGAGGATATAAGTATACCGCCGATAAATTGATATCTCCCTCATCTTGGACTTCTCAAAACAATATACCTACTAATAAAGAAGAAAGAGTAAATTATATTATTAATTTTTTTATTAATAGTGCTTCTACAGTTAATCTATATGATCTATCCGAAAATTTATTTGTCAGTGAAACTACGGTATTATAAGATTTAAAGACCGTTCAAGCTAAAGTTGAACGATTTAACATGAAACTTAAAAAAGACGGTGATTTTTGGCACTTAATTGGAAATGAACGTCAAAAAAGAAGTCTATTAAGTTCATTAATTTATGAAGAAACTACTGGAACTTTTATGAATAGAAGTATTATTCAGGATAACTTTCCTGATATTGATGTTACGTCTTTACGTTCTACTATTTTAAAGACCTGTAGTTCAAACAATATCTATTTAAATACATTTGACTTAAATAATGTTTTACTGCATTTTGCTATTGTAATTAGCCGACTTCAGACTGGTCATTTGATGAAGCAAAATGAAGTAACGAAGATAACAGATAAAAAGGTTATTGATACGCAAGCATATAAAATTGTTTCAATTATTGAAGAAGAATTTAATGTTAACCTTGAAGAACCTGATCGTAAAGAACTCACACTAATACTACAGGCATCCCTTAATGGAAATAATAAGGTTGAAGATGATATTAGTGTAGAAACGAAGAATTTAGTAGATGATCTGATTACTTATGTTTGGAAAACTTACCAGATTGATTTAAATAATGAAAATTTTAGAGAACGCTTTTCTCTTCACTTAGATAGACTAATTACACGGGCTTTGACTAATAAAGTAGAACACAATCCTATTGTAAGCAATATAAAAATATCCTCTCCCACAATTTATGAATGTGCTGTTCTTATGGCTCATAGAATAGGTGAAAAAGTTGGTATTCAGATTGAAGATAATGAAATTGCTTATATTGCTCTTCATATTGGAAATGCCATTGCCGAACAAATGTCAGATAGACAAAAATTATCGGTATTAGTTCTAATGCCGCAATATTATGACAATTCAGCTGTTCTTTCAAATAGGCTGCAGTCACAGTTTTCGACTTATATTAATGTTAAAGGAATAATATCAGATCCAAGTCAGATAAACCAATATGCTCCTAATGTTGATATTTTAATTGTGGTTAATTCAAATTATATTGATCACAATATAAGTACAGTTAATATTTCTCAATTTCTATTGGTAGAAGATATTCAAAAGTTAAATATAGCTATTACAACTAAGCAACATCAAGTTAAAAAAGATAAGTTTCAAGAAAGCTTATTATCATTTTTTGATAGCAATAATTTTGTCAAATCCGATAAGTTAAAAAATATCGATGCAGTGTTCAATCTTGTTTCAAGTAAACTAGAAAAGCAAAAAGTAGTACAGTCTGACTTTAAAGAAAGGTTGTATCAGCGCGAGCAAATGTCCAGTACGGCTTTTGGAAGAATTGCAATTCCCCATTCGTTAGATATGTCTGCTCAAAAAAGTAAAGGATTTATTGTTGTGAACCCGCATGGAATTAAGTGGAGTGGAGGCAATGAAGTGTATCTAGTCATTGCATTAGCAATTGATCCAAATAATAAACAATTGTTTAGAGAAGTATTTGATGAATTGTCAGATATTGTCACTGATATTAACAATGTAACGGAACTTATAAAGTGTAAGAACTATAGCGAATTTATTATTAAACTTGTAGAGCTGCTGTAACATTAAAAAGATAGGTATATGAAAGTGCGAGTAGGAAGCTAGCGTGATTTTATGTGAGATTCGCACTAGAATATACCTATTTTTTTTGATACAATTTATGTAGAAATATAATTGTATATTTTTGAAGCCCTATATCTAGTCTAGAAAATTAATTTCAACTAAATATTGCGGTCGCACCTCTCGCGGGTGCGTGGATTGAAATTTGGGCACTAGAGAATGTCAACTATATGTTGAATGTCACATCTGTCGTAGGTGTAGTAATAAACAAAACATAAATTAAGTTTAGAGGCCGTAAGAATTAGGTTCTAAACTAAGGAAAAGAGTCAAATTTGACTTTTACTAAAAAAACCTATTAAATCAGGACTTATGAACGCCAAGATTGAAGTGCCTCATAATTGTTAGACATAAAATCTAATAATTATGAGGTATTTTTTTATGACCAAATATTCGACTGAATTAAAAATTGAAATTGTTTCCAAATATTTAAATCATGAAGATTCAATAAAAGGTTTAGCTAAACAATATAATATTCATTGGACTCTTATTCGTAGATGGATTGATAAGGCTAAGTGTCAAGGTTTAGCTGCCTTATCTGTTAAACATACTAAAACTACTTATTCTTCTGACTTTAGGCTAAATGTGGTACGCTACTATTTAACACATTCTATTGGAGTTTCAAAGGTAGCGGCTAAGTTTAATATTAGTGATTCTCAAGTATACAATTGGGCTAAAAAGTTCAATGAAGAAGGATATGCTGGGCTGCTGCCTAAACAGAAAGGTCGGCCTAGGAAAGTGCCTAAAAAGAGTAAGAAGACAACTAAAAAGTTAGAACTTAGTGAAAAGCAAAAGTATGAAGAAAAAATTCTTAAGCAGGAAGCTGAATTAGAAAGACTTAGAGTGGAAAATCTTGTCTTAAAAAAAGTGGCTGCCCGATATCCACGTTATCCAACAAACAAAAAACACAATTAATACAGGATATTCGGGCAAAACACCATCAAATTAAACTTAAGGTCTTATTTAAAGTGCTCAAATTAAATAGAAAGACTTACTATGACAATGTAAAAAATAGAATTAATCAAGCTGATAAGTATGCTTTAGTAAAAGAGAAGATTCAAGAAATCTATTATGGCTATGAAGGACAAGAAACATATGGTTATCGTCCTATGTGGGGAGCGTTAAGAGATGAAGGATTTAAACTTTCTCTAGAAACAGTACGTAAGTTAATGAGAAGTTTAGGAATAAAAACAACAATTTATCATAAAAATACTGGTAAATATAGTTCGTATAAGGGTAATGTAGGAAAGAAAGCACCAAATATCCTAAATCAAACTTTTGATGAAACAATCCCCTATAAAGTTCTTCATACCGATGTAACTGAATATAAACTAACTAGCGGCAAGAAAGTTTATATTTCTCCTGTAGTAGATGAGGCTTCTTTGGAGATTCTAGCTTGTGCAGTAAGTTATTCTCCTGAAATGAAAACTATTTATAATATGCTAGATGAACTAGCAGATAATCTTCCACCAGGAGCTGCTCCTATCCTTCATTCAGATCAAGGCTTTCAATATCAGAATCCAGGCTATCAGGCTCGACTAAAGAAAATGAATATAATCCAAAGCATGTCCCGAAAAGGAAATTGTCATGATAATGCACCAGGAGAAACGATATTTAATTTAATGAAGAGAGAAAAACTGAATCGACTTAAGATTGGAAGTTTAGAAGAGATGAAGGAAATTCTGAAAGATTATATTTATTGGTTTAACAATGTTAGAAGATCAAACAAATTAAAATACACGACTCCTGTAAAATACAGAAATCGTGTATTATCAAATCTTTAAAATTTTATAAATGTCTAACTTTTCTATGGCACTTCAGATTTAATAGGTTTTTTAATTTCTGTGTTTTTACAGACTCTTCTGCAGTATTAAGGCTCTATTTTGCAAATCTAGCTAACCAGCGAGATAATCTTTTTTCCATGATGAGCTGAATATTAGGATTTTCAGCTTCAATGAAAGAATTAAATTTATCAAATAGCTTTAACAAAGTATATGATTTTTCTAAAATCGAATTAGAATCAACACATTTGGCCATGTTTTCTTTTAATGTTTTAGGTACTGGTGATTGGATATGAGAAATTAAATGTGATATTGTATCTAGATCGTCACGTGTTAATTTCTTAGTCCATGCAACTTTTTTTACTGCTTGAATAATGTCGTCACGTTGATGCTTTAATTGATCTAAATTATTGAAACTTGTTTCAATCTTTGCTGGTTTGTTACCATGATTGATATTTGCAATTTGATCCGTTAAACCAACTACACGATTATTATTACTATCTCTAATAATATAATAAACTTTAAAAGAAGCGCAGCCATCACCGAGTTCACTGTTAGTTAGTACCAGGCCAGTTTGTATAGTGATATTTTTATCTACAGGAACAGGATCCTTTTCGAGAAAATATACAAATAGCTTGGAATCGGTCAATATTAAATTTTCAAGAATGAAATCTTTCTTGTAAGTAGATGAATATTTGCTAATAGCTGCAATAGCAATATATAGAGCAACTGGATTGTCATAAAATTTGTATCGATCTGAGACAATTGCTCTAAGGTATTGTTTACCATCGTTTTCAATGAAACGATATATTGCCTTTTTGCTTGAGAGCTCTTTTGTTTCTTGTAAATCTTTTAGTTCATCTAAAAGATTCCTCTTTTTATCATTTTGAAGTAAGAAATTAGCATATTTTGATAATGAATAATGGTCTAAAAAAGTGTCTTTAGCATTATAAAGAGTAGAAACTTTTTTGTCATTAATTTCAAAGTACATTTCGTAGCCACTTGATGGAGGAACCAGTTTAAAATCAACATTTGTTAGCTCTGTAGGTGCTAATTGTACATCTAACTTATGATTATCTATTTGATTAACGAGCTTTAGAGCGGGAGCAGTGCCTAAAATTCTTACTTCATTATTCTCATCTGTAACTATAGGAAAATTTTCTTTAACATCTGCAAGAAGGTTACTTCGACTTGGCTCATATATCTTTGAATAAGCATCTAGTAAATCGTTGACTTCTGTTAAATTTGCGACTTTGTCATTAGGCTTATATTTATAGGTTACTTGGATAAAATTTTTCATAGTAGTTCCTTTACTAAAAAATATTAGCATGAAAAATATAAGTGTTATTTGAATTTAAGTTAAAAATCATCTATAATGACAGCTTGAGATGGTTTTTAAGTTGAGAGACGACTTATATATCATGCTGTCCTACAATTAGAACTCGAAGTTGCCGCTTTGAGTTCTTTTTTTATAGATTATTCGGCTTTCTAATTAGAAGCCTATTAAGATATTAAGAATAAAAGCATAGACCACCTCCTTTCAATAATTACTTTTATTTATTAAATTTCTTATGAATAGTATCTAAAGTAGTCTTTAATTGATCTAAATTGATTGATGGAACAGCTCCAAATTGTCCCTTAATATATCTTTTTGCGAAAGATACATCATGTCTGCCTTGAGAAGATGACGCACTAATATTATAAATAGATTTCAAATGGCTGATGCCCTCTGCATTTTTTTCCATTAGAAGCATTTGATCTACTCTTATGTCATCATCTAAAAGTTCCACATTATGGGTAGTCAAGATATATTGATTTTGACTTTGTTCAGAATTAAATATCTTGATTAAAGTACTTGCCAATTCGGAGTGTAATGAATTATCAAATTCGTCAATTAATAGCGTTTTAGAGTTTCCATGTAATTGAGAATATATTACAGTCAGCATAATATAAAAAATACGACGAGTCCCCACAGATTCTAGTTGCAAAGGGAGTTCACTTTGTCCTACGGGCTTATTATTTTTGAAAGAGGTATGAATTGTAAATAATTCGTATTGTTTTTCTGGAATTGAGATATTTAAAGTTTTAGCAAGATGTGCGGAAAAGTCATCTGTTTTAACAGCAATTTGGCGTAAATTGATATCTTTTATATTGAAGTCAGCACATTGTAAAAATGAAACCATTTCATTTTTTAGCTCCTCATTTTCCATTAGCCTGATTAAGTATTCTGGAATTTCAAGTCGTGAGCGAATGATGAGCAAATCTTTATCGAACCATTTATATACTTTTGAAGATATCTCATCATTGTTTTCTTGAGCAGTAAATAAAAATAAAGCGTTTTCGCGAACCTTGCCTTCAGCTGATTCTAATTTTTCATTTTTTACTGTGAAATCTTTATTTTTTCTCTCAAAATAAATTTTTTCTTTGCCGGCTTTAGTTATTAAGCTTAGCTTTTCATAATCAACAACCTTACTGTTGTATTTAAAACTATAATCATAGATTTGATTTTGAATAGAAATTCGTACACCAAATTCGGTATCTTTATTTTTACTAGTAACATCAAATAGGAAAGGATTGTATCGTAAGTTCTCAGTAACAGAACGAGTCCCCCCATGAAGCACAAGGAGTTTCATTAAGCGAAGGCCGTTTAATAAACTTGTTTTGCCCGAGCCATTAGGACCCAAAATCAAAAGGTTTTTAAGTAACTGAGGATTTTGGTGATAAAAGACATTACTCTTTTTAAATTTTCTTAATCTAGTAGCTGCTTCAGCTGACAAGATGGTCCTGTCTTTTAATGTAGCAAAGTTTTTTACACGAAATTCTATTAGCATTTTAATTTAACCTTTCTTATTTCCTTTATCTTCTTAAGTATACATCAAAAATTATGATTTACAACGTATTTTCGTTATAAAAGACTGTTTTTTTAATAACGAAGCTAAAATATAGCCAAATATAACTAAAAAGTGTTCTAGAATTACCAATAAACATGATTAAAAAATGGTGGAGATTTCCAACAATTTTTGCTGATTATATAAACAAAAAAGACTAAAATTAAATAGAATTAAAAGTTGGAGTGAATAAGATGCTTTATAAGCAAATTGAGCAAAATAAACGAAACACATGGATTATTTTGGGATTATATATAGTTCTGCTGCTAGCAATTAGTGTGTTTCTTGGTGCAATTTTTACATCATATGTTGGAATCGGTTTCTTCATCATTGGCTTAATATACATTGCGCATGTTTATTTTGATGCAACACAGCACCTAATGAAGGTGACGAATGCAGTTGAAATTACTAAAGAAACTGAACCGGTAATTTATGAGCTTGTTGAAGAACTTTGCTTAGCAGGTGGATTGCCGATGCCGAAATTGTACATTACGCCTGATCCAGCACCTAACGCCTTTGCTACTGGTCGGGATCCTGAACATGCAAGTTTAGCTATCACTCAAGGACTGCTAAACATTATGGATAAGAAAGAGGTTCAAGGAGTGATCGGCCATGAACTTTCTCATATTAGAAACTATGATACGCGTATCACTGTTTTAGCCAGTGCGCTAACTAGCTTGATAACAATGACTGGAATCGGGATTGTATTCTTCGGCTGGGGCGTTTTGACTAGTGAGACTAAAGGAATATTTGGCTTTTTTATCAAAATCTTGGCTTCGCAGTTGGAGGTATTATTTCAATTATTGGAATTCCGCTAGCTAAACTGCTTTTCTTGCTTGTTTCAAGACAGAGAGAATACCTTGCTGATATAGGATCTGTTGATTTAACTCGTGAACCTAGTGGCTTAATCTCAGCCTTGTCTAAGTTAGAGCAGCTAGAAGAGGGTGCAGCTACACCTGAGATTAGTTCCCAAGATTTAACTTTGCAGCATTTATATTTTAATTTTCCAAATGCACATAACTGGTTGAATCGACTTTTTTCTGATCACCCACCGTTGGATAAGCGAATTGAACGATTGAAAAATAGTGACAAAATCAATTAATTTAATGGCTAACCATCATTGATGTTTGGCTTTTTATTGTGTAATTTTAGCGATTGATTGAAACTAATGAAAAATGATATTATCTAAATTGAGGATTGTACTTATATCAAGGATCTTTTAGTGTGTTCTTCACGTAAGTGGAGGTGATCCTAATCAAAATCCATTAAACGTTCTAAAGTCAATGTGTTCTCCACATATGTGGAGGTAATCTACAGGACCATCGAATTCTATAGAAACTAATACAATGAATTAGATATCTCATAGTAAGAAGAATAATGACACTATGCTAAAAAAGCGATTCACGAGTCTACTATGAAAGTAGTAGATAGTTAGGTGGACGCGCATAGAAGTCAGATACGTGCACGTACAAATCTCGCCTTGCTTGTCTTAAAGAAGACGATACTCAAACGAGTGTCGTTTTTATTTTAGTATTTTTTCTCGAGAATAGGACTTAAATATTTAATAAAAATAATTCAAATTATCATCCCATAACTAAATACACTAACTCTACTTGTTATGAAATAAAGCATTGATAAGATATTTCTCTTTGTTGTACAGCAGCAAAATCATCACGTAAAGCAGGTTTAAAGCCTGCTTCCATAACAGGCTAATCCGTAATTTGAAAACTCAATTCGTTATATAATCTGTATAATTTTTTAACTAAAAATGCTAGAATTATTGATGTATTCAAATAGGGAGGTTTTTTGATGAAAAAAAGATATCTTTTAGGAGCATTAGGTTTAGTACTTTTGGGATTGGGAACAAGTGCTTGCTCTAGTCAAAGTGATAATAGTAGCAGCAAACAAACAACTACTAGTAAGTCAAAGAAGTCTGTCGAAAAGACAGATGAAAGCAGTAGTGAGAGTACAAAACGCTCTAAAAAAGATTTAAGTACAGCGGCTGACAATCAAGCTAATAATAGTAACAGTGACGACGGTAAAGCTTATGGTGGAAATTTTCAAGATAGCAAGGGATACATAGCTATCAATAATGTAACCAATGTCGTTGTTAAGGGTTCTGATGGCGATGACCATTATGCTCTAGTGCAAGGAACTTTCAGTAATAATGCTAAAGAAAGCGTTGATCCAACATCTTTCTTTAGTAATCACTTAAAAGTAATGGAGAAGGTTGGCAAAGCTACTCATGATCTTGTTTTGGTCACCACAGACATTGAAAATGAATTAATACCTTGGGGAAATCAGATTAAGGAAGGTCGTAAGAAGGTTGAGCCTAATATGACCGGTAATTTTGTTATAGTATATAAATTAGATCCTGCAAATGGCGCTAAAACTAATGCAACCCATTATGTATTTGACCCTTACGATTCTAAATTTGGTAAATCATTAACTGTAAAAGTTTATGAGTCTAAAACCATTAAGAAATCTAGCGATAATGCAAGCAGCAATGCTGATGTTGATACAGATGACTAATTAAATATTAAAAAACTGAGAACTATGAGGGGATTTCATAATTCTCAGTTTTTTATTAGGTAGTATTATTGTCCAATTAATTGCTGAAAATCGCTAACTAGTTTTTGAAAAGTGGCATTTAAATTCTGCATAAATTCGTTTTGATTATTTTTCATTTGATCTAATAATGAATCGGCCTGATTTGGATTTTGTTTGATTTGGTCGATAGTAGAGCCCAGTTGATCAATTTGATTTTGTAAGGCTTGATTATTAGCAGCATTATTTTTCAACTGTTCATTTTCAGTTTTGATTTGGTTTAATTGGTTTTGTAATTCTTCTTTATCTTGATCCTGCTTATATGTGTTGATAGCACTTTGCAACTCTTTATTTTGTTGCATTAATTGTTTGTTTTGCTCAGACAGAGTATCTAATTTACTATTAGTATTATTAAGAGCATTACTTTGAGCTTGCTCATTTTGAACAGTATCATTATGTGCTTGGCAAGCAGAAATACCAAAGATGATGGCAATTAGTAAAACAAGTACTCCAAGAACAATATATACTATCTTTTTCTTGCCTTTCTTTTTAGGACTAGCAGGTTTATTAGGAGAAGAAGTATATGGTGCTGGTTTTGCTGGAGCTGGTTGAGGAGTAGGGGAAGAATCAACTACATTATTTTTATCCGTTACCCAGGCTTGAATTTTCTTGGTCGCATATTCATTATTAGTACCAATTGCGGTGATAATTATAGGATATACGCCTGCTTCAGACCGGTTAACCGCCTTTTTATTTATACTAAGATTATCATTTGAAATAAGATGGCCATTTTCTGTAACTGTAAGTTCCAATTGAGAGATTATTTCTTGATTGGTCAAATTTTGATTAAGAGGCCAGGTAATTGAGTCTACTCTGGTATTGATTTGTAATGTCATATCTAAATTCCTTTGAAAAATTTTAGTCTATTTAATTCAATTATACTAATAAAATTTACTTAGAGAAATGAATTAACAGCAGTAAAATAAAACTTAAACAATTATAAACTATAGAAATAATATAATTAAAATTATGTAAAATGGAGAAGAAATGAAAAGATCAGAAGCTGTAACATTAACTAATATGTGTATGATAAAAGATAAAGACAAAATTTTAGTTCTAAATAGAACTGATCCGGTTTGGCCTGGGTTGACTTTTCCAGGTGGCCATGTCGAATCTCATGAAGCTTTTCATGATTCAGTGGTTAGAGAAATAAAAGAAGAGACGGGATTAGAAATTGAGGATCCGCGTTTAGTTGGAGTAAAGCAATTTTTTGACCATAATGATGAACGCTATCTTGTCTTTTTCTATGTAGCTACTAAGTTTACTGGTACATTAAAAGCTTCTGATGAAGGAGATTTAACTTGGATGACAAGGGAAGAAATAGAAAAATCAAAATTAGCATATAACTTTGATCATGATTTACCAATCTTTTTCGATAAAAAGTTAAGTGAACATATCTTAGATGGAGATAGAGATCAAACTTATTAAAAAAGACATTCGATCGAATGTCTTTTTATTAGTCTTGAGTATTTTCAGTTGAGCTAGTTGATTCAGATTCATTATTTTGACTAGCTGGCGTTTCACTTTCCTTGCTTGAACTTGAAGAAGATTCAGATGAAGCAGTAGAAGATGATGAAGTGTGCGAATTCTCAGAGTTTGAACTACTTGTAGCAGAACTTTGAGTAGTTGCATTTGCATTACTGTTAGTAGTCCAGCTGTTATCAAAGTAATAGTTAGGTTGAGGATTATAATAAGTATAATGACGACGTGGAACAGTATAGAAAGAAGTACCAGAGTTAGATTTTGGTAGGCTACTGCTTGCCTTATGTTCACTGCGTTGAATAGGTAAAGTAGTACTTGATGAACTAGAACTTTGGCTTTCAGAACTAGATTGCTCTTCTTTATTTTGGAGACTATCTAGTTGATCATCCATCTTAGTGTCTTCAGCTTTTTTCTGATCAGTTTTATCTACTTTTTCCCTTTTATCTTCTTTATTTTTAGGTTTCTCTTTTTCAACTTTTTTATGAGATTGCTTATGAGAAGACTGAATAATGGCATAGTCTGCTGCAGAAGATTTATGTTTTGGCTCAACCAAGTTGTTGCGACAACCCGCAAGTAATAAGAGACTACAACTTAAAGCACCAACGATTAACTTTTTCAAATTAATTTCCTCCATTTAAAACTTCTTTTATTATAACCAAAATTATTAATATAAAACAGTAAAATTAAGCGTTGATAAGAAGGTATTTGAAAAATAATATATTATTTTTCCAGTTTGGGAGCTCAAAGTACATATTTTTTCTAGAAAAGATATAATAGATATGTAGTGAATTAATTTGTTAAATTTATTTTTAGATAAAGATGTTGGAGGTCAGTTTCTATGTATGATCTTGAAGACGTTTTAATGAAATCTTTTAGAGAAGATAATGGCATCAGTTCGGCATTTTCAATTGAGCCGGTTGATGATAATGAATATCGTGTTTCAACTAATGTGGTTGATGGCTTGAACGATACTATTCACTTTTATTTAGTTGTTTATCCTAACGGAACCTATGCCTTGAATGATCGCGTATTTACGGCACAAATGATTGATGATAATATCGGGAGTTTCGCAAGTATTGCCAGTGATGTGGCACGTTTAGCTAGTGAATTTGGTGTATTATTAGATGATCGCGGAGAACTAACACGTGACTATATTAATGCTCGCGATCTTAGAAATGAAGTAAACAACTTTACTCAATTATTAAATCGTGTAGTTGAATTTGCCCAAATCCATAGATAATTTAATTACAAGAGAAGAAGCTGAAAGCAGAAGCTTCTTTTTTTTTGCCTAATTAAGTTATAATTTGAATAAAAACAAGGAGAGAACTATGAAAGATTCTGAAATAGAGTTAATTGGGCAAAATGCCATGAATTGGTTAAAAGAAAATATTCATTTTATAAAAGCTGGTTCAGATATTGAGGTAGCAACACCCTTAATTGGTGCATATGGGGACTTAGTATATTGCTGGATTGAAAAAGAAGATGATTACTACCGCATTACTGATGATGGAGGAACTTTATTTAAGCTTGATCCCGGTCAAGAAAATATGGATTTACTTGAAGAAGCAATGGATATTGTAATTGGAGCTGGTTTTGAATTTGATGAAGAGACCTTAGAAATTTACCAAGTGGTAGATCAAGACGATATCCCAGCTACACTTAACGATCTGACTCAATTACAGGTTGCTTTGACTTATTTAGCCAGCTGATAGCTTTCCCATCATAATTAAGTTTTTAAGCATATGTTTTTAATTTTTAAAATGCCTATGATATAAATAATTGTGAAAGCGCTAATAACGCGTATTTCTTAAAATATTACAAAGAATGTAAAAAATATCTTAATTTGTAACATTTTTGTAAAACTACGGTATAATAAAAGTAAATAAAACAGCAAGCTTAAGTATAGCTTACCTTGCTGAGGAGCGTGAATTATGATGAGAAAAGTTAAGAAGAGAAGTATCATTACAAGTTTGGGTGCAGCTGCAATGTTAGCATCTTTGAGTGTAGGTGGAACTGCTTTTGCAGCAAGTACTACAAGTACTGATAGTAGTACCGCAACTACTGATCAAGCAAAGACTTATCAAACTCAACTTGAAGAACATAAGAATTTACAAGCTTATACTAATCCATTAACTGTCCAAGCTTTAACTACTACTAAGGGTGTTTTGCCTGATGCAACAAGTGGTATTTCTAATTGGAGTCAGGTTCCAGCTGGAACAGTAGCTGCTTGGGATAATAAGCCTGAAGTTAATAAGGCCGGAACTAGTTACGGAACAGTTTATGTTACTTTCCCAGATGGATCTAGATCAAGATTAGCAGTTTACGTAACAGTTAAAGATGGTGCAGCTAGTCAAAGTAGTGAAAATACAAATACTACTTCTTCAGATAAAAGCTCTTCAGCTGCAGGAACATCAAAATCAACTGCTAAGAGCTCACAAATAGAAGGTGAAGCTAAGACTTCTGCAAAAGACGCTGATAACCATATGGAGAAGTCAACTACTGTTGAGAAAACTGATAAAGATCAAGCAGCAAAATCCAGTTCTAAAGCTAACGAAGATGTAGTTGTGAAGGATTTAGGATCAACTACTGTTACTGAAAAAAATGTTAGTGTTGTAAGTAACTCAAAGGATAAGGACAAGAGTTCAAATCCAATTTCTGTTGCTACTCGCTTACCAGAAACTGTGGCTAAGGCTACTAATCCATTTGTAATAATTTGCGGTGCATTAATTGCAGCCGTAAGTGGTGCAGTAATTTGGAGTAAAAAATTAAAGAAAAGAAACTAATAGACAATAAAAGAGGTCGGAACTATAATTGTTTCGACCTCTTTTATTATTTATCTTTATTTTTGTCCTTATCTTTGCTATTTTGAGCTTTTTTATTTTTAGGATCATCTGGCAAGATAGCAAATTTATCAAGCATTTTTTCTAATTGATTATTTTTTTCAAAAGTTAAACCCATATCTATCTTTAGCTCCTTTGAATTAAGATAAGTGAATTATACCCTATAACTTTAACTAAAAAAAGTAAGCTGCATCTTATAAGTGAAGTGCCATAGAAAAGTTAGACATTTATAAAATTTTAAAGATTTGATAATACACGATTTCTGTATTTTACAGGAGTCGTGTATTTTAATTTGTTTGATCTTCTAACATTGTTAAACCAATAAATATAATCTTTCAGAATTTCCTTCATCTCTTCTAAACTTCCAATCTTAAGTCGATTCAGTTTTTCTCTCTTCATTAAATTAAATATCGTTTCTCCTGGTGCATTATCATGACAATTTCCTTTTCGGGACATGCTTTGGATTATATTCATTTTCTTTAGTCGAGCCTGATAGCCTGGATTCTGATATTGAAAGCCTTGATCTGAATGAAGGATAGGAGCAGCTCCTGGTGGAAGATTATCTGCTAGTTCATCTAGCATATTATAAATAGTTTTCATTTCAGGAGAATAACTTACTGCACAAGCTAGAATCTCCAAAGAAGCCTCATCTACTACAGGAGAAATATAAACTTTCTTGCCGCTAGTTAGTTTATATTCAGTTACATCGGTATGAAGAACTTTATAGGGGATTGTTTCATCAAAAGTTTGATTTAGGATATTTGGTGCTTTCTTTCCTACATTACCCTTATACGAACTATATTTACCAGTATTTTTATGATAAATTGTTGTTTTTATTCCTAAACTTCTCATTAACTTACGTACTGTTTCTAGAGAAAGTTTAAATCCTTCATCTCTTAACGCTCCCCACATAGGACGATAACCATATGTTTCTTGTCCTTCATAGCCATAATAGATTTCTTGAATCTTCTCTTTTACTAAAGCATACTTATCAGCTTGATTAATTCTATTTTTTACATTGTCATAGTAAGTCTTTCTATTTAATTTGAGCACTTTAAATAAGACCTTAAGTTTAATTTGATGGTGTTTTGCCCGAATATCCTGTATTAATTGTGTTTTTTGTTTGTTGGATAACGTGGATATCGGGCAGCCACTTTTTTTAAGACAAGATTTTCCACTCTAAGTCTTTCTAATTCAGCTTCCTGCTTAAGAATTTTTTCTTCATACTTTTGCTTTTCACTAAGTTCTAACTTTTTAGTTGTCTTCTTACTCTTTTTAGGCACTTTCCTAGGCCGACCTTTCTGTTTAGGCAGCAGCCCAGCATATCCTTCTTCATTGAACTTTTTAGCCCAATTGTATACTTGAGAATCACTAATATTAAACTTAGCCGCTACCTTTGAAACTCCAATAGAATGTGTTAAATAGTAGCGTACCACATTTAGCCTAAAGTCAGAAGAATAAGTAGTTTTAGTATGTTTAACAGATAAGGCAGCTAAACCTTGACACTTAGCCTTATCAATCCATCTACGAATAAGAGTCCAATGAATATTATATTGTTTAGCTAAACCTTTTATTGAATCTTCATGATTTAAATATTTGGAAACAATTTCAATTTTTAATTCAGTCGAATATTTGGTCATAAAAAAATACCTCATAATTATTAGATTTTATGTCTAACAATTATGAGGCACTTCAAAGCAGCTTACTTTTTTAGTTTTTTCGTCTTAATTTAGCTAAAAAGTCTTCATGTTCTTTTTCTAACTTTTCATCCTTATCAATAAAGAAGTAGCAGGCAGCCGCAATCACTGCAACTACAGCCCCTAAGAGTAGTGTCTTAGGAGTAAAGTTAGTAACCATATAACAAGAAATAATCAAAGCAATAATTGGAATAGTGTATTTTCCAGGTAGTGAAAAACCGTGTGTTGGGTATTCATTACTATGCTTAAATTTAATGACTGCTAAAATTGATGGCACATATTGAACAAAGGATGCTAAAACTGTACATGAAACAAGGAATAGGTAGCTTTGAGTAGCTAAGGCTCCTGAAAGAACAGCGGTAAAAATAATACCAACCCAAGGAGCATCGTGTTTATTTTTCTTACCAATCCATTTCGGAAGCATCCCATGTTCGGTAGCAAGGGATGCAATAAGTGAAGGAGTATTAAATGAAGCACTAAAGGCAACACCAAAGATTGAAATTAACATTCCGACAATCATAAAAGCAAAACCCCATTGGCCAACACCAGTCTTTAGAGCACTCGCTAATGGATTAGAATAACTTCCTAGTTTTTGCCCACTTAAACCAATTGCAACTAAAAGCATCAAGCAATCTAGAATTGTTACACTAGTCATTACTGCAATTAAAACGCGTGGAATATTCTTTTCTGGATTATTCATTTGCTTTGCGGCAATTGGAATAAAAGAAAATCCAGTAAATAAATAAAAAATTGGTGTGAAGGCAGCCCCAAAATGTTTAAAGAATGGGCCAACACCGGTTAAAGCTGCATGTGGAATTACCGGAGTAAAGTGAGCTTTCTTAATAAAGAAGGCCCCCACAATAATGAAGACAAGTAATGTAATAATCTTAGCTGCAGCTGAAATGTTATTAACAATTTTTACCCAAGATCTACCAAAGAAATTAATAATTGAAAACAGTAAAATTAAGAAGATAACTCCACTAATGTAGACTGCATTATTTTTAAAAATAGGTAGAAAACTCTTTAGAATGGTTAATAAAGCAACTACTTCAGCAGAAAGAGTTGTACATCCTAAAAACCAAGTAAAAATACCTAGTTCATAACCCGAAAAACGCCCAAAAGCATTATATGAATAAAGCCAAGCGGCTCCGGATTGTGTGAAACGGCTGGATAAGTCAGCATAGCATAAAGCAATCATGCTGACAGTGACAGCAGTACAGAGAAGAACAAGAATAGCTGTTAAGTTCATGTAACGATAAATTACAGAAGGTAGCAGGAATGTCCCTGATCCAATGACTGCATTAATACCTAAGAAATAGATAGATATAAAGGAAAGTTTCTTAGGTACGGAACTTTTATTAGTCATATTTTTACCTCTCTATCTAATAATGTTCTCCTTTATCTATTGTAGTGCTTTCGAATAGTAAATCTATACGAAATATTCAAAAAAGATAATAAAATTGATCTTAAGTAGTTGACTTATTAATAATAAGTAATACTATGAAATTGTAAGTGAGGATAGCTAGGTAAGGAGAAAATCATGACTGAGATTATTCAAATTTGCACTGTAGTCAAATAAATATGTAGAACTTTTCATTAAAATTATTGATTTTGTGATGCGAGGAAAATAAAAATGACAAAGATTGCTATTTTAGGTGCTGCTGGTCAAATTGCTCAATTAGTTGAACCAATGCTATTAAAGAAGACGGATGTAGATATGGTTTTATATTTGCGTCATCCTAATAAATTACATCAAGTTGATGAAAGTCGAGAAGAGATAATCAAGGGTGATGCAAGCAACTTTAATGAATTAAAGGCAGCATTAGCAGGTGTTGACCTAGTTTACGCAAACTTAGCTGGGGCAAACATTGAAGATCAAGCCGAAACTGTTGTTAAAGCAATGGATGCAAATGGCATTAAGCGCTTAATTTGGGTTTCTTCTCTAGGAATCTATAATGAAGTACCAGGAAAATTTGGTGAATGGAATAAGAATGTTTTAGGTTCTTACTTAACCACTTATAGAGCAGCAGCTGATAAGATTACAGAAAGTGATTTAGATTACACCATTATTAGACCAGCTTGGTTAACTAATAAAGATGAAGTAAGTTATGAAAAGACTGTTGGTGCTCAAACTCCATTCAAGGGAACCGAAGTGTCTCGCTTGAGTGTAGCAGACTATATAGTTAATATAATTGAAAATCCAGCAGAGGATCTTAAGAGTAATGTTGGTTTAGATAAGCCTGGAACTGACGGTGATAAGCCAGCCTGGTATTAAATTTAATAATAAGAAAAAAGAACGGTTTTTAAACCGTTCTTTTTGGTGTAAAGGGAGCAAGTTTAAGCTTATCTAGTTGATTGCGATAATAAGTCAAACTCTTACGATTACAATGTAGGATTTCCATTAATTTCAAGTCAGAGAGGCTAGGGTCATTTACTTTATAGTAAATGTAAGAAAGGCGAAGTTTTCCTGGGGTAAGATCAAAATTTAAAATGTCCTTGTCTGGAGCAATTTTTCTAGTTAAAGAGGTTAAGGCAGAGATTTGTTTACCGGTCTTTGTTTGAAAAATAAGAGGATTTTCTTCAGTATTAGTCAGGAGAATAGAGCGATAGTTTGAATTTTTAATACTTGAAATATTAGCCTTACTTAAATTAAGAAATTGTTTTGGGTCAAAGCCGTGAGCAATCAAAATTAGAACTTTTTTGCAATCAAGACTAATTTCAGGCCAAGTTATAATTTCATCAATCTGATCAATCCAATCAATACAAATATGCGGAGTTCGATCAAAAGTATAGCCATGTAAATCGGTAAAAAGATAATTTTTAACTAATTGGTGGTCATAGAGAAAAGAAAAATATTTCTTTAAATGGGTAACATACTTATTAATCGTACTAATTGTTTTATTTTGATCTTGCTCTAAGTGGTCAATAAAGGCGAGGATATCTTGAGCAGAAACATTACTAACTTTAGGTTCTAAATTTGAATTTTGTAAAAAATAGTTCCAAAAATAATAGATCGATTGATTAATTGAAGTAATTGTTCGCGGCGCAAGATTTTGACTACTGCACCATTGATTAAAATTTTTTTCGTAGGGAAATAGCATTTTTATACCTCATTAACAAAAATGTAATTGTTACTTTAACATATATCTAATTATAACAAAAAAGGTTGGCGAACTTCCAGTCCGCCAACCAGTATATAACAAAATTTTACTTCTTAATTCGAGATTTGTACCATTTAATTCCAAAGTAAATAAATAGAATTAGTAAAAGGATAATAATTACGATTGTGTAATCATCAAAGATTCTAACTACGACTTGCCAATTCTTTCCCATATAGTGCCCTAAACCAACTAATACACTATTCCAAACTAAACTACCTAAAGTAGTCAAGACTAGAAATTTAGTCCAGCCGACATGGGCAATACCTGCGGGAATTGAGATTAAACTTCTAACAACAGGGATGCAACGTCCGTAAAAAATGGCGCCAATTCCATGTTTGTCGAACCAATCAATGGCTTTTTGAGCATCATCTTTTTTAAATCCTAAAAGTTTAAATAATTTAGTTTCAAGTAATTTTTCAAGTCGTGGCAGTGTTAGATTACGACTTATTGAAAATAGAATAATCGCACCAATAATTGATCCTAAAGTTGAAGCTAGGATAACTCCGATTAGAGTTAATTTAGTTCCACTAACTAGGAATCCTCCAAGGGTCAAAATCACTTCTGAAGGAATAGGTGGAAAAATATTTTCAACGGCAATTAAAAGAATAATGGCAAGATAGCCGAAATTTTCGATAAAGTGTGTTAACCAAATTGTCATTTATATATTTATTGTCTTTCTAAAATTTTATCTACTTTCTTAAAGAATAAATCTTTATCTGCTTTTGTTACTTCAGTAATTTCTTTTCCATTAGGGTCGATAAACATGCGACCACTTGCTAACCCTGATGTAATAACATTTGCTTTTACCTGACGTGTCTCAACAAGTTCAGGGTAGAGAGCTGACATAGTGGTTAAAACGTCCCACAAATATAGCTCTGCATTTGGAACAGAAATAATTAAGCTGTATCCTAAACCAACTAAGTCAATAGCTGGATACTTTCTTAAACTAGCCCAGTGCTGACGAAGTTCATCAGTTAAAGGAAGTTCTTCGGTACTTTCTAAGCCGACCATTTGAATTTTAAGATCGGAATCTAGAACTCGTCTCACTGCATCCGGATCCCAAAAAGCATTCCATTCTTGAGTGCCGTCAGCATCAACGCTAACTACGTTTCCATGTCCGTCCAGAGAGCCACCCATCCAGTAGACTTTTTCAATTTTTGATTGAATTGAAGCATCTTCGTCTAATGCTCGAGCTAAATCAGTGATTGGACCAGTCATTACTAAGGTAACGGGACCATCTGTTTTTTTAATTTTATCAATCATATCTAAATGAGCAGGCAACGCAGCTTCTGGGGTTTTAATTTCACCGCTCTCATTTAAGATTGGAAAGTAGTTAAATGAGTATGTTGCCATCCGCCACTCTTTTGGAAATTGATGAACAGCACGTGAATTAGAGCGAGCAACTTCTAATTTATCACCACGTAAATTGAATCTATCGACCATTTTCCGACAAGCTTCCACTGAGGGATCGATATATCCATCGCCATCAATGGCACTAATTCCAATGAGTTTAATATCAGGTGCTTGCAAGAGTAAAAGAAGTGAAACTAAATCATCGATGTTTCCATCATGATTAAAATAAATATTTTTCATTATTTGCGACCTTTCTTTTTGGCTATTTACTATTCTATAAGAAAATGAAGGATTGAGTAAACAAAAAAGTCATCTTACTTGGTTTTAAGAAGGAACGTGATAAAATACTATGGGAATTTTAATAGGAAGGAAAAATAATTTATGGCAACGGAACATATTGAAAATAAATTAAAACTTTTGCCGGATAAGCCAGGTTGCTACTTAATGAAAGATGTTAATGGTAATGTGATTTATGTGGGAAAGTCTAAAAACTTAAAGAACCGCGTTCGTTCCTATTTTAAAAGTAAACAGGTGGGGAGACGTGCTGAACTTGTACGTGAAATACGTGATTTTGATATCATTACTGTCTCATCCGATAAGGAATCTTTTTTGTTAGAAATTACACTAATCAAAAAATATCAGCCTTACTATAATGTCCAGTTAAAGCAAGGCACAGGCTATCCTTACATTGAAATCACTAATGAACGTGATCCGCAAACACGTTTGACATCAATTGTTCATAAAGATCACGGTTACTATTTTGGACCTTATCCAAATGTTTATGCAGCGCAAGCAACTTTGAAATTTATTCAAAAAGTCTGGCCCCTAAGAAGATGTACCGGTCATCAAGGACGTCCCTGTCTTTACTATCACATGGGACAATGTTTGGGAGCTTGCTTTAAGGAAGTGTCAAAGAGTACGTATGATGCTCAGATTAGAAAGATAAAGCGATTTTTAAATGGAGACATCGCCCAGGTTAAGCAAGATCTGACAGAAAAAATGACACAAGCTTCAATGGATCTAGAATTTGAACGTGCTGCTGAAATTAGGGATCAATTGAAATATATTGAACAAACTGTTGAGAAACAAAAGATTATTTCTAATGATCATACTCAACGGGATATCTTTAATTTTTATGTTGATAAGTCTTGGATTTCAATTCAGATTTTCTTTTTAAGACAGGCTAAGTTATTACGTCGTGAAACAAGACTATTTCCTTTAACTGATACTAATGATCCACAAGATGCCTTTGTTTCCTTCATTGCTCAATTTTATGGACAGCGTAATCGTATTTTACCAAAAGAAGTTTTAGTACCAGCTGGAATTGATAATGAATCTTTGTCTGAAGTACTAAAGGTACCCGTAAGAACCCCACAACGTGGTCAAAAGAAAGCCTTATTAGAAATGGCTCATGACAATGCTAAGTTGAAACTAGATGAAAAATTCCGACTCTTAGAACTAGGTAATCGTAAAACTAAGGGGGCACAAAAAGAAATTTTTGACGCTTTAGGGCTGCCGTATGGACATAGAATTGAAAGTTTTGACCACTCTCATATTCAGGGAGCTGACCCGGTTTCTGCTTTGGTAGTATTTACTGATGGTGAAGCTGATAAACATGAATATCGTAAATACAAATTAAAGGGTGAGGTTGAACATCAAAATGCGGCTGATGAAGTAGGAAACACCCGTGAAGTAGTTAGAAGACGATACAGTCGACTTTTAAAAGAACATAAAAAAATGCCAGATCTTATTTTAATGGATGGTGGTCAGATTCAAGTTGAAGCTTGTTTGGATGTGTTAAGAAATGAATTGAATGTAAATATTCCTGTCGCCGGAATGGTAAAGGATGATCATCACCGAACTAATCACTTGATTTTTGGTGATCCTACGAAGGGAGAAGAATTAAAGCTAATTCCTTTAGATCTAAAATCTGAGGGATTTTACTTAATGACCAGAATTCAGGATGAAGTTCACCGCTTTGCAATTACTTTTCATAGAAGAACTCATGCCAAAAATGCTCTTTCAAGTAAATTAGATGAAATTAAGGGTATTGGGCCTAAATCTAGAAATAAGCTCCTAAGAAAGTTTGGTTCTTTAAAGAAAATTAAAGAAGCATCAGTGGATGAATTAAGAGAAGCTGGTCTAACTCTTCCGCAAGCACAAACTGTAAAATTGAGTTTATAAATTAACCAATAAAAGACCTGATTTAATGGGGCTTGATATGGTATTATAGTTAAGAAACTTTAAGGAAATTTTTAATTATAAATTGATATATAAAGGAGGCACACATAATGTTTGTCGACCAAACAAAAATAGATGTACAAGCAGGAAAGGGCGGCGACGGTGCCGTTGCTTTTCGACATGAGAAATATGTTCCACTTGGTGGACCAGCCGGTGGAGACGGAGGCCGCGGAGGCAGTATTATTTTAGTTGCTGACTCCGGCCTAAGAACCTTAATGGATTTCCGCTTTAGACGTAAGTTTAAGGCAGATAACGGTGAAAATGGTCGTATTAAATCACAATATGGCCGCGGAGCAAAAGATGTAAGATTAAAAGTTCCGATGGGAACAAGTGTCTATGATTTTAATACTGGCGAGCTTTTGGGCGACTTAGTTGAAAATGGTCAAGAATTGGTAGTAGCTCACGGAGGAAAAGGTGGTAGAGGTAATATTCACTTTGCTACTCCAACAAGAACTGCTCCAGAAATTGCTGAAAATGGTGAACCAGGAGAATTCCGTACTTTACGCTTGGAGTTAAAAGTCTTAGCTGATGTCGGGCTAGTAGGATTCCCATCTGTTGGTAAGTCAACCTTGTTATCCGTTGTAACTAAGGCTAAGCCAAAGATTGCCGCTTATGAATTTACAACTTTAACTCCTAACTTAGGAATGGTTGTTCTTCCAGATGGTCGTGATTTTTCAATGGCTGACTTGCCAGGATTAATTGAAGGTGCTTCAAAAGGTGTTGGACTTGGAATTCAATTCTTGCGTCATGTTGAACGTACAAAAGTAATCTTACACTTAGTTTCAATGGATCCAAACAATGGCCGTGATGCTTACGAAGACTATGAGACAATTCGTAAGGAATTAGCAGGCTACACTAAGGATTTAACTACCAAGAAAGAAATTATTGTAGCAACACAAATGGATATTCCTGGTAGTGAAGAAAAATTTGCGGAATTTAAGAAGAAACTAGGAGATAAAACTGTCTATCCTATTTCTAGTGTTACCCATAAAGGTGTTAGTGAACTAATGGGTAAGACCGCAGATCTTGTTGAAGAAGTTGCTAAAGAAGAAGCTGAAAAACCAGCAGAAATCAAAGTTGCCGAAAAAGAATATGTTTATAAGAAACCAGAAGATGAAGGCTTTAAGGTTGAAAGAACAGGCGAACACAGCTTTGTTGTTACAGGCAATAAGTTAGAGCGTCTTGTTCAAAGAACTAACCTTGACCATACTGACGGAATTATGCTTCTAGCTCGTAAATTAAAGCGCTTGGGTGTAGATGAAGCTTTAAGAGAAAATGGAGCAGTAACTGGCGACGATGTTTCAATAGCTGACTTTACTTTTGAATTTGTAGATTAGAAAATTTGAAAAAGTTGGGAGTAAGACTTTTGAATAAAAAGAACCGCTTTATTACAGGTTATGCCGGACTTCGTGCTCTAGCCGTTATTGGAGTAATTCTATATCACCTTAATCCAAACCAGTTTATGGGTGGATATTTAGGAGTACCGATATTTTTAGTATTATCGGGTTATTTAGTTACAGACCATATGTTTCATGCCTATGAGGAGCGGGGAGAGTATAATTTCAAATCTTTCTACATCAGGCGAATCAAAAAATTATACCCTCAAATGATTACACTGTTGTGGGGATGTAGTGCCTATATCTTACTTTTTCAGCAGAATCTTCTAGCTAAGTTGAATCAAATAGTCGTTACTAATTTACTGAACGTCTATAACTTTTGGCAGATAAAGAATGGACAAAGTTATTTTGAACGATTTGCAGCTAATGAATCGCCATTTGTTCATTTATGGACCATGTCAATTGAAGGTCAATTTTACATTATTTGGCCCCTAATAATCTTTTTGCTAGTTAAGTTCGCTAAAAAGAAAAAAACAATTTTTTGGATTATTACAGCTGTAACTTTATTTTCTGCGTTAGAGATGGCATTTTTATTTAAACCAGGTGTCGATACAAGTAGAATTTACTATGGGACGGATACAAGATTCTTCTCTCTAGGTTTGGGAGCAATGCTAGCAGTTTTTTGGCCAACTTGGAAGTTAAATGCAAATCTAGAAAAAAGAGATCATTGGCTCTTAAATATTGTGGGAGCTATATCATTAGTAGCTATCTTACTAATGGCAACGAGTCCAATTTTTAATCCACAAAAAGCATTTGCCTATCGTGGAGGGATGTTCTTCTTTTCACTAGTAACAACGATTTTTGTTGGAATCATTGCTCATCCAGGCAGTAGCTGGAACAAGTGGTTAACTAATCCAGTATTTAAATGGATTGGGTCACGTTCATATGGAATTTACTTATATCAATTTCCAGTAATGATTTTCTTTGAAGATAAGGTTAAAGATATTGCCGATCATGTGGTTTTATATCATTCAATCGAAGTTATTTTAATTTTGATAATTGCTGAACTTAGTTATCGTTTTATTGAAAAACCATTTGGTCGAATTGATTGGGAAAAGGTTCGTCAATTCTTAACTAAGGCCTTAAATTTACGAGCAAAACACTATCAAGCAAAGATACTTTTCGCAACAGGGATAATAGTTTTTATTCTAGGTAGTTTTGGAATTTTAAAAGCGCCAACTGTCAAAGCGGAAAATCCTAATCACTCTCAACTAGCTAAACAGATTAAATCAAATCGGAGTAAGCAGCTAAAGAGTAATAAAAAATTAATTAAGGAAGCTCAGTCTAGAAAGAAAACAGCACCAACTTCAAAAGCTGATCTTATAAAACAAGCTAAGAAAGCGGCAGTTACCAAACCGGTAAATAAAGACTTTGAAAAATACGGAATTTCTCAAGTTGATTTACAACTAGCACAAAAAATTCAGGTGACTGCCATTGGAGACTCAGTAATGGCTGGATCTAGCCAAAACTTACAAAAATTGATGCCACATTTAATTATTGATGCAGTTGTTTCTAGACAATTGGGTGATACTATTCCACTTTTTGAACAATACAAAGCAAAGGGTGCTTTAAATGATAATGTGCTAATTGGCTTAGGAACAAACGGAGCCTTTGAACCAAAAGAACTTGATCACTTAATGCAAATTATTGGTCCAAAGAGACATGTTTTTTGGGTTAATACTCATGTGCCAACGCGTGATTGGCAAGATCAAGTTAATGGTGAACTAGATGCAGCAACGAAAAAATATCCAAACTTAACGATTATTAAGTGGCATGAGTTTGCTGGAAGTCATCCAGATTGGTTCTACGATGATCATACACATCCAACTCCAGAAGGATCGAAATTTTATAGTGCCTATATAACTAAAGTTTTAGTTACCGAAGGAAAATATTAGAAATAGGGTTTTCATGGAAATACAATTTTTAGGAACAAGTGCGGGGCAACCATCAAAAAGTAGAAATGTTTCTTGTACCGCACTAAAGTTATTAGATGAATTAAATGAAGTATGGCTATTTGATGTGGGAGAAGCAACGCAGCATCAAATTTTAAAGACTAACATTAGACCTAGAAAAGTAACGCGAATCTTTATTTCACATACTCATGGTGACCATATTTTTGGACTTCCAGGTTTTCTCTCATCTCGTTCTTTTCAAGGCGATGGTGGTCCACTAACAATTTATGGACCCGCTGGTATTGAACAATTTGTACAAACTTCTCTAAGAGTTTCTAAAACTCGCGTATCATATCCGATTAAGTATGTGGTTTTAAAAGAAGATGGCTTAATTTTTGAAAATGATATTTTTGCGGTCTACACAGCTCGTTTAGATCACCGAGTACCGAGTTTTGGCTTTCGTGTAGTTGAAAAGCCACGTCCAGGTGAATTATTAATGGATAAAGTGGCAGAATACAATGTGCCTAATGGACCGCTTCTTGGTCAATTAAAGGCCGGAAAAACAATCACATTAAGTGATGGTCAAAAACTAGATGGACGTGATTTTCTTGGAGAAGAGCGTCCAGGACGAATTGTGACAATCATTTATGATACTCGGCCAACAAAAAATATTGGTGAATTAGCAGATAATGCCGATGTTCTAGTTCATGAATCAACATTTGATGGTGGAGAAGAAAAAATGGCCCATCGCTATTTCCATTCAACTTGCTTGGATGCAGCTCGAGTGGCTCGAGATCATAATGTTGGAGAGCTTTATTTAACTCACATTTCTGCTCGCTATACTGGAAGAGCTGGTAGACAATTAGAACATGATGCTAGAAAGATTTTTAAACATACTCACTTAGCTAATGATTTAGATAATTTTGAAATCACATTGAGGGGATAATAATATGAGTAATTCATTAAGGGATAAAGTCGTAGTAGTTACAGGAGCTTCTAGTGGTATTGGACGCTCAATTGCTTTAGAAAGTGCAAGTCGTGGTGCAACAGTTATTTTGATGGCACGTCATCAAGATAAGTTAGAAGAAATTGCAAACGAAGCACGTCAGCTTTCTGGAAATGAAGTATATGTATTTCCAACAGATATTAGCAAAGCTGATCAAATTGATCGTGCCTTTAATGAAATTGTTAGTCATGTTGACCATATTGATTATCTTGTCAACGCAGCAGGTTTTGGTGTCTTTAAAGAATTTTTAGAGACTTCACCTCAAGTCGTAACTGAAATGTTTCAAACCAATGTTTTAGGTTTGATGTACTTCACTCGTCTTGTTGCGCGCGTCATGATCGATCAAAAGCAAGGGCAAATTATTAATTTTGGCTCAATTGCTGGAATTGTACCAACTACTAAGACTGCAGCTTACAGTGCTACTAAGGCGGCTATTATTCAATTTTCAAACGTTTTACGTCTAGAATTAAAACCTTTTGGTGTTAAGGTCATGACAGTAAATCCTGGACCAGTTTATACTAATTTCTTTAATATTGCTGATGAAAGTGGTTCTTACGTGAATAATGTTCAACGTTTCATGCTTGATCCAGATGATGTAGCTTGGCAGGTAGTCCACTTCTTTGGCTCTAATCGTCGTGAATTGAATTTACCTCTCAGCTTAGCTACCTTAGCAAAGCTTTACAAAATTTTCCCTCGTATTGGTGACTGGGCAAGTCTAAAGTTTGCTAGCAGAAAGTAGGGAAGAATGATGAATAAGCAAAGAAATTTAGTAATTGGACTAATTATCGTTTTAGTGCTTGTGATTTTTGCATGCCTAAATACTGAACCTGTAGCGATTAATTTTGGCTTTTTCCAACCTAAAATGCCTTTAATCATCGTCTTAGTGATTATGCTTCTATTAGGTGCTTTAGTATCACTTTTGATTGGCAAAGGAGAAAAAGTTTCTCCCGATGTAAAAAAAGCACTAGCAAAACAGAAGAAAGAATTAGATAATAAATATCGGAGTGAAATTGAATCTAGAGATAAACAAATAGCTGAATTAAAAAAAGTTAATAATTCTGAAGCTACAAAATAAGATTGGACTTGATTTATCAGCTCTTAGATTGTATCATTGAAATACGTGAGTATTTAGTGAATTTGTTTATTTAAAGGTTCGCAAGTCTCAATTCTATAAAAAAGGAGATCTAACTAATGGCAGTTCCTGCAAGAAAAACTTCTAAGCAAAAGAAACGTTCACGTCGTGGTCATATTAAATTAACCACACCAGCAATGCATTACGATGCTACTACTGGTGAATACCGTTTAAGCCACCGCGTTTCACCAAAGGGCTTTTACAAAGGCCGTCAAGTTGCTAACGAAAACAAGCAACAAAATAACGATTAATTAAAGACACCTTGGGGTGTCTTTTTTTATATAATTTTTGATTAAAGGAATAGGTATTAATGAAACTAGTTATTTTACACTCAAGTGATACGCATGGCTTTTTAATGCCAACTGATTATCAAGATAAAAACAATTATGATGCACCAATTTCACTTAGCCGAGTAAGTAGTGTCGTAAAAAGTGAAAAAGAAAAATATGGTGTAGATAATGTTTTAGTTACAGATAGTGGAGATTGTTTGCAAGGATCTCCTTTAGCTAGCTTTACACATAAGCTCCCTGAAGAGGAAGGATTACGTAAATTTACTGAAGCTTATAATGAAGTAGGCTATGATGCACGTGCATTGGGGAACCATGATTTTAATTATGGATTAGATTACTTGTCATATTACGTGGATAATAACCGTGCTCCGTTTATTAATGACAATGTTTTAGATGCAGAAACTAATGTGCCTTTTTTTGGTAAAGAATACACTATTATTGAAAAGGCTGGCCTAAAAATAGGAATTATGGGAATTACTACCCAATATATTTCTCACTGGGAATCAGAAGATCATATCAAAGGATTAAAGTTTGTTTCTGGTTATGATGTACTTTCTAAATTAGCTAAGAAATTGCGCCCACAGGTCGATATTCTTTGTGCTATGTATCATGGTGGCTTTGAGAGTGATCCTTTGACTGGGGAAGCAACTGAGCCCCACACTGGTGAAAACGAAGGATATAAGATTTTAACTGAAATTCCTGAAATTGATGTCTTTTTAACTGGACATCAACATCGTCGTTTAAACTTAGTTACCCGGGATACTGCAATTGTTCAACCCGGATATCGAGGAGAAGCTGTTGGTAAAGTAGTTATTGATTTTGACAAGGATGAAAAAGGCAAGGTCAAGATTAATGAGATGACTACTGAATTAATTGATAGCAAAGATTACGCCCCTGATACAGCTATTGAAAAGATTGTTAAGAGCCTTGATGAAGAGACTCAAAAGTGGTTAGATCAACCAATTGCTCACTTATCTGAGCCTGCTCCAATTGAAAATGCAATTAAGGGGAGAATCGAGGGAGCTCCATTCATTAACCTTATCCAGCAAATGCAGCTTTGGTTTACTGGTGCAGATGTTTCAGCTACTGCAATTATGTCAGAATCAGCTCATGGATTTTCAAAGAATGTTACTATGAGAGAAGTTTTGCTTAATTATCCATACGCAAATCAGCTTTGCATTGTTAACCTTACTGGAAAAGAATTAAAGGAAATCATTGAATATTCAGCTGGTTTCTTAGAAAAAGACAAGGACGGTAAAATTAAATTTATCGATCGCTGGATTACACCAAAACCAATGTTATATCATTTTGATCTTTTCTATCCTGTTAAATACGAAGCTGATTTATCTAAGCCAGTTGGTCAAAGATTGACTAAGGTGACTTTAGATGGTAAGGATCTTGAAGATGACAAGGTTTATAAGTTAGCTGTGAACAATTATCGTGCTCTCGGTGGAGGTTTCTACCCAGCTTACAGTATGGATAAAATTGAAAAGATCTTTGACCAAGATTATGTTCAAATGTTTAGTGAGTACTTAACTCATGATGATATTAAAGTAGATACAAGTAAGAATTATAAATTTTACTAAGAAAAAAAGCTGTTTCTTAATTGAAACAGCTTTTTTTCTTAGTAAAATTTAATTCAATTATAATTTACTATACTTACTTTTGTCTTTATGACTTTTGGCAGTAATGGCAGGAATAATAATTGCAAAGAGCAAGCCAAAGACTGCGCCAATAATCAAAGATTGCATAGGATTAAATTGCATCTGAGTTAAAGATGCAGCAATAAAACCGATAATTTCGCAAAAAATGCATGACCAAATCACTGTAATAATGTAGCGCATAATTTCTCCTTCTTTCGCTAGGTATCTTAGCAAAAATAAGATGTTTTAGCAAGCGAAGATAATAGAATTTGCTATACTTAAATTATCAGAAAGGGTGAGTATATGGGAGCGGTTAGTTTACAAAATTTAAGCGGTTTTACTCTACTTGAGAGTCCAACTAAAGTTAAAAATTTGGCTGAAAATGCTAAGAAAAAAGGCTATTCTGCGATTGCTTTAACCGATATCAATATTACTTATGGCTTGGTCGATTTTTATAAGGCAGCAAAAGATGTCGGAATTAAACCTTTGTTAGGGATGCAACTTAGAATTAATGGTTTAATTGATGAAGCTAATAAGTATGATCTCATTGTAATTGCAAAAGATGACCAGGGATATAAAAATATTTTACGTTTATCTAGTGCAGTTAATCTTTTAACTGAAAATGGCGAAAAAGAAAATGTTTTAACTTTCGAAGATTTAAAAAAATATCTCGGCCATTTAATTCTAATTACTCCAAGCAATTTACATAGTGAACTAAAAATGTTGCAAATTAATAATCCTAAAATGGGAGCAAATTATTTACGAAAGCTGCAAGATTCTCTTCCGAGCTCATCTTCCATGTATTTGGGAGTCTATGCGGATTCCGGACAGCAAGAATATATAAATTATATTCGCTCACTGGCTACACAATTTAGCTTACCTCTAACTGCTGTAGAAGATGGACAGTACCTTAACCGTAATGAGCAATTTTTAAGACGTACACTTCAAGCAATTAAAACTAATACTCATTTAGAAAATATAGAACAGTTGGCTAAACAAGCTGGTTCACACTATTTGAAAAATAGTGAAGAATTGCAGGTAAGTTATCGGAAGTTTGATATTGAAGATGCATTGAAGAATGCAGAAGAAATTGGAGAAATCTGTACTGCAGAAATTAAATTTCAAGATCCGCAACTTCCAAAATTTAAACAAAATAAGTTTCCTACTTCAAAAGAATATTTGCATGCTTTAGCTCAAGAGGGTCTTGCAAAAAGATTTAATAATAAAATTCCCGCTCAATATCAAAAAAGACTTGATTATGAATTACAAGTAATTAATGAAATGGGATTTGATGATTATTTTCTCATTGTGTGGGATGTAATGAATTTTGCACATAGTGTCCATATTACAACAGGTCCAGGGAGAGGATCAGCAGCTGGATCTCTTGTTTCTTATGCCCTTAGAATTACTGAAGTGGATCCAATTGAATATAATTTGCTGTTTGAACGTTTCTTAAATCCGGCTCGTCAGCAAATGCCTGATATTGACTTAGATATTCCAGACAATCGGCGGGATGAAGTAATTAAGTACATGTTTGAAAAGTACGGGATGAATCATGCAGCCCAGATTTTAACGTTTGGTACTTTAGCGGCAAAGCAGGTTTTAAAAGATGTTTGTCGTGTTTTTGGATTAAATAAGGTCGAAACCTATCGTTGGTTAGATGCCATTCCGCACTCTAAGGGAAAAATCACCTTAGCTGAGGCCTATCAAAAATCAAAAGAATTGCAGCTACTAGTGAATACGAATGAATTGAGTAAAATTTTATTTGCGACCGCCGAGCATTTAGAAAATTTACCAAGGCACTATTCAATTCATGCGGCTGGTTTAGTAATTACTGATGATTCCCTAGCTGAAATCGTAGGACTTCAAGCAGGTCCCCTAGGAATTCCCGTAACTCAACAGACAAAATCGAATGTTGAATCACTAGGTTTGTTAAAGATTGACTTCTTGGGATTAAGAAATTTAACGATTTTAGGGAATATTGTTGCAGCTTTAAGAGCGGATGGAATTAACATAAACCCTAACCACATTCCTCTGGATGATCAAGAAACACTTGACTTGTTTCAACGCGGGGACACGGATGCAGTGTTTCAGTTTGAATCTGATGGGATTAAGCGTGTCCTTGAACAACTTCATCCAGATAGTTTTGAAGATATTGTTGCAGTTAATGCCTTATACCGGCCCGGTCCAATAAATAATATTGATCATTTCATCAATAGAAAACATGGAAAGGAAAGGGTTCAATATCCTGACCCTAGTTTAAAGAAAATTTTAGGCACTACCTACGGGGTTTTGGTTTATCAAGAGCAAGTTATGCAAACAGCTCAAGTTTTAGCAGGTTTTTCTTTAGGAGAGGCTGATCTGTTAAGACGTGCAATGTCTAAGAAAAATGCAGATGTAATTCAGCGTGAACGAGCTAAGTTTATTGAAGGTGCAATTAAATTAGGCCGTAAAAAGGAAACCGCTGAAAAAGTTTATGACTACATTGCACAGTTTGCTAATTATGGATTTAATCGTTCTCATGCCGTTGCCTACAGTAAGATTGCTTTTTGGCTTGCTTATTTTAAAGTGCATTATCCCGGAGCCTTTTATTTAGCTTTGTTAAACAGCAATATGGGTAATCGAAATAAAATTGCACAATACCTAATGCAAGCTCAAGAAGCTGGAATTAAGATTTTGCCACCTGATATTGAAAATAGTAAGGCAGATTTTTCATTAGAGAATGGAAAAATTTTAGTTGGATTAAAGGCAATTCGGGGATTAAGAAGCGACTTATTGAAGCAAATTTTAGAAATTAAGCGTCCAATTAAGTCGATGACCGATTTTCTCTGGAAAATAGATAATAATTTGCTGAGTGCAGATGCGGTCGAAAATTTAATCAAGGCCGGAACTTTTGATCGACTAGCTCCTAATAGAAATGAACTGTTAAAAATAAATAAAGATTTAGTTGAGAGTGTAAAAATGGCAGGCTCAAATTTATCGTTATTCGAAACATTAGAGCCTAAAGTAGAAGAAGAAAAAATGCCAACTGCAGCTGAAAAATCAGCGATGGAAGTTGAAGCTATGGGTTTTAGTACTGGCATTAATCCGATTATTGCGGTTCAAAAATATGCTCGAAAGTTTAATGCAAAACGATTACAAGTTTTTGAGAGTAATGAACAAGGAATTGCAGTTGGAAAGTTAATGAAGGTTAAACCAATTACCACAAAAAAAGGTGATAATATGGCTTTTGCTGTTTTTAGTGATACTAGTGGCGAAAAAGACTTTACTATTTTTCCTCAAGTCTGGGAAAAAGTAGGTGAGAACTTGAAGATTGGTAAGATATATTTACTTCAAGTTAGGACACAAAGTGATCGTTTTAACCCTAACAAAATTCAATTTCTACTTTCTAATGCTCGGCAAGTTAATTTTAAAGATTAATTCAATTTTTTTAAAAGCAAGCAAAAGAGAGCCTAATAAGGTTGAAAGCGAAAACATTTATTTTATAAGGATTATTAGTGAAAAAATAGGCTTTTTTTTGAAGACATTGAGTAAAAAAAATGGTACGATAAAATCGATGTGAGTAAAACACAGAAAATCGTAGAGGTGAATTCATGAAACGGATTGGTATTTTAACTAGTGGTGGAGATGCCCCTGGTATGAACGCTGCCATTAGAGCTGTTACTCGTACAGCTTTGGCAAACGGTATCGAAGTTTGCGGAATTCGTTATGGATATGCTGGTTTAGTTGCTGGTGATATTTTCCAAATGACTTCTGAAACAGTTGCGGATAAAATTAGCCGCGGCGGTACTTTTCTTTATTCAGCTCGTTTCCCAGAATTTAAGGAAGAAGAAGTTCAACTTAAGGGAATCGAACAATTAAAGAAGCACGGAATCGATGCTTTAGTTGTCATTGGTGGTGATGGTTCTTACCACGGTGCATTGAAGCTTACAAGCCATGGCTATAATGCTATTGGTCTTCCTGGTTCAATTGACAACGATATTCCTTATACTGATTACACAATTGGTTTTGACACTGCATGTAATACTGCAATGGAAGCCATTGATAAGATTCGTGATACTGCAACAAGTCACCAACGTGTATTTGTTGTAAATGTTATGGGTCGTGATTGTGGGGATATCGCAATGCACGTTGGTGTTGCTACCGGTGCTGACGCAATTGTTATTCCAGAAGAACCTTATGACATTAAGGAAATTGCTGAAAACTTGAAGCAAGGATTTGCTAATGGTAAGAAACATGGAATCGTTGTTTTAGCTGAAGGTGTTATGGACGCTGAAAAATTTAAGGATGAACTTCTTAAATATGGTGACTTTGACGCTCGTGCTAATGTATTGGGCCATATGCAACGTGGCGGAAGCCCAACAATGCGTGACCGTGTAGTAGCAAGTGAAATGGGTGCCTACGCTGTTAAGTTATTACTTGAAGGTAAAGGCGGCTTAGCTGTTGGTATGGAAAACAACAAGCTTACTCACCATGATATTCTTGATTTGTTTGATGCAAAACACCACGGTAATTATGCGTTATACTCATTAAACAAAGACTTAGCCAAGTAGTTTTTGATTTTGTATTATAGGAGATTTTTTCAAGATGAAGAAAACTAAAATTGTTAGTACTTTAGGGCCAGCCTCAAACGATGTTGAGACTATTACTAAATTAGCTGAAGCAGGTGCAAACGTATTCCGTTTCAACTTCTCACACGGTGACCACGAAGAACACCGTGCACGTATGAACATGGTTCGTGAGGTTGAAAAGAAGACTGGTAAACTTCTTGGCATTGCTCTTGATACTAAGGGTGCCGAAATTAGAACTACTGAACAAGAAGGCGGCAAGTTCACTATTAACACTGGTGACACTATCCGTATTTCTATGGACGACACTAAGAAGGGTAACAAGGACATGATCCACGTTACCTACGATGGTCTTTACGACGATACTCACGTTGGTGGTCACGTATTAATCGATGATGGTTTAGTTGACCTTTTGATTAAGGACAAAGATGACGCTAAGAGAGAATTAGTTTGTGAAGCTCAAAACACTGGTGTAATCGGTTCTAAGAAGGGTGTTAACGCTCCTGGCGTTGAAATCCGCCTCCCAGGTATTACTGAAAAAGATACTAACGATATTAAGTTCGGTTTGAAGGAAGGTATCAACTTCATCTTTGCTTCATTCGTTCGTAAAGCACAAGATGTTCTTGACATTCGTCAATTGCTTGAAGAAGCACATTGTGAATACGTAAAGATCTTCCCTAAGATTGAATCACAAGAAGGTATTGACAACATCGACGAAATCTTAAAGGTTTCTGATGGTTTAATGGTTGCTCGTGGTGACATGGGTGTTGAAATTCCATTTATCAATGTTCCATTTGTACAAAAAGAATTGATCAAGAGATGTAACGCTTTAGGTAAGCCAGTTATTACTGCTACTCAAATGCTTGACTCAATGCAAGAAAACCCACGTCCTACTCGTGCCGAAGTTACTGACGTTGCAAACGCTGTTCTTGATGGTACTGACGCAACTATGCTTTCAGGTGAATCTGCAAACGGTCTTTACCCAGTTAAAGCTGTTAAGGCTATGGCTGAAATCGACATGCGTACTGAAAAGCAACTTGCTAAGCGTAACAAGTTAGCTCTTCAAAGATTCGAAGAATACAAGGGTTCAAACGTTACTGAAGCTATCGGTGAATCAGTTGTTAGAACTGCTGAAGAATTGGGCGTTAAGACTATTATTGCTGCAACTGAATCTGGTTACACTGCACGTATGATCTCTAAGTACCGTCCAAACGCTGATATTATTGCTATGACTTTCAACGACAAGATTCAACACTCATTAGGTGTTGTTTGGGGTGTAAAGCCAATGTTGACTGAAAAGCCTAAGTCTACTGAAGAAATGTTTGAAAAGGCAGCTGAACTTGCTAAAGAAACTGGTCTTGCAAAAGACGGCGACTTAGTAATTATCGTTGCTGGTGTTCCTTTGGGCGAAACTGGTACTACTAACTTGATGAAGTTACAATTAATTGGTACCCAACTTGTTAAAGGTTTAGGTGTTGGTGAACAATCAGTTATTGGTAAAGCTGTAGTTGCAACTTCTGCTGAAGAAGCTAACAGCAAAGTTCAAGATGGTGACATCTTAGTTGCTAAGACTACTGATAAGGATTACTTACCAGCAATTAAGAAGGCTTCAGGTATGGTAGTTGAAGCTTCTGGTTTAACTAGCCACGCAGCTGTTGTTGGTCTTTCACTTGGTATCCCAGTTATCGTTGGTGCTACTGATGCAGTAGAAAAGATCAAGGATGGTTCTAAGATTACTGTTGATGCTCGTCGCGGTGCTGTTTACCAAGGCGAAGCAACTAACCTTTAATCTGAATTAAATAGCTTATTAAAATAGTCAGCGAAAGCTGGCTATTTTATTTTTGTCTTTTTTTCCTTATACTATAAGATGATAGACAAAATAAAAGGATTGAGGCGCTATTATGTTAGGTGAAATAAGAAAAGGAAAAGTTACTGATGAAAATGAATCTGCTTTTTATGTGCAGGTTGAAGGGGTAACTTTTGAATTAAAGAAAATAGAAATTACACAAGATGAACCAATCCATTTAGGTGATGAAGTACAAGGCTTTATTTATGAAAATAAGGATAAAAAGAAAGAAATGACACAATTTTATCCTTTTGCTCAAAAAGATCAGTATGGTTGGGCAACTGTAACAGAAGTGCGCCGTGACTTGGGTGTTTTCTTAGATATTGGTTTGAACGACAAAGATGTTGTTGTATCTTTAGATGATCTTCCACTTGAAAAGGATCAATGGCCAAAGAAAGACGATCGCTTATTAGTACGTCTTGAAACTGATGAAAAAGAACGTATTTGGGCTAAAATGGCTGAAGAAAACGTCTTTGAGCAATTAGCTGCTAATTTCCCAGCACATTTAGAGAATAAAAATATGTCCGGAACTGTTTATAGAAATTATGAAGTAGGTTCCTTTGTAATTACTGATCAGTACTACTTAGCCTTTGTTCATAAGTCTGAAATGTTTCGTCCATTACGACTAGGTCAAAAGATTAAGGGACGTGTAATTGGAGTTAGTCAATATGGTAGATTGAACTTAAGTGTTCTTCCTCGTGGATTTGAAGAAATTGACGATGACGCACAAATGATCTTAGTAAGTTTACGTCGTGAAGCTACAAAAACTCTACCATTTTACGATAAGAGTGATGCCCAAGAGATTAAAAATCACTTTGGTATTTCTAAATCAGCTTTTAAACGTGCCTTGGGACATTTATTAAAGGATGGGTTAATTACTGAAGATAAAGATGCAGGAACAATTAGCTTGGTAGAAAAAGATGACTCAGACACAGATAATGAAGGATAATTTAGAAGATTATTTACGATTTAGTCAAGTAGAACGTGGCTTAAGTCCCAATACAATTGTTTCTTACCGAACTGATTTAGAAGAATATTTAAGTTATTTAGAAGATCAGAATGAAACAAGTTGGGAAGTTGATTATCTAGTAGTTGATGCTTTTCTTGCAACGCAAAAAGATAAGGGAAAAGCCACAACTTCAATCAGCAGAATGATCTCTAGCTTACGAAAATTTTATCAATGGCTTTTGCGGCAAGATATAATTGAACGTGATCCTTTAGTTAAAATTGATTCACCTAAAAGCGAACGTAGATTGCCGACAGCTCTTAGTGAGGAAGAAGTTACTAAATTGTTGGATGCTCCTGATACTAATACTGGTTTGGGGATTAGAGATCGAGCTATGCTTGAAGTGCTCTATGCAACTGGAATGCGGGTTAGTGAGTTAATTAATTTACGTACTGGCGATATTCACAGTGAGTTAAAAATTATTAGAGTTCTTGGTAAAGGATCAAAAGAACGTCTTGTTCCGATTACCGAAGTTGCTTTATCATGGTTAGAGAAATATCAAAAAGATGTCCGAGAGAATCAAATCTTAAAAAGCGGTCAATTTACTGATGTGATTTTCCTAAATAATCATGGTCATCAATTGACGAGACAAGCTGTTTGGCAAAAGATAAAAAAATATTGTCAACTTATCGGAATAACCAAAAATGTTACACCACATACTCTTAGACATACTTTTGCGACTCATTTGTTAGAAAATGGGGCGGATTTAAGAGTGGTTCAAGAAATATTGGGCCATAGTGATATTACAACTACGCAGATTTATACTAATCTGACGCAGAAACATATTTTGGAGGTTTACAATCAAGCACATCCACGTGCCTAACTATTATGATCAGCAAATATAAAAAAGATTACGAAAAAACTGTAATGGGATATTTATCTTATCTCCCAGATTTTAAAAATATTAAGAATCTGCAAGAAGAGATGAAACTGTATACTAGCGATTCCAATCAATTCGAGGTTCTTATCTATCAACAAGATGGTAATGCTCGCGGTATTGTTGGTATTCAAGAAGAGAAAGATTTTATTATTATTCGCTATTTATCTCTTGATCCGACAATGCGTGATGAAAAAACCAAGCAATTGGTAATGAATGACCTAAAGCATCTTTATCCTGATAAAATGATTACTGCCTTACCTAATTGGGCATCATTATTAAATTATTTAAAGGAAAATAAAACTGATGAATAATGTTGATGAATTAACTTTGGATCTTCCTAATTTTACGGGACCGTTAGATTTACTTTTACACTTAATCAGGTCGCAAAAAATAGATATCTATGATATTCCAATTGCAAAAATTACGGGACAATATTTAGCTAATTTAGCTCGCTGGCAAACTTTGGACTTACAAATTGCTGGAGAGTATTTTGTGATGGCGTCAACATTACTTAGAATTAAGTCTCAATATTTACTTCCTAAAAATGACTTTATTGAGGAAGATCAGTATCAAGAAGATCCACGTACTGAACTTGTTGAGCAACTAGTGCAGTACTCAGTCTTTCAAAGAATTGCCGAATACTTTAAAAAAAGAGATGAAGAAATGCCAATTACAGTGACAAAGGATCCGTCTGTTTCCCCTAAAAAAGAGATTGAACCACTTCCTTTAGGAGAAATTACAAGTGATGAGCTTGCAGATACTTTTAAAGTGGTTTTAGAGCGATTCAAACTGAGAAAGCCACAAGTTGGAAAAATTGAGGTTCACGAGACTTCAATTGAAGAAATGACAAGCTTTTTAAAAAACAGGTTACAAAAGAAAAGATCGACTAGTTTTTTTGATTGTATTAAAAACTTTCAAGATCTTGATCAAGTAATTGGTTTATTCCTAGCAGTTTTAGAATTATGTCGTGATCATAAAATTGTAGTAAAGCAAAATAGAGATTTTGGTGATCTAGAGTTAGAGAAAGTTGAGATTAATGGCAAGTAAAGAAGCAGAATTAGAAGCCTTACTTTATGCAGCGGGGGATGATGGTTTAGAAACTGAGAACTTACTACAGTTGTTAGAAATTTCTCCAGCTGCCCTAAGAGAATTAGCTAATCATCTTAAGGACCGATTGAAAAATGATGAAAATTCAGGTTTGCAGTTAATTTGCATCAATCAAACTTATAAATTAACCACTAGTCCGAAATGCGGAGATATTATTTCGAAATTTTTCCAAAAAGATCTATCTAAAAATTTAAGTCAATCAGCACTTGAAATCTTGGCGATTATTGCGTATCGGCAACCAATTACTCGAGTTGAAATTGACGACTTAAGAGGCGTTAACTCAGCAGGTGCGCTGCAAACTTTGGTTTGGCGCGGATTAATCAAAGTGGATGGAAAAAAGGACGTTCCAGGACATCCTAACTTATATGTAACGACCGATTATTTTTTACAGTACTTTAACTATGAAAGTTTGGCTGATTTACCGGTAATTGAAGAATTTGAAGCAGATGATAATCCTGTGAACCTATTTAATCAGGATGATAGTAGAAATAAAGAAATTAATTTTGATGAGGGTGAGTAAAATGGCTGAAAGATTACAAAAAGTAATTGCGCAGGCAGGTGTTGCCTCAAGACGTAAGGCTGAAAAGATGATTAGTGCAGGACAAGTAACTGTTAATGGTAAAAAAGTTACTGAACTAGGAACAAAAGTTGAACCTAGCGACAAGATTGAAGTAAATGGAGTTCCAATTGAAAAAGAAGCCCTCCACACATACTTATTTTATAAGCCACGTGGTGTCATTTCTTCAGTAAGCGATGACAAAGGAAGAAAGACAGTAGTTGATTTCTTTGAAGATGTACCATATCGCCTTTATCCAGTAGGGCGTCTTGATTACGATACATCGGGCTTATTATTAATGACAAACGATGGTGAATTAGCAAATAAATTAATGCACCCACGTAATGAAGTACCAAAGGTTTATGTAGCAAAGATTAAGGGAATTCTTTCTCCAGAAGAGATTCGTTCTCTTACTCATGGTGTGCGTATTGATGGACGAAAGAGTGCACCAGCTAAGTTAAAGATTTTAAAGACTGATGAGAAAAAGAAGACTCAAATTGTTCAATTGACTATCCATGAAGGTCACTATCATCAGGTTAAGAGGATGTTTGAAGCAGTACATCACCTTGTAGAAAAATTAGCTCGTGAAAAGTATGCCTTTTTAACTTTAAAATCATTAAATTCGGGTGAGTATCGTGAATTAACGAATGAAGAAGTCTTTCGTTTAAATCACTTAGCTGACTAACGCTTTATTAAAAGCTATGATAAAATAAAACTAATAATCTATAATTTTGGAGGACTTTTGAATGAAGGAAAATAAATCTCAGGACAATAAAGAACCAAAAGGCCCTTACAAGCATTTTGAGCGTCCTAAAACATCTAGAAGGGCAATGCATCATCGGGAGTCACAACCAGAAGCAGAGCCAGAAGTTACTTCTAGAAAATCTACTCAATCAGAAGGCAGTCCAAAAGGTCCACATCATAGTCAGCTCTGGGCTGGATTGATTATTGTTGCAATAATTATCATTGCATTAATTCCGATTGTTTCTTCAAGATTGCACGCAAACTCTAATAACTTAGCTGAAAAGAGCGTTAAGGTTTCAAAAAGCTCATCTTCTAAGTCTCACAAGACTAAAAGTAAAAAGAGTAAGCACAGCTCTTCTAAGAAGAGTAAGTCTAAGAGTAGCAGTGTGAGAAGAGAAGAAGAAAGTTCCTCAAGTCAATCTCAAGACACAACACCAGCTGTGGTTAGTCAGTCAGAATCTCAAAGTAGTCAGGTTAGTCAAAGCAGTAGTACCCAATCTTATGAATCTAGTGCTAGTCAAACTACTACTCAAGATCAAAGCCAACAATCAACTCAAAACTCGACTCAAACTAATCAAAATACTTGGCAAAACAATGGTGCAAGTAGTTCTTCAGAACATGAAGCACCAAGATCTTACACTGTGCAAGAGGGAGATTCTTTATCAAAGATTGCCCGTGAAAATAACACTTCAGTGCACCACTTAGAGCAAATTAATGATTTAGAGTCAGCTGATAGTATTAGTATTGGCCAATCAATAAAATTAAGATAATAAAAAACAATAATGTTTACAATTCTACCAAGAAGTATTATTATTTACTTGTAAAAAATAAATACAAGGATGTTGTCTTCAGGGCAGGGCGAAATTCCCGACCGGCGGTTAGAGTCCGCGAGCTACACATGTAGTTGAACCTCAGGTACCGATAGTTATAGTCTAGATGGAAGAAGACAGACTAAAGAATTAAACATGATTTAGATGATTAATAAGGTCTGTTGCTGAAGCGACAGACCTTTTGTATGTTATGGAGGAACTATCATGCAAAGAAAAACAAGTTTAAGTCATGTAAGATTAGCCTACTGGCTCGCTTGGGCAATGATTGGTGCATTAGCATTTTTGATTATGAAGATTGAAGTACCAATTATTCCTGGTTTTGATTACTTAAAGATGGATTTTTCTGATTCATTAGTAGCTTTAAGTACTTTGGTTTTTGGTCCTTTAGGCGGGACAATGATTGCCCTTTTTAAATCATTATTGAGCCTCTTTATTTCAGGATTTAATCCAATTTCAATGATTGGTCAGTTGGCTGCATTTTTAGCAAGCTTAGCTTATATCTTGCCATTCTACTTCATTAGTAAAAAGCATGAAGATAAAGTACAATACCAAATTTTGGGATTAGTAGTTGGAACAATTGCTTTAACAGTAGTAATGTCTTTAGCAAACTACTTCGTTTTAACTCCAATGTATATTTCTTTAATGGGCTTTAAGCTCAACTCATCGCTTTTAACTTACATTGTTTCAGCGATTGTGCCATTTAACCTAATTAAAGGAATAATTAACAGTATTGTCGTTCTATTATTGGCTAAGACCTTATTGCCAGTTTTAGAAAAATTTGTAAGACGTAACTTTTAAAGTTTAAATAATAAAAATAATTTCATTTAGCAGGAGTCATTTGACTCCTGTTTTTTGTTTTATGGTAGAATTTACTTTGAATGAAAAAGAAAGGACTAAATTATTTAATGCAAGTAGCTATTGATGGTCCTGCATCAGCGGGGAAGAGTACAGTTGCTAAAATTATCGCACATAATTTGGGCTATATTTATATCGATACTGGTGCAATGTATCGAGCATGTACATTAATTGCACACGATAATAACGTTGACTATGGGGATGAAAAGGCAATTTTGAACTTAATCGACCATAGTACAATTGATTTTAAGCAGGAAGATGGAGAACAAAAAGTTTACGTAAATGGCAAGGATGTTTCAATTGACATCAGAACACCTGAAATTACAGAGAACGTTTCTCAAGTTTCTGCCTTAAGATCAATTCGTGAAAAGATGGTTGAATTGCAGCGCGAAATGGCGGGCAAGCACGATGTTATTATGGATGGTCGTGATATTGGAACGACAGTTTTACCAGATGCAGAGGTAAAAATTTTCTTAATCGCTAGTGTTGCATCAAGAGCTAAGAGACGCTTCTTAGATTTTCAGGAAAAAGGGATTCATCAAGACTTAAAAGATATCGAACATGATATTGAAGTTAGGGACTATAAAGATTCTCATCGTGAAATTTCTCCATTGAAAAAAGCAGATGATGCAATTGAATTAGATACTACAAACTTAACAATTGATGAAGTTGTAGCCAAAATAACCGAGATAATTCAAAAAAAGCAAAAAAATTAAACAAAAGTGTGGAAAAAAGATATCAAGTACTTTAAAATAAAGTATGATATTGGGAGGTAATTATGACAGATAATAGTAATCAATTCTTAGATGCTCTAAAAGAAATGCAGGGAGTTGAAGTCGGCAACATTGTTAACGTTGAAGTTTTAAGTGTTGAAGATGGACAAATCGCTGTTGGTGTTGAAAATGCAGGTGTTGAAGGTGTAATCACTAAGCGTGAATTCACTAACGACCGTAATGCAGATTTGAACCAATTGGTAAAACCTGGTGATAAGTTTGAAGCTTTAGTTCTTAGAAGAGCTGGTGGCGACAAGGAAAACGGTGAATTCTTCTTCTCAGTTACTCGTTTGAAGGAAAGAGAAGCTTACAAGGAATTAGAAAAGGTCTTCGAAGAAGGCAAGACTGTTGAAGGTACTGTAACTGGTGCTGTTCGCGGTGGTTTATTAGTTGATGTTGGTACACGTGGATTCTTACCAGCTTCATTAATTTCTAACCGTTACGTTTCTGACTTGAAGCCTTACATTGGCAAGAAGATGAACTTGAAGATCACTGAAATTGATCCTAACAAGAACAGATTAATTCTTTCAAGAAAAGACTTAATCGAACAAGAACGTGAAGAAGCTTTCGAAAACGTTGCTTCACAATTAGTTGTAGGTGACACTGTTGAAGGTAAAGTATCACGTTTAACTGGTTTTGGTGCCTTTGTTGACGTTGGTGGTGTGGACGGTTTAGTTCACATTTCAGAAATTTCTTACAAGCATGTTGATAAGCCAAGCGATGTATTGAAGGCTGGTCAAGATGTTAAGGTTAAAGTTATCGGTATTGATGACGATAGACACAGAATCTCCCTGTCAATTAAGCAAACTTTACCATCCCCATTTGAAGAAGCTACTGAAGGCTTACATGAAGGCGACATCATTGAAGGTGAAGTTAAGACTTTAACTTCATTCGGTGCATTCATCGAAGTAGCTGATGGAATTCAAGGCTTAGTACACGTTTCAGAAATTGCTAACAAGCACGTTGATAAGCCAAGTGATGTTTTAAAGGTTGGTCAAACTGTTAAAGTTAAAGTTTTAAGTGTTGACCCAAGTGACAGAAGAATCTCATTGTCAATCAAGCAAGCTGATCCTAATGCTGCTAAGAGTGAAAACAACTCACGTCCACGTCGTCGTCAAGATTCTGTAGCTGATAAGTACATGAATGACAATGACAACGGTTTTGCTTTAGGTGACATTATTGGTGATCAACTTAAAGATAAGGATTAATCGTCATTAGTCTAAAAAAAGCTGACTCCGGTCAGCTTTTTTTATTTCATTAGATAGAAAGGGGTAGAAATAATATGTCATTACCCGTAGTTGCATTAGTTGGACGTCCAAATGTTGGTAAGTCAACTATTTTTAACAGAATTATTAATTCTCGTGTAGCTATTGTTGAAGATAAGGCTGGAGTTACTAGAGATAGAATTTATGCCCGTGCTGAATGGATGGGTCATGAATTTATCTTGATTGATACTGGTGGTATTACTCTAGACTCTGGTGAAATTGAAGAACAAATTAAGGCACAAGCTGAAATTGCCATTGATGAAGCAGATGTAATTGTGATGTTAGGGGATGTTACTCAACATATGACTAACATGGATGAAACAATTGCTAAAATGCTTTATCGAACTAAGAAACCAGTTATTTTAGCCATTAATAAGGCTGATAATCCTGAGCAAAGAACAGATATTTATGACTTTTACAGCTTAGGATTAGGTGACCCAATCCCAGTTTCTGGTAGTCATGGAACTGGAATGGGTGATTTACTAGATGCTATTGTTGGTGAATTTGGGGACAAGGCTAACCAACATGAAGATGGTTCAATTCGCTTTAGTGTGATTGGACGTCCAAATGTTGGTAAATCTTCACTTGTAAATGCTATTTTAGGTAAACAACGTGTAATTGTTTCTAATATCGAAGGAACGACTAGAGACGCCATTGACACGACTTTTACCAATGATGGGCAAAAGTATACTATCGTTGATACAGCCGGCATCAGACGGCGTGGTAAGGTTTATGAGAAGACCGAGAAGTATTCTGTCTTAAGAGCGATCAGTGCTATTGAAGAAAGTGATATTACACTTTTAGTCTTAGATGCAAGCACTGGTATTCGTGAACAAGATAAGCACGTAGCAGGATATGCTCATGACGCAGGCCGCGGTGTAATTATTGTTGTAAATAAGTGGGATCTACCTAAAAAAGATAGTAGAAGTATGAAGGACTTTGAAGATACAATCAGAAGAGAGTTCCAATACTTAGACTATGCTCCAATTATTTTCGTTTCTGCTAGGACGGGTCAAAGAGTTCCTGATATCTTGAAGCTTGTTAAAGAAGTTCATGAAAACCAAACTCGTCGAATTCAGTCTAGTGTCTTGAATGACTTGCTTCTTGAAGCAACTAGAATTACACCAACTCCACTTGTTAATGGAAAGAGATTAAGAATCTACTACATGACCCAGGTTGCTGTAACTCCGCCAACATTTGTTGTCTTTGTAAATGATCCAGAGTTGCTTCACTTCTCATACCAGAGATTTTTAATTAATCAATTAAGACAAAACTTTGATTTCGTGGGAACACCAATTAAAATCTTAGCTAGAAAACGTAAATAAGCCTTAAATTTCAAAAAAATAGGGATATATCTGCGAAAAAGCTTGCAACTAAGCGTCTTAGTGTGCTAATTTTATTGCAGGGAATAAATGAATAATTCATTTTTCTTATTTTCAAAGGTTTTTGTTTAAAAATATTATTAGTTCATTTTGGGAGGTGAAGTGGAATGGCAAACAAGGCAGAATTAGTTTCTGAAGTTGCTGCTAAAACTGACTTAACCAAGAAAGAAGTTGCTGCTGCAGTTGATGCAATCTTTAACTCTATTCAAGAAGATCTTGCTAAGGGTGAAAAAGTTCAATTGATCGGTTTCGGTACTTTTGAAGTACGTCACCGTGCAGCTCGTAAGGGTCGTAACCCACAAACTGGGGCTGAAATCGAAATCCCAGCTTCTAAGGTTCCTGCATTCAAGCCAGGTAAGGCTCTTAAGGATGCTGTTAAGTAATTGTTCAGTTACTAGCAAAATAAAAACGTGCTAAGTTGTATGCTTGGCACGTTTTTTGTGTACAATTATTGTGAGAGCACAAATGAAAAGAGTGAAAAAATGACTTATTCTGAACAACTATTAGATGCAATTCAAAATCATGATTTTTCTGATAATCGAATTCTCTTGAAAAAGGCTTTGGATAATGATGATCCAGAAATCCTTGCTTCTTTAGCTGAAAACTTAACTGATCTTGGTTTTACTGATCTTTCTAAAGAAGTTTATCGTTTTTTGATTGGACAATTTCCTAAAGAAGACTTGTTTAAGGTCTATTTAGCTGAAATTTTGTTAAATGATGGGGATGAAGACGATGGCTTACAGCTACTTTATGATGTAAAGCCAGATAGTGACGCTTATCTTGAAAGTTTGCTTGATTTAGCTGATTACTATCAAAGTAATGGGCTAATTGAAACAGCCCATCAAAAGCTCTTAGAAGCCCATAAATTAGCTCCTGATGAAGATGCCATTAACTTTGGCTTGGCTGAATTAGACTACCTTAGTGGTGATTACAGCGAAGCCTTAGACTTATACCGTGAATTAGCTAAAAATAATAAGACTTTTGGTGAAGTAGTTTTAAGTCAAAGAATTGCAGCTTGTCTTGCAAAATTGGGTGAGTATGAAGAGGCAGCAAACGAAATTAAGAGTCATGAAAATGATATTTTAAGTATTGACGCTCTTTATGAAGCTGGCTTAATTATGCTTTCGGCTAACGATAATAAGGCTGCAATTAAGTATTTAGACCAGGTAATTGAAACCCAACCTGATTATGTAAATGCCTATCCACTTCTTGCGCAAGCTTATGCCGCAGAAGACAATAATGAGGAAGTGCTGAGAACTGCGCAAACTGGTCTATCTTATAATGAATTGGATGAAGTTTTGTATAGTTTGGGTGCCAAAGCTGCTGCTAACTTGAATCAATTAGATGAAGCAGAACGCTTGCTTAAAAAGGGACTTGAGGTTGCTCCTGACAACACTGACTTGCGCTTGCAGTTGTCTAACTTATATCTTCACCAGCATCAAGATGAGGCTAATATTGGCTTATTTAAGGATCTTGACGATGAAGAGTTAGAGCCACAAGCTCACTGGAATTTGGCTGTTTCTTATCAAAGACTTGAGGATTATGATAAGGCTAAGAGTGAGTTCTTGCTTGCCTATCCAGCCTTTCAAAATAATGCAAGCTTCTTAAGACAGATGATTAGCTTGTTCTATGAGTTGCGTGAAATTCCAACAACTAAGGAATTGATTAAGAAGTATCTGCAAGTTCAACCAGATGATCTTGATATGCAAGATATGTTAGATGAATTGAATAGTGAAGAGTAGTAGAAAAGCTGGCTTGTTGGCCAGCTTTTTTATTTGGTTCATATTTTTTATTATGTAAAATACCCGGTTTGGAGTCCAAGTTTTTTCGATATTTTCGTTTCTTTACAACGAAAGTCAGATAAAATAATATACAGAGATATTATGAGTAGGAGAAAATGAATGGCTATCGAAAAGGCAGAGTTAAAATTTGAAGATGACTTAATCCATAAGTTAGAAACTCTCGGTGGTGTTAAACAATGGAAATATGAACCATCAATAAAAACTACAGAGGAACTTTGGAACAACTTCAAAAGGATTTTGGAAGAAAACAATCAAGATAAATTGGATAACCCATTATCTGTTAGTGAATTTTCACAAGTAAAACAGATTATTACTAATTTAAAAACTCCTTATGAAGCCGGACAATTTCTGTATGGACTAAATGGAGTATCACAAGTTGAAGTTGACTTAGATTCAGGAAAACATGTTTATTTGACTGTATTTGATCAGGCTCAAATTGGTGCAGGTAATACCCGCTATCAAGTAGTTAATCAAATTGAAAGAGATGCAGTCATTCCTGGGTTTCCAAATCGGCGTTTTGATACCACTCTGTTAATTAATGGTTTGCCAATTATTCAAATTGAAGAAAAGGCTGACTATCATGATGTAGATGAAGCATTAAATCAAATGCATCGTTATATTCATGAAGAACAATACGGTGATATCTTTTCTACATTGCAAATTTTAGTTGGAATGACACCACATGATGCTAAATATATGGCAAGAACTACAGATGAAATGTTTAATAAGACTTTTGCTTTTCAATGGCAACATAAGGAAGATAATACACCTGTACTAGATTGGCAAGAATTTACTGCAAGTATGTTATCGATACCAATGGCACACCAAATGGCTACTAACTACATGATTTTAGATGGTACGCCACGGAAACAAATGATTAAGGTCATGCGTCCTTATCAAGTCTATGCAGCTAGCTCAATTATTGAAAAAGTTAGACAACATGATTTTGACATTCAGGACCAGGGAGTTGGCTATATATGGCATGCGACAGGTTCAGGTAAGACAATTTCATCTTTTAAAACAGCATGGCTTGCTTCAAGATTACCGAATGTAGATAAAGTAATTTTTTTAGTTGATAGAGTAGCTCTAACTAATCAAACTGTTGATGAATACAGTGCTTATGATCCAGAAAAGGGTGAAAATGGAAACGGTGGAGTAGTTACTGATGCGGCTAATAGATGGGTATTATCTAAAAAAATTAAGTCTAAAGGTAATGGAATTATTGTAACTTCTATTCAAAAGATGGCTGCTTTAGTTAAAGATAAGAAGGGGATTAATGAAATTGCCAAAAAGAATATCTTATTTATAGTAGATGAAGCGCACCGATCAACAGCTGGGGATATGCTTCAAAGTATCAAAACATCCTTTCCTCGTTCGGCTTGGGTGGGCTATACTGGTACGCCTAATTTTGATAAAGCGCCAACTACGAGAGATATTTTTGGTGATTTAATTCATGCCTATACTATTGTAGATGCTATTAGAGATGGCAATGTTTTGGGTTTCAAAGTTGATTTCGAAACTACACTATCCGATAAAGTATTAAAAGAGCAATATTTACCTGCATATTTTAAGACTCGGTATCCTAAGTACAGTGAAAAGCAGATACAAGATAGAATTGAAAATCTTCAACCAGAGGATATGGATGACATGATTGAACCTAGTGTTTATGATAATAATCAAAAACATGTCGAATTGGTCGTTAAAGATGTCTTAGATAATTGGGATAAGCGTTCGCGAAATAGTGAATATAATGCCTTATTTACTACTCATGTTGGTGGAAATAAAGCTTCAACACCAATGGCAATGATGTTCTATCGAGAATTTAAAAAGCAAAATAAGTTGCGGAAGAAACCTTTAAAAATTGGAATTACATTTAGTCAAGATAATTCTAATAGCGATAATCAGCTAGAGAATAATAGATCGCTAGAAGAAGCAATTAAGGATTATAATGAACAATTTGGAACTACCTTTGGTGTAAAGGATGTTAAAGAATACACTGAACAATTAGTTTCAAGACTAAATCGAACAATTTATGATGGAAACTATGTAGATCTTGTAATTGTAGTGGATCAATTGTTAACGGGCTTTGACGCGCCACAATTGAATACCTTATATGTTGATCGAACTTTACAAGGTTCAGCTTTAATTCAAGCATATTCTCGAACTAATCGTGTCTATGATATGCAAACTAAGCCTTTTGGAAGAATCGTAAATTATCGTTGGCCAGTTCAAAGCGAAAAATTAATGAAAAAAGCATTGGCTGAATATGGTGATAAAAGTTCTGCAAATGAGCAACAAGTACTTGATACTAAAGTTCCAAAAAATGTTATTTCTCCTGAATTTAAAGATGTAAAGAAAGAACTGAAAAAAGTGGTAAATCGACTCAGTAATACTACTAATGAATTTACGAGTGTGCCACAAAATATAGAGGCCAATCGTCAGGATCAAATGTTAAAAGATTTGCAGCAGTACAATCATTTGATGGCAATGGCCAAGCAAGATGATCATTATAATGAGAAGCAGCCTGAAAAATTTTTGAATGAAATTGGATTATCTCAAAAACAAGAAGAGATCTTGACTACAACATTAGCTATTACATTAAAGAAGAGAATTGCTAAACGCATTGGTGCGGATTTTAATGACATTGATTTAAGTATGGAGCACGTTAAAGAAGTACGGGTTTCATACACTTACCTCAAGCAATTAATAGCTGAATTAATGAACCAAAAACATGAAAAGCAAGAAGAAAAGGCAAGAAATACTGCTAAGCAGATTAAAGAACTTTCAGATCGAATGGATGATCGTAAGAAAGCAGAACAAATTAATCAATTTACGGATAGTATCTTAGATGGTTTCGAAGTGTCCACTTATCCTGTTAAGCAGGATGATATCGATAGATTCCTAGAAAAATATTCTAATCGTTCGATGCGTGAAGAAATTTTGGCTTATAAGCGCAAATGGGGATTAGTTGATATTAAGGATAATCAAAAGGTTAACGATATTATTTATAATCATGTTCAAGGTGCAGATGATCTTAATATTGATGGTGAACTCGATAATATTATTCGTGAAGCATCATTAGTTTATAAGACAGATGCTGAGGATGAAAAAGTTAGATTATTAGCAAAGATTAAATACCGTAGAAGATTAAGAGAAACTTTAAGTGAATTTGCAGACGACATTACTAAAAAATATTAGGAGAGATGTATAAATGACTACAGCTAAAGAAGTGACAAGCCAAATCTGGGAAATGGCTAATCGATTAAGAGGTAACATGGATGCTTCTGAATATAGAAACTATATTTTAGGGTTCATGTTTTACCGTTATTTGTCTGAAAGACAAGAAAAGTATTTATTTGATAATAAAGTATTTGATGAAAATCCAAATGATATTAGTGGGATAACAGCAGAATATGTAAAAGAGGCTGCTGGAGAATATCTTGCTGATTATTTAGACGACATTGCTGGTTCATTAGGATACGCAATTGAACCACAGTATATGTGGAAGACGATTGTCAATGAAGTAAATAACAATACAATTACACCTGATACATTTCAAAGTATGTTTGAGAGCTTTGATAATAACTTGAGATTGAATAGTAAAGCTACTCAAGATTTCACCGGTGTATTTGATGATATGAATTTAAATAACTCGCGCTTAGGTAATACTACAGCGTCTAGAGCGAAGGCATTAACACAGATTATAGATTTAGTTGATCAAGTAGATTACATAGATGAAAATGGTAAAGATATTTTAGGTGATATCTATGAATACTTGATTGCTAAATTTGCTGGAAATTCTGGTAAAAAGGCTGGAGAGTTCTACACTCCACATGAAGTTTCAGAAGTTTTAGCAAAGCTTGCAACTGTGTCATTAGATCAAGAGAATAAGAAACCATCTGTATATGACTTTGCTTGTGGTAGTGGATCTTTACTTTTAACTCTTAAAGATGAAGTAAAGAATAAAATTTTGTACTATGGTCAAGAGCTAAACACTACTACCTATAACCTGGCACGTATGAATCTTATGATGCACGGTGTTCCTTACGATAGAATGACTTTGAAAAATGCAGATACTTTAGAGCAAGATTGGCCGGATGGAGTAGATGCCCAGGGAACAGATCGACCAAGATTTTTTGATGTGGTGGTTGCCAATCCGCCGTATTCAGCAAGATGGGACAATAGTGATCGTAAATTAAAGGATCCACGTTTTAAAGACTATGGATTAGCACCAAAAACCAAGGCTGATTATGCATTCTTACTTCATGGCTTATACCATCTAGATCAAAACGGAACTATGGCCATTGTTTTACCTCATGGAGTTCTCTTTAGAGGAGCAAAAGAAGGTAAAATTCGTGAAGCTTTACTTAAAAAGAATCAAATAGATGCAATTATTGGGATGCCACCAGGATTGTTCTATTCAACAGGAATTCCTACAGTTGTACTAGTTCTTAAGAAAAATAGACCTAATAAAGATGTTTTATTCATTGATGCATCTAAAGGATTTGAGAAGGATAAGAATCAAAATAAATTAAGAGAAGAAGATATTGATAAAATTATCAATACTTATAAAGAGCGTAAAGATGTTGAACGCTACGCTCATGTGGCTTCTTTTGATGAAATTAAAGAAAATGATTTCAACTTGAACATTCCTAGATATGTAGATACTTTTATTCCTGAACCACCGGTGGATTTGAAGAAAGTAGCTGCGGATCTCCATGAGACTAATATTGAGATCCAAAAAAATCAAAAAGAGTTGGTAGGGATGCTCAAAGAACTAACGTCTGAAGATGACGATATAATGGCTGGGTTAAATGCCATTATTAAGGAATTGGAGGAAGAAACGCGTGACTAAAAGTAACGATAAAAAGGTACCAGCACTACGTTTTAAAGGCTTCACTGACGATTGGGAGCAACGTAAGTTAGAAGATGTAGCTAAAATTATTGGTGGAGGTACACCTTCAACTAAAATAAAAGAGTATTGGAATGGAAATATAAACTGGTATGCACCTATAGAAATTGGTAATCAAACATTTGTAAGCTCAAGCAGAAAAAAGATTTCAGAACTAGGTCTAAAGAAAAGTTCTGCAAAATTGCTACCTGGAGGAAAGACTATCTTATTTACATCGAGAGCCGGAATTGGTGATATGGCAATTATGAAAACTGATGGATCAACTAATCAAGGCTTTCAATCTTGGGTAGTTAGATCTAATTTAGCGGATGTTTATTTCTTATACTCTTTAGGAAAAAAATTAAAAAAGCAAGCTTTACGAAAAGCATCTGGTTCAACTTTTTTAGAAATTTCCAACTCTGAAGTAAAAAAATTATTACTTTTTATTCCAAGTTTTAGTGAACAGAAAGATATTAGTAAAGTTTTTAAACTAATAGACAAATTAATTTCTCTTCAGCAACGAAAATTAGAGCAATTAAAATTATTAAAAAGGATGATAAGTCTATCTATTTATCCCAATTTTAATGATAGAATTCCTATCAAATTTAATTTAAATTCTACTTGGAATAAGAAAAAATTAAAAAATATTACAAATTATAAAAATGGTACAACACACGAACAACATCAGTTACTTAAAGGAAAGTTTGAACTTATCAATCTAAATTCTATTTCTAAAGAAGGTAGGTTGAAGTCTTCAGGTAAATATATTAATCAACAATTCCCTACTTTAAGAAAAAATGATATTGTAATGATTTTAAGTGATATTGCCCATGGTCAACTAATAGGTACTTCTGCAGTTATACCAACAAATAATAAATATATATTAAATCAGCGGGTGGCATCTTTATCTCCAAATGAAAACCTAAATGCTGTTTTTATTTCAAAATATATAAATCGCTGATTGTAAAATTAAATTGAACACTTGATAAAAAATAAAAAGTCCATTCGGACCTGTTTGATAGAATGTTAATAACCACAAAAACTTTCTATTGGAGGTCAAAATGGACTCTTTACATTCTACCATGAACCAGCACGTTAAAGGCAAGCATTTATCATTTGAAGAGCGAGTTATTATTCAATTGCGTTTGAAAGATGGCTATTCTTTGCGTGCAATTGCCCGTGAACTTAACTGTTCTCCTTCTACTATCAGCTATGAGGTTAAGCGTGGCACTGTAAAACTGTATCATGGTAAAGTCAAAAAATATAAGGCTACTCAAGGGCATGATGCATATAAAGCTCATCGTAAAAATTGTGGGCGCAAATCAGACTTTCTCAGGAAAGCTCAATTCATGCGCTATGTCCACAAGCATTTTTTTAAAGATGGCTGGTCGCTTGATGTGTGCAGTAATCGTGCTACTGCTGTTGGCGAATTCGCTAGCAGCGATGTTGTCTGCACCAAAACTCTTTATAATTACGTTGATCAAGGCTTATTAGGAATTTATAATTACGACTTGCCAGAGAAGCTTAAACGCAATACTAAGCTTCATCGTATTCGCAAAAATAAGAAAAAACTTGGCAGAAGCATTGAAGAACGTCCTAAAGAGATCAATAAACGTAATGAATTCGGTCATTGGGAATGCGATTTAGTTCTCGGACATAAGAGCAAAGATGATGAGGTACTGCTAACCTTATCTGAGCGTATGAGTCGTGAGTTTTTAATTCTTCGTATTCCTGACAAGACTTCTGTCAGTGTCATGCAGGCCTTTAAAGAACTCCAAAGGCAATACAGCGAACATTGGAATGATATTTTTAAAACCATTACCACTGATAATGGCTCAGAGTTTGCAGATCTTTCCAACCTAGAAAAAGTATCCAATACACTGGTTTACTATGCCCATCCTTACACTTCTTGTGATAAGGGAACAGTTGAAAGACACAATGGTCTTATTCGCAGATTCATTCCTAAGGGAGAAGCAATAGCTAACTATTCTTTACAAGACATCATTAATATTGAAACCTGGTGCAATTCTTTGCCAAGAAAGATACTGGCCTATCATACACCAGATGAAATCTTTGAAAGAGAATTAGATCTAATCTATCAAGCAGCTTAACTAAAAGTGTTCAATTTATTATTGCAATTTGCGAAAATATATAAATCTTAAACAGCGCTATTTTAAAAAAATGGCAGCGGGAATGTCTCAAATTAATTTATCAAAAAAAGATGTAGAAGATTTTAAATTATGGGTTCCAAATTTTAAAGAACAAACTAAAATAGCCAATTTATTAATAAACTTTGATTTAATAGAAAAGAATAAAAATAAAAAAATATCGTATCTTTTAAATCTAAAAAAATTCCTACTTCAAAGTCTATTTCTTTAACAGTGTCCATTCTTTCTATCGATATTGAATTTGAACATAGAAAGATTTTAAAATTTCATAGCTAATCAAATAAACATTTTTTGTAAAAGATGTTCTTTTATCTTTTTCCACTTTTTTATTTTAGTATTTTGATTGTCAATTAATAGATCTATTGATTCCAAAATAGTAGAAATTTTATTTTGTTCTTCTAAAGAAGGAGCATTTACTTTAAAAATAGTAATAAAGTCCTTAACTACATGAGGAATATTAGGTGTACGATAATTTTTAAATATTTTTTCTTGAGATCTCTGTAAGTATTGAAAAAGGTATTCTCCCGAATATTTAGGGGTAAAGCTTTTAAGAGTGGAGCCTAAAGCTCCACTAAAGCCATGATACACTTTACCAGCAAGTGAACCATCCCATAATATTACTATGTCATCTTTATAAACATCAGTAGGTGCATCTACTGTAGAAAGTGCTCCACCATTTAAATAGGCTGTATCTAGATAAATGGAACGATTACCAACCATGTCAGCTTTTGCCTTTCCTTTTGTAGTTTTAATAATGAGATTTTGTAATCTAAATACTTTCCATTCCTTTCTGAATGAATTAAATCTAACTATCGGTATTTTCTGTTCAGAAATCAAATATTCTAATAAAGTCTTTCTTAGTTGATCAAATAGTTTCAATTTTCGTTGCTGAAGAGAAAATAAGTAATCTAACTTTTTTAATATTTTAGAAATCTTTTGTTGTTCCCTAGCATCCTTAGGAATAATTATCTCAGAAAAAAGAAGTTTATCCAAAAAATAGTATTGTCGAACACCTCCTTCTTCATATTTTTTTATTTGATTAAAAAATTTATCAGTTTTAAACCAATATATTAGAAAAAGATCGTTTATTTGAGAATTAGTTTTAAAAACTTCATACAGGGAACTAACTAAGACCGGTGTAGCTAAGTTTTGATATCCTATTGAACCAACGTTAATCCTAGCCGGATTATAAGCGAATGCTCCTGGATTAACTATATAATTAGTTTTCTTATCTGTTTTAGAATAGGTATTATCTTTTCCAAATTGATCAGTTTGAGCAATGAATCCATTCTTATTTGAAATTGAGTATGCTGGTAACTGCAAGTTATTTTTATTTTTTATTTTTTCAGGATATATTAAAGACTCAAACTTACGTTGCTCCCAAACAAGAAGAGGAAAATGCATAGTACCATTTTTGATATACTTAAATTAGTAATATTTTAGATAAAAGCCATTAGGATGATGATTATGGAATATAAACGAAGAGATGTACAAAAAGCTATTATATTGGCCTTACGAAATTTAGGTGGTACAGCATCCCGTAAGGATATAAAAAAAGAAATTGCTGAGAGTGAAATTGATGGTTTGGACCATGATAAGGTTTACTTTCGTAAAAAGACTAAGAACGGATCCTATAGTCCATTTTTATTTGACTTTAATTTTGGCTTGAAGAATCTTGAAATAGTAGGTTATGTGGAACCTTTGCAGAGAGGGCAAGATGTGATACTAACAGATAGTGGTCGATCAGCTGATCTTACTAACTATCCGGATGAGTTACAAAATCAAAAAATCGGAGCATATTGGAATAAGAAAAATACTTTACGTTATGAAAAAAATAAAGCTAAACAGAATAATACCGAAGCTAAGGAAATTGTTGAATCTGAATTAGGCAACTCTTTAGACGAACAAGATACCGCAGAAGATGCTTGGAAATCACAGTTACTGGAACAGATTAAGAAATTTTCTCCCGCAAAATTTGAAAGTTTTTTACGATTATTAATTTCTAAAATGGGTGTAAAAATTGATAAGATTAAGGGTATTAAACTTAGTGGGGATCATGGCATAGATGGTTTTGGTTATTTTAGAGCGAATGAATTTCGAACCAGTCGTGTTGCGATTCAATGTAAAAGGTATACAGCGGGACTAGTGGGTGAATCAGAAATTCGTGATTTTAAAGGAACAATGGATTCATTTAATGCTGAATATGGAATATTTGTAACCACAAGCTCCTATACAAATTCTGCAGAGCAAATTGCTATGCAGGGAAATAGAACAGTGACATTAATTGATGGGCAAGAGTTGTGTGATCTGATTGAAAAATATCAATTACATATCACGCCTGTTCAAACTTATACCCTTGATGACTACTATTTCGAAAAAGATTAAGAATGAATGATGGACTTAAAGGCTATTAGGAAAATTCGATGATAGACTACAAAACTTTAAAACACAGTGATAATGGAATGCCAACTTGGGATGCTTTTCTCGGACCTATTTTACAAGTTACAAGTACTAAAAATCTCTGGAAAAGACAAGAATTAATACAAAGCGTTTTAAATGAAATTAACTTACCAGAAGAACTTATGACATTACGGTATTCGTCAAAATACCATGATTTAGTAGCAGCAGACCGAGTTAATTGGGCTTTGAGTGATTTAAAAATTTCGGGTTTATTAGCTGCACCCAAAAGAGGCTTGTATCAGATTACTACTCTCGGCCAACATGCTTTGAATAAATATGGGTTAAACATTACGCGAGAATATATTCACTCACAGCCTGCTTATTTAGAGCATCAGAAGAAAATAAAGAGTAAAAAAGAATTTGACAACGAAATTACTGAAGAACAAACCTTTGAATTAAGCGAAAAACAAATTAAAGATTGGTTTGAAAAGCAAAATAGTGATCTTTCAGAAACCTTGATTGCAAAGTTGCGAAAGACTGATCCGTATCAATTTGAAGAAATGATGGTAAAACTTTTAAATGCGATGGGCTACAAAGGTACAAACGGACAATCCGTAGTAACGCAAAAATCTAATGATGGTGGTATTGATGGCATTATTAATCAAGATCCGTTAGGATTGCGTACTGTCTATATTCAAGTAAAAAGATATGCAGAAAATAATGTTGTTGGTAGTCCAGAGATTAATAGCTTTTTCGGGGCATTACGGCGAAAACAAGCTGATCGGGGAGTCTTTATTACTACCTCTTCATTTACTAAGGATGCAAAAGAAGCAGCAAAGCAGTTAAATATTGCTTTGGTTGATGGTGAAATGCTTACTAACTTGATGATCCAATATAAAGTGGGAGTACAAGTTAGTCAAACTTATGAATTATATGACATTGACGATGACTTTTTTGAGCAGTAGTAAGGTATAATTCACGGTAAGCAGATAAAATTGCGGAGAATTTATAATTTTTATTGAAAACGTAATTAATCGCACGCAAAGCGGTTAAAAAACGCGCGCAAAAATAAAAACTACCGATTTTTAACTTAAAGTCGGTAGTTTTTTGCTATCTTTTTATTAAGGACAAAATGAAAAATAGACCAATGTAAATTGTGAAGTACAGGGATTCGTTTTTGATGAAAATCATATAGGTTTTATGCTTGTCCGGATTATTGAAGAAAGTCTGTAAATTTTTCCATAAAAATGGGGTTATTAGCACAACCAGAGTATTAAACCAGCTAATTTGGTTTATAGCTGCTAAAAGAATGGGAGTAAGAAAGCCCAGAATGGTAAGGATTTTCAATAAATAAATCGATTTTTTAGTTCCAAGATAACTTGCAAAGGTCTTTCTACCATTAATAAGATCTTCACGTAAATCGCAGGTATTATTAGCTAGTTGAGTGGCAAAAAATAAGAAGAATATTGGTAAACACTTAAGTAGAGTCGTTAAGAAAGTGTTCCAGGTAAAAGTGTATTGTCCACAAATTGCAACATACACGCCAACTTCGATAATGAAAACTGAAATCATTCCACTAACAATTAATTCACAAAATTTGGTTGCATTAAGTGGCTTAGGACCAGCAGTATAAAAAATTCCAAAGAAATAGCCAATCATCCCTAGTATTAAAACGATATAGTTAGTTCGGTATACTAAAATTAGGCCTGGAATAGCTGAAACAATATACATAATAACCATTAATTTTTTAACTGCAGGTAATGAGAGTTTCATACGACCAATAGTGTTAGTAACAGTTAAGAAATGCGGATCCTTGCCGTGCAAATAGTCAAAATAGTCATCTGCAATATTAACTGCTAGATCAAATAAAAAGACATCTAAAAAGCAGAGTAAAATATTGATGATATTTAGATAGTGAAAATCCTGATAGGCAATTGCACTGGCAAATAAGAACCAAATTAGATTTAAAGGCGCAATATAAATTTCTGATAGTTCATAGAAGGCTGCCCAAGTAATTTTATTTTCCATTGTTTTCCTCGATATTATAAACGAAATCCTTAATTTATAATACTCGTTTTTTAATTGATGTAAAATAGGGCGCTGTAGTTGATAAACAAAAGTTTGGGGTTAACTCCAAATTTGTGACTTTTTTGAGCATAGTTTGGAGTTAACTCCAAACTTTTTATCTTTAAAGATAAAAAAGAAACTAGCAACAACTAGTTTCTTCCTAACTACTATCTTCTAAAGAAAATATGTCTCTTTTTTCTTTCATAAGTAAAGCCTTGACCTAGTGCTTCATGAACATCGATAACTGAAACAAAGGCATTAGGATCTTCACGCAAGATTAATTCTTTAACTTGACTAATTTCTCGTGGTGAAATTACACAGTAAATAATTTTTTTAGCTGATCGATCAAATCCGCCTTCTGCATTTATGAAGGTATATCCTCGATCTAGCTGAACATCAATCATTTTAGCGATCTGTTCATATTTATCAGAAATAATAAACAATCCTCGTGCAGCATAGGAACCAGCTTGAATAGAATCAGTAATTCTAGCTAAAACAAAACTAGCTAGCAAAGTATAAATCATATGCTTAATATCAAGATAACTAAGAGAAATCGTTAATACAAATGCATCAAGAGCAAGTAAAGATTTTCCAACCGGAATTCCTAATTTTAAGTCTAAAATTCTGGCAATAATATCTGTTCCACCCGTGGTTCCGCCGTATTTAAATACAATACCGATTCCAACACCAGAAAATAAACCTGCTAGTACACCAGCAATAAAAAGATCATGGTCTAAATTTAATTGGTTTATAATAGGAAGATGAAGCCAAAAGGATAAGAAGGATAGGCAAAGTGTGCCCCAGATTGTCAAGGCAAGGAGCCGTTTGCCCATAAAGCGATATCCGATTATAATTAGGGGGATATTTAGAAGTAACGTGGATAAACCTGGATTGATGTGGAACCAATACCGAAGTAAAAGGGCAATACCACTAATCCCGCCATCAGCAAGTTTGTTAGGGATGCTGATGGCATCTAAGCTAAAGGCATATATGCTGCAGCCTAGAGTAATGAAGAAGATTTGTTTAAAGAGTTGTTTATTAAATAATTTAGTCATGTTACTTCCTTCTTTCTATATTAAGAAGTGTGAAAATTAAGGGGAATAGGGAATATATGAAGATTAATAATTTACCGGAAGTTTTTACCGCCGCGCTTCCAGTTTTAAAAGAGATTAATGAGGCGGGGTATGAGGCCTATTTTGTCGGCGGGAGTGTGCGAGACTTGCTTTTAAATCGGCACATTCATGATGTCGATATTGCAACTAGCGCCTATCCGATGGAAATTAAGCAAATTTTTAAGAAAACAATTGATACCGGGATTAAGCACGGAACCGTCACTGTTCTTTATGAGGGTGAAAGCTATGAAATTACAACTTTCAGAACTGAATCAGGATACCAAGACTTCCGTAGACCTGACCATGTAACTTTTGTCCAAAACTTATCAGAAGATTTAAAGCGGCGTGATTTTACTATTAATGCTCTAGCAATGGACGTTGATGGAAATATTATTGATCACTTTGACGGACTAGGTGACTTAGAAAAGCATTTGATCCGTGCAGTTGGAAAAGCTGAGAATCGTTTTCATGAAGATGCCTTGAGAATGATGCGTGCAGTTCGATTTATGAGTCAATTGCAATTTACGCTTGAACCAGAAACAGAACAGGCAATCAGTGACAATCATGAGTTACTAAGTAAAATTTCTGTTGAACGTATCAGAGATGAATTCGTAAAAATGGGGATTGCTCCTGGCAGCCAAAAGGCATTCCAAATCTTTTTAGATACTGGTTTATCAGAAGAAGTACCTGGTTTTAGGGGTAAAAAAGAGAATTTAGCTCTTTATCCTCAACTTAATTTTAGCCCTACTACTGAAGCTAATCTATGGGCTTTGATGATTATTTTATTAAAATTACCAAATGACAAGATTCCTCACTTTATGCGGATGTGGAAGAATTCTAATGCAATGGAGCGTCAGGTAGCTGATATTGTTGCTTTCTTTGACTTAATTAGTTCACATGCTCCAAATAATTATGATCTGTATAAAGCTGGTTTAGAAACAATTGTTTCAACAATCGATTTAGCTCATATTTTGGGCCAACCAGTCAATGGGAGTGCCTTAGTTGATAGTTACGAAGCATTGCCAATTAAGAATAATCGTGACCTAGTGATAGATGGCCACTTTTTATTAAAAAATGGTATCCCAGCTGGACCAAGAGTTGGACTTTTATTAGAGGAAATAAAAAAAGCCGTTTTAGAGGGAGTAATTAGTAATAACGAGGCAGCGATTACTGAATTTATTTCTTCAAATCATTAACTAAAAAAGCAGGCAGTGATTAATTGTGTTCACTGTCTGCTTCTTTTTTAAACATAAAATAGAATTGAAAAATACATCAGGATTGAACCTAATAAAACAAACATGTGCCAAATCACATGAATATAAGGAACGCCGCGCATTGAAAATAAAATAGCACCAACAGTATAGGCAATTCCGCCCCAGACTAAGAGCCAAAATCCAGTTGGCCCAAGAACTGGGTAAAGGGTACTGGAAGCAATAATTACAATCCAGCCCATTAATACGTAAAGGATAGTATCTAAAACAACATGTTTTCCCTGATTAAAGATATAAAATAAAATGCCAAAAATGGCCAGGGCTAGAATAATACCAAACATTACCCATCCCTTTACCCCGCCAATTGCGACTAAGGTATAAGGAGTGTAGGTTCCAGTAATTAAAATAAAAATTGAAGAGTGATCGAATATTTGAAACACTCGCCTAGCTCGAGTAAAAATCAAACTATGATAGAGTGTTGAAAAAAGATAAAGGATAACCAAACTAGAGCCATAAAGAGTAAAGGCTGTCACCCTCAGAGCACTTCCTGTATGGGCAGCTTTCACAATTAGAACTACCAATCCTGCAACAGCTAGCCCAAAGCCAATTCCATGAGTAATAGCACTAAAAATGTTGTTCAAAATGTTATAGGTTTTAGACCGATTTTTAGGTTCTTGCCACAATTGTTTAAAAGACATTCATTTATTCCGCCTTATATAATAACTTTATAATCTATTTAATAAATTTTAACTCATTTTTGTATTTTTGATATACTTGAGATTGTACTTAATAAATTCTAACATAGAATAATAATTATAGAAGAATAGGGGATAGCACTTAGAATGGCTAAGATTAAAGTAGTAACTGATTCCTCAGTTCAATTAACTCCTGAAGAAATTGATAAATACGATATTACAGTCGTTCCATTAACTATTACTATCGATGGTAAGACTTACACAGATGGCATTGATATCAGTCGAGAAGAATTTGTAAAGAAGATGGATGCGTCTGAAGAATTACCAAAGACAAGTCAACCATCAATTGGAATTTTTGAAAAAGTATTTAAAGAATTAACTGCCGATGGAAGCCAAGTAGTAGGAATTTTTCTTGCTCGTTCTTTAAGCGGGACAATTGAAGCTGCTAGACAGGCTGCTGACATAATTGGAAAGACTAAAGAAGTAACTTTAATTGATTCTGAACTAACTGATCGTGCAGAAGCTTATCAAGTGCTGGCCGCTGCTAAGGATGCGCAAGCAGGCAAGAGTCTTGAAGAAATTGTAAATCATGTTGAAGACCTTAAAAAGAAGCAAAAATTACAGATGATGGTAGTTAACCTAAATAACTTGATTAAGGGTGGACGTCTTGGACCATTAGCTGGTAAAATTGCTACTTTACTAAATATTAGAATTGAATTGCATATGCCAGGTGGAAATTTAGACGTTGCTAAAAAAGGTCGGGGAAAGAAGTTTTCTAAGAACTTTGATAAACGTGTTTTAAAGGATATTGAAGAACATAAACACGATATCAAAGAAGTAGCAATTTCTTATGTCGATACGCCTGAAGATATGGAAGTTTGGGCTAATAAAATTAAAGAAATTAATCCTGACATTAAAGTGTTGACTCGTGTTACTAGTCCAATTATTGCAACTCATGCTGGTAGTGGTGCCTATGCAGTATTCTATACAACGGAGGACTTTTAATGGCTTATCGTGAGAGCTTTTATCGTTTTTTAATGACTCAAAGAAATCCTGATTCTTTAGATGATATTGCTGAATTTGCTAACAATGCTCAACATGACAGTTCTTTTCCAAAACAAGAGGAAGACTATGAAAAATTGTCAGAATATTTAGAATTAAATGCTGGTTATTTACCAAGCATGAGCGTTTTTGACAAGGCATATCAATTATATTTAGATAATATGAACTGAGGCTAATATGGCAGAAGTAGAACCAAATAATTCTCATCAAAATAAAGAAATTTCAAATAATAAAAAGAAGCATCTTCCCAAATATGCTCAATTTTTGTTAACTGGTATAGCTGGTGCGGCAATTGGTGCAGGTTTGACCTTTGGAATTATGGAAGTTAAGGAACTAAAGTCACCTTTTTATCAAGTTGAAAAAGTGTATGAGCAATTACAAGGTTCATATTATAAAAAAGTCTCACCGCAAACATTGCGCCAGGGGGCAATTAACGGGATGCTTAATAGTCTTAACGATCCTTTTTCTGAGGGATTAAGTGGAGCAAACCAAGAACAAGTTAATAATATTTTAGAGGGTTCGAGTTTTGGCGGAGTAGGTATTCAGATGGCAGTACGCAACAATAAAGTTGTTGTGGACTTTATTGTTGCTGATTCTCCAGCTTCAAAAAGTACTATTAAACCTGGCGATGAGATTGTTGCCGTTAATAATAAAAAGGTAAGTGCAGCTCAGTTTAGTAAAGTAGCTCCTTTAGTCAGAGGGAAAATTGGTACAAAAGTTACCTTGAAACTTAGACGTGCTAACTCTACTTTTAACGTTACCTTAAAGCGGGCTAAAATCTCCCAATCTAGCTTAACTAAGCGAACTGAAGGTAATGCAACAATTATTACAATTACACAATTTGACGTTAATACGGCTAAAGATTTAAAGAGTGCTTTAAAGTCAATTAATACTAAAAAATATCCTAAGCTAATTATTGACTTACAAGATAATCCTGGTGGTGCAATGGATGCTGCTTTGAAGTCTTCATCATATTTCTTACCAAATAATAAGATTATTATGCAATATCAGGATCGCAAGCAAAAAGAAGTAATTCGCTCTGATAAAAAGCTTTCTGGTGGCTTCCATACAAGTCTAAAGCCAATTATTTTAATTAATGCCAATACAGCTAGTGCCAGTGAAATCTTTACCGCGGCTCTTGTTCAAAATCACCGGGCAGTTTCTGTTGGTCAAACAAGTTATGGTAAGGGAACAGTGCAGGAAGTAGGGCAGACGCAAGATTCTGAATATAAATATACAATTGCTAAGTGGCTTACTCCAAATGGAACTTGGATCAACCAAAAGGGGCTAAAGCCAACTTATCCTGTACCTGAATCTTCTTTAGCCAAACTACCTCAATTCCAAAGTATGAGTATTTTGAAGAAATCAATGACTGGTGTTGATGTGGCAACTCTGCAGCAATATTTGAATGCCTTAGGTTATATGCCAAAGCATGTTACAGGAGTTTTTGATGATGAAACTAAGAATGCGGTTATTGAGTTTCAAAAAGCCCATGGCTTGACAGCAGATGGTATAGTAAATGGGCAAGTACAAGCGCAACTTTATTTAGCAGTTGCACAAAAATTGCAAGATGATAATCCTGCTTTAAAGAAGGCAATGAGCTTAAATCTAAAGGATATGGAGGATTAAAAATGGCAACTATTCAATGGTATCCAGGACATATGAATAAGGCTAAAAATCAACTAGAAGATAATCTAGACTTGATTGATGTCTTAATTGAAGTTTTAGATGCGCGCCTACCAGTTTCTTCTCGTAATCCAATGATTGGACAATTAACAAAGAAGAAACCGCATATTATTGTTTTAAATAAGGCTGATTTGGCTGATCCAATTCAAACTAAAAAATGGACCCGTTATTATCAAGATGAGGGTAACTTCGTGATTTCGATGGATGCCCAGCATACTACAAATATGACTAGTCTATTTAAAATTATTAAGCTAGCTGGTAAGGAAAAGACAGATAAATTAATTGCAAAGGGTGCATCAAACCCAATGATTCGAGTAGCTATTGCAGGAATTCCAAACTGTGGTAAGTCTACAATTATTAACCGGATGGTTGGAAGAAATGCTGCAATTGTTGGTGATAAGCCTGGTGTAACACGTGGACAAAGTTGGTTAAAAACCAAGACTAATGTACAAATTTTAGATACACCGGGGATTTTGTGGCCTAAGTTTTCTGATCAAGAAGTAGGTTATAAATTAGCAGCTTGCGGGGCAATTAAGGCGGATATTTTTCATCCCGATGATGTTGCCTTATTTGTGATTGAATTTTTAAAGCAAAATTATCGAGATGACCTCGTTAAATTTGCCCGAATTTCAAGTGAAGAGATGGACAGTATGTCTAATCCAGATTTATTGTTAGCAATGACCAACAAATACGGCATGCGAGATGATTATGATAAGTTTTCACTCTTTATGCTTCAGCGCTTACGCAAAGGAAAATTGGGAAGGATTACGTTCGATCTTAGATGACGATTACTGAAATAAAGAACTTACTTCAAGGAGAAGTAAGCAAAGAGCAATTAGAAGAATTAAAAGTTGATGAACGAAAAGGCGTCCAAAAGCTCTTAATTAGCTATGAAAAAAGGCAAGCTAAATATGCTAAAGCATTAGCTCAATTTCAAACCCGTTTTTCTTATGAAAAAGAATTCTGGCAAAAAGATCAACTTGTTGCTGGAGTTGATGAAGTAGGGCGTGGACCCCTTGCTGGGCCTGTAGTTACAGCTGCTGTTATTTTGCCACATGATTTTGATTTAATTGATGTTAATGACTCAAAAAAATTATCACCTAAGAAGAGACAGGCGCTTTTTCCAAAGATTCTAGAAAAAGCTGTCAGTGTTAGTGTCGGCTTAGCTAATAATGATGTAATTGATCAGATTAATATTTATGAAGCAGATCGTGTAGCAATGGCTCATGCTGTTCAAGGTCTAAAAGTAAAACCTGATGCCTTATTAGTTGATGCCATGAATGTACCTTTAAATATTCCGCAAGTTAAACTAATTCACGGGGATGCTAAGTCTAACTCAATTGCTGCCGCTAGTATTGTAGCTAAGGTGTTTCGGGATAACTTAATGGATGCTTATGGTGAGCTCTATCCAGAATATGATTTTAAACATAATGCAGGCTACGGAACACGTGAGCACATGGAGGCTCTTAAAAAATACGGTCCAACCCCGATTCATCGGAGATCTTTTGCTCCAGTTAGTGAATACGAAAAATAATTAAAAAATAAACCTTCACTTTTGCGTACATGATAGTGGAGGTTTTATTTATATGAATTTGAAAGAATTTTGTTTAAGGTTAAAATTACAGCAAGGTCTTGGCATTACTACTATAGGAAAAATTGTAGCGAATTTTACTGCTGGTGAAGAAGTAACAGTTGACAAAATAGAGAGTTTATCATTAAAATCAAATATCCAAAATATTGTTTTAGCTGCAATGAAAAATGATAAGTTTAATTCTTGGATTGAAAGAATTGAATTACAGTGTGATGTTATCACTATTTTTGATACAATCTATCCAAATGCACTCCGTGAAATGTATAATGCACCAACACTTCTTTTTACTAGAGGAGACTTATCCTTGCTTAAAAAGGAGATTACAGTTATAGTTGGCGCAAGACAGCCGACAAACTATAGTCGTTTTGTCTTAAAACAATTAATTCCCCAGCTGATACAGCAAGATTTTGTTATTGCTAGTGGCTTAGCACGCGGAGTGGATGGAATTGCTCATCAAGAAACATTAAAAAATCACGGTAAGACAATTGCCGTGATTGGAAATGGACTCAACCATTTTTATCCGCAAGAAAACAAAATGCTCCAGGAAGAAATTATGGCGAACGGGCTATTGATCAGTGAATATTTACCGGATACTCCTCCAAGGCCTTATAGATTTCCGCAAAGGAACCGTATACTTGCGGGCTTAAGTAAAAATATTATTGTGACTGAAGCTAGAAAAAGATCGGGCTCCTTAATTACTGCAAATATTGCTTTAGAAGAAAATCGCAATATTTTTGCAGTTCCGGGACCAGTCTCAAGTCCCTTGTCAGAAGGCCCTAATGAGCTAATTGCCGCTGGTGCTTATCCATTGGTTAATGCTGATTTTAAAAATTTGCTTTAGTTGACAAGAGTAAAATTTTTGGTATTTTAGAATTTGGTAGAAATTGTGCAAGGAAGGGGCATTCTATGCCTACTAAACGAAAAAATAAAAAGAATTTAGTTATTGTCGAGTCTCCTCATAAGGCTAAGACAATTGAAAAATATTTAGGAAGAAATTATCATGTTATCGCTTCAAAAGGCCATATTCGTGATTTACCCAAGTCTCAAATGGGAGTGGATGTAGAACATGACTATGAACCAAAGTATATTTCCATTCGTGGAAAAGGCGATACGATTAAAGAATTAAAGAGAGAAGCTAAAAAAGCAAAATATGTTTATCTTGCTTCCGACCCGGATCGAGAAGGAGAAGCGATTGCTTGGCATGTCGCTCATGCATTAAATCTAGATCCAAAAGAACATAACCGCGTTGCTTTTAACGAAATTACTAAAGATGCTGTTAAGAATGCCTTTAAGAATCCAAGAACTATTGATATGGATATTGTTGATGCTCAACAAGCTCGTCGTGTCCTAGACCGTTTGGTTGGTTATTCAATTAGTCCGATTTTGTGGCAAAAGGTAAAGAAAGGTTTGTCAGCTGGACGTGTTCAATCGATTGCCTTGAAGTTAGTAATTGATCGTGAAAATGAAATCAAGAACTTTAAGCCAGAAGAGTACTGGACTATTGATGCTGATTTTGAAAAGGGCTCAGAAAAGTTTAAGAGTGCTTTTTATGGCATTAAGGGCAAAAAGCAAGAGTTGCCAAATAATGAAGCAGTTCAAGATGTTTTAAAGCGAATTGATAAGCGGAAAAACTTTGAAGTTACAAAAGTAGTTAAAAAGGAAAGAAGACGTCAACCTGCTGCTCCTTTTACCACTTCAACTATGCAACAAGAAGCAAACAAGCGCTTAGGTTACAGAACTCGTCGAACAATGAGAATTGCCCAATCTCTTTATGAAGGTGTGAACCTTGGTAAGGGATCTGTCGGTTTGATTACTTATATGCGTACTGACTCAAAGCGTATTGCTAATGTAGCAAAGCATGAAGCTTCAAAATTTATTCATGAAGAATACGGTGAAAATTACGCAGCAGTTAAGCCGCAACATTTTAAAAATGATGCGGATGCTCAAGATGCCCACGAAGCAATTCGTCCTACTTCAGCTTTTAGAACGCCAGCTTCTGTAAAAGAATATTTAACAACTGAAGAATATCGTCTCTATACTTTAATTTGGTCAAGATTTATTGCTAGTCAAATGACCCCAGCTGTTTACGACACAGTTAGAGCTGATATTGAGCAAAATGATGTAACCTTTAGAACAACTGGTTCAAAACTTAAATTTGCTGGATTCACTAAGGTATACGATAACCAAAAAGAAAAGAGTAATGAACTTCCTGAGTTAAATGAAGGCGATAAGGTTAAGCTTAAGAAGACTGATGATCGTCAACACTTTACTCAACCACCTGCACGTTATACAGAAGCTAGTTTAGTTCGTGCTCTTGAAGAAAATGGTGTTGGTCGTCCATCAACTTATGCACCAACAATTGATACCATTCAAAAACGTTACTACGTAAAACTTGAAGGTAGGTCAATTGTACCTACAGAATTAGGAGAAATCGTAGATAAGTTAATCGAAGAATTTTTCCCAGATATTGTTAATGTCGACTTTACAGCTCAACTTGAAAATGACCTAGATGGGGTTGAAGTAGGGAAGAAGAACTGGATTAAAGTAGTTGATGAGTACTACAAGCCATTTTCTAAAGAATTAGATAAAGCAGATCAACAAATTGAAAAGGTTCAAATTAAAGATGAACCTGCAGGCTTTAACTGTGATATTTGTGGGGCTCCAATGGTTATCAAAATGGGACGCTACGGTAAGTTCTATGCTTGCTCACGCTTCCCGGATTGTCGTAATACTAAACCAATCGTTAAGAAGATTGGCGTAACTTGTCCTAAGTGTGGTAAGGGCGAAGTTATCGAAAAGAAATCAAAACGTAACCGTAAATTCTATGGCTGTTCACGCTATCCAGATTGTGATTTTGTTTCATGGGATCAACCAATTGGTCGTAATTGTCCAAATGATGGTCACTTCTTAGTTCAAAAGAAGAACAAGAAAGGACTAGTAATCCTTTGTCCAAATGGTGATTACCGTGAAGAACCAGAAGAAAGTTAAATTATAATAAAAATCAATGATATCATTAAAACGAAAGCGGTTTAATGATATCATTTTTATATAGACTTGAAAGAGTCGAGCAGAAAGGAAAGATTGCATGGTAAAGAATGTAACCGTAATTGGCGGAGGTCTTGCAGGGAGTGAAGCTGCATGGCAATTAGCTAAGCGTGGCATTGAAGTAGATTTATATGAAATGCGACCTAAGAAAAATACGCCTGCTCATGAAACTGCAAACTTTGCAGAATTAGTATGTACTAACTCAATGAGATCTAACCAACTGTCAAATGCTGTTGGTTTATTAAAAGAAGAAATGCGGCAGCTGGATTCCTTAATTATGAAAGCAGCTGATGAAACTGCAGTACCTGCTGGCGGAGCTCTAGCTGTTGATAGAGATAAGTTTAGTGCAGTTGTAACTAAAACTTTGAAGGACTTGCCAAATGTTCATGTTCATGAGGAAGAAATCACTGAGATTCCAAAAGATGGTATCACGATCATTGCGACTGGTCCATTAACCTCAGATACACTCGCAGAACAAATTAAGGAGTTTTGTGGTACTGATTCACTTCATTTCTTTGATGCGGCTGCTCCAATTGTGGCAGCTAGTTCCATTAATCGTGATATTGTGTATAAAAAATCACGTTATGACAAGGGTGAAGCTGCATATTTGAATTGTCCCATGACTAAAGAAGAGTTTTATAATTTCTATAAAAATCTAGTTGGGGCGGAGACAGCTACTTTACATGGCTTTGAAGATAAGAATGTCTTTGAAGGATGTATGCCAATTGAAGTAATGGCAAAAAGAGGAGAAAAGACAATGCTCTTTGGTCCCCTTAAGCCAGTTGGTTTAGAAGATCCTAAGACTGGAAAGACTCCTTATGCAGTTGTGCAATTGCGTCAAGATAATGCAGCTAGCACAATGTATAACATCGTTGGTTTCCAAACTCATCTAAAATATGGCGAACAAAAGAGAGTCTTTTCAATGATTCCAGGTCTTGAAAATGCAAAATTTGTTCGCTATGGTAAAATGCACCGTAATACCTATATTGCTAGTCCTGAAGTTGTGAATGCAAATTATGAAGCTAGAAAGCAAACTGGTCTCTTCTTTGCGGGACAAATGACAGGGGTAGAAGGTTATGTTGAAAGTGCCGGTTCTGGTTTAGTTGCCGGAATTAATGCAGCTAGAGAAGCTTTAGGAGAAGAAACCTTAGTCTTCCCTAAGTCAACTGCCTTGGGTTCTATGGCCAACTACATCACAACCACTAGCGCAAAGCATTTCCAACCAATGAATGCTTCCTATGCACTCTTGCCAAAATTAGATTACAAGGTAAGAAACAAACAAGAACGACACTTAGAAATTTCTAAACGAGCATTGAAGGATCTTGAAGCATTTAAGGAAGAGAAGAAGCTTGATTAATAATGTCTAAAGAAAATGATAAATTAATCAAACAATTTCAAGATTACTTGAACTATGAACGTAATTATAGTAAAAATACTGTAAACTCTTACTTAAATGATCTAAATGAAGCTAAGGAATTTTTTAAAGAAAATGGAGGCTTTAGCGGCTGGGATCAAGTCAAAAGTCGCGATGTTGAAATTTTCTTACAAGACTTAGCGACCCAAAACAGGTCAAGAACTACTCAAGCGCGTAAAATGTCTAGTTTAAGATCTTTCTATCGCTTTCTCGTTAAGCGAGAAGTGCTAGATAATAATCCGATGCAGACAATTAGTTTAAGATTAGGCGAAAAGAAATTACCACAATTTTTCTATGAAAAAGAGATGCGACAAGTCTTTGATAGTCTTGCCGGTCATGACAAGTTGGTGGTTCGAAATCGCGCGATGTTTGAACTTTTTTATGCGACTGGGATGCGTTTAAGTGAGATGGCATCTTTAAAGCTAGATCAGATTGATTTTGATTTAAAGATTATCTTAGTTCATGGGAAGGGTAATAAAGACCGCTATGTTCCCTTTGGAAAAGATGCGGCCAGTGCTTTAAAAGAATATTGTGATGAAAGTCGACTAGCTCTACTAGGTAAAAATGAAGATCTAGGCTATGTATTTTTAAATAACCGGGGACAAAAGTTAACTGGCCGCGGAATTGAATACATTATGCAGCAAGTTTTCATTAAAGCTGGAGTTGGTGGAAAGGTTCATCCCCATATGCTTAGACACTCTTTTGCAACTGAAATGCTTAATAATGGAGCAGACCTAAGGAGTGTGCAAGAGCTTTTAGGGCATGAATCTTTGTCAACGACGCAAATCTATACCCATGTCACAATGAAGCATTTACAAGCAGATTATCAAAAATTTTTCCCAAGAAAAGATAAGAAAGACGAGGCATAATAATATGACAACAATTTGTTCTGTTAGATATAACAATAAAACAGCCATCGCTGGAGATGGTCAAGTTACCTTAGGTGAAAAAGTTATTGCTAAGGCAACTGCTAAAAAGATTAGAAGAATTTATCATGATCAAGTAGTAATCGGCTTTGCTGGCGGTGTTGCAGATGCAGTTAGCTTACAAGATATGCTTGAAGGAAAGCTTGAAACTTATTCAGGTGACTTACGTAGAGCTGCCGTTGAAATGGCTCAAAGCTGGCGTAAAGATCCAACTTTAGCTAAATTACAAGCTATGGTAATTGCTTTTAATGATAAAGACTTACTATTAATTTCTGGTAATGGTGAAGTGCTTGAACCAGATGAAGACGTGGTAGCTATTGGTTCTGGTGGTAATTTTGCCCAAGCAGCTGCAATTGCCATGACTCGCCACAGCAATGGAATGAGCGCAAGTGAAATTGCTAAAGAAGCTGTTAAGATTGCTTCCGGAATTGATGTGTTTACAGATGACCACATTACTACTGATGAAATCTAGGTGAATTATTTTGACTGAAGAAAAAACTCCAAAACAAATTGTAGAATTACTTGATAAATATATTATTGGCCAAAACGAAGCTAAAAAGTCTGTTGCTGTTGCATTGTATAACCGTTATCGTAGATTGCAATTGCCAAAGCAAATGCAACAAGATATTACGCCAAAAAACATGTTAATGGCTGGTCCTACTGGTGTAGGTAAGACAGAAATTGCACGTCGACTTGCTAAGATTGTTGACGCACCTTTTGTAAAGGTTGAAGCAACTAAGTTTACTGAAGTTGGTTATGTTGGACGTGATGTTGAATCAATGGTCCGTGACTTAGTTGAAGAAGCAGTTCGAATGGAGGAAAAAGATCAATTTGAACATGTTAAAATGCAAGCTACTAAGAAAGCTAATAATCGTCTAGTTAAATTAATTGTGCCAGGAATTAAGCGTGAAAACCGTGAAAATTCGATGCAACAAATGATGCAAATGCTTTCTGGTAACTTCAACATGAATCAACCTCAAGATAATGAAGAAGTAACTGATGATATTCGTAATGAACGCCTTAGTGTAGCTGATCAACTTAATAAGGGATTACTTGAGAATCGTGAAGTTACCATCGAAGTAGAACAAGCTCCCAAAGTAAACCCCATGGGTGATATGATGGGCCAAATGGGAATTGACATGTCAAGTTTGATGGGCGACTTAATGCCTAAGAAGACTGTTAAGCGTACACTAAAAGTATCAGATGCACGTGAAGTTTTAATTCAAGAAGAGTCAAAGAAGTTAATTAACTACGATTCTCTCTATCAACGTGCAATTGAGCGTACTCAACAAAATGGTATTATCTTTATCGACGAAATTGATAAGATCACTGCGGGTAACAAGAAGACCTCTGGTGAAGTTTCTCGTGAAGGTGTACAAAGAGATATCTTACCAATTGTTGAGGGTTCAACTGTTTCTACGAAGTATGGTCCTGTATCTACTGACCATATCCTATTTATTGCGGCTGGTGCTTTTGCTGAAAGTAAGCCAAGCGATTTAATTCCAGAATTACAAGGACGTTTCCCAATTCGTGTCGAATTAAATGCCTTGACTCAAGAAGACTTTGTTAAGATCTTAAAGGATCCTCAAAACTCACTTTTGAAGCAATATATTGCACTTCTTAAGGCTGATGGTATTAAATTGGTCTTTACTCAAGAAGCAATTGATCGAATTGCTCAAATAGCTTTTGAAGTAAATCAGGGAACTGACAATATTGGTGCACGTCGTTTAGCAACTATTTTAGAAAAATTACTTGAAGATGTTCTTTACGAAGGACCAGATATGAACATGGGTGAGATCACTATTACTCAGAAGTATGTTGATCAAAAATTGAGTGATATAATTATTAATAAAGACTTAACAAAATTTATTTTGTAATTTTAGTAGATAAAGAGAAGTTAAATTATGGATTATCAATTAAAGAATAATTTTTTAACAGTAACACTTTCTGATAAGGGTGCTGAAATTCAAAGTGTTAAAGATGTAAACAGTGGTCGAGAATACATGTGGCAGGCAGATCCCGAAATTTGGGGACGTCACGCTCCGGTTTTGTTCCCAGTAGTTGGGCGTTTAAAGGACGATCAATATACTTATGATGGTAAAACTTACCATATGGGACAACATGGTTTTGCTCGGGATGCACAATTTACTGTTGAAGAACAAGATGATAAGCACATTGTTTTCCTTCTAACGTCTAATGAAGATACTAAAAAAATGTATCCATTTGATTTTGAACTAAGAGTATCTTACAGTTTAGTGAATAATTTACTGGAAGAACACTTTACAGTAACGAATACTGATACTAAAGAAATGATCTTTGGTATTGGGGGACACCCTGGCTTTAATTTGCCAACTGATAATGGTTTGAATAAGAATGATTACTACTTTAAGTTTGATCCTTCAATGGACCATGTGAAGATTCCTTTAAAGGCACCATATCTTGACTGGGAAAATCGTTCCTTGCTCGCAACTGATTCACTGTTTGAAATTAGTGATAAATTGTTTAAGGATGATGCCTGGGTCTTTGAATTAAAGCAGCCTAACAAGATTTCTATTAGAACTGATAAGAGTGACTACCATATTAATGTCAAAATGGAAAATGCACCATTTGTGGGTTTGTGGTCACAGTATCCTAAGGCAGGTAACTATATCTGTATTGAACCTTGGTGGGGAATTGCAGATACGTTAGACAGTGATGGCCAACTAGAACATAAACGTGGAATGAATCATATTGCTCCAAATGAAGTTTGGGAGAATGGTTTTACAATTGCGTTTCATGACAAAGCTAAGTAATTAAGATAAATAAGACTTTGGTTGAAAGATCAAGGTCTTATTTTGTATACAGGTGAAAAAATGAAGATTGGATATTTAAAAAATTTAAGTAGATATGAGTTGGAAAAGGCAGCAGATAAATGGCAAACTTTATATAAAGATGAAAAGGTGAGTTTAGAGCCTGTTTCATATGATGAGATTGAAGATAAGATTCAAAACAATGAGTTAGATGCAGTCTTAGTTAATTCAAGGCATATTATTTATCAGCAACTAGCTACTTATCCGGTTGATGAGGTTGCTTTAGTGGCCCTGGTGCAAGCGGGTAATTTTAATAAATATCAACAAACTTTTGAAGTGAGTGATTTAAAGAATTTGCCTTGCATTCTGGTAGCAGGAGTAGAGGAAGAAAAGAGTGAATACCACTATTTAAAAGATGTTCTTCAAGTTGATAGTGATTTACTTGCGGTTGAAACCTTAGGAGAAGCAGTTTTAATGGTTGAATCTGGATCTGGCTACTTAATCATGAATGAAAAAACAGCCGCCCACATTGATGATGACCAAGTACAAAAGTTGTTCTTGTTGCGAGATGGAAAACAACTCACTGAAGAATATGCTTTTATTGCTAAACCAGAAGATCAGCGAGTAGAAGAATTGAGCAAGATATTAAAAGAAACTATCAATTAAAAGTAAAATAATTATGTAAAGCTATAAAATGATATTACTTAAAAACTCTAGTGCAAAACTAGAGTTTTTTTATACCTTGGCGTATACAAGTTCCCATTCTAGTGGTAATTTTGTTAAAATAGAATATATGTTCTAGAAAGGGTGAGAAGAAGTGCTAACTAGGTCACATCGAATTTGCAGTATTGCAATCGTGGAACTAAGCTTATTATTAACTAATCGGCTATTGATTGATCCAGTTAACAACATTATTATTCTGGCTGCGACTGCGATTGGCGCTTCTTTACCTGATATTGATGAATATAACAGTTCTGCAAGCAAGAAGTCAGTGATTAATTTTAGTCTTTTTCTTAAACATCGTGGGATTACTCATTCTTTCCTTGGCTGGGCCATTTTTTCTGGTGGTCTATATTATTTAATGAATAAATTTATTCCTATTCATATCAACAACTTAACTTCTCAGAATTATTGGAGTGCGCTTTGGTTTGGGCTGGTAATTGGCTATTTTTTGCATCTAGTTGAAGATAGTTTCAGTAAGCAAGGAGTAGAGTGGCTAGCGCCATTTTATAAGAAAAAAAGAAAGTCACCAATTCATTATAAAGTTGGAGGCTGCTTTGAAAACTTTTTAACTATGATGTCTTATTTAGCGGTAATTATGATGACTTTTTATTGGATTTGGCTTTCTTTGACACCTGCAACACAAGTCTTTTTATTTTGAAAAGTAGACTTAAGCCTGTAAGATAGGTACTGGGGGAAGATTCCAAGAGAGGAGTCCTGAATATGTCCCAATTATTAGTAATAGCCGGTTTAATCGGTATTTTGTATGGTGCAGTTGAGCTTAAAGCCCAGCCAATTCCAGTTGAAAATTACACAGTTCATAAAGGACGTTAATTGACCTAGATGACCAAGAGTTAAAATTGCTCTTGGTCATTTTTAGTTTAACCAGTATACTGGTAGAAAGAAGAATATTAAAGGATATGAAGTATGGATTCGAATGAATTAATTTTTACTAAATTAGAAAATAAACGTTTACGTTATAATTTGCTTGCGGACATCTTGCTAATTCTTGGAGGCATTTTAATGTTTAGACAGCCTCCAATGAGCCTTTTATTTCAATTACTTGGAGCCGGCTTAATTATTATTGGAACCGTATTTACTTTTTTATCATTTCGAGTAAGGACTAGTAAGCAATATCATGACCTATCTTTATTAGTTAAAAATGAGCCAAGCAGTTTTAAGGAGGTCGTTAATTTATTTGGAGCAAAGTTAACTGCCTTAGCTTTGTTTGTGGGAATAGGGCTTATATCATTAGCAATTTGCTTTTTCTTTTTACTTAGTCGCTCTTGGATTAAAGCTTTACTGTTTTTCTTAACATTTGAGACTGTAATTGATTTGAAAGATTTTATGAATAATATCACAAAATTGAAGGATGAAAGTATAATTTAGGCTTTCGTCCTTTTTATATCAATAAAAACATTTGTGATCTTGTGAGCATATTATTTTACTTTAATTATTGGATTAGATAGTATAGTACTATAAGAATTTTGCTTTCGAGAAAGAATCACTTTAAAACACTATATGATTGCTTATTCTGTAAATTTTCCTGGGTGGGAATAAGCAATTAAACTGGAGGTATTTTTATTGATAAGTATTGTTAAGAGTAAATCATTTGGTCTTGCAGCTGCAATGACTTTAATTTGTTCCGTGGCAGGTATTTTTCTAGCAAAATTACCTTATGTCAACCTGATTGGTGCGTTGGTAATTGCCCTTTTATTAGGAATTTCGCTGCAGGTGTTACCAGTTGGGGTAAGAGAAGAAGCAGCACCAGGGATTGGTTTTATTTCTAATAAGTTTTTGAGATTAGGAATCATTTTACTGGGTTTTAGACTTAATCTTACTAAGCTAGCTGATGCTGGTATTAAAACAATTTTAGTTGCAATGCTAGGGGTAAGTGGAACGATTGTTTTGACTTACTGGCTTAGTAAAAAATTTGGGGCAGAAGATGAACTAGCAGTGTTATCAGCTTGTGGCTGCGGAATTTGTGGAGCAGCTGCTGTAATGGGCGTTTCCCCTCAAATTGAGAGTAGAGATGAAGAACGTAAAAGAGAAAACGAGGTACTTGCTGTTGCCGTAGTTTGTGTGATGGGAACAGTATTTACACTCTTAGAAATTGTGATTAAACCAATGCTTGGGTTAACAGATTCACAATTTGGTATTGTTGCTGGTGGATCTCTTCACGAAATTGCCCATGCTATTGCAGCTGGTAGTGCTTTTGGTGAAGCAAGTTTAGATAGTGCATTAATTATGAAATTATCACGTGTTTTACTTTTAGCACCAGTTGCTTTAATAATTGGATACTGGTACCAAAGAAGACTGGTAAAAGAAAGTGCGCAAGACCATACACAAGCACCTAAGAAATTACCAATTCCTTGGTTCTTAGGCGGATTTATTTTAACCAGTATTTTGGGTACTTTCTTACCATTCCCACCAGTAGTTTTAGATGGCTTAGTTCAAGCAGCATATGTATTTTTGGGGATGGCAATGGCCGCTTTAGGTATTTCAGTTAACTTCAGTGTTATCTTCAAACGTGGTGGTACCGTCTTTGGGGCTGCTGCAATTAGTTCTACTTGCTTGATGATCTTCATGATTATTATGAGTAAGTTATTCTTTTAAATAATGATAAAAAGCCGATTGCTTAGTGAAGAAGCAATCGGCTTTTTACATTTGATCATATTTACTCCATTGATCCTGCAATTTTTCAATTAAAGGCATAAGACGAGTTTGGTTTTGCTTTAAGTAGCAAGCATAGAACTTTTGATGAGCCACCTCATCTTAAATATTATATTGGAGAAAAATATAGTTAACTCCACAAAGTATTTACAAATACTTTGTGGAGTTTTTATAATTAGTTAAGTCATAATTGTTTTGTAGATGGGAGGGTTGAAAATGCTGCCAAACAAGAAAAAAACAAATAAGATCTATAGTGGGAATGTTAGTTTTACTCATATTTTTAATCCTGGTGAATGTATATCAGCAGAGATTAGATGTATATTGGACTAGTTTTTTGATTATCGGCGGAAGTCGATTGTTGATTGGAGTTATTTATAAAATTATAAAAGTCATCAAAGAATATTGAGTAATAGATAGCGCTACTGAGATATAAATTAACTATTTATGATTGATTTTGATCGAATTTCATGATATCTTAATTTTATCAATTGAAATTCACCTTTAGAAAGAAGGGTCGCTGTTGCGTCTTTAATCTTGCAAAACTAAGCATAGTTAAAATTATTCGTTTTTTATTAAAGGGATGAACTATGCACTTTTGACAAGATTATTAGACGGACATGATCTTCTTTTAATACATAAAAATATGAAGAGTCTGTACTTGTCATAAGTGCAGGCTCTTTTTTCGAGGTGATTTAAATGGGTAGTATTAAAATTTCGAATGTATCATTTAAATATGAAGATAGCAGCAACAATATTTTTAATAATTTAAATCTAGACTTAGATAGCTCTTGGAAGTTAGGATTAGTTGGTAGAAATGGACGAGGAAAAACAACTTTTCTTAATCTTTTACAGGGAAAATTAGTTGGAAGAGGTGAAATTCAAACTAAATTGAATTTTTCCTATTATCCAATTAGGATTAAGGATCCAGCTAATATCACTTTATACGAATTACAAGATCAAATTATGTTTGAACAATGGAAACTAGAGCGTGAGCTGAATTTAATGCACATTGACTCAAATTTAATCTGGCAGCCATTCAATACTTTAAGCGGTGGAGAACAGACCAAAATTTTATTAGCTTTATCATTTATTGATCAAAATTCTTTTCCTCTTATTGATGAGCCTACAAATCATTTAGATGAAGAAAGTCGTCAGGAAATCTGTAAATATTTAACTAAGCATCATAAAGGATATATTGTTGTAAGTCATGATCGTAATTTTTTAAATCAAGTAACTGATCATGTTTTAGCAATTAAAAATACTGAAATTCATTTATATCAAGGGACTTATGCAACATATGAACAAATTAAAGAAGCACGTGATGAATTCAATCGTGAAAAGAATGAAAAAATAGCTGGCGAAATTAAAAACTTACATAATCAAAAAGAACAATTTTATCATTGGGCACAAAAAATAGAAGCTAGAAAAAATTTGGGACAAAAAACACAATATATTCTTAACCGTAGAGCTAGAGTAAATAAGGCTGCGATTGGACATGCAGCTGCCAAAATGATGAAGAAATCTATTACACGTAGAAATAGAATGGATAAAAAGATTGAAGAACAAGAAGGATTGATGGTTAATATTGAAGATATACCAAAATTAACGATGAACTTTCAATCAAATTATCATTCTACTCTTCTTGAAACTAGAGGTTTAGGTCTGAAGGTAGAAAATAAACACCTATTTTCTAGTTTGAATTTGATAGTAAAAAATCATGGCATTGTTGCACTTGAAGGTAAAAATGGCTCTGGAAAATCCACTTTTTTAAAATTCTTATTGAATAAAGCCCCAGTAAACAGTAGCGGAAAATATCAGCTAGCTAATGGGTTAAGGATTTCGTATTTACCACAAGATTTCACAATACATAAAGGGAGTTTAAAGAATTTTGCGCTTCATCAAAAATTATCTTATAAAGATCTTCTGAATATTTTAAAAAAGATGGGCTTTCCTCGAACTAACTTTAATGTGCCAATTGAAGAGATGAGTATGGGACAACAGAAAAGAATTGCTTTAGCTAAATCACTACTTGAGCCAGCAGATTTGTATTTATGGGATGAACCAGCAAACTATCTAGATGTCTTTAATCAAGATCAATTGATTAATTTACTACAAGAAATAAAGCCAGCAATGCTTTTAATTGACCATGACCAGTATTTTATTAAACAAGTTGCCGATAAAAGAATTAAATTAGCAAATTAAACCATATTAAAAAATGGATAGGGGAAAAGAAACCTATCCATTTTTATTTACTTATTTAGTTATGTGGAAAAAATGATTAATTAAAATTCGAATTTTCTTGTAAAAATAGGGTGAGTACGATGATCTAAGTAGGCTGCTTCTTTTGGTGTAATTTCTAAAACCCGCAGATCTTCTTTTGCCCCTTCAATATCATCTGCATATATTTCATTTAAATAATCATTTTTTTCAAAAATCTCGTCAATATATTCATGTTCGACATTTTTAATTATTCCCCGGATTGAAAATCCACATGAATCCATCGTGCCATCTCCTTTGTACCCATTAATAATCACCTTAGGTTGATGGATCAAATCTTGAAAGAATGGATTTTGACTAGAGGTAACAATGTAGAGCTTACCATTTTTATTCAAAACTAGATCACAGACTTGAGCAGAAGGTGCACCATGATGTGTCGTAGCAACATCAACATTGTGAACTTCATTAGTCGCAAATTCTAAGAATTCTTCATTACTAGTTTGATTATTTAAGATACTAACCATGTCTATTCCTCACTTAAATTTATTTTTATTCAAGTTCTATTATAGAATGGATTTGTGATATATCTATATTAGAAGTATTTGATTCGAAGTTTTCTATAATTATATTTACTTGAAAGTATGTTGGCTTGTAAGTATACTTTTAATTTGTAAGTAGATATACAACCTATATTGGAAGAAGGAAGATTGCTGTGGCAGAAGAAAAATATTACGGTGCAAATGCAATTGTTGATAGCTTAATTAATCATGATGTTAAATTTGTCTTTGGAATTCCAGGTGCCAAAATTGATCGAGTATTTGAATTACTTGAACATTCTAAAGATCCACGTACGCCTAAATTTGTTTTAACGCGGCACGAACAAAATGCGGCCTTCATGGCGGCTGGAGTAGGAAGGATTACAGGAAAACCCGGTGTTGTCCTTACTACTTCAGGGCCGGGTGCATCAAATTTAGCAACTGGCTTAGTAACTGCTACAGCAGAAGGTGATCCCGTACTAGCTATTTCCGGCCAAGTGCAGCGAACAGATCTTCTGCGTTTAACTCACCAAAGTATGAAAAATGCAGCTTTATTTGCTCCGATTACTAAATATAGTGCCGAAGTTCAAGAGCCTGAGAATATTTCTGAGGTGATTGCTAACGCATATCAAGAAGCAGAGGCATCTAAGCAAGGGGCAAGTTTTGTTTCTGTTCCACAAGATGTAACTGATGCAGAAGTAAAGACGAGCGTGATTGCACCACTTGAGCCGCCAAAGTTAGGACCAGCTAGTCCAATTGAATCAACTTTACTTTCACAGCGTATTAAAGCCGCAAAGCTTCCTGTACTTTTGTTAGGAATGCGGGCATCTGATCCAGAAACTACCAGAGCTATCAGACGTTTAATTGCGGAAACTCATTTACCTGTAGTTGAAACTTTTCAAGGTGCTGGAATTATCCCACGTGAATTAGAGGATGATTTCTTCGGTCGTGTAGGTTTGTTTAGAAACCAACCGGGTGATCAATTGCTTAAAAAGAGTGATCTGGTTATTGCAATTGGTTATGATCCAATTGAATATGAGCCTCGAAACTGGAATTCTGATCGAAGCGCGAATATTGTTGTAATTGATTCGATGCGGGCAGAAATTGATAAAAATTATCAGCCTGAGCGAGAATTGGTTGGAGATATTTCTCAAACTTTAGACTTCCTCTTACCCTATATGAAGGGCTATTCCATGCCGAATGAATCTAAAGAGTATCTTGATTCATTACGTAAAACTTTGCAAAAACGTGATACACCACCTGCTGTGACTAAAGATCAAGTGAAAAGTCATCCCCTAAGTATTATCCAGGCCCTACAAGACCGAGTTACCGATGACATGACGGTAACAGTGGATGTTGGTAGTTTTTACATCTGGATGGCACGGCACTTTAGAAGTTATGAACCACGTCATTTGCTTTTTAGTAACGGAATGCAAACACTTGGAGTTGCTCTTCCTTGGGCGGTCGCAGCAGCTTTGGTAAGACCAAATACAAAAATTGTTTCTGTTTCTGGGGATGGAGGCTTCATGTTCTCCTCACAAGATTTAGAGACTGCTGTTCGATTAGGTTTGAATATTGTCCATATTATCTGGAATGATGGAAATTATGACATGGTTAAATTCCAAGAAGAATTAAAGTATGGCGATTCAGCAGCTGTTAAATTTGGCCCTGTAGACTTTGTTAAATATGCAGAAAGCTTTGGTGCTAAGGGTTACCGTGTAGAGAAAGCAGCTGACTTAGATAGGATTTTGGATAAGGCCTTTAAGGAAGATGGTCCAACTGTGGTTGATATACCAGTTGATTACAGTTTTAATCAAGAATTAGGAAAGACAATCTTAGAGGATCAACTGCATTAATGGAAGGTAGAAAAATTATGGCAAAATATGAAAGCAAGGTTTATCAACATGGTACTTTGGGGATGCTGGTGCCAGGATTGTTTGAAGGGACAATGACAGTTGCAGATCTGTTAAAACACGGTGACTGGGGCATTGGAACAGCTAGCGGCCTTGATGGTGAAATGATTTTACTTGATCATGTACCGTATTTAGCTCAAAGCAATGGTGAAATTAGAATCTTAAAACCAGAAGAAAAGGTCCCATTTGCGACAGTTCACTTTGAAGAGATAAAAGATAGTTTTAAGGTCGAAAATTTAACTCAAAAAGAATTAGAAGATAAAATTCTAGTTGATTACCCTTATAAAAATGTCTTTTTCGCAGTTAAAATTGTGGGAATTTTTTCAACTGTTAAAACAAGAGTAGTTGAAAAGCAGACAAGGCCTTACAAGACTTTATTGCAGGTAGCAGATGAACAAGCTGTTTTTGAATCTACTGATGTTTCTGGTACAGTCATAGGTTACTTTGCACCGAAGATGTTCCAAGGAATGGCAGCTGCTGGATACCATTTGCATTTTTTAGCAGATAATAAGTCAATTGGTGGGCACTTATTAGACTTTAAGATAAAAGAAGCAACTGTTTATTTACAACCATTTACTACTATTGAGCAACATTTGCCAATGGATAACCAAGAATTTTTGAACAAAGATTTGGATATTGCTGATATGCATGATCAAATCCAAAAGGCGGAAGGATAAAAAAGCAGATCATTACCGTTAATTATGGTAGTGGTCTGCTTCTTTTTATAATTTATTATTTAACTGCTTTACCTGGATTTTTACTTGATGGTAGATACAGAACCAAATAATTACGTACCCGATGATATACAGTGCGGTAAAAACTAGAAATGGGATAAGTTGTAACTCTATCCAATTATTAAAAACATAAAAGAGAAGGTAGTCAATGTAAATTACAATCGCATCAATCATAGTTGCAAGTCCAAGAGAGATTTTTTCAACTTTAAAGACTGCGCTGATACCTCCTGCGATAAAGGCTAGTAATAAACTGGAAAGAATATTTTTATTTACGTTTTGAATCGAAATAGTATGGAAGTTAATGGTAAAAGAATAAATATAATAAAAAATCACAAGAATTAAGGGGCCAAAGCCTGCAGCTTTTAGGCCGCTTTTAATAAAATTTTTGATAAAATCTTTCATTTTAATTCAGTTCCTTCCTAATTTTAGAAAAACAACGTCTTGAAACATAGTCGCTTAATCCATTTGTCATAATGACATTTACCCCAGAAGTTTTTGTTTCTTTAAATTCATCGATATAAAAGCGATTTATAATAGTAGACTTATTGATACGCCAAAAATTAGTGGGGAGGGTCTCTTCTATTTGGTAGAGTCTTTTTCTGATGTGGTATTGCTTCTTATTGCAGATAGCAAAAACCTTATTTTCAATAATTGTAAACATCATAATATTGTCTAAGTTAAGCATAATTAAATCTTTGTCATCATAGGCAGGTATTATATTTGAATTGCCATTTGATAAAACGAATTGCTCTAATTGAGTAGAAAAATCACTTTTTCGATGGACGGTAGCTTCGACAATTTCCTGACTGTTTGGATTAATAAATAACTTAAATTTCATTTCTTACTCCTTTCAAGTTAAATTATATCGATATAGGAGATTTTTACTTTGTTTTATCAGTCATCGGTCGAAATTGACTTTTAATCGGTAATAATATTTTGATTTCAAAAATATAAAATTACGAAAGCAAGTGTTGACCCTTTTTGTTATTTAAATGAAATAATATTACGCACTAATAAAATTATTAATTAAATATTATGCAATATGCTTATTAGCACAATACTATTTATAGGAAGATTTAATTCTAAAGAAAGTCATATAAATTATCTAAGAGTATAGAATAAGAAAAGATTAAGTGTTACTATATCACTTGTAATTAATTTTAGATAATAGTACATTAACAGTGATGAGGAGCATTTATGTTAAGTAGTAAAAGGGATGATAAAAGTAAGGTTAAATAGATTTAAAATTTAAGCTAATTTAAATAAATAACTTGTCTAATTAAACAAACTTAAATTTTGAAGTTGGAGGAAAATATGGTTTCAAAAAACAATATTGAAATGAAATATAAAAAAATGAGAGACGAAAAACAACGTTTCTCAATTCGTAAATTTAGTGTGGGAGCTGCATCCGTTTTAATCGGGTTAAGTTTTAGTTTATATAACGGACAACAAGCATCTGCTGATACTGTTGATAATGGCAATAAGTCTGTTGTAGCAAATGCACAAGATAAAGAACAAACAGACAGTAATCAACCTGCTGATACTAATACTCACAATAACGAAGATAAAACAAATAATAATCAAGCTCGAAGTACAGTAACTGATAATCTTGGTCACAGTACTGTTGTTGCTAGTTACAAGGCTGATACCACTAATAAGGCTAGCGAAGCTAATAATAGTAGTGAAAATACTGAAAGTAAGTCAGATGAAAAGCAAGCTGTAACTACTGAAACTGCTAAAACTGAAGAAGCTGCTACTAAGGAAGTAGAAGCAAAGAATACTACAAATGATGATGTAGCTAAGAAAACTGAAGAAGCAGCTGCTAAGACAGATACTAAGGTCGATGTTAATAAAGCAGTAGTAGAAAATGTAAAGACTGAAGCTACTACTCCTAGTGTAGAGACTAAGAATACTGAAACTCAAACCGCAAAGACTGACGAAGAAAAAGTAGAAACAGCAGTTGACAATACTTCTTCTGATTTAAAAAACGCAGTAGAGAATGCAACTACTGAGGTTTCAACTAATACGTTTAATGTAAATGAAGCAGTTTTAAATGTATCATTCCTTAGTACGCGAGCAGCTACTGAAAGCAAAGTGGCAACTAGAGTACTTGCAGCTGAACCAGAAGATCCTAATGCAGTAACAGTTAATGATGCGAAGGGATTTATTAATGCAATTAAAAATGGTACTGCTACTACTATTAATGTTGCTAGAGATCTTAATTTGGCAGAACAAACAGATAGGAAATATACAGAAATTACGATCAAGAATAAGCGTGATATTGTAATTCAATCAGATAATCCAGAAGAAAAACGTACAATTGACTTCTCTGGATATTCATTTGATATGGATACACAGAATTCCGTCACCTTTAAAGACTTGAACATTTATGCTCGTAGTTACTGGGGACTTGTTTATAATGCTGGTGGATACACATTTGATAATGTTAACTTTACGGGTTCACAACTTATCTATACCAAACCATGGATTAATTCAACCTTAACATTTAAGAATAATATTACTGCAAATTCTGTCTCATCATATGTAGGACCACTTGATGGTAAAACACGCGATACTCAACAAAATGGTGGGCAGCAAATTCTTCAATTTGAAGGTGGAACAAATCAAATTATTTTTGATGAAAACAGTAATGTGACCTTAACAACAGAAGATGCTAATGCTCTTGAAATTGACGACGGCACCACAACAATTGAAGCTAAAAATGGTGCAAATGTAACTATTAATCCACACTCTAAGGGTAATCCAGAAAATCGTAATGGTATTGGAACTGGATCAATTGCGCGTGCGATTGCTTCAAACGCTAACACTACAATTAACGTTGATAAGGGTGCTAACTTAACTATTAATACTGAAAAAGCTAGCGGTGATAGCAATGTAGCTGGTGCTTTATATTTAAATTCTGATGCCAAGTTTAATGTAAATGGTAATTTGAATATCAATTCAAACGGGACTCCAAGTACTAAAAATAATGGTTACCCAGTATACATTGCAGGTAATGCAGCAATTAATGTTGGTAATGGTGGTAAGTTTAATTTAAGTGCTACCAATACTGGAAGTTACAGCGATAATTTGATGTCAATTTCTGGTAAGGGAACAGTTAAACTTGCGCCTCACTCTAACTTTAAGATTAGTGCTGACGGTACAGGTGCTTTAACTGCTATCAATTTATCATCTGGGAGCACCTTCACCTCGGATCAACCAGATGTATTTACTATTGATCTTTCTCAAAACACCAGTACTGGCAAATCATTAATTAAAAACGGTACTATCAATTTTAGTCGTGTTAAGACGGTGGCGACTGATGGGACTACTTCAGAGCCTTTAGGCAAAATTGATGTAACTTATGATAGAGTGACGACATATACAATAACTTCTTTAAATGAAGATACTGTTAAGCAAGTTGGAGAAGGTCTTGCTAACAAGAACTTGATTGATTTTGTTAAGGCTGGTGAAGACGTAACTCTATCTAACCTTCATTTAAGCAAGGATAATGTATTGACTGGTACTGTTGCTTCAAGTGGTAGTGACAATCCAATTTATGTAACTGTTACTGTTGGTGGGGTAAGCACTAATATACCAGTACTCAACTATTACACTGTTTACACCAATACTAATGGCACAGTAACTTCAAACAATGTTGATTACGCTGCACAAACTGCTTCAACTGGTGGTGATTTCTCTATTGATTTATCCAAGCTTGCAAGTAGTTTGACTAATGATGCACAAGTTGCAGTTACTGCTACAAAAGATTTCGTTGAAGCAGCTCAAACTAAAAGTGTGGCAGCCCTACGTGCGCTTAATACTACTACTCTTAAAGAATTAGTAGATGCTGCTCCAGCAGAAGAAGCAAAGCCAAGCTACTACAACGCTACTGCAGAAGCTCAGGGGGCATATACTAAGGCAATTACAGCTGGTAAAAATATTCTTGATAATCCAAATAATTACGATCAAGTTGACGTTGATAATGCCGTAACTGCAATTCAAAATGCTCAAAAAGCTTTAACTGGTGAACCTACAAACAAGACTGAACTTCAAGATGCTATTAACCAAGCATCAACAGTAGAATCAAGCGATAATTACACCAATGCTGATTCTAATTTACAAAAAGCCTACACTGATGCAATTAGCGCAGGTCAAAAAGTTTTGAGTAACGATAATGCTACTCAAACAGAAGTAGATAATGCATTGACCACCATTAATAATGCAAAAGATGCTTTGAATGGTGATGCTAAGAAAGCAGCAAGTAAGGAAGCCCTTCAAAAAGCAGTTGATGAAGCACCTACTGTAAAATCAGATGATGCGGCATACTACAATGGTTCTGCTGAAGCTAAAACTGCTTATGACAATGCAATCACTGCAGGTCAAACAGTTTTAGATAATCCAGATGCAACTGCTACTCAAATTACTGATGCTTTAAATGCCATTAATACTGCTAAGGGTAATCTTAAGGGTGAAGCAACTGATAAAGCAGCGCTTCAAACAGCAGTTGACAATTCTGCAACTGTAAAAGAAAGCAATAACTATACTAATGCAGACCAAACTCAAAAGACTGCATATGATAAAGCAGTTACAGCTGCACAAACAGTTTTAGATAAAACTAATGCAACTCAAGCAGAAGTGAACCAAGCTCTTCAAGATCTTGAAATTGCAAATCGTAACCTAAATGGTGATGCTAAGACTGAAGCTGCAAACAAGGCTGCCTTAGAAGCTGCTGTTAAGGATGCGCCAAATGTAAGAAATACACCTGCATACTACAACGGTAGTGAAGAAACCCAAACAGCATATAATAATGCAATTACTGCTGGTCAAACAGTTTTGAATGAAGCAAATCCATCTGCAAGTGAAGTTAAGAATGCTTTAGATGCAATTAATGCAGCAAAAGATAACCTTAAAGGTAAGGCTACTAACACTGAAGCTTTGGAAACGGCTTTAACCAATGCTAATAATGCTAAGGAAACTGGTAATTACACTAATGCCGACCAAGCAAATCAAGAAGCCCTTAATAATGCGATTATTGCTGGTCAAGAGATTTTAAAGAATACTAGTGCAACTCAGGCGCAAGTAGACAGTGCAGCAAAGGCTATTACTGATGCAATTAGTGGTTTGAATGGGGATACTAACCTTGCAAATGCTAAGACTGCTGCTACTGAAGATATTCAAAAGGCTTTAGATACTAAGACTACCGAAATCACTGACGCTACTAATATTGATCAAGCTACTAAGGATCAATTAATTGCCGATGCTAAGAAGGCAGCAGAGGATGCTAATACTGCGATTAATCAATCAACCGATACTGATACAGTTAATACTGCTAAAACTGAAGGGATTGCTAACATCAATAAGGTAACAGTTCCAAGTTTAGCCGATGCTAAAACTAAGGCAGCCAAAGAAATTGATCAAGCATTAACTGATAAGACCAAGGAAATCAATAACGCTGAAAATATTGATCAAACAACAAAAGATCAGTTAATTAAAGAAGCAACTGATGCAGCAAATACAGCAAAGGATGCTATTGAAAAATCTACAACTAATGACGAAGCAACTAAAGCAGGCCAAGCTGGTGTAGATGCAATTACCAATGTAAAGGTACCAAGCGTTACTGATAGTCAAAATGCTGCAAAAGAAGTAATTGATGATGCTCTTAACGCTAAGACTAAGGAAATCAACGATGCTAACAATATTGATCAAACAACTAAGGATCAATTAATCAAAGAGGCAACCGATGCAGCTAATAAGGCTAAAGAAGCCATTGATAAAGCAACTACAGCTGACGCAATTAAGACTGCACAAGATGAAGGAACAACTAATATTAATAATGTTACTGTTCCAAGCTTGGAGGATGCCAAGAAGGCAGCTAATAAAGCAGTAGATGATGCTCTTACTGCTCAAACTGAGGTAATTAATAAAGCTAATAATCTTAGTGATGCAGAAAAGAAAGATTTAATTGATCAAGTAACTGCTGAAGCCAATAAGGCTAAAGAAAATATTGAAACTGCTACAACAAACAATGAGGCAGCTCAAGCTGGTCAAGCTGGTGTGGATGCAATTAAGAAGATTGTTCCAACAAGCTTAGATACTGTGAAATCTGATGCAAATAAAGCAATTGACGATGCTCTAACTAAGAAATTAGAAGAGATCAATTCCGCTAATGATTTAACTACTGATGAAAAGACTGCATTGACACAAGAAGCCAATACAGCTGCAGATAAGGCAAAAGAAGAAATTACCAATGCAACGACTAATGATGCTGTAATTGAAGCACAAAATAATGGTGTTACTGCAATTGATGGCATTAAAGTTCCAACTGAATCAGCAGTCAAAGAAGCAGCTAAGCAGGCAGTAGCCGACGCAGCAACTGCAAAGAATCAAGCAATTGATGCTTCAAACTTAACAGATGAAGAAAAAGCTGCCTTGAAGCAAAAGGTTACTGATGCCCAAAATGCTGCAGATCAAGCAATTGACAATGCAACAACAAATGCGGCAGTAACTGAAGCACAAACCAATGGTATTAAGGCAATTAATGGTATTGAAGTAACTACCTCAACTGTTAAAGAAGCAGCTAAGAAGGCAGTAGCCGACGCAGCAACTGCAAAGAACAATGCAATTGATGCTTCAAACTTAACAGATGAAGAAAAAGCTGCCTTAAAGCAAAAAGTTACAGATGCACAAAATGCTGCAGATCAAGCAATTGACAACGCAACAACAAATGTAGCAGTGACTGAAGCACAAACCAATGGTGTCAATGCAATTAATGGTATTGAAGTACCAACTACATCAGCTACTAAGGAACACGCCATAACTGACCTTAATGCGGCTGTTGATGATGCTAAGAAAGCAATTGATCAAGATAGTAACTTGACTGATGAAGAGAAGCAAGCAGCTAAGGATCAAATTGATAGGGATGCTACTAAAGCACAAGAAGCAATCAATAATGCCAAAACTAACGATGATGTTAAGAAGGCGGGTGACGCTGGTACATTAGCAATTGATAAAGACGTTGCTAATGCAGCCATTGATAACGCAGTTGCTGGGAAGAAGGCCGAAATTTCCAAGACCCCATTAACAGATGAAGAAAAGACTGCTTTGAACAATGAAGTAGATCAAAAAGCTCAAGAGGCTAAAGAAGCAATCAATAATGCCACTACTCCAGAAGCAGTAACAACTGCTCAAGACAGTGGTGTTAATAACATTAATGAAACTTCAGTGCCATCTGAATCAGCAGCAAAACAAGCAGCTAAGGAAGCTGTGGCTAAGGCAGTTGATGAAAAGAATGCAGCAATTGATTCTTCAAACTTAACCGAAGAAGAAAAAGAAGCTTTGAAGCAAAAGGTTACTGAAGCACAAACAGCTGCAGATCAAGCAATTGATAATGCAACTACCAACGCTGGAGTAACTGAAGCACAAACCAATGGTGTGAATGCAATTAATGGTATTGAAGTACCGAATAAATCAGATGCTAAAGAACAAGCCATAACTGATCTTAATACTGCTGTTGATAATGCTAAGAAAGCAATTGATCAAGATAGCAACTTAACAGATGAAGAAAAACAAGCAGCTAAAGATCAAATTGATGCTGATGCTAAGAATGCTCAAGATGCCATCAACAATGCAAAGACTAATGATGATGTTAAGAAGGCAGCTTATGACGGTACATTAGCAATTGATAAAGACGTTGCTAATGCAGCCATTGATAACGCAGTCGCTGGTAAGAAAGCAGAAATTTCTAACTCATCATTAACAGACGAAGAAAAGACTGCTTTAAACAATGAAGTCGATCAAAAGGCAAATAGTGCTAAAGATGCAATTAACAATGCAACTACTCCAGAAGCAGTAACTACTGCACAAGGAAATGGCATTAAGAATATCAATGCAACTTCCGTACCAACTACATCAACAGCTAAAGAAGCAGCTAAGAAGGCAGTAGCAGAAGCTGCAGAAGCCAAGAACAGTGCAATCGACTCGTCAAACTTAACAGATGAAGAAAAAGCTGCATTGAAACAAAAAGTTACTGAAGCACAAAATGGCGCAGATCACGCTATCGATAATGCAACTACCAACGCAGCCGTAACTGAAGCTAAAGACAATGGTATTAGTGCAATTGACGGCATTGAAGTTCCAATTACATCAGCTACTAAGGAACAAGCCATAACTGATCTTAATACGGCTGTTGATGACGCTAAGAAGACAATTGATCAAGATAACAACTTAACTGATGAACAAAAACAAGCAGCTAAAGATCAAATTGATTCTGATGCTAAGACTGCCCAAGATGCCATCAACAATGCTAAGACTGATAATGACGTAAACAATGCAGTTAACAGTGGTAAGGTTGCCATTAACAAAGATGTTGCTAATGCAGCTATCGACAATGCAGTTGCTGGTAAGCTTAAGGAGCTCCAAGATCCATTAACTACTGAAGAAAAACAAGCTTACACTGATTTAATTAACTCTGAAGCAACTAATGCAAAACAAAATATTGCTAATGCAACTACTGTTGAAGCAGTAACTACTGCACAAACAAATGGTGTAAATGAAATTACTAATACCGAAATTCCAACTACTTCTTCCGCCAAAGAAAAGGCAATTGCTGCCATCAATGATGCTCTTCAAACGAAGACCGACGAAATCAACAACGCATCTAATATCAACACTCAAGAAAAGACTGATTTAATTAATCAAGCAACTGAAGCAGCCAATGCAGCTAAGAACAATATCAACAACGCCACTACTAATGCTGATGTTGATACTGCACAAATAAAGGGTGAAAAAGCAATTGCTGATGTAACAGTTCCAAACTTGTCTGATGTTAAGAAAGAAAGTATTGATCTAATTAACAAAGCTTTAGATGCCAAGACTAATGAAATCAATAATGCTTCTAACCTTTCTCAAGATGAAAAGCAAGGTTTGATCAATGATGCAACTAATGCCGCAACTGAGGCAATTAACAACGTCAACCAAGCTCAAACAAATGACGATGCTAAAGCTGCTGCAACTACTGGCGTTCAAAACATCGAAAACATTACTATTCCAACTCTTGATGAAGCGAAGAAGAACGCTAACCAAGCTATTGATGATGCATTGAACTCTAAAGTAAATGAGATTAACAATGCTTCTAACTTGAATGAAACTGAAAAGCAAAAATTAGTTGATCAGGCAAATGAAGCAGCAACTACTGCTAAGAATAATGTTGAAAAGGCCACTACCAATGATGATGCTCGCGATGCAGCTAATGCTGGAATTGATAACATTAAAGGTATTACCTTTACTTCACTAGAAGATGCTAAAAATGCAGCAAACACTGCAATTGACAATGCTTTGCAAGTTAAGACAGATGAAATTAATAATGCATCTAACTTAAGTACTGAAGAAAAGCAAGACTTAATCAATCAAGCAAGTGAAGTAGCTAAAAATGCAAAAGACAATATCAACAATGCAACTACCAATGATGCTGTAACTGAAGCACAAAATAAGGGTATTGCAGATATTGCCAATGTGACTGTTCCAAGCTTAGATCAAGTTAAACAAGATGCAATCAATGCAATTAAGCAAGTTCAAGATGCTAAGAATAAGCAAATCTCTGCTGCATCTAACTTAAGCACTGAAGAGCAAAAAGAATTAAGTGATCAAGTAGATAAAATTGCTAACGATGCAATTGCTCAGATTAATGATTCATCAACTACTACAAATGATGCAGTTACTGCAACCCGTGATGATGCAATCAAGCAAATTACTGATCTATTTATTCCAACTCTAGACGGTGCACAAACAGATGCTCTTAATGCAATTGAAAGTGCTAAGAATGCTAAACTAAATGACATTAACAACGCTACTCACTTAACTGATCAAGAAAAGCAAGCTTTAGTTGATCAAACCAATAAAGTGGCTGATGATGCAACTAAGGAAATTAAGGCTGCTCAAACAAATGACGCAGTCAAGAGTGCAGAAACAGCTGGCTTAGATAACATTAATAACATTGCTATTCCAACTTTAGTTCAGAAGCAACAAGAAGCTATTGAAGAATTGAATGTAGCACGTGATGCTAAGAGTAGTGCAATTGATAATGCTACTGATTTAACTACTGATGAAAAGAACAGCTTGAAAGATAAAGTTCAAGCAGAATACAGTAACGCGGTATCAAATATCACCAGTGCAACAACTGATGAAGCAGTAACAACTGCTAAAGAAAACGGCATCGCAGCAATTAAAGACATTCAAATTCCAACTAAGTCACCTGCTAAGGAACAAGCAACAAGTGACCTTAATACTGCAGTTGATGAAGCTAAGAACGCAATCGATCAAGACAACAACTTGACTGATGAAGAGAAGCAAGCAGCTAAGGATCAAATTGATTCTGATGCTAAGAAGGCGCAAGAAGCAATTGATAATGCTACTACTGATGATGAGGTTAATACGGCTGTTGATAATGGTAAGCTTGCCATTGATAAAGATGTTGCTAATGCAGCAATCGATAATGCAGTTTCTGGTAAGAAGAACGAAATTTCTAAATCACTATTAACTGATGAAGAAAAGGCTGCTTTAAACGATGAAGTAGATGAAAAGGCACAAGCTGCTAAAGACGCAATCAATAATGCCATTACTCCAGAAGCTGTAAGTACTGCACAAGAAAATGGTATTAAGAAGATCAATGATACTGAAGTACCAACCGAATCAGCAGCCAAAGAAGCTGCTAAGAAGGCAGTAGCAGAAGCTGCTGAAGCTAAGAACAATGCAATCGATTCTTCAAACTTAACAGCTGAAGAAAAAGCTGCATTGAAGCAAGAAGTTACTGAAGCACAAAACGCAGCAGATAGAGCAATAGATGCCGCAACTACAAACACGGCAGTAACTGAAGCTCAGGACAAGGGTGTTAAGGCAATTGATAATGTTACTGTACCAACTGAATCAGCAGCCAAAGAAGCTGCTAAGAAGGCAGTAGCAGAAGTTGCAGAAGCTAAAAACAATGCAATTGATTCTTCAAACTTAACAGCTGAAGAAAAAGCTGCATTGAAACAAGAAGTAGCTGAAGCACAAAATGCTGCTAATACTACCATTGATAATGCAACTACCAACGCTGCAGTTACTGAAGCAGAAGACAATGGTATTAAAGCAATTAATTCTATTGAAGTACCAACTAAGTCGGATGCTAAGGAGCAAGCAACAAGTGCCCTTAATACCGCAGTTGATGAAGCTAAGAAGGCAATCGACCAAGATAGCAACTTGACTGATGAAGAGAAGCAAGCAGCTAAGGATCAAATTGATTCTGACGCTAAGAAGGCTCAAGAAGCCATTGATAATGCTAAGACTAACGACGATGTTAAGAAAACAATCGATGACGGTACATTAGCAATTGATAAAGACGTTGCTAATGCGGCTATCGCTAATGCAGTTGCTGGCAAGAAGGCTGAAATTTCTAAGTCACCATTAACAGCTGAAGAAAAGACTGCTTTAAACAATGAAGTCGACCAAAAAGCCCAAGATGCTAAAGAATCAATCAATAATGCAACTACTCCAGAAGCTGTAACTACTGCACAAGAAAATGGCATTCAGAATATTAATAATACTGAAGTGCCAACTGAATCAGCCGCCAAAGAAGCAGCTAAGAAGGCAGTAGCCGAGGCTGCAGACGCAAAGAACAATGCAATTGATTCTTCAAACTTAACAGCTGAAGAAAAAGCTGCATTGAAGCAAGAAGTTAGTGATGCTCAAAGTGCCGCAGATCAAGCCATTGATAATGCAACTACTAATGCAGCAGTAACTGAAGCACAAAACAATGGTATTGATAAGATCAATAGCATTAAAGTTTCTGATAAGTCAGCTGCTAAAGAACAAGCAACCACTGACCTTAACAACCAAGTTGATGAAGCTAAGAAGGCAATTGATCAAGATAACAACTTGACTGATGAAGAGAAGCAAGCAGCTAAGGATCAAATTGACTCTGATGCTAAGAAAGCTCAAGATGCCATCGACAATGCTAAGACTAATGATGATGTTAAGAAGGCAGTTGATGATGGAAAATTAGTAATTGATAAAGATGTTGCCAATGCTGCTATCGATAACGCAGTTGCTGGTAAGCTTAAGGAAATCAATGATTCACTAACAAATGAAGAAAAACAAGCTTACACTGATCTAATCAATAATGAAGCAGATAATGCAAAACAAAAGATTGCAGAAGCAACTACTCCTGAAGAAGTAACTCGTGCTCAAGAAGAAGGAGTTAAGGACATTAATAACATTAACGTTCCAACTACTTCTCCAGCTAAGGACGTAGCAAATGCTGCAATTGATCAGGCTTTGAAGAATAAGGAAGATGAAATTAATAATGCAACTAATATTTCTTCTGAAGAAAAGGCTGATTTAATTAAGCAAGCAACTGAAGCTGCAACTACTGCTAAAGATAATATCAACAATGCAACTACTAATTCAGAAGTTGAAACTGCTCAAGTTGATGGTGAAAAAGCTATTGCAGACGTTACTGTTCCAGGTTTATCCGATATCAAGAAGGAAAGCATTGATCTTATCAACAAAGCCTTAAATGAAAAGCAAGATGAAATCAATAACGCTTCTAACTTGAGTCAAGACGAAAAGCAAGAGCTTATTGATCAAGCAAAGAAGGTTGCTACTGAAGCAATTGATGAAATCAACAATGCTCAAACAAACAATGAAGCTAAGCAAGCTGCAGATACTGGCGTTAAGAACATTGAAAATGTTTCAATTCCAAGTATTGAAGATGCTAAGAAGAATGCAACTCAAGCAATTGATGATGCTTTGAATTCTAAGAAGAATGAAATTAACAACGCATCTAACTTACCTGATTCAGAAAAGACTGATTTAATTAATCAAGCAACTGAAATTGCCAATGCTGCTAAGGATGCTATCAACAGTGCAACTACTAATACTGCAGTTGAAACTGCCGAAGATAAAGGTGTTGCTGATATTAACAATATTCACTTCACTAACTTAGAAGATTCTAAAAATGCAGCAAATAGTGCGATTGAAGATGCTTTGAACACTAAGAAGGATGAAATTAATAATGCATCTAACTTGAGTGATTCAGAAAAAGCTAAGTTAATCAATCAAGCAACTGAAATTGCCAAGGTTGCTAAGGATGCTATCAACAATGCAACTACTAATACGGCTGTTACTGCGGCAGAAAACAAGGGAATTGAAGATATTGCAAATGTTAATGTTCCAAGTTTATCTGAAACTAAGCAGGCAGCAATTGACGCAATTAAGCAAGTTCAAAAAGCTAAGAACAGTCAAATTGAAGAAGCAAAGAATCTAAGTGCAGACGAGCAAAAGAACTTAATTGATCAAGTAAATAAGATTGCTCAAGACGCAATTAATAAGCTTAACGATTCAGCAACAACTACAAATGAAGTTATTACTGACACTCGTGATAAAGCAATTGATAAAATTACTAACTTGTTCATTCCAACCTTAGATAGTGTCCAAAAAGATGCTCAGGAAGCAATTAACTCTGCTAAGGAAGCTAAGATTGAGGAAATCAATAAGGCCGATAATTTAACTGATCAAATGAGGCAAAACTTAATTGACCAAGTAGATCAAGTTGCTGATAAGGCTACTAAGGCCATTAATAATGCTCAAACAAACGATGATGTTAAAGAAGCAGAAATCAAGGGCTTAGAAGATATTGATAGCATTAAAGTTCCAAGCTTAGTTGAAAGTAAGGATGATGCTATTAAGGAAATCAATGATGCTTTGAAGAAGAAGACTGATGAAATCAATGCAGCTGATCTTGATCAAAAGCAAAAAGACGAATTAATCAGTCAAATTACTGATATTGCTACAGAGACTAAGACCAAGGTATTCAATGCTACAACTAATGCAGAAGTTGATGCTGAAGCCGAAGCTGGTATTAAAGCCATCGAAGCTGTGAAGATTCCGGCTCGTACTGCTAACAACAGCAATACTGAAAGTCATGATTCTTCAACTAATGTAACTCCAGATCACCATAATGAAGAAAACAATACTGCTCAGAACACTAACCAAGTAAGCACTAATACTGAGAGTGAAAGTAAGGAACAAACTGTAATTACAAATTCAGTTCAACCTAAGAGAAATGCTGTTCGTCATAAGAATGGCTCTCCAGTAAACAAGAAGGCTACTTTACCACAAACTGGTAAGAAGGATAACTCTAACTTAACGTTAGCCGGAGCTGCACTTCTTGGTTTAGCAGGTGTATTCTCATTGTTTGGATTAGGAGACAAGAGAAAAAAGAATAAATAGTCAACATCGTTGATACGAAAAAGAGCGATACTCCCTAAAGTGGAATATCGCCTTTTTTGTTTGGAAATGTTAAAAAGGCAGAAGCACAATTAAATGCTTCTGCCTTTATTACATGATTTTATTCCGCTTAACTGGGAATAAAAATGAAATTACTGGTATAACTACATAAAGAATCATGGCAAGTCTAGGAAGAACAAACGATAGACCAATGAGAACAATATTTAAAAATAAGGTGACAGCGACCTTTCTAATAAAAGATCGACTAATAATAATGTTCATGATTTGTGAATATTTTGCTGTCTTCTTAGCACCAAAATATTGAATCAAATATTCTAAAATTTTAGCAATTAAAAAAACTACTCCAAAATTAGCTACCGCAAATGTTGAACTTTCTGCCATAATCCATTTTGTCATTACTGGAAGAAGAGAAAGGTCGGCTAAGAAAAAGAAATCTAAAACAGCTATTGTTTTCGAAGGCTTAAATATATAGTAGGAAAATGCTAAATGCAGATCATACCAAAAATCAGCTACGACGAAGAATGTAATTAAAAATACAATAATATTTGCGAGAAATTGCCCATAGTGAACTTCATTAATAGCTGGCTGGATTTCTAATACAATAATTGTAATAATGATTGCCATTACCCCATCGTTGAAAGCTTGCAGGTGCTCACGCAAGCTTTCTGGTTCTTCTTTTTGTGCTTGAATAAGTTCTTGGCGAACAGTCTTTAATTTTTCTTTTTCTTGCTTTGAAAAATCGTTGAAATTGTATTCTTTTCTGTTTCTTTTCATTTTATCTTTCCTTACAATTTACTAATATTAGCATTTTACAACATTTAAAGACGGTAATTAAGATGGAAATAAGCAAAATATGCATTTAAGTTATAGAAATTGATGCATTCTAAATCTTAGGTAGTTAAAAATTTTTCTTTTAAAATGAAATTAGCAAAGAAAGGGATGATTCTATGTCTATTTTTGATGAAACTTTAACCATGAATAATGGTTTAAAAATTCCTGAGATGGCACTTGGGATATGGGAGATTCCTGATGATCAAACACCTAAAGCAGTCGAAGAAGGAAAGTTACGTACAATTGGTGCCCCCCCAGCTTTGAAAAAGAAGATTTAGATAACTTAATGAAGAATAGTTCTACTAAACCTGCTGTTAATCAAATTTTAGTTTACATTGGTGAAACCCCGATGAACTTAATTGATTACATTCAAGGAAATGATATTGTAGTTGAAGCTTTCTCACCAATTGCTCACCGTGCTCCTCTAAATGATCCAAAAATTAAAAAGATCGGTAATAAGTATGGTGTAACCGTACCTCAATTATGTATTCGTTATGATTGGAAACTTAACTGTGTTGTATTACCTAAGTCTGCAAATCCTGCACATATGAAGAGTAATGCTGAAATTGATTTTGTAATCAGTGATGAAGATATGGATAAACTTAAGAAGTTTACCCCGGTTGATTATGGTAAAGCAGGCGTCCTCCCAGTATTTGGCGGCAAGATGTAAATTTAATTGTTCCAGATTATAGGGAAAAGTATAATTTTTATTAAAAAATTAGCACTGTACTTACTTTTAATCAGTATATAATTATAACTGACAAAAAGTAAGAGGAGATACTTTACTTATGAATCAGAGCGGTCGATAAGATAATAATTAATCCTTAAGACGAGGGTTTATCAAATCTCTAGTTTTTTCTTGCAAGATTCTAGCAAAAAGAGCAATATTTTTACTATAGACTATTAAAGATAGAGGGGAAGTTAATGCTTAAGAATATTATTTTTGACTTTGGAAATGTCATTATGAACTACAATCTAGATGAGATTTTAAATCATTATGAATTGAGTCCCGAGGATCATGATCTAATTAGAAAAACTATTTTTGAATCTAAAGAGTGGGGCGAAATAGACTCTGGAAAAATTACCGAGGAAGAAGCCACTGAAATTTTTATTAGTAAAGTTCCGGATAAATTAAAAAGTAAGGTTAAGCAAATTATGGTAACTTGGCCAGAAAATGTTGATTTCTATGAGCCAGTTTTTAATTATATGGAGGAACTACGTAAACAAGGCTATAAGATTTACGGTTTATCCAATACGGGAATGCAGTTTGCTAATTTTGTTAAAAATTCTGAGATGGGCAATTATTTTGATGGTTATGTTTTTTCTGCCCAAGAGAAATTAATGAAGCCAGATAGAAGAATATATGAAAGATTAATTGCTCGCTATATTTTAAATCCAGAAGAGAGTATATTTATCGATGATTTAAAAGCAAACACCGATGCAGCAAAGAAGCTTGGTATGTTAGCTTTTACTTTTAAGATTGATAAGCTTGGCGAATTACAAGAATATATTTCTAACCATTAAGTAAATTTTAGGTGATTGAAAAATGAAAACAAATGATCAAATTGCAAATTGGGCAATGGATTTGCAGAGCCTAGCGCAAGCCGGATTAAGATATGGCCATGATGTTTTTGATCGTGAACGCTATGAAGAAATTCGGCGTATTGCTGGTGAAATGATGGCTGCTAGGACTGGAATTCCAGAAGAAAAAATTAAAACCTTGTTTCTTGGAGATGAGGGATATCAAACTCCTAAAATTGAGACTCGAGCTGCAATTTTTAAAGATAATAAAATCTTATTAGTTCGTGAAAAAATGTCTCAAGAATGGTCATTGCCCGGCGGCTGGAACGATTATGATCAAACTGTCGCAGATAACTGTGTTAAAGAGGCTTTTGAAGAATCTGGTAGAAAAGTAGAACCAATTAAAATTATTGCAGTTCAAGATCGTAATCATCATAATAAGCCAATTTTAGCGACTAACGTTACTAAGATTTTCTTTTTATGTAAAGAATTAGGTGGTACATTTACTCCTAATGATGAAACAGATGCTTGTGACTACTTTCCTCTAGACAATTTGCCAAACTTATCTATTGATAGAAACACAGAGGAACAAATTGCAATGTGTTTTGAAGCAAATAATGATCCAAATTGGGATACTAAGTTTGAATAAAAATTTATTACAAATAGCTCCAAGCAGTTTACTTAGAGCTATTTTAATAGACATTTAAAATAAAAAGAATCAAATTAATATTGAATTTACTATTTTAAAGCAATGCTAAAGGTGAGTTGGAAAGCAGGGGGGTAAGATATGGAAAAAACAAAAATTCTTTTAATTGAAGATGAGGAGAGCCTAGCTAGTTTTATTCAACCAGAGCTTGAATTAGAAGGCTATGAGGTAGTCTGGGCTAAAGATGGTAAAGAAGGTCTTGAATTTTTTGAAAAAGAAAAACCAACTTTAATCCTTTTAGATTGGATGTTACCTGTTTATGATGGCATCACTGTCTTAAGAAGAATTAGAAAAGTTAGTGACATTCCTATTATTATGTTAACTGCCCGTAACCAAGCTTCTGACATTAGTAATGCTTTAGATCAAGGCTTAGACGACTATATGACCAAGCCTTTTGAAATAGAAGAACTTTTCGCCCGAATTAGAGTGATTCTTAGAAGATTGGAACGAGAAAAGAGACGGGTTGTCAGTTCTACCTTAGAATTTAGTGTTTTAAAAATTGACTTGGTTTCTCATAAATTTTGGTGCAAGGGTGAGGAAATCTACTTAACTCCAAAAGAATATGCATTGCTATGTGAATTAATGAATGATCCTGAAAAAGTTAAAAGCCGGGATGAATTATTAGATATCGTATGGGGATATGATTTTGTCGGTCAAACTAACACAGTTGATGTCTATATAAGAGCGCTGCGAAATAAGTTGGGAAAATATCGTAATTTGATTAAAACAGTTCGTGGATATGGCTATTGCTTAAGAAAGGTGGACGATAATGAATAAAAAAATAAGAACAACTTCCCAACAATTAACACAGTTGTTTCTAACTTTATTCATTATTATTCTCTTCCTAGTTAATTTAGCATTTGCTGGTATTTCAACAGCATTCATTTATAATAATGCTCATGAGCAAGCAGAAGAAGTTATTGATACAATTAGTGATAATATTAGTGACCATGATGAGCATAAGAATAAAAATGAATGGAAATTATTTCTAAATGCTTATCTTGCTAGACAAAGTAATGATGCGATTTCACTGAAAACTCCTAAGGGCAAGACTGTCTATTCGGAAGATGGGGAAGAATTATTTGAAAAAGTAAAGAATCATAGGAATTACAATAATGTTGTTTTTATGGAAAATAGCGTTTATTATTTACGGACTGCAAATGAAGATGGCTATCGAATTTCTGTGATTTTAAATGTTGACGATCTTTTCAACTTAATTACCCATTTATTACTTGCAATCATTATTTTAAATTTAATTGCCATCATTTGTTCGATTCCTTTAATTAAACGTTTTTCAAGAAAATGGAGTCAGCCACTAGAGAAAATAGATCAAGATATTGAGGCAATTGAACATCAAACCACGGCAAAAAAGAAAGTATTCGTGCCGAAACAACCAGCAGAAATTCACCACTTAGCGCAGTCTTTTAATAAATTGCTAGAGTATCAAGATAAGGCAATTCAGCGTGAACAACAATTTGTTACTGATGCATCTCATGAATTGAAGACGCCGCTTGCTGCAATCCGTGGCCACATTAATTTGATTAAAAGACGCGGTAAAGAACATCCCGAAATTGTCGCAAAGTCCCTCCAATATATTGACTCTGAATCAAGTAGGATGGAAATACTGGTTAATGAACTTTTGGAATTAGGACGAGCTAAGAAACAGCACCAGTCAATTGAGCCCATTGATCTAGTGCCAATAGTTCAAAAAGAGAGTGAAATTCTTGAACAAGAATATAATACTTGTAGTGTCTATATTTCAAGTCCAATAAAACTTTTTTATCCAATTGAAATTAAAGATTTTCGCTTAATTGTTCATAATTTGTTAGACAATGCGGCCAAGTATTCTCAAGACAATGCCAAAATAAAGGTAGAATTGCAAAAAGATAATGGGTACTTAATTTTAAGAGTTAAGGATCAGGGAATTGGTATTAGAGAAGAAAATTATGATAAGATTTTTGATCGTTTTTATCGAGAAGATCAAGCTCACTCTAGTCAGATTAAAGGTACTGGAATTGGCTTAGCTATTGTAAAAGATATTGTTACCAAGTATCATGGAAAAATTAGTGTTTCAGCTAATACTCCTAAAGGGACGATTTTTGAAATAAAATTACCACTCTAATGATTAAAATGAAAAAATCTTCATTTAATTTATATCTGCTCTTAGTTTTTTCATCCTCGTTTTTTCGTAAACTAAATATATAAAGTTAAGCAATAAAAAATAAATTTGAAGAAAAAGTGAGGATTCTATTATGAGAACAAACATTAAGAGATTATCATTAGGCGCAGCTGTTTTAGGTTTAGCCCTTGGTGGAACTAGTCTTACTTTAATTAATCAAGCTCAAGCATCTACTGGTGGACAAGCTACGGAACAAACACAAACTTCTAACTCAATCAATCTTTCTCAAAGTGATGTAATTAATAAATTTAATGAAAAGTATGGCTCAAAATCAATTAAGGAGATTGGACTAAAGAATAAGAAAAATAAATATATTTATGAAGTAGAGGGCTTTGATTCAGAAAAAGAATATAAAGTTAAAATTGATGCAAGTAGTGGCAAAATTTTAAAAGCTAAGTCAGAAAACTTAGATGCAGATGATAAAGAAGAGGCCTTAGATCTAAATGGCTTAATAAGCCGTAGTGAAGCTACAAAACTTGCCCAAACTAAGGCATCTGGTAAGGCTGTTAAGTGGTCTTTAGAAATGGATGATCAGCAACCAGTTTGGGAAGTTGAATTAAAAGATGGCAATAAAGAAACTGAAGTTAAGATTGATGCTAAAAGTCAAAAAATCTTAAAGACTAAGACTGATGAAGACAAAAAAGATAAGAAAGATAGTGAAAAGAAGGATCAAGTAGATCACAAAGAAAATAAGACTAGCAAAGAAGATAAGAATAATTAAGAACTTAGAATCGGATCGTATAGATCCGATTTTTTGTTTGCGAGTGTGTCATACGTAAAATGAATAGTAGCATGTTTTTTTAGCAATTGTAGGTGGTACTTTTTTAATTTAAACTATCTGTGTAAGTTAATGAAACGAAAGGATATAGAATATGAAAGCAGCAGTTTTTGTAGAACCTGGTAAAGTTGAAGTAAAAGAAGTAGAGAAGCCAAAGATTGATGGAGAAAATCAAGCTATTATTCGAGTGATTCGTGCGAGTGTTTATGGTTCAGATTTATGGTGGTTTAGAGATATTGCCGACCGTGAATCTGGTTCATTGATTAGCCATGAAGCAATTGGTGTGGTTGAAGAAGTTAGTGATGATGTAACAGATATTAAACCAAATGACTTTGTCATTGTTCCATTTACTCATGGTTGTGGCCACTGTGTTGCATGTATTAACGGATTTGAAGGTAACTGCTTAAATCAAAAGTCAGGAACAAACGGGGGATATCAAGCAGAATACATGAAATATCAACTAGCAAATTCAGGTTTAGTTAAAATTCCTGGAAAGCCAGAAGACTACACTGATGATCAATTGGCATCCCTTCAAACTTTATCAGATGTAATGGCAACTGGTTATCATGCAGCTTTAAATGCTGAAGTAAAACCTGGTTACACTGTAGCCGTAATTGGGGATGGTGCTGTTGGTCTTGCCGGTATAATTGGTGCCAAGTTATTGGGTGCTGAAAAAATTATTCTTTTATCTCACCATAATGATCGTGCACAATTAGGTAAAGAATTTGGTGCAACTGATATTGTTTCGAGTCGAGACGAAGAAGCTGTTAAGGATGTGCTGGCCTTAACTAAGGAAAATGCTGGGGCTGATGCAGTGCTAGAATGTGTTGGTGCAGAAAGTGCTATTGAACAAGCTGGTCAAATTGCTCGTCCTGGTGCTGTGATTGGTAGAGTGGGTGTACCACACATGCAGAACCTAAGTCAAACCAATTATTCTGGAAGAATGTAGGTTTGCGTGGTGGTATCGCTTCTGTAACTAAACCTGATAAAGAAGTTTTATTACAAGCAGTTCTTGATGGTAAAATCAATCCAGGTAAGGTATTTACCAAGAGTTTTGATTTAGATCATATTCAAGATGCGTATGAAGCAATGAGTAATCGTGATGCAATTAAGTCGTTGATCATTGTTAATGATAAGTAAAATCTCAAAAGACAACTTAAACTGTATGTTTAGGTTGTCTTTTTTGCATCTTAGTTATCAATTTTAGCCACTTAGTAATAAGTTATTGAAAAATATTTGTATGATAGTAAAATTAAAACCAAATAAAAATAATGAGTGAATAATAAAACGAGGTGGCTGAAATGTTTTTCAATACAAGTGAGAAAACGAAGAATGAATATGTTAATGAAATTTTAAGTAACGATAGTTTTACTGATTTGAAACTTGATTTAATTGATCTAGACCTAAAAATTAAAGCAGGAGATCATTTTGAAGTTCACTATCGTGGACCAGTCGATAAGAAACCAAGTTTAGTCTTTAATGAAAACTTGCTTGAAATTAAAGAACCTAAGGTAGAGCGTAAACCAGGTAAGTTTTGGAAAAAAGGGATTATTGAAATAAACATAGTTACAGATAAAGACAGGGGAGAGTTAGTAATTACTGTGCCAGAAGATCAGCACTTACACATGTTAAATGCGAGCTCGGTAAGTGGAGATTCTAGTTTAGAAAGTTTAAAATTAGAAGCTTTAATGGGGTTTGCAGTAAGTGGAGACCTAGATTTGAAGAAAGTAGAAGTTGAAGATGCTAAATTAACTACTACATCAGGAGATATTGATTGTACGGATGTAGTAGTAAATCAGGGAAAAGTTAAGTTAGTAAGCGGAGATTTTAAGATGAAGAATAGTGAAGTAGGCGATGAACTTAGGGTTTCAACTACTTCTGGTGATACTTTGGTTGAAAATACTAAAGTAGCTCAATATCAACTCTCTACTTTGAGCGGAGATAATTCACTTTTTGGAAAACGTGGTGTAACTGCACAAAGAGGGGATGAACATGATAAATCCACCCTTATTTTAAGTACTCTATCAGGTGATAATACAGTTAGATAATAAAATTGATTTTTTAACAAGAAAAAATATAAAAAAATTGTTGACATTTATGATGTTTATATTAAAATAATTATTAACAAATTTAATTAATCTGAAAACAAAGAGAAAGAAGAGTAGTTTAGTCTTAATTTACAGCGAGTCTCGTTAGGTGTGAGGAGATAAATTCTAAGATTAAATGAAAATCACTTTCGAGTTCTAATTCTTAATCTTGAGTAAGAAGAAGTGGGAGCACCCATTATAGTGCTAACGTATCGCCAAGTAATTGGCTGCACGTGAAAGGTATTGTTAGTGATAACAATATAAATAAAGGGTGGTACCACGCTGAAGCGTCCCTCAATCAAAGTAATTTGGTTGAGGGACTTTTTTTGTATTCAGATGTTTATTTTCTGGAGGGAAGGAATATGATGACAGATTATACATCACGTAAATTAACATGGAAGGACTATCTCGTAGTTGCTTCCTTGCTATTCGGTTTATTCTTTGGGGCTGGTAACCTAATTTTTCCATTACATTTAGGACAACTTGCTGGCGCAAATTGGGGAACAGCTGCTGTTGGATTTTTAATCACTGGTGTATTACTGCCTTTATTATCAGTGTTAGCTGTTGCAATTACCCACGCTGATGGAGTCTATGACATTGGAAAGCCTTTAGGTGCAGGATTTGCAGTAGTATTTATGGTTTTAATCCATGCTACAATTGGACCTTTGTTTGGTACTCCAAGAACAGCCACTGTTTCATTTACAGTTGGAATGGCACCATTTATTCCTAAGAATGCTCAGGGACCGGCTTTATTAGTCTTCTCTGCTTTATTCTTTTTAGCGGCCTTTGCATTTTCTTACCATCAAAACAACATCTTGTCTAACGTTGGTAAAGTATTAAACCCACTATTTTTATCTCTATTATTTTTAGTATTCGTTGTTGCTTTTGCTCGTCCTTTGGGTAACCCACAAACTGCAGCTGTAACAAGTGCTTACAAGCACGGAGCATTAGTTAACGGATTCTTAGAAGGCTATAACACAATGGATGCTTTAGCAGGTTTAGCCTTTGGTATTACAGTTGTTACAGCTGTTCGTGGTATGGGACAAAAAGATGCTAAGAGCGTATCTAAAGTAGTTGCTAAATCTGGTTTGTTAGCAGTTCTTGCTATTGGCTTTATCTATTTATTGTTAATCTTAATGGGTGCAATGTCCTTAGGCCGTTTTAAGGTTTCAGATAATGGTGGTGTTGCATTTAACCAAATCGTTAATGTTTATGGTGGTGTATTTGGTCAAGCCTTGCTTGCTTTCTTATTAACTGTTACTTGTTTAACTACTGCTGTTGGATTAGTTGCAGCTTTTGCACAAGACTTCCATAAGCACTTCCCACAAGTCAGCTACCATGCTTGGTTGGCACTTAGTTGTTTAGCATCATTCTTAGCAGCTAACTTTGGATTAGACACAATCATCGCTTGGTCAACTCCAATGTTGATGTTCTTATACCCATTATCAATGGTATTAATCTTATTATCTGTTTTTTCACCATTATTTAAAACAGATGGGGTTGTTTACTTCTTTGTAATCCTATTTACTGTTGTTCCTGCTTTAGGTGACATGGTAGTTGCTTTTCCGAGCGTTGTAAGTCAAAGCTCGTTTGGTTTAGCGGTTGCTTCGCTTAGAAATCATTTACCATTAGCAAACATGGGACTTTCATGGCTCGTACCAGCATTAGTTGGTTTAGTAGTTGGATTAGTTGTTTATTTTGTTAAAACTAAAAAAGTAGCTTCCGTTTTAGAGGAAGATTAAATATTTAGCTCTGCTGATTTTTCAGCAGAGTTTTTTTGATAAATAAATAAAGTTTACTTGTTATTAGAATAGGGCTAAGAACTTCTAATCAAAAGTCAAGACTAAAATTATAGCTTTAATAGGATTAATATTATCTATATGTTGTATGTTAGCTAGAGCTGATAACACTAAATATAGAATGATAAAAGGTGAGGATTTACATGGCTACGTTAGAAATTAAAGATTTACATGTTGAAGTTGAGGATAAGGATAAGAAGAGTAGAAAAAAGATCCTTAAAGGCGTGAATTTAAGTCTGAAAACTGGTGAAATCCACGCAATTATGGGGCCTAATGGAACAGGAAAATCTACTTTATCTGAAACAATTATGGGAAATCCCCGCTACCATGTTACTCAAGGAGATATTCTGTTAAATAATGAAAGCATTGTTGAAATGCCCGTAGATGAGCGAGCTCGTAAGGGGCTATTTCTAGCAATGCAGTATCCAGCAGAGGTACCTGGTGTAACTAATGCAGAATTTTTACGTGCTGCAATTAATGCTCGTCGACCAAAAGATGATCCAATATCAGTGATGACTTTCTTGAATGAATTGGATAAGAATCTTGATTTGTTAGATATGAATGAGGCCATGACTGAACGATATCTTAATGAAGGATTTTCAGGTGGAGAAAAGAAACGTAATGAAATTTTACAGATGCTAATGATTAAACCAAGTTTTGGAATTTTAGATGAAATTGATTCTGGCCTTGATATTGATGCATTACGAGTAGTATCGCGTGGAGTTAATGCAATGCGAGGAGATAATTTTGGTGCTTTAATGATAACGCACTATCAACGTTTGCTTGATTACATCGTCCCAGATATTGTACATGTCATGATGGATGGACGAGTTGTAAAAGATGGAGGTCCTGATTTAGCTAAGAAGCTTGAACAAGAGGGATATGCAGGTTTACGTGACGAACTTGGCTTAGATATTAAATTAGTTGATGAGAATTAGGAGTGCTTATGCTAACTAAAGAAAATTTGCTTAATTTTTCTCATAAAAATAATGAGTCCTCATGGTTAACTGATTTAAGAATTAAATCCTTTGAAAGACTAGAAGAACTGGATTATCCTAAAATGCAGCGATTTTCTTATCACGATTGGCCTTTAATTAAAAAAGAAGATTTTCCCTGGTCTAATCAAGCTGACTTTTCTTTAAAAGAGGAGCAGAAGCTTTTAGAAAAGAAAGGCATCATTTTAACCGATATTTTTACAGCAAGTAAAAAATATCCCGAACTTGTGCAGTCAACTTTAGGGTCAGTAATTAAACATAATGAAGATAAATTAACTGCCTATCATTATGCCTACTTAAATTCTGGACTTTTCCTCTATATTCCTAAAGATACTATCTTAACCGAACCGATTACAATTTCTTTAAGCCCAACTCAAGATACCTATATTTCTCACCTTTTAATCGTTGCCGATAATAATAGTAAAGTAAAATTTTTAGAAGAAATTCAAGATAAGGATAAAAAAGCAAGTTCAGCCAGTTTAATGGTGGAGCTTATAGCACGTCCTGGGAGTCATATTGAATTCTCTTCACTTGATGAACTTAGCCAAGACACAACGCTTTACTTTAATCGTCGAGCAAAAATTGAAAAAGACGCCCATGTTGAATGGGCAATTGCTTTTATGAACGATTGCAATACACTGGGAGATCTTGATTCTGAGTTAGTTGGGGAAGGAAGCTTTGCGGATTCTAAGGCCATCGCAGTTACCACAGGAGATCAAAGAGTGGGCATAAATAACCGCGTAACTAATCGTGGTCCGCACTCAACTGGATTAATTAATCAACGTGGGGTCTTACTAGAAAATTCCAGGTTGATCTTCAATGGAATTGGTCAAATTGTGCATGGTGCACATGGCTCAAAAGCTGATCAACAAAATAGAGTCCTAATGATGTCGGATGAAGCTCATGGGGATGCTAATCCATTACTTTTAATTGATGAAAATGACGTTATTGCAGCTCATGCTGCTAGTGTTGGTCCAGTTGATAAAGTCCAAATGAACTATTTAATGAGTCGAGGAATTCCTTACGATCAGGCACAAAGATTAGTTATACGTGGCTTTTTAGGTGCGGTTTTAGATGCAATTCCAAATAAAGATGTTCGCAGAAAAATGATTGATATTCTAGAGAGAAAACTGATCGATGGCCAAATTAAACACTGAAAAAATAAAGCAGGATTTTCCAATTTTTAATCAAAAGATTAATGATGAAACTCTTGTTTATCTAGATAATGCTGCAACTAGCCAAATACCGAAGTTTGTTGAAGAAAAAGTTAGAGATTTTAATGAAAAAGAACGTGCAAATGTCCATCGCGGAGTCCATGCATTAGGCTTAAGAGCTACTAATCAATATGAATCAAGCCGTCAAAAGGTGGCTAATTTTATTGGCGCAAATAATGCTAAAGAAGTTATTTTTACTTCTGGATGTACTGATAGTTTAAATTTAGTTGCAGCTAGCTTCGGTGAACAAAATATTCAGGCAGGGGATGAGATCCTAGTCTCAATTATGGAACATCATAGTAATCTTTTGCCTTGGCAGCAACTTGCTAAAAGAAAACAGGCTAAGTTAAATTTTATTGAAATAAATTCAGATGGCTTACTTGATATTAAAAATTTAAAAAGTAAGATCAATTCAAAAACTAAAATTGTTGCCTTGACGCATGTAAGCAATGTTTTGGGCACAATTAATCCAATTAAGGAGCTTACTGATCTAGCTCATGAAAAAGGAGCAATTGTTGTAGTTGATGGTGCACAAGCAGTTGGACATTTTCCAATTGATGTAGCTGAATTAAATGTAGATTTCTATGCTTTTTCTGGCCATAAAATGTTTGCTCCGACAGGAATTGGTGTTTTATATGGGAAAAAAGATCTCTTAGATAAAATGCAACCTTATCGTTTGGGTGGTGAAATGATTGCTAATGTAACTAGAGAAGGAGCAACATGGGCAGAAGTACCATATAAATTTGAAGCTGGTACACCAAATATTGCTGGTGCCATTGGACTTGGAGCAGCAATTGATTATCTGCAGTCTCTAGACTTTGAGCTTATTCAAAAACATGAACAGGAATTGACAAGTTATGCCTTAGAAAAGCTTAAAAATGTTTCAGGATTAACAATCTATGGTCCACAAAAAAGTAATGGTCGCATTGGAGTAATATCTTTTAATTTAAAGAATATTCATCCCCATGACTTAGCAACTGCACTAGATTTGGACGGAATTGAAGTTCGTGCTGGCCATCATTGTGCTCAGCCGCTAATGGCTAGCCTTAATACGGAGTCAACTGTTCGAGCTAGTTTATCTATTTATAATACTAAAGATGATATTGATAAATTAGTAAGTTCTCTCCACGAAGCAAAGGAGTTTTTCAGTGAGTTTAGATAAATTAAGAAGTTTATATAAAGCTGTAATTTTAGATCATGCTCAAATGCCGCGAAATTATGGACAACTAACTGATTTTAGTCATGAAACTACTGTATATAATCCAAGTTGCGGTGATAAAATTCATCTGACAATTTTGATTGAAAATAATAAAATTAAAAAAATTGCTTTTAACGGCGAAGGGTGCACAATCAGTAAAGCGTCTGCCAGTATGATGACAGACTTGGTAAAAGGAAAAAGTATCAAAGAAGCAATTGAGCTTTCACAGCTATTTTCAAACTTAGCAGCCGACAAGAAAAGCGACACTTTAAAATTAGAACAATTAGGAGACGCCCAAGTATTAGTAAATATTATGCAATTTCCTGCCCGAATCAAATGCGCTACTTTAGCATGGTGGGGACTAGATCGAGCATTACTTGGTAAAGAAAAGGAAGAAGAAAATGACTAAAGCAGAGGATATAGTTAAAGACGAAGATTATCAGTTCGGCTTTCACGATAATGTAGAACCGAAATTTTCAACTGGTCGTGGCTTAACAGAAGAAGTAGTTCGACAAATTTCAGCAGAAAAACATGAACCTAAATGGATGTTAGATTATCGTTTAAAGGCTTTTCATATTTATGAAAAAATGCCAATGCCAGATTTTGGTCCCGATCTTTCAGGGCTTGATTTAGATAATATGCTGTATTATCAAAAAATGACCGATAAAAAATATCGTGATTGGAAGGATGTACCACAAGATATTAAGGATACTTTTGAGCGACTTGGTGTACCGCAAGCAGAACGAAAATACTTAGCGGGTTCGGCTGCACAGTATGAATCCGAAATGGTTTATCATAAAATGAAAGAACAATTTGATAAACTAGGGATCATTTTTACTGATACGGATACAGCTTTGCAGGAGTATCCTGATTTATTCAAAAAATACTTTGGTAAGTTAGTTCCAATTGATTCAAATAAATTTTCTGCCTTAAACTGTGCTGTTTGGTCAGGAGGAACTTTTATTTATGTGCCAAAAGGAGTACAAGTTCCAACACCAGTTCAGGCATATTTTAGATTAAATGCAGAAAATTCAGGCCAGTTTGAAAGAACTTTGATCATTGTTGATGAGGACGCGCATCTTGATTATGTTGAAGGATGTACTGCTCCGCAATACTCTTCAGATTCTTTACATGCGGCAGTTGTTGAAGTAAATGTCTTAGATAATGCATATTGTCGTTATACTACCATTCAAAACTGGTCTGATAACGTCTATAGTCTAGAAACAAAGCGTGCAGTTGCTGGAAAGCATGCAACAATGGAATGGGTAGACGGTAATTTAGGTGCGAAAGTTACCATGAAATATCCAAGTGTCTATTTAAATGGTGAAGGTGCTCGCGGTACTATGCTTTCAATTGCAGTTGCACACCACGGTATTCACCAAGATTCTGGAGCTGGAATGTTTCATAATGCTCCTAATACTTCTAGCTCAATTGTGTCTAAGTCAATTGCCAAGGGTGGTGGGTCAACAGATTATCGCGGTAGTGTTAAGTTTTCTAAAAAATCAGATGGCTCAAAGGCACACGTGGAATGTGACACGATTATTATGGATGATATGTCTTCTTCTGATACGATCCCAACTAATGCTATTGAAAATTCAAATGTAGCGATGGAACATGAAGCCACAGTTTCTAAAATTTCTGAAGACCAGCTGTATTATTTAGAAAGTCGTGGCATCCCAGAAAGAAAAGCAACTGAAATGATTATTATGGGCTTTGTTGAACCCTTTACTAAGCAATTATCAATGGAATATGCAGTCGAACTTAATCGCTTGATTAGCTTCCAAATGGAAGGAGCAATTGGATAGTGCTAGAAATAGAGAAATTATCTAATACCGAAAAGAAAGTTTACCAAGCCTTAAAAAAAGTAATTGATCCAGAACTGCAGGTTAACATCGTTGATTTGGGATTGATTTATGGTATTGAAGTAAGCGAGACAAAATGTCAGATTACGATGACTTTAACGATTATGGGATGTCCTCTAAGTGAGTGGTTAGATCACGAAATTACTAAAGCTGCCAAAAGTGTTGATGAAGTTGATGAGTGCCAAATTAAACTCGTTTGGTATCCGCAATGGAATCCAAGTATGATGTCTAGAGTGGCCCGGATGACCCTTGGAATTCATGGATAGGGGTAAAGATGGAAGATCATAGTTTTATTTCATACGCAAATGGTAAATCTTTAGTAGAAATTAATAGTACTATTCCAGTTCCGAGAACTCGTAATTTCTTCAGGATGCTTTTAGCATATACTGGTCCTGGTGCATTAGTTGCTGTTGGATACATGGATCCAGGAAACTGGGCAGCTTCAATTAATGGTGGTCAGAGTTTTAATTATCTTTTGATTTCTACTATTTTAATTTCTAGTTTAATGGCTATGCTTTTACAATATATGGCCGCAAAACTAGGAATCGTTACTCAAATGGATCTAGCACAAGCCATTCGTGCACGTACTAGTAAAAGATTAAGTTTTATCCTTTGGATTATAATTGAACTAGCAATTATGGCAACTGATGTAGCGGAAGTTATTGGAGCGGCAATTGCTTTAAATCTTTTATTTAAGATTCCCCTAGTTATTGCAACTTTTATCACTGTCTTTGATGTATTACTCTTATTGTTATTGTCAAAAGTGGGATTTAGAAAAATAGAAGCCCTGGTATCCTGCTTGATTATGGTGATACTACTGGTTTTTACTTATCAAGTCATGTTAGCTAATCCTAACTGGAAAAATATTTTTTTGTCTGCATTGCCATCTCCAGAATTAGTAGCTCAGCATCCCGTAGTTAATGGATTATCACCTTTAACAGGAAGTTTGGGAATAATTGGTGCCACTGTGATGCCGCATAATTTTTATTTGCATTCATCTATTTGCCAAACTAGAAAAATTAACCATGATAATCTTGCAGATGTTCAAAATGCAGTCCGTTTTACTACGTGGGATTCAAATATTCAATTAATTATTGCCTTTTTTGTTAATGTACTTTTATTAATTATGGGAGCTGCTGTTTTTAAAAGTGGTGCAGTCAAAGATAGTTCATTCTTTGGTTTGTATGATGCTCTAAGCAATACGACTATGTTAAGCAATCCAATTTTGATCTCAGTAGCTAAGACAGGAATTTTATCAGTCTTATTTGCAGTTGCACTTCTTGCTTCTGGTCAAAATTCAACAATTACTGGAACTCTCACTGGACAGGTAGTAATGGAAGGCTTTATTCACTTAAAGATGCCACTATGGGCAAGACGATTATTTACTAGATTATTATCTGTGATTCCAGTTATTATGTGTGTATTGATGACAGCAAAAGATTCAATTTCTCAGCAACATTTTGCCCTAAACATGCTTTTGGAAAATTCTCAAGTTTTTCTAGCATTTGCAGTACCATTTTCAATTGTGCCACTTTTAATTATGACAGATGATAGGAGAATGATGGGACAATTTAAGAATAGAAAGATTTGGTCAATTCTAGGGTGGGTCAGTTCAATTGTTTTGATTTTCTTGAATTTGTGTAATTTACCAGCTACTTTTGTTTCCTTTAATATGATGCCTAAAAGAGATGCAGTAGTTTTCGCTTACGCGATCATTATGTTGATTATTTTATTAATGGGCTGGACATGTTGGGATATGCGAAAGAAGAAATAACTGTAAGAAATAGTTTTAATATCTTTAATAATTGGGTTAATATTAAGAGAATAATAATTTAAATAGATCGGATTAATAAAAATGATTTATCAAACTTTTGCCCAATTATATGATCAGTTGTTTGATTCAGATATGTACAAGAGCTGGGAAAAATTCACCTTAGCTAATATTAATAAAAAGAATGGTAAGCTACTCGACCTAGCTGGTGGTAGTGGACGATTAGCTGTTTTACTTGCTAAAGATGGTATAAATGTCACGGTAGCTGATTTTTCAGATGAAATGCTTAGTTTAGCAGATCAACATAGTACTGAAAATAATGTTTCTTTACAGTTGGTGCAAGCTGATATGCGAGATTTAAGTGGCCTTGAAAAATTCGATGTAATTACTTGCTATGCGGACTCTTCCTGTTATCTTGATGACGAAGCTGACTTGTTTCAAGTATTTTCTGAGGTCGCCAATCATTTAAAAGATGATGGTGTATTTCTTTTCGATGTAATTACACCTCATCAAACTGACGATATTTACCCAGGCTATATGTACAATTATCAAGATGATGATCATCGTCGAGCATTTATGTGGCAGAGTTATGCCAATGATGATGTCGAACATGGGGTGATCCATGATCTAACATTCTTTAATCGTCTACCCAATGGCGAATATGATCGTTTATCTGAAACTCACTATGAAAGAGCATATGATTTAGATACCATTAAACAGTTATTGAAACATGCTGGATTTAACTCAATTGAAGTTGGATCTGACTTTAGTCTAGAAATGAAAGATAAAAAGGCAACTCGCTGGTTCTTTAAGTGTCAAAAATAATAAAAGTATCCAGGGAAAAACATTAAAATAAAGCACTGATAATCATCGTTAAATAAACGTTGATATATCAGTGCTTTTACTTTCTAAAGAGTTATGTTTTAAATCAAATTAAGACTTGTTTACGAAACTCTTTTTATGCCGCATATGCGGATTTGTATAAATCTCTAGCGGCATTAATATCTTGCTCTTGAATAGAATAATAGGATCCTGCCGGATACATTACAGAAGCTATATTAGTATGTTGTAAGCCAATTGCATGACCTAATTCATCATTATTTGAAATATCAATAAAGACATTTGCTTTAGCATGGTTCCAAGTCTGGTTGCTGGAAGTCTCTTGATTTTGTCCTTCACTAAAATTAGAAGTTACTGGCTGATTTGGCTATTGGTTATCTGATTCCGAGGATAGCGTCTGATCAGAAGGTCGATCGGAAACTTTAGGTGGAACTATCTTTAATGGATTAAGATCGCTAGCATCTAAGGTTGATATTTTTTCCTTTAATGTACTAATTGAATCGTTAGTAGCCGTGCGAACAGTAGGATTATTCTTATAAGTATTAACACTTACAGAAACAAGACCTAATAGAAGAAAGAGCTTAATTGTTTTTCTGACACTTTTCATGTAACTGTTATCACCTCCATTCGACAACAAGTTCATTTGGGAGATGTGAATAATTAATGGTGAAATAGTTATATATTTTTAGTGAAAGTTAACTTTTTCTTAGTAAGTAGTAAAAAATACTATGCACTTAGCGTATGAGAATAAAGGTTACTCTTCTTAATTCATGTTCTACTTTTTTTATTTAAAGTTGCATCCAAGACAAGTTAAGGGAATTTATTACATTTTAAGACTACAATAGAAAGTGAAAAGATTTTTGAGAAGAGAAGGAAATTAAGATGTGTACATCAATTTTATATAGTCCAAAAGATAATTATTTTGGTAGAAATTTAGATTATGAAATTGCCTATGGTCAGAAAGTGGTAATTACTCCTAGAAATTATCAACTTAATTATCGTCATTTACCAACACAAGATACTCATTATGCAATGATCGGTGTTTCAGTAGTTGCCAATGACTATCCATTGTATTGTGATGCTATCAATGAAAAAGGATTAGGAATAGCCGGATTAAATTTCACTGGTCCTGGTAAATATTTTGCTGTAGATGAAAGCAAAAAGAATGTTACTTCTTTTGAACTGATCCCATATTTACTAAGCAGTTGTGAAACTATTGAAGATGTAAAGAAATTATTGTCTGAAACTAATATTACTGATGAAAGTTTCTCTAAAGATTTACCAGTTACTACTCTTCATTGGTTAATGGGTGATAAAAGTGGTAAGAGTATAGTTATTGAATCAACAGAAACTGGTTTACACGTTTATGACAACCCAGTTAATACTTTAACAAATAATCCTGTCTTTCCAGCTCAAGTTGAAACCTTGGCTAACTTTGCTTCGGTTTCTCCAGCTCAACCTAAAAATACACTTGTACCTAATGCAGATATTAATCTGTATAGTCGTGGATTAGGGACCCATCATTTACCAGGCGGAACAGATTCAAATTCTCGCTTTATTAAGGCATCTTTTGTATTAGCTCATTCACCAAAAGGTAATGATGAAGTTGAAAATGTAACTAATTTCTTCCATATTTTACATTCGGTTGAACAAGCAAAGGGTACCGATGAAGTTGAAGATAATGTATTTGAATTTACCATGTATTCAGACTGTATGAATTTGGATAAGGGAATTTTATATTTTACTACTTACGATAATAACCAAATTAATGCTGTGGATATGAATAATGAAAATTTGGATACTTCTGACTTGATTACCTATGAATTATTTAAGGATCAAGCCATTAAATTTGAAAATTAAAAGTTAGTTTAAAATAATTTAGTAGTAAATTTTGACAAAGTAAAACGGGTGAAGTTGATTGGCTCCACCCGTTTTAGTTTATTTATTATTTAGGTTAAAACGAATTTTATTTTAAAAAGTAAATAATTACAAAACAATACTGGACATGATTTGATCATTTCAGTTTTTTTATCCCCAATTTAATTCATCATATTTTGCTTGGATAAATTCCCTAAATAAAGGTAGGGTGAATCCTAATTTACCGCGAATGATTGTTTTGATTAAATTATATTTAATTAGCTTAGTACGATACATATTTACGTATTGCTTGCTTTTACCCATTTTTTCAATAATTGCACTAATATTATTATTTTTTGACATCTCGTAGAGAAATTGAAAATCAATTTCTGTTAATTCATGTGAGATGACATCATACGCTTGATTGAAAAGCGTATCTTTAAAAGCTAACTTAGTATAATTCCAGGATTCTTCAAAATTTTTACCAGTAGATAGCTCTTCATACATCAAATCGCCAATTAATTGAAAAGCATAAGCATAACCTTGTGTCATCTCGGCCATTTCTTCAGCTTGGTCACTTGTAATGTCAAATACTTTAATATACGCTTGAGCAATTGATAATTTTTGCAATTTATTAACGTGAAACCTATCAGCGCGTACTAAAAAAGTTAAATTATGCGAACTAGAAAGTTCCGCCACTTCCTTCAACAATCCAGTCATGATAACAGAAACTTGCAGTTCACTTAAGCTCCAATTATTAAATTCTTCAGCTAATTTTTGAATTGCTGGTGTATTAGAAACTTCATCAATACAAAATACGACTCGCATGTTAGCTTGTTTCAATAATTTTAAAATTTTAGTAATTTCAGTTTTATAGTAGATTTCATCATGTTTTTCATTTGCCTCAGCAAAATTTATAGAAACGAATGGTAAGTTAATTGAAACAGACGAAGACCACTTTTTTAATTTGTTAAGCATTGGGGCTAGCTTAATGTACATTATACGAAATAAATCTTCAGTATTATGAAGAGTTACTACGATTGTATCATCATATTTATTAAGTTCTTTGCCAACTTTGTTCATAAAAACTGTTTTACCTGAACCACGAACACCAGTAATAAAAAGTGAGTAAGTGGGATGTTTTTTGTAACGGTGTGCTCTTTTAGCATATTTGACAGCATCATTATTAAAATCAAGATATAGTTCAGGAATTCCACCGAATTCCGCATCAAATGGATTTTCACTGTACATTTTAAAACCTCATTATACTTCATTATACTTTGCGGCATGATTTTATACTTCATTATACTTCATTATACTTTGCGGCACAATTTTATACTTCATTATACTTTTTAGGTGATTCTAGAATTGTTTTGCATAAGTGCATTAATGTTGATAGGATTTTATCTTTTGCGACTGAAGTATATAAAGCACTAAAGCAAGCTTAGATATGAATGTAAAATAAAATGAGTAATAGTTTCTATATGAACTGTAGGAAAGCTATTGCTCATTTTATTTATATTTAGTTAAATCATGAGGGATAAGAAAGAGAGAAACTAAAAAGTTCTAGATTAATTTTAAAATTCATCTAAAATCATCTCTTGTTCAACGAATTTATCGAAGTAAGGTAACAAAAAGCTAACATAGCCATAACCATTCGGTTTAATAATTTGGTCATCAATTAATTTCCGGCGATAGACAGCAATGTAATTAGGTCCTTTTTCCATAAGATTACCAATAACCTGACTTTTAACCTTGTGTTGCTTAGATTTAACCATAGCTTGTACGAATTCTTTTTCACGTTCAGACATGTCACTATAAACTTTGAAGTAAACATTTCTATTTAATTCACTAATATAGATGTCTAAGATGTTGTTTATATCAGATATAGAAATCGTCTTATTGGAGGAATGAATGATAGCCCAATAATTGAAAAGCGTAAGCAAATCCTTGAGTTTGTTTAGTCATATATAAAAGAGTTTCAGTCGAAAATGTATAGCTAGCTTTACTAAAAATGTGCTGATAACTATTTTTTATACTTTCAATATCTAAAGGATTCAAAACGATTCGATTGGCACGCAATAAAAAGGTAAGAACATCATCATTTTGGATTTCTGAAACATTTTCTGGTAAACCTGCCATAAGTAAAGAAACATTAAGATTGTTTCGAATCATAATTTGATAACAACTAGCAAATTTTTTTAATAATGGTGTTAAATGTACTTCGTCAATGTTAATTAAAACATGAAACCCTTTTTTTGTTAGTTTCTCTAAGGCATCTTGGAATAATAATTGAAAATTAGATTCAGCCTGTTGATGGAAACTAGCACTCATATCTAGTCCAAAGAAGTTCATCTTTAGGTCGATATTTTTTATAATCTTCAAGTTAAGAAGATGTCGTTGTAATTGATTTATTAGGGAGATTAAGAGATCATCATCTAGAACTAAATTGATTACTAACCAATTTTTATCTTTACTTATTAAATTAGAAACTTCTGTCATCAATGTAGTTTTTCCCGAACCACGTTGCCCGTAAAGAAGGGATGTTTGAAAAGGCGATCCCACTCGGTTCAATTCAGTAACTATACGTTGAGTTAATGAATCACGATTTAAGAAAACACTGGGCATTTTTCCAAAACTAGGATTAAAAGGATTTTCCATTTAGTTACACCTCTTTTTATAACTTTTTATAACTTTTATTTAATTTTATAACTTTTTATAACATTTTTCCACTTTAGAAAGATCGGGTAAGGAGCAGTAAACAATAGCTATAAACTGTAATAGAGAAAACTCCACATAAATATGTGTTAAAAACGATAATTTAACAACTGAGTAAAAAGTTTCCTATAATATATAGATGTAAATTATAGAAATGATAAAGAAGGAAATAAAATGGCAGTCCCAAAAAAGATTGAAGTTCGTGATGGACGTGTTCATAACTTGAAGAATATTAATGTAGATATCCCACTTCATAAGTTTGTGGCTATTTCAGGACTTTCGGGGTCAGGAAAGTCATCCCTGGCAATGGGAATTTTATATGAAGAAGGGTCGCGGCGCTACTTGGACGCTCTATCTACCTATATGCGTCGACGAATTAAGCAAGGTGCGCAAGCGGATGTAACTAGTGTAAAACATATTCCATCTGCCTTAGCCTTGCGCCAAAGACCAAGTGTTCCTAATGAACGAGCGACTGTTGGAACAACTACTGAAACATATAATGTTTTACGGCTAATTTTTTCAAGATTAGGTTCACCGGTCTGTCCGAATGGACACCGAGTTGCCCCAAGTTTAGATATTGCAGAAGCAATGTCTAAGTCCGGAGATGAGATGGGGCAGGTTACTTGTCCAACTTGTGGTGTAAAGTTTCACGTTCCAAGTGCGGAAGATTTTTCTTTTAATTCTGATGGAGCTTGTGAGCGTTGCAGTGGAACTGGTAAGGTACGCCAATTAGACGAAAGTAAATTAATTACCGATCCCAATCTTTCGATTAGAAACGGTGCTGTAGCTTCTTGGAATTTACCAGGAAGGAACTTTATGCCAAATGTGGCTGAACATGCGGGCGTTAGAATTGACATTCCTTATAAGGATTTAACTGAGAAAGAGAAAGATTTTGTTTTAAATGGTCCTGAAAAGAAGTACCAGATGGATTTTTTGTCAGGAACCGGTCGAGTTTTTCATAATTTTAATGCTTTATATGAAAATGCGCATCAAGCCGTTTTAAAATCAGCTGAAAGTAGTAAAAGTGAACGAGCACAGAAACGTCTTGCAGAATTTTTTACTTATTCAACTTGTCCGGTTTGTCATGGAACGCGTCTTCGTCCAGAACTACTTAATCAGTTAGTTAATGGAAAAAATATTGATCAAGTTCAACATATGCAACTAGGCGATTTGCCTAAATGGAGTAAAGAAGTTCTCGTTAGTCTGCCAGAAAATATGCATCCCATGGCTAAAGCCCTACTCAATGAATTTATTAATAATTTGCAGCCATTACTGGATTTAGGATTAGATTATTTAACCATGGCACGAGCTGGGAATACCTTGTCTACTGGTGAATTACAAAGAATCCAACTTGCTAGAACTTTACGTACAGAAACTACCGGAGTTTTATACGTTTTAGATGAACCTTCAATTGGATTACATCCTGCTAATGTTGATGGATTAATTAAAGTATTGCGTAAATTAGTTGCACAAGGTAATTCCCTTGTGGTCGTTGATCATAATGTTGATATTATAAAAGCAGCTGATCAAATTATTGAAATCGGTCCTGGGTCTGGTGAAGCTGGAGGAGAAATTTTGGATCAAGGCACTCCTTTAGAAATTGAAAAAGATCCTCAATCTTTAATTGCACCTTATTTAGATGGCAAAGCCGATTTAATGGCTCGTAAAGTTAGTGATCAAGTTAATTCCGACCAAATTACTTTTGAAGTAGATCACTATTTTAATTTACATGATATTAAAGCAGGCATTCCTGTAAATCAAATTACTGCTGTAACTGGCTTTTCAGGAGCAGGTAAGACTAGTTTAATTTTAGATTCTATTGTTCCAGCAATTAAGGCCCAAGATAAGGGAGAGCCTTTACCAAAGCAAGTTAAAGAATTTAATTCTCCTGTGCACCATGTTGTAAGTGTGGATGCTTCTCCAATTGGAAAGAGTACGCGTTCAACAGTCGCAACTTATACTTCGATTATGGATAATTTGCGTAAGCTCTTTGCTCAGCAACCTTTAGCCAAAGAAAAGCATTATACTCCAAGTTACTTTTCTTATAATAATAAAGAAGGAGCTTGTCCAACTTGTGGTGGTACAGGAATCGTTACTTTAGATATTCAGTTTTTGCCTGATATGCAGCAAACCTGTCCTACTTGCCATGGAGATAGATATAATCAAAAAATTCAAAAAGTTAAATGGCATGATCTTTCGATTGTTGATGTTCTTAACCTGGATATAAACGAAGCTATTCCAATTTTTAAAGAGATTCCAAAAATTGAACGCGATCTACTTTTATTGAAAGAAGTAGGTCTTGATTATTTACACTTAGGAGAAAGTACACCAACTTTGTCTGGTGGGGAAGCGCAGAGATTAAAATTAGTAACACACTTAAGTCAGAGACAAGACGATACCTTATTTGTTTTTGATGAACCTACTATTGGTCTGCATCCCTTAGATGTAAAGGTATTAGTTCATGTAATGCAAAAACTTCTTGATCAAGGCGCAACTATAATTACTATTACGCATGATCTTAACTTAATCGTTAATACTGACTACATGCTTGATTTAGGGCCACGTGGTGGTGAAAATGGAGGAAAGTTAGTGGCTAAAGGTAGACCATTAGAATTAATTAAAGATCCGCACAGCCTGACCGTGAAGTATTTAGCAGATTATGTCGATCAGTTTAAATTAAATAAAATACGCAAATTGCAATAATAAATTGAACACTTTTAGTTAAGCTGCTTGATAGATTAGATCTAATTCTCTTTCAAAGATTTCATCTGGTGTATGATAGGCCAGTATCTTTCTTGGCAAAGAATTGCACCAGGTTTCAATATTAATGATGTCTTGTAAAGAATAGTTAGCTATTGCTTCTCCCTTAGGAATGAATCTGCGAATAAGACCATTGTGTCTTTCAACTGTTCCCTTATCACAAGAAGTGTAAGGATGGGCATAGTAAACCAGTGTATTGGATACTTTTTCTAGGTTGGAAAGATCTGCAAACTCTGAGCCATTATCAGTGGTAATGGTTTTAAAAATATCATTCCAATGTTCGCTGTATTGCCTTTGGAGTTCTTTAAAGGCCTGCATGACACTGACAGAAGTCTTGTCAGGAATACGAAGAATTAAAAACTCACGACTCATACGCTCAGATAAGGTTAGCAGTACCTCATCATCTTTGCTCTTATGTCCGAGAACTAAATCGCATTCCCAATGACCGAATTCATTACGTTTATTGATCTCTTTAGGACGTTCTTCAATGCTTCTGCCAAGTTTTTTCTTATTTTTGCGAATACGATGAAGCTTAGTATTGCGTTTAAGCTTCTCTGGCAAGTCGTAATTATAAATTCCTAATAAGCCTTGATCAACGTAATTATAAAGAGTTTTGGTGCAGACAACATCGCTGCTAGCGAATTCGCCAACAGCAGTAGCACGATTACTGCACACATCAAGCGACCAGCCATCTTTAAAAAAATGCTTGTGGACATAGCGCATGAATTGAGCTTTCCTGAGAAAGTCTGATTTGCGCCCACAATTTTTACGATGAGCTTTATATGCATCATGCCCTTGAGTAGCCTTATATTTTTTGACTTTACCATGATACAGTTTTACAGTGCCACGCTTAACCTCATAGCTGATAGTAGAAGGAGAACAGTTAAGTTCACGGGCAATTGCACGCAAAGAATAGCCATCTTTCAAACGCAATTGAATAATAACTCGCTCTTCAAATGATAAATGCTTGCCTTTAACGTGCTGGTTCATGGTAGAATGTAAAGAGTCCATTTTGACCTCCAATAGAAAGTTTTTGTGGTTATTAACATTCTATCAAACAGGTCCGAATGGACTTTTTATTTTTTATCAAGTGTTCAATTTAATTTTACAATCAGCGATTAAATAAAATAAATAGTTAATAAGAAGTAGCCAATCTAAGAATTGTAGTGACCCTCGAAATTCGGACACGAATTTCGGGGGGGTTCTTATGACCAAATTATCTAAAGAAGATAAAAAGTATTATATTGAAGCCTATATATTTTTCATCCTTGTTAATTAGTTAAAATTGTTAAATAATTTTGTATAATAAAGTGGCAATTCAGTAAAGTTTGAGAGGATGTAAGCATAGTATGGAAAAGTTAAAAGCAATTCAATTTAATTTTGAAAATTGTGAGTCTGAGCAAATTCCAATTGAGTATATTCCTTATTTTAATTTTAAAAATGTATATACTAACTTAAGCCATCGCTGGGGCCATGAAGAGGAAGATAGTGATATCCTTAAAACAGGCCTTGAATGTGATGGGTTTACTATGATTGCTGACTGGGATAAAGTAAATACCATTGAAACTTCGGAAGAATATAATTTAGCTGACCGGATAGCTAAATTCCATGATTTAGTTGATGTAGATTTGATTTTTAAATCTGGAAAAACTAAAAATATTTATATGCCATGGGAAGATGCGAACTATGGTGAATCTAACGCTTTAATGATTGTCCTAAAGTCTGATTCTAGTTCTTATGTTACTAATAGTAGGTTCAACAATAGTACATTTTTAGAAGTTTATATAGAGAAAAAGGCGTAGGCCAATATCTTTTTAGATATTAGGCATGCGCCTTTTTATTAGTCTTTGAATATGGTTAAAAATCTATTATTTTCGAATAAATTTTTGATCACTGCTTGGAATACCATTCTCGTCAGAAATATAACGTTCTACACGCATATGAAGATCATACTTTTTACGTAGGTCGGCTAATTCTTGCATCATTGGTGAAGCATGGTGAGCTTCAAGAGATTCTTGGTTTTTCCAGCTATCAATTAGAAGAATAGTTTCAGGATCATCTAATGGAATGAAATATTCATATTTTTCATTTCCTGGTTCTTTCCTAATACGGTCGGCTACACCGCTGCTTTCCATTTCTTCAGCGAATTTACGAGCGCTTCCATTTTTACCAGTGTAGTAAAGATTAACTGTTAATGACATATCTAATCCTCCTTAATTATTCGTAGTAGTTCTTTAACCATTTTATATTAAATTTTAATCAAGAAAAAAGTGTTTACCATCAAGACTTTAAAATCTGGTAAACACTTTTTCTATAAACTAATTTTGTTAATCTTAATGTAATTGTTTTAGTTCGTTTAATACTGCATCATAATTTGGCTCATGTGTAATTTCATCAACTAATTCACGGTATAGAATTTTACCATTAGGATCAAGGACCCAAACGGAACGAGCAAGAATGCCAGATTCTGGAATTAATAAGCCAGTTGCTTTACCAAATGACAAATTTTTATCAGACATCAATTGCATATTTTTAACATCTTCAGCAGCACACCAATTTTGTTGGTCTTCAACGATATTAGTGGAAATAGTCAAAAAGTTAATTTCTGGAAATTTATCCATTGTTTTATTAAAAGTTTTGGTTTGAATACTGCAAACAGGAGTATTAATATCTGGTACTACACTAATTAAACTAAATTTACCTAACAAATCAGACTTAGTGAATTCTTGATTGTTCTTATTTAGTACTGCAAAATTAGGCATTTCTTCACCAACTGCTGGCGGAGTACCTATTAATTTAACTTCTTTACCTTTAAAAGTGATTTTCATAAGTTATACCCTCTCTTTCTTCTTATTATCTTAAATATAGCAAATTATAGGAGGTATCTTAAATATTTAGCCTATGTAGTAAAATACCATACCTTAAATGCATAGATGTCTAGTAGAAATAACTATTTTTAATTTATAAAGGGTAGATATAAACTAATAGATGAGAGAAATAAAGAGTTTTACGGAGGAAAAAATAATGGCAAAAAATGAAGAAGAAGTAAAAAATAGTGTCTTTGGCTTTGGTAAATTTAACGAAGCATACGCAAAATACTTTCAAGGAAAGAGTTACCTCAATCCTTTAGCATCAAGTAAAGAGGCTAAAACTGGTGTAAGTAATGTAAGTTTTGAGCCTGGTTGTCGTAATGATTGGCACATGCACTCAATTCCTCAAATCCTAATTGCCGTTGCAGGTGAAGGTTGGTATCAAGAAGAAGGTAAACCAGCACAGAAGATGGTTCCCGGGGATGTTGTAATTGTTAACCCTAATACTAAATACTGGCATGGTGCTACCAAGGATTCATGGTTTGCTCATGTAGCAGTAATGGTCGGAGACGGTAAAACCACTTGGCTTGAGCCAGTTTCTGATGAAGAATATGACAAGTTAGGTTAAATTTATAAAGTTTCATAATTAATAAATTGATGTGTATAAAAAGTTAAGTGCTAATGGTAGTGCTTAACTTTTTTAGTAAACTTGATAATTTCTTTAAAGAATACTTGAAGTAAAATATTTCGATTTTTTTAAGAAAGTAAAGAAATTATAAAGACGGTTGAATAATAAAAAATAGTCGTTTAGGCTATAGTCGTCAATTAAATAAAGAAGCAAATAAACTGTTAGGTGAGACTCCTACGTAAATATATGCTGATGCCCAGGAACATCCAGAGATGCCAACGGGTCAAACAGGAACTGTCGAGTTAAGGCTTTTCCCAGTCAGCTAGTTGAAAAAACTTTACGTTACGTAGTGTTAAAACTGAACGACGAGTATTAAATCGCTATTATAAGACCAATGCAGTTTTTGCGTTGGTCTTTTTGTTTGTTTGCCGATTTTTTAGAGGGAGAGATTACTATGTTAAAATTCAACTCTAAAGATCGTGTAGTAACTGATGCGACTTTAGCTAAGCAAATTGCTGGAAAAGAAAAGAGTGAAGTATTAAAGCAATTAGATACGTCAATTAATGGGTTAAACCCTGCGCAAGCAAAAAAGCGTTTAGAGCGCGATGGGTTAAATGAAGTATCAAATAAAGAGTGTCATCCAAAATTGCATTTTTTATTTGATGCTTTCATGACTCCATTTACAGGAGTATTACTGTTTTTAGCTCTTTTATCTTTTTTGACTAACTATCTTTTTGTTCCTGCAGATCAAAAGGATCTCAGTACAGTCATTATTATGATTACAATGGTTTTAATTTCTGGAATAACTAGTTTTATCCAGAATGTTAAAACCAGTGACGCAGTTGATTCACTATTAAATATGGTATCTGTAACCACGAATATCAAACGAGATGGAAAAGATCAGGAATTGCCAACTAAAGATGTTGTAGTTGGTGATATTATCAATCTAACTGCTGGGGATCTGGTACCAGCAGATCTGTATTTATTAAAAAGTAAGGATCTCTTTTGTTCAGCAAGTTCATTAAATGGTGAATCTAGTCCTGTTGAAAAACTAGCAAATGAAAAGCCAAAGGAAAATGATAACTATTTAGATTATCCGAATATTTTATATGAGGGAACAAATATTGTTTCAGGCTCTGCAATGGGCGTTGTATTTGCTACAGGTGATGAGACAGTTTTTGGTAATTTAGCACGTACTCTTAGCAAGAATAAAAATAAAGAAACAACTTTTGATATTGGAATCAAAAATGTTTCAAAGATTTTATTGATTATGACCGCCGTAATTGCACCTCTTGTATTTTTAATTAATGGTTTAACCAAAGGGGATTGGCTTAATGCATTGATTTTTGCTATTGCTACAGCTGTGGGACTAACTCCAGAAATGCTTCCTGTAATTGTTACAAGCAATCTAGTTAAGGGATCAGTTGAAATGGCAAGGCACGAAACCATTGTTAAAAGAATGAATTCAATTCAAAACTTCGGATCTGCAGATATTCTTTGCACAGATAAAACTGGGACTTTAACTCAAGACAAAGTAGTTTTAGAACGTCACTATGATTTGAATTTAGAAGAAAAATCAAAAGTCTTAGAACTATCATACTTGAACAGTTACTATCAAACAGGGATGAAAGACTTAATTGATAAGGCAATCATTAATGCAGCTAAAGATGAATTAGATACAGAAGAAATTAACCAAAATTATCAAAAAATTGATGAGATTCCCTTTGACTTTAAAAGAAGACGAATGAGTGTCGTGGTAATGAATAAGAAGCATGAACACTTATTAGTAACAAAAGGAGCTGCTGAAGAAATGCTTGCTTGCTCTAATCGGTTGGAAATTAACGATAAAATTACCATGCTTGATCAAGAGCAGAGACAAGAAATTTTAAATAAGATCAATCAAATGAATCAAGATGGGTTACGGGTGGTATTGCTAGCCTATAAGAAAAATCCTGCTCCTGTTGGTGAATTCAGTGTTGATGATGAGAAAGAACTAATTTTAACTGGATTTTTAGCATTTTTAGATCCACCAAAGGATAGTGCTAAAGCTGCATTAACTGCTTTAAAGAGGGATGGAATTACTGTAAAAATCTTAACTGGAGATAATGAAGCTGTCACTAGAAATGTTGGCAAACAAGTTGGGTTAGATATTAATTGCGTGTATCAGGGAAAGGACTTAGAAAATAAAAGTTCAGCTGAATTGAAGAAAATGGTTGAAGAATGTGATATTTTTGTAAAACTATCCCCACAACAAAAGGCACAAATTATTCAATTATTAAGAGAAAATAACCATACTGTTGCTTATATGGGAGACGGAATTAATGATGCGCCGGCTATGAAAGCAGCCGATGTTGCTATTTCCGTTGATACAGCCGTAGACATTGCTAAAAAATCTGCTGATATAATTTTGTTACATAAAGACTTAATGATTTTAGAGAAAGCTGTTCAAATTGGTCGGCAAGTCTTTGGAAATACGATGAAATATATTAAAATTACACTTTCATCTAACTTTGGTAATATTTTATCAATTTTAGTAGCATCATCATTTCTTCCTTTTCTTCCAATGCTTCCAGTTCAACTTCTCATTTTAGATTTAATGTACGGTACCAGCTGTCTATCAATTCCATTCGATACAATGAACAAACATTATTTATCTGAACCAAGAAAGTGGAGTACTAAGAAGCTTCCTAAGTTTATGTTCTATTTTGGTCCTACATCTTCGATTTTTGACATCATAACTTTTGCATTACTGTTCTTTATAGTTTGTCCACAAATTATCGGAAGTAGCTATGCAGGAGCAACTGCTTCACAAAAATTACTTTTTTCAGCTGTCTTTTGTACTGGCTGGTTTATTGAATCGCTTTGGACCCAAGAAATGGTTATTCATGCACTTAGAGATCCAGGCCTCCCATTTATTAAACAGCATGCTACAGCAATTGTTACATGGGCAACGATTGGTATGGCTGCAATTGGGACTATGTTACCATTTATTATTCCTGTCGCAAAAGCAGTGAAATTTGGTCCAATTCCAGTATATTTTTTAGGAATTGTATTTATTTTATTGATTTTATACATTGCTTTAACGATGTTAGTAAAGAAATGGTATCTAAAATCAGAGAAATGTTTAATCTAATTGTTTTAATATTAAATCTATTTTTAAAGGAAGTATGATTTACTACATACTTCCTTTTGTTTTATTGTGGCATATTTTATAATTAGGTATCTAACAGTATACATTCTAACTATTAACAAAGGGGTTAAAAGATGACAGATAAAGTAGAAAAATATCAAGAAATGATGGATTTATTCCGTTTATACTTCAACTTTTCTAAAAGATTTTATGGGGAAGAAGTAAAATTTAGTCAACTTACTCCTCAGCAAGGACGAACTTTGATGTATATTCAAGAGCATCCCGGTATGATTCAAAGGGAACTAGCTGATAATTTTCATTTACGTAATGCCAGTGTAACTAATATGTTGAAAAATCTTGAACGTGATGGATATATTCAACGCAAGCAAGATGAAAAGTCTGCTCGAATTAAACGGATTTATATTACCCAGTTAGGAGAAAAACAAGTTATTGAGATGAAAAAAAGCTTTAACTTGATATTAAAAAAACTTTCTAGTCGAGTAGACGAAAAGCTATTAGATCAATTAATTCCACTCCTGAAGGAACTAAACCAACAAGTTCGAAATAATTAGTGACTTGACAGTTAGGTATCTACATGTTTTAATACTAAGCGTTAATTATTATTAGGTACCTAACTATTAAGGAGGAATGTATTAATGGATAGAGGAAGACCCCAGATTGAAAAAGGAAAACATAGTTTTAGTTTTCAAGATTTTTTTAAATTAATAAATCGAGTGCATCCCAAATATTGGCAATTAATTGTTGGTATTCTGGCTGGCTTAATTGCCATGGGAGCAAACTTAATTGTTCCTCAATTTGCACAAAGAATTATTAATAACTTTAAGCATTTAAATATAAACCTGGTAATTATTACTGGAATAGTATTTTTTGGTGGAGTAATTATTAGTGCCTTATCTGGTTATATTTTGGGAGTTTTTGGAGAGCATGTGGTTTCGAAACTTCGTGATAATCTCTGGGCTCGCTTACTTAAGATGCCAGTTAGTTATTTTGATAATACTTCGACAGGTGAAATTTCATCAAGACTAGTTAATGACACGTCACAAGTCAAGAATTTACTTGCTAATACCTTACCTAATGCAATTACTTCTTTATTACAATTCTTTGGTGCTGTCGTCATCATGTTTATGATGGATTGGCAGATGTCCTTAATCATGGTTCTTGCCGTTCCTTTGGTGATATTCGTTCTATTACCATTTATGAGATTGTCAGGAAAAATTGGCCGGGCACGTCAAGATGAACTGGCAAAATTTTCTAGTGAGTCAACTAATGTTTTAAGTGAAATCCGTTTGGTAAAATCAAGTAATTCAGAGAAGAAAGAGCTTGCTACTGGAACAAAAAGAATTGCTAAACTTTATGCAATTGGGGTAAAGGAATCCTGGATTAACTCCTTGATGCAGCCAATTTCTAATATGTTAATGATGATTTTAGTAATTGGTATTTTAACTTACGGTGCTATTCGTGTTATGCAAGGTACACTTACTATGGGTGCACTTATTTCCTTCTTAATGTATCTATTTCAATTGATGGGTCCAGTAATCATAATTAGTCAATTTTTCAATGAATTAGCTAAGACGTCAGGTTCAACTGAACGTATCGGCGAAATGCTTAATGAACCAATTGAAGTATCTGCCGATAATCAAAAGGTTGATATTGCTGGAAAAGAATTGAAGCTGCAGAATGTAAGTTTCTCATATGAAAAAGGAAAGCAAATTCTACATGATATCAATGTGTCGGCTAAGCCTAACACTGTTGTCGCCTTTGCTGGTCCATCAGGTGGTGGAAAATCAACAATTTTTTCACTAATAGAACGTTTCTATAAACCAACTTCGGGAAAGATAACTATTGGTGGTCAAAATATAGAAGAGATTGATTTAACTGATTGGCGTAAACAAATTGGACTTGTAGGTCAAAATTCATCAGTAATGCCCGGAACTATTCGTGAAAATCTGGTTTATGGCTTAGGAAGAAAAGTTAGTGACGATGAATTATGGCATGTTTTAAAGATGGCATATGCAGATAAATTTGTAAAAGAGGCAGAAGATGGCTTAGAAACACAGATTGGTGAACGAGGTGTTAAGCTGTCTGGTGGACAAAGACAGAGAATTGCAATTGCGAGGGCCTTTTTGCGTGATCCGAAAATCTTAATGCTTGATGAGGCTACTGCAAGTCTTGATTCAGAATCTGAAGCTATGGTACAAAAAGCCTTAGCAAGTCTGATGAAAAATAGAATGACTTTAGTAATTGCTCACCGTTTAAGTACAATTGTTGATGCAGATAAAATTTATTTCATTGATCATGGAACTGTTTCCGGCTCAGGTACTCATGATGAACTAGTAAAATCAACACCTCTTTATGCAGAATACGTTCATAATCAATTTAAAAAATAGTAGATAAAAATAGCGGCTTTTAAGTCGCTATTTTTTGTATAAATTAAAATAAGAGTTTTATTTATTCTTTTAGGATATGATTATCATATGGAAGTAAAATAATGAATTAACATAGAGGTAATTATGAAACATTTAACGTTAAATAACGGTGTTAAAATCCCAATTTTTGGCTTTGGAACTTACGAGATTAGCCCAGACCAAACAAAAGAAGCTGTTTTATCTGCTTTTAAAGATGGCTACCGTTTAATTGATACAGCACAATATTATCAAAATGAACAGCAGGTAGGAGAAGCAGTCCGCGCAAGTAATCTTAATCGGGATGAAGTTTTCATTACTACAAAGACCATGACTGATGGATATGAAGCGACTAAGCAGGGACTAGATGAATCTCTAAATAAAAGTGGCTTAGATTATTTTGATTTAGTCTTAATTCATTGGCCAATGGGCCACGATTTAGATACTTGGCGCGCTCTAGAAGAAGCATATAAAGCTGGTAAAACGCGAGCTATTGGTATCAGTAATTTTAATAGTCGACAAACTTTAGAATTAATTAATCATGCAGAAATTCGGCCCATGGTTGATCAGATTGAAACACATCTTTTATTACAACAATGGAAAATGCACGAATTTTTGAAAAAAGAAAATATTATTCATGAAAGCTATAGTCCGTTAGGTAACGGTCAACAAAATCTGATGACTAATCCAGTGTTACAAAAAATTGGTGAAAAATATGGTAAATCACCAATCCAAGTGATTTTACGGTATTTAGTCCAGAATGACATTGTAACTATTCCTCGCTCTACTAATCCAGCCCATATTAAAGCTAATATTGATATCTTTGATTTTGAGTTAGATAAAGAGGATCTTAAGCAGCTTCGTGCTTTAGATGAGCGCAAGCCAATTGATGGTTGGCCAGCAGAAATGCGAGAAGATGAGGATTATTAAGCTGAAAAACATAATATAAAAACATAAAAGAGTAATTGTAGTCTCATAGATGGTATGAGATAGACAATTACTCTTTTTTATTACTCACTTAATTATTGAGCGAGTCTCGTAATTTTTCTAAAAATAAGTTTCCTAAATTAGATAGCTTTCGATTCTTCTTCCAAATAACGATATTGGGATCAGTAATTTGGGGAGAAAGAGGGCGAGCAGTTAAGCCTTCTAGTTTCTTATCATATAAATTATTATAAGAAATTTGGACGCTATGACCTTCACCAGCTAAAAGAGACGCAGTATAAGCTAAATTGCTGTTTGCAACCGTTAAATCAGTTGGGGTAATCTTACAATCGGACAAAGTGTTTAAAATGATTTGAGTAGAGCTTGGGGTTATATAAATTTGTTTTGAACTAATAATTGTGATAATAATAGATAAAACTTAACACTTTACTATAAGTAAGAAGGTCGATTTTATGCCTATCAAAAAGCCACTAGCAGATTTGATCCGGCCAAAAAATTTATCGCAATTTGTAGGTCAAACTAAGCTAATTTCTGAAGGAAAGCTCCTTTATCAGATTATCAAAAATCATGTTCCAATTTCGCTCTTATTATGGGGACCGCCTGGAACAGGAAAAACAAGTCTAGCGCAAATTATTGCTCGAGAATATGATTATCCGCTAGCCACTTTTAATGCTTCGATTGATAATAAAGCAAAGCTGATGCAAATCATTAATACTTATCCTTATCAATCATTTGTTCTACTGATTGATGAAATTCATCGCATGACGACAACATTGCAGGATTATCTTTTGCCTTATTTAGAGAACGGACAAATTCTTTTAATTGGCGCAACTACTGAAAATCCTATTATGTCAATTGTTCCTGCTGTCCGCTCACGTTGTCAGATTTTTGAATTTGAGACTTTAGACGATAAGGATATTAGTGAGGTTTTAGTCCGAGCTCTAAAAGAAGTATTTCATTTAGATGAAAAACAAATAGATAAAGAAGCAATTAATATTATTGCTCGTTCAGCTGATGGAGATTTGCGTGTAGCATTAAATTTATTAGAAACTATTCATGCAGTTAATGGAGAAAAAATTTCAGCTAAAAATGTTAAGGAGTTTGTAAAAGGTCAACATTTTGCTTATGACAGAAAAGCAACTAAACATTATGATTATTTAGCAGCTTATTCCGATTCAATGGCTGGGTCCGATACTGATGCAGCCTTGTATTATCTTACCGTCTTACTTAAAAACGGAGATCTACCGTCAGTAGTACGGCGTTTGCGAGAAATTCCATACACATATGTTGGCTTAGCCAATCCAGAACAAGTAACGCAAATAGTAGTTGCAGCTAATCAGGCAGAAAAAATAGGGATGCCAAAGGCAAAATATCCTTTGATGTTTGCGACTATGTTAATGTGTTTGTCCCCTAAGTCAGGTGCTTTTGATGAAATTTGGGCAAAGCTAGATAAAGATACTATTCATCCTAATAAGCATCCCATGCCACGTGGATTACGAGATATGCATTATAAGCATTCAGAAGAAATAACAGGTGGTGGGTTGATAGATAATCCATTTACACAACCATTTCAAATTGCAAAACAAAATTACATGCCTAAGGGGCTTGAAGGTCAAAGATATTATTTTGCAAAAGATAATATTAATGAGAAAAAGCTCGAACAACAATATTTGAAACTTCATAAATATATTTATGGTAAGGAATATGGAGAGTAGGTCATTTTAATAATTATGCTAAAATGAAGGTGAAAGAGAAAAGAAGGTAATATAATGAAAATAGACGCATTTGCACATATTTTAACGCCTGATTTTTATCAGACCATGTTAAAAATTGATGCTACAATTCCACAAAAATATCCTTTTATAAAGATAGAAACTCTCGTTGATTTAAATCAAAGAATAGCTAATTGGCCGGATAAAAATACTAAGCAGGTAATTTCATTTGCTAATATCAATCCAGAAGACTTTGTAGATGAAGAGAAAGCTAGTCAAATTGCACAAGAAGCAAATCAAGAACTGTCTACTATCATAGCTTCTTATCCTGATTATTTTGAAGCGGGAGTAGGGATGCTAGCGCTAAATAACGTTCCTGCTTCGCTCAAAATCTTAGAGAAGATTAAGGCCGATAAAAACTTAGTTGGCGCACAGATTTTTACTCGTCATTTAGGTAAAAGCATTGCTGATTCTGAATTTGAACCAATTTTGTTGAAAGCAGCTGAACTACATCTTCCTTTATGGCTACATCCCGTTTTTGATAATCGAAAACCAGATAATAATCTAGTATTTTCTTGGGAATATGAACTATCGCAGGCTATGTTGCAACTAGTACAAAGTGATATCTTCAAAAAAGCACCTGACTTGAAAATTTTAGTTCACCATGCAGGGGCTATGGTTCCATTCTTTAGTGGTAGAATTAATCATATTTTAGATCCAGAGCATGCTGAGATGTTTAAGAATTTTTATGTTGATACGGCTATTTTAGGTAATACGCCAGCTTTACAATTAACAATAGATTATTTTGGCATTAATCATGTCTTGTTTGGAACTGATGCTCCGTTTGCAGTGATGCCAGCAGGAGCTGATGAGATTGTATCTAATGCAATTGAAAATCTAGATATCTCGGATTTATATGATAAAAAGATCTTTGAAACTAATTATTATCATATGCTTGAGAGACAATAAGGGAGAGAGTGAGTATTATGAATGCAAATGAAAAAATTATCGCACTAGTTAAGCCTGAATATTTAAATAAAATACCTAAGATTTTTCGTAAGCACGCAACTGAAAATACTTTTAAATTAATTGCTAAGGAGCATCCGGATTTATATAAAGCTTTTGAAGAAGAAGCTAGTGCAGAAGAAAAAGAAGAAATGAAAAAAATAGTGAACGGTATTTTCGAAGAACGAATGAAAAAACATAAAATGTTGTAAAAAAGCAATCTTCAGCATTCATGCTGTTGATTGCTTTTTTTGTGCATAAAATAATAGCTCATATTTCTATTCATGCTTACTAAGTGATACATTAAAAATGAAAGAATATAGGTAGATTGGAGGACTTAATATGTATAATTTCGATCAAGAACCAGAGCGGCGTCACTTAGTTGATGAAGCTGGACTAAATAGCTTTTTAAGTAAAATTTACGGCTATATGGCTCTCGCTGTTTTTGTATCTGCTCTGAGTGCTTACTTAACGATGACTGTATTTGCTAGACAAATGGTTTCTTTAATGGTTCATCATCCCTGGACGATGTGGCTTTTATTATTAATTCCGATTGTTCTAACATTTGCAATTAATTTTCAGGCAACAAGAAATCCAGTAGCAAGTTTTATTTTACTGATGGTGACAGCGATTATTTATGGAGTAACTTTTGCTTTTATTGCAGGCACATATACAGGGCAAGATATTGCTTCTGCTTTTGTCGCATCTGCAACGGTCTTCGTAGTCATGGCCATTTTAGGTACAGTTACTAAGAAAGATCTAAGTAGGTGGGGCTCCTACGCGTCAGCAGCATTAATTGGTTTAATTGTAGCGATGTTAATCAACATGTTTTTAAAGAGTTCAGCAGCTAATTACATCTTTTCATTCATTGCAGTTATTATCTTCACTGTTTTAACTGCTTGGGATGCACAAAGAATGAAGAACATCTATTTACAATTTGGTGGTGAAGTTTCTGCGAATGGATTAGCCGTTATGGGAGCTCTTCAGTTATATCTAGACTTTGTTAACCTATTTTTGCAATTCTTAACTATTTTTGGCTCAAATGATAATAATAATTAAAAACAGTGTTTATTATTGTATTTATTGCATTTTTAGACTTAGAATGAAGGAGAATGAGTAGAAAAGGGAGGACTTATAAATGACAGAAGTTCCAACTATTACATTAAATGATGGCAATAAAATGCCTTTACTTGGTTTAGGCGTCTTCCAAATACCAGATCATGAAAAAGCAAGACAAACAGTAGAGATGGCGTTAGCAAACGGTTATCGCATGATTGATACTGCAGAAGTATATGAAAATCAAATTGCTGTAGGTGAAGCAATTGCAGAGAGTGCAGTTAATAGAGACGATATTTTCTTAACTACAAAAATTTGGGTTTCAAACATGTCATTTAAAAAAGCTACTAAAGCAATTGATCATGACTTAAAAGAATTAGGAACTGATTATTTAGACTTAGTATTACTTCACCAACCATATGGCGATACATTCGGCGCTTGGAACGCTTTAGCTGCTGCTAAGCGCGCTGGTAAAGTTCGTTCAATTGGTTTATCAAACTTTTATCCTGATCAATACATGAACTTAGAGCTTGCTCATGAAGATAAGCCAGCAATTAACCAAATTGAAATTAATCCATGGTTCCAACAAACTAACGATGTTAAATTCTTTCAAGGAAGAGATGTAGCTGTAGAAGCTTGGGCTCAATTTGCAGAAGGTAAACATGATATTTTCAATAATAAGACATTGAAAGAAATTGCTGAAGCTCACCACAAGACTACTGCTCAAGTTATTTTGCGTTGGCTAACCCAACAAGATATTGTTGTTATTCCAAAATCTGTTCATGAAAAACGTCAAAAAGAAAATCTTGATATTTTTGACTTTGAATTAACTAAAGATGAAATGGATAAGATTAAAGGATTAGATAAGGGCGTAAGTCAATTCTTTGACCACCGTGACCCAGCAGTAATTGATGATATTTTCGGAGAAAGCCTAAAGCAATTACGTGATTCAGAATAGTCAGTAACATTAAGACAATAGAGATAGATAGAAGCATGGTTTATGTTTCTATCTATTTTTTTATTCACTATAATCTTAATCCCAAATATGATATTTTAAAGATAATCAAAACCATAAGAAAGTAAGGTGTAAGAAATGGAAGAAAATACTAAAAATATGCTAGCAGGATTACCTTATCGTCCCGACACAGAAGAGTTAAGAGCTATTTCGACAAAGGCGCATCGCTTAAGCCGTGATTATAATCAAACAGCAGATGAAGATAAGGAAGTAAGAAAAGCAATTATTGATAATTTATTTCCAGAGCATGGAGAAGGAGTTTACCTTCAAGGACCAATTGAAGTAGATTACGGTAAATTTACAAAATTAGGTAAAAATTTTTATGCTAACTTTAATTTGACTATTCTAGATACTTGTCCAGTTACTATTGGCGACAATGTAATGTGTGGTCCTAATACTTCATTAGTAACGCCGCTGCATCCCTTATTGCCAGAGCAAAGAAATGCGCGCTTGCAAGCAGATGGGAAGATAGCAGATATTGAATATGGCGCACCAATTACAATTGGGGATAATTGCTGGTTAGCTAGTAATGTAACTGTTTGTCCAGGAGTAACGATTGGAAACAACTGCGTTATTGGAGCTGGCAGCGTAGTTACAAAAGATATTCCAGACAACTCTTTAGTTTTGGGGGTTCCAGGCCGAGTAGTTAGAAAAATCACTGAGAAAGACCACCTAGATAATTATCCATATTAATTAGATGCTAAAATTGCATCTTGCGAACATTTGTTCAAATAAAGTATAATACTTATGAAAAAAGACTGTTGAGGAGTTTGCCCTAAACAGTCTTTTGTTCTGATTATTTATTTTTAGCATTCTTTTTTAGTAATCCATGAGACTTTTTGTACCAATACCATAGGCCAAAAGGAACGATATTTTCTTCATGGTTAATTAGGCGCTTGATATTGGAGCGGTGTCTTACAAAGAGCAAGATCATCATAATTCCTGTAATGATTGTAAGAAAGATATCATGAAACCAGAAGGAACAAATGAAGATGATAACTATTGAAACCAAGCTTGATAAACTTACATATGAAGTAATAAATAGCATTGGTAAAAATACTAAGGCACATAGTCCAAAGAACTTTAAATTGTAACCCAGAAAGACGCCGGCGCTAGTTGCTACCGCTTTTCCGCCTTTAAATTTTAGAAAGATGGAAAAGGTGTGACCTAGAATGGCACAGGCACCAGCAATTAGTAATAAATACTTTGGTCCCTTTAGGTGGAAAATTAATGGTAAATCTGTTGCAAGTGTCCCTTTTAATACATCAATGACTAAAACTGCACTACCTGCTACAGGTCCCATTACTCTAAATGAATTGGTTGTACCAATATTTCCTGATCCAAAGTTTCTTATATCTTCATGAAAAAATATCTTTCCGACTAACACACCTGTGGGAAAGGATCCAATCAAGTATGCTAAAATAAAAATTAGTAAATAATTCAACGTAGACATTCACTGTTCAACCCCATTTAAAATCTAAAGCTATTTTAACAAAGATTATAATAGCTGTGGGGTTGATTTTGATTGTCTGTTAAAAATGGAGGCATTTATTTGGCTAAAGCAAATAAAACTACCAGTTCATATGATGATTCTTCGATTCAGATTCTTCATGGGCTAGAGGCAGTAAGAAAACGTCCAGGAATGTATATCGGTTCAACGGATCGGCATGGGTTAAATCACTTGATTTATGAAATCGTTGATAACTCAGTTGACGAAGCAATGGCTGGTTATGGTAAAGAAATCAATGTAACTATTCATAAAGATAACTCAGTTACGGTTCAAGATTTTGGACGTGGAATGCCAACAGGAATGCATGAATCAGGAATTCCAACTATTGAAGTTATCCTTACTGTGCTACATGCAGGTGGTAAGTTTACCGAAAAGAATTATCAAACTTCTGGTGGTTTACATGGAGTAGGTTCTTCTGTTGTAAATGCACTATCTTCTTACTTAAAAGTAAGAGTAGTCAGAGACGGTCAAGCATATGAAGAAGAATTTGAAAATGGTGGTCATCCAATTGGTACGCTTAAGCATTTAGGCAAGACTAAGGATAAAAATGGTACTACTATTACTTTTAAACCAGATCCAACTATTTTTTCTACTACCACATATAATTACGAAACCATTCAAGAACGAATTCGTGAGTCAGCTTTTCTATTAAAGGGTGTTAAGTTCACACTAACTGATGAACGCGAACCAGAACATCATGATGAGTTTTTATATGAAGATGGAATTAAGTCATTTGTATCTTATTTAAATGAAGACAAAGATACAATGGGAGATGTTTTTTACTTTTCTGGTAAACAAAATGGAATTGAAGTTGAATTTTCAGGCCAATACAATGATGGATATTCCGAAAACTTTGTTTCATTTGTAAATAATGTTCGTACAGCTGATGGTGGTAGTCATGAAGCTGGGGCACGTAGTGGGTTTACAAAAGCTTTTAATGATTACGCTAAAAAGCAAGGGCTATTAAAGAATAAGGATAAGGGTCTAGAAGGTAGTGATTATCGTGAAGGCTTAAGTGCAGTATTATCTGTTAAGATTCCAGAAGAATTACTAGAATTTGAAGGACAGACTAAAGGAAAACTTGGAACTCCGCAAGCTAGAAGTGTTGTGGACAGCATTGTTTATGAACAGCTTTCATACTATTTAATGGAAAACGGAGAATTTGCTCAAAGCTTAGTTCAGAAAGCACAAAAAGCAAGGGATGCACGTGAAGCTGCTAAAAAGGCCAGAGATGAAAGCAGAAGTGGTAAAAAGAGACGAAAGAAGGAGATTCTTTCAGGAAAATTAACTCCTGCTCAATCACGTAATCCAAAGAAAAATGAGTTATTCCTAGTCGAAGGGGACTCAGCCGGTGGTTCCGCAAAACAAGGAAGAGATAGAAAGTTCCAAGCTATTTTGCCATTACGAGGCAAGGTCTTAAATACGCAAAAAGCTAAGTTACAAGATATCTTTAAAAATGAAGAAATCAACACCATGATCCATACGATTGGTGCAGGTGTTGGGTCAGATTTTCAGATTAAGGATGCAAATTACGATAAAATCATTATCATGACAGATGCGGATACTGATGGTGCCCATATTCAAATTTTGCTTTTAACTTTCTTTTACAGATATATGCGTCCAATGGTTGAAGCGGGTCGTGTGTATATTGCTCTGCCTCCTTTATACAAATTACAAAAAGGTAACGGAGCAAAAGCCAAGATTAAATATGCTTGGACTGATGAAGAATTGAGCGAAGACTCTAAAGACATGGGTAAGGGTTTTGCTTTGCAGCGTTTCAAAGGTTTAGGTGAAATGAATGCTGATCAATTATGGGAAACAACTATGAATCCTGAAACTCGTACCTTAATTAGAGTTAAGATTGACGATGCTCAACTTGCTGAAAAGCGTGTAACAACCTTAATGGGAGATAAAGTGGCTCCTAGAAGAAAATGGATTGATGAAAACGTTAAATTCCGTATGGGTGAAGACGGATCAATTCTAGAAACAAGTAGAGATTAAGAGGTTATATTTTTAAATGACACAAACAAATGAAAGAATTAGGGAATTACCTCTTGAAGAAGTTATGGGTGAAAGATTTGGACGATATTCAAAATATATTATCCAAGAACGTGCTCTCCCAGATATTCGAGATGGCTTAAAACCAGTTCAACGTCGTATTTTTTATGCGATGTATAAAGATAATAATACATATGATAAGCCTTATAAGAAGGCGGCAAAAGCTGTCGGTAATGTCATGGGTAACTTTCACCCTCATGGTGACAGTTCTATTTATGGGGCTTTGGTTCACTTATCGCAAGATTGGAAAATGCGTGAACCTTTAATCGAAATGCACGGTAATAATGGATCGATGGATGGGGATGGTCCAGCAGCCATGCGTTATACCGAATCTCGTTTAAGTAAAATTTCTAATTTACTTTTACAAGATATTGATAAAGAAACTGTTCAAATGATTTTGAACTTTGATGATACAGAGTATGAACCAACAGTTTTACCGGCCCACTTTCCTAACTTATTAGTTAATGGATCAACAGGTATCTCAGCTGGATACGCAACTGAAATTCCACCTCATAATCTTGCTGAGGTTATTGAAGCAGCTGTTTATCTGCTAAAGCATCCCGATGCTACAACAGATGATTTGATGAAATTTGTTAAGGGACCTGATTTTCCAACAGGTGGCATTGTCCTAGGAACTAAGGGCATTAAAGAGGCCTATGAAACTGGTCGTGGAAGAATTCAAGTTAGGTCTAAGACTACAATTCAAGAAATTAAAGGCCATCGTCAGCAAATAGTTGTAACCGAAGTACCTTTCGGCGTAAATAAAGCAATGATGGTTAAGAAAATTGACGAAATCCGTTTAAATAAGGAAATTGACGGTATTTCAGAAGTAAGAGATGAAACTGATCGTCACGGCCTTTCAATTGTAATCGAACTTAAAAAGGGTGCTGATAGTCAAAACATCTTGAACTATCTATTTAAAAACACTGACTTACAAGTTTCATACAATTTCAATATGGTTGCTATTGATCGTATGACTCCCGTACAAGTTGGATTAAAGCGTATTTTATCTTCTTATTTAGCACATAAAAAAGATGTTGTAACTAAGAGAACAGAATTTGATCTAAAGAAAGCTAAACAGCGTCTAGAAATAGTTGAAGGTCTTATTCATGCCTTAGATATTTTAGATCAAGTAATCAAGACTATTAGATCTTCTAAAGATAAAAAAGATGCTAAAAAGAATTTAATTGCTAAGTATGACTTCACTCCTAATCAAGCGGAAGCTATAGTTTCTTTGCAGTTATACCGTTTAACTAATACTGATGTTAACCAACTTAAAAAGGAACAAGCAGATTTAAATAAAAAAATCGAAAAGTTCAATGAAATATTAAGTGATAATAAGGTTCTTGAAAGAGTTGTAGTTAAAGAATTAAATGCGGTAAAAAGAGAATTCGGTTCACCAAGAAGAACAGAAATTACTGCTAAAGCAGCTAAAATTGAAATTAATGAAAAAGCTCTAGTAGCTGATGAAGATGTACGAGTATTAGTAAGTAAAGACGGCTACTTGAAGCGTTCATCTCTTCGTTCATTCCAATCAACCGATGATGAAGATAATGGATTACCTGCTGGTGATAAGGTTGTGTTTGAAAAGACAATGTCTACCTTGGATAACCTTTATATTTTTACTAATAAAGGAAATCTAATTTATCGTCCGGTACATGAATTAATTGAAACGAAATGGAAAGAAACGGGGCAGCACCTGTCTCAAGAAATTGGTCTTGATAGTGATGAAGAAATTATTCGGGTGTTTGAAGTTAATGATTTAAAGGCCAATTTAAACTTTTTGATTGCTACCAACGATGGATACATTAAACAAGTTACATTAGCAGATTTACAACCTACTAGAACATATAAGTCTCGTGCAATTACTGCTATTAAGCTTAAGAGTAATGACAGTAAAGTTGTCCGCATTGATCAAGTTCAACCTGATAGTAAGCAAGAAATAACTCTAATTACTAACCAAGCATATGCAGTAAGATTTGATATTAGTGAGATACCTACATCCGGCTCAAAAGCAGTTGGTGTTAAATCCGTTAACCTTAAAGATGATGACTACATAGTAAATTATGTTTTAGCTGATCCTAAATATATTGATTTAATTAAGATTGGAATCATCACTCAACGGGGAGCGTTTAAGCAACTAAAACTTAGCCTTATAAATAAAGTTACGCGTGCAAAACGAGGTGTCCTTGTACTACGTGAACTTAAGACTAAGCCTCATCGAATTATGGCAATCAGTAGTTATGGTGAAAATCATATTCTCCATCTGAATACTTCTAGTGATCGTCATATTGAACTTAACACTTCTGAATTCCCATTGGGCGACCGCTATTCAAATGGATCTTTTGTACTAGACCCAATGACAGATAGGACTCCTGTCTCGTTAACGCTTGGCCGACCAATTGCAGATGGAAGAGATAAAACTGAAGATTTATTTTAATTAGTTAAAAACTAAGGATAATGATTGAACTGTTATCCTTAGTTTTTTTATTAAAATAAGAATTATAGGAAAATAGTATGCATTTTATGCAAAATTTTTTATTATTATTGGCACAGGTGTTATTATAAAAAGTGTGAGATGAATATTAAGCTTTAATAAAGGACTATCAGAAAATAATTAGTTGTATTTAAAAATCTTATTCATTAGCTATTATTCCAGATTTATATAAGAGGTATTCAATTATGAAAACAAATACTGATGCGGTTTTATCCGCGAAATCGTTACGTTACTTTCTTCAATTAATTGATAATATGAGTTATACGCAAGCAGCTCAAATTTTAGGTATTACTCAGCCGGCCTTAACGCAACAAATTAAAAAGCTTGAACGAGCAGTTGGGTCACCATTATTTGGCCAAATGGGCAAAAAATTATATTTAACTGATGCTGGCCTAAAGATGGAAGAGACAGCAAAAGCACTATTTTCAACAGTTAATAATGCTGTAGACAGTATTCAGCAATACACTAAATCAGATACCGGAACTATTTCTTTAGGAATATTATCTACTATTGAGGCAAGAGTAATTGATCAATTCTTAGTTAAATTCAACCATAAATATCCTGATATAACATTACATGTGGGTTTCTATAATAGGACAGAACTTTGGGATAGACTAGATAATAATCAATTAGATTTAGCAGTTCTTTACATGCCAGATCATAATTCAACTGTGAAGAACATGAAACAGTATATGGCAAAACAAATTTATCCTGAAGAAGTTATTTTCTTAACTCACGATCCAGAAGATGAGTTTAATAAAACAACTCAGCATAAATGGGTTGCTTATCCTAAGGACTACTACTTACCACAAATTGTTCGTCGCTTTTATGCTAGTGAGTTTCCAAACAATGAATTAAATACTACGGTAACATTTACTGCTCCATATCAATTAATCAAATTTGCTGAGCAAACCGACTATAACACTTATGTCTCCAAGAGTTTTTATAAGGCACACAAAGCTGAAATTACATTATCTCCAGTAAAGACAAAAAGTGAGACAAACTTTGAGAGTTGTTTTATTTATCGTAAAAATAAGAGTGAAATACCTCGACTAGTCAACTTCTTAAAAGAGTGGGATAAGTTTATTGAAGAAAAAGATTATGATAGTAGACTAGAGGATATTAAAGTTAGTATTTAGTTTTAAGGCATTCTTTTTATAGTAAAAGGATGCCTTTTTAATGCGTGATAGATTTGCTTAAGTTTAACTTTTAATCTAAAATAATTAGGTAGATATAATTTTAAAGGAGCTCTATATAATGGCAAAAGAATTGATTTTTGGTCACCAAAATCCTGATACAGATGCAATCGGAACAGCAATTGCATACTCATACTTACAAAATAAGTTAGGTTACGATACCGAAGCTGTTGCTTTAGGTGAAGCTAATGATGAAACTAAGTATGCTTTAAATAAATTTGGTTTTACCGCACCTCGTGTTATTAAAACTGCTTCAAATGAAGTTGATGCAGTAATGCTTGTTGACCATAACGAACCTCAACAGAGTGTTTCTGACATTGATAAGGTTAAAGTAACTCATGTAGTTGATCACCACCGTATTATGAACTTCAATACTGCTGATCCTTTATACTACCGTGCAGCTCCAGTTGGTTGTACCAGTACCATTATGTGGCAAATGTACAACGAAAAAGAAATTGAAATTCCACAAGATATTGCAGGAATTATGCTTTCAGCTATTATCTCAGATACTTTACTCTTAAAGTCACCAACAACTACTGACCAAGATAAAGAAGCTGTAGTATCTTTAGCAAACATTGCTGGTGTTGACTACAAAGAATACGGTCTTAAGATGCTTAAAGCTGGTACTAATATTGCTGACAAGTCAGAAGAAGATCTAATTGATTTAGATGCTAAGAGTTTTGAATTAAACGGTAGCAACGTTCGTGTAGCACAAATTAACGTTGTTGATTTACCAGAAGCCTTAGAACGTAAAGACGCTTTCTTAAAGGCTATGGATGAAGCTTCTAAGCGTGAAGGCTACGATATGTTTATGCTTTTAATTACCAACATTCTTGATTCAGATTCAGAAGCTTTAGTAGTAGGTAGTGATGAATCAAAGGCTAAATTTGAAAAAGCATTTAACGCTAAATTATCAGATTCAGAGGTTAAGTTACCAGGCGTTGTTTCAAGAAAGAAGCAAGTTGTTCCTCCTTTAACTAATGCTTTTGAAGCTTAATTATTTGGTTTAATTTAGAAAAAGACAGGTATGATCCTTTCATACTTGTTTTTTTATTTAGTAGAGGAAAATGAAATCATCAATAGAAGTACTAAAGAATGTTTTTGGTTATACAACTTTTCGTCCCGGACAAGAACGAGTTATTGAGCAAGTTCTTAAAGGAAGAAATGTTTTAGCTGTAATGCCAACTGGAGCAGGAAAGTCAATGTGTTATCAGATACCAGCATTGGTTAACCCTGGTGTAACGTTGGTAATATCTCCTTTAATTTCCTTAATGAAGGATCAGATAGACTCTCTAAAACAAAATGGCATTAATGCTGCTGCTTTAAATTCAGCAACTCCTCAAGAAGAAGTAAATCCAATCTTGAGACAAGCCTATGAAGGAAAAATAAAACTTTTATACATAACTCCTGAGCGACTAGCAATGGATTATTTTCGCTATCAATTAAACTTTTTGGATATTTCTTTAGTTGCAGTAGATGAAGCCCATTGTATTTCTCAATGGGGCCATGACTTTAGACCTGCGTATCGCCAAATTATGGAGGGAGTAAAGTCAATTAAAAGCCAGCCTAACATTTTAGCTTTAACAGCAACGGCAACCCCTTCAGTGCAGAAAGATATTGCAGATCAATTAAATATTCCGGCTGAAAATTATGTTATTACTTCATTTGCAAGGCCAAATTTGAGCTTCAAGGTAGTAGATAATCCTAAAAATACTAACTTATATCTTTTAGATTATATTAAAAAGCATCCCAATCAATCAGGGATTGTGTATGCGAGTACAAGAAAAAATGTTGAAGAGTTGACTGACTATTTAGCTCAAAATGGAATTTTAACAGCGAGTTATCATGCTGGGCTATCTAATAAAGAAAGAGCCGATGTACAAGATGCCTTTCAATTTGATAAGGTCCAAGTGATTGTTGCAACAAATGCTTTTGGTATGGGAATTGATAAAAGAAATGTTCGATTTGTAATTCACGCTAATAGTACTCCAAACTTAGAATCATATTATCAAGAAGCCGGGAGAGCAGGCAGAGACGGAGAGCCATGTGAAGGAATATTAATTTATCACCCGAAAGATATTAGACTATATCGTTGGTTTATTGAACAATCTGATTTAGATGATGAATACCAAAAAATTCAATATCAGAAATTAGCTGCAATTACTAAGTACGTCAATACAACGGAATGTTTACAACAATTTATCGTCAGATATTTTGGTCAGACTTGCTCTCCATGTGGCAAATGTTCTAATTGTTTGGGAACATTTATTGAAAAAGATATTACTGCAGAAAGCAAAAAAATCATTTCAACAATTTATGAACTTGATGGATGTTTTGGCAAAAATGTAGTTGCCGATGTAGTTACAGGTGCCAATAATCAGCGCATGCGAGAAATTCGGGCATCTAATTTTAAAAATTATGGTAGTTTGAAGTTGGGGAAGAGGGCTGCCTTAGACTTAATTAATTATCTAATCAGTCATAACTACTTGGAGCTAACAGATACTCAATATCCTGTAGTTCATGTAACTAATTTAGGATGGGACGTTTTAGATGATAAAAAGCAAGTAAGTCAAAAGATTTCAAAAAATATCAGAAAATCAATACAACTTACTAATCAAATTTCAGAAAAGGAGAATAATCTATTCTTGCGTTTAAAGGAAACACGCTTAGAGTTAGCTAAAGAGCAGGGAATACCAGCATTTTATATTTTCTCTGATAAATCATTAAGAGATATGGCACTTCAAAAACCTAAAACAAAAACAGACTTTTTGAATATTTCAGGTGTTGGTCAAGCAAAATTAAAAGCATATGGGCAAATTATGCTTGATACCATTAGAAAATATTTGAAAGAAGAAATAGATTAATGAAGTGTCTAGTAATAAATAGTAGAATAGACTAGAACAGATTAAAAATAGGAGGACTAAAATGGAATATCCACAATTAGACCTTGAAAATGTAAAAGGTCCAAAAGCAGTAATTAAAACTAATCATGGAGATATTAAAGTTCAATTATTTGAAAAAGATGCTCCAATGACTGTAGAAAATTTTGTTCGTTTAGCTAAAAAGGGTTACTATGATAATACTACTTTTCATCGTGTAATTAGTGACTTTATGATCCAAGGTGGTGATCCAAAGGGTGACGGTACTGGCGGTGAGAGTATCTGGGGACATCCTTTTGAAGATGAGTTTTCAAATAAACTCTTTAACTTACGTGGTGCACTTTCCATGGCTAATTCTGGTCCTAATACTAATGGTAGTCAATTCTTTATTGTTCAAAATAAGAATGTGCCTAAACGAATGATTAAGGAAATGGATGCAGCTGGCTATCCAAAAGAAATTGTAAAAGCATATAAACAGGGTGGAACCCCATGGTTAGATGGTCGTCATACAGTTTTTGGTCAAGTAATTGATGGTATGGATGTCGTTGATGAAATTGCAAAGGTTCCACGTGATAAGGCAAATGATAAGCCTAAAGAAGATGTAATTATTAAGAACATTCAGATTGAAGATTAATTCGGTTAAAAACATGGTCTACCTTGATCATGTTTTTAATTTGGGCTTATAACACGGGGGTTAAATATGAATATATTTACTAATGATAAGTATCGGCCATCAGAATCACGTATTTTAGCTACATCCTTAACTTTTTCAGCTGGTTTTATTGATGCTTATACTTATATTCAACGAGGACATACTTTATCTGCAGGGCAAACAGGAAATGTTATCTTCTTTGCTTCAGCATTTGCGGATCACAATATAGCTGGTATGTTAAATAGAGCAACTACATTTATTGCATTTACTTTAGGGTTATTACTGGTAGGTCTTTTTCATAAATACGTAAAAAGTAATTATTGGCGGGTATTTTGTCTATTTCCAATTTTACTTATTTGCTTAGGAGTAGGCTTTGTTCCTAAAACTGTTCCGAATTATTATGTCGTGCCCGTAATTGCCTTTGGACTGGCTGTTCAAAATGCTTCCTTTAGTAAGATCGAAGGTATGGGGTATAATAATGCATTTACAACTGGTAATTTAAAAAAATCTGTCGTTGCCTGGAGTGCATATTTCTTTGGTGAAGATAAATCTCAGCATAATGCAGCTGTTAACTACATGCTTTTAGTTATTGCTTTTGCATTTGGAGCCATTGTGTCAGCATTACTTCAAAAAGTATTTCTCTTAAAAACTATATGGTTTGCAGTATTACTTCTGGGAACTATTAATATTGTTTATACAATTTCATTAAGTAAACGAAAAAAATTAAATTTCAAAAATGACTAGTCGTTAAAATTTTTAGTACATGTTTAAAAATCTCACTAGATTAAACCGGTGAATCCTCAGTTCAATCTAGTGAGATTTTTTATTTAGAAAAAATAAGTGGTAAGGATTAGAAAAAAGGAGCTAATAAATCATAAAAGTATAAATTCGTATAATGTATATTATGTAAAGTAGTATATAAAAATTATAGAATATATCAAAAGTACCTTGTTTATATGTATTATGTTTTAGGCAGTTAAATCTTTATCAACATATCTAAAATAATTTTTCTGGGTTAATTAGATTCTTACTAACTAAAAAATATAAGTTAAGGATTTTTATTTTGAATCTTCACTGTAAGCTTAAGTAAAAATTTTTATAGCTATGTCTATCTCTTATCTATAACTTTGTGATGCTGTGGCGGCCATTCTATGGCTTTTAAAATAATTATTGGTTAGCAGTTAATCGATTTGATTTAAATTTTCTGTTATATGTCCTATGCAAAATGTTTGCTATTGCCAGAGCTTATTTGTGGATTTAAGCTAGTTGTACAAGTATTCTCAGATAAAAGCTTAGATAGGATAAGTATATTTTATCTTGAACTTATGATATTTTGAAAATAATTGAAATATAAGGGATTGCTAGATTTTATAGTTCTTACTGAATATGATTATGGTAATACATAGAGTAATAAATTAGGACAATATTACTCCTGGCTGGGGCAATAATACATGATTTTTCATTAAAATTACCTTTCATTAAAATTATTGTTTTAATGAAAGGTATAGATGTATATCCTATAAAATATGGATTTTTAATTCATTCAAATCGATCTGTTTTTTCTTTTAAAGTTAACTTTTAAAATTTTGTTTTGATCCCAACAGCTACAAATTTATTTTAACCATATGTAATTCAGTCCGATATTTAAATATTTTACTATATCATTTTTGAACTAATACTTTTTATTCTCCTTTAATACTCTTATTCAGCTTATGTTTATCTCCTATTTTAACCTTAACTTCTCATACATTATAGTTAATTTTATTATTCATGCTTTGAAACTACGCTTATTTACAGCAATAATTGCTTTTTACTTAATGATTTTTCTTAAATACCCTTTATTTATACTAAAAATCCGTTCTTTTTAGATTAATTTATTGTTCTGATCCTGTTAGTTGTAAATTGATCTAAATTCCATACGCGTTATAACTAATTACCAGCCTTTTCCATAGTATACTAGCTTGTCTCCCCTCTCTCCTGCTAGGGGACAGTAACAAAACTTTTTTTAGGTCAATAAATAAGATATAATATTATACAAACCTACGTTCGAGGAGACTATAATTTGGAAACTAATAAATACTTAGAACTTATTAAGCAAGAATTGGCTAATATGCCAGATTTTGTAAAGGAATACAATCTAGGAACTTCTCATTCATTAACTACAACCTATCAATATTTAACTGAAATTCGACGTTTTTTCGACTGGCTAAGACAAAATAATATTGCTTCAGTTTCTTCTAATAAAGAGATTGAAGTAACGACGTTGGAAAATCTACAAAGAAATGATGTTATGCTGTACATTCATCATCTTAAACATACTAAAAATCAACAAGGTCGCTTAAATTCGCCAACTACCATTAATCGTTCTATTAATGCTCTACGCTCCCTCTATAAGTTCTTAACGATTACTTCTGACAATAATCATGGTGAACCATATTTTGACCGTAATGTCATGTTAAAAATCAATTCATTAAATGACACTAAGACATTAAATTATAGAGCTCATGTTTTAGAGTCACATATGTATATGGGAGATTTAAAGTACCAATTCTTAGATTTTATTGAAAATGAATATATACATAAATGTAATAAGCAGTCCCTACCTGCCTTTAAAAAGAATCACGAGCGAGATATGGCGATTATTGCATTGATTTTAGGAACTGGAATTAGAGTTTCTGAATGTGTTGGCGTAAATATGCGTAATATTAATTTAAAAGATGCTATGCTGGATGTTACACGCAAAGGTGGTCAAAAAGATAGTGTTCCCATTGCTGAATGGACGATTCCTTATTTAAAGAAATATAGGGAAATACGTGCCGATCATTATCATGCTGAAAAAGAAGATATTGCTTTCTTTTTAACTAGATGGCATGGAAAGACTAAAAGGATAACCACTAATGCAGTTGAGAAAATGGTTAACAAGTATTCTGCAGCTTTTGGGAAACCTCTTACTCCCCATAAGTTACGCCATACGCTAGCTAGTGAACTTTATGAAGTAACTAAGGATCAAGTGTTAGTAGCACAGCAATTGGGTCAGAAAGGAACAACAGCTACTGATTTATATACTCATGTAGATCAAAAAAAACAAAAAGCGGCACTAAATAAAATAAATAGATATAAATCTTCTGATTAATTCAACTCTAATCTCATTATTTAGCCTATAATAAAAGTGTATACTTTATGTAAAAAGGAAGGAACACTTCATGGAATTAAGAGTTTTAAGATATTTTCTTGCGGTTTGTGAAGCAAAAAATATATCAAAGGCAGCTGAAGCTCTTCATATTAGTCAACCATCGCTTTCACGCCAATTGAAAAATTTAGAGGCTGAACTTGGCGTAACTTTGTTTTATCGTGGACATCAGGAAATTACTCTTACTCAAGAAGGATATTATCTTCAGGAACATGCAGAAGAAATAATTTCTTTGACCAATAAAACACAACAAAATCTAAAACGCTCTCAAATTATATCTGGTGAATTATACATCGGAGCAGGAGAAAGTATTGCAACTAAACGTGTAATGGATATTATCCATCAAATTTTACAGAACTATCCTCAAGTGAAGATTCACTTCTTTAATGGAAATTCATCCATGATTGAAAGCAAGCTTGAGCGCGGACTATTAGACTTTGGAATTACAATGGGCCAATATGATACTACTCAAAATTTTAATAGTCTGACCCTTCCTGAAATTAATGAATATGGTGTGATTGTAAGTAAAAATCACCCATTAGCTGATCATTCCTGTGTTACTGCCGAAGATTTACAAAATTATCCTGTCATTATGTCAAAACATACGGCTGATTCTGATAACTTTAGAGATTGGTATACTGAGCCACAAAAGTTAAATATCGTGGCTACATTTAACTTACCTGATAATTTGCAGTATCTCGTAGACAAGGGACCTTATTGCCTATTGATATATAAAGATTTGCTTCCTTTAGATAAGAGTAATTTATGCTTTTTACCACTTGAGCCTAAAATTATTGACCATAATCGTTTGATTTGGAGTTCAAGAAATCAACTATCAAATGTTGCAAGTCTATTTCTTAAACTGATACGAGATTCTATAAAAAGCAAAAATTAATTTATACATAAAAAACGATTTGAAGATCTAAAAAAGATTTTCAAATCGTTTTTTAATTAATGACTTTGCTGACTAGCAGCAGATTGTTGGTTGTTTTGTGCTCGTCCTTGATTATTGTGGTTAGTATCTGAGCTGTTGTTACTATTATTGGCTTGTGATTGTTGACTAGATTCTTTATTATCAGAGGATTGGGTTGATGTACTACTTTGACTTTGAGAATGTTGACTTTCCTCGTTATGTTCTTCTGATTTGCTACTTTGCGATGAACTAGATTGTTGGCTACTACTTGAAGAACTTTCACTTGATTGACTAGATTGAGTATTTGAATTTCCAGAATCAATATCAATATCAAAACTATCATCAGCTTTTGGATGGTATACTCTATGACTCTTCTTTGTGGCTGTCTTAGCTCTCAATGCTTTTGGAGTACTTACCTTAATTGCATTGATTTCTGTATATGTCCCCTCTTGAGAAATATCGTATCCAGCATAAGCAAAACGCAAGTAGAATGAAAAGCTCGTCAAGACTAAGTGGCCGCCCTTTTCTTTTAAGGTATATTCAACCTTTAACCTTTTAAGTGCTCCCTCATTATCTAATCCAGATGCATTACCTTTAAGCTTTTTAATTAGCTTACTGTGGGTCTTATTCCAGAACTTTAGATTATTACCACTGTAGCTAACGCGATAGATAGAGCCAGATTTCTTAAGTTTCATATCACCTTTAATTGCTTTACTTCCGCTTAAAATAATTGCTGGGTCGAATTGGCTAACTACTTTATTAGGAGTCATAGTAGAAGAAGCTTTCCACTTTGGACTACCAGTATTATCCCACATTTTTTGATATACTTTGTCTTCATTTAGCCACATAGATGTCTTATCAACTTTAGCTTGTGCCTTAAGTGGATCATTTTGATATTCCCCAGTCCAAGTTCTTGTAGCTTGAATTCCGGGTGAATTCTTTACATTAAATTTATAGCTTTTGAAATCGGTATTGAGTGCTTCTGCAATAATTTCTTTGTCACTACTATTACTTGTAGCAGAATTAACAGCGGTAGGACTACTACTTTTAATAGCACTTGTGTTCATAGCTAATATAACTTGAAAAACGATTACCAGTCCTAGACCAATACCAGCGACTAGTCCTAATATTTTTAAAAACTTATTTTTCATTTAATCACTCTCGTTTTAAGTTCATGTAATTTACTTTATTAAAAAAATAGGAAAGCAACTTTAGCTCTCCTATTTTTGATATGATTATTTTTTACTAAAGTCCATTTTATCTATGTCTGCCATCCAAGTAATACCAAGAGATTTTTCTCCTAAATAGGTAGCAATTACGGAACTAAAATTGAACATTTTAATGGTCATATTAGGGAAAGCAGCTTGAAAATCATTTTTAACCTTAGTAGCCTGCTCTAAATCATTAGAATTATAAACTGCTAATGACAATTTATCCTTAATAGGCGAATTATTAATTCGCTCAATAGTGATATTTTCAGCCTTCTTAACAGCTCTCTTCATGGAACGAACTTTATCAAAACTTACGATTTGATAATCATCCTTTTTAAATGTTAAAAGTGGCTTAATTTGAAGCATGGTACCAATAAAAGCACTCGCATTACTCAAACGGCCGCCGCGCACTAAGTTATTTAAATCATCTACAACGAAAAGAACATCAATTGTATCTCTAATTTCGTCTAACTTAGATAGAATTTCTTTAGGTTCCCAACCATTTTTAATCATTTTAGCAGCTGCTAGCACTAGATTTCCCATTGAACGAACGGTCATTGCTGGATCATAAGGATAAAGATTAAATTCAGGATGATTATGAGCTAAAGTAACTAAACTGTTATAAAAGCCAGAAATACCAGATGTTAAGGGAATAGCAATAATAGCTTCATAACCTTCATTTTTCAATTTTTGGCATAATTCAAGCATAGTACCCGGACTAGGCTGCGAAGTCTTAGGAAAAGGTGCTCCATCGCGTTCTAGCTCAAAAAGCTTCTCTGCAGTAATATCTACCCCATCCATGTATTGCTTATCTCCAATAATAACCGGAATAGGTACTACTGTAATATCATTGGCCTTGGCTTCTTCTGGGCTTATATCACTAGTACTATCTGTAATGAGTGCTATCTTCACGTGTGAAAACCTACCTTAAAATTAAAATGGCAGCATTAAGTTGCATGCTGCAATACTACTTATCAAAATGAAATTATATCATAAAATCCAACGTTTTTTAAACATAATCGATGATTTATACTTCATCTGTTACAAGGTTATTAACAATAATTTGTAATTTACTATCAAAATCCTGTATTTTTTCTTCACTCCAACTAGAAAAAATTTGTGCTTCAATTTGAGAAAGAACTTTTTTTAATTCTTGGGCTTTAGCTAATCCTTCATTGTTTAAATTTAAAGATTTGCTAGAATCCTTCTTTGAACGTTCTACTTTAATTAAAGAAGCAGTTTTTTTCTGCTTGATTTGTCTACTTAGGGTCGAAAGAGATATACTTAATGCCTGTGCTAATTCTCCCATCGTCAAAGTCTCGTTCTGATGATGATCAAAGAATAGTAATAAGCGAGTTTGAGAGAGGTTTAATCCACACTTTTTATTAATCACTCGCTTAATATTCTCACTAACGCTATTAAATATTAAGACATTCATTTTATTTACCACCTATACTTAATTTTCCCATTTTTCTAATCAACAATAATTCTAAGACATAATTTAATTTTTCACAAGATTCGTGAAAAATTAACAATATTAGTGAAAAAATCACATATATATTTATCAAGGAAATTCAAGAGATTAAAGAGTATAATTAAATATACTGTTTTAAAGGAGGATATTTATGGCTTTTGATGGTTTATTTATTCATAGTCTTCTGCAAGATCTCTCCCCTACTCTGGTTGGAGGAAAACTTACTAAAATATACCAACCATTTGAACAAGATTTAGTTTTAAATTTCAGGAAAGATCGTAAGAATCAGCGTTTGCTGATTTCTGCTAATGCTCAAAATCCACGCTTTTATATTACAAATGATACAATTGCAAATCCTGACGTTGCTCCTACTTTTGTTATGGTTTTGCGGAAATATTTAGAAGGATCAGTTCTTCAAAAAATCGAACAAATCGGTGTTGAGAGAATAGTTAACTTTCATTTTTCTAATCGAAATGAATTAGGAGATGAAATGCAGCTTATTTTATCGGTAGAATTGATGGGACGACATAGTAATGTGATTTTATATAATGCGGATAATAATAAAATTATTGATTTGCTTAAAAGAATCAATCCTGATGAAAACCGCGCACGCTTATTACTTCCACATGCACCTTATGAACTGCCTCCTCTTCTTCCAGGAATCAATGGCTTTGATCTTTGTGCTGACAACTTCAATGACTTAAAGGAAAAGTATCCTGAACCAGCAGATTTTGTAAGACAATTTAATGGTTTAGACGGAGACGATAAAAAAGAATTTACTGGTTACTTAGAAGACGATTTTTCATATAGTTCTTTACAGACATTTTTTAATCAATTTAATAGGCCAAAAGGATATGTGCTACAGACCATTAAGCATAAGGATCGTGTATATACTTACCTACCATATCATCTAGAATTAAATTTGATTTATTCTAATGACGATGTCAATAAAACATTAGACGAGTTTTATCGTGATCAGGCTAATCGTGAATGGGTAAAGCAAAAATCTAAAAGAATTGAAAATATTGTTAATAATGAGCTTAAAAAACTTAAAAAGAAGATTATTAAGTTACGTAAGCAATTAGATCAAGCCGAGAATTCTGAAGAATATCGAATTAAGGGTGAATTACTTAATGCTTATCTTCATGAAGTAAAGGCTGGGATGACAAGTATTGATCTACCAAATTATTATGAAAATAATAAGCCCTTAAAAATAAAACTTGATCCCGCACTTTCACCTGCTAGAAATGCCCAAAAATACTTTACTCGTTATCAAAAATTACGTAATTCAATTAAACATGTTAATGAACAAATTAAATTAGCAAATGAGAACTTAGATTACTTTGATTCTATCCAAACTGCAATTGATAATGCGGATCCACAAGATATTGATGCAATTAGCGATGAATTAATTAATCAAGGCTATCTAAAAGAGCAAAATCATAATCGTCATCGGAAGAAAAAGATTAGTGAAAAAAATTTGAATACTTTTAAACTAAGTGATGGTAAAAAAGTATTAGTTGGTAAAAATAATTATCAAAATGATTGGCTAACTTTAAAGAAGGCGGATAAACGTGATTACTGGTTCCACGTTAAAAATATGCCCGGTTCTCATGTCATTTTACAAGATAGTGCCCCAAGTGATGAAGATATCAAAGAAGCAGCTGAAATTGCTGCCTATTTCTCTAAAGGAAAGAATTCTAGTCACGTCCCAGTTGATTATGTGCAAGTTAAAAGAATTAAAAAGCCTAATGGAGCTAAGCCAGGTTTTGTCATTTATACTGGTCAGAATTCAATCGAAGTCACTCCCAATGAAAAAGATATTTTAGAAAAAAGAATATAGAAAAAAGCGTTCATATCAAAATGAGCGCTTTTTCTATAGTCTCTAAATTTACATAATAAATAATATTTAATTTTACAAAGGCTGAGTAGTCATTGCTAAAGTTTCAAGTACTATTAAAACATCTTGCGCTGATTGTAAACTAGAAAAAACAGGAATATGTGTGCTTAAAGCTGCATCTTTAATCATAATTGCATCATGACTAGCAGAGTCGGATAAACTGGTTACATTGATTACTAGATTAATTCGATGCTGCTTTATCTTTTCAAGTAAGCTATTGCTTCCCTCTTGAACCTTTTCAATAATTCCTGTTGTTATTCCCTCTTCAGCTAATACATTTGCAGTACCTTCAGTTGCTAAAAGCTTAAAACCTAACTGATGAAAACGTGCAGCTATTTTAATTGCATTATGTTTTTCAGAATCTTTAACCGAAATAAAGACAGTACCATATGTTGAAATCATTAAATCACTGCCTTCATATCCTTTAAACAAGGCAGTCGGCAAATGCTTGGCTCGTCCCATCACACTACCAGAGGTCTTCATCTTAGAATCAAAGGTATTTTCACTACTATATGATAAATAAGAAAAGACGGGCATTTTAACGTGAATTAAGTCGTTTGATGGCCAAATATCGCTTGGAAGATCTAATTCAGACAATGTACTTCCTAACAAAACTTTCATTGTTATAGCTGTAATATCTTTTTTTAGTGCTTTAGTTAGAAAAGCTACATTGTGTCCAGAGTAACTTTTAATTTGTAATAAATAGATTTGATCATTAGCTAGTAAAAAGTGTAAGTTAACTGGTCCTCTTAAATTAAGTTTAGTGGCAATACTAATTGCACTATCACGTAATCTACGCTGATCATTAGTTGATAAATTTTGTGGACGATAGACAGCTATGGAGTCACTGGCATGTGAGCCGGTCTGTTCAAAGTGTTCAATAATTCCGGGAATAGTAACATTTTTACCATCAGAAATAGCAGTCACTTCATACTTTTTACCTTCAATAAACTTCGAAACATTCATATGCTCTAATGAATTTTCAGCAATATATCTTTGTAAAGCTGGTAAATCAAAGACCACAGCAGATTTTTGCTTCTTACCGTTACTTGTACCACCAATTAAAGCTGGAAAACCATTTCTTTTAACAAAAGCTAAAATGCTTTCTTCATTGTCGCATTGAAGAGCTGGGACTGGATTAACGCCGGCCTGATATACTTCGTCTGCATGATCTTCCCTTAGAATTTCCTTCAAATTAGGCTGACCTAAAATTGTTAGCCCATGTTCTAAGAGTGAACTGCGATATTCATTAATCTGTTTGCCAGAAAATTGCGTTACCACTTCTTTGATATTTTCTTTCCATGCAACTTCAAGAATATTTTCTAAAGTAATTGGTTCAAAGTAAATTCGATCGCATACATCATACGCTGCACTCACACTTTCTGGATTATTACTAATAATCACAGGACTAATTCCTTGCTCTTTTAAGGTCTTGGCAGCATGGTAGAGCATATAATCAAATTCTCCAGTTAGAGATACTTGAAATGGTTTTAATCCTAAAAGAAGGCATTTTTTCGAATTAGATAGTGGTATTATTTCATCTTCAATTCCATAACTACTGTAAACAGCTTGAATATTAGGATGAATTAATCCAGCTGTTCCATCAATTTCAATATAGCTAGGCTTAATTGACCATTTTTTACATAAATCAGCAATTGATTTTTCATCTCGCTGCGTAATTTCAGCAATTAATCGATTAGAAAAACCATTTTTCTTTACTTTCAGCATTAAATCAGCTGTAAGTTCATCATTACGTAATTTCTTTAATAAAATCAAAATATGATTAAACTTCTGCAAAAATACTAAATGAATATGTAAAAGCTGGTGAAGAGTGTGGTAATTAATTCCCTTTGCTATCGCGGCTAATAGTGTAATTAGGTGTATTTCATTAGGCTTCGATAGATCTTGCAATAATTCTTTTTCGCTTTTTTTATATTCCTTTTTAAAGGTCTTAACATTATTAGAAAAACCAGTAGTTGACTGGAGAGCCTTTAAAAATGCACTTTCAAAATTACGACCAATTCCTAGAGCTTGGCCTCCGGAAGTGGTTTTATTATTAAGAGTGTAGTGATTATAACCAGCTTCTGTGAAAGACCAATAAGGTAATTTTACAAAGCAAGCATCTTGCACGGGATCAACAGAAGCAGAAATTCCAGATTGTGGATCGGTAATTTCATTTAAATTATAGCCAAGTGCAATTTTGGCCGTTACATATCCAATAGAATATACGCCACTTCTATAAGAAAGCAAACTACTCTGAGTCAAACGGGGCTTAATACTTAATACTTTAAAATTAAAGTCTTCCCCACTTTGCTTAACAGCAAAATGAATACTCAAAGCTCCATGTAAATTAAGACAATTAGCAATCTTTCGACAGCAATTTCTTAAGCGCTGAATTTGATTATTATTTCTAGTTAAAATTGGCGTCACTAATAAAGAATCCGAAGAGTTAATACCAACTGGTTCTAAACTGCCAATATTTCCTACAAATACAAAGTTTCCATTATTATCCCGAACAATATCAAAAATTAATTCTTCCCAATTCGATAAATCTTCAGTTAAACGATAATCTTTCCAATTAAAATGGTCATCGGATTCTTCATCTAAGAAGTATTGTTCTAATTGAGCTAGATTTTCTAGAGAGATCATGCTATCGGGGCGATAATGCTGCTTTTTTGATAAAAGCAAAGGAAAATGAGCATGTTCAATTACTCGCCTTAAGTCCTCTTCTTTTTCTAACAGCCATTGATTGGCCACCGCAATCTTATTTGCTTTAAGAAAACTATAGAAATTATGAGGAGCTGATAGACTCAATGCCAAGCTGTTAATAGTTAGTAACTCAATATTCATTTGGGTTAAGATGCCCGACTCTAATAATTCACTGGTAAGTTTTAAAGCCGGTTTGCCCCCAAAAGCCGGAATAATAGCATCTGGCTTCTCCATCCGAACGATTCGCTTCACAAAAGGCAACGTCATTGGTTCAAGATATACATTTACATTAGGATGCGGATCTGTTGTGACGGTTGCAGGATTGGGATTAATCAATACAACTTGTACGTTACTTTCTTCAAAAGCCGTTAACGCTTGTTTAGCAAGAATATCAAGTTCTGTTACTTCTCCAACAATACTTGGCCCCGCTCCAATAACAAGAACTTTATTAATTTCATTATGTAAAGGCATAGTCTACTCCATCATATTCAAAAACTGATCATAAATGCTGGCTGCATCAAAATTACCTGGTGAGCCTTCTGGATTAAAGGCAGTTGCTAAAACTTTATCTTTTTTGATACTGTAGCCTGCTAATAACTCCGATCTTAAATCAAAATATTTACGTGAAAGATTCAAAGATAAACTATCAGGTACTACTAGTTGATCAATATTCATTGCAGTTTGCCAAATTCGATTATTAGTTTGTTCAATAACTGGAAAATTACTACCATTATAGGCTGGAATTAAGTCCAAGAGTTCTAGGTCTAAATAATTACTAATTGCTAAAAAGCCTAAGCCAATTCCTAAAATAGGTAATTTCCCGTAAAACTTATCAAATACTGGTTTTAAAAATGGTGCAACTTCTTCTACTCTACTTGGTCCATTAGAAATAACAATTGCATCAGCTCGAAGATTAATAATGTCGTAAATTGATGCATTGTATGGTAAAACTACGCTATTAATTTCCCGTAAAGAAAGGGATCGCAGTAGTGAATGCTTTAAACCAAGATCAATTACAGCCACAGTTTTGCCAATATTTGGGGCAGCATAAGGATGCGTTGTAGATATTTGTGCCGTTTTATTTTTTGGTAAAACTAGGGCCTTGATTTGATCGAAAGCATGTGCATCATCTGTATCCATAATAGACGCTTTAATAACTCGCTTATTCTTCAATTTTTGAACTAGAGCGCGGGTATCAACACCGTAGATTGCTGGAATTCTTTTCTCTTTTAGAAAATCATTTAAATCTTGAAAAGTTGGATTAGCAGAAATATGAAAAGCAATATCGTTAGCAATTATTCCACGTACACTCGGATCAATTGATTCATAGTCGATTGCATTAATACCACTTCCACCAATCATTGGAGTAGTAAAAGCCAAAATCTTACCAAAGTTGGCAGGGTCGGAAATTGCTTCCTGATATCCAAAATTGCTTGTTTGAATACCGAGCTCCCCTGTAGCAGTAATGGGAGCACCAAAACCGTGTCCCGAAAATGCAGTTCCGTCTTCAAGAATTAAATATCTTTTCATAATCTATTGCTTCATTTCTTGTCGTAAATTCTTTAATTGTTTTTCAAAAATTGTTGGCAATGGTGCAGAAAATTCCAACCATTCATTCGTAGAAGGTTGATAAAATCCCAAAGTCTTGGCATGCAAAAATTGTCCATGACCTGACAAGGTTTTCTTTGGGCCATATAAGGGATCGCCAGCTAATGGATGACCGATGTACTTCATATGCACTCTAATTTGATGCGTTCTACCCGTTTCCAGTACACATTTGACTAAACTATAATTTTTAAATTGCTCTAGTACTGTAAAGTGTGTAACTGCAGCTTTCCCCTTTGGATTAACCGCCATTTGCTTTCGATTATTTGGATTTCTACCAATCGGAGCATTGATTACGCCATTTTTTACTTCAAAGTTGTCATGAACAATTGCCAAATATTCTCTTTTATTTATCTTTTCTGCTAATTGCTTTTCTAAGCTTTCACGTGCTTTATCATTTTTAGCTATCATTAATAAACCAGAGGTATCTTTATCAATTCGATGCACAATCCCTGGACGAAACCCTTCAGGACTATCAGCTAAATCACGTGTATGATAAAGTAATCCGTTGACTAAAGTATGATCTGGATGACCGGCTGAGGGATGAACAACCATCCCTTGAGGCTTATTAACCACAATCACATCCGAGTCTTCATAAACAATATCAAGATGTAAGTTTTCAGCTTCTAATGATAATGGTTTAACAGGCGGAATAGTAACATCAATTACATCCCCAGACTGTACTTTATAAGATACTTTTTCAGCTTTATTATTAACTAAAATATTTTTATCATTAACTAATTCCTTAATCTTAGTTCGACTTAAATCTGTAATTTTCTCAGCGATTACCTTATCTAAACGTCCTTTTTCGTCATCAATTACTAATTTATAATTTTTAGTCATTTACTCTTCGTCCTTTAGTCTTTTTCGCTTATAAATATTAGATAGATAAAAACTAAGATAATTCCAACTGTAATTGCGCTGTCCGCAATATTAAAGATATTAAATTGAATAAAATCTAGTTGCAACATATCAATTACATATTTTAGATGCAAACGATCAATAAAGTTACCAATGATTCCACCTAAAACTAAGGCTAATCCTGTATCAAAAAGGCCATTTTTATATTTGGGATTAAAAAGATAGTAAATTACAACTGCAATAGCGGCAATACTGATTAAATAAAATAAAATCATTTGTCCACTGAAGATATTCCAAGCTGCTCCATCGTTTTGTAAATATGTAAATGAAAGGACACCAGGAATAATGGTCTTTTCATCACCAATTTTAAAATTAGTAACTATATAATTCTTTAATAATTGATCTGCAATGATTACTAATAAAGAAACTATTAGATATAAGGCTTGTTTAGCTTTACTCATTAGAATAATCCTGAAATCTTTCCGTTATTATCTACATCAATATCTAAGGCAGCTGGATATTTTGGCAATCCTGGCATATCTAAAATAGATCCCGTAGCTACCACAATAAAACCTGCTCCATTTTTAAGAGCTAAATTCTTAACATGGAGTGTAAAATCTTTTGGAGCTCCTAAGATACTCTTTTTATCAGTAAAGCTATACTGTGTTTTAGCCATAATTACTGGTAAGTTGTCTTTACCCATTTTCTTAATTTCTGCTAATTGGTCCTTAGCTTTATCAGAATATTCAATATCCTTGGCATGATAAATATTATGAGCGATTTTACTAATTTTTTCTTCTACAGAGTCAGTAGGTTCATATACTGAGGTAAAGTCACTAGCTTTATTAGTTAACTCAACCACTTTTTCTGCCGCCTTAATTCCGCCCTTTGATCCTTCATCATGGTAAGAGACCACTTCACATTCAAAACCATCAGCTTTAACAAGTTCTTTCAATTTTGATAGTTCTTGTTCAGTATCACTAGCAAATTTATTTATTAGTACAATTACAGGTACACCATAATGAGCCATGTTTTCCATATGGCGCTTTAAGTTCTCAAAACCTTTTTCTAAAGCTGGAATATTTTCTTCATCTAAGTGATCAGTTGTCTCTTCTGCTTGATACTTCAACGCTCTTACGGTTGCAACAACTACCACAGCATCAGGACGTTTGTCCAAATGGTTAGAAACAAAGTCCATAAACTTTTGGCCACCCAGATCTGCCCCAAAACCAGCTTCAGTCAAAACATAGTCGCTTAAGTGTAAAGCAGTATTAGTAGCAATTACTGAATTAGCACCATGAGCAATGTTAGCAAATGGACCGCCGTGAACAATTGCTGGGGTATGTTCAAGTGTTTGAACTAAGTTAGGCTTTAATGCGGTTGATAAAAGCGCAGCAATTGCCCCCTCAAACCCTAAGTCTTTAACATAAACAGGTTCATCTTTCACAGAAAAGCCAACTAGCATATTTCCAATGCGCTTTTTCAAGTCATCAATATCAGTTGCTAAACATAAAATAGCCATTAATTCATTAGCTACAGTAATTGCAAAGCTAGCTTCATGTTCTATTCCATTAAAACGTGAACCTTGTCCGATAGTGATTTTTCTTAAAGTACGATCATTAACGTCAATTCCACGTTTTAATAAGATACGATTAGGATCTAGCTCTAGACTATTATCTTGATAAATATAGTTATCAACTAAAGCAGCCAAAGTATCAATTGCACTAGTTAATGCGTGCATATCACCAGTAAAGTGTAAATTAATATCTTCCATTGGGATGATCTGTGCATATCCACCACCAGTTGCACCACCTTTTAATCCAAAAACAGGACCCATTGAGGGTTCTCTTAATGCAATTAAAGTATTTTTGTGAAGTTGGTTGCTGATTGCATCCCCTAAACCAATGGTAATAGTAGATTTTCCTTCACCAGCTGGCGTAGGACTAATTGAAGTAACAAGAATTAGCTTACCAAGCTTTTTACCTTGTTTAATTCTGTTAATTCCCTTCCAGCTAATCTTAGCCTTATCATTACCATAAAGTTCAATTTCATCTGGTTGAAGATCAACTTTTTTTGCAATTTCTGTAATAGGTAATTCTTTAGTGTCTTGTGCGATTTCAATATCTGACTTCAAATTCATTCCTTCTTTCTTTTAAGTGCTAAAAGCAAGTAAGTATTAATCTTACTCTTTGCTTCATATACAACAAATGCCTTCCATTGCCACTTAATCTTTAAATTTTGAAGCTGAAGTTTCTGACGATATGGTAGTTTTAGCCAGTAAACACTTGCTTCTTTCTGAAAATAAGAATTAAACCAGGTATAAATAACTATAACCACAAAAATAGCTCCTAAGCTAAGTGCAGGATAGCTAATAGCTTTATTGCTTTCATACCCGACAATAAAGGCTACAAAAATTAGTGCTAGGAGCCAGGAGTAATAAATTACACCAGCAGCGCCTAAAAAAATAAAATGTTTTTTCATAATTTAGAATTTAGGTCACACCCTATTTGTTAATTACCTCTATTGTAACAAAAATCAAGTAGATTTACGTTTTTGTTTAAAATAGCGTTCTAGACTATAATATTAGACAAGAATATGGAGGAAAATAACAACATGAAAATCGGCGTTTTAACTGACAGTTCATCTTATTTAACTAAAGAACAATGCGAGAAATATGGAATTGATGTCTTACCAATTCCAATCATCTGGGATAATAAAGAATATCTGGATTTAATTGATATTGGTTTCCATGAATTCTATGAAAAGCTAAGCACTTCTTCTACTCTTCCCACTACCTCTCAACCCTCAACTGGAACCGTAAAAAAATATGTTGATAAATATATTGATGAAGGTTATACCGATCTAATTATCATTACTCTTTCAAGCGGTATTTCTAGCTTTTACAATAATGTTTTAAGTGTGGCTGATGAAGAAAGCAGAATTAATATTCATCCCTTTGATTGTAAAATAACCTGTGCAGGAGAAGCTAATGCTGCAATATTAGCTGGTCGACTAGTCAAGGCTGGGGCTGACATTGATTTAATCATGCATGACTTAAAGGATTTAAGAAACACTACCGATGTTAGATTTATGGTAGACAATCTTAATCATTTAAAAAGAACAGGCCGCTTATCAAATGCCGCTAGTTTCGTAGGTTCTATTTTAAAGATCAAGCCAATCTTATCTATGGACGTTCAAAATGAGGGTAAAATTTCAGCAATTGCCAAAGAGAGACATTATAAACGTGCCTATAATCATATTAAAAAAGACTTTGATAGTTTAACTTCTGATATGCCTTATCCAATTCAGTTAACAATTTTTCATGCTGATGATGAAGAAAGAGAAGCTGAATGGGTTAGTGATTATGAAAGTAGTTTTCCTAAGGTCAAAATTTATCAAAGTATTATCGGACCAGTAGTTGGTGTTCATGTAGGACAACATACTATGGCTATGATTTGGGGCAGAGATTTAGATTCTTATTTCGATGAAAATGGCAAGCCGATTAAGGATATTAAGTCAAAAGTTGTTGAAGATTGATACTATTTAACTAATATAATTAAGAGAAGCAAGAATTTTATTAAATTTGCTTCTCTTTTTAATTTATAACTTTAAGAGTGCTAATTATGAAAAAATATAAATATTCTAGTTACGATATTGCAGATATTGGTGACTATTTAAAAGTTTTTGCTTGTACGGCGGTCATGTCGCAGCCAATTATGAGCCTTATTATTAATCTGCCCCAGTCTCAGCAAACGCAAGTTGGTTTTGGTATTCTTTATAATCTAGTTAAATATACTGCTCCAGCCTTTATTTTTGGTATTTTATACACGACTATTAGGACTAGTGACTTAAACGGTCATTTCTCTTACTTCAAGCATCTGCAAAAGAATTGGTCCAATCTCTTTGTACCAACGATTTGGTGGACTTTAATTTATTTATTAGGGATGCCATGGCTTCAGCAAGGTAATAAGTTTAATAGCTTTGGTACTTTTTGCTGGCAATTTATTAATGGTAATGCAGCACCTCACTTATGGTATAACACGATGATGCTACAGTTTATTATCCTAATGCCGTTTTTCTGGTTAATTAGTCGCTATGTAAGAAATAATATTAAACGTGGTTTTGCAGTGGCAATTGTTACTTTAATTCTTTACTTATCCTGGTTAGCATTTTACGACTATTATGTTTTTCATGGTGTTCACCAAAATGACTGGTATTTATTAGATCGAGTATTTATCTCTTTTTTTATTTATGCTGTTTTTGGTGGTTTAGCATGGCAATTTAGATCGTACTTTAATGAATTTATAACTAAGTTTTGGTGGTTAATTGTAGTAATCTTTATTCTTTGCTTCATCTGGACTAATTATGAATTAAGTCAATTCGGTTATCCTCTTAATTTCTATAATGCGCCTTACTATAAACCATCAATGACATTTTACTGTTTGGCAGTAATTTGCTTAATTGCTGCTTTCTGTTTATATCAAGTTCGTAAAAGACAAATAAATAGCTTGAAAATATTCCATTTTTTAGCTATTTATGCTTATAGAGCCTATCTTGCTAATGTCTTTTGGAATCAGTTAATCTGGCACGGATTAACTATGCAATATCATGCAAAATTCCATCCATTTTTAACCTTATTTGGTTGCTGGTTATTAACCTGGATCTTATCATTTTCATCTGCGTATCTTTTACATATGTGGTGGACAAAAGTAAAGAAAATGATAGCTAGAAATACCCACCTATATATCTAAAAAACTCTGAAAATTGCCACTAGGAGCAGTTGTCAGAGTTTTTTATCTTTAGTATTTAATTTTTACATGCAAGTTATCATGATTTGACATATCGTATAACGTTTGTAAATACAATTCATAATGTGGGTTGTCCGCAATTAAACGTTGATAAATTGGTGACTTTTTAAGTTTTTGCAATTCTTCACTTTCAATATGATTTTTTCCAGTAAAAAAGTGATAATTCATTTCGCCGAAAAGACGCCCCATTTTTCTGACAGTATCTAAATCATCATGATTTTGATAAAGATTTTTCTGCATTAATTCTGCCGAAATAGTTCCTAGTTGAATATTTTCTAAATAATCATGAAAGTGAGTTAAAGTCCAGTTTTGTTTTTCTTTGTCAGTTAAATAGTCCTTCATCTTAAAATGATGACAAGTATAACTAACTTCTTTCGGCGAAACTTTAACTACCCCATAGCCTTGATCATTGGAGCAAAAACTAGCAGTTACAACTTCGGTAGCTGGGCAAGGATCTTGCGGCAACATAATATTCTGAGCATGAATATGACCAGAGAAAACTAATTTCACATTATATTGAGCTAATAACTTACGCAGTTCACGATAATCATCAACAACATATCCTTTGTTTACAGCTGGATTATGAGCATAGAGGTTATGATGCATACAAAAAATCACTTGAAGATTATTCTCACTAGCATATTGAAGTTGCGCCTTAATCCAGCGTCGTTGCTCTCTTCCTAAAAAGCCAGCTGTCGCAGGTGCAGTAGTAGCTTCTTCTTTACCATAGTCATTAGAATCAGCTAAAATCAACAAATAATCAGGATTAAGCTGAACACTATAAGCTAAAGATTCATCATCAACACTAACTGCATTTTTATAGGATGTTTTAAAAATATTACGCCACATTCTAGGACTAATTTGACCAGCGTAGTATTGTTTCTTTCCGCGGAATTCTCTGGCCCAGCCATCATAAATATCATGGTTCCCAGGAAGAACTAAAAGCTGTGTTTCTTCTAAAGGTTTAAAAATCTCAGCGAATTTTTCTGCTGACACTCTCTCGCCATTAAAAGTTACATCCCCCGTAACAATGATTGCGGCCGGTTTCTTTTTTTGCGCCATTCTTACAAATGCGCTTAAAGCAGTTTCTTGATAGTATAGATCTTTACCCTGACTAGTTTTTTGCATTTGTGAAAAAGCCTGTCCATGATCATGTAAGCTATCTGCAATTAAATGAGTATCACTAATAACCCAAAAACTAGTCTTCTTATCTTGCGTTAACATAATTGTTATCTCTTATTAGCCCAATATTGATAATAGTCGGTCCGTAAATTACCATTATAGAATTTTCTCTTCTTAGTGGCCTTTGCACCAAAGTATTTTTCAAATTGAGGATCAGATGTAAGGTAGTACTGACTAAAAGAAGTAAGAGGACGCAATGTCTGTCCCATTTCTTCATAGATCTTTTCAGCTGCTTCTCGATCCTTAAGCCGTTTACCATAAGGAGGATTTGCAACAATAACTCCATTTTCTAAGTCAGTTGAAAAGTCTTTTACAGCGACTTGCTTAAATTTTATATCTTGTAATACACCCGCATTATGCGCGTTCACTTTAGCAATTTCTAAAATTGATTGATCAATATCGCTAGCTAAGATTGGAGCATGCTCCTTTTTTTCTTGTGCTTTAGCTTCTTCTACTAATTCGGGATGCAATTTCTTATCAAACCAATCAAAATTATCAAATGCAAATTTTCTCCAAATACCAGGAGCTACATTTTTTGCCTTAAGAGCCGCTTCGATTGCAATTGTTCCGGAACCAGTCATAGGCTCAATAAAGGGATGAGAACCATCAAAAGGAGTTAGTTCAATCAAACCTGCTGCAAAATTTTCTTTTAAAGGAGCTCCACCATGCTCGACACGATAGCCACGTTTAAATAAACTTTGACCAGTAGTATCTAAGCTTAAACGTGCAGTGTCTTTGTAGAGATGGATGTCTAGCGGATACTCGGCCCCGCTTTCTGGTAAAAATCCACGTCTTCGATATTGATCGGTCAACTTATCTACAATAGCCTTTTTTACAATTGATTGAACATCAGGTTCAGAATGTAACTTACTACGGACGCTTCTTCCCTTTACAGGAAATTGAGCATCTACCGGTAATAATTCTGCCCAATCATAGCTATAAACTTCATCATATAATTGGTCAAAACTGGTGGCCTTAAATTCTTTTAGTAAGATCTTTACGCGGTCAGCACTTCTCAGCCATAGATTAGTTCTTACAATATCTTTTTGGGTTCCTTTAAAAAATACACGGCCATTTTCAGTTGTTGTTTCATAACCTAAATTGTTTAATTCTTTTGCAACTACACTTTCAAATCCAGCGCCCATTGTTGCATATAATGTATATTCTTTCATTTTATATTTTCTCTATCTATATAAATTTTTCTATAAAAAAAGGCTGAGCCAAAGCTCAACCCTAACCTACAAATCTCTATAAGCCACGTTCTGTTCCAATAGGATTTGGTTAATTCCTATTTTCAGCGACCATCTATCTTCATTAAAAATGACCTCGTCTTTAGTTCATTTACTTAGACGAAAGCGCCCCTACCAAATTTGGGTTGCCCGCTTGCAGGGTTTACCTCGTTCCACCAGCAAAGTTTCCTTCACTGCTTCGTCACTGTGGCACTTTTCAGGATAGTCACACATGTCAAAAATGATTTAGTGCTTTTTCCGCCGTAACTTGTAAAAACAAGTTCCCCAGCTTATTGGGCTGAGTACAAAAACTACAAGCATCTCAGCTTGTGCGTGCGTGGACTTTCCTCAGCTAGCATAAGCTAACCGCGATCGCTCGAAATTTGCAATAATTATTATACCATAGTTTTAATTAGCTTGGTAAGTTCTATCTTGTTGATTCATTCTTTGTTCAAGGTTGTAAACTTTACGCTCTAAAGTAGAAATACGTTGAATCATAGCAACATTAGTAGTTAATTCCGGTGCTTCTTTGTCTTCATTAGTATTATTTACAGCAGCTTTTTGTACTTTCTGAGGAGTATAAGTTTTAACATCATCTTCAATTTCCTCATTCTTAAAATCTAACTTAGGTGCAGTACTTTTAGCTGTTTGCTGTTTTTGTTGAGCTTTTAAATCACTGATTTGTGTTTGCAAATCTTCAATAATAGTCGCAAAAGTACTGTAGTCTGAAATAATTGTATCAAGATATGAATCTACTTCATCAGAATCATATCCCTTCATTTTTGTTCTAAATTGCTTTTTTAAAATACTTTGTGGATTTAATTGAATATCATTTAAACTTGCCATTGGTTTCGTCAAACTCCTTAGTTACAGACTAACGTCTGTTTTAATTTAGGCGATAAAATGTTAGCTAGTTGATAGCTTAATGGCACTCATTCTATCGTATACAACTAGTATAAGTTATAAGTATCCTTCAAGCAATAATAGTAATACCATCTAAAAAAAATCTTATTTTCTTAGGTATATAAAAAATTAAAGAGTATATTTATTTTCAATAAAAATTCTTTCGATGATTTTCTTCATATTCTTCTGCAGCTTCTTGTAAGTCATAAAAATCAATTATATCCAGTTGATAGTCACTTTTTTCTTGATACTTTTTAATGGCTTCATAGTCATATTTTGTTTTACCGGGATGCTCAGGATCATAAAGTAAAAGAGCTCGATCTGTGTGTTCTAACATAAAATTTTGATAGTTTTTAAGCTGCACTGGCCTCATGTAAGGATAGTCAGAAGTAGAAGCTGTAAAATCAACCTGCTCAGTAAGGTTTTGATATTTCATTTGATTACTATCATTCCATCCTTTTGAGAATTCTAAATAAGGTGTCATCAAAGCCGTATGAACACTATAGTCATTCTGCAAACTAATTGCTGTTTCTAGGCCCCATTGTTCGGTTCCAAGGTTTGCCCCACTAATTACCCAGTCAATCTTTCCTTCTTCAAGTAAACTCTTTAGATAATTGCTTAGAGCATACTTAATTACGGTCAACTTCGGATCTTTATCGCTAAAAACTCCCAATTCATAAGAACGATATCCGGTAACCCATAGTCGCTTCATTCTGATCCTTCCTTTCTCTAAAAATGATTTAAAATCTTTGCTATAATGCTAAACAGGAGTGATGTTGATGGTAAAATATCCAACAGGCAGTTTAACACATTATACTAAAGATCAAACTGACCTTTTACATCCAAGAAAGCAAAAACATCGTAAAGATGTTGTATTTTCTGATCGTGGAATGAGCCTAGAACAACAAATCAATGAGTCTAATAAGTATTATCTTCTTGAAGATATTGCCGTTGTTCATAAAAAGCCAACCCCAGTCCAGATTGTTAAAGTAGACTATCCTAAACGATCTCGTGCAGTTATAAAAGAAGCTTACTTCAGGCAAGCTTCTACAACTGACTATAATGGCGTATATCAAGGACGCTATTTGGACTTTGAAGCTAAGGAAACGAGAAATAAGAGCTTGTTTCCTTTAAAGAACTTCCATGAACACCAAATTATTCATCTTGAAAGATGTTTAAAGCAAAAAGGAATTTGCTTTACGATTATTCGCTTCGTAACTCTTAATCGATATTTTGTAACTCCTGCTAGTTTTGTGATTGAAGCTTGGAAGACACCACATAAGAGTTCAATGACCTTGCAAGAGTTAATTGATAATTCAATTGAGATTAAAAGTGGATTTCGCCCAACTCTCCCATACTTGGATGCAATCGATAATTTTATAGATAGATAGGAACAAAAGAATGGCAGATAATAATCAAAGGCCAAGTAATTCTAGAATGGCTAAGCTTCACCCAAAAGGTAAGCCTCGTAAACGAATTTGGCTACAAATAATCAAGTGGTTCTTTATCGTAGCAATGTTAGTAGTTGTTTCTGGAGTAGGTTTATTTGCATACTATGCTAAAGACGCTCCAAGCATCTCACAGGCTCAACTTCAAAGTGGTGGGACAAGTAGTCTGTATACTCGTGATGGAAAATTTCTTCTTTCTCTAGGGTCAGAAAAAAGAACCTATGTTGATAATAATGAAATCCCTAAAGAACTTAAAAATGCCATTGTCTCTGTTGAAGATAGGCGTTTTTATAAAGAAGGCATTGGACTCGATCCAATTAGAATTATTGGGTCTGTCTTAGTTAATGCTAAAAGTAAAGGCGTAGCTGCAGGTGGATCAACTATTACTCAGCAATTAGTTAAGTTATCGGTCTTCTCCACTGCTGCTTCTCAAAGAACCCTTCGTAGAAAAGCTCAAGAAGCATGGCTTTCAATGAAGGTAGAACGAGAATTTAGCAAAGAACAAATCTTGGAATTTTATATTAATAAAGTTTATATGAACTATGGTAATTACGGGATGGGTACAGCAGCCGACTATTACTATGGGAAAGATCTAAAAGATCTTGATTTAGCTCAGACTGCTCTACTTGCTGGGATGCCTAATGCCCCGGTTACATATGATCCATATGTTTATCCAGAAAAAGCAAAATATAGACGTGACATTGTATTAAAAGCAATGCTCAGAAATGATAAAATTTCAAGAGCTCAATATAAACAAGCAGTTAATGAGCCCATTACTCAAGGCTTGCAGCCTAAGAAGAATAATTCTACTTCTGAATTACGAAAAGTAGATGATCCATACATCAAAGAAGTAATTAATGAAGTTAAGAGTAAAGGCTTTAATCCATACAACGATAACTTAAAGATTACAGTTAATATTGATCAAGATGCTCAACAAAAGCTTTATGACTTAGTAAATGATGGTTCGGTTCCATTTACTAATGATAAGATGCAAGTTGGAGCTACAATTATTGATCCTCGAACTGGCCATGTTATTGCCATTATTGGTGGACGTAAACTTCCTGCAGTTCAATTAGGTTTAAATCGTGCTGTTCAAACTGGTCGTTCAACTGGTTCTACTGTTAAGCCTGTATTAGATTATGGTCCTGCAATTGAGTATCTTAACTGGCCAACTTCTCATATGTTAGATGACTCTAAATATGTTTACCCTGGTACTAACATTCAACTTTATGACTGGGACAATAAATATGAGGGTAAAATGACTATGCGTCACGCTCTTGAACAATCTAGAAATGTTCCAGCTGTTAAAACTTTAAGCAAGGTTGGAGTGGCAAGAGCTTCTCTTTTTGCAAGAAAACTCGGAGTTAATGTTCCTTCTGATTCTGGTCTATCAGTTGCAATTGGTGCTAATGCATCCTCTCTTCAAATGGCAGGCGCATTTGGTGCATTTGCTAATGACGGTATTTACCACAAACCACAATTTGTTTCAAAAATTGAAACTCCAGACGGCTTGACTAGAAATTATGATAGTAGTGGTACAAGAGTAATGAAGGAATCAACCGCCTATATTATGACCGACATGCTTAAAGGGGTTATGACTAAAGGTTCGGGTACACAGGCACGTATTAAAAACTTATACGAAGCTGGTAAAACAGGAACGGTTAAATATTCTGATGAAGAGTTAGTAAGATATCCTCAATACAAAAATTCACCAAAAGATTCTTGGTTTGTTGGTTATACCAAACTCTATTCAATGGGAATTTGGACAGGATATGATAATCTGAAAGATGGTACTCCTTCAGGTGTTGGCTCATCGTCTGCTCAACTTCTATATAAGCAAATGATGTCATATTTAATGAGTGATAAAGCTAATAAAGACTGGTCAAAACCAAGCACAGTTGTTAGACGCAGAATTGCTAATGGTACCCAAGATAAAGTCGTTTCTCCGAATGCAAGTAATTCTAGCTGGCAATTATTTGTTAAAGGTCATGCACCAAGTAATCCGTATAGTGATGTGACTGTTGATAGACGAAAAGAGGAAGACGACGATATTGATACACGAGTTGATACAGAAGATGATACTTCTTCTAAGGGCCAATCTCGTTCCCAAAGCAGTAGTTCTTCATCATCGAGTCGTGCTGAACAATCTTCAAGTCAAAGACAATCTTCTTCTACTTCTAACAACAACTCCAATACTCAAACGCAAAATAATAATCGCCAGACTGAAAAACAACCAGAAAATAATAACAATAATTCACAACAGAATCAGAATACAAATAATCAGGGTAACAATCAAAATCAACAACAAAATCAGGGAAATAACTCCAATAATAATCAATAATTGAAATTAAACTAAAATTAAAAGATCCCAAAGTCGTTAAAACGACTTTGGGATCTTTTTTACATTATTTATTAGTTTAATGGTGGTAAGAAAGAATACGGATCTTGATTTTTAGTCCGAGCGGGCATTGTATATCTGCCGAATAAAATCATAGCATGATGAGTATGAATCCATTCTTCTTTTGGAAGCAATTCTTCAAGCCGCTGCTCAACTTCATGAGGAGTCGCTTTTGCACTAACGATATTAAATCTTTTAGAAATACGAGATACATGTGTATCTACTGCAATTGCTGGTACTTTGAAGCCTTCTGCTAAAACAACATTAGCCGTTTTTTCTCCCACGCCAGGTAAGGTCATCAAAATCTTTTTATCTTTCGGAATCTGACCGTCAAATTTTTCAGTAATAATTTGTGCTGTCTCTTTTAAATGTTTAGCTTTTGTACGATATAAACCAATTGTACGAATGTGATTTTCAATATCTTTGATATCTGCTTGGGCTAAAGTGGCACTATCTGGATAGTCCTTAAAGAATTTAGGTGTAGTTCTATTAACCATTTTATCAGTGGTCTGGGCACTCATTAAAACAGCACATAATAGGTGAAACTTTGTGTCCCAATTCAATTCTCCTTTAGCATCTGGATATAAAGAAAGAATCCTTTTTAAAACCAATCGTGCTTCATCGTCTGATAATAATTCTTCCATCTTAATTACCTAGTTTCTTTGAAGAAAATTTTTAATTTGATCTAGCGTAGTAAGGCCATGGCGCTGCCAATTTAGGAGGATTCTGTCAACATATTTAAAATTATATACCTGCGCTAAAATGGCTTCTCTAAGAGCTAGCTTGACTATTTCTGGATCATAGTGATCAATATTAATCCAAGCAGCAATCTCTTGTTTTTCAATTGGGCTCAATAGACGACCAAATTCTATCTCAAATTGTCTTACCAACTCTTGAATTGGATTTGCGGATTGTTGAGTAGATGTAGAGGATTTAAAAGTAGCTTGATCTTGATAAGATTCTTCCCTCTCATCAATAAGCGTATCTAATTTCTGATATAAATGATTTAAATCATAGAAATTAGTTATGCGACCTTCCCCATCCCTTTTTTGCCCCAATTCAATTAAATCTTTATCAATTAAGTTTTGAATTAGCTGGGAAATCTCAATCGGAGATAAATTCATTCTCTCTGATAAATTGTTATCGCTAGGGAAAAACTTTTTCTCCTGTTTGAAAGATTCTAGCTGCAATAACAACATTGCTTCAGTTTCAGATATTTTTAAAGAGGGATAGTAACGTAAAAGACTATTAGAAATAACCGTAAAACCTTCATTTTGAATAGCCGAAAAAGACGCCATATAATTTTCCTTTCAAAAAAAGCTGAACTAAAATAGTTCAACTTTTTATATTTATGATATTAGATTATCAATTATGGTTGCATTCTGTTGATCAATCTTGGGAATGGAATAGCTTCACGAATGTGATCTAACTTACAAATCCAAGCGATTGTACGTTCAAATCCCATACCAAATCCAGAGTGAGGAACACCACCGAATTTACGCAAGTCAAGGTACCATTGGTAATCTTCTAAGTTAAGACCTGCTTCTTCAATTTGTTGTTTCAAAATTTCGTAGTTACCTTCACGTTCAGAACCACCGAAAATTTCACCGTATCCTTCTGGTGCAATTACATCAGCACATAAATATTCTTTAGGATTATCAGGATTTTTCTTCATGTAGAAAGGCTTAATTGTGGTTGGGTAGTTAACGATGAAGACTGGACGATCAAATTGTTCTGAAATGTATCCTTCGTCAGGTGCACCAAAGTCGTCACCCCATTTAATATCACGACCAGCTTCTTGAAGCATTTTAATAGCATCATCGTATGAAAGACGAGTAAAGTTACCTTCAGTAGTCGGACGTAATTTTTCAGGATCTCTACCCAAGATCTTTAATTCATATTCATTATTTTCAAGAACTTGTTTAACCATGTAAGCCAAGTATCTTTCTTGGATATCTAAAGACTCATCTTGGTGCATCCATGCCATTTCTGGTTCCATCATCCAGAATTCTGTCATATGACGACGGCCCTTGGATTCTTCTGCTCTAAATGTTGGTCCAAAAGTAAAGATTTTTCCGTAAGCCATAGCACCAGCTTCACCATACAATTGACCAGATTGTGACAAGTAAGCATCATTATTGAAGTATTCTACATGGAATAATTGTGTAGTACCTTCTGGAGCAGAATGCATGAAGATAGGAGCATCAAACTTAATGAATCCTTCTTTTTCAAAGAAATCAACAGTTGCTTTAAACATAGTATTTCTAATTTGCATAATAGCAAACGGACGCTTAGATCTTAACCATAAATGACGATTATCGAGTAAGAAGTCAACACCATGTTCCTTATTACCAATTGGGTAACCTTCGTTGTTAGAAACAATTTCTAAATCTGAAATTTGAATTTCATAGCCAAAGTGTGAGCGCTTATCTTCGTGAACAGTACCAGTGATGTAAAAACTAGCTTCTTGACGCAAAGATTTAGCTGCTTCAAAAACTTCTTCAGAAACATCATTCTTACGAATAACACCTTGGAAAAATGCTGTTCCATCACGTAATTGTAAGAAAATAATCTTACCACTTGATCGTTTATCAGTTAACCAAACATGCATTTTAACTTCTTGGTCTACATGTTTAGAAGAATCTTTAATTGAGATTAATTCTGTCATTACTTACCAACCTTTTTAATTAAATTTAATTTTATTATACTAAAAAATCACTCTTTAGTTTAACAAATTTATAAATTATCCGCATAGACTACTTCTTTTCCATTTCTAAAATCATAAAGAACATAGCCATAATTACCATTTTTCTTTTTATATGTTACTTCCCAAACTGGCATCCCCTTATACCAACCTAGCTGGCATTTAGGGTTATTGTGTCCAGGATGCTCATCATTAAAAGTATTTAAAATCTGTTCTTCACTTTTACCTTTATTTGCTTGATAAAGGTAAGCTTTTTTGCTTTTTGGAAGATAAATGAAGTAATACTTTTTCCCCTTCTTACTCATTCCTTCTAAACTATTGCTCTCAACGCTACGACTTAAATGGTAGTTCTTGGTAACTGTAGTAATTGGGGTCTTTTCAAGGGCAATCTTATTAGTTTCTTTAACTGTGTCACTTGCTGGCTTAGTTGCAATATAAAACACAATACAAAGACATAAATAAATTGCTGCCAAAACTCCAACCACAATTCCAGTGATTTTAAGTCCTTTTTTTACATATCTATTCATTCTGTTTACTATTCCTTAAAACATTTAGTAGTTGTTGCTTGCTAACCTTTTTAGCACTCACAGGTAGTCCTGATAAAAACTGTTCGCCATAAGATTTATTCCAAACTCGTTGATCTAAAACTACAAAGACTCCATGATCACGCTCATTTCTGATCAAACGACCGCATCCCTGCCTAAATCTTAAAATTGCTCGTGGAAGTGTATCCACTTCAAAAATTTTATCAGCTCCAACTTGCTTTTTTAAACATTCTGTTCGTAATTTTACCTCGGGTTGATCGGGTGACTCAAAAGGTAAACGCGTAACAATTGCAAGATCTACCCCATTATGTTTAAAATCAATTCCTTCCCAGAAACTATTTGCTCCAAGTAAAATGGCTTTTTCAGCAATTCCGAAACGTTTAGCAATTTTTTCATTAGAACCAGTTAAGCCTTGAGCCAAAATTTCATAGTCCTTTAAAGCATTACTGTTTTCACTTAATCTGCTAAAAACATCCCGGATAACATCTAAATTAGTAAATAAAACTAACACATGCTTATAGTCTTTAATTTGAGTAAGTAAATTACTAATAAATGTTTCATATTCAGGACTGTTTGGATCCTCCGGAGCATTATTATCGGAAAGTGCATATACTTTTAAATGCTTTTCAACTTTGAAAGAAGGCTTTGCTCGATAAGTAAGTGTTTTTTTAGGATCTAAATATAGGTTTTTGATAGTGTATGAGAAGTCGTCTTGTTCTGCTAAAGTAGCAGAAATAAATAATTTTTTATCAAAGTAATGATATAACTGTTTAACTTCTTCTTCAGGATCAAGTGTTAACCAAGTTAAATTAGTAGATAGTGGGTCATCTTCATTACTTATTTCTAAAACAAATCCTTCATGGTCTAACTTTTTAGGGTCACTTAATTGATCAAGTAAAAGATAGTTTTGCTCTGAGTAATAATCTAACTGATCTATTTCTTCCTGAAGATCTCTTATTAAAACATCATCGCTCGTTAAAAGATTCTTTTGTTGATGATATAGCAAAAATAGGAGTTGATTAGTCTCTTGGCGCACAATTTCAATATTATCTTGCATAAGATTTAACAAATGCTTGAAGTGCCCAATATTGTTGAACAAATCCTGTCCCTGAAATCCGAGACTAATAGCATTTTGTCTCTTCTCTTCCCAACTGGTAGCAAATTTTCGATTATCATAAAGGGCTTGCTGGATCTTGTTAATAGAATGAATTAAATCATTTGTATCTTTTTCAAGTTTATCTAAGATCAATTTGAATTCTAAATTATTACCAAAACGTGCCTTAGCACTATCTTCTGCATAAAAAAGTAAGTTACGTAAGTGACTACACATCCCCCAGAAGCTTTCAAATTGAAGTGAATCATTTCTTGAACTTGCTACATTTTCAACAAAACGATGCGCCTCATCAACAACTAGGAACGGATTCTGGCCCCAAATTGAGTCCATATAGTGATTAGCTAAATAGGCATGATTAGTAATTAAAATATCAGCTTGTTCTTGTCTACTACGTGCTAAATTCCAGAAATCATATTCTGCAAAGGCTGTTCCAATTCTCGCATCTCCAGGATGTTCAATTGCTGCAAAGAGAGGTGCCTCATAGTTAGTTAACTGGAGTTCATCTAAATCACCAGTTTCTGTTTCAGTAAGCCAGATCAAAATCCCCATTTGTAAAATTAAAGTTTGCTGAATCGGATTATCAGTCTGATAAAGAGAATTGTAAAATCCATCTAAATCTAAATAATGACTGCTTGATTTAACAATTTGGGCATCTAAGTCTAAATGAGTAACCCGTAAAAGTTGCGGAATTTCCTGCTTTAGAATTTGTTCCTGTAAAACCTTAGTGGGCGTTGCTACGACTAATTTTCTCCCAGAATATAGCTCATACGCATAAGCCATTAAGTAACTAAACGTTTTTCCGCTACCATTTGGTGCTTCAACAACTAGTGAGTTATCTGAGTCACTGTAAACAAAGTCGTGGAGTCTATTAATTAGACTAACTTGTCCCCGTCTAAAGCGGAGATTCTTTTTAAATAATTCTTTCTTTTCATCATCGCTTTGAGGAAATGATCCAGGACTTGCTACATCATTACGACGTGGAGCTATATTTTGCTTTTTCAATATTAAATGTTTTACCTGAACCAAATCTTTAGGCAACGGTCTCTTAGTCTGCCGAGCAACTTGACCAATTTCATAAAAAATATAATCAGTATCTCGTAGCAGTCCTTTTGATAAGGAAGTCAAAGTATTGAGAGTTGCCTGAGGAAGATTTTCCAGTTTCTTAATTGCTTTTAGTAGTAACTTTGCCGTTACTAGTGCATCTGAATCAGCTCGGTGCGGGTTTAAGTGTTTAATTCTCAAGCGAGCTGTTAAATCTCGTAATTTATAAGATGGAAAAGTTGGAAAAGCAATTTGTGCTAACTCCACCGTATCAACTGCTTTTCCAGTTAGTGGCTCTAAGCCCGCATTTACAAGCTCATAGTTTAAAAACGGAAGATCAAAGTTTACATTATGTGCAACAAAAATCGTATTTTCTAAGATTTTTCGTATCTTTGGTGCATAGTAGCTAAAATCATGAGCCTGCGCCACGTCTTCATTACTAATATGAGTTAAGTTTTCAACAGCTTGAGGGATTTCACGATGAGGATTGATTAAGAATGAATATGTTTTTACTACCTTACGCTTTTTGATGATTGCACAACCAAATTGAATAATATGATCGCCTTGATTGCGCTGGGTGCCCGTAGTTTCAAGATCGACGACGGCAAAAACATCATCTGTAAAGGCTTTTTTCATAATAATCTCCCTTCTATTCTGTTTCTAGTCTACTGGGACCACTTTCCTTGCGTCAAGCAAAATTAAATATTTTCCAATTACCTTTTTATTTTCCGATATTTCATTTAATGCTTGTTCATATAAACGTAGTTGCCCAGTATATTTTTTCTTAATTTTGTCTATAGCTTGTTCTTCATGAGTTTTATCAACAAAATCAGTTTTATAGTCAAATAAAATTAAACCTTCGTCTGTTTCAAAATATCCATCAATTGTTCCGTGAACTAGAATTTTAGCTGCTGAGTCAGAAAAATCATTAAACAGTTCACTAGCATTCACTAAGCTTGAGAATTGGCTTTCTCTATGTAATTTTTCTGGTTTTTGCCAAAATTCTGCCGCAAATTCACTCATTACAAACCAATTTAAAGCTTCTTTTGATAAATGTGGCACCATCAATGGGTTTAATTTACCTAATTCTACAAGCTCTTCAATTTCTTGTTCTAAATTTATCTCAGTTTTATCACCCTGATAATCATAATACTGTAAAACTAGGTGCATCGCTGTTCCGATCTCTGCTCCAGTAAATTTTTGTTTTTCTAAAAATACGGGAGTCTCATCAATTGGTTGTAAATATCGATTACTTGAAGAAATAAGACGTGAATTCTCAAGTTCAGTATCCATAGGATCATTAAATACTTTTTTTATCTCAGAAACAGACTGATAGGCTGTAGTCTTAGTGGCATCCGCAAATGGATATTCAAAATTATAAAGGGTTTTGACTACATCATTCATTTTAGAACTTAATTTTTGAGTATCGTCTTTTTGCTCATCCTTTTCTTCTATATCTGACTGCACAGCAAACTTTAAGTAATATATCTTATCTTGCTCTTCTAAAGCTAAGGTCATGTCTTCAATCGTTTGATCAAATTCATGCTTTTGTTCTAGCTTAGGTCCTAGAAAATCTAGTGGAGACTGGGCATTGATTTTTCTTATTAATGGAAGGATGTTCGTTTTTTGATCAATTTCACTTTCCCACTTTTTCTGCTTAGCTTCCATCTCACTTACACTAGCAACTAAGATGAGCTTTTGTTGAGCACGTGTTAAACCAACGTATAAGATTCTAGCTTCTTCTTCAAGCATTTGTTGTCTTTTTTCGACATCGGCTAAAGATTTAACTAGGGAATCAATTCGATAATCTTTTTCTTTAATTGTTAACCCTAGTCCATCTTTACTAATCGTAAAATTGCCACTTAAGTCACGTGTCTGATACTTGTGACCTAGTCCCATGACAAACACTACCGGAAATTCGAGACCTTTAGAAGCATGGATAGTCATTAGTTTTACAGCCTTATCAGCCTTATCACTTAAAAGTGGTTGTGCTAAATCCTTTTGATTTTTCCGCATGCGCTCGATAAAACTAATGAATTGATATAATCCTTTAAAACCGGCACTTTCGTAAGAAGTGGCTCTCTCATATAGAGATTCTAGGTTTACTCTACGCTGTTGTCCATTAGGCAAGCCAGTTACAATTTCTAACAGATGGGTTCTTTCGTAAATACTCCAAATCAATTCAGAAATTCGATGGGTTGCCGCAAATGAACGCAGAGATTCTAATTGCTGAAGGAAGTTTTTACATTTTTGACCAAGATCCGAATTGACTGATGCAAAGCTGGTTAAAGCATTATAAAAATTTCCGGATCTAGTTTTGACCCTGATTTGCGCTAATTCAGGCTCTTTAAAGTTAAAAAGCGGTGAACGTAAGACTGCCACTAGAGGGATGTCCTGTTGTGGATTATCAATCAATCTCAAGTAATTCATGATCATCACTAATTCAAATGTTTGAAAATAGTTCTGAGCATCAGTTACAAATAAAGGTAGATCTGCCTTTGCAAATTCTTGCATTACCTGTAAATTGTCACTTCTAGTACGCGTAATAATGGCAATATCAGAATATTCCAGCGGGCGTTTAAGCTGTGTTTTTCGATCCCAGACTTGGAAATTCTCTTCCTTAAGTTGCTTAATTCTGGCAATAACCATTTGAATTTCACTGAAGTCCATTTCGTCTCCGAAATTTTCTTCAAATGAAGCTTGCGTTTGTTTTTTATCCGTGAAAATATATTCACTTGTAGTAGGCAAGTCAGTAGGATAATAAGTCGCGCCAAATTGTAATTGTCCTTCTTTTTTGTAATCAATTCCGCCAAAATTTGCAGTTAGAATTGGATTGAACAAAGAGTTAACTGTCTTAGTAACTCTTTTTGTTGACCTAAAATTATCTGATAAGACAATTTTTTCACTATCATCATTCTGTCCATAAGCATGATATTTGCTTAAAAACAAGTCAGGACGTGCTTGTCTAAAACCGTAAATAGATTGTTTTATATCTCCAACCATAAATAGGTTGTTTTGTCCCTTCTTTTTGATAGCTGCAATGATATTTTCCTGCAAAGCGTTAACATCTTGATACTCATCAATTAATATTTCATTGAATTTTTCTTGGTAATACTCTTGGGCAATATGAGCATTTGAAGTATCGGTAGTAAGAATGCTGAAAGCAAATTGCTCCATGTCACTATAGTCAATTAAATTCTGTTCTCGTTTTAATTGACCAAATCTCTTAATTAATTTTTTTTCAGCATCAACAATGGTTTTAACTAATTTTTCTGATTTTTTGAGAATATTTACCTGTTCTTTTTCTTCTACTACAAAAAAGTTAGCAAAGATCTTCTTAAGTTGATCATTTAAATCAGATTTTAGCTTTTGACTTTCTTGGTAAGTTTCAAGACTTTCCTCTGACCACTTTTTAGACTTGCGAATATTCTTTTCAAACTTACAATTCATTAGACTAGCTCGAATTTCATTATAAGAATGATCATCTTCCAAAGCATTTAAGAATTGCTCTAAACGACTGGTAAAGATATCGTAGTTTTCCTTAACCTTCACTAAATCTGGATTTTCCATTTGAGGATTTTCAAAGAACTGTCTTATTTCAGTTTGTAGATCCTTTATCTCTTTTATTAAAAGCGGTTTAATTTGAGTCTGCCACAGGTCAGATTCAATTAAATCATCTTGAACTTGATAAAAATTAGGTAAATTATTGAGAAATTTTTCATAATTAGGCTCAGTAACTACAGTATTGTACAACTGCAATAAAAGATTTCGAGCTCCTTCTGCATCCCTATCACCAGAAAAATTATCATAGAAATCCTGAAAATCTTGATCATTTTTTTCAAGGTACTCAATTTCTATTTCATGGAGGGCACGCTCTTTTAAAAGCTCAGCTTGGGTTTCATCAGTTAAAACACTAAATTGTGGGTCAAGATCAATTACATAATAAAAACGTCTAATTACATCTAAACAAAAAGAATCAATTGTAGATATATTAGCAGTATCCACATCAAGTAATTGGCTACGAAGAAATTGATTATTAGGCTCTTTTTCAATTTGATCACTTATTTTTTGCTTGATTCGTTCCTTCATTTCACGAGCAGCAGCTTTAGTAAAAGTGATGATCAAAAGCGACGAAACTGGTGTACCAGATAAAATGCGTTTCAAAACACGTTCAACTAATACTGTGGTCTTTCCTGAACCAGCGGATGCTGAAACTAGGATATCTTTCCCATAATCGTTAATTGCTTGATTTTGTTCCTTAGTAAATTTCGTCAACTATTCTTCACCATCCAAGTCTAATTTTTCTCTTATTAGGGTCAAAAGTGTCTTTTTATCAATAGATTTAATCTTATGATAGTTATTTTCTTTAAGCATTGCATCAAAGAAGAATATGTCTTTAAAGTCAGAATAAGTAAGGGATGTTTGTTGCCCATAAGAATAAGGATCTAGCTCAATCTTTCCTGACAAAATCTCATTACCAGCATTTTTTATTAAGTAGGAGTTATAAGCTAATAGCAAATCTAGTTGATCCGGAGTAAAACTCTGGTTTTGTGGCCAGCTAATATAGCCGTTTACTTTTCGTTTAACACTGGTATATAGATCAGAGACAGCACGATCTTTTTCCATTCCAGGTTCTATTAGATCAAGCATTTCTTCATCTGCAATTAAGATTCCGTTATACATTAACTTCTTAGTACTTTCTTTAGCCAAATCTTTAATTTGATAATTGCTTAAGATCATTTTTTCACTGCTCAAACGTTCAAGACTACTAGTAATATTTTGGTAAAATGCGCCTAAAACATCTAAATCCTTACCTTGAGCAAAAAACTTATTATTATTTTTTAAAACTTCTAAGTAGGAAATCATCTGCATTGAAATTCCGTTTGCAAATAAACCTAGGTCAAATTTTTTTGTGGATGACTTATAATCGATCACCTCACCTAAAACTCGATCATTTACTTGAGCCAAATCAACTCGGTCCATCTTTCCGCGAAGATCTACAATCTTCTTTTTATTATTATCATCTTTCCAGCTATATGAAAGACCACTTACCTTTTGATTTTTACCAAAACTTAATTCGGAATATTGTGGTCTAAAAGTCGTCTTATTTACATTACTATGCCAGTAATGAGCTACATTAGCTGTAGTTTGGTCTAACTTATGAAATAGATACTTATTAAATGGATCATTTAAAAGCTGACGATATCTGCCCTTTTCTTTTAGTTCTTCTCTTACTTCAATTAAAAGCTCGCCTAACTTCTCCTCCGTTAGATCAGCAAAGTTTAACTTCTTTTCTTTAATTCTTTTAACAAGATAATCAAAAGTTTCATGGTAGTAGTTTCCCGCTTGAATTACATCGAGTTCATTTTCAAAGCGTTTCTTCAAATGTAAGCCATAATTTAGGAAGTATTCAAAAGAATTTTGATAATACGTTTCTAGTTGTGAAACGGAAGTTTCAATACGATCACCGTATAGCTGCTGTGCTAGCTCAGGCGAAAGATCTTGAGGTATATTCTTAAAACTGCTCCCTTCAAGCACATTTTTCGCTACTTCACCAATTTTTTCTTCAGTCATTTTCAATAAAGAGTCTACATCAGTAGCTGCTTTATTTTTTAAATAGGTTAAGTAACCTAAACTTGCTTCTGGATTAGTTATAAAAGTTAAAACCTCTCCATTATTCTGAGGTAAATCATGTTGAGCAAATTCATCAGCGCGAGTTAACTTTAATAACTGCTTATAAAAAATTGAAGGTTCTAATTGTTCATTTGCAGTATTAATTACTGGATAAGAAATATAAATCTTATCACTAGCCAAGCTCAAAGCATTTCCAAATTGGTAATTTTGGTCTAAGTTATTGATTTTTTGCTGATCTTCTAAGTATCCATTAGCTTCATTTCCTTCATTTAGCTGTTCTAAATTTTCAGAGCTAAAGAAACCTGGTATTTTTTCAATTTGAGGCAAGTTAGTACTAGTTGCACCAATAATGAAAACCTGTTTATATCCTTGGCCTTGAACCATACCTAATTCAGAAATGTTAACTGCATCAAGAGTAGACGGAATTTGTGAAAAATTAGCTTCACTAAAGCCGCTGATTAACAGATCAAAAAATTGATCTACAGAAAACTTATTTGCTACCAGTAAGTAGTCCTTTAATAAGTCAGTTAAAGTTGACCAAACTTGCTCTGGTTGCTGGGCTAATTGTAAATCACCAGTATCATTAGCTTCTTTGCGCCAACTTTCTAGACGTTTCGCAACACGATTTTTAATTAGAAAATTCCAGAAAACTGTTACTCCAGCTTGGGGATCCTCTTCTTTATCAAGTTGCTCAAAAAACTTAGTTAAAGCATCAATAAAGTAATCTCGTAGTCGATCAAGATCCTCTACTTCTTTCTCAGATTTATCTAAGGCAATTACATCTGCATCTACAAAACTCTTTAGTGATTTCGTCCATAGCTTCCCTTTTATACCGTGGGCTAAGACAAAATTTTCAAGTAGGTCAACATCATTTTGATAGCGAGCAGAATTTTTGTACCAGTCAGGGATGAATAACTGCGTCTTCATTAAAGCAATTACATTATCCGTTTGAAAACCACGCTTAAAAATTTGCTGTAGATTTTCAACAGCAACTACTAGGGGATGGTATTTCATTTCTCTTTGCAAATCATTAAAGAAAGGAATTTGGTTTTGCCTTAAAATCGGAGTTAAATATGTTTCATATTCACTTAAATTAGGTGCTAAAACTAGAAAATCCTGATAGCGATAGTTATTTAAGGCTACCTGTTGGTAAATTGTCCGCGCAACAAAATAGGCTTCTGCATACCGCGAGTCTGCTTTGACTGGCTGCAAAAACTTACTTAAACGTTCATCAAACCCACTCGTTTTTGTCCAAACCCCATTTAGTAAAGAGCTAGGACTTGTTTGAGTAAGTGGATACTCTTGAGTTTGATAATCTAATTGCTGATTTTGCCAAAAATGCTCTAATTGGCCGATTGTACGTTGCACTACGTAGTCATAGTCACCTGGTTCAGCGTTATTATCAATTTTGCCAATTTTTGTCTTAAAAGCTAAAGTTGTATTTTTTGCTTTTTTTGAAATTAAACGAACCGAGGTTAACTCTTGTAAAGAAAAATGTGAAAAATCAGAAAAATAAAATTCCATTGTACTCAAGTTATTGCTTTTTGCTAAGAACTCATTAAGCAATAATTGCATTTCATCTTTGGTAGCAAATTTTTCTGATAAACGTTCAATAAACTCATCATAAATAATTCTTAAGTCATGAATTTTATAGCTGGTCTCTTCATTTAATTTCTTTTCATCAATATTGTCTAGTTCAATATTACCGGCTCGTACAGATAAAATAGCCTCATACATTTGTCTTAAGGCACCGGATGTAACTTGAGTTTGATTCTGAAATAGTTTTAATTCATCTTGATGATCTTTAACAATTTGCTCTAGTAGCATGACACTAGCGGCATCATCTAGAATTTGTGGTAGTTTAATTGCCTCATCTCTCAAGAAATACCAAGCTAGCCGTGAAAAAGAAAGGATGTGCAATTTATTTACTGCAACTTGTTTTTTATTTGTTAAAACAGAGAGCTTGCTAAGTGCGCGTACTTCTGTGGTAAACTTAATATGGTTTGGCACGATAATAAAAACATCGTGTCTTTTATCTTGGTAGTATGACTTAACAGCTTGATCAATTATTTCATTTTGCAAGTTGTCTACTTGTCTACCAGTAATTACATTAATCATAAGTCTCTAGTCTCCTTAGCAAATATTTTAGCATATGAGACAAGGCAATTAGACTTAATGAAATTTATAATATAGGAAAGATAATTGTGAATAAAAAAATAGAAGTCAAAGCACATGGAAAAGTGATTCTTATTGGTGAGCATTCTGTAGTTTATGGCTATGATGCCCTCGCTCTTCCAATCCAGGCCTTAAATATCACCACAACTGTTGAAGAAACTGATGGTCCTACTTGGATGGATACAACTCATTATCATGGTGCTTTTTTTGATGCGCCGGATGAATACGATGGTATTAAATATATTGTGAAAACTTTACTTGAAAGAGTAGAAAACGCTCCTAATCTTAAAATTACTTATACTGGTGAAATTCCTATGGAACGGGGTTTTGGATCAAGTGCTGTTGTAGCTTTAGGAACTACCAAGGCTGTTTCACAATTTTTAGGATTAACTCTTTCTGAAGCTGAGATCATGGAAATCACTAATCATGCAGAAATGATTAATCATGGAAAAGCTTCCGGCCTTGACGCTGCTACCGTAAATTCCGATTACTTAGTTTTCTTCAATAAACAAGACGGACCAAAACAGCTTTCTCAAAAATTAGGTGCTACCTTATTAATTATGGATACGGGTGAACTTGGAAATACCAAAGTCGCAGTTCAATCAGTTAAAAAGCAAATGGATGAAAGTGATCTTAAAAAGAAACAAATTGCACGGCTTGGAGAATTAGCTACCGCAACACGACAAAATTGGTTTAACCAAAATGCAGAAGAGATCGGGAAGATTTTTAATGAAGCCGAAGACATCCTTGCCTCCTTTAAGCTTTCAACTGAAAGAATCGATAATATTTGTAAAATTGCCAATGAAAATGGCGCTTTAGGAGCTAAATTATCTGGTGGTGGCTTAGGTGGCATTGTAATTGCACTATGTCCTAATCAAGAAGTTGCTAAAAAAATTGCCGAAAAAGCTAAAGCTAATTTTGATAATGACTGGATTGAGGAAATTTAATGAAGAAAACTGCTCGTGCCCACACTAATATCGCCTTAATTAAATATTGGGGAAAAGCTGACCAAGCTTTAAAGACACCGTTAATGTCTAGTCTTTCAATGACATTAGATGCCTTTTATACTGATACTACATTTGAACATGATTCCTCATTAACTGAAGATACCTTTATTTTAAATGATCAAAAACAATCAGTAGAAGACAGCAAGCGAGTTTTTAATTATATTCATTTATTACAAGAAAAGTTTGGCGTTAATGACCACTTTACAATTCGGTCTACAAACCATGTTCCTACTTCTGCTGGCCTTGCTTCCTCAGCATCAGCTTTTGCGGCTCTTGCAACAAGCTTTGTTGCAAGCTATGGATTAGATCTTTCTAAAAAGGAGCTTTCAAGACTTGCACGCCTTGGGTCTGGGTCAGCGACTAGATCAGTTTATGGCGGCTTTGTTGAATGGAAAAAAGGATTTGATGATGAGAGCTCCTATGCAGCTCCAATTGATGAAAATCCTGATCTTGATCTTTCTCTACTAGCAATCGAAGTTAATACAAAGCAGAAAAAAATTTCTTCAACAAAAGGAATGCAGTTAGCCCAAACCTCTCCTTTTTATCAACCTTGGTTAGCTAGAAACGAAGAAGAAATTGCTGAAATTAAACAAGCTATCCAAAATAATGACTTTACTAGAATTGGTGAACTTAGTGAACTAAGTGCCAACGAGATGCACGCTTGCAATTTAACTGCTAAAGAACCCTTTACTTATTTTGAACCGGAAACAATTAAAATTATTAAATTAGTTGAAGATTTAAGAAAAAATGGCATCGAATGTTACTATACAATTGATGCTGGTCCAAACGTAAAAATTCTCTGCACCTTAAGAAATAGAAAAGATATTATTTCAGCTGTTCAGAAAACCTTGACTAATGTTAAAATAGTCGTTGCGAGTTTCGGCCCAGGCGTTACTCTGCTTTAGTAATTTGAAAATAAAAAGATTAGAGGAATATTCGTTGATTACAGAACAAGCACCAGGAAAGTTGTATATTGCGGGAGAGTATGCAGTTCTTGAGCAAAACTGCCCTGCCATTTTAGTTGCAGTAAATGAATTTGTACGTGTTTCAATTGCAAAGAGTACAGGTACAAGTGGGTTAATTCATTCTAAACAGTATTCTCAAGATTCAATTCACTGGATCCGTAAAGGTAACCAAATGGTTATTGATAATCGTGATAATCCGTTTGAATACATTTTATCTGCTATTAACTTTACAGAACGTTTTTGTCTTGAACAAAAAGTTTCAATGTCTTTATATGACCTACATGTTAATTCAGATCTTGATTCAGCCGACGGTAAAAAATACGGTCTTGGCTCTTCAGCGGCTGTAACAGTTGCTACGGTGAAGGCTATTCTTAATTTCTATGGATTACACTGTACAAAAGATCTTATTTTTAAACTTTCTGCTATTTCTCACTATAGCGTTCAAGGTAATGGTTCTGCTGGTGATATTGCAGCAAGTGTTTACGGTGGTTGGCTTGCTTATCAAACTTTTGATAAAGCATGGCTTAAGAAAGAATTAGCTACTAAATCTCTTAGCGAAGTTTTAAATGAAGCTTGGCCTGGTCTTAAGATTCAATTATTAACTCCTCCAGAAGGACTAAACTTGGTAATTGGTTGGAGTCAAAAGCCTGCTTCAACTTCTCAATTAGTTGATAAAACTAATGCAAAGAAAAAGTTTATTAAGACTCAATATGACACTTTTTTAGATGAATCACGGAAATGTGTTCTTGATATGATTAAGGGCTTTAATGAAAAAAATATTTCTTTAATTCAAAAACAAATTCGTTTAAATCGTCAGTTATTAAAAGACTTTGCTTCTCTTAACCATATTGCTATCGAAATCCCACGTTTAACTAAATTAATTAATATTGCCGAACAATTTAATGGCGCTGCTAAGACTTCTGGTGCAGGAAATGGCGATTGTGGTATTGTGATTGCAGATGAAAAAACTGATATCGAAGAAATGAAAAATAATTGGCGTAAAAATGGAATTATGCCATTGAACTTTCTAGTTCACTCAATTGCTTAGTGGGAAAAATTATGTCACAAAGATCTCAAAGAAAAGAAGAACATCTAGCATTAGCTAAGATGTTTTTTAATAGTAATAAAGATAATGATTTTAATCATGTTCATTTAATCCGCCCTGCTCTTCCAGAAAGTGCAATAAGTAGAGATAGTATTTCAACTGAAATGTTTGGTCATACTATCAGTGCTCCCTTCTTTATTAATGCAATGACTGGCGGCTCTGATACTTCCTATACCATCAATCAACGTTTAGCTAAAGCGGCTGCCGCAGAAAATATTCCGATGGCTTTAGGATCCGCTAGCATTCTTGAAAAAGAAATTGATCAAATAGAGAGCTTTGAAGTTGCACGTCAAGAAAATCCTGATGGACTAATTTTTGCAAATGTTAATCCAACTACTGATCCAAAAGTAGCTCAAAAGATTGTTGACGCTTTAGATGCAAATGCATTACAGATTCATCTTAATAGTGTTCAAGAAGCTGTAATGCCTGAAGGCGATCGAGATTTTCATTGGATAGATAATCTAAAAGAAATTAGAGATACAGTTGATGTGCCAATTATTATTAAAGAAGTTGGAATGGGAATTGATCCTGAATCTCTTCGTACCCTTTTAATCAATGACTTTTCAATTATCGATTTAGGTGGAAGTGGCGGAACTAATTTTGCGCAAATTGAAAATGAAAGACGAAAGACTCAAAAATTAAACTTTTTAGAAGATATTGGTCTTTCTACTGTTAAAACGCTGCTTGCAGCACGCACTATCCCTGTTAATAAAACTATTATTGCAGCTGGTGGCATTACAAATGCACTGGACATTTTTAAGTCTTTAGTTTTAGGTGCACAGTATGTTGGTATTGCAAACTATTTCTTGCAGTATGCTAGCCAAGATTCCGAGACTTTGATTGCTGCTATTCAAAACTTAAAATATGAATTGAAACTTTTAACTGCTCTATTTGGTTTAGATCATATTTCTAAAGCCGATGAAGTTAGATATTATTTGGATACTGATCTTTACAATTTCACTCGACAACTCTATAATTAGTGCTATTTCGTTGGATGGCTGCTATAAGCAGCCATCCTTTTTGTTTTATTTGTTTTTTAAATGTTAAAGTAACAATTTTATTAATTTAAATATAAAAAGTAAAAAAGTTCATTAAATTAAATTTGGATCAATACCAAAAGTTAATTTAATGAACTTCGTTCTACTAAATAACAAAAGCTAATTAATAATGTTTTTATTCTTTTATCAAATGAATTTCCCGGTCAAATAATTCATGCATTTCTTCAGTAAAATTATGGGCAATAAATACAATTGTTGCTTTACTTTTTAACAATTTGTCTAAAATATCAATGGTTGAATTTTGATCAATCGCACTTGTCCCTTCATCAATTAAAATAATATCACTCTCATGAACTTGAGCCCTTGCTAAAACAATTTTCTGCCTCTGTCCTCCAGAGATGTTTAGTTTATCAAGATCCAATTGTTTATTAATTCCCTCCTCAAATTTTTGCAGATCAGCAGATAAATTTACTTCTTCTACTGACTTTTCAACCTTATTATCTAGCTTGTTGTTAAACATAGTAATGTTTTCTTTAATTGAAGCTGGGAATATAACCGGATCTTGCGGTAAGTATCCAATTGTTTTCAAATCTGGATTAATTTCATCTCCATCCTTATCTTCAAAAATAATCTTCCCAGCACTAGGTGCTAATTCTCCCAATATTAATTTAAATAGAGTTGATTTACCAGTACCAGAATCTCCTGTTAAGAGAATCTTTTCACCCTGATTAATCTGAATATCCGGATAACTTAGTTTTTCGCCATTTGGAAAATTTAGTCTTAATGATTCTGTTTTAATTACAGTAGGCATATTTGTTTTTTGCTTATCTGAAACTTGAACTTTTTCCGCTGCTTCATTTACTTCTTCAATTAGACTCTTTACTCCCTTCATTTCTCCCCTAGCCTGAGAGATTTCATTAATTGCTTGATTTAAATAAAATCTGAAATTTCCCACTATTAATAGAGTACTCATTTGTACTAAGCCATTTTTGACTAAAAATCCAGTCAAAACAAATATGATCAACCCAAACAATGCAGAAGCTATCCCGTTAATCGCATTAAGTAATTTAGTATAAGTAGTTTGCTTAACAGTTGCGTCTTCAAGTTTTTTACTAGCATTTTGAGTGACAGAAAATAGCTTTGCACCAGCTGCAAATTGTCTTAATTGATCTAAACCGCGTAGCCAGTCGTTTAAAGTATCTAAATATATTTCATTGCTAGTCGAAATAAGTTTATTAGCTTTTTGGAGTGGTTTTTCAATCAATTTTGGCAAAGCTAGAGAAATGGCTACAATTATACAAATTGTAATTAAGAGAGCCCAACTTAACATAATTAAATATATGATAATTGCAATAAGTTGAACAACTCCAAAAATTAGATTTAGAAGAGAGCCGTAGTAATTATCATTAATTAATTCTAAATCATTAGTTAGTCTACTTTGAATTTTTGAAACCGGATGATCTCTATCATCATGGAAATAATAATCTACTATCTTTTCTCTTACACTATTATTTAAATCTTGCGTTTGAGCAAGAAGTAGATATTGGGTCAAACTAAATAATGCATAAAACATTATACATACAGTTAAACTAATAGCTGAAATTATCAAAAAATTTGGTAAATTTCTTGAAAGAATAATACTCGTCTCTATTTGAACTAAGGCCGTCATCGCAATTGTTAAAAGAGGAGAAAGAATAGCTAAAATTGAAAACAGAAAAAAACGTGTCCTATTAATTCGAATAAAATTTCTTAAATTCATTATTCCTCTTCCCCTTTCTTAGCTAACTTTATTTCTTGATCAAACTTAGCTCTTAACTCTGGTGTAAAATTATGGGCAATCATTAAAATTGTCTGATCAGTTTTTAGCAACGCAGTAATAATCTCTTCAGTAGCTTTTTGATCAATTGCACTAGTTACCTCATCCATTAATACAAATGGTTGATGATAAATTTCACTTCTAGCTAATACGATCTTTTGTCGTTGGCCTCCGGATAGATTATTTTTCTTTAAATTAACTTCTGTATCAATTCCAGAAGGCAATTTATCTAAATCATTTTTTAGTTCGACATTATTAATAATATTCATTAATTGTTTTTCTGTTCTTTTAACAAACATCGTTATATTATCTTTAATTGAAATCGGAAAAACTATTGGATCTTGCGGTAAATAACCAAGGTTAGCATTGGTTATTGGTCGACTTTCTTTATCAAAATAAGTAATCTTACCACATTTAGTCTCAATTTTCCCCAACAATGCTTTAAATAAGGTGGACTTCCCTGTTCCCGAATCTCCAGTTAAAAGTACTTTTTCACCAGGTTTAATAGTGAAATTTGGATAAGTGAGAGTCTCACCTTCATCGTATGTGACTTTCAAATTTTCAACCGATACACCATAAGCAGCTGTCTTTACAGGCTGCTTTTCTTTTTTACGTAAAGTTAAAATTTCCTCTCTTAATGTTTTAGTTGATTTAACTAAAGTAATTGAATGGGTAATTTCCCAAACTGCTGAAAAGATAGCTGATCCAAATGCACCCGCTACAGCGAATTCTCCAAAAGAAATCACATGATTTAAGAATAAAATTCCTGCAAAAAATGATATTCCTATTTGTGCTAAGGCATTTCCGAAACCATTGAATAAGTAAGAAGTAGTTTGGTACCGATAGTTTTTCTTATTTGCCTTCGTGTAATCGTCACTTGCCTTATGTAGCTGTCTTCTCAATCTCTCATATGCACTAAAGCGTCTTAACTCTTGCAGTCCACCAAACCAATGTTCAATCGTATTTAGCAACTTTTCATTTTTATCATTTACGTTCTTAGTTGCCTGAGCTGTTTTCTTTTCTATAATTTTAGGTAGAAGAAAATTAATCGCTAGTAATATCGCACTAACTAAAATTAAGCTCCAGTTCATAGTAAATAACAAAACAACTGCGATTAAAATTTCAAGAGTTCCACTCAAAATTGATACCCATGGCATAGCAAAGTTGGTAGTTAATAGCTTAAGATTTGCTGTTAATTGATTTTGCATTTTGGAAGTTTTTTCATCTTCTGAAGAAGCATAGTAATGCTCAATAATTTCTTCTCTAATCTTATGAACATAGTCTTGGGTTTGTCTTGTGAAAGCAATTGTTGCAATTGGTAATAAAACTGCCGTCCCTATTTCCATCCCAGCCTGAATAAAAGTCCAAAAAAGATATCCATTTAAGTTACCTTTAAGAATATTGTTTAATGAATCTTTAAAAAGATATTCTCCCATTGAACCCGCAACTGCATATAAAATATACAAACAAAAAATCAGTATTGAACGGGGAACATTAATTTTAACCAACTCTTTAAACGTCATTATTTGCCCCTCCTATTTTTATTTGTTATTAATTATACTAATTTTTTTTTAATTTACAATCATATTTTTATAAGCGGACAAATTTATGACCTAAGTGGTATATTTTCGGACTTAACGAGTATGCTATACTTATTTTATCTATGATAAATCGAGGTGATTACTAAGTGTTTATTCTAAATAACTTAGGATTAAGCTTAAAACTGAATTATTTTCTTTCAGTTATTAAGCTATATTTAATAAATATCCCCAAATTTGATGAAAGTTTGGGGTTTGTTAACTAAAATCTAGCTATCTTTTCCCTAAACTTTCATGTACTCAATAAATTTAAGTATTAAAAAGGAACGGGAAAATGACTAACAAAAATAACTATAACATTATAAACCTCTTAATCGGCCGGATCGGAACAAATGTTGCTGACTCTCTTTTCTATATGGCGATATTGTGGTACTTTAAAACCCATTTTAATTCACCAATGCTTCTTTCCGTAATATTCATAGCTGAATCTAGCATTGATATGTTTTCGTTTACTTTAGGACCTATAATTGATCGTATAGATATCAAAAAAGCATTAAAATTAGTGACAATTACTCAAACAATGCTGAGCGTAATCATTATTCCGCTATTTAATAATCAAAAATTACACTTTTTAGGAATTACATTTTTGATAGTAGTCTATGTTTTGTCAACTATCGGCTCAACATTAATCTATCCTGCTGAAGACAAGATACTGCCCAATATAGTAGAAAAGAAAGAATTACCTAAAGTTAATGGGATTTTTCAGATGTCTTATCAAACTTTAGACTTATTCCTCAATGCTGGAGCAACAATTTTAATTACCTTTTTATCTATAAAAAATACAATTATTATTTCAGCATTAGTATTTGCATTTGCACTTTTGTTCTACACGCGTTTACACTTTAAACTTCCAGCTGCCTCATCACCTGAAGGTAATACTAGCTATTTCAAATATTTAGTAAGTGGTTGGCAAGCATTACGCACTAATAAAAATATTTTAATTTTAATCTTGCCTTTTGCTCTAACTAACTTATTTTATGGAATATCATCTGTTGGTTTACCTTACTTTGCCACCAAATACTTAAACAATAGTGCACTTAGCTATGGAAGTTTAGAACTTGCCTCTTCAATTGGAGGATTACTAGGCAGCCTTATCGTACAGCGACTTTACGTGAAAGACAGCCAACTAAGACTATTAATTGTTACTTGCTTAATGCTATCTGGATTAGCAATTGTTTTAGAAGTAATAAGTGCCCCAATTTGGCCTATTTTAATTCTAATATTTGCTCTATGTAGTACTTTCTGGATTAGCATCATGAACATCAATTTTAAGGTTCTAGTTCAAGAAAGTTTTTCTTCTAATTTATTAGGACGAATTATCACGATTAACAGCAGCATTGTTAATTGCATGATTCCGATTGGATCATTTTTAGGAGGATTTATTGTTAAAAACTACGGTGCTCGTCCAGCCATTATTCTTGAAGGGCTGGCTCAGCTAGTAACAGCTGTCTTCTATCTAATAATATTTTTAAAAAGAAAAAGAGCATAAATGCTCTAACTAAGGAGTTTTCTAATGAGTAATAAAAAAGTAAAAATTAATAATGCTGAAATAAAAACAAGAGTAGTTTTCTATCGTCCAAGTCAATGATTAATTTTAATTTAGAAAAGAGATTTTTATGGCGAAAGATTTGATTACTACAGTTACAACAAAAAATGATTTCAAACAGGCATTTAACAGTGCTCATCTTAATGCCTCCGACACAGCTATTGTCCATACATCATTAAGCAAGTTCTACTATATTCCCGGTGGTCCTGAAACGGTCATCCTGGCACTTAAGGAGACAATAAGTAAAGGAACCATTATGATGCCTTCAGAAGTTTCGACAAATTGTGATCCAGCAAGTTGGGAGTATCCTCCAGTTCGTTCTGATCTAATTCAAACAATTAGAGATAATATGCCACCCTATGATCCAATAACCTCAGCTACTGAGGGACTCGGAAGAACACCTGAATGTTTCAGAACTCTGCCTGATGTAGTTAGAAGTAACCATCCCTATCTACCAATCGCAATTTGGGGTAAAAATAAAATTCAAATAGCCAAAGAACAACCATTAAATCTTCCATACGGCATTAATAGTCCTTTAGATTATCTCTACAAAAATAATGGTAAAATAGTTTTTCTAGGGACAGACTATGAAACTTGTACTGCCCTTCACTATGCCGAATCAACAATTAATCGGCCAACCGAAACATGGTCAGCTGCTACTGGTCTTGATGATCAAGGTAAAACTACCTGGACTAAATATCAAAATGTTGACCTAGACTCTTATGATGATTTTAATGAGCTCGGATTAGCTTTTGAGAAACAATATCCCGAGTGCTTTAACCAGGTGAGCTTGAACAATAGTTTTATCAAGGTAATCGAAATGAGACCTTTAATTGACTTTGCTAGAGACTGGTTTAAAAAGAAAGATAATAATTGATAACAAAAAAAGTAGGATTTAAATCCTACTTTTTTCTATAAGTTTCTTTTTTTACAAAAACTCTATACGTTATACGATCACTGTCATCGTAGCAGCTCCGATAATGATGGCTAAACCAATTAAAGTAACTACCATTTCTTTCTTAGTCTTCTTTTCATGCAAAAACCAGATTCCTGTTAAAGTTGCTAATACTACAGATGTCTGTGACAAAATAAAACCAGTTGCTAAACCATTCATATTTGGTTGAGCCGAAATTAAATATGTCAATGCAGCAAATGCAAAGAAAAATCCAGAGATAATTTGTTTGTAAGAAACCCCTTGAGCTAAAGCGCTTCTTTGACTTGGTTCTTTAACTTTTAAGTAAACTGCATAACAAATAGCAACTAAGCACATTCCAATAGCTTGTGGTAAAAATGCTTTGGATCCATCAATTTTAGCAGCTTGAGGGGCTGCAGAATATGCCCAATATCCAATTTCACCAACTAATAAAATGATTACGGCTTTTCTTAACTTAGCACTGTTTTCATCAGTTTTATGTTCACTCCAGGTTGTCATCCAAGCACCTAAAATGATCAGCGCTAATGCAAGAAAACCTACTAACTTATCACTCGTACTTGGCCAATCTCCTAAAGCAAATACTCCCCATAAAGAAGTACCTAACAACTGAAAGGCAGTTGTAATTGGCATTGCGCGTGATGATCCAACCAAAGTAAAAGAATGAAAAGTAAGAATCTGCGCACTAGCCCAGCCTATTCCGGAGATAATTGACCAGATCAAAGCAGCACCGCTAGGCAACGCTATTCCTTGAACTAAGTTATAGACTAAAGCAAAGATAAAAGTACCAAATGTAGTACCAATAATTTGATTTACTGGTTTACCGCCAATTTTTGAGGCAATTGTCGGAAACAAGCCCCATCCAAGTAATGGCCCTAAACCAATTAATAAAGCTATTCCATTCATACACTAAACTTTCCTTAAAATATAAAAGTAATTGTAGTTTACATACGCAATTACTTTTATAGCTAAATATCTACTTTAAAAAACTACTCCACTTTCCAAAATTACATTAGAATATGGAGTTTCTTCACCAGTTCTAATAAATGCTTTAGAAGACTTTAAATCCTTCTTTAGTTCTGAATGAGGAATAAATTCAATCTCAACATTCGGAACTGTCCTCTTAATAGCTTCTAATTGCTTTGGATTTTCAGTTTTAATTTCCTCTGCAATATACATTTTTTGAACTTCTAATTCTTTCAAGACTTCTTCTAGAACATCAATAAATGATGGCAAGCCTGGACGTACAGATAAATCAATCTTTTCAGTCTCAGCTGGAACTGGAGTACCAGCATCTCCAACTCCTAGCCAATCCATGTGGCCCATGTCCGCAATTACTCTTGAAATATTAGAATTCATTACGCCAGTTTTTTTCATAGTTATTAATCCTCTTCTTAAAACGTATTTACTAATATTCTAATATCTCTTTTTAATATTAACACTTTTAAAGCAGTTTATGTACCGAATTTATTTTACTCGCTTCTCTCCCCTACCTCCTTAATCTTGTATAAAAACCACCTAAGAGTTCCTAGGTGGTTCTATGCTTATTAAATTATTCTACTCGTCAAAAAAGATTTTTGTATTTCCCATCAGATTATACATTTTCTGGATTATTGGGTTCTGGACTCATCACATCGACATCTAAGTGAATATAAATATAATCAAAATTATTTTCTTTAATCCATTCCTTAGCCCTTTCAAAATTTAGGACATTTCCTTTTTCAATCTTATACTTAAGAATACCTTTTTGTCTTTCTGTAAAGAAGATTACTACGCATCATTAGAAATTCACTCCTTTTAATTGTATGATAAAGTCTATAGCAACTAGAGAGTCAAGAAAAGAATATATTTTCAATTGGAAAATATCTGGAGTTGTCTACAAACTTTTACTTGATGACTTAATAGATATTCTATAGATTTATTAAAGGAACTTTGAATACAAATTTTCTGCTCTAAAGTAGTATTTTTTGAAAGGAGCGTTTTCATTAGTGACAAATATTATTAACGGCCGTCAAATTGCCAAACAACTTAATCAAGAAACCAAAACCAGAGTTGATAAATTAAAAGAAGAAGGGATAATTCCAGGAATTGTAGTTATTCTTGTAGGAGATGATCCGGCTAGTGTAATTTATACACGTAATAAACAGAAAAATGCTGAAAAGTTAGGCATGAAATCTATCTTGAGAAAATTTCCAAAAGATGTCAGTCAAGCTGAAGTTTTACAAGCAATTCATCACTACAATGATGATCCAACTATTCACGCGATTTTAATTCAGCTTCCTTTGCCTAAGCATCTTAATCAAACTGAACTAATTGAAGCAATTGCTCCTGAAAAAGATGTGGATGGTTTTAATTCAAAAAACGTTGGAAAACTCTATAACAATGAAGAAGGGCACTACCCCGTTTCTTGTACTTCCCGCGGAATTATGACTTTGCTTCATACTTACTTAGATAAAATTGAAGGCTTAAATGTCACAATTGTCGGCCGCAGTATCTTAGTAAGTCGCCCTCTTCAATCGCTCCTCATTAATGAAAATGCGACCGTCACTATGGTAAGTTTACACACTGATAATATCGATTATTACACTAAACATGCTGATATTTTAGTTGTGGCTGCTGGCAAACCTAATTTGATTAAGAAAGATCAGGTTAAACCTGGCGCAACCGTGATTGATGTGGGGATTAATCGAATGGCAAATCATTATTTAGTTGGGGATGTCGATTTTGATGATGTCAAAGAAGTTGCTAAAAATATCACCCCAGTTCCTGGTGGAGTAGGTCCAATGACTATCGCAACTTTAATGCAACAAACGGTCGATTTGGCTGAATGGAATAAATAGAAAAAGACGTTAAACAGTATTACATTGCTTAACGTCTTTTTCTCTTCTATTACTTTCTCTATCTCAATTGATTCAAGCTAGAGCCAAAGATTTGTTTAATGGTCTGTGAATCATGGTAGTCAAAAGATTGACCAAGATTTTTACTCTACCTTTTCAAAAACTTCACATACCATTGGTGCTTGAGGATAAAATTCTTTACCCACCTCTTGATATTCCCAATCAAAAAAATCATCATGGGTTCGACGCCAATATTCATAACTTCGATCACCCTCACCTTCATGGTAGGCGTGTTCTTTAGAAATTAAATCATAAGGTATAATTTCCACTACCTTATCTTGAATAACACAAACAGGTTCTTCTTTACTATTCAAAACAATACTCCACTCACCTACTTGGGGTAGTTTTTCATTTTTATCATAAAATTCATAGGCAGATGTGGTAGCTGTTTTTATCCTTCGGTTTACCAAGTCAGCCAATTCGTCTGCATCTTCAGCAGTTGCTCCAAAAGCCCATGCTTCTACCGGAGTATCACATTCTAAGTTATGTTTTTGACAAAAATCTTCCCAAAATTGTTTCAATTGTTTATTCATTTTTACCTAATTTTGTTAAAACTTTCGATCCAATCTCTAGCCCCGCACTGTGAGATTCATACCCCCAGTCGCGTTCATCATAGTTTTCTATATCAGCCAATGTATCAGCAGTAAATAAAATTTGAGCGAAATCCACTTTTCTGAATTGCGCACAAGCCGCCAAAGATGCACATTCCATTTCAACAGTAGCAGCTCCTAATTGACGAAAGTGTGCAACTTTTTTTGGCGTTTCTCTAAAGAAGCCATCAGTTGTCCAAGTTGTAATTTCATCATATTTAAGATTTAAAGTAGCTAATACATCTTCTACCTGTTTTAAGAAATTCTGATTCAAATCGATAAATTGACCTGGCTCCATATAATGAAAAGACGTTCCTTCATCGCGAATTGCCCATTTGACTAGTAACATCTCATTTTCTGGTAAATCAGTTAACGCCCCCGCATTACCAACAGTTAAAACTTGTTTCACGCCATAACTAATCAACCAATCAAGTAATTGGACCGAAGCCGGTCCTCCAAGCGGTGCTTGACATAAAGTAAAATATTCACCGTTTAATTCAACTTCATAAATCTTAGGACTAAAAGATACTGACTCAAATTCACCTATAGTGCGGTGAAGATGTTGATCTAAAAAAGCATCAATTTCATTTTTAGGAACAAATGCGTAAAGCAAGCGTGAGTGAAAACGAAATGGTGCCTGATCATGATCTGGTTCAATTACTGCATGATGATTTGAGTCAAAGTTTAAAATAAACGGTTGTTCTGTTTTTTCTGTCATAATTATTTCTCCCTATTTTGGACTTAATTTACTTAGAACTTTAGATCCAATTTCTAATCCAATTCCATATGATTTACGTCCCCAACCTCGGCGATTGTAGTTTTCCATTTGTGCTAATGAGTCTCCGGTAAATAAAAGTTGAGCAAAATCTACTTTTCTAAATTGTGCGCAGGCTGCTAAAGCTGCACATTCCATTTCAACCGTATCGGCTCCTAATTGACGAAAGTGTGCAACTTTTTTTGGTGTTTCTCTGAAAAAACCATCAGTCGTCCAAGTCGTAATTTCATCGTATTTATAGCCTAATTCTGAAATTACTCTTTCAACTTGAGACAAGTATGCATGCTCTAGTTCTACAAACTGACTAGGTTTTAAGTAATAAAATGAAGTTCCCTCTCCTCGAATTGCTTTTGTAGGAATGAGCATTGTATTTTCTGGTAAATCATTTAATGCACCAGCATTACCAATCGCTAAAACTTGTTTAACTCCATAATTAATTAACCAATCAAGCAATTTTGTAGCTGCTGGGGCGCCTAATGGTGCTTGGCATAATGTAAAATATTTATTTTCAATTTTGACCTCATAAATTTTAGGTCTAAACGAAATAGTGCGGAAACTTCCTAGCGTGCGATGAGGATATTGATCTAAAAAAGAATCAATTTCTTCTTTAGGAACAAAGGCGTAAAGTAATTTGGGATGAAAGTGGAACGGTAAGTCTTCAAAATCTGGTTCAAGCACGGCATGATGATTCCCATCAAAATCTAAAATAAATGGTTGTCCTGTCTCTTCTTTCATACCTACTCCTTCTACAATTTTTGTAATATCTCAAAGCAAATTTCTAATCCACGCCGAAATGAAATTTAAACGGTTGTTTTTCATAATCGGGTTCAATAACAGCTTTGGGATCTTTATCTATTTGTAAAATACATCGCTCTTCTTTCATACATACTCCTATTCAAAAAATGGATAATCACCTTGATAGTAATGCTCAATAAACTTTAAATGCTGCTTATTAAAAATATCCGGTAAATTATCTTTAGGAAAATATTTTAACTCCAATGTTTCTGAATCTGGTTTCTTATTCGTTTTGCCTACTAGCTCTACCAAGAATTCAATTACGACAGCTTGGGCTACATCCCCATTAAGATAATGCTGGATAAAATCTGTCGAAATTCCTAGCAAAGATTTAACTTTCACTTTCAATCCTGTTTCTTCTAAAAATTCACGCATACATGTCTCTTGAGCAGATTCTCCAAATTCCATTGCTCCACCTGGCAGACCCCATGACTTAAAATCTGACCTTTTCTGCAACAAAATTTCATCTTGATCGTTAACTAAAACTCCACCAGCAAAATTTAAAATTAGTGGTTCATGGCCTACCTTTTTACGCAAGTTTTTAATGTAATCTTGTTCCATCTATTTCTTCTCAATCGTGTCTAACATTGTCTCTCCAATATGTCTGAAAGCCAGATCCTCAATTTTTTCAGTATAGTTAAAAATGCCCACTGCAGTAGTAAAAATCAAATATTGTTTTGTTAAGTCAGATAAGTGATAATTAGGATTCTCACTTGAATACCCCGCCAGAAATGATTGAATCAATCCTTCATTTAAACCAAAGTCTTGGTAAAACAGTTTTATAAAATCTTGATATACTGGCCCTAAACGTGCTTTTTCAAAGTCAATAAGTGCTAGCTTACTATCAACATATTTATAGTTTCTAAGGCCCACATCACCATGCAAGACAAATTTTGAATGTTGAGATAATTCTAACTTAATTTCATTTTCATAAGGTAGAAATTTACTAGTAAGTTTCTTCAATCTTCTTTTGTATGAACTTTCTTTAAAAGAATCTATTTCAGCCAGATAATCATCAAACTGTCCGTTAACAAGTTTAATTCTTATAAATGGTTTCACCTTTAAATGATACTCTCCTAATACTTGTCCCATCTCAAAAGCCAGATTCGAATCAATCTTTTCTCCTATATCTTTTGGTGAGCAATCTTTTAACACTAAAATAAACGTATTATTAAGAGAAAAACCGTCTAAAACTCGATCATTTAACTGATTTGTAACCATCTTTTCAGTGTAATAACCTTGCTCTTTTGCAAATTGTTTTACAAAAATCGATTGCCGATATAAATTACTATAGCCAACAAAAGTGCTGTTAAGTGATTCATGATTAATTGCGTGTAAGTTAGATTTCAACCGCTTATTTAATTGATCAATGATTGTTGACATAGCCAATATCCTTCATAATCTTTTCAATTTCTTGCCTTAAAGTTGTTTGACTAGAAAACCTAGTTTCAGAAATAAAATTTATATAATCTTTTTCTTTCCACCACAAACGCATTTGTTTTTCTCTAAAAGAACTAATGTGCCTTTGTTGATGCCGCAATATTGTTTCTTCAAAAGGAATATTAAAATAGTAGGCAAAAATTTCATCACCAAAAAGTTGTTGAGCTAACTTAAACAAGGGTTCATACCATTCCGCATTCAGAATTCCTTCTAAAATTACGTAATTACAATATTGATAGCCATATTGAAGGAGGTCTTTAAATAATGGCAACCCTAAAGTGTTTTTTCCATCCTTAACTCGCAGCATATCTCGTCTAACTGTATCTTGCGAAATAAGTAAGGTATTTCGTGGCAAGCGATTATGGATTTCCCTGGCAAGAGTAGTTTTTCCACTACCAGAATTACCTCTGATGATAATTAATTTAGGCAAAACAATCACTTCTTTCTTAAACGTAAATTTGCTAAGTTATTCCTTCTGCTTTATCAACGGAATTATTAATAAAACAATGCTGAAGTAAGCTGCTGATACAAAAAACATTACTTTTAAATTTCCAGCCCACTTCATAATTGCGTTACTTACAAATAAAGAAAGACTGACTAAAATTTCAGCAATAAATGAAACTGTCGAAAGCATAGTGGATTTGTTGCTTTCTCCATAAATTGCTTCATTACTAGTAGCAGAAATCTGTCCTGACATCATCCCCATTAATAATTCAATTAATAGAAAAAGGGTCAACAACAAATATTTATTTTCTATAATTCCACTCAAAACAAACACCAAAATCATGCACACTGCATTTAATATCGTGATACTTCTTGAACTAGCAAATGTTGATATCCTATTAAATATGAGTGAGCCTAAAATAAGTGCACACATAAACAAGGTATAGACAAGAGATAAGTTAAAGCCTAATTTTTCAACGTAGATAATCGACCAATATATTAGAATAAATTGCGTTCCACAATCATATCCAACATTCAGCAACAACAATATCCAGAAATTTCTTTTTTAAAGAAACTAGCAATATTTTTAATATTATTTTTCCGCTTATGTGATGCCTTATTATCCGAAAAAGATAAAAACTGTATCATGAAAAAAATAAACGCAGGATATAATCCTAAGCCAATCAATGCAAACCAAACTGGTGCAGTATCTGTAATTGCAAAGAGCCCAGTGCCAATATTTCCACCTATTAAGGTGGTTAAATTTAGGATGATAACTTGCATCCCCATTAATTTGCTATTCGGAGAAAGATGATTTTGCTCTTGCAAGTCAGTCATATAGGCAATGAGTGTCCCAGAATTAAGTGCAAGTCCAAGTCCATATAAGAGTTCCGCTAAAGAAAAGAACAAAAAGTTTCTAAATAGAATTAGGATTAAAAAACTACTCGCAATAACTATTGAAGATAAAGATAGAACTTTTAGCCTTCCAATTCTATCTGCTAAATATCCTGCTGGTAGCAACCCTAGCATGATACCAATATTTTGAAAGGATTTTATTGAACTAATATTAGCATTCGGGATACCATTTTTAGCATAGAATAATGAAAATATTCCTGACATTGATGATCGGAATAGTGTAAACACTGCCGTAAAAGTTAAAAATAAAACTGCAATTTTAAAGCTTACACTTTTTGATTTCATAATCATCAACCTTTCAGTTTCTCTATCCTTATTCAGCAACATCTTTCACTATATTTGCAATCTCTCGTGGGTATTCAAAATGAATATAGTGATATGTCCCTAATGAAACAACTTTAGAATTTTTTGAAGCATATTCAGAACGTTTATATTCTTTTTGACGATACTCTTCAGTAATCAACACACTAGTAATATCGTCATCTAATTTTAGATCGTTTTTCCAATAGGAATCATTTTCAAGAGCAGCTTGGGCATTTTGATTATCTTTTTCATCGAACTTCTGCACATTTTGCTCCGTAGTATCCCAAAAGTCTTTATTTTCTTCCGGAGTAAGAATATTTGATAAATCAGCTCTAATTTGATCTTCTAACTTTTCCATATCCTTGCTTTTTTCAATATAAGCAGCTTCTTTAGGCGGATTCAAAATTATTTCTCTAGTAGTTGGTTCAATTCCAACAAAAGCCTTCAAATTATTTATTTTATCTTTCATCGGCATCATATAAACACCACCGATGCTATGAGCTAAAATAATAACTCTTTTTGCTTTAAAGGTATTAATAATACTTGCTAATTCATTAGCTTCATCAGCGATGGTATAGCCTTTTAGCGATTTACCACTGAAACCACTATTCAAATAATCTGGAGCAAATATCCCGTAGTTTTCTGGTAAAGAATCTATTATCTTTAAAAAAGATTGTGCTGTATCAAAGCTGCCAAAGCTATTCAAACAAACAATTAATGGCTCACCCTTTCGATACACAAAATTAATTTTACCTAATTCAGTTTCAACATCTTTTCGTTGCATAAAATTATCCCTTTCTATTCAAACTCCGCTTGCCAATGTGAATCACGATATGCCTTAAAGCACATTTCTACCTGCTCACGTGATCCCTTATCTTCACTCAACTCGGGTAAATCCTCTAACGCAAAATAACCACTTGCAATAGTTTCGTCGTTTTCTTTAAAACCTCCACCAGCTGGCTTACATAAGAAAAATACTGTACTAATTCCATAAGGATACATCCCTTTATAGTGCTTATTACTATCATGAATTGCAATTAGCTTTTCAACCGTAATATCAATGCCAGCCTCTTCTTTGATTTCTTTAATCACATTCTCTTTAACTGATAAATTTATCTCACACCAGCCACCAGGAATCGACCATAAGCCATCGCTTTCTTGGACCAGCAACATTTTATTATCTTTAAAAATAGCTGCCCGAGTTCCTATCTTAGGAGTTTGATAGCCTACTTCATTACAAAATAGATTTTTTACCTTCTCAATTGGTAAATCTGACTTCTCAACCATCATTTCAGCTGAAATATCTCGAATTTCTTGATACCTCTCAAGATCAAAACTATCTTTTCCATATGTTAATCCAGCTTGCGCTAAGCTTTGAAGACGCATAGCCCAATCAACAAGTTTATCTGTCATTATTTTCACCACCTAAATCGAGTACTAACACAATTTCTTCCCCATCTTTTTCTCCATTCGGAACAAACCCAGCTTCTTTGTATAATTTTTCCGCCCATTCGTTTCCAGGTACATAGGACAAATATATTTTTTTACCTTCGCCTAGAGGCTTTGCTCTTATATAATCAATAAGTTTATTTAGTGCTTTTTTGCCCAATCCTTTTCCTTGGTATCTTTGGTCAATCATAAATCGCCAGATACAATAATTATTACGAGCTACTTTTGGTGCTCCGTCCCAATTGAATACATTAAAGTTAATCATGATAAAACCAACTAATATATCTTTTTCATACACAGCAAAAGTTTCAACTCGTTCATTTTCATTCTGAGTAGCATAAGCTTCTAATAAACTAACTGTATTAGTCGCAACATATGTCTTTTGATTTGCTTTAACTTGAAGATTGACAACATCCCATAAATTTTTGTTTGTTATCTTCTTAAATTCCATACCTGTTCCTCCTGATTTTACTCGTTCTTCAATACAAAGACTTTATGATCATTTTCATCATCTTTCATATATTCAAATCCTGCACGCTGAGCCACATGTTGACTAGCTAAGTTATCTTGAGCTGTTCGTAAAATTAAAAATTCTAAATTCAGCTGTTTAAAAGCATACTCTACTAAAAACTCAACCGATTTAGTCATAATTCCTAAATGCTGAGCATCCCCAGAAAGCCAATAACCTACTTCACCTGATCTTTGATTCAATTCGTGCAAATCAATCATTCCACTAGGGACACCCTCAACTAAGATAACTAAATTGAATGCCTCCCCAGCAACCATCTTTTCTTGAAACATTTTAATTGATGCAGCTTCATCTCGGGCAGAACCGATTTTTTCAACCCACTCTAAGTATTTAGAAAATTCGACAAAATTCTTTTGAAGTTGATCAAACAGAGAAGCGGCTTGCCAGACTTCTGGTAAAACTAATTCAATCTTCTTATTTCCAGTTGAAAAATTATGTAAAACAAATGCGATATGTTTCATATACGCAGCTCCTCTTCTCTTAACGGTTAAATTACATTAAATTTTACTTAAGTACATTTAATATTTCAAGAGTAAAATCATAATAATTATTCATAAAAAATAAGCAGAGATCCACTAACTAATCTCTGCTTATCATAATAATATACTTTTATTTTATTAAAAACTCACCAACTAATTTTAATACTTCAGGTCTATTTTTTCCGTTAAACATGTGACCCTCATCTGGAATTAAATGGAGCTCACTTTTAGGCAAAAGTGTATGAAATTTTCTTGAAGCATTAGGTGACACGACTTTATCTGCTAAGCCATGAATCAATAAAGTTTCCCTATTATAATGTTCCGCTGTTTGATAAATAGGCAATAATTGAGCCGTTCTAAAGTAAGCTCCTCCTACTTCAAAGCCACTAACATTGACAGTTTCAGGGATATGCGTTGGATCATAAGTACTACCCTGACAAACTCCATCTAAAGCATCAGACTTAAGAGTTGCTGCAGGAGCGAGTAAAGCCAATTTTTCAATAACATCTCGATAATATCCAGCCAGCATTGACGCTACTACTCCACCTTGGGAGTGTCCCACTAAATAGATATGTTTTGCCTTAACAGTATTACGAACATAATCTAATATTTTTATCCCATCTAGGATTTCGCTATAGACAGTCATATCTTCAAATTTACCATCACTTTTTCCGCATCCATCAAAGTCAAAACGAATTGTTGGGAGGCCTTGATCATTTAAGTAGTGAGAGAGAGCATACAAAATCTTGCTGTCATCATAACCCAAATCACCTTTAAAACCATGCATTAAAATAGCAATCGTATCATTTTCAATCTTATCGGTTCCTTCAAGTAAACCATGTAAGTTTAGACCATCACGTTTAATTGTAGTCTCCATTTTCTTCACCTCAAGTTAATTATAGTTTATAACTTAGGTTCAGCGTAATTGCTAACGATTAAATAGACGAGAAATAAAACCTTTTTTCTTATTTTCTTGCTCTTTTTGTTCAGTTAACTTTTCAACTGCTTCTTGCATCATCTTATTCTGCTCAACTTGAGCTTTAAGTAAAGCAGCCACATTATCTTGCTGCTTTTCATCTTTATGTATTCGTTCATAGTGCTTTCTAATTAATGGCTCACCAATGAACTTATCAAACTTGTCAATATCAAGACGCATTCCATTACCGTATTGCTCAATTGCAATACCGCCTTCTCGTGGGAACATATTAAAGTAATTATCTAGAGTTTGATTAATATTCTCATATCCATTGGCTTTAAAATCATTAAAAATTGCTTTTGAAACATGGAAATACTTATCATCTCCATCAGTAAACGCAATATGTTCATAATGATCATCAAGAATTAACATTTTCCACGTAATACGATTGCGATCAATTTTATAATCGTAGTTAGCTCCTAAAATATTCTTTAAGCGATTATAATAGCCATATTTCTTCAAAAGGTTTCCTAAGATTTCTTTAGTTAAGCTCAAATAATCTTCAATTAGATTTGCCTCTTCTTCACCTGTAAGATGTACTAAACGCTTATTGAGTTCAGAAACTACATAGCGATAAATATGGTCATTATTATCATTAATTAACATATTATAGTTAATTTCTTGTTGATTTGATGGAAGCCATGGAGCTTCAAAGGATAAGTAATATACACGCTTGGTAATTTCTTCAAGATTGTTAATTTCTTTACTACCTGCATTATGGTTCATCGCAAAGATATTAACATTATGAATTCCTTTAATAGTATTAGACCATTGCTTAATTGCATTAAGGGCCACTTTACTATGTAAAAAATTACTATTCAATTCATCGACAATCATCGGAGAAATAAAACGCTGAGAATGCAAATAATTATCTAAAAATCTAACTGCTTTATCGGTTCTAGCACCATTACCATCATTAATTTCAGTGTATTGCAAACTATGGGACTTATCTCCAGTAAATTTCTTAAAATAATCTCGCACTAACAACGTTTTCCCAGTAGTGCCTCGTCCAATTAACACCATCGAAAGAGGAATCTGATCAGCACTTTTTGAAAAATTAGATTTACGATAAATTTCACGAATTTTCCAAATCATTGGAGCAGTCATCAGATAAATAAATGCAGAAAGTGCCTGGTGACTTTCATCTTTTACCTTATTCAATTTAAAGCTTTCAATAATTCTAACAAAAGTACGAACATCATCCTCACTAACTATGTCCGAATTAACTTCAAGCGAATGAAATAAATTAGTGTTTGTATCTTCAACAATAATATTATTATCTTGATAAGCCCAAACTGGTTTAGGATATAGAGTGCTAGCTTTTATTACACGGTTTTGAGATGCATCACTAAAGTCTTGATAGACAATTTTCTTAACTTCTTCACGGACCTTTTCTTCATTTCTTCGTTTATTACCCTTTTCCGTAAAAAGTTGCTTAGCTACTTTTTGAACAGTCTCAGGATGGAGCTCATAAGTTTCTTCTTTTCTAGCAGCATCCTTAGTAATCTTTACAATATCCTCCGGATTTACTTCAACAATATTTTGTTGAACTTTATCTACTACTTCATCTGCAATAATTGCAGTAATTTGCTTTTTAGTTTTACCATATAGATTATTGATAATTTTTCTATCTAAGTATTCAACACTATCTTCTTCGAAATTCTTCTTAAAAAGCTTTTGATGCTCTTCATAGATTTTTAAATCCTGTAAATCATTCTTCTTACCTTCATACATCCAAAGCATTTCATGATTTTGCTTTAAAGCTTTTTTAGTAAGATTCATTGAACCATTGAAAATAATGAAATCAGTATCATTTTCAATAATAAAATATTTACTATGAAAAAGTTCATCCTTAGTGAATCTTAAATTTAAAGTTTGATTTTCAATTCGATCTAAAAAGTCCGAATCCCGACTTAAAGACAATAGCTGCTTTACTTTATTAGAGACATTTAATAATTGATCTAAATTCTTACCAGTTTTCTGATCTTCCATCCCTAAAATTAGATCAATCTGTTTAAAGCGTGGCAAAAGCTCTTTCTCTATTATTTTAAAACTTCCAACAAAACTAACTCCCTTAAAAGAGTCATATCCTTCGACCAACTTAAAGAAATCTGGTTGTTTAAGCATTACATTATTCTTTAAATCATAAATTGTTAGCATATTTATCCCCTTTCTTTTTATTTTCGCACATATGTTCGTATCGCTTACATAGAAATTATATCATAGTTTTTAAAACGAAAAAATAAACTAAGAATACCTTTTCTTAGTTTATTTTTATCTTTAATTATTTTTCCACGAATTAACAAAAAATAGCAACTGTAGTTACAATACCGATTATCATAATTAATCCAAAAGTAGTTAATTTACTGAATTTTCTTGTTAATAAAAGGTAAGCTAATATTATTTGAATCAGCTCTGCACCAATCTGAATTATATTAAGATGGATTCGTATACTAAATATCCAACAAATAGTCACGATCGCAATTATTGCGATACCATACCATTTTAAAGCGATATTTTGAAACCAATCTTGAAAAATAAAATATACGCTGGCTAATAAATAAGGGACAAGCATATGTACTTCTAATTCCATTTATCTTACTCCTTTTGTAAACTCCGTTCTGTCTAATGACTCTTAAGTTAAAACTATGATCTGAAATTATGTATTACTTCATAAAAATGTTTTTCTAAAACTCACTTTTTTTCTAAATAAAGCTCACGTAAACGATCTCTTAATTCAGGTGTCACATCCAACACCTTTTTCAAATATGCATCCATGGTTTGATATTGCTCTTCGATTGTAAGTAATACCGTATCAAAAAAGGAATCAGAAGCAGAACTTAAGATTCGCATATTACTCCTAAAGGTAAGGTTTTCACCTGTATTTTCAAACTTTTTATCACGTTCTGCTCGATAATGGGAAAGAATGGAATTAGATGCTAAGTAATCTTGACGAATTACTTCTAAATCAACACCTAAAATATATAAAACGAATAAAACTACAAAACCCGTACGATCTTTTCCTTCGGTACAATGAAAAATAGTTGCTCCCTTTTCTTTTTCAGCTAAAATACTTAAAACCTGACGAACTGTATTTTGATCATGAGCTTTTACTACATGATCCCTATAGTGGTCACACATCATTTTAAAGGCAGAATGAGGATCATGATGATATAAATCATCTTCTCGTGATAAATCTTGAATCCCACCTAAAGTCCCTTCTTCTTCAGAAAGAGGCAAGGAAATATTTTTAACACCTTCAATTTGCGGATCGGGATGATCTTTTCTTTCACTCTTTGATCGCAAATCAATGATTGTTGTTAAACCGTAATTTTTTAAAAATTGGATATCCTCATCGGACATGCGGATAAGGGTTCCCGTTCTAATCAGCCGGTGTGTTTTTATCTTTCTTCCATCTAATCCTACTATTCCACCCAAATCTCTGGGATTAAGGATACTATTAACTGGCAATAAATTTGTTGTCATGAATTATCCTCATTAATTATCTTCTCTATTTCTGGCGTAATTAAACTTTGCTGAACTTTCATATCTACTGGATGATAGGTTGAATCAATACATTCATCCCAATACTCAATATGTTTCTTATCTATATAGCTTTCTGATTCTTCAACATTCTGACCATTCTCGCCTTGGACAGAATACCAGTAAAAATATGTATATCCATCTTCATTCTTTTCACTAAAGACAGTCTCAACATACATTTTTTCAGCAGCCATTGTTTTAACTGTATCTACGTGATGCTCATTTAAAAAATTCATCCACTCCTGTGCTTTTTCCTCTTTACCTTTCTTAATTCGAAAGCGAGTTAATTCAATTTGTGTCATTTTCTATCCTTCAACCTTTTTTCCATCAATGTATTTTCGACTTTTATTAATTTCCATCTTTTTAAGAATATCTTCGCCAAGATCGCTTCCTACCATTTCGGAAATTCCTAAAAGAAAAATTGCAACATCTGCCAATTCCTCATTGATGTTCTCTGGATCATCCTTTAGCCACGCCTGAAAAAGTTCATTTACTTCTCCGTATAATGAAAGAAGTTCAAACTTAATATCAGTAGTATTAAAATTATGGTTTTTCTTATTTTCAAGGACAGCTTTTTGTAATTTTTTAGTGTCAATAAGCATATATTTTTTAATCCTTCATTTATACATCTTATCTAATTCAGTCTTTAACTTTTGCTTTAGTTCTTCAAGCTCTTTATCATTCAATACATTCTCTGCACTATACATTTTTTCTCGTGGATACCACCATACTGGCCCTTTGCCATGGTAGCCATATTCTCCTAAATCTCCGCTCACTCTTGGAAACAAATGCCAATGCAAATGAGAATCACCGTTTCCCAGCAATTCATAATTCATTTTTTCACATTCAAAAGCTTTTGAGACTGCTTCACCGACTAACGACATTTCTTCTAAGAAAGCTTGCCTTTCAGTCGAATCTAACTCATATAGTTCATTTTTATGTTTTTTATAAAGAAAAAGCGTGTAGCCTCTAAAATGTTGATTATCACCCAATACCACATAACCTGTTTTTAACTCTTTCACAAAGAATTTATTTTCATTATCTTTAATCATTTCAATTCGTTCACAAATTAGACACATAGATTTTCCCCATTTCTTGTTTATCTCAATTCCATCGTGTCCTGTGAAAAAGCGATAGGAAATTCATCGGACCACTTTTCAGTAAGTGTATTTACTCTCTCAAAACCAAATTTCCTGTATAAAGCTTTTGCTCGTTCATTATCAGTAAATACTTCTAATCTAACGGGTCTCTCTAACTCAGTTAAGGCTTTTTTAATTAACTCAGTCGCAATCCCCTTACTTTGATAAATTGGATCAACATAAATAAAACTTAACTCTCTCGGCTGAAAACCAACAAATCCAGCTAATTCCCCATCCTCAAACGCTACATAAATTTTACAAGACAAAAAATAACCTAAATATGGTGCATCTCGTAATGGTAGAAAAACCTCCTCCAAATCTTCACTCTGAAGTTCTTGTTTTCTTGCTCTATCCATTACTAAACACAACTCATTAAAATATTTTCGTTCATAAGATTTGATTTCTAGCCTCATTTTTAACCTAATTCTATTTACATTAATCGTTTTTTTATTTATTATTAATCTACCATAATTTTATATTTTTACAATAACAAACTGGAGACGAGTAAATGAAAAATAAAATAAAGTACATCCTTGCAGCCATTGTTTCAATAGTCGGTATTGGCCTATTAATTTTTGCCTTATATTTACAGATACAAGATCACGCTTCTACTAGATCTATTATCTGGTCCCTAATCGAAATTCTCATTTTGCTCAGTGCTGCTGTTTATTACTTCAGAAGTGCAATTAAAAATACCAGTGATGATAAACATAATGAAGAAGATTCTAAGTTAAAAATAATTGAAACAAATTCAAAAGCAAAATCACTAGACTTTATAAGCAATCTAAGCTTCTGGTGCGGTCTGATATTAATGATTTATGCCTCACATCAATTAAAAGATGACCCTCAATTTTCGTATATACTTTTTGCTATTTCAGGCACTTTAACAATAATTTGGTTAATTACCTTAGTAACTCAACTTTTTTATATTGTTAAATACGGGAGAAAATTAGATGACACAGAAAAATAAATTATTAACTTTATCTTCCTTTAATTCATTTTGAAATGCCCTAACTTCTCTCCAAATCATACATAATTGTCTCTTATATTCATCAAAATTGTTTTACTCTGTTTATACTGTAATACATTTTTTGGAGGAAAATTATGACAACGACCGTAAGTTTGAGATTACCGGAAGATCTAAAAAACAAGCAACTGATGTTTTTAACGAATATGGTCTTGATTGGTCCTCAGCAATGAGAATGATTTTGACGCGAGTAGTAAGCGAAAACGCTATATCAGTTAATTTATCAAGATATTCAGATATTTCTCCAACAATGAAATCTAACATAGAACTTAACACGACCGAAAAATACTCTAAATAAAAACTGATACATCATTGTTAAATAAACTTTGATGCATCAGTTTTTTTGTCTTCTAAAGAATTAACAATTAAAACCGTATTTCTACTTATTTCATTACTAGTCAACTTCTTTATTGGTATATGATCATCTGTTGATTTTAGGTTTACTTCTTCTATATTCCATAGCCCAATTCTACTTCGTATTATTAATTAATATTATAAATAACTCCTACTAAACTAAATAATGCCACTCCCCAAAATAACCCAACAAGCAAACCTAAAAAGAAAGTTACTGGTCCACTTAATCTCTTGATCATTAATCTATAACTAAAAACAATCATCAATGATTCCGAAATAATTACAATTTCATTAACATATGATTTCAATCCAACTAAAGGAAAAATCAAAGCTAAGCTTACTGTAAATATTATCGCACCCACGTACCATTTCCATGATATTTTCTTAAATAAGTCTTGAAAGCCCCAAAACAAAAAAGCAAATAAATATGGAATAAAGGTATGCATATCTATCCAAGTATTCATCTTTTCACCTATTTCTATTAACAAACTTTTTGATTATATTAATAATTTATAACATTTTTTGCAATACTTTTTATAATTTTATTTTCATAATTTAATAAAGTGTGCTAATATTATTCTTATCAAAGAAGAGACGACTAAATAAGTCACTTTGATGGGGTCTAGAAAGGTATATTATGTCCTTAAAGTTTGCTAATAAAAAGAAGCTAGCACTTTATGCCCTTTTAGCCTGCATAAGTGCTTGTGGTAATGTCGTCATCGCTTATGTCACGAAGATAATGCTGAACAGTGCGCAATATCATCGTGGTACATTAAATCAATTAATTTTTATTGCTCTTTTTGGAGCTCTTACCTTAATTATCATTATGTTCTTAAATTTTGGATATCGTTATTTACGTTTCGATATTACACGGGATACTAATATTAAGCTCAAGGATAAAACTATCAACTACTTAGTAAATCAACAAGCTGATTCACAAAAAGAGGGTCTTAATTTAATGACTAATGACCTAAAGCAAATTGAGTTACTTAAAACCACAAACGAATTAATGATTATCTCAGAAGCTACAGCTTTTATTATTTCAATTGTTGTTGGATTATTAAATTCTTGGCTATTAACGATAATTTTTGTAATTACTACAATTATTCCAGGACTTATTCAGAAATTATTTGTAAAAGATATTCAAAATAAAGCTAGCATTTGGGAAGAAAAAAATGCCGAATACACTCAAGCCGTTACCGATGCTATTAATGGTTCGAAAACAGCGATGCTCTATGATGTTGAAATGCCGCTTGTTTCTTATGTAATCAAACAAGCAAAACAAATGGAGAATGCATTGCGTTCTTTGAACTATACCCAGGGAGCTATTTCTACTTTAATTATTACAATAGCAGATATCTTCAGCTTTATCGTTCCATTTTTAGTTGGGGCCATTCTAATGTTCAATGGCCAAATTGGCGCTGGTACATTAGTCATGATTGTTCAATTATCTAATGACTTTATTAATCCAATTACAATGATTTTTGATCAGATTAACCAAATACGTTCTACTAAACCAATCTGGGACAAAATCGAAAAGGCACTACACTCAAAAAATACATCCCCTACCTCATCTTTTTTATCCTTCAATCAATTAAAGATTGAAAATTTAACATATATTGTGAATGATAAATCAATTTTAAACGATGTATCCTTTACGCTTGAAAAGAACGAAAAAATATTACTAATGGCTCCAAGTGGTTTTGGTAAAACTACTCTCTTACGCTTGTTAGTAGGACAGCTTACTCCAACTTCTGGTTCAATCATTATCGATGATCAACATATAGAAGATAACTGGAACAAAGCACATGAATATTTCGGTTATATCAACCAAAAGCCATTTATATTTGATCGGAGTTTACTTTTTAACTTAACTTTAGGTTAAAAATATTCAAAAGATGAATTAATGAATGCGATTCAATTAGCCGGACTGACAGAATTAATTGACAGCAAAGGATTTGACTATCGAGTTGGTCAAAATGGTAATAATCTTTCTGGAGGACAAATTCAGAGAATTGAAATTGCTCGAGCTATTTTAGCTAAAAGACCAATTTTACTTGCTGATGAAGCAACCAGTGCGTTAGATAATAAACTTTCATTGCAAATTCATAAAACACTTCTAACTAATCCTAACTTTGCAGTAATTGAAGTAGCCCATAAAATTTCTGATCAAGAAAAGAAACTTTTCGATAAAATTATTGATTTAAGTAAATAAAATATAGTTAAAAAGGTACAGCCACTATATATAGCGTCACTGTACCTTTTTACTATATTTTCACTTATTTTCTAACCACTTTATAACGATTACGTCTATCTTCTACTTGTTCTTTGTCGGCTGGATAACCAATTGGCACAAGCACAGTAGGTTCATAACCCTCATCCATTCCCAATTCTTTTTGAAGTTCAGGAAACTTATTTAGTGCAAATACTCCACCCATTACATAAACTGATCCTAAACCTAAATCTGCCGCTTCTACCATTACATTCTCAGCTGCTACAGAAGCATCCCTTTCACCAAATTGACTGTCCTTTTTAGTATTAATCATAAATATCAGTGGCGCATTGTAACAAGAATTGTTTGTATTATCTTCTATCTTTTTAAGTAGTTCTGGGCTTGTAATGACACTAAGTTCCATGACATCCGTTTGATGCATGGCACAAGGTGAAGCTTGAAACGCATTAATTAGTTTTTGAATTTTTTCTTCATCTATTTTTTCATCAGTATATTTTCTAACTGCTTCTCTTTCAAAAATTGCGTTCATAATTTTCTCCTTTTAAGGTGAAACTATTTACCATCTATATAAGTTTATTTTACTCTCTCATAGAGAAATTGTAATAAAAGATCATTAATTGAAGCTTTTGATAGTTATTTTTTCTTCTTCTACCTATCTTTGTTAGAATGACGGTGAAAGCAATATTGTCAAAGAAAGGACGATAATTATGGATATTGAAAAAGAGGTATCTAAGCCAATATTTAAAGCCACTTTACTAGCAATTTCTCTCTTTATTATGATGCCCTCTGTTATTTCCCCGGCTCTTCCTCTAATCGAAAAGGCATTCCCTAATATTCCTCGTGTTACTGTTGAATTACTTACTACTATTCCCAATTTTGGAGAAATATTTGGTCTTTTAATAAATCCTTTTCTAGTTAAAAAAATTGGTAGAAAAAATGTAATTTTAGTTGGATTAGCTCTTGTTGGAATTTGTGGAACATTACCAGTAATTATTAATAGTTTTTGGCTAATATTTATTCTCCGCATCTTACTTGGTTTAGGGATTGGGATTTATAACTCCTTAGCCGTAAGTTTAATTATGATGATTTATGAAAATAGTAAAACTGAACTCAATCGCCTATTAGGGTTCCAAAACATTATGAACGATGTGGGCTACATCGCTTCTGCCTTTATTATTTGTTATCTAGTAACATTATCTTGGCACGCTGTTTTCTGGGTATACATTCTTGCCATTCCCGTATTTTTTATGTTTGAACACTTTATTAAAGTTCCTAAGAAAACTAAGCATTCTTCTGGAAAACATTTTTCTCTTTCTAATATAAAACAAGCTTTTAATCCAAACATTATTTACCTTAGTATTCTTACCCTACTAATTTACATTTTCTACATGGCTCTTGCTTACAAACTTCCTAGTTTCATAGTAGATTTCCATTTAGGAAATGAAAGTATGGCTTCATTAATGCTAGCAATAATTGCTATTACTGGTATTCCATGTGGCATCGCATTTAATTGGCTTTATACTAAACTACACAAGTGGGTATGGATTCTATGTATGCTTTTAAATGCACTTGGATTTTACTTAATCAGTAGTGCAAGAAATACCTATGTGCTAGTAGTGGGATGTATTGTACTTGGAGCAGGTTTTGGAATTGTGATGCCATACATCTTTAAGGCTATCTCCTTAAGTGTTCCTGACCAATTAAGTAATCTTGCTACTACGTTATGCTTAATTATGATGGACATTGGTGCTGTAATTTCTCCATTTGTTATTTCAATCATCGCTAAGAATTCAGATAAAGCTCTACTTTCCTCAGCTATCTTCTTTGGAATCGTAACCTTAATTGAAATTGCTAGAAATATGTACGCCAATCTAAAACATAAGTATTAAATACTTTAATATTAATCTAAAAAATGCTGCTGAATCTAAAGGTTATTAGGCCTTGATTTAGCAGTATTTTTTATCACTCAAACTTTTAACTAATCAAAATCTACATTATTTGGAAAATGATTCAATCTTTCATTTTCAACACCGATTTGATTTTCAATCTCAAGTAATCGATTATATTTCTCTACTCTTTCTGATCTTGCTGGTGCCCCAGATTTCAGTTGACCTGCATTGGTAGCAACTGTAAAGTCAGCAATAAATGTATCACCTGTTTCACCGGAACGGTGAGATACCATCGTTGTCATATTGTTCTTTCTAGCTAAACGAATTGTTTCAAGAGTTTCTGTAATAGTACCTATTTGATTAAGTTTAATTAAAATAGAGTTACATAATTTATCCTTAATCGCTTTTCTAACAAGTTTAGGATTGGTGCATACATTATCATCCGCAACGACTTGATGAGTAGAGCCAAATTTAGCAGTAAATTTTTCAAAGTTCTCCCAATCGTTTTCATCAAAAGGATCCTCGCAAGAAATAATCTCTGGGAATTCTTTTAATAATTTATCATAATATTGAAGCATTTCTTCCCCATTCCAGATATGACCTTCGAAATGATATTTTCCATCTTCAGTATTATAGAAAGAACTTGCTGCAGCATCAAAAGCAATTGCAATGTCTTTTCCAGGTTTATAACCTGCTTTAATAATAGCTTTTCGCAGCATCTTTAAGGCTTCTTCAGAACTATTAAGGTTTGGAGCAAAACCACCTTCATCTCCCAATCCAGTTTCAAATCCAGCTTCTTCAATTACAGCTTTTAATGCATGGTATGTGTTAACTATCTTTTCAAAACCATCACGGAATGAATTTTTAGCAACAGGAGTAATCATAAATTCTTGAATATCAATTCCATTATCAGCATGCTTCCCTCCATTAATTACATTATGAAAAGTTTGTGGCATTTCTAACTCACATCCCCCAAGATAACGATATAGTGGTTCATCTTTTGACCTAGCTGCTGCGCGTGCAATTGCCATTGAAGTACCTAAGATTGCATTAGCTCCTAATTTAGCTTTATTTAGGGTTCCATCTAGTTTAATCATTGTCCGGTCAATCTCTGCCTGATTGTAAGGACTCAAGCCCTTAAGAGCATCATTGATTGGACCATTTACATTTGTAACAGCTTGAGTTACTCCCTTTCCTTGAAGACGGTTGCCGCCATCCCTTAATTCAACGGCTTCTTTTTCACCTGTTGAAGCGCCCGAAGGAACTTCAGCTTTAGCTACTGTCCCGTCAGATAAATAAGCATGAACTTCTACAGTTGGATTGCCTCTTGAATCAAAAATCTCTAATGCTCTAACTTTTTCTACATAAACAGTCATTTCAAATACCTCCTGATATACAAAAAAGAGCAAAATAAATACGACCCCTACCACCCGCTACTCAAAAAGAGTTTGTAGGAAGTAGACGTCGTTAGATTTTGCTCAGTTTAATTGGTGAACGTCATCACCTATTCAATTTACACTTTCATCATACCAGCATTCTTTTTAAATGCAAGAGATAATACAAAATAATTCCACTTATCGTCAATCTTTAACTAAATGAATTTCACGATCAAATAATGCACGCATCTCTTGATTAAAATTATGTGCTATAAAAATAATTGTCTCTTTTCCCTTAACTAAATTCTTTAAAATATTCATGGTTGCCTTTTGATCTATCGCACTAGTTCCTTCATCAATCAAAATTATGTCACTTCCATGTACTTTAGCCCGGGCTAGAACAATTTTTTGTCTCTGACCGCCCGAAATATTTAGTTTATCTAGATTTAATTGATGCTCTAATCCTTCCTTGAATTTAGAAATATCATTAGCGAAATTAACCTCTTTGATTATAGGCTCTACTTGAGAATTTAATTTTGAATTAAACATAGTAATGTTTTCTTCAATCGTTCCAGGAAATAGATTTGGATCTTGTGGAATATAGCCAATCTTCGACATATCAGGATTAATTTCTTTTCCATCTTTATCTTTAAAAATAATTGATCCTTGTGTCGGTTTTATTGAACCTAAGATCAATTTAAACAAGGTAGATTTCCCAGCTCCGGAATCCCCAGTTAACAAAATTTTTTCTCCAGATTTTATTTGAATATCAGGAAAACTTAACTTCTCACCATTTGGAAAAGCTAAAGCTAAATTCTCAGTAGAAATTAGAGCTGGCTTTTTCTTCTGAATATTTGAATTATTCTGTAGTGGTGCAGAATCACCACTAATTTGGTCCATTAGTTCTTCAGAAGATTTCATAAAGCTCAATGCTTGGATCATTTGTTGCAAGCCAATGGAAATATTAGCTGCAAAATTTTGTACTGACATGATTGCACCAAAAAGTACTTGTCCTTGAGTGATCATGTATCCAGTCAGAGAAAGAAGGATTAATTGTCCTATTGAGTTACATAATCCATTTATTACAATTAGTTCTTGCTGGGTACCCGTTTGATGAACATGCGCTTTTTCAATCTTATTAGCTGCCTGGCTCTGAACTTGAAATAGCTTGGCACCAGCAAAATATCTACGTAATTCTTCAACTCCAGAAAACCATTTTTCCAACACATCTAAATAATGTTTATTTTGAACAGAAACATTGGTTGTCGCCTTTTCCATCTTTTTCTGAACAAGTTTAGGAATATAGTAAGATGCAATATCAATCAAAATACTTACAACAAAAATTTGCCAATGAATTGTGAGTAAGGCAACTAAAGCACCAACAAACATTGTTCCATAAAAAGGAACGATAATGTACCAATCAAAATAATTTTCTCTTACCATCTCAAGGTCGTTAGTCATTTGATTTTGAGCCGCAGCTATTTTGTGATACTTATTGTCCTTAAAGTAATGACTAGCAAGATTATTACGAATTTTTTTATTATATTCCTCTTCTTGAATGCGAGTAACAAACTGAATGTAATAAATTAAGCCTTGGGCTGCTAAATATAAGACTCCGATAGCAAGACTTGTCCATAACACTCCCATCCAGTTTTTATTCTTGATGAAAGTTAACCAATACATTTGGACATATCCTGCACCAATTGCGCCCAATCCAGAAATAATGGATAAAAAATTGATATAAATAAATCTAAGGTAGTTTGTCTTGATAAATCCCTTAAAGCTCATCCCTAATCACCTCCATTTTTCAAGCTGATTTTTCGATCAAACAGGTTCTCTAGCTCATCATTAAAATTATGGGCAATCATGACAATAGTAGTTTCCTGATCAAGTAAATTTTCCAAAATTTTCTTTGTTGCCTTACTGTCAATTGCACTTGTTCCCTCATCAATAAAGAGCCATTTTGATCCGGCTAAAATTGCTCTTGCCAAAACGATTTTTTGCTTTTGTCCTCCTGATAGATTTCCTTCATCTAAATTAATTTCATGCTTTAAACCAGCTGGGATTTTTTTAAGATCATTTTCAAACTCAACTTGTTTAACTACTCTTTTTACTTTCTCATCAAGCTTTGAATTGAACATTGTCATATTATTTTCAATAGTATCAGGAAAAAGAGTATTATCTTGTGCTACATATCCAAGTTCATCCCGATTGAGTTTAATTTCTTTACCATTCTTATCTTCAAAAATCACTTGGCCCCTAGTTGGTGATAATTTACCTAAGATCAGCTTAAATAAAGTCGATTTTCCACTACCACTATCGCCTATTACTAAAACTTTTTCACCACTTTTAATAGTTAAATCTGGATAAGAAATAAGTTCACCATTCTTAAATTGATGCTGTAGGCCCTTTATCTGTAATTTAGCTACTTTTTTATCTTGATGCTCATTTTGTAAAGGTGCGCTCGCGCCTTCTAAGGAGGTTATTTTTTCATTTAATTTCTTTGATGATTTAATTAGATTCCACTGAGCAGCAAATTGTGCAGTCCCATTCATAACTGTTGAACAAAATTGAATTGTTGTAATAACGGCACCAAAGACTATTTGCCCATTAAAGTATAAATATGCAGCCAGAATCATCAAGATTATCTGTCCACCTATATTAACAATAGAGGTAGCTAAGTCGGCAATAGCAATAGTTGCACCTTGGTGAATAGCAGCCTTTTTATAATTATCAGCAGTTTGATTCATGGAGTCAGAATAAATTCTAAAACTACTATATCTTCTTAATTCATCTAAGCCATTAATCCAGTTTGAAATCGCTTTTAAAAGTTTTTCATTTCTTTTAGTGACTTCAATCGTGGCATTTGAACTCATATTTTCAAATGCCTTTGGCAACAAAAGTGAAACTAAAGTTAGGATAAGCGTTAATAAAACTAAGCTCCAATTGTAAGAAAATAACACTACTATTGAAAAAATAACCATTAACCCATCTAAGAAGGCAGCTTTAATTGGCTTTAAATAGTTTCTAGTTAATTGATCCAAGTTAGCAGCTAAATTATTTTGAACTGATGCTGTATCATCAATTTGCTTCTTAAACAAATATAAGCTAATCTTTTTTCTTATTTGATGTAAGTAACCTTGACTCTGTTTACTGTACAAGTAGTCCGAACCCGAACCCAATAATAACCGGCAAATATCACAGAGCCTTGATAAAGCAATAAAGATTACAAAGCCTAAAAAATTCAAATTCTTTAAATTATTAAATGCCGGTGTCATCAAATACTGAGAAAGGGTATCTATTACAGCAGCAAGTATTATCATTAACAAAATTAGAATAAAGCGACCTTTATTTATTCTAAATATTCCGCTTAGCTTCATCCTTAACCTCTCCTTTTAATCTTTTATTTATATTTTAATATTACTGCGCAGGTTTTAATTTACAAGCTATTTTTATTAAGTGGTCAAAAAGATAAACTAAGATGCAAAATTATACAAGTTAAGTGGCATAGATCGCCAAGTACGTGCATTTTCACTGAAAAAACTATAGTAGTATTTTTTATGCTTACATAAAGTTATTGCTTAAAAGTTACTATCGATACAACAAAAATGATTAAATAATCTTTCATTTTTACTTAAAGTATTAGATAATATCATTAAATTCAATTAATGGAGGCTATAGGGATGACGTATGTTTTTATAGGAGTAATTATTTTATTAATTCTTATCTATTTTTTATGTGGTTTGCGAATCGTACCGCAAAATTATGTCGGTTTAGTCGAAACGTTAGGTAAATACTCTAGGACGGTTAAAGCGGGTTTAGTTTTTATTTGGCCAATTTTTCAAAGCTTGAGAAAGGTAAGCTTAGCTTTGCAGCCTTTAGAAATTTCTAAATATCGTATTATCACTAAGGATAATGCTGAAATCACAACCAGCCTAACCTTAAACTATCTTGTCACTGATGCATACAAGTATTTTTACAACAATACTGACTCCGTTGAATCGATGGTGCAATTAATTCGTGGTCATTTACGTGATATTATCGGACGAATGGAATTGAATGAAGCATTGGGTTCAACTAGTGAAATCAATGCCCAACTATCAAAAGCAATTGGCGATTTAACTGATATTTATGGAATTCAAGTATAGTTCGTGTTAATGTGGATGAATTGCTTCCTAGCCCAGAAATTCAAAAGGCCATGGATAAGCAGTTAACTGCTGACCGTGAAAAAACTGCCGCTATTGCTCGTGCGGAAGGTGAAGCTAGAAATATTGAATTAACTACTAAAGCTAAGAATGATGCATTGGTTGCCACTGCTAAAGCAAATGCCGAAGCTGTAAAAACTCAAGCAGATGCAGATGCTTATCGAATTGATAAATTACAACAAGCTCTTGATAAAGCCGGCGATGGTTATTTCAGAAATCAAAGCCTAGATAGTTTTAACCAACTAGCACAAGGACCTAACAATTTAGTTGTATTAGATAAAGATGAAATCACTGATTTAGGTAAAATCCCAGCTGCTAAAAAGATTTGGGATCAAAGTGAAAATTAATACGAACACTAAAAAACTTCTACCATTAAAAAGTAGAAGTTTTTTTGCTCTATTCTAAATTGCTGTCCATTTTTTGTGAAAGAACTGCTACTAAACGGCTATTAGATCTAACAATATAAATTACTTCATCATCACTAACTTGGTCTAAGTATTTCGTTAGATTTGCTCTAAAATCACTTTGAGTTAATACTAACGGCATAAATCTTCCTCTTTAATATGCATAATATAGCTAATTCATCAGCAATATCGGGTCTATACCCTTTAAAACTTAAGTAAACGAACTATATTTTCTGTAGTTCTAGCCACATTACTTGGTCCATTTTTCAAAGCAGTTGAAAGATCACACGCTCCGGGAATAATTCCAAAAATTGCAGTGAAGCCTTCACTATATAAACTATCAATTCCTTCCCCCAGATAGCCTGCTAATGAGATAACTGGCTTATGATACTTTTTACCTAATTTAGCAACTCCATATGGTGTTTTTCCAAATTTAGTTTGAAAATCTGTGCCACCTTCTCCAGTAAAGACATAGTCAGTATCCCTAATTTTTTCTTCTAGTTTGGTTACTTCAATTGCAAGATCTACTCCTTGCCTCATTTCACAAGTAGTAAAAGCCATTAAACCAGCTCCTAAACCTCCCGCTGCTCCAGCGCCTGACACTGAGGCAACATCTTTATTCAAATCACGCTTAACAATTTTAGCGTAGTGCTGTAAATTATTTTCAAGTTTTTCAACCATTTCTGGTGTGGCACCTTTTTGCAGTCCAAAAACTCTTGATGCACCCTCTTTACCAATTAATGGATTAGTAACATCACTTGCTAAAATGATTTTTACATCTTGCAATCTTGAATCTAAGTTAGAAATATCAATTTTGTCTAGTTTATCTAAATTTCCGCCACCAAAAGGAATTTGATGATTGTTTTGATCAAGTAGTTTTGCTCCTAAAGCTTGAGCCATGCCGCTACCGCCATCATTAGTGCTGCTGCCGCCTAATCCAATAATAATTTCTTTAACATTGTGATCTAAGGCATCCCTAATCAATTCACCAGTACCAAAAGTAGTGGTTATCATTGGATTACGCTTCTTCTTTTCTACTATCTCTAAGCCACTTGCCTTAGCCATTTCAATTACAGCAGTTGTCCCATTACCTAGAATTCCATAATATGCACTTATCTTATTTCCAAGCGGACCTGTAACTTCAACTATAACTCTTTGACCATGTGTCGCATCTACTAAAGAATTAACTGTTCCTTCTCCACCATCTGCCATAGGTACTTTAATCACTTCAGCAGCTGAATCAGCTTTTTTTATTCCCTTTTCCATCGCATCACAGACTTCTTTTGCTGTCATACTTTCCTTAAATGAATCAGGGGCTACTACATATTTTGTCATTATTAAGTCCTCTATTTTTATTCTCTATGTTTATTCTATTATTTTTCACTGTATAATACACTTAAAGAATAGTACATTATGTTTTAACTATAAGCGTAAAAAAATGAAAATCGGACTTATTCAAGGAACCTCACAAAAAGAAAAAAAGATATTGGAGCATTACATCAAACAAGCCATCTCACCTGACGATGAATTAATCAATTTCGGAATTTATCAAGACAGGACTACTACTTTATCTTATGTACAAATTTCACTAGCAATTGCTTTATTGATTAATAGTAGAGCGCTTGATTTCGTTGTTACTGGATGCAGTTCAGGACAAGGAATGATGCTTGCATGCAATACGTTCCCGAATATTCACTGCGGCTACATCCCTACCCCACAAGACGCCTATCTATTTAGCCATATTAATGACGATAATGTTGTTTCTTTCCCTCTCGGCCTAAACTGGGGCTGGAGCGGTGAAATTAATTTTTCAGAAACTATGAAGGCTCTTTTTACTAAACCTTGGGGTAAAGGATATCTTACGGGGGAAGCAAAACGTAAAATAAAAAATACTAAAGAAGTGAAAGAGCTTAACCAGCTAACTAAAAAACTATGATTTCTTTTCTTCCTGATCTAAATCCCGAACTCCTTATTCCAGTTCTTAATTATGATCCTGTTTTTGATTTTATTGTAAAAAATGGAACAGATCACGAATTAATTGACACACTTAGAAAAATCAAAAGTGAATATAGTAAATAATACTTCTACCCTAGACTAAAGCAGAAGTCTTATTTTCATACGGATAAACATGCCTAGAATCTGATTGAAACTCTTTCACAGAAATTATCTTATTTGCTTCATCAAATTTAATAATTGATACACCATCAAACTCACTAATTCTACTCTTATAATTACATTTAAAATACCACTCAACAAAAGCTATCTCCTTATCAATCCAAATATTCTTAATTGGCCATTCCAATACTTGCCCATTCTTATTCCAATCTTTATACCAAGCTATAATTTCAGCTTTATTTCTATAGATTGGCCCATAACATTCACTATAACTAGCATTTTTATTGAAAGTATCTTCAAAATCTTCAAAGTTTGGAACAATCCACGAGTTAAAATATCTTTTTATTATTTGCTCTTTACTCTTCATTGTCATGCCCTTCTATTTTTCAAAGGATTATAGAAAAAGGCAGAAATAAATTTCCACCTTTAACATCCTATCTTTATTTAACTTTAATCGCCTTACTATAATCAAGTCCCTGCAACATCTTTGCAAAATTAGGACGCTTAGTCTGCTTATCCATTACTTCACGTAAGCCTGGCGTTAAAGCTTGCTCTTTTTCTTCTTCATCTGACAACTCAGTAATTACTTTATCTCCTTTACCTGCAACCACTTTTGCCGCAAAATTAGCATCAATTATTTGGGCCCTCCCAGCAGCTACTAAATCAGTGTATTTTAAGGCATCTTCAGCTGTTTCTTGACTCATTACGTCTCCCACAATAATTAATTTTGTCTCTTTTCCAATTACCGGTTTAAATAATGCTGCAAATGTTTTATCAGAGTCTTTCGGTTTTGCCTTATAGTCCGGTAATGATAAATGAATATAGTCAAAGTCAAAATTATTTGTTAAATCATTAATTAATTTTGTTGATTCGTGCCAGGTATAACCTACATTACCTGGATTAATTTCTTCTGGACTAATCCGATAACCAATAATAAAGTCCTGTGGAGCATACTTTCTCACAACTTTGAAAACTTCTTTAGCCACAGTTAATGGGAATGCTTCGTAATCTCCCCACTTATCTTGACGATGATTTGAAAAGCGAGAAAAGAACTGTTGAATTAAATAATGATTGGCACCGTGAATCTCTACTCCATCAAAACCAGCTTCAATTGCTCGCTTAGTCGCTCTACCAAAATCTTTAACAACTTGTTCTACTTGTTCAGTAGTGAAAGCCTGAACTCCATAAGGTAAAAATGGATAATTGGCACTATCTGGAGCATATACTGGCAACCCTAAATGTGCACGATAATTTGCTTCTCGTCCTGTATGGGCAATTTGAAGTAGGGCCTTATTCCCTCCTGATTTCATCGTTTTTGCCATCTTAGTCAAACCAGGTAAAAACTTATCATCATAAACGGCTAATTGTGTTCTATTATCCGCCCAAGTGATTGCAGGTCCACCTGCTGGGCTCACATAATTATATTCTGAAATTACTAAACCTGCAGAATTTGCACGTGCTTTCCAATAAGAAATTGTATCTTCACTAACCATGCCATTTAACCCACTGTTGGTAAGCATCGGTGGTTGCACCATTCGATTATTAATAACTGCACCATGTTTAAAAGTTACTTTGTCGGATAATTTTTTCATAACAATGACACTTTCTATAATCTTCTTACTTTTTATTAGTTTATGATTATAGTATAGTGCTAATTTGTTCTTACGTAAAGTAAGTTATCCAATTATTCGAATTTCAAAACTTCATCAACTGGATATCTAACTGACTTAAGTTCTTCTACATTTTTATCTGGTTTTCCAATAGCAATCCCCATTACTGGAACATACTGCTCTGGATCAAGTCCCATTACACTTGCAGCTTTCTTTGCATCATAACCAGCCATTGCATTTGTTTCATATCCATGTGCTCTAGCAATTAGCATCAACTGCATTGCAGCAAGTGAAGAATCAACCATTGCATCCGCAGTAAGCATTGTTTTATCTGCATGCTCATATAATGGTAAAAATGTATTATAAACTTTATCTAGTTCTTCTTTTGAGATTCTCTTTTCTGCATACATTTGATCCCATAATGCACGGTACTTCTTAAAGGCTAAAGTGTTACCAAAAATCTGAATAACTGCACTTGATGTATCAATTTGCGGATTATTAAAGGACATGTAAAATTCATGTAGTTTCTTCTTACCTTTATCAGTATCCACTACTACAAATTGCCATGCTTGTAAGTTACATGCAGAAGGTGCCGTAGTTGCTTCTTTAACTATCTCTCTTAATTCAGACCGAGAAATTTTCACATTTTTATCAAAATGCCGAACCGAATGACGATTGAGTAATACATCACCGAAATTATTGTTTTCAAATTGTGCCATATATTTTATCCTCCTATGTTTATTAGCGCTTACATTGAGTATTATAGTATAAAATTTATGATATAAAAAAGGGATACAACATCTTTTAAAATGTATATCCTTCTTCTTTTTCTATTCTGCTATTAATAACAAAGCTTGATAATCTTTCCGTGGTAAATGAATATATTTATCATTTTCAACTTCTTGATCAAAATCTTCCACTGTTTCATCCCAAGCATTAATAAGCTTGGCATGATATTTCTTTCCTTTTAGCAAAAAGCTTAAAACTTCAAACTCTGGCTGATTTTCGCCAAAATAAACTAACCATTTCTTTTCATCTGGTGTTGAACCAACTGCTAATTCCCATGTTGGTCCACTTGTGGCCTGTGGATTTACCCAATCAAAGCCATTATCTTTTAGTAAGTCATATAAGAAATTAATTTTCTTTTGACTTTCACCATATAATTTTCCTCCATGAGCCCACCAAATTGGACGTTTTGTATGAGGCTTATCAATGTAAGTTTCACCATGAGTACATCCTCCTCCACGTAAAACCACACGCCAGAAATTGTCCATCATGCCTTTGGCAGTATTGTCACCCCAGCCAAATTCAATATTACCTTCATAGCGACATTCATCATCGATAACCGGTTTTTGATATTCTTTAATCCATTTTGGAATTATGAAAACATTGTCACTTTGGATGCTTAAATGTGTAATCCAAGGCTTAGTATGATCATACCAATTCTTAGTTGTATCTTTATGTTGAGGTGGATCATAGAAATTATGAATAGATTCTAGGTGTTGTGATGGATCTTTTTCATGAACGAATTCACCTATTCGATCCCAATCTTTTAATGGAATTTGTCCTACTAAGTTCATCAAATCATATTCATTTGCAAGTGCCCACCATACATTTTTATATGAAGCAAGACGTGCAATAACATACTTTAAGTACCAAAGATTATTTTCTAATCCCATACGAGCAAAGCCCCAACGGTCATAGGGACTAAATAAAATTAAATCAGCCTCTATGCCAAGTTTGTCTAGTTTATCAATGTTATTTTCCAAATTTTGAAAATACTTTGGATTTGGTCTCGTATAATCAAAACCAGTTTCATGAGCATCAAAAACCCAATCATTTGCTCCACGCTTATATCTTAAAAATCCTTCAAATGGATATATTTCTGGTTCCTCTTCATTATATGAATAGCTCTTAGGAAATACGAGCATTCTAATTTTATTGAAATTATTATTCTTTAACGTTTCTAGTGTTTCTTCTTGAACCTCTTTTGGTTGTACAGTCCATGCATAAGCTGTAGTTCCAAAAGGAATATAACTACTACCGTCCGCATAAGCAAAATGAGTTTTGCCTGCTACCCTAACCGGTCCATGATTATCCTTGCTTGCCTTAGTTACTGTAAAATTATCATTTTTTTCATCTAATTCTGGAACGTTCGAGTGTGTCGTAACAGTATATTCCCCCTCAACTTCGGGCATGTAGCGAATTTTATATTTTCCATCTCCATCGTAGAATCCATCAACTGTAATCGAATGATTATTTCTATCAAAAGTTGCACTTAATTCAACATCTCGAAATGGATTTCCATCAGTCGGTCCATCCAATGTTAATTCATATCTTTTCCACTTTTCTACTTCTTTCATTTTTATTCTCCTTCTTATTTAACAGCCTTTGCCGAAGTTTTTTTAGTGTTTCTTGAAACCGCAAGTACTACAAATACCAAGGCAATTACTCCTAAAATACCTGCGCTAATTCTCATTTGATCAACCGCAGTAGACAACCCAGTCATTCCACTCAATAAAGCTATTACATATGGTGATGCAAATGCACCTAAATTGTTACAAATCTGAGCAATTGAAATAATTAAGTTACTAATGGAACTGTCTACTTCACTTAAAATACTGTCGTAAACATACGGAATAATTAAGCTTGAAATCATCATCAACAATAAACCAATAAAGAAAATAGTCATATTAGGGGCTTGTGAACACACAATAAATCCAACTGTACCTAAAGAAATTGCGACTACTGGAGTAAAATTCTTTAGTACTTTGAAAATACGAGCGTATGCCATAGAAATTAGAGCTCCAACCAGACCCGCAATAGCAATTTCGGTAGACAACATCCCCTGATTTGCCAAATGATTTTGTTGAATAACCAGAGCTGATGCTGTTGCTTCAACCATAAATGCCGAAAAGTATAAAAATAGCATTAAGAACGCAACATAAATACTTGCCGGAATTTTTGCATGCTTAGATCTCTGTTTCTGTTCTTTAGTAGATGATTTTTCAAGAGTAGTTTCTTTTTCCATCTTTGGGGTGTAACCCATCATGAATAAAATCAAAAATGGAATAATAAATAGGAAGTAAAGAAAAGTTGCTTGCCACTTAATTCCCAACAAAAGGCCAGCTACAAAAGTCATTGAACTGTTTCCTAAAGTTCCCATAGCACCTTGAATGCCAATTAAAGTTTTTTGTTCTTCTCCACTAAAACAGTCTCCAATTAACGAAACCGCTAGTGATGTAAATAAACCAATGCCAGCACCAACCAGTAATCTACTAGCAACAATAATTGCAAAATTACTAATAAAAAACGGTATTAAACCACCAACTATTGTCGTAATCATCCCAATAATAACTGTATTTCTTTTACCAACCCATTTAATTACTGCATTACTAAATAAAATGAAAAGCATAATAGTAAAAGATGGTAAAGTGAAGAGAGCTTGTACTGAAGTTAAAGATTGATTCGGAAAGGACTTAGCAATCAAAGGAATAGCTGCTAGATTGGAGCCAGCTACCTGCAAGAAAAGTGATATTCCAAGAATTCCGACTTTTAATTTCCAATTATGTTTATTATCTTGCTTTATTTTTTCAACATTCATTGTTTTTCCTCCTTATTTTTTACTTGTTTTTCTCACATCTCTATAATATTATGTAACCGGTTACATTACAATAAGCAATTACTTAACTAGCACTAAACTAATATTTATTATTACTTGCGCTATAATAGCTGCTGTAACCCAGTATTTTCAAAATAAGGATTTAAAAATATGACCATTAGAGATATTGCTAAATTAGCTAACGTATCTGTCGCTACCGTATCTCGAATCATCAATAATTCAGGAAAAGTAAGCGATAAGACACGATTAAAGGTAAACAAGATAATTGAAGAGACAAACTATCATCCTAATCAAGTAGCTAGAACTTTATATCAAAAGCGTTCAAAAATGATTGGAATTATTATTCCTTTTGCTGAAAACATCTTCTACAGTCGAATTATTAATGGAATTCAATCTGTTTTGCAGCCAGCAGGCTACACATGTTTGATATCTTTCAGCGTAGGTTCAAACAATAAAAAGTATCAAGCGGCCATCAATAATTTCCTTCAAAATAATATTGACGGTATCATTTCTTCTGCCTTTGAAATGAATGAGAATATTTGTCGTATTCCGCTTGTGATGTATGATAGTGCAAACATTTCTGACGATATTATTCGTATAGCTTCCGATAATGCTAAAGGTGGGAAGGAAAGCGTGAAGTTAATCTCTACTGCCAAAAGAGCTGTCTTAATTCAACATCTTCCTTTAAGCTTGCCAACTGTTAAAGAAAGAGTCACAAGTATTATTAATGAATTAAAAAAGAGGCACTTGACCTATACTTTACAAGAAATTAGTGAACACGACACTTACAAATTAGTCGCTGAAAAAGCTCTTCATAATATTCAGACTTACGATGCTATCATTACAATTAACGATATCTATGCAGCCCATATTTTAAAATTAGCTAGAAAAATGAATCTAAGAGTACCAGCTGACTTTCAATTAGTTGGCTATGATAATACTGAAATGTCTGAGCTTACTTCACCTACTCTTTCAACGATTGACCAACAACCTGAATTAATTGGCAAAACTGCTGCTAAAAGATTGCTTGCATTGATTGATGGTAAAAGTTCTACTGAAAATAGTGTGATAGATATTAAAACTGTAAAAAGAGAGTCAACAAAATAAGACTTGGCAAACTGCCAAGTCTTATTACAGATGATATTGTTTTAATAGTTTTCGTGAACTCTTATGCTTGAGTAGCATTATCTGGAATTTCTACTTCTTGATCAACGGTTGCCATTAAAATTTGATCTTCAAATCTTACTGAATCTCCATTTTTCTTTTCAATAATAATATCATCAAAATTATTAGCATTCGTTACAATAATTGGAACTACTGTGTCATATCCAGCTGCCTTAATTTTATCTACATCGAATGTCTCAAGTAAGTCACCTTGTTTAACTTTTTGACCTACTTCAACTTTTACCTCGAAATATTTTCCTTTCAAATTTACCGTATTAATACCTAAATGAATCAACAATTCAACTCCATTGTCTGACTTTAATCCAATAGCATGTTTAGTTGGAAAAACAGAAACTACTTCACCATCAAATGGCGCATGAATTTCATCATTATTTGGTTGAACAGCAATTCCTTTACCAATAGTACCAGCCGAAAAAACTGGGTCATCGACATTTTTTAATTCAAGTGCAGTACCCTGAACTGGGGATGCAATTCCTTGATCTTTGAATTCAACTCTTTTAACTTTAAAATCTTTCTTTGAAGTAGTAGAGACAATTTTATCGCCCCAAATTAGAGTACTGATAAAAGCAATTCCAAAAGCGACAAGTAAAGATAGACAAAATCCCATAAAGCTACCATTAATTCCAGCTTTTTGATCAATAAACATTGGAATTCCAAAAATACCACCACTAGCAAAGCCTCCAAACATTTTTGCATTTGAAAAAGCAGCGATTGCTCCACCAAATGCTGATCCGATTGATCCAAGAATAAAGGATTTTTTATGTGGTAATGTAACTCCGTAAATTATTGGTTCTGTTACTCCCAAAAAACCAGAAATAACGGCTGGCCAACCAATTTCCTTAAATTTAGAATCTTTAGCCTTTAGAACTAAAGCCAATGCAGCCCCAGTTTGTCCAAAAACTGTACAATATAACATCGCATCAATAGGATCAAAACCACGAGTTGCTATATTGTTTAAAAAAATAGGTATAAAGGCCCAATGTAGTCCTAGTAACACTACTGCTTGCCAAATACCAGCTAAAATAAACCCAGCTACAACTCTTGCATGAGCATAAATCCAAAGAATACTATATGTCAATTCTTCACTAGCCCAAGAAGTTGCTGGTCCTACCACTAAGAAAGTTAAAGGAACAGCAATCATTAAAGTTATTAAAGGCGTGAAGATAAGCTTTAATGATGAAGGTAGATAGTTGTTTAAAAACTTATACAGAATTGATGCTAGCCATACCGCAATAATTGCTGGAATTAGCGTTTGGGTATAATTCATCAAAATAACAGGAATATTAAAGAATTGAATGCTTTGCTTCATCTGATATGCCTGGACTAAAGATGGATAGCAGAGTGCTGCCCCTATAATTGCTCCAACATATTCATTTATTTTAAATGTTCTAGCAGTTGAAAAGCCTATCATCACGGGTAAAAAGTAAAATAATGCATCCCCTGCAGCATAAAGAATTAAATATGTGCCACTCTTTGTATTTAATACATGTAAAACAACCAAGAGCGTTAAAAATCCTTTTAATACACCTGCAGCTGCTAAGACTCCTAAAAATGGTGTAAAAATAGTTGTTAATAATTTTATAAAGCGATTAACTATATTTTTATCTTTATTTGTATTTTCTTTATGATCCTGACTCAATCCTAAAAGTGGAATTACTTGATCATAAACATCTGCTACGTTGTTTCCAATAATAACTTGATATTGACCAGCTGCATGAGCAACGCCCATTACTCCTTTTAATTGCTTAATTGCATTATCATCAGCTTTGCTTTCATCTTTTAATTTAAAACGTAGTCTAGTCACACAATGAACTAAACTAATTACATTATCTTTACCACCAACTAGCTTGACTATTTCTTCAGCTAGTTTTTTATCTTTTTCATCTACTTTAGACATTTTCTTTTCTCCTCCACTTATATTTTTCTGCTTTAATAAGTGAACCAATGCATCATAATAAAGCTCTACATCTTGACCTAAAAGGATTTGTAACTGTCCATCTTCAAACTCACTTTCTGAAATTGCTGGAATCAACTTTAGTTTTGGATAGTTTACTTTCTTTGAATCTTTTAAATAGAACCTTAGCCTTGAAATACAGTTGAATACTTCATTAATATTTTCTGCTCCACCAACTGCAACCAAAATTTTTTCCGCTACTTCTTTATAACTGTTATTCATTTACATTACCTATCTGCAACCGCAATATGATGAATATGGATCGTTAAGTACATAATTTCATCTTGCGGTACTTTATAATCAAACTTTTGCATCACAATTCCTGCGATTCTTTGTGAAATTAAATATTCCTTATGATAGCGGTGAACAACCATGCTATAAAGTTCTTTATCAACACTAGATTCTTGGATTTGCTTTTTTGAAATTCTCTGAGCAAAAAATTTTAGATGAGTTACTAACCGATAATAAGCAACTGATTTTGAACTAATTTCTATATTTAACATTTCACTAATAATATCTAAAAGCCTATTAATTAATTCAATTGTTCCGGCTGTATGTTCAAGTGAGTTTCCTTCTTCAGCAGTAATTAAATGCATTGCAATATTAGTTGCCTCATCTTCTGGAAATTTTAAATTTTCACTTTTTTCTAAATAATAAAGGACCCGCTTTCCTAATTGAAACTCATCCGGATATGTTTGCATCGTTTCAATTGTTAAACGATTCTGAATCGGCATTCCCTTCTTTATCCTTTCAACTGCAAACTGCAAATGGTCTGGCAATGATAAATAAATATCGTCGCTTAACTTTTTACCTGAACTTGCAATTGCTTCTGAAATAATTTGATCAGATAATTCAATATATTTTGGATCAATGCTAGCTAGCATTTCACTCATTGAGTTAGTATCTTTTTCATTTTTTGGATAAAATACTTTTTCAACTCTCTCTTCACCAATAACTTCACCTGCCTTTTTATGAAAGGCAATTCCATTTCCTAAAGCTACTAATGTTTGCTTATGCTTATCTGTAGCAACAACAGCGTTATTGTTAAGAACTCTTTTAATTAGAAACATATAATTTACCTTTCAATAAAAAATGGCAAGACTCAATAAACCTAACTTAAAATAATTTAGATTTATTTGGTCTTGCCAACTTAATGTAACAATCCGATTTCTTATTCAGTTATAAGCATAGCATTTAATGTAAACGATTGCAATAAGTGCTACATTAGTTTAGCTTAGTTTAGTTGCTTATCTATAATTATGAGTTCATCTTCTAGCACTGGTAGCATTTTAAGGACATTATTTTCTACTTGACCTTCTAAAATACTTCTATTATTTAAATCAATAACTTTACAATTATTTATATGTAAATCTAATTTATTAAAATCTAAATTTCCAGCTGTTGGTAAATAAATTAAGATATAATTCTCACTTTCCGCGCCTCTAATTGCTTTACTTACATCAATATTAAGCGGTTTTAAACCATTAGGAGCAAATTTAGTTAAAATGGCTTTCAGAAATCCTAAATCCTTAGCACCACGAAAAGTTAAACAGGTCCTCCAGTCGTATGGTACAAGTTGAACGTTAAAATTTTTCTCTAACTTCTGCTCAGGATGACTAATATCTTTCCAAGGCCATATTCCAAAACTACCATAACCTAGGCCTGCATCAGCTCCCGATAAAACTGCTCGCCAAGCAGCCTTTCGTACATCGAATGCATTATAGCGTTTAGGTTCTGGCGAATGCATTTGGGTCAAGCCTTCATAACAAAGTTCGGTATCAATAATCGGTCCCTGATAATTTTGTTTTTCACGTAAAGCTAATGGAATAGTATAGGCAGTTTTTTGACCGCTATAACCATGACCAGATTGATAACTATAAAAACTAACTTGCTTAACAAATTCTTCTGGCAAATCATGACTCTCTCCATTAATGTGAAAAGTGTATATGCCAGCTGGATCTACACTTTTGGCACTCTCTAGCACTTCTTGATAATACTTAATTGCCGTTTGGCGATTTTGTCTTTCATTATTAGTGAATCCCACATCCCCACTTACAAACCAAATTGGATTAAATCTTTTAAATTTATTAACTACGTAAGTAACATAAGGTTTAATGCAATCAAATGGCATTAAATTATTTTGAGCAAGGTGAAGATTATCAATCCAATTATCTGGAATGAAATTGCTCCAGAGTAAAACCAGTGCTGGAACCATGTTGCGCTTTTTCATCTCTTCCAGCATTTTAACTGCATTATCAAAATACTCCTCGTTTATCTTAGTAAAATCATATTCATATGATCCATCCGGGTGCTCTACGACTGTGAATGGTTCTCGTCCTTTTAATGGTTTACTAGAATCCCATTGGCGTAATATATTAATTTGAATAGCATTAAATCCTTCAGATTTTCTCATATCAAGATAATATCGCCAATCTGGCATTGTAATACTAGTAAAGGCTCCCCAACAAGTATCAGCTAAATAAAATAGTTTTTCTCCATTTTTATACAAATATTTGCCTTTTGTTGATAACATTCTTTTACATTCCTCTTTAATACTTAGCTTATTTGTGTTTCTGCTCATCATCCAAAATACTATCTAAATCGCCGTACCAATAAGCTGCAACCTTATCCTTAATTGGATCATAATAATCTGGACTTACATTAATGTACTTACATGCTTCTGCTAAAATAGGTACAACATCAGCTCGTACACCAGCCATATGATGGATATATGGTCCATAAACATATTTTGCTTCAAATCTATTCAAATCCTTAAATTGGAACCAGGCATAGGTCCCTTGTTCATATGGTCCATCACAAGTTTTAGCATTACCAATTAACATTGAATACTTACCGTGATCACCATCAAATCGCACTAAGGTATAGGTTCCATCTTTAGCTTCAAAAGCAGCTGAGCCAGGATAGTCAAAAACAAAATGTGAAGGTGGTAAAATTGGCCGATTTTTTGCTGTTTGAAAGGCGAATGTACCTAAGTGCTGTAATAATTCACCATTCTCATTTTCGGGATGGCGACAGTTAACATCTGCAAATATGGCTCGTTCATCACCCAAAGTAGCACTTTCTGCTAATAATTCAGAAATAGCACCATTAATATCTGTCTCACAAGTTACGGGCATGCCTTCGGTTTGAAGTAGTGCTTCAGAAGCATAAGGTAAAATACCGATTTCCCTTTGCAACTCAGTCCAACATTGAATTGTACCTGCATTGCAACCATATTCCTTCATCTTATCTTGCATAGCAAGTTTCAAAGCAGCTACTTTGGTGAAATCTTCATCTTTAATTTTAATATCAGCCCAATTACGATAGGTTTCTTTTGTTTCCTCAATTCTAGAATCCTTTTTGTCAATTAACTCATACATATAAGAAGTTAACTCTCCTAAAGGAATTGGTGAAAGTTGAATACCAAACTTTTCTAATAACTCTCCTTCATTAACGATCACTGACCAAAAGTCAAAGGGACGAGTACCAATTTGTAAAATTCTTGTATTCTTAAAAGTTTTAACTACATTACATACTTTGATAAAATCAATCATCCCTCTACTAAAAGCAGGATCGTCAATATCGCTATTTTTAATGTAGGTAAACGGGACATTAAAGTGACGTAAAACTTTTCCAATCGCAAATAATCCACACTGTGTATCCCTTCTACGTGAGCCGTCGGGAGCTGGAGCTTCATCTTTTGGACCCCAAAGTAATACCGGGACATTAAGTTTAGCAGCTAATCTTGCCACTTCATACTCAGTACCAAAATTCTCATTAGCAATGAACAACCCATCAATTTTTGCTTTCTTGAATTTCTCAGTAATCTTTTCTAATCCATCATCGTCGTACAGAAGTCCGTCATCATTTACTTCTTTAATGTCAACATAATTGACACCTAGTTCATCTAATTTTTCACGTGTTTTATTTGCAAATTCAATTGCTGCTGTTGCAGAAAAAATGTTTCTTCTTGTTGGTGCAAAGCCAATCTTAATTTGTTTTAAACTATCATAATTAGTCATACTCATTACCTCTCAAATTTATGTATTCGCTTACACAAATTACAATAGCTAGTATTTCCTAACACATCAATAGTTAATTTACTTAATTAAACTTAACTAGCTATTTTAATGATTCTCTTACAATTAGTTTTGTCGAGATAAAGCTTTTCTGGCTAAGCCAATGCGTATTACTTACTTTTTCTTCTAGTTGATTAATTGCCTGTCTAACGATTTGTTCAATCGGAACGTGAATTGTTGTTAATTCCGGATTAATCATTGTATCCTCAAAAATATCATCAAAACCCATGATTGCCAATTGGTCAGGGATTTTAATACCAATTTTGGTTAATTCTTTAACTAAACGTAGAGCCATATAATCATCTTCACAAAAAATTGCATGCGGATACTTTTTATTCGAATAGAAAAATTTAGGTAATGTTCCCCTCAATTCAACTGGATTTAAACTAAAGACAAAGTCTGGCGGAATTTCAAGATTTTTTTCTTTTAGAGCAGTTCTAAAACCCTCTCTTCTCTTCAAAAAATTAGTAATTATCCGATTTGATGCAACATAACCAATCTGTGTGTAACCTTTTTCTATAATAAACTTTCCAGCATTATATCCTCCTTGAAAGTTATCAATTGAAACAAAGTCTGCATCTACATCTTCAAAATAATTATCAATAAAGATAGCATTCTTAATTTTAGAATCTAAGAATAGAATTTGTTTTTTATTTAAATCTGTTGCTAGAACAATCGCCGCCTTACTTTTCTTTAGAGCAGTACTATTTTCGATGTCTTGTTTCAAATTTCGAATATTTAAAGTAACAATTTGAACTTGTCCACCAGATCCACCAACATTTTGAGAAAGATTAGATACTAATGAATCAAAAAACGGTAAACTTGCATAACTTCGATTCATTAACCCTGTAGTAGTCTTAATAATTACTAAGCTAATGCTAGTTAATTTTCTCACACCGCCCTTTTTATGCTTTCTTAGTGGTTCATAGCCCATTTCTTCTATTACTTTAAAAATATGCTTCCTCGTTTTTTCACTTACTCCTGCTTTTCCATTTAGTGCAAAAGAGACAGCCGCTTTTGATACACCTGCTTTTTCTGCAATATCACTTATCTTTAATTTCATTTTTTATTTCTTTCTTAAATAAATTTACTAATCTAAACTAAACTAATTAAATAATTAATCTATGTTAACTATAAACATGATACCCTCATTTTGTAAGCATTTACAAGATAATAAACAAATTGAGGTGTTTCTAATGGATAGTTTAAGTTTAAAGAAAAAAGCCATTCAATTAAGGAAAAGAACATGGCAACTAATCTATCGTCATCATAACGGTCACACAGGTTCAGACCTATCATGTACTGATATTTTAGTTGCTCTCTATTATGGCGTTCTCAACCAAACTCCCGATACTTTTGAAGACAAAAACTCTGATACCTATATTCAAAGTAAAGGACATGCAGTAGAAATTTGGTACGAAATTCTTGCTGACAAAGGATATATTGATCAAGAAGATTTAGATAGACGGTACTCCACTTTTAATAGTCCCTACATTGGTCATCCAACTACTGATGTAAAAGGAATGGAATTTCATACAGGCTCTCTTGGTCATGGACTTGGTTTAGGCGTTGGCGTTGCTTTAGCTGCAAAAATGGATCATTTAAAGAAACGTACTTTTGTTTTAATGGGTGATGGTGAACAAGCAGAAGGATCTGTTTGGGAAGCTGCTATGGCAGCAAGTAACTACAGCTTGGACAATTTAACTGCAATTATTGACCACAATGACTTACAAATTACTGGTACAACGGACTCAGTTATGCGTTCTAATCCACTTAGTAATAAATATGAAGCATTTGGTTGGGATGCGATTGAAGTAAACGGTAACAATATTGATGCTTTAGTAGATGTTTTAAATAAGCCAAATAACACCGGAAAACCAAGAGTTATTATTGCTAACACAGTTAAAGGTAAAGGAATTACCGTTGCAGAAAATCGGGCAGATTGGCATCACAAAATACCGACTAAAGAAGAGTATCAAGAAGGATTACAAGAATTAGATACACAGCTGGAGGGACTTAACAATGACTAAAGAAGAAAAACTATCTGCCAATACAGTTATCGCTGATACACTAGACAAAGCAACTAAAGTTGATCCTAATTTGTTAGTTGTAACCTGTGACTCACGTGGCTCTGCAGGGTTAGTTAATTTTACTAATGCTCATCCCGATCGCACTGTTGAAATGGGAATTGCTGAACAAAATGCAGTTACAGTTGCTGCAGGTATGGCTCATGCCGGAAAGCATCCCTTTGTTTTCTCACCAGCAGCTTTCCTAGCAATGAGATCAATTGAACAAGTCAAAGTGGATGTTGCATTTAACCAAACTAATGTTAAATTAATTGGTATTTCTGGTGGCAACTCCTACACTTGGCTCGGAACAACACATCATTCTTTAAATGATGTAGCTATTACTCGTGCTATTCCTAATCTTGAAGTCTATCAACCATGTGATCAATATCAGACTAGAGCACTTTTCAATTATCTGCTTACCTCACCTCGTCCAGCTTACGTTCGGATCGGTAAAAGAAAACTTGATAATGTTTATCACGAAGATTTTAAGTTTGAACCTGGAAAAGCAAAAATTATTCGCAAAGGAAAAGATGTTTGTCTAATTTCTGTTGGTGAAATGCTTTATTTCACTCTCCAAGCTGCTGAAAAATTAGCAAAAAATGGTATTGATGCTGAAGTTGTTGATTTAGCATCAATTAAACCTTTGGATGCTGAAATGCTTGATAAACTAGCACAGGAATTTAATCAGATAGTTACTGTTGAAGAACATGATCTAATCAATGGAATCGGTAGTGCTGTAGCAGTTGAAGTAGCTAAATTTGGACATGCTAAATTAACAATTTTAGGATTTCCTGATGAACCAGCTATTCAAGGAACACAAGATGAGGTCTTCCACTATTATGGCTTGGATAGTGCAGGTATTGAAAAAGCAGTTGAAGACCTCCTCACGCATTGAGGCATTTCTTATGACTGAAAAATATATTTTAGCAATTGATCAAAGCACCCAAGGAACTAAGGTACTTCTAATCAATCATCAGAATCAAATTTTCTTCAAGGCTTCCCTTTCCCACCAACAGCTCATTAATGAAAATGGCTGGGTGAGTCATAATTTAAATGAAATAAAAAATAATCTAAAACAGCTATTTAAGCAGATTCTTGAAAAAGTTGATTCTAGACAACTTGAAGCCGTCGCTATTACCAACCAACGTGAATCGGCAGCTGCCTGGTCTCGAAGAACTGGTGAACCGCTTTGCTATACTATTGTTTGGCAAGATAATCGCTCAGAACAATTAATCAATCAAATTACATATCCAGAATTAGCTAGAAAAGTAAAAAACAAAACTGGTTTAGCTCTTTCTCCATATTTTACTGGAGCCAAATGGGGTTGGATGCTTTTAAATGAACCCAGAGTGATTCAAGCACATGCTAACAATGACCTCTGCTTAGGAACAATAGACTCTTGGCTAGTTTATCAACTCACTAATGGCGAATCTTTTAAGACTGAAGTTTCTAATGCTTGTCGAACTGAGCTAATGAATATAAAAACTGGAACATGGGATCAGGATTTAGGTGAAATTTTTGGTATTGATCTCAATGATCTTCCTAAAATTGTTGATTCAAATGCTAATTTTGGTGAAACTAATTTATTTGGTCTCATTCCTCATAAAATTCCTATTCTTAGCGTTTTAGGTGATTCTCAAGCTGCCTTATTTGCTCATGAGTGTTTTAATCCTGGTGACTTTAAAGTTACGTTTGGAACTGGTTCTTCTGTGATGTTAAATATAGGTAATAATTTACCAAAAAATATTAATAATCAGCTTAATACATCTCTTGCCTGGTCAATTAATGGTAAAAAATCTTACGTTCTTGAAGGAAATATTAATTATGCAGGAGCTTGCGTTACATGGTTAAAAGACAAGCTACATTTAATTCACGATCCGTCTGATACTACTATGCTGGCCCTAACCGCTAATCCAAATGATCATACTATTTTAATTCCGGCTTTTGCTGGACTTGGCGCTCCTTATTGGCTCCCTAATATGAAAGCTGCATTTGTTAATATGACAGCTACCACTGGTAAAAAAGAATTAGTACGTGCCACTCTAAATTCATTAGTTTATCAAATCAATGATATTCTACAGGCATTTCATCACTTTTCTTCTCAAGTGAACAGTGAAATTCATGCTGATGGTGGAATGATACAAAATAAATATTTAATGCAATATTTAAGTAATATCACTCAAAAAAATGTAAAGATTGCTGAAGTCGCTGAGTTAAGTGCTCTGGGAACTGCGATGAATTCAATGCAACAATTTGATGGGATGCATTATTCTAAAACTTATATTCCTCGAATGGACAAACATGCAGCAAATAAGTATTCAAGTGAATGGTCTTCTTGGATAAAAAAATTATCATAATAAAAAACCTAGAACTTTCACATAATTGTGTCAGTACTAGGTTTTTTATTATTACCAAATAGTAATTCTATCTTCAGGATCTAGCCACATTCCATCTTCTGGAGTTACATTATAAGCTTCGTAAAACTCATCTTGATTTTGAACAGGAATATTAACTCTTGTTGGTTGCGGTGCATGTACGTCTGATTGAACTTCTGCTGTAATTGATTCTGGACGTTGTTTTTGCATCCAGCTCTTCGCATAAGTTTCAAAGAGATCTTTCATCTCCCCGCCTTCTGCTTTATTAGCAGCAATTGCACAAGAAAGACCACTTAAATCGGCAATGTTTTCAGAAACAACTTGCTTACCATTTAACTTGGCTGGTCCATACTGTAAGCCATCAAAAATATCAGCAACGGCCTTAGTACGTTTATTAAACTCAGCAAAGTCTTTCTTAGTCCACCAGTTCTTCATATTACCCTTTTCATCAAATTGGGCCCCATTATTATCAAAAGCATGAGAAACTTCGTGACCAATAGTTGCTCCAATTCCACCATAGTTAGCTGCACGAGATTGTTTTGCATCATAAAATGGCGCTTGCAAAATTCCAGCTGGGAAAGTTAAATCATTCTTTTGTGGGTCATAGCAAGCATTGTTTAGATTACCGGGCATTGCCCAAACGCTTCGATCAGGAACTTGATTTAGCTTTTGCAAGTTGTCTTTAATCTTTTCTTGATTAATAAGAGCTTGATTCTCATATAGACTCTTATTTAGATCAACTACTAGTCGGTCAAAAACGGCCTGATTCTTTTCTGGATAACCAATTTTGAGTTTTAAAGCTTGCAATTTAACAATAGCTTGTTTCTTAGTTGATTCGGAAAGCCAGTCATTATCTTGAATTCTTTCTTCATAGACCTTCAACATATTCTTAATCATGCTAATTACATCATTTTTAGCATCATCGCCAAAATAAGCTTTACCGTAATAAATCCCAACAACTTCATCAAAAGCCGCATTTGCTAAACGATATGCATGCTTATCTTGTGCTGGCATTTCAGGCACCCCATAAACAGCTTGTCTAAATGGAAAAGCTGCTTCTCTAAAGTCTTGAGATAAGTAATTAGCTCCCCCATTAATAAACTTAACAATCATCCAGCTCTTGATTTCGTCAAATTCACTATTATTTAAAAATTCATTGATATGATCAAAATAACGTGGCTCTGCTTCAATTACTTGATCAGGTAATTCAGGTAAAAGCTGTTTTAAGAAAGCATTGATGTCGAAATTTTCAAATTTAGCTTCAAAATCTGCCAATTTAACTGGATTATAGACAGCTGCATAGTCAGCCCATTCTTCAGTCGACTTTAAAACTTTGGCAAGTTTTTTATCAAATTCAATACCCTTACTTGCCCAAGTCTTTGCTTGTTCTTCCTCTACTCCAGCCATTACAAGTAACTTAACTGTTTGCTTTTCCAAAGTAGAAAGCAATTTTTCAGCATCATCACTTTGATATGCAGTAGTATCTGGCAAAAATGTACCTGGTCCTTCTGCATATAAGGCATTATGATCAGTATCCTTCATATCTTCCATTACAAAAATATTGAATGGTAAGTCATATCCTTTTGCAAACAAGTCAGCAGCTTGTTTATTAAATTCTTCAAAGCTATTTAATGATGTTAATTTTTCTAAATCAGCTTTGATTGGCTCTGCCTGTTCTTTATTTCTTTTATCAAAATCAATTGCTAATTTATAAAGATTAATTGCTTTTGCAAAATTTGGTATAGTAGGAATCTCCTTTTTCCCGTCAGCAAATTTGGCAAAATCCTTCATCAATTGATCTTCGATTCGCATATCTAAAATCAAGTTAATTCCGGTTGAAGTTCTGTCAGCTGGAATTTTTGCTTTTGAAAGCCATTCTGAGTTAACGGCTAAGTAAAGATTATCTTGGGGTCTAGTATTAATATCAGGCTTAGTTAGGTCACCTGCACCCCCGCGAATATTAAAGTATTTTCTCATCTAATTACCTTCCATTGAAATTATAAGATTAATTAAATGATATCATGATTAAATTAATTTTAAAATGTCATTTTTTAGAAACTAGAATAATACTTTAAACTTTACTATTTGGTTCGATCTTAACCTTAAAATCTTTACGTGGGATTGCATTATTTTTCACGTACGGTTTCTTTTCGTATTCTTATTTCACGACCCATTTTGTTAGACTTGTAACTTATGAGTGCAAGTACTTGCTTCCCTCTTTAATCGAAAGCGCGGCCATGTCGGAATAATGATCATTAATAAATTTTTTTACCCAGGCCCGGTTAGTTTTAGAGTAATCACGTAAGGCCCAACCAATTGCCTTATTGATGAAAAATTCTGAACTATTCAGATTATTTTCTAAAATTTTCTCTAACGCTGATTGTAAAATTAAATTGAACACTTGATAAAAAATAAAAAGTCCATTCGGACCTGTTTGATAGAATGTTAATAACCACAAAAACTTTCTATTGGAGGTCAAAATGGACTCTTTACATTCTACCATGAACCAGCACGTTAAAGGCAAGCATTTATCATTTGAAGAGCGAGTTATTATTCAATTGCGTTTGAAAGATGGCTATTCTTTGCGTGCAATTGCCCGTGAACTTAACTGTTCTCCTTCTACTATCAGCTATGAGGTTAAGCGTGGCACTGTAAAACTGTATCATGGTAAAGTCAAAAAATATAAGGCTACTCAAGGGCATGATGCATATAAAGCTCATCGTAAAAATTGTGGGCGCAAATCAGACTTTCTCAGGAAAGCTCAATTCATGCGCTATGTCCACAAGCATTTTTTTAAAGATGGCTGGTCGCTTGATGTGTGCAGTAATCGTGCTACTGCTGTTGGCGAATTCGCTAGCAGCGATGTTGTCTGCACCAAAACTCTTTATAATTACGTTGATCAAGGCTTATTAGGAATTTATAATTACGACTTGCCAGAGAAGCTTAAACGCAATACTAAGCTTCATCGTATTCGCAAAAATAAGAAAAAACTTGGCAGAAGCATTGAAGAACGTCCTAAAGAGATCAATAAACGTAATGAATTCGGTCATTGGGAATGCGATTTAGTTCTCGGACATAAGAGCAAAGATGATGAGGTACTGCTAACCTTATCTGAGCGTATGAGTCGTGAGTTTTTAATTCTTCGTATTCCTGACAAGACTTCTGTCAGTGTCATGCAGGCCTTTAAAGAACTCCAAAGGCAATACAGCGAACATTGGAATGATATTTTTAAAACCATTACCACTGATAATGGCTCAGAGTTTGCAGATCTTTCCAACCTAGAAAAAGTATCCAATACACTGGTTTACTATGCCCATCCTTACACTTCTTGTGATAAGGGAACAGTTGAAAGACACAATGGTCTTATTCGCAGATTCATTCCTAAGGGAGAAGCAATAGCTAACTATTCTTTACAAGACATCATTAATATTGAAACCTGGTGCAATTCTTTGCCAAGAAAGATACTGGCCTATCATACACCAGATGAAATCTTTGAAAGAGAATTAGATCTAATCTATCAAGCAGCTTAACTAAAAGTGTTCAATTTATTATTGCAATTTGCGAAATTTTCTCTAACAATTCAGTGTTCATCTTATTTTTTCGTAAGAGCTGATGTTCAATTGCCACTCTTCTTACCCAAAAATCATTATCTTTTGACCAAGCAAGCATCAGGTCATCTACTCTTCCATCCCTTAACCCAATCTTTCCAATTGGCTTTATCAAACTATCAATTGTATCCCACCACTGCTTAGACTTTACATAATAAAAAATATGGTCAAGGTCTTCAAACGTTAGAAATCTTTCTAATGAAATTAAATAATCACAAACGAAATATTGTGCTTCTCGATGTGTATCGGACCATGCTTGATCAAGAAAATTCCAATCAATTTTTTTATTTTTCTTTTCTACTTTGATTAGGTCATGGTAACTTTTCCGTCTTTCAGGCGATTTCAAACCATAAAACTCAAATTTATTCCGTAGATATTTTTTCATTTGTGTGGCTAACTCGGGATCACTATTTTCAACTAACTTTTGTTTTAGTTGTTGATACTTATCTAATTCTTTCACTTCAGTTTCCTTACTTGTTAAAATACATATAGTAATACTAGAGGGAGAATAATCATGAAAATTTTAATTGTTATCGATGATTATTTCAATAAAAGTAATGGGATGTCAATCTCAACGCAGCGCTTTGTTCACGAATTTAAAAAAATGGGTCAAGATGTCCGTATCCTTTCTTCCATTGCAGGCGGAGAACCAGATTACTCTCTTCCAATAATGACCATCCCAATTTTTAAAAATATTATTGCTAAAGAAGGATTTCATTTTGCTAAACCTAGAAAAGAAATAATCAAAGACGCTATTAGATGGGCAGATTTAGTCCACTTAGAGGACCCTTTCCCGGTTTGCTGGAGCGCAGCTAAAATTGCCAAACAGATGAGAAAGCCAATTACAGGTACTTTTCATCTTTATCCTGAAAATCTAACTGCTTCGGTTCCAGTTTTAGACCATGCCAGCATCAACTCTGCTTTTATGAGATTATTTCGTGATACTACTTTTAATTACTGTAGCTATTTACAATGTCCAACTTCGAAAGTCGAACAGCGTTTAAAAAAATATAACTTCAAATCCAAGTTAATAGTTATCTCGAATGGGATTAGTGATTATTATTTACAAAATAATCAGAAAACAACAACAACTGATCCCTTTACAATACTTTCAATCGGCCGTTTTTCAAATGAAAAGGATCAAAAGACCTTAATTAAAGCTATCGGACGTAGTAAATACAAAGATAGAATCAAATTAATTTTAGCTGGGAAAGGACCCTTAAAGAATGAATATATCTCCCTTTGCCAAAGACTAAAGATCAATGCTCAGTTTGGCTTTTATTCTAGAAATGACTTAAAACAGATCATGGATCAATCCAATATTGTTGTTCATTGTGCTAACGTGGAAGTTGAAGGGATGGCTTGCATGGAAGCTTTTGCGACTGGGTGTGTACCCATAATTGCCCAAAGTCCTCTCTCTTCTACCAGTTCATATGCTTTAAGTCCTAACAATCTTTTTCCCGCTGGAAGAAGCGAAATTTTAACTCAAAGAATTGATTACTGGATTAATCATCCCAAAGATTTAAAAGTCATGAGCACAAATTACCAAAATTATGCTAAATCTCTTACAGTTGAATTTTCTGCTAAAAAGGTCCTAACAATGATGAAAAATGCTCAAAAAAATTATATTTCAAACTAATATTCAAACATAAAAATATGTGTTATTCTTATGTTAAGTCTTTCACAAAAAGGAGGAACCTTTTTTAATGTCCATTAAGAAGTTAGAAAATAGCAGCGATCATGCAATGGTAGCTGAAGAAGTTAAAATTTTGACCAACTTACTTAACGAGAGTATACGTCAATTAAGTGGGGATGTGATTTTTAATAAAATTCAAGATTTAATTAAAATCTCCGCCCAAAAAGACTACGATGCTCTTGAAGAGCAAATTGCTAGCCTTACTAATCAAGAAATGATTGTCGTTGCACGTTATTTTGCAACTTTACCTTTATTAGTTAATATTTCTGAAGATGTAGAGTTAGCTAGTGAAGTTAACCTACTCAATAATACGGATCAAGACTATCTTGGTAAACTTGAAGATACGATTGACTTAGTTTCTCAAAAAGAAAATGCAAGTGAAATTCTTAAGCATGTTAATGTAGTTCCCGTTTTAACTGCTCACCCTACTCAAGTTCAAAGAAAAACTGTCCTTGAACTAACTGACCAAATCCATGGTTTATTACGTAGTTATCGTGAAGTTAAAAACGGAACTATTAACCAAGCTGAATGGACTGAAAAACTCCGCGCTTACATTGAGATTTTAATGCAAACCGATATTATTCGTAGCCACAAACTACAGGTTTCTAATGAAATTACAAACGTTTTAGCATACTATCCTAAGGCTTTGATTCCAGCTATCACTAAATTTACAGCTCGCTATCAAGAATTAGCTAAAAAACATAATTTAAATCTATCTGGTGCCACCCCAATTACCATGGGAATGTGGATCGGAGGCGATCGTGATGGAAATCCATATGTTACTGCCGAAACATTAAAGTTGAGTGCCACTTTGCAAAGCCAAGTAATCTTTGAATACTATATTAAACAGCTAAACAAGCTCTACCGCACGATTTCAATGTCTACTTCTTATATGAAGCCTTCATCCGCTGTTGAAAAATTATCAGATCTCTCAAATGATGATTCACCATTTAGAACGAATGAACCATATCGTCGTGCTTTCTACTATATTGAGAGCCGTTTACTTCATACTGAATATACTCTTTTAGGCACAGCTGATAAAAATAGTTTTGTTAAAAAACGCGATTTGGAAAACTTAGACAAAATTCCTGTTTACAAGAATCCACAAGATTTTAAAGCTGATTTAATTACAATTAAAGAATCGCTCGAAGAAGATCATGACCAAGCTGTAGTTAGAAGTTTCTTTACTGAGCTATTAGAAGCAATTGATATCTTTGGTTTCCATTTGGCAACAATTGATATGCGTCAAGATTCTAGTGTAAACGAAGCTTGTGTTGCTGAATTACTCAAGAGTGCCGGAATTTGTGATGATTATAGTGACTTACCAGAAAAAGATAAGGTTAAAGTTTTACTTAATGAGTTAAACAATGATCCACGTAATCTTCACGCTAACAACAAGCCAAAATCTGAACTGCTCCAAAAGGAATTAAATATCTACAAGACTGCTCGTCAACTCAAGGATTGTATTGGTGAAGATGTAATTAAACAACACATTATTTCTCATACTGAAAGTGTCTCTGATCTTCTTGAACAAGCAATCATGCTTAAAGAATATGATCTTTTAAATAATCAAGGAGCTCGCATTCAAGTTGTGCCATTATTTGAAACAGTTGAAGACTTAGAAAACTCTCGTGAAATTATGAAAGAATTTCTAAATCTTGACATTGTTAAAAAGTGGCTTGCTTCTCAAAATAATTACCAAGAAATTATGCTGGGCTACTCTGACTCAAATAAAGATGGTGGCTACTTAGCTTCTTGCTGGAATCTTTACAAGGCTCAGAAAGACTTAACTGCAATGGGCAAGAAATTGGGTGTTAATATTACCTTCATGCACGGCCGTGGGGGAACTGTTGGACGTGGTGGTGGTCCTTCTTATGAAGCCATTACTGCTCAACCTTTTGGCTCAATTAATGACCGTATTCGAATGACTGAACAAGGTGAAATCATTCAAAACAAGTATGGTAATCAAGATACTGCTTACTACAATTTGGAAATGCTGGCCTCAGCTACTATCGACCGTATTGTTTCTAAACAAATTGTAAGTGAAGATGATATTGGTGGATTCCGTTCCTCAATGGATGAAATTGTTTTAGACAGTAATAAAGTTTACCGTAAGCTTGTTTTTGAAACACCAGCTTTTCTTGACTACTTCTTGCAAGCTACACCAATTAAGCAAATTTCCAACTTAAATATTGGTTCTCGTCCAGCAGCAAGAAAGAAGATTACTGATTTTTCAGGCTTAAGAGCTATTCCTTGGGTATTCTCATGGTCACAAAGTCGAATTATGTTCCCTGGCTGGTATGGTGTTGGTTCTGCCTTCAAGCACTTCATTGATGCCAATCCTAATAACCTCCACACCTTACAAAAGATGTATCAAGGTTGGCCTTTCTTCCACTCCCTTCTCTCCAATGTTGATATGGTTCTTTCCAAATCTAACATGGATATTGCCAAACAATATGCGGACCTATGTGAAGATGAAGATACTAAAAAAGTCTTTGATACTATCTATCAAGAATGGAAACTTACTAAAGAAGTAATCCTTCAAATTGAAGGTAACAAAGAATTACTTGCAGATAACCCAAGTTTAAAGATGAGCTTAAATTACCGGATGCCATACTTCAATATTCTTAACTACATTCAAATTGAAATGATTAAACGAGACCGCGTCGATGAGATTGCCGGCGTTTATGAAAGTATTTTACCGATTACCATTAATGGGGTAACCTCTGGCTTACGTAATTCGGGATAGTTTTAATTTTTAAGGACAAAATATGAAAAAGGCACTATTAATTATTGACTACACTAATGACTTCATTGCAGACAATGGTTCTCTTACCTGTGGAAAGCCAGCTCAAGCTTTAGAAGATTATTTAATCGAATTAGCAAATAAATTTTATGATAATGGAGACTATGTAATTTTTCCAACTGATGGACATACCGGTAATACATTTAGTCCGGAATATAAGCTCTTCCCACCACATAATATTGTTGGTACACCAGGACAAGAGTTATACGGTAAGTTAAAAGATTGGTATGAAGCTCACAAGTCTAGTGACCGAGTATATAAATTTAACAAAAATCGCTATTCTTCTTTCCAAAATACTAATCTTGATAACTACTTACGCGAACGTAAAATTAACGACCTATGGTTAACGGGAGTATGTACAGACATTTGTGTTCTTCATACGGCTATGACTGCCTATAATTTAAACTATAATTTAACTATTCCAAGTAAAGGTGTTACTACCTTTACTGAACATGGTCAAGAATGGGCCTTAGATCATTTTAAAAATGCCTTAGGCGCAAAAGTAATAGAATAAATAGAGCAAAAAAACTGTATCATCTGATTTTTCAGAATGATACAGTTTTTTTTACTTTAATTTGATTAACTCAATACTATCAATACCATCGATTTCTTTAACATTAACTGCTACTTGTTCGCTCAAGGCTGTTGGAATGTTCTTTCCGACAAAATCTGCCTTAATTGGTAACTCTCGATGTCCTCGGTCCACCAAAACTGCAACTGCAATTGACTTTGGACGTCCAGTTGCAATCAAAGCATCCATCGCAGCCCGAATAGTTCTTCCGGTATAAAGGACATCGTCTACTAATACAACATGTTTATTAGTAATATTTAAATTTTTGGGTTCTAAATTTGAAATCTTTTCTTGATTAATATCAACTCTACGATCATCTCGATAAGAGGTTATATCTAGTTCGCCTACTGGAATAATCTTCTTTTCAATTTCTTCAAGTCGATCCCCAATTCTACGTGCCAGATAGACCCCACGAGTTTTGATTCCAACTAAAACCAGCTCATCTACGCCCTTATACCTTTCAATAATTTCATATGTAATCCTCACAATAGCTCGCTGCATTGCAGGCTTATCCCAAATTTCTTTTACCATTGTATCTTTTCCTCAATCAGGGATTATTTCTACTATTTTAAAGCGTCTGTTGCAAATGATCTATTTTCAAGAGATGTTAAAAGTGCGTCAGCTGTGTCCAGTGCTGTCAATAATGGGACATTCTGTTGTATAGCCATTTGTCTAATAATGAAGCCGTCAGAATTCTTTTCAATATCATGCCCCATGGTATTAATCACTAAATCAATTCTTCCCTCTCTTAATTCATTTAAGATGTTGTCATCTGCGTTTTCGTTTTCATGAACTTTAGTTACAAGATCAACATGTAACCCATCATTCTTTAAGAAGTCTGCTGTACCCTTAGTAGCAAAAATCCGATAACCAATTCTCGCAAATCTCTTTGCAATTGGGAGAATCTTTTCTTTATCCTTGTCTTCAATTGTTAACAAAACATTTCCATTTTCAGGTAGTTGCATCTTAGCGCCGGCAAAAGCCTTATAAAGAGCTTTCGCAAAAGTATGGTCGCTTCCCATTACTTCACCTGTTGATTTCATTTCTGGCCCAAGATATGAGTCTACATCAGCTAACTTGCTAAAACTAAAAACGGGAGCCTTAACACTAATCAATTCTGGTTCAGGTGCTAGACCATCACTGTAGCCCTGCTGCGCTAGGCTTTCGCCCATAATTACCCGGGTGGCAACTTGTGCCATTTCAATTCCAGTTATCTTACTTAAAAATGGAACTGTTCTACTTGCGCGAGGATTTACTTCAATTACATAAACTTCACCATTTCTCACAATAAATTGAATGTTCATAATTCCCACACAATTCAAAGTAAGAGCAAGCTTACGCGTAACATCCATAATCTTATCTTTAACTTCATCCGTAAAGTTCTGTGGTGGGTAAACCGCCATTGAATCTCCAGAGTGAACACCAGCATGTTCAATGTGTTCCATAATTCCGGGTAGTAAAACATCCTGTCCATCACAAATTGCATCGACATCACACTCACGACCGTCTAAATAGTCATCTACTAAAATTGGATGATCAGCTGCAATATCTACGTGATCATGTAAGTATTCTTCAAGCTCACCCTTGTTGTAAACAATTTCCATTGCTTTTCCGCCAAGTACATAACTTGGACGGACCAAGACCGGATATCCTAACTCTTCAGCTGCTTTAATAACTCCTTCATGTGTTGTTGCAGTTAAGCCCTTTGGTTGATTTAATTTAAGTTTCTTAATTATCTGATCGAATAGTTCACGATCCTCTGCACGGTTAAGATCTTTAACACTAGTTCCCAAGATTTTAATTCCATGATCTTGTAAGCCAGCAGCTAAATTAATTGAAGTTTGTCCTCCAAACTGAACAATTACACCTTCGGGCTTTTCCAAATCACAAACATTCAATACATCTTCTAAGGTTAAGGGTTCAAAATACAATTTATCAGAAATTGAAAAGTCAGTTGAAACAGTTTCTGGGTTTGAATTAATAACAATTGCTTCATAGCCCATCTTTTGAAGTGCTTTTACGCAGTGAACAGTTGCATAATCAAACTCGACCCCCTGTCCGATTCTAATTGGACCAGAACCAATAACAATTACTGATTTTTTACCAGACTTATGTGATTCATTTTCACCATCATAAGTTGAGTAAAAGTACGGTGTCTTTGATTCAAACTCTGCTGCGCAAGTATCAACCATCTTGTAGACTGGAATGATCCCATTATTTTTGCGCAAATCTCTAATCTGATCAATACTCTCATTCCATAAAGTAGCAATGGTTGCATCACTAAAACCATATTTCTTAGCTAAACGTAAAGTTTCAAGATTATCCTTATTTGCTTGGATATTTTTCTCCATCTCTACCATGTGACTAACAATATCTAAGAAATAAAAGTTAATTTTGGTTAATTCATGAACATCTTCAAGACTATAACCTCTGCGAAAGGCTTCTGCTAAATAAAAGAGACGGTCATCTTGTGCTTTAACTAGCTTTTGTTCTATCTCTTCATCACTTGCATGATGAGCTGCTTTAGAATAGAGATCTTTTTCGTCAATTTCAAGAGACCTTACCGCTTTTTGCATTGCCTCTTCAGCTGTTCGGCCAATTGCCATTACTTCACCAGTAGCCTTCATTTGGGTACTTAAAGTGCGGTCGGCCTTAGAAAACTTATCAAATGGCCAGCGAGGAATTTTGCAGACGACATAATCTAAAGCTGGTTCAAATTCAGCATATGTTGTTCTAGTTACCGGATTTTTAATTTCATCTAATGTCATACCAATTGCAATTTTTGCGGCCATTTTTGCAATAGGATAACCGGTTGCTTTTGAAGCCAATGCACTTGATCGTGAAACTCGAGGATTCACTTCAATGACATCATAGTCAAAGCTATTAGGATCTAAGGCTAGCTGAACATTACAACCTCCCTCAATTTTAAGAGCCCTAATTAAACGTAAAGAGCAATCACGAAGCATTTGGTATTCTTTATCACTCAAGGTCTGACTAGGTGAAAAAACAATCGAATCCCCAGTGTGAATTCCAACTGGATCAAAATTCTCCATGCAACACACAATCATTGCATTATCATCATGATCACGCATTACTTCAAATTCAATTTCTTTATAGCCCGCAATCGATTTCTCAATTAAACATTCAGTAACAGGTGACAGTTCTAATCCGTTCTTGGCAATTTTTGCTAACTCTTCATGATTATTACAAATACCACCACCAGTTCCGCCCATAGTAAAGGCTGGACGAACGATAATTGGATAGCCAATTCTATCGCCAAACTCTAAAGCTTCTTCAACAGTATTAACAGTTGTTGATGGTGGAACGGGCTCACCCAATTCTTTACATAACTCTTTAAATTTCTCTCTATCTTCTGCTTGTTCAATCGAAGAAAGTCTTGTTCCTAATAATTCAATATTTAACTCATCCAAAATTCCTGTTTTAGCTAATGAAAGGGCCATATTTAATCCAACTTGCCCACCAAGCGTTGGTAAAATTGCATCAGGATACTCTTGTCTAATGATTCTTGAGATTGATTCCACAGTTAGGGGTTCAATATAAACCTTGTCTGCAATGGTAGTGTCAGTCATGATTGTAGCTGGGTTTGAATTAACTAATACTACCTCATAGCCCTCTTCGCGAAGAGCTAAGCAAGCCTGTGTTCCTGAATAATCAAATTCTGCAGCTTGACCAATAATAATTGGACCAGAACCAATTACCATAATCTTATGAATATCTGTTCTCTTAGGCATGACGCTCTTCTTCCTTTCTTTGGTCAATCATTGACATAAAATCATCAAATAATGAGTCTTCATCATGAGGGCCTGGAGTTGCATCGGGGTGAAATTGGACTGAAAAGGCAGGATATTTTTTATGACGTAATCCTTCAACCGTGCCATCATTTACTTCAACATGAGTAATCATCAAATTTTCTTTATCAATAGATTTAGGATCTACCGCATAACCATGATTTTGAGAAGTAAAACCAATATTACCAGTGGCAATTTCTCTTACAGGATGATTAAAGCCGCGGTGTCCAAATTTCATTTTGTAGGTACTAGCCCCATTTGCGAGTGCAAAGACTTGATGGCCCATACAAATTCCAAATAGCGGAACATGTTTTTCAACTTCTTGGACCATTTTTGCAGCCATAAGCATTTCTTCTGGATTTCCAGGTCCATTTGATAAAAGCACACCATCTGGATTAAGATTTAAAATTTCTTCGGCTGTTGCAGTGTAAGGTAAGACAATACAGTTACAGTCTCTCTCCGCTAATTCTCGTAAAATACTATGCTTAATACCAAAGTCGATAACAACTATATTTCTTTTTGAGCCAGGTACTGGATAAGAGTTCTTCGTTGAAACACGGCTGATTACACCGTGGGTAATGTTTTTTTGCTTTAATTCTTGAGCAATACTTACTGCATTTTCCTTTGAATCAGTAATTCTTCCTTTTAGGGTACCGTGAATTCTTAATTTCTTAACCAATTCACGGGTATCAACTCCCTGCAAGCCAGGGATGTTCAATTGTTTTAAAAATTCTGGCAAGGTTGTTTGCATACGCCAATTGTCTGGGTGACGTGCTACTTGGTGGCAAATAACGCCCTTAATTTGTGGCTCAAGTGATTCATAATCAGCCAAAGTAATCCCATAATTTCCAATTAAAGGATTAGTAAAAACCAAAATCTGATCGGCATAACTTTGATCCGTAATTGCTTCTTGATAGCCCGTCATCCCTGTTGTAAAAACAACCTCACCACTACTTTCACAATCAGCTCCAAAGCCTTCGCCTTCATAAATACTACCATCTTCTAAAATTAAATAGCGTTTCATTTTGTTCCCCTTTGATATACAACTTTACCATCAACAAACGTCATCACTGTCTCGCCATATACCTTATGACCAGTAAATGGTGTATTTACTCCCTTAGACTTAAAATCATCTTCTTTAATTTCTCTTTGATGCTCAATATCAAAAATCGCAATATCGGCATTCTCACCCGGTGCAAGAAGACCTGCATTTTCTATGCCAAATACTGTAGCTGGCTTATCAGTAAGAAGAGATAGTAATTGTTCAAGCGTGAAAACTTTTTCTTCCTTTACAAATCTAGTATAAAGGGTGCTAAATGCTGTCTCACTTCCCGTAATTCCAAAAGCGGCTCCTCGCATACCACCCTGTTTTTCCGCTTTAGCATGGGGAGCATGATCAGTCGCAATTAAATCAATTGTTCCATCTAGCAAGCCAACTAACAAAGCTACCTGATCTTCTTTACTTCTTAGTGGTGGATTCATCTTGAAGTAAGCATTATCTTCAGGAATATCACTATCTGTTAATAAAATATGATGCGGTGCAACCTCACACGTTACCTTAATACCTCGTGCTTTTGCTAAACGAACTAATTCTACACTGGTTTTTGTCGAAACATGACAAATATGGTAATGGACTCCTGTTTTTTGTGCTAAAAGGAGATCACGAGCAATTTGCGTAGTCTCAGCAAGTTCTGTAACTGGTGGTAAGTCTAATTTTTCAGCTGCTATTCCTTCATTAACAATTCCTTTATTAAAAAGTGAATCATCTTGGGCATGGGCTGCAATAATTAAGTTGTTTTCTTTAGCCTTTTGCATGGCTAGATACATTGTCTGCGCACTTTGAACTCCATGTCCGTCATTACTTAATGCAAATGCGCCTGCTTTCTTAAGTGCCGCATAATCAGGAATAATATCAGTTGTTTCATCATTAGTAACAGGACCATACTGGAGAATATGAACTAACCCCTTTTTTTGATTTTCTCTAACCATTTTATCCATTAATTCAGCTGTATTAGGAACAGGAGTGACATTAGGCATAGCACCAACGGTTGTAAAACCCCCACGTGCTGCCGCTTGGCTACCAGTTTTGATATCCTCCTTATACGTTTGACCAGGATCACGATAATGCACATGAACATCTACTAAGCCGGGGCTAACTATCATTCCGCTAGCATCAATTATTTCTTCCCCTTCTAGGTCAGTTCCAATAGCCTTAATTTTTTGACCATCGATTAAAACATCGGCTTTGATTAGGTGGCCGTTTTGGTACACAGTTCCATTTTTAATTACAGTAGTCATTACTTGAGTCCTCCTAATTTTCTTCCTCGTAAGACTGCTTCAATCATTGCCATTCTCATAAATACACCATTTTGCATTTGACGAGTAAACATACACTTGTCGCTTTCCACCAAATTTGCACTTAATTCAACATCGTGGTTAATTGGGCCCGGGTGCATAATAATTGCATTTGGCTTTAATTCTTGATAGCGTTGGTTATTAATTCCGTATTTTTCATGATATGCTTTTGCATCAAAATTCTTTTCATTAGGATCATCACTATGTCTTTCATGTTGAACTCTTAATAGCATCATCACATCCATCTCGGAAATCAACTTATCTAGTTCTTCATATTTTCCATATTTATCAAATTCCTTGGAGTACCAATATTCAGGTCCTGAAAAGTAAACTTCAGCTCCTAACCGATGGAGTAATTCCATATTACTTTTAGCAACTCGTGAATTAGTAATATCGCCAACAATAGCTACCTTTAGACCTTTAAATTGCTTAAAATGTTCATGAATTGTCATCATGTCTAACAAACATTGACTTGGATGTTGACCACTGCCATCTCCGGCATTAATTATTCCAATATCTAAATGTTGATGATTTTGAGGGCGGATTAAATTTTGATAGTATTCATTTTGTGAATGACGAATTACTTCAATATTCACTCCCACAGCTTCCATAATCAGGGATGTATCATATAATGTTTCTCCCTTATTAACTGAAGAATGAGCAGGATCAAATGGGATTACGGTTAAACCTAATTTTCTTTCAGCCATTTCAAAACTAGTATGCGTTCTACTTGAATCTTCAAAAAACATATTAGTAATATAGATGGGCTCTGTTAGATTAGGCGTAGCTCCGCCATTTTTAAAATATTCTGCTCGATTAATTAAAGCTTCAACTTCTTCAACACTCAGATTTTCTACACTAACAAAATGTGGTAAACTAACAAGATTTAAATTTTCCATTTTTTATTCTTTCTAAAGCAAAAAGGCCTGAAGCATTTAATTGCTCCAGGCCTATTTTTCATATTCTTGCATACGAAAAATATAGCAACCCTTCTGGCCCTCTCTGGAGTCAATTAAATGGTTGACTATTAAATTAATATTTTTTAATTATTTTGATAGAGATTTCAGTTCAACTGAATCCTTACCATCTTTTTCTACCATGTTAACAGCAACTTGTTCGTTAGCTGCAGTTGGGATATTCTTACCGACAAAGTCAGCTCTAATTGGTAATTCACGGTGACCGCGATCTACCAAAACTGCAACTTTAATTGAACTAGGGCGTCCATCATCCATCAAAGCATCCATCGCTGCTCTAATTGTTCGCCCAGTATAGATTACATCGTCAATTAAAATTACTTTCTTATCGGTAATATCAACGTCAATTTGGTTAGAATTGACTACTGGATCTTGTTTTAATGAAGCATCATGACGATCATCACGATAAAGAGTAATATCTAGCTCATCGATTGGCACATCAACATTTTCTAATTTTTGAATTCGTTCATGAATTCTCTTGGCTAAATAAACTCCTCTTGTCTTGATTCCAATTAAAACAAGATTATCAGTACCCTTATTTTGCTCAATAATTTCATAAGTAATTCGAGTTAATGCACGCTTCATTGCGAGTGCATCCCAAATTTCCTTTGCCATATTTTTCCTCCTGATTTTGCCCATAAAAAAGCTCCTAGTTCTTGAGACTAGGAGCTTATAGTTAAGTCATACTTATTTAAGCCTGCCTTGCTAGCCTCACGGGACTAATTTTAAAGGACATTTATTGTTTTAAAATTACTGTACTTCATGATTTTTGTCAAGCCATTTAATTAAAATTGACTTTATTCACCAATTGATTAATATCTGTAATCCCTAACTTTTCTAATTCCTTTGGTAAGTCATCAGCAATATGCTTTGAAGCGAGACTATCCTTAAAATGCGCAGTTCCAACAGCAACTGCATTAGCACCAGCTAGAATAAATTCAATTACATCTTTAGCGGAACTGATTCCACCCATCCCAATAATTGGTAAAGTTGTACTTTCTCGAACTTGGTGAACCATTCTAATAGCAATTGGTTTTACGGCTTCACCAGAAAGACCACCAATATTGTGCCCCAAAACAGGCTTTCTAGTTTCAACATCAATCTCCATTCCCAAAAGAGTATTGATCAATGACAATCCATCTGCGCCACCATTTTCAGCTGCTTTCGCAATCTGCGTAATATCAGTGACATTAGGAGTTAATTTTACATAAATTGGAATTTTAACGAGTGACTTAATTTTTTTAGTCAATTCTTCCACTACATCAGGATGAACGCCAAAGCTCATTCCGCCCTGATTCACATTCGGACAAGAAACATTAATCTCTAAGGCATTGACTAGTCCAGAATCAGATAGCTTCTTAGCTACTTCAAGATATCCTGCTTCGTCTTCTCCACCAACGCTAGCCATAATTGGCAAGTTAGGATATTCACTACGCAAAGGAGTTAACTTATCTTTGATTACCGCATCAACGCCGGGATTAGTTAATCCAACTGAATTCAAAACTCCAGTATTTAAAACAGCTATTTGGAGCTGCGGATTACCTGTTGTACTATGAGGAGTTGTTGTCTTTATTACCATTGCTCCCAAATCATTTAAATTAAATTTCTTGGCTGCTGGTACATCACCAAAACCAAAGGTACCACTTGCTGGCATAATTGGATTTTTTAAATCTAATCCTGGTAATTTTACGTGTGTATTAATCATATTTTCCTCCAAAATGAATGCTCTCTGTCATTCAATTATTTTTCAAGAATTGATTGTACACGCTTTTTTATTTTTTTCAAAGTTAAAAATTTTATTTGTAATTCTTTCTCGAAGATGCTAAACTTCATTTTGATTAAACTTTAAACGGTACAGAGAGACCGCAAGTTAGAATTATTGGCTTAAATTATCTGGGAAAGTCTATACCTAGTGTCTCTCTGCGCTTGGTATAGATTTTTTTATGGAGGAAAAATGAGTAGACCTGTTATCGTTGCCTTAGATTTAGACAATGAAAAGAAATTAAATGAACTATTACCGAAACTAGGTAAACCTGAAAATGTTTTTATTAAGATCGGGATGGAACTCTTCTTTAACGAAGGCCCTAAAATCGTAAAACAATTATCAGAACAGGGTTATCAAATCTTTTTAGACTTAAAAATGAACGATATTCCTAATACAGTCTATAACGGTGCAAAGGCATTAGCTCGTTTGGGTATTACCTACACCACGGTTCACGCACTTGGTGGCAGTCAAATGATTAAGGCCGCAAAAGATGGGTTAATTGCGGGAACTCCGATTGATAAAAATGTTCCTAAATTACTAGCTGTAACTGAATTAACTTCTATTTCAGACGAAATTCTACATTATGAGCAAAATTGCAATTTATCGATGAATGATCAAGTATTAAGCTTAGCTACAACAGCTAAAAAAGCAGGTGCAGACGGTGTGATTTGTTCTCCACTCGAAGTTAAAGACTTACGTCAAAAAGTTGGAGAAGACTTTTTGTACGTAACTCCTGGAATTAGACCAGCTGGTAATGCTAAAGATGATCAATCACGCGTAGCCACCCCACTTCAAGCAAAAGAATGGGGTTCAACAGCGATTGTTGTTGGTCGGCCAATTACTTTAGCCACTGATCCAGAAGCCGCATATGAAGCAATTAAAAAGGAGTTCAACTAACATGCATAAAGATCAAATTATTAGTCAATTAATCAAAGAAAAAATTATTACTATTTCTCCTGACAAACCTTTCACTTATGCAAGTGGAATGCTTTCACCAATCTATACCGATCTTCGGTTAACTGTTTCTTACCCAGACCTGCGTGATATGATTGCTAGTGATCTATCCAACCTAATTGCGGCAGAATTTCCTCAAGCAACTATTATTGGCGGAGTTGCAACTGCTGGTATTCCTCATGCTGCTTTAGTTGCCGAAAAATTACATTTACCAATGATTTATGTTCGTCCAAAACCTAAAGATCACGGTAAAGGCCGTCAAATTGAAGGTCGTTTTTCAGAAAATGATCAAATTGTCTTAATTGACGATCTAATTACCACTGGTGGATCAGTTTTAAACGCAGTTAAAGCTACTGAAAAAGATGGCGGAAAAGTAGCTGGGGTTGCTTCAATCTTCACTTATTATTTGCCAGATGCAAAAGAAAACTTTAAAGAGGCAAATGTAAAATATACTCCCCTTCTTTCTTATCCTGAATTACTTAAAAAAGAAAATGAATCTGGTCATATTACCAGTGACCAATATGATATTTTAAAAACCTGGCATGAAGATCCATGGGCTTGGGGTAAAAAATTTAACAGTTAAATCTAAATAAGATTATCATCATATAGTTAATTTAAAAATAGTTAATTTAAAAAGAGACTGATTTTTTATTTTCAGTCTCTTTATTTATTTCCAGCTATTTTATTAATAAAATTTTCTTTAATTTCAAACTGGCTACAAATATTTATCAATACTGCAAGTTACTTAATCGCCTTATTTACCATGTGGTAGACTTAAGGAGAGTAAGTGATTTTCTTTTTTATTAGCAATTCGTTAATAAAAAATACAACATTTATCTATATAATGAAATTACAATTGGCAGAAAGGACGGATGAAATATGGATACAAATAATATTTTGTCTTACATAAAATGGCGTGGCGATATTTCCCTTTCTGTACGACCCTTTGACGAAGTTGATGCATTAGTAATTGCCACGTTTTCTTATATTCATCTTGACGGAATTGTCCCTGATTCTAATAAAGAGATTTCAATAAAGGAAGCCGCTAAGAAATATTTTAATTCTTCAAATCAACATCTCGACCATTATAAGTATCAAGATTTACTAAAATTAATGGCAAATTCTGTTCGTTTTGGAGATGCGAAATTATCCTACTTTGTAGATGTTCTTACTGATAGAATACAATTTTCTGCGATCAAAATTAGTCTAGATAATGATACTAATTTTATTTCCTTTCGAGGAACAGATGACAGCTTAGTTGGCTGGAAAGAAGATTTTGAAATTAGTTTTAGAACAACCGGTGCACAAAAATATGCCCTAAAGTATCTGACAAATATTTTAAAGACTACCAAGCAAGTCTACAGTTTAGCTGGTCACTCCAAAGGCGGTAATCTTGCTGAATACGCAGCAGTTAACCTACCTGATGACTTAAAAAATCAAATCAAAACTATTTACACTTTTGATAGTCCGGGACTTAGTACTCAAGTTGATGGAGTTACTGATAAATTAAAACGTTATGTGCCTGAATTTAGTATCATTGGCCGGCTTTTTGAGCCAGAAAATATTACCCCAACAATTTTAGTTAGTGATCGGCCAAAACTAGCTCAACATGATCCAATGAGCTGGGAAGTATCGGGTTCTCACTTTATTACTAGAGCTCATCGCAATCCAACTTCTAAAATATATAATCAAATCATAAATCAATGGATTGGTGAAGCAAATCTTCAAGAACGTGAAGCTCTAACAAATGATCTATTTAATGCTTTTGCAGCTAGTGGAGCAACCAAAATTACAGAACTTAATAAAAATGGTTTTGGTGGTTTTGGCGCTATTCTTTTCTCTCTTACTAATTCATCTAGAAGAACGCGATTTGTTCTCGGAAGTTTATGGGAAACCATCTGGCGCAGTATGAAAGCAACTCATCTAGAGAAATTATTTATAAATCCCAATTCAATTATTGGATGGGTATTAATTATTCTTGGTATTGTAAACCTGATGATTCCTGATTATGCCTATCGAGCATTTGGAGGAATAGTTGGCGTCTTTTGTATTGGATGGAGTGGTTATCATATTGTTACAGCTGCTAACTCCCATTTAGTGCCCAAGTCAAAGCAATTCTTTATTATTACTTATCTCATTGTTTTTGGCTTAGCTGTTGCAATTATTTCTAATAACCGTTTATTGGCTTTCTTAGCTCACTATGTTCTAGGGGTCTTCTTGATCGGTTTTGCATATGTCAGATTACGTAATGTAATCGTTAAAAATAAGAAAAATGGAATTTTCAAAAATATTATTGATATCATAGAAAGCTTAATTGCTTTTGCTGCTGGCATTATTGTAATTGTCAATCCTAATTATTTCAGTCGTCAAGCAGTCATTATTTTGGGCATTTTACTGATCATTTATGGCCTCTTCCAGCTAATAATGGAGTTATTTAAACAAAGAAAATCAAAAATTCCGCCTAAACATCGTTAACAAATTAAATAAGGCTTTTGGAACTTAATCCAAAAGCCTTATTATTTGCTTATAAAATTTTTTCAATTGCCTCGGCTACACCATCATGATCACAATCACTTGTTACTCTTTGAGCTGCTTCTTTCACAGCAGGCACTGCATTACCCATTGCTACACCAACACCTGCAAGTTTAATCATGCTTAGATCATTTTCTTCGTCTCCAATAGCCATCAAATTTTCACTACTTAAATTCAATTTGTGACAAAGAAATTTTAAAGCATTTCCTTTAGAAACACCTTTAGGATTTGCTTCATAATAAAAGGGTGCTGTTTTAGTAAAAGTAATTTTATCATCTAGATGGGCAAAAGGCTTATGATCAGCAATTTTTTGATCTAACAAATCTTTCTCATCTACATACATGCACTTAATAATTGGAATATCCTTCATTTCAGCTGGTGTACGGTACGAAATACCTAAATTAACTAGGTTCGCTTCATATAAAGTATAGTCGCCAATATCTCGATCTGCGGTATAAATTCTATCTGGTGTTGATGCATGGAAGTGTAAACCTAATTTTAAGGAAATTGTCTCTAAATCTAGATAATTGTCATAGGTTAATTTTTTCTCAAATAAGACATTTCCCGCCGTTGTTTCTACTACTCCGCCTCCAAAACAAACGACGTATTGATCTTCTTGATCATTTAAACCTAACTCAGTCAGAATCTTTTCTACTCCGCTCAATGGTCGACCTGTAGCAATAACAATTTTTATCCCTGCACTTTTTGCTTTTAAAATTGCATTTCTTACTTTTGGAGTCAGTTCTTTTTTAGAATTTAATAATGTACCATCAACATCAATTGCGATTATTTTTATATTTTTCATCTTATAATTTGCCTCAATATTGCTAATCCTACAACTCCTAATCCAATGCATCCCACAACGCTTAATTGCAAGCGCCAAGTAATCGTTAAGTAGGCAATAAATTCACGTACAAAGGCATTTAAGGTAAAGTACCACTTTGTTTTTGCACCATAACCAATACACTGTAGGCCTAATCTCTTTGCTAAAACTAGGGCACGATATACATGGTAAGAATTAGTTACGATAGCAAAACGAGAATCTGGTTTCATCAATTTATGTGAAAAAATCAAATTTTCTCTAGTTGTCTTTGACTTATCTTCAACAATAATATCTTGCTTCGGAACACCTTTTTCTTCAGCATATTTTGCCATTGCCACTGCTTCAGGAATTTCTTCACCTGGTCCTTGTCCACCTGACATAATGATTTTTGAGCCAGGATTACGACGATATACCTCTATTCCGCGATTGATTCTTGCAGCAAGAAGCGGTGTTACCTTTTTTCCCATTAAACCTGCTCCAAGTACAACCACGTAGTCCAACTTCTTAGTCTTAATATTCACTAGATTAATCCAAGAAGTTAAAGTATACATCATCATAATAAAAATTAGATAAATTATTACGAGGTTAATAAACAAATATATGTAAGTTCCAAAATTATTATGGGTTAATTTTCCGACTAATGGAAAGAGAAATAAGTAAGCAATAATTCCGATGCCCATTGCTAACGATAAGAAATTAGTCCAGCGATTACCTTCGCGAATTAAAATCTTAATCCCATCGTAAATAAACATAATGATCAAAGTCGCAATAAAGGCCACAACGGAAAACATTATTGCCAGTAAAATTAGCACAAAAATAAGCAAAATAACTTGATGAGTAATAGGAAAAACTTCAGCAGCAATTAGTAAACTAACAGCTGTGAATAAGCCAAAAGTAATTATTGTCCATACTAAAGTCATTCCTGACCATAAACTCCGCCTCTCGTGGGTTAAAACCCAGAGAAATGTTCCTAATGCTAGTAAAAATAAAACTAACACAATTGAAAACGATAAGACCACTTATCATTTCACCACCTTATTCTAGTGTAAGTAGCTGTACTTACTTTTTTCTTAATTATACAAAAATAATTGTCTTCATGTTTTTGATTCAGTATAATTAAGAAAATATTTTTAGGAGGACAAAGAAATGGCAGAACAAATTTTAGTAACAACTACTGAAAATATTCCAGGCAGAAAATATGAAATTATCGGTGAAGTATTTGGAGTTACAACTCAATCCAAAAATGCAATTCGAGATTTTGGTGCTGGCTTAAAAAGTATTGTCGGTGGTGAAATTAAGGCTTATACGTCAATGTTAACTGAATCAAGAGATCAATCAATTGCTCGTCTTCGTCAAAATGCCTCCGAAATGGGTGCTGATGCCGTAGTTATGATGCGTTTTGATTCAGGCTCAATTGCTGGCGATATGCAATCTGTCGTTGCTTACGGAACCGCCGTTAAATTTATTGATTAATCTAAAAAACTGGCTTCTCAGCCAGTTTTTTATTTTCTTAAACCTTTTGGATAGAAGTTCTTTAAAATTTGATCATTTCCAATTTTTCCAAAACTGAAAATATGGTCTTGATAAGCAACCAAAACAAAGCCGCGCAAATTGCTATCTACCTTAATCGTCTCTCCATGTATATATCGCTCATACTCTGCCTTATCTTCAAAATTAATAAGTTGTTTTTGTCCTTTTTGTCCCAATACCTCAGCTAGTTGATGACTCGGTTCAAAACGCTTTTTCTTAAGTAAACCTAATTCAACACCATTATTTAGAACATGTAGTTCAGTTAGCAGGTCGGGGGCAAGAGCTGGGACAAAGACGTGACCATTACTTTGCAAAACCTCATTTTGCCACTTTTCTAAACTAGATGGTAGAGCAAAATTATCTAATACTTTTGCAACCACACTAATCTCATCTTTATTTAAACGTGTAATTGTGCTCTTTTTCTGGCGTTTGTTCTTTCTCTTTTTAGCCTTAATTGAAACCTCGTGATTCTCTTCAATATTTTTTAGATGAGCAACAAACTGGCCTTCTCCCACCCCATTTTGAAACCAAAGTCTAACCGTTTTCTTTAATTCTGGCAAGTTAGATTCTGACCACTCTGGTCTACCGGCCGACATTCCGGAATAAATCTTAAGAGGTTCAATCTCTAAAGGATAGTTCTCAACTAACCACGCTACTATTTCTTCATCTTCTTCTGGAGAATATGTACAAGTAGAATAGACGATCTCTCCGCCCGGCTTTAACATCTTCATTGCTTCACTCAGAATTTCTTTTTGTCTAGTTTGGCATGTTAATACATAGTCAGGAGACCAATATTGTGTCGCAGCAGGATCTTTTCTAAACATCCCTTCTCCAGAACACGGTGCATCAACTAAAATTTTATCAAAAAAGTGAGGCAATTTTTTTGATAAGCGATCAGGGCTTTCATTGGTGACTACAACATTTGTAGCTCCCCATCTTTCTAGATTTTCTCTTAAATCTTTTGCTCTACTTTTTGAAATTTCATTAGCTACTAAGATCCCTGTATCATCTAGCAAACTCGCTAATGCAGTTGATTTACCGCCTGGAGCAGCACATAAATCCAGTACCTTATCGCCAGGTTTTACATTAAGAGAAACTGCTGGATACATGGCCGATGGATCTTGGGAGTAAACATAGCCGCCTGTCCATTCACTATCACGCCCTGAAATTTCTCCATAATATCCGTCCTTAGTAAATTCAATTGGTTCTTTAAGACTATATTGCACATCCTGATAATTATTCTTTAGTGGGTTTAAACGAAATCCTTTTTTACTTGGACTATCAATTGCAGTGAAGAATTTACTACTTTCTTCTTCTCCCAATAAATTTTTATATTTTTCAACAAACTCAATCGGTAATGACATTATTTTTCCTTCTTAATTTTTATTAACAGCAGCATTAATACATAAGTAATAATCTGCATTGCAAAAACGACTAAAAATAAGACATATAACTGACTGTGATTAGAGTAAAAACTCCACGTTTGTAAACCCAAACTAGTCAAAATAACAATTATTCCATTGGCTAAAAAGAAACGTAAGCCAGAATCAGCCAATAAGTGCGCCCAGATTTTACTAGAAACATATTTTAAGTTTACCGGATTTTCAGCTAGGACCGCTGCAATTGCTGCAACTATCAGTGCAATTACAACACAGAAAATTGCGCCGATTAATTTCTTAGTTGGACTGATCCCGTGCTGCTTATTGTAGGTTTTACTAAAGTCCTTAATCTGCATACTTCCCCGGAGATAATGTTGTAAGGCATTCGCCTCATTCTTATTCAACCCATCTACTACTACCTTATAGTTGGTAATTGATTCTTTTGCAGTTGGCTGATTAATCCCAGTTGAAAGATAGTAAACAGCCTCCCCATTTTGACTCTCATTATTTTTCTTTAATTCACCAATAATTGTGACATAATCATTATTCTCTTTTAGATAATGGTTATTCTGTAAGGTTACAACTCGATCTTTAGTATCGGATGAGATAACTGCAAAAGGAATTGTTCCATCAAAGTCATTTTTACTAAAGTACCTAGAACTTCCTTTAGCAAGCGGTTGACTTTTCAAATTATAGTTAGCCCAAATTAAAACGCGGTCTGGGATATAGTCCGATTCAAAGTGAATCTGCACCTTATCATGAGAGAAATTTTTATTAACATAAGTTAGGAACTGTTTAATATTGTGTTTTTTCTTAGGATTAAAAACATAATATGTGCTTGATAAACCGTTATTACTTAAAACTTGATCAGCTCTCTGAGACTGCTGCCGTGACAAAATTAAGCCCAGTCCTAAGAAAGCTAAAAAAGAAATTATTAAAAGACTAAGTCGTTTTATTTTCATTATTTTATCTCAAACACCTTTTCATTAATGAAATCAAAGCTTCGAAAACTCCGATTAACCTTTTTATTAGTCGTAGTTTTTGCCTCTTGCCAAAAAGTAGTAGAATTGGTTGCTCCAAATTTTTCACCAATAAATAATAAAACTGGCTGATAATCAAGCTGACGATAAAGATTGAGAATATTTACGTCATCTTCCCCAAAATTGGGCGCCCAAGAGCAAATAATTAGATCAACTTCGGGATGCTTTTTAATCGCACTTAGGGCATCCAAATTTTCTGTTTCAAAAATCGGAGATTCACCTGTTGTTGAGCTTTTCGCCCAAGCAAAAGAATCACTAGCGATCGCTTTTATACCGACCTCACTTAAGGCTTTTGACCAGTATGCATTTCCCGCCATAATTTCTAAGCTTGATTTAGCATTATATTCTTGTTTGATTAACTTAGCAGTTTCCAAATTTGGCAAAGACCAGATTCCATATTCTCTTGAAAGAAAGCTACGAAAATTATTCAGTAAGTTATTTGCTTCTTGGGCCTTCTCGCTGCTTGCCGTATTCTCTATCATTATATCTAAGCTATCGGGTAAAAAGCCAAGTGAATTAGGTGATTTTTGTAAAATTTTTCCTTTCTCTAGGTTAGTAATTATATTATTAATGGCAATCACTTGCTCATGAAGTGGTAAATAATTGAGTTCTTTGTCTAATTTGTTAAGTTTATTTTGATATTTCTTCATTTTATATCTTCCTTATGCAATGATTTTACCATTCAAAAGAAATAAAAACAGGTATAATAAAAGTGATGCAAAAATTAAGGAGCAAAAATATGGCAAAACATAAAACTGAATCGGCTGAATCTTTTGGTCACTGGCTCCTACAAGTATTTATTTTAGCAATTATAATTATTGGATTATATTTAGTTGTATTTCGATTTTTACTTGCTAATGAAACTATCAGTGGACCATCGATGCAGCCAACTTTTGAAAATAATGACCGAGTTATTGCAGTACGACATTCTAAACTTTCTCGGGGCGACATTGTAATATTAAAAGCCCCAGATGAACCAGGTGCCCTATATATTAAAAGAATTATTGGAGTGCCTGGAGACAGCATTAAATCAAAAAATGATGTAATGTATATTAATGGGAAGCCAATTAAAGAACCATATTTGACTGAGTACAAGAAAAAGCTTTCCAAAGGTCAGCTTTACACTAACAATTTTAGTTTAGAACAACTTTATCATGTAAAACGCGTTCCTAAAAATTGGTACTTTGTAATGGGTGATCACCGCAGTGTCTCTAAAGATTCCCGAATGATTGGATTTATCAAGAGACAAGATATTATTGGTGAGGTAAAATTACGGTATTTCCCATTTAATCAAATAAATTGGTACTAATATATTTTAGAAAGTGTGAAGAAGAGAATGAGTCCTGAAGAATTATCCGATGCAATTATTGAATTTGAAGTTAAGAATAATGTCAATGACACTGCTCTTGCTTTTTCAAGTCATCTTTCCGTTGAAAAACTCCATGCAATGAAAACTGGAGAAGCTAAATATACCGTAGAAGAAGCTGAACAAGTTTTAGATTATATTCAAGCTAACTCTTAATTTAATTATTCAATAATAGACAAAAAGGAATAAGGTTTTGGTAAAAATGATATGAACCCCGAAATTCGGACAAGAATTTCGAGGTTTTTATTATGTCTAAATTATCTAAGCAAGACAAAATTTACATCTACAATAATTGGGAGCGTTATCATAAATCACTATCTCAACTAGGTAGAGAATATAGAGTAAGACCTGACAATTTATATTATTTAATCCGTCTAATAGACCTTCACGGCTTAAAAATCTTGAATAAATCATATTCTTCTTATTCAGTAGAATTTAAGAAAACTGCCATTAAAAGAATATTGATTAACGATGAACCAGCCACTCAGGTTTCATTAGATTTAGGGCTACGTAGCTCAGGCATGATCTTTAATTGGCTTCGCAAATATAAAGAAGATGAGGAGAATGTCATTAATCACAAGAAAGGCAGACCATCTCATGAAAAGCAAAGACCAACAAATCCAAGAGCTTCAAAAACAAGTAAAAGACTTAAAACGGCAGAATCTCAAGCTTACTGTCGAAAACGAATTTGTAAAAAATTGAGCGCCTTTGTTTCCCAAAGAGAAAACCAAAAGCATCAATGATGACATCAAATTTATTAATCATACTATCATGGATGGCAAAAATATCATCGACAATTAGATTAGCATCATTACCCAGGATTTCCTTAGCCTTACTTTCACGTCTAACGATGCCTGTAATATCAGTTTGCGGATTTTCCTTTGTCAGCCACTCTGCCATTCCAGATGCACCAATAACTTCAACTTTCATCTTACTAACCTCTCTTTCACTTTTGTCTAAAATAGACCAATACTTATCTCAAGCGTAGCACGATTATGTGAAAAAGCGTTGTAAGACGCTAATCAATGGTGGAGAGGATTTTTTCAATAAAAAGAAAAAGGATCTGGCCAATTTCACCTAGATCCCCAAGTGTAGTTATCTTAATTTTCAGATATTAAAATATTTAACAGCTTGTTTACTGATAGAAATTCTAGCTTCAATTATTGCGTGTGGATCCTTATTAAAAATTGATACAATTTCCTTATCAGTTTTAAAGTAATTAAAGCTAGCAAAGAAAGCATTCCAATCTCTATAAAAGAGGTTTGTAAATTGTTTTTGTAATAATAACATTGCTATAAAATCTGGTAAAAACTCTTTATAGACTTGCTGTAGATTTAAACTTAAAGTTTTATCTTTAATGTTCAATTTTACTAAACTATATTTATCACATAAATATGTAAAAATAGACTTTATTTTCATAGATTTATATATAGATGTTCTATTTTGATCTAAGAAAGCGTGTCCAATTTCATGATACACAAAAAAGAAAAAACTTCTTGATCAATTAAATTATTACTATTTTGTAGCAAAACTAATCTATTTGGTACGATAATAGTTTTGGTTTTTACTACATAAATAGGCATTATTACTTTAGAACTAAAAGTTGTCATAAAATTTATCTTAAAATTATATTTTTTGCCAAAAGCTGTTTTCAAATATTCATTAGCCATGAACCCTATTTTCTTCAAATTATGAGTTTCTATTTTAGCACTCAGAGGAACATACTCGTTATGAATTAACCTTACAAAATTACTTTCTATACCTTCTTTTTGCGTAACTAGAATATTTTCCCCTAATCTAATTTTCCAGGTGTCGCTCATTAATGATCCCATCCTTTGTTAAAGTATAAATTTTAATCTTATACTTCTTAACCAAATTAAAATCTATATTGTGTGCAACTTCTATCATCATGACTGGTAATTGATAGATTAATGTTCTAATCTTCGTTGAATTTTCTTTATCTAGACTTGAAGTGATTTCATCAAGTAAAAATAGATTCTTTTTTCTTAATAAGCCTCGTGCAATCACTAATCTTTGAGCTTGTCCTCCTGACAAATTAGTCCCATTGCTTTCAACTTCAAAATTCAAAGGTTGTGCGCCTAATTCTTTCCATAAGTGAACTTCTTTAAGCACTTTTATCAATCTTTTTTCTGAGAAAGATTGATATAAAGACAAGTTCTCTGCAATAGTTCCTTTAAACAACCATGGTTTTTGCGAAATTAGAACTGAATCAGACAAAGCAATCGAACCTTGACCAAATTTAACTTGACCAGAAATTGGAGTTAATTGACCAGAAATTATATTGAGCAAAGTAGATTTTCCTACTCCAGAATCTCCGGTTATTATTACCTTATCTCTATCTTTCATTTGTAAATTAACATGCTTAAAAATCAACTTTTTATCTCTAGCAAATGATATACCATTCACTGAGAGTTGATTTTGTGAGGTAGTTTTCACCGCTTTATCAGTATCATCTTGAATAATTTTAATATTACGAATGTTTTTAGTACTTGTAATTTGTGTTTGATAACTTGAAAATTCACGAATTCCACCAAGAACATGGTCTGCGGTCAAAGACAAGGTCACAATTGTACCTATTTCTACGCCATCCAAATGATATGCCACCATTAACAGACCAACTCCCATTGGAATAACGTCAGCGCTAATAGAACACATCCAAGCACAGAATTGAACGGAAAATTGAACACGATTTAATTGAAAATATCTCTCTTCCTCTTCGCTTAACGTGCTAATAAATTTTCTAAAGAAAAGATTTTTGACGTCAAATTTTCTAATTTCATTTTTCCCTTGGAAGATATCTTTCATGACTGTAATCAACGATGAATTGCACTCACTCCATGAATCCATTTTTTGATTCATTCTTTTTTTACCAATTTGATTAGGAACCATACTTAATAATGAAAGAATAATATAGATTAACCCTAATAATAAATTAGTTTTTAAAACAACAATTGTAGTTGAAATAATAGTCATTAAGCACTGAATCAAATTAAATAGCGGCTGAAAATATTGCTTTTGAATTTGATTGGAAATACTAGTAACCTTATTGATTACGTCTGATGAGCTTACGTTTAAATCCTTTTGTTTATAAAAATCTGAAGTAAAAAAAGTATACTTTAACTTTTCATTTAAATATTGAATTGCCTTTTGAGTAGTTAACAAAAATAGATAGGCTGATACATAAGTAATTAAATAGGCAGTAAATACTAGAAGCAAAAAAGTTCCAACATTTGCAAAATTATGGAAAGAAATATTAGTCATCTGTCCTAAAACGTAACCATTAATTACTCCCTCAAACGAACTCGTTACTGCTAAGATAATGATAATAACAATTAAGTTAACAGGTAAAACAGATAACACCCATTTCAAGTTAATTTGTACTTCTTTTTCTTTCATTAGGCATTACCTCATTTCTTTAAAAATTATATTTTCACTACATTGCAGAAGGTCCCAATACATATAACTCGGAAAATGTCGACCACGCTAATTCTTCTCTTGGATTTTCTGCCTCTTGTAATTTTCCTAATGAATCACTAAATGTATTTAAATCTTTCATAATATCATCTTTTTTCATTCAAGTCCTATCTTAATACAAGCATAACAATTACTTTATGTATCTTTGGAATTTTCCATATCGGTTAGACTTCTTTAGATTTATAAAGGAAAACATGGTCCCATCACTTTTCACCTCTATCTATTAAATTTTGTATTCTTATATTACTAGTTTAGGATTTTCAGCATTTAAAAAGTGTCACATATGACACTCATTTTTTATACATCTTTTTAACAAAATCATTCATGCCTATTTGCTGCAAAAAGTTTATAATTTCATGTGTTCTTTTATAATCCTTATTCAACAAGCTTTCATAATATTTTCCCATAATTAACGTAAAACAATTTTTAGGTTTTGGCTCTGTTTGTTTTAACTGTGTTATCGATTGCCAAACTGTTTCTGTATTTTGATTACTAAAGCGAAAAGAATAATCTAAATAATTTACCAGAATAGCTGACATAAATTTTTTTAAATCATTACTTGCATAATGATGACATTTATCTAAGATTTGCCGCATTATCACATTTAATTCCTCAATATTAAATAAATTCATAGACATTGAAAATAAACACAAACTATATTTATCCCAATTGTCAGTTTCAAAAATTAAGTTCTTAATTGTATTTATTTCTGAAATAGGTATTCTATCTCTGTTACCTTCTAGATTTGCTTCTAATAAGACTGCAAGTGCTAATAAAATATTAATTCGTCTATCGTGATGTTCATTCTTTAAACTATCTACTACTTTCTGAATCCTAATCAAGTCATTTTCATAATAACTTTCTCTTAAAGCATCTATATAATAATCATATTTTGATTTCTTATTATTCTTTTCTAACATGGAGAAAAATTTAGACGGCTTTATATCATGCAATTCCAAAATTTTTACTAAATCACAAGCTTTTATTTCAAACTCTCCTCGCTCAATTTTTGAATAATATGATTTAGTTAGAATATTACCTGCCATTTTTTCCTGACTAAGCCCTAACATTTTTCTAATTTGTTTTAATCCATTCGCTATCTTCATAATTATCACTCTTACTATCTTATCTTTTTCTGAATTAACTTTTAAAAAGTAATATAGCCTTTCATATTACCTTTGTCATACTATAAAAGTACATAGCATTCTCTTATAACTACACATTATAATTTATATTTTGTCCTAATTGATTTATCTTTTTTCTGTACAGTAATCTGTTCAATAAAAATATTCTTAGATTTAAGGCTTACAAAGATGACACATCTATAAACAAAAAGCTCATCCTGCTTTTCAAAACTGGCTTAAAAATCATGGTATTGAACAATCAATGTCTAGAAAAGGCAACTCATTAGATGATGGATTAATGGAGGGCTTCTTTGGAATCTTAAAGCGAGAAATGTGGTATGGCTTTGAAAAAACTTTTAAAAATCTAGATGAACTAGAAGAAGCAATCAAAGACTATATTTATTACTACAATAATTTTAGAATTAAGAGCTCAATAAAAAACCATACTTCGATTCAATATCGAAATATGGTTTTAAATCAAACAGTTTAATAATATGTCCTAATTTTTGGGTTCATATCAAAATCAAAATCTTATTCCTTTTTCTTATATCCGCGCTTCATGATACTTCTTCAGTAGAGTAATATTCACTAAAACTAAAATTATATTTACACCCAGAACTATAAATAAAGTTAAGTAATTACTCGTTAGGTCTGATCTTACATCACTGGCATCCTTACTTAAAGTAGTTAAAAACATTCCATTTTGCAAAAAGCCAGTTAGTGAGGTAAAAATAACATCGTAAGTATTAATCAAAAATATTAATCCAATACAACCTAATAAAACCACGACTAAGAAATAAACCAATTTACTTATTCTTTCAGGAAGAAAATCACTAACTATTTTTCCCGTAAAATTAACGAGACTCACAGCAAGATAAATGAATATACCAATTAGAACTATCAAAACAATGCTAGACAATAAATCCATTATGTGCATCTCTTGCCATAACTTTCCTTCACCGATTGACCCGAAGTTTTTAAAAGTAGTCTTCCAAAATTCATTTGTTCCCATTACAGGTATTCCTGCAGCGAGAATCATACCTATTTGCAAAACCACTAAATAAAGACCATTAACAACAGCTGATAAAAGATTTGCAAATAGTAAAGAACTTTCTTTAATTGGAGCTAATCGCCAAGTTTGAGACGAATAGACTTCCTCATTTTTTCGACTCGAAAGAGCTAAGTAGGCTATATCAAATAGTGGTGTGATCATCAGAAAAGCTACTAAGAAATAAGCCTTACTCTCACCCTCAAAAGCTGAATTAAAGAGTGCCCAAAAACCTAAAAGAATTCCAACAATCACTTGTAAAATTGCTAGTCGGCGGACAAGGCGTACTTTGCTTTTAGTCAATTCTTTAAATATTGATGAAAAAGTTGCCATATACTCTTACTTCCCTTCGTGGAAGTTCTTCAAAAGCCAAACATTAATTGAACCTAAAACAATATCAATAAATGCCAAGACTAAATTGTTTTCTATAAATGACATTAGACCATTAGTAGTGTCACCCCAACGGACTTGATTTAATAAACTTCCTAGATTATTTGTCAAAACAATAAAGATAAAGATCAAAATAATCATAATGACAAAACGAATTAATTTACTATGTTTATCAGGAAGAAAGTCAGTAATGGTTCTACTTGATAGATTGAGCAAAGTCACAATGCTATAAACCAAAATTGCAAATAATATAAAGGCTAAAAATGCACTTAGTATTTCTCCAATTGGAAAAGCATCAGAAAATTTTTGCCAAAAGTCGCCCGCATGAGTTTCTTTAGCAAGGGCCCGGTTAATTTCCCAAATATTAGTTCTAACATCTTTACTTAAGAATGCTGGTAAAAACGTAACAATCCCCATTCCAATTTGAATTAATACCAAGTAAAGCCCATTAACAATAGCAGAAGAAATATTTGCTAAGTAAAATTTACTTGAAGAAATTGGAACTAAACGCCAAGTCTGAGAGCTATACTCTTTTTCGTTTTGCCAAGCAGAGAGAACTACATAGGCCATATCAGCTAATGGAGTAAAAGTACATACCATGACAAACCACGCAATCGGTTTATCTGAATTTGAAAATCCACCATTAGAAAAAAGTCCCCAAAGTGCAAAAATAGATGCAGCTACTAATTGCAACAGAGCTAACAGATAAACACTCCGGCGCTTCTTTTTACCCATTTGATTAAATAGTGCTTTAAAAGTAGTCATCCTTATTCAGCTCCTTCATCTGCGTATAAGCTTTCATAATACTCTTCAATACTTTTTCCGTGTGCTCTTATATCATCTGCTGAAAGATGACTGGCAATTTTTTTATCCTTTACAATTACTACTTCATCTAAAATTGTTGTAATTTCATTTACAAAGTGATCAGAAATAATAATTGTACTGTCTGGATTCTTCCAAAGTAAGATTGAATTGATGATTCTCTTTCGAGCCATTGGATCAATACCAGAAAATGGTTCATCCAGTAAATACAACTTAGCTTCCCTACTTAAAGTAACAGCAATTTCAAGTTTTTCACGCATTCCTCGCGATAATTGACCTAACTTCATCTCATTGTTAAGTTTCATGAAGGAACGTAATTGTTCGAATTTACTACTGTCAAAATCTGAAAATAATTTTTGATAGAATTCCTCTACTTCCCCAATTTTAGTGGAATCACTCAATCCCTTTAAATTGTCAGTCATGGCAATATTAGCTTTACGGTAAACTTCACTACCATCCCCATTGAGCAGTACTTCACCTTGATAATGCTTAGCAATACCAACAATTACTCTCATTAACGTTGTCTTACCAGCACCATTTTCACCTAGTAAGGCAATAATCTTTCCTGAATCAACATCTAAGTTCACATTATCAAGAATAGTTTTTAAGTTTTTTCGATATGTTAATTCTTTTACTTCAAGTAGTTTATTCATTTTAATCTCCCTTCTTCTCCTCAATAAACTTTTTAAGCTCTTCCAGCGTCTTTTCTGGAGTTAAGCCTAATTGTGCAGTACTTTCTAAAAATTCACTCATTGTATCCTTAATTAGCTCTCTACGCTTTTGTAAAATCAACTCTGTATCTGTTGTTACAAACGAACCAAGTCCGCGCCTAACCTCTAAAATTCCCTCGATATTCATTTGATTCAAAGCACGCTGAACCGTATTGACATTTACTGTTAGATCAACAGCTAATTGGCGAACTGATGGAACTTTTTCTCCTGGCTTAATTTTCCCCAAAGCGATTTGTCGATAAAGATACTTTTCAATTTGAACATAAATTGGAATATTATCTTGAAATTGCAATCTTTACACCTCTTTACTAGTGTACGGTTTATCTATTACACTATTATAATACCAAGATACATTTTCAAATACAAGCCATAATTTTGTTTCACAATTTAGAAAATATATTTTTTAATAAAAAAATAGTAGATAAAAATGCTATTATTTCAAGCATTTTATCTACTATTTAGCAGATTAATAGTATCAGTGTAAAACTATTTTTAATTTTTAATTAATTTAAGATCATTGATAAATAAGTGTTTTTAGCCATTCAAGCAATCATAGAAAATAGAGAATTTAATCAGAATCACTTGAAAATTGTTTCACTTATTTACTTCTTATTTCTCTCAACGTTTAATTGATTAATCTTACGCAAGACGTCTACTGCTTTCCACATACTCTCGAGTACAGTGTATTCATAGCGTCCATGCATATTTTCTTCACCAGCAAAAAGATTTGGACAAGGTAGACCCATATAAGTTAATTGAGAACCATCTGTTCCCCCACGAACTGGATCTTCATTAACAGTAAGCCCTTCAGCCTTGTAAGCATCCCTAGCTAAATCAACAATCTCCATGTGCTTTTCTAATTCATCAGCCATGTTGTAATATTGATCCCACATTTTCAGCTTAATTCTTTCAGTACCAAACTCGTCATTCATCTTCTTAACGATGTCTTTAACTAGATTCTTTCTCTTTTCAAGACCATCACGTTCAAAGTCACGAATGATGTAGTCCATATGTGCTGAATCAACTGTTCCATCAAAATTCATCAAGTGGAAGAACCCTTCACGACCTTCAGTATGTTCTGGACGATCATGTTCAGGCAATTGATTATGGAAATCAATCCCAATTTGAATAGCATTAATCATTTGGCCCTTAGCAACAGCTGGGTGTACATTAACACCTTGAATATCTAAGCCAAATTGCGCTGCTGAAAAAGTACCCCAGTCGAGTTTTCCTGGTGCTTCACCATCAACAGTATAAGCAAAATCTGCACCAAATTCTTCAACATCAAAGTGCTCTGCACCAGTACCAATTTCTTCATCGGGAGTAAATGCCAACTTAATTTCGCCGTGCTTTTCTTCGGGATGCTCCATCAAGTATTCTGCAAAAGTCATTAATTCAGAAATACCACACTTATCGTCTCCACCAAGTAAAGTATCACCAGAAGCAGAAATAATAGTTTGGCCCTTATAGTTCTTTAAATGAGGGAAAACTTCTGGGTCTAAATAAAATTCAGTATCTCCCAATTGAATCTTAGATTCACCATCATAGTTTTCAGTAATTTGCGGTTTAACATCAACCGAATTAAAGTCTGCTGTATCACAGTGAGCTAACAAACCAAAAGTAGGTACTTCATAATCAATATTTGAAGGAATAGTTGCAATTACACATCCACTTTTTTGATTATAGTGAACATCTTTAAGACCTAGTTCTTCTAAGTCTTTCATGATTACATTTTTTTGAAAGTTTTCTTCTCTTTCAGTTGATGGGAAACGATCTGAATGTTCGTCAGAGCGTGAATTCACCTTAACGTATTTTAAAAATCTAGGTAGTAAATTTGGATATTCTGCCATTTTTAATCCTCCTAAAATAAATCTTGAAATGGGTTAGTTGATACCTCTGAAATTACTACAGGTACATTCCAATTATAATCCTGATTCCACTTTTCAAGTCGATCTCCAACCTTATATTTAAAAAGTTTTTCAGTGTAGTGTCCTGGATCGACTACTGTTAACCCGGAAGAGATCATATCGTGACCAACATGATAGTATACATCTCCGGTTATAAATGCATCGACTCCATCAACTAGAGCTTGACTCCAGAACTTACCACCATCTCCGCAAATAAAGGCTACAGTTGAGATTAACCTATCATTATCAGCAGTAATCAGTCTTGCCATTGGAATTTGCATCTTGTCTTTAACATAATAGGCAAATTCCTTAGCTGTCATTTTCTTAGGTAGTTTACCCTTTCTACCAATGGCAATTCCATCAGTATCTAAGGCAAAAGGCTCAACCTCTTCTAAGCCTAATTCTTCAGCTTGCCAATCTGCTGAACCATTTTCAGCCTTATCAGAATTAGTATGAATTGAATAAACAGTAATTCCATTAGCAATTAACTTACCGTACATTGCATTTTGAGGATCAGCAAAATCAAGATTCTTAGCTGGTCTAAACATCACTGGATGGTGGCTAATTATGAGGTCAACACCCTTTTCAATTGCTTCATCTACTACTTGTGGCCGAACGTCTAAGGTAGTCATTACCTTGGTAACATCTGCATCCATTGATCCGATTTGCATCCCAACTGGATCACCTTCAGAAGCAATTTCTTCAGGAAAGTCTTTTTTTAAGCGAGCTACAATATCTGCTACTTTTGTCATTTTAGTACTTCCTCAATCATTTCAATCAAATCATCTATCTGACTAATTTTAGCCTCATCTTTATTTTTAGCCTTATTTAAATTAGCTTTTAGATTTTCATAGTAATTAAGTTGCTTAGTCCATTTTTTAATAAAAACTGGATTTTTTTCTTTTAATAAAAATGGACCAAATTCTAATTCTTGATCAGATAAATTATGTTTAGCCTCAGTTAACTTAGCCTTGATTATTTCATAAATGTGGCCAGCTACTTCGATAATCTTTTCTTCTACTATCTCATACTGATGATCAACGAGCCATTTTCTAACCAAAGGCTCACCTATATTCGCCTCTAAAATTAAAGTAGGATAGATCTTTCCCTCTTGATGAGCAGTTTCTAACAAATTAGTCATGAGCTTTCCACCCATTCCAGCGATTACGACTGTATCAATTTGGTCACTGCTCTTTAAAGTTTCTAATCCAGAGCCTAATCTTGTCTCAATCTTATCTTCTAGGCCTGCTTGTTCAATATCTTGTTTTGCATTATCTAATGGGCCAGCTGCAACGTCACTTGCAATTGCAAAATCTATTTTTCCTTCTTCTACTAATGCAATTGGTAAATATGCGTGATCAGTTCCAATATCTGCTACGCGACTTTGTGGATCAACCATTTTACCAATTTGAGCTAGTCTTTCTTCTAACACACTCTCACCTCTTATTAAAAATTTTAGCATAGATAATCCCAAACTTACTTGAAAAAATTTTTAATCATAAAAAAGCAATAAAGGCTAAATTAATCCTTTATTGCTAAAAATTCAATTATATTTACTTGTTAATAATGATATCTGATGGCTTAACATCATCACCAAAGTAAGGCTTTAATTCTTGGTTGTAGTCATTAACAAAGAAGCCGTCTTTGTTAAGCTTATTAATGTGCTTATTGGTCCAGTCAAGAAGTGACTTATTGCCCTTCTTAACAGCAGGAGCAATGTATGAATTTGGTCCTAAGTGCTTGATACCAACAGTATACTTAGGATTGTTCTTTACCCAAGCATATAAGTAAGAGTTGTCATCAGCTAAAGCTGCAGCACGACCATTCTTCATTGCGTTAAATTGTTGAGTCTTAGAATCAAATTTCAAAAGATCAACATCTGGTTGCTTACTGGTGAAGTAATTTTCAGCAGTAGTACCCTTAGTTACGATCACCTTTTTACCCTTCAATTGGTTTACATTAGTAATTGGCTTAGACTTAGGTGAAACAACACCAACTGATACTTTCATATATGGCTTAGCAAAATCTACAACTTGCTTTCTTTCCGAAGTAACAGTGAAGTTAGCTAAAACAATATCAGCCTTGTTTGCATTCAAGGTATCAACACGGTTATTAGCGTTTACTTGAACAAACTTAACTTTAACGCCCATTTCTTTAGCTAATTCACGAGCTAAGCGAACATCATATCCAACACGCTTGCCATCTTTATTAACCCAACCATATGGTGGTAAATCGCCAAATACGGCAACCTTTAAAGTACCACGTTTCTTAATTGCAGCAACTGAGCTAGGATTGTTGCTTGATGAACTACTGCTTGAATTATTTGAGCAAGCAGTTAAAGTCACGGCTCCAACAGCTAAAATTCCAACAGCAGCAATTAACTTTTTAATAAATTTATGTTTCTTCATTTTTTCTCTCCCTAAAATTCCATACCTTCTAAAAATTCTTCTGCTCTCTTTGTTTTCGGATGCTCAAAAAATTCTTTCCCAGGTGTATCTTCTACAATTGTTCCATTTTCTAAGAATAAAACTTGATCAGCAATCTGCTTAGCAAAGTTCATCTCGTGAGTAACGATGATCATGGTCATATGATCTTCATCAGATAACTGCTTGATTAATTCTAGTACTCCTCTAACCATTTCTGGATCAAGTGAAGCAGTAACTTCATCAAATAGCATTAAATCTGGATGAAGAGCTAAGGCACGAACAATTGCAATTCTCTGCTTTTGTCCACCTGATAATTGTCGTGGATATGAATTAGCATACTGCTCTAAATGAACTCTTTTTAATAGAGCTTTTGCTTCTTTTTCAACCTCAGCCTTAGGTCTCTTTTGAACCTTAACTGGACCAAGCAAGATATTTTCTAAGACCGTCATATTTGGAAAAAGATCATAACTCTGAAAAACCATCCCAATTTTTTGGCGAAGTTGCTGCCAATTCTTGGCAGTTGGAATTACTTTCTTTCCTTCAAAAATAATCGTGCCGCTCTTAAATTCTTCTAAACCATTTAAACAGCGAAGTAAGGTACTTTTACCAGATCCAGAAGGTCCAAGTAATGTTAATACTTCTCCCTTATTTAGAGAAAAAGAAATATCATGTAATACTTGCTTATTTCCATAAAATTTGTTTAAATCTTCAACTTCTAATATTTTTTCAGTCATCCCTTACGCCTCGTTTCTCTTACTCAATCGTTTTGCCCAAAGTGATAAAGGATAATCAACGATGAAGTATAAGAAGAAAATCAATCCATATACCCAAAAAACACCGTTAGGATTAGTTTGATTATTTGCTTCAACAATTTGTTGTCCAACATTGATAACATCCATAACACTGATCATCATCAATAAAGAGGTTGTTTTAATTACTCTTGTAGCTAAATTAATTGTTGCAGGTAATTCTAATTGAAAAGCTTGCGGCAATAAGACATAGATAAATAATTGCCATTTATTCAATCCAAGAGCTAAGCCTGATTCTCGTTGAATTTTTGGTACCGAGATCAACGCTCCACGAACAATATCACTAAATTCAGCTGAAACCCATAAAGCAAATGCAATCACTGCCATAACAGATGCCGGCCAATTCAAGTTAAATTGTCTAGGCAAAATATAATAGAACAAGAATAATAAAACTACGGTTGGCACTATTCTAAAGAATTCTAGATAGATTCTAAAAATCACTTTTACTAAGCGACTTTTCGATGTTCTTAAAACACCAAATAATGCCCCTAGTGCCAAGCCAATTATTAAAGAAAGAACTGCAATCCAAACACTTGTCCAGAGACCACCCAGCAAACGGGTAAAGTTTCTTCCTTCGAATAAAACATTAATCCCCGAATGTCCCATAGCGAACTCTCCTTTCAAGCCAAGTTAATAATAAAGATAATGGAATTAAAATTATTGCATATGCAATTACTAAGACAAATAGATATTCATTTGAATGGTAGTATAAGCCAATCAAATCTAATGCTGTATTAGTTAATTCTGGAATAGCAATTACTGAAAAAATTGATGTTTCCTTGATTAAGAAAATAATATTTGCGGCAATCGCTGGAACACTTAAGGCAAAGCCTTGTGGAAAGACCACATAACGAGCTAATTGCCATTTTGACATTCCAATTGCTTCACCAGATTCAATTTGATTTTTGCTAATTCCATCAAATCCACCAGTGAAAGCTTCGGCCATATAAGCTCCACCTAAAAATATCAAACCAATTAAACCACAAGTAATGGCGCTCATCTTTAATCCAATTACCGGAAAAGCATAATATAAGAAGAAAAGCTGAATTAATAACGGTGTATTTCTTGCAAGCTCAACATATGCACTGACGATCTTATCAATTACAGGAACATGAAAATATTGAATCAAGCTACAACAGAGCCCAACCACCATCGCTCCAATAATTCCAACAAAGGACATCCAGACTGTTACCTGAAAGCCTTTGACAAATTGTGGCAAACTTTGCTGAATAATTGCCCAACTCATATTTTCCCTTCTTTCCAAAAATAAGTAACTGGTAGTATTATAGACTTACTTTAAATCAGTTACAATAGGTAAGTGCATTATTTTCTTATATCGTAGTATTCATTTTTGTTATAGTAAAAAAGACATACGCCTTCTGAAGTGCCTCATAATTGTTAGACATAAAATCTAATAATTATGAGGTATTTTTTTATGACCAAATATTCGACTGAATTAAAAATTGAAATTGTTTCCAAATATTTAAATCATGAAGATTCAATAAAAGGTTTAGCTAAACGATATAATATTCATTGGACTCTTATTCGTAGATGGATTGATAAGGCTAAGTGTCAAGGTTTAGCTGCCTTATCTGTTAAACATACTAAAACTACTTATTCTTCTGACTTTAGGCTAAATGTGGTACGCTACTATTTAACACATTCTATTGGAGTTTCAAAGGTAGCGGCTAAGTTTAATATTAGTGATTCTCAAGTATACAATTGGGCTAAAAAGTTCAATGAAGAAGGATATGCTGGGCTGCTGCCTAAACAGAAAGGTCGGCCTAGGAAAGTGCCTAAAAAGAGTAAGAAGACAACTAAAAAGTTAGAACTTAGTGAAAAGCAAAAGTATGAAGAAAAAATTCTTAAGCAGGAAGCTGAATTAGAAAGACTTAGAGTGGAAAATCTTGTCTTAAAAAAAGTGGCTGCCCGATATCCACGTTATCCAACAAACAAAAAACACAATTAATACAGGATATTCGGGCAAAACACCATCAAATTAAACTTAAGGTCTTATTTAAAGTGCTCAAATTAAATAGAAAGACTTACTATGACAATGTAAAAAATAGAATTAATCAAGCTGATAAGTATGCTTTAGTAAAAGAGAAGATTCAAGAAATCTATTATGGCTATGAAGGACAAGAAACATATGGTTATCGTCCTATGTGGGGAGCGTTAAGAGATGAAGGATTTAAACTTTCTCTAGAAACAGTACGTAAGTTAATGAGAAGTTTAGGAATAAAAACAACAATTTATCATAAAAATACTGGTAAATATAGTTCGTATAAGGGTAATGTAGGAAAGAAAGCACCAAATATCCTAAATCAAACTTTTGATGAAACAATCCCCTATAAAGTTCTTCATACCGATGTAACTGAATATAAACTAACTAGCGGCAAGAAAGTTTATATTTCTCCTGTAGTAGATGAGGCTTCTTTGGAGATTCTAGCTTGTGCAGTAAGTTATTCTCCTGAAATGAAAACTATTTATAATATGCTAGATGAACTAGCAGATAATCTTCCACCAGGAGCTGCTCCTATCCTTCATTCAGATCAAGGCTTTCAATATCAGAATCCAGGCTATCAGGCTCGACTAAAGAAAATGAATATAATCCAAAGCATGTCCCGAAAAGGAAATTGTCATGATAATGCACCAGGAGAAACGATATTTAATTTAATGAAGAGAGAAAAACTGAATCGACTTAAGATTGGAAGTTTAGAAGAGATGAAGGAAATTCTGAAAGATTATATTTATTGGTTTAACAATGTTAGAAGATCAAACAAATTAAAATACACGACTCCTGTAAAATACAGAAATCGTGTATTATCAAATCTTTAAAATTTTATAAATGTCTAACTTTTCTATGGCACTTCATTCCCCTATTCATCTTTAGATTCTTCTCTAAAAACGAATTGGATTTACGTATGTCTTTTTAATTGCTGATACTATAAACTACTTTATTTATTCTTAGATGTATTCTGATGTGAATACCATTTGGATATACTTTCTATATCTCCTGCATAGAACATTCTAAAATCTTTTGCAATCTCTGAAACTTTTAATCCTTTTTCTACTTCATAATCTTCGATATAGTTAGGAATAAAAACATGATAAGGAAGAGTTATTTTAAATTCATCTTTTTTCTTACTTTGGCTTATAAAGTTATTAACTTGGTCACTTGTGTCAGTTTCTCTAAAAGCAAAAATTCTAGTTCCAATTGGGATTTTATCCCCACTTTTGCGAAAGATAGGTTCAACTTCGTAATAAACTATTACTTTCTTAGATTTACTATCCGTATCATTAGCTTTTTGGAACCAATTCATGACTGCTTGTTCAAACTGGTGTTGTCCTCGTTCCTTACCATTACCACGATTTTTATCACAAAATTGATAAGCTATGTTTGAACTTACATTTTTACAGAAAAAATTGTCGGTTGGTTCATTTTGTCCGCAAATATATTTTTGAAACTCCCGTGCCACTAAATGACCTTTGTCTAAAAAAGATGATTTAGGATCCCTATTACCTCTATAAAATTTTCCGATTAATTCTTTAGCTGATCGTGTTTCACACTTATTAGATAGGAGTACATCCCATTTTATAGGCTTATCTATATCTGAAAGACTCTTATTATCAGATAAGTATGGAAACATTGGCTTTTTCTCAGAAACTTTACTTTTAATTTCTTGCATAAGATCTGAAGTTTGAGAATTTATAGTATAAAAATATTCATCTTGATATTCTTTTATCTCGCCATACTTCGTGATGCAGTTTAGATCTTCATGTCCAAGAGCTTTCATTAATTCACTGAACTTCATAATTTAATATCCTATTTTCAAATGTTTCTATTTATATCATATATACATATCTACCATGACAAACTTTGATAAAAAAATAAACCGATATAATTATCGGTTTATTGGATTTTAATTGTACCAAAGAGCGTCCATACGAATGTCATTTGGTGAACTTTGTGTTACACGAATTGAAGCTTTTTGATACTTTTGACCATCGCTGTTTGTCATATCGTTCCATCCATATTGGTCTGCCGTTTCTTTAGTATCTTGTAAAAATTCATTTTTACTTGCATTAGTATTTACATAATGATAATTATGCAAAGTCATATATGCTGTGTGAGCATCTCCAACACTCCAAGGAATGTCATCTGATGCTGATCCATTTTTCATAATGTCGTTGGTAATTGGGATATTACCTTTTTGGTAACCTGCTGGAGCCATATATCTATCCCAGAAGACTTGTTCCATTTGACCAGTAGTTAAAGCTTGCTTACTATTGTTAACTGGAGTAGCTGGTTGAACTGGTTTAGCAGGTTGTACAGGTTTACTTGGAGTTGCAGGTTGAGCAGGCTTAGCTGGAGTAACTGGTTTTGAAGGAGTCACTGGCTTAGCTGGTTGAGCTGGCTTGCTTGGAGTTACAGGCTGAACTGGCTTATTAGGAGTAGCCGGTTTAGTTGGCTCTACTGGCTTAGATGGAGTTACAGGCTGTGCTGGTTTTGTTTCAGCAGGCTTAGTTGGAGTAACTGGTTTAGATGGAGTTACTGGCTTAGCTGGAGTAACTGGTTTTACAGGGGTAGTATTATGAGCAGTATTGTTAGTACTGTTGCTACTCTTGTTTCCAGTAACATTGCCTTGATGTAATTCCTTATTAGTATGAGTAGAATTATTTACAGGTCTTGAAGTAGAAGCATGGCGAATAGTATCGGAAGACTTGTTAGCAGTATTGCCTACAACGCTAGCGTGATGAACTTCATTATTTTGTAAGTTTTTAGTATTAGTTTGACTTACTGATACATATTTTGCAGGAACCCATTGACTTTGGTTACCTACACGGTACATTGGTTCATGATTAATGTCAGCTTTTTCCCAAACTTTCCAAGTTGAGTTCTTTGGTAAGTATTGACTAGTGTAGTTACCTTGGCTGTTAACTAAGCGAACATTGCCTGAACCTTGGTAATTAATAGTAGCAACACCAACGTAATTTTCACGATTATAAGCTGCGTTAGTTGCTTTACTTGCTACAGCAACATTTTGACCTAACTTAGCAGCTTTCCAGTCAGTGTACTTAGCTGGAATCCATTGCTTATCAGTACCGATACGATACATTAACTCATCGTTGATATAAGCTTTTTCCCAAACCTTGTACTTCTTGCCATTCTTAACAGTTTGTTTCATTACGTGACCATCGCGATCATATAAGTGAACTTCACCTTGATTTTCATGGTCAACTACTTGTAAAACGCCTCTTACTTGTTTAGCGTGAGTTGCAGATGTAGCAGCTTGTGCTTGAGCACTATTTGCAAATAATCCAGCACCTGAAAGAATAGTAGCTGAAACTAAAGCAGTTTTTAACAATGACTTTTTATTCATAATTTTAAAATCTCCTTATCTAACTTATAATTTTGATTTTCGATTCTTTAAAATGACTAAATAGAATTTATTACCACCTCTTAATTAGAAACATTATTAGAATCTTTAATATTTCCTTCTTGATACTTATTTTTCAAGTATCCGTATTTATCAGCTCTCTTAAAGGCCTTATTAAATACAAAGAAAATAATAATAAAGCCAAAAAATAAAATTAGCATATCTTCTACTACATACTTTACAAATCCCACCATCATATACCGAACATAATCAGTGGAAAACTTATTTCTCTCTCTAAAACTCGCGTCTTTTTTAGGTGAATCATCATAGCTAATCCAATACGTAATGGTATTATTTTCAGGATTATACTGAGCACTAGTTACCGTTTTTTCAGGCGTACGATCATAAGCTTTCTTAGCATCCCTATTACGTTTAACATAAGCTCTCCCAAAACTTTTTAGCCACCACATTGTGAAATGTCCAAAACGTCCATGCCATGCTAATTGAATCCACGGAAAGGTAATAACACCGGAACTTAGGATAAACAACAATAAAATTGTACTTGGGAGACGATATGGATTTAAAATTATAGGAAACAAGATTATTAAGAAGAAAATTGCATATATGGTTCCTAGCGTAAATACGTAAAAATACCACTTTAAACTAAGTAATCTTTCAAAAAAACTCACACTTACCACCTATAAAATTTAATTACTACCAAATTCATGATTAACGAGTCTGATTCCATCTTTACGTGCCCTATCATTAGGCATATCAATTTTTAAAACCATTTTATTTCCACTTTCACGAGAAAGATCAAGCCTCGACTTCACATAATTAAGTTCATCAATCGCTTTATCCATTTTGCTTTCACCAATATCGGATTTAACTGGCCGATAGTCATCTGAATCGTATTCCCACTTTGGATTATCTTCGACATACTTAATAGTTTGACTACTTGCGCCATACTTTTTTAATATGGATGCTCTAATTTTACTTGCAATCCGATCTCGGTCTTTATCCGGAACAAACCAAGAACCCGTATACGAATTCCATCCCACTTGTTGAACACCATCTAATGGATCAACAAGACTAGCCTCTCTAATTCCAAATAAACATATCAGAACCAAGAAGCCTCCTAGAACCGAAACAATGATCTTATGCTTAGACCAAATTTTCTTAGCTTTAATAACAAATTTATTTTCTTTTATTTTATCCATCTATTTTCGACCCTATTCATCGTCACTATTATCATCATTGTTACTATCAATAGAGTCAGAATTCTTAGCTGCTGCTTGAATTACATCATTTGGAACTGCAATTTTTTGTTGATTGATATTAGTGTAAGAAGCTGTTCCTTTATTTGAACCAGCGGTCCAATCATAATGAATCTCAGTTAACTGTTTTTGTTTATTAAAGCTATAAGTTAGAGTAGCTGATGTAAAGTCTTGGTCTCCAAATGGATTCCATTTATTTTCACTTGAAACCCAAACAATATAATGTTCCATTAATTCTTTAGCTTCAGCAGAGTTTCCCTCATATTTTGCTTGATAACCATCACTAGTTTTTGAGACTTTCATTTGATTAATAAGGGGAGATGGAAGGCTAATCATCGGATCAAATCTTCCAATCTTATAAGTTTGCCCAATTTTAGTCCATTTATCACCCGATAAACTGTAGACAAATTGATCAGTTGCCCAAACCTCTGAGTTCATCCCACCGTTGAACTTATAATGTACTACTCGTGGATTTTCTTGAATTATTCCCGTGTCATAACCTTTAACAGTTGCATAATTAAGCCGAATATCAAAATTACCTTCATTAAAGGCCGAAACATTATTCATCAATTCAGTAGCTGTTGGTACTTTTTCTACATCTTTCTTCGAACTACTTGCCTTATTAACCTTCTCACTGCTCTGTTTTTTCACTTCACCTTCTTGCTTTTCCGACTTGCTACTCTTAGATTTACTTTTCTTTTCAATCTTAACTATTGAAGATTTCGACTTGGCATTAGTCTTAGATGTACTTGATTGGTTTTCATTACTTTGACAACCAGCTAATGCTAAGGCACTTACACCTACTAAAGCAGCAATCCCATACTTATAAGACTTACTTTTCACTCTATTTCCTCCTACACTCGAGCTATTAGCATTAAAATAATTGAAGACGCAAAAAAGCCAAGCTAAAGAATGACCCCATTAAAGTCATCTTTAACTTGGCTTTTTATGTACTGTACAAGAAAATAAGGATTTAAAGTAGAAAATCCCTTAGAAACGTTGATAGAATGGCTTTCTACCCCCCCAATCAGAGAAATGAGAGTATTGTTTCTTAATTCTTGCATAGTAACACCTCCAACTTATGAATTTATTGTAGCATATTTTTTGTTATTTTAAAGCATAGGTAGTTCAATTTTATAGCAAAAAAACCTTGCGGTAATATTGCTATTACCACAAGGTTTTTGCTGTTAATTCTTATCCTAATCTAAGAAGTCTTTTAATTGATTTGAACGACTTGGGTGCCGTAACTTACGCAAAGCCTTAGCTTCAATCTGTCTGATACGTTCACGAGTTACTCCAAATACTTTACCAACTTCTTCTAGAGTACGAGTACGTCCATCATCAAGACCAAAACGTAAACGTAAAACATTCTCTTCACGATCAGTTAAAGTATCAAGTACTTCTTCAAGTTGTTCTTTTAACAATTCATATGAAGCATGTTGTTCAGGACTAGTTGCATCTTTATCTTCGATAAAGTCACCTAGATGAGAATCATCTTCTTCACCAATTGGTGTTTCAAGAGAAACTGGTTCTTGTGCAATTTTCAAGATTTCACGAACCTTATCAGTTGGCATATCCATTTCGGCACCAATTTCTTCTGGAGTTGGTTCTCTTCCCAAATCTTGCAAAAGTTGTCTTTGAATTCTGATCAACTTATTAATTGTTTCAACCATGTGAACTGGAATACGAATTGTTCTAGCTTGATCAGCAATTGCACGAGTAATTGCTTGTCTAATCCACCAAGTTGCATAAGTTGAAAACTTAAATCCTAAACGATAGTCGAATTTGTCAACAGCCTTCATCAAGCCCATGTTACCTTCTTGAATTAAGTCTAAGAAGGACATACCACGACCAACATAACGTTTAGCAATAGAAACTACCAAACGTAAGTTAGCTTCAGCTAATTCTTGCTTAGCTTCTTCATCGCCTGATTCAATTCTCTTAGCCAAGGCAATTTCTTGATCGGCATTTAATAATGAAACACGTCCGATTTCCTTCAAATACATCCGGACTGGATCATTCATTCTTACGCTTGAAGGTGCTGACATATCTTTTAATTCAGCCTTCTCAACGTCTTTTTGCTTCTTTAAAGCTAATTTTGAAGGTTCACCATTTTCATCAACAATACTAATTCCATTGTCTTCAAATTCTTGAACTAGTTGATCTACCGCTTTTCCTTGAAGATCATATGGCTTAATTAGTTGAGCAGTAAATTCTTTTTCAGTAATTTGTTTGTCTTTTTTAACTTCCTTAACAACTTCCTTGACCTTTTTATCAAGTGTCATTGTTGTTTCTTTGGTAGTCTTACTCTCTGCCATGTAAAAAAGCCCCCTCTAAAACTTCTTTCTTCTTAACGCAATTACTTTTTGCGCTATTTCAAGCTCTAAACTATTGTCTTGTTTTCTTTGAGCATCCTTCAATTGATTAAGCAAATCATTTAATTGCTGATCAATCTTACTTTTTTCCAATGCCCGCAATTGATCATCTAATTCGCGCTTAGAATAATCTGGAGGCATTGAAATCATCTCCATATTAATAATTATACCTTGAAGTTCTTCAGGAATAAAATCAATGAAGCCAGTAACCTCTGCCCCTTCATGAGTCTGATGGTATTTTAACCAAAATTCTGCTAACTTTGCATAACGTTCATCTGGAAACAAAAATTGCTGACTCAATAAGTAATCCCTTGCTTCATCACTGTGTATGAATAGGTAAAGCAAGCGATCAAGGGCCGGATTCCTTGTCTCAAGGTCAGTACCTGCTTGCTCTTCTTTCGGCTCACTAGGCTGATCTATTGGAAGTGATTTAGGAGCTTGATAAGCTTGCTGATGATTCTTTGCACGCTGTAATTTACGTCTTTCACGCACAAAAGTTACTTTTAATGATTCACGAGTAACTCCAGTTTGACGTGCTAATTTATCAAGATACAAATCTGCCGCAACTGGATCATTCAGGCCAGCAATCATTTGTACACTAGCCGTAATATATCCTAGCTTCTCTCGATCATTATGTAAATTATATTGATTAGCCAATCTTTCAAGTAGAAAATCCATTGAGCTAAGTGCACCAGCAACCTCTGTTTGATATTTCTCTACTCCATATTTCTTTACATACTCATCTGGATCGAGATTTTCGGGTAAAACAATTATTCCTAAATTGAATCCCTGTACTTGCCCAAATAGCTTCGTTGCTCTTTCAGCAGCATGAATGCCAGGCGGATCTCCATCATAGTTAATTAAGATATTGGGAGTGATTCGTCTCAGCATATATACTTGTTCCGTGGTTAAGCTGGTTCCCATCGAAGCAACACCAGACTGAATACCAGCCTTATAAGCAGCAATTACATCCATATATCCTTCGTAAAGAATTAAATGTTTTTCACTTCTTGCCGCTTTTTTTGCTTCAGCAAAGTGAAATAGTAATTTAGATTTATTAAAAATTTTGGTTTCTGGGCTATTCATATATTTAGCAATAGTTTTATCATTACTAATTCGTCGACCAGAAAATCCTACTGTATAACCTGATTCATCCCCTAAAGGAAATATTAATCGATCACGAAAACGATCAAATAGTTGTCCATCTTGTGATTCTACAAATAAACCACTTTCTCGCAGTTCATCATCTGTATAACCTTCTTGACGAAGATAAGTTAATAAAATTGTATCGTTATCAGGCGCATATCCCACCTTAAAATGCTCTAAGAGGTCACTAGTTAATTCACGTTTTTGAGCATATTCAAGTGCTCTTTCACCAACTTTAGTGGTTAGCAAAATATGCTGGTAAAATTCTGTTGCTTGCCGATACATCTTCTTTAACGGGCTAAGTGGCTTTACCGTTTCGCCGTAGCCTTCTGGCATATGAAGATGGGCCAATTCAGCAACTTTTCTTACACTTTCAGGAAAAGTCAGATGATCCTGATACATTAAGAATTTAAATACGTTTCCGCCTTTACCACATCCAAAGCACTTAAAAAACTGCTTTCCTTCATTAACAGTAAAAGAAGGCGTTTTTTCTTGATGGAAGGGGCAAAGTCCTAAATAATCTTTACCTTTTTTTTCTAAAGAGACATATTGACTTATTACATCCACAATATCGACAGAGTTTCTAACTTCATCGATAAATTGTTCAGGAATACGTCCTGCCATCAATGGATCATCCCAATCAACTATTATTTAATTACTAATTTACTTAAGTCACCCATTCGATCAGCTAAGTTATTAACCTTTAATAATTGAGCCAAACGATTATTCTTTACCTTTTCATCCTTATCAAGAATCATATTGCTTTCAAAGTAATTATTAATTACTGGTTGTAATTCTACAAAGCCTTTATAAAGATCGGCAATACTCAAATCAGTATTTTCCTCTAATGCATTTACACCAGCATACAATTCTTCTTCACTAACATCTTGGAAAAGACTTTCATCAATGTCATTAGCATTTCTATATTTTGCTTTCTTCAAAATATTAGTAATTCTAGTCAAGCTTTCAACTACTGGCTTAAAGTCAGCATCATCATGATGCATTTGCAAGGTCTTAGCAGCAGCCAAAATTTGAATTGGATCTTGCTGACTAGATGCAAGAACAGCGTCAATTACATCATAGTCATATTTTTCAACTTGTAATTGTTGCTTTACACGATCACGAATAAAGTCGGCAATTTCATTTTCAGCTTCAGCATCCTTAGGTAACTTAGCTGCGGTCTTACCTGATAGTAATTGAATCAATTCTGGTAAAACATCCTTAATAGGAAGTGACCAACCTTCGTTCAATAAGATTCTTACAATTCCGTATGCGTTTCTTCTTAATGCATATGGGTCATTAGATGAGGATGGGATCATTCCTGCACCAAAGAATGAAATGATTGTATCAAGTTTATCTGCAATTGAAAGTAAGGAACCTACAGTAGTACTTGGTAAGTCGCCTTCAGCACTAGTTGGCATGTAACTTTCTTTAATTGCCACACTAACATTTTCATTTTCACCAATTAAGCGTGCATAGTGCATTCCCATGACACCCTGTAATTCAGCAAATTCACCGACCATTGAAGTAACAAGGTCAAATTTGTAGATATCACTAACTCGGTCAAAGTCTTTCATTTCAGTATCTGAAACATTAAACTTCTTACCAAGGTAATCACCAATAATTTGAACACGTGCCATATGTTCAGCTACCGAACCAATCTTATCATGGAAAGATACGTTCTTAAGCTTATCAACGAAGTGAGCTAATGGGTACTTCTTATCTTCATCATAGAAGAATTGAGCATCATCTAAACGAGCAACAAGAACTTTTTCATTACCAGCGATGACATTATCTAAGTATTCACTATTTCCATTTCTAACTGAAATGAAGTGATTAATTAATTTGCCGTTTTCATCATAGACTTCAAAATATCTTTGATTATCTTTCATTGAAGTAATTAATACTTCATCAGGGATGTTCAAGTATTTTTCATCAAAAGAACCAGCAAATACAGTTGGATACTCCACCAAATTAGTAACTTCTTCAAGTAATCCCTTGTCAATATTAACTTTCCAGTTATGTTGAGCAACGAGTTCTTGAATTTGGTTAAGAATCATACCCTTACGTTCATCGGCATTAGCAATTACGTATTGGCTCTTTAATGCTTCTTCATAATCATCTGCGTTAGCTAATACAACACTGTCACCTAAGAAACGATGACCTTGAGTTTTACGACCAGCTACTACATCTAGTAACTTAACTGGCACTACTTCACTGCCAAGTAAAGAAACCATCCAATGAATTGGACGAACAAATTCGAAGTCGTAGCTACCCCAGCGCATCTTAGTTGGGAAAGTCATTGCTTTAACAATATCACTCATTCCCATTAAGATATCAGAAGCTTTTTTACCTTCTTTTTGAACATGAACATAAGCATATTCAGTGCCCTTAAGCTCTTCAAAGTAAATGTCATCAGTAGTCATCCCTTGACCACGAACAAATCCTTGAGCAGCTTTTGTCCAATTGCCATCTTTATCTTGAGCAATCTTCTTAGCTGGGCCCTTTTTTACTTCATCAATATCTTCTTGTTTTTCAGCTAAATCTTCAACTAAAATCGTTAAACGACGTGGAGTTGAATAAGTCTTAATATCTTTAAAGGACAAACCATTTTCCTTTAAATACTTTTTAGTACGATCAGCTAATTGCTTAACACTTTTAGAAACAACGTGAGCTGGCATTTCTTCAGTGCCAATTTCAAATAAATAATCTTTAGTCATTGTTTTGCCCCGCTTTCTTAGTTTCTTCTTGGTGCTTTAATAATGGGAAGCCACGTTTTTCACGTTCTTCAACAAATCCCTTAGCAGCAAGATGAGCTAAGTTTCTAATTCTTGATAAGTAACCCGCTCTTTCAGTAACTGAGACTGCACCGCGTGCATCAAGCAAGTTAAAGGTATGACTACATTTTAAGATGTAATCGTAAGCTGGATGAATTAGATTTTGACTCAACAAGCGCTTAGCAGTAGCTTCGTAAATATCAAAGAATTTAAGTAATTGTTCTTGATCACTTTCTTCAAAAGCATACTTAGAATGTTCATATTCTGGTTGCTTGAAGATATCACGATACTTAACTCCATCGCCCCATTCCAGATCAAAGACTGAGTTTACATCTTGAATGTAAGAAGCAAGACGTTCTACACCATAAGTAATTTCACTCATAGTTGGTTTAACATCAAGTTCCCCAACTACTTGGAAGTAAGTAAATTGAGAAACTTCCATTCCATCAAGCCATACTTCCCAACCAACACCGGCACAACCCATAGATGGGTTTGCCCAGTTATCTTCAACAAATCGAATATCGTGTTCAAGAGGTTCAATACCTAATACTCTTAAACTATCTAAATAGTATTGTTGAATGTCCTTTGGTGCAGGCTTAATAACTACTTGGAATTGGTGGTGTTGGTATAAACGATTAGGGTTATCACCATATCGACCATCGGCAGGTCTTCTTGAAGGTTCAACATAACAAGCTGCCCAAGGTTCTGGTCCAACAGCACGTAAAAATGTATATGGACTCATTGTCCCGGCACCTTTTTGTTCATCATATGAAGGCATAATCATACAACCTTTAGAGGCCCAGAACTGCTCCAATTTAAAAATCATATCCTGGATATTCAGTTTTTCTGACATCTATATCTCTCCTCACAACATAGGCATAAAAAAAGCCTATGCAAAAATTGCATAGGGACGATTTACTTCGCGGTTCCACCCTAATTCAGGAAAATATTCTTCCTGCCCTTAATTAACAACTTTGACTAAAAGGTGCCTTTTCCCAAATGCACTTCCACCATTCTGCACTCGCTGTATTGGTACTTTTCTATTCCTTTATAGTTGTCAAAATACGTATCTATTTTATCATCTTTTACAAAAAAAGACTAGTAAGAAAACCTCACTAGTCTTTAAACGAATATAAAAAGTCAACAGCTAAAAAAGCGCCAATTCATCAAGAAATTTTTTAGTTTTTAAATTAAGATCCAGATAGTTAACGTACATCCGATCGATCACCTTGCCAGAGTCCTTTTTTAATTGCGGATTAATTTTTATTTTCCCTAAACGATCAATATCAACTAAAGCTAGAGTACGAATCAAGGCTACTACTTTAGGATCTAAATGCATCCTTTGACTGACACTATTAAAGTGATCACTACAAATAATTTCACCTAATTCCAATGAGTAGTCAAACTTACCTTGTACTTTACCACAAATTAAACAACGATCTAATTGTGGCGCTACTCCATATGCATTAAGCAACTTCAATTGTACCATTTGGGTAATAATTGCTGCATCTTCTCCTGAATTTATCTTCAGCAACGCTTTTATAATCAAATCATAAAAACTTCCAATATCTTTATATTCAACAAAAGCATGGTCAAGCAAGTCTAAAACATAACTCGAATACGCATTCTTCGTTAAATCTAAATATAACTGGTCCAGCTGCTTTACATCCTTGAAAGTCCGCAGCGTACTGATTCCTTTCCAATTTGTATTTACAATATACTTTCCATAAGAGAAGTTAAGGGTTGCAGCTCCTAATCTGGACTTTGGTCTCAGTGCTCCTCTTACATCTATTGTAAAAATACCATGATCTTTAGTCATGATCTTGGTTAGAACATCAGCTTCTTTATATTTTTTTCTTTTAAAAATTAATCCTTGAACTTCACAAAGTTCACGTGCCATCTATCTTAATTCCTTAGCGTTGTAGCCAATAGATTTAAGAAAGGCAGGATCAGAACGCCAATTCTTTTGAACCTTAACCCATAGGCGTAAATTAACCTTTTCACCTAATAAAGCTTCAATTTCCTGACGTGCAGCAATTCCAATCTGCTTCAACATTTGACCTTTCCTGCCGATAATAATGCCCTTTTGACCGGGACGCTCAACATAAATTGTAGCTTCAACTTGAAGCTTGCCACCTTCATGATCCCGCATTCGGTCAACTACCACGGCCGTAGCATGCGGAACTTCTTCATGAGTGAGCTTCAAAACCTGCTCGCGAATTAATTCAGCTACAATAAAATATTCTGGACGGTCAGTCAATTGATCTGCATCATAAAATTGCGGACCCTCTGGCAAATATTTAGCAATTGTTTTAATCAACTCAGAAACATTGTTTCCTTGTGAAGCAGAAATTGGAACAATTTCAGCAAAATCGCCTAGATTCTTATATGAATCTATAATAGATAATAACTCATCTGGGTGGACTTTATCAATCTTATTTATCACTAAAAATACAGGCTTTTTAATTTTCTTAAGAAGTTCAGCAATATATTGGTCACCCTTACCCGCTGGTTCAGGTTCAACCATAAATAAAACTACATCCACTTCATCTAAAGCAGAGTAACTTGACTTATCCATAAAGTCATCTAATTTATTTTTTGGCTTATGAATCCCAGGAGTATCAATAAAAACTATTTGCTCCTGATCATCAGTATAAATACCTGAAATTTTATTTCTAGTGGTTTGTGGTTGTGGTGACATAATTGCCACTTTTTGCCCCACTAAATAATTCAAGAGAGTTGATTTACCAACATTAGGTCTACCAATTAAAGCTACAAAACCTGATTTAAAGTCTTTTTTTTCATCCATCATTGTTACATCCTTTTTAATTAAGTTTTAGTGAATTTGCTTTCCGTGATTTTCTTGATCAGGATGAAGCGGAAGTCCATATTCACGTAAAACTTTACCTTGGATACCAAACATTACCTTGGCTTCATCATCTTCGATATGATCATAACCATTTAAGTGAAGGTATCCATGAACTAGTGTATATCCAAACTCCCGATTAAATCCAGTTTCATACTCTACACTATGTCTTTTGATGACTTCAGGGCAAAGAAATAAATCTCCAATATCTTCTACAAAATCAGGATCGTCACTAAAAGCGCTCATAAAGTCTTCATCTAATCCATCTTCAATTGCAAAAGAAATTACATCAGTTGGACGATCTTTCCCGCGGTATTTTTTATTGATTTCATGGATTTTTTCGGAAGAAACAAAGTTAATACTCATTTCTTGAGCATTCTCTTTATGAATTTCTTTTTTTGCTGATAATAATAAGTTGCTAATCCATGGAATCCAATCTTTATCGCTATCTTTTAAGAAATTAACTTCATCATTAAAAGAAATATCTAAATTATTCAACTCTTAGTGTCCCTCTTCTTCATATGCTCTAACAATTTTGGCCACAACGGGATGACGAACAACATCATTAAAAGTAAAGTTAATGAATTTTACTTGCTCAATATTTTGTAAAATATGTTCAGCTTGTAATAATCCACTCTTTGCTTTCCCTGGTAAGTCAATTTGAGTCTGGTCCCCATTGACAACCATTTTAGAATTAAATCCTAATCTTGTTAAAAACATCTTCATTTGTGCCTGTGTTGTATTTTGTGCTTCATCTAGAATTACAAAAGCATCATCCAAAGTTCTACCACGCATATATGCTAGTGGAGCCACTTCAATAACTCCACGTTCCATTAAACGATTGGTTGGTTCTACACCTAAAATGGCATATAAAGAATCATAGATTGGTCTCAAATATGGATCAACCTTTTCTTTCAAATCTCCTGGAAGAAATCCTAATGATTCGCCTGCTTCTACTGCTGGTCTAGTCAAAATAATCCGGGACACTTCTCCTTTTTTAAAGGCTGCAATCGCCATAACTACGGCTAGAAAAGTCTTTCCTGTACCAGCTGGTCCAATTCCAAAAACGACATCATATTTTTGAATAGCCTCAATATAGCGTTTTTGTCCCATATTCTTAACGCGAACTGGGCGACCTTTAGCATCCCTAATTAGAATTTTATTATATAATTCTCCAAAAAATTCTAAAGTTCCCTTATCTGCCATCTTAATTGCGCTAACAACATCAGTTGCAGTAATAGTAACTCCACGGGTAACAACCTTATCCAAAGCAGTAAAAATTTGCATAATTTTCTTAACAATGCTTTCTTCTCCGGTTACTTCGATTTCACTACCAGTATCAGTTACCTGCACATCATAAGATTCTTCAATTAAACGCAAATTTGCATCGTTAATTCCAACTAAATTCATGATTGTTTCTGGTTTAGTTGGTGTAAATGTTGCTTCTATAGTTTGTCCCACTTAAAATCCTCCGTTTAATAAAAGCTATTAGTTAAGCTTTTTACCAACAATTGAAGAAGCTGCTTTACCATCAGCCTTACCCTTAATTTTTGGCATTAAAGCTTGCATAACTTTACCAAAGTCTTTTTTAGAACTTGCTCCAACTTCTTTAATTGTTTCTTCAACAGTTTCTTCAAGTTCTTCCTTAGACATTTGCTTTGGCATGTATTTTTCAATTAATTTCATTTCATTCTTTGTTTGATTAATTAAATCATCTCTGCCAGCCTTAGTAAATTCTTCTAAAGATTCTTTGCGTTGTTTAAGAGCGCTGGACAAAACTGTTAATTCATCATCACTAGTTAGATCATGTCCCACTTTAATTTTATAATTCATTACTGCAGCCTTAAGCGAGCGAATTGTAGTTAAAGCTTCCTTATCTTTGGCTTTCATAGCTGTTTTCATATCTTGCATTAAAGTATCATTTAGTGACATTGTATTTAATTCTCCTCTTTAATCAAAACTTACACAGTCTATTTTAAACTTTTTATATAAAAAAAGCTCTTGATAGAAGAATTTTCTACCAGGAGCTTTTTCTATATTAATAATGTCTACGCTTACGAGCAGCTTCGGATTTTAACTTTCTCTTAACGCTTGGTTTTTCGTAGAATTCACGCTTGCGGTATTCTTGCAAGGTACCACTTCTAGAAACGGAACGTTTGAAACGACGAAGAGCATCATCAATAGACTCGTTTTCGTGAACGATTGTCTTAGCCATGTGAGATCCCTCCTTCCATTTCTTGGCACACAAATATGTGCCACAACAATATAGTTAAATTATAGCTAAACGAGAAAAAACGGTCAATAGTCGATTAACATTTTTCTTACTTATTTTGGTATAATTTAGATAATTAATGAGGTGAAATATATGACTGAAGAAAAAAAAGAAAATCAAAAAATTGTTAATCTAATTATTATTTCTGACTCTGTTGGGGATACAGCTTTCAACATGGTACAAGCTGGGGCGGTCCAATATCCAAATGTTAAGTTTAACTACCGCCGCTATCCTTTTATTACAAATCGAGAAAAGCTAGAAAAAGTTTTTAGTGAAATCACAGAATTTGAAAACGTATTAATTGCCTTTACCTTGATTCACGAAGATGAACAATTGGCTGTAATTAAATTTGCGCGTGAACATAATATGAAATACGTCGACTTACTATCTGGCGTAATTGATAATATTCATGCTTTAACTGGCGAAGAACCTAAACATGAAATTGGTGCTGTTCACCACATGGGGCAAAATTACTTTGATAGAATTTCTGCAATGGAATTTGCTGTTATGTATGATGACGGAAAAGATCCAAAAGGTTTCTTAGAAGCTGACGTTGTTTTACTTGGTGTTTCTCGAACTTCTAAGACTCCACTTTCTTTATTCTTAGCTAACAAGAATCTTAAGGTCGCTAATTTACCACTTGTACCTCAAACCCATATTCCAGATGAAATCTATAAGATTAATCCTAAGAAAATCATTGGTTTAACAAATGATCCGTCCGTTTTGAACGAGATCAGACGACAAAGAATGATAGCCTATGGTTTGAACCCAGATACTACTTACTCTAATATGGATTCTATCAATGCAGAACTTGAAGCAGCCGATAAACTTTATAAAAAACTTGGTTGCTATGTAATTAACGTTGCTCATCGTTCAATTGAAGAAACAGCAGCACTAATTTTAGAACACCTCGGCATTGATGACTACGCTAAGTAACAAATAAAATTAAACGATTTAAAAAGATCTTTCATTAAATTTTGAAAGACCTTTTTTATGTCTCTATTTATTTTTCGTCATATCCAAAATATTTTTTAGCCTGATCACTCATTTTCTCAGGACTCCAAACTGGGTACCAAACGAACTCAACATCAACATTTTGAACTTCAGGAACTTTCATAACCGCAGCATTAACTAATTCAATTAATACTTCTGTTAAAGGACAAGCTGGAGTAGTTAAAGTCATATTAATCAGACAAATTCCATCTTCATCTAGATCAATCTCGTAGACTAGTCCTAGGTTAACAATATCCACTCCTAATTCTGGGTCTATGACAGTTGCTAGTTGATTGATAATATTTTGCTTAATTTCTTCACTAGTCCGCATTTTAAACATCTTTTCCAAAAATTCTAGCCTTAATAGCTTGTCCTGTTGGAGTGCCTGCTAATCCTCCAATACCAGTTTCTCTTAATGATACTGGCATTTGATGACCAACTTTTTTCATAGCATCAATACATTCATCAGCCGGGATAACACTGGTACATCCAGCTAGTGCCATATCAGCTGCAATTAGTGCGTTGCCCGCCCCAATGGCATTTCTTTTTACACAGGGTACTTCTACTAGTCCTGCAATTGGATCACATACTAGTCCCAATAAATTAGACATCGCAATCGCTAAAGCTTGGGAGCTTTGCGCGGGTGTACCACCAGCTATTTCTACAGCCGCTGCTGCGCCCATTGCGGACGCTGAACCGACTTCTGCTTGGCATCCGCCGGTTGCCCCAGCAATTTCCGCATTATTTCCAATAACTAATCCCATTCCTCCTGCAGTAAAGAGAAAACGAATCATTTGCTCTTCATTTAAGTCTAGCTTTTTTTCAAGCATAAATAAAATACCTGGAAGAGTTCCAGAAGAGCCAGCGGTTGGAGTTGCACAAATAACGCCCATCGCAGCATTTACTTCATTTGTTGCTACAGCATTTTGCACAGCTTCCATCATAAAATCACCAGAAAGAGTATGGCCTTTTTCACGATAATTTTTTATTTTAATCGCTTCACCGCCTGTTAAGCCAGTATGAGAAAATACTCCTTTACCAGTACTTCCCTTACTAACCTCAGCACGCATGGTTTCAAGATTATATTTCATTTTATTCCATACTTTTTCTCTAGATAGACCTGATGATTTGCATTCTTGCTCAATTATTAATTCTGAAATAGGTTTTTCTGTTTTTTCAGCGTCTGCAACAATTTCTTTAACATGATTATACATTAGTTTCTCATTTCATAAACAAACAATGTTTTTATATTTTTTCTTGAGTTCTCCAATTAAAGAAGGCTTAAAATAGTTTTGAATATCATATTCATAGATATAGTATTCAGAGCTTTTATAAATTCTGCTTTCATTAAAAGGTGCCTTTTGTTGTAAAAAGGAAGTTAAGGATCTTTGATTTTTTATTTTTCTTTCTGGGTCGATCAATAGAACAATTGGTAACGTACCGCCTGGCTCAACCACAATATCATGGATTACTAAGCGTCGAATTTCTATTGCCCCACCACCAATGGAACAGCCTGCCAACTGAACTTTTTTATGACTATCAGTCATATCTAAAATCGCTGTATTCGGGTGATGAATAGGGCTTTCTCCCTTTTCTTCTACAAATCTAATATCAATACCGCGCTTACGTGCAATTTCTGGAGCTTTTGGTACTCGTAAATCAGAAGTAGTAAAGCCTAAAACGCCGGCTGCAATGGCATAATCCGTACCATGTCCACGATGAGTTTGAGCAAAAGAGCCATAATAATGGACAGTAACCTTTTTAGGAATTCCCCCAAAAAGCTTATTTCCTTCTCTACCAATTGCTACTGCACCAGCTGTATGTGAACTAGAGGGCCCAATCATAACTGGACCAATGATATCAAAAACACTTTTAAAACGATTTTCCATGTTAGATTTCCCTACATAAAAATATTTTTAAAGAAAAACGACCATTTCCTTTGTTATATAAAGTGAAATAATCGTTTTCTAGTAACATCTAAACTGGTGTCTGTTCTTTGAATCTTCCATATACCTTCGAAACTTCGCTTAAACTCATAAAGGCATACGGATCATTATTTAAGACAATATTATAAATGTCATACATATCATATTTATCAATTACCATTAATAAGACTGTCTTTTCAGTATGACTATACGCACCCTCTGCATCATGTAAAATCGTAATCCCACGATGCATCTTAGCCTGAATTCCATCAATAATATGTTTAGGATGTTCCGTTACGATTAAGACCTGCATCTTTTGATGTTGATTATAAACGGCATCTATTACCTTACCATTAACAAAGATGTTCAAAGCCGTATATAGGGCTCGAGTCCATCCAAATACAAAACCGGCACAGATTACGATAATTAGGTTAAAAAAGATATTTATTTGACCAAAACTTTTACCAGTTTTCTTCCGTAAGATAATCCCTAAGACATCTAATCCACCAGTAGAAATACCTGATTTTAAAGCTATTCCAGTACCAACCCCGTTAATTACACCACCAAAAATCGCACAAATAATTGGATCATAGCTCATCTTAATTGGAGCAATAATTTTCATCATGATAGATGCCAATAAAACTGCAATTAAAGTAAAAATCGTAAAACGGTGGCCAATTTTAAACCATCCTAAAATAAATAATGGGATATTTAGTACAAAATACATTACTGATGTAGCTAATGTAAATGGCAAATATCGTTCTGATACCGACTGCAAAATTTGGGCAAAACCGGTAATTCCAGAAGCATAAATTTTACCAGGTTGCCAGAAGAAGTTTAAGGCGATAGCAACGGCTAAAGCATAAAACAAAGCTGCTGATAACTTTGAAATTAAAATATGGCGTCGCGAAAGCCTTTCTAATGTACTCATAATTTTCCTCTTTTACTATGTTTATAACGTATCTAGTGTAAAGATATTTATAGTTAAAAACAAGTCTATTTTTTCCAATGTTCTTTGATAAATTGTTCTCTTCCTCCGGCTTCTTCTAGAGCATAGCGAGCTGGATCTTTTTTATAGAAATCTTGATGGTAATCTTCAGCCAAATAGAAAGGCGTTGCTGGTTCAATACGGGTTACAATTGGATCTGAAAACTTATTTGAATCTGCTAAAGATTTACGTGATTGTTCAGCAATTTCTTTTTGTTCAGGTGAATTATAGTAAATAACTGGTTGATATTGACTACCGCGATCTTGAAACTGTCCCATAGCATCAGTTGGATCAGTAACTTGCCAATAAATATTAACTAAATCCTCATAAGATAGTTTATTTGCATCATAAGTAATGCGAACCGCCTCAGTATGCCCAGTTAATCCCGTACAAACTTGTTCGTAAGTAGGGTTAGGCACGACCCCACCCGTATAACCTGATTCGACTTTTATGACACCAGGATATGTATCGAAAGGAGCAACCATGCACCAGAAACATCCGCCAGCAAAGATAGCTGTGTCATAGTGCGAATTTTCATTGTTATCAAGGGATTTAACGTCTTTCATTTTATTAGCACTTCTTTCTAAATTCGAATAATTATGGATTATTTTCACTATATTTCCACTATTTTTATTTTCTTTAATTGTTTACCTTATAATGACTTATAGTAAATCACACAACTTATTTTAGTTTTTTCATCATTTCTTTCTATTAATACAGTAACAAATATCTACACAATTTTTATTCTGCAATTCTAGACATAATAAAACCCGCACGATAGGATATATCCATTAAAGTGAGGGAATTACCTACTAGTTTAATTAGAATAATTATTAATATCCAATTTTGTTTTTCTTTCGGCTATATAAGTCTCTATATTTTTTAAATCCTCTTCAGTTGCCAAATTTAAAATAAAACTTTTAGTAGCAGAGCGCTTATTGATATATTGTACTCGTTCTTTATTATTTTGATTCCATTTTTTATTTGCTTTTTTTCTAGCTTCTGTTAGTTTAACCATTAATATCAGCTTTCTAATTAAATATAAAACAAATCTAAGTGATATTCTATATTGCTATGATAACAGATTTCTAGTTTCTTTCTTAGTTATAATATTTAGTTTTATAGCTTATCAAGTCTGTTAAGTGCATCGATTATAGCCTGCGTTTATATTAAATCAATTTTCAAATATTATTTCTTTTAACTCTTAGTTCAATTATCGGCATAATACTTTACATAATTATATTAACGTAATAAATGTATTTTTACTTTATCCTGCAAAAGAATAAAAAGAAAATCCATCTCTTGATTATATAAAATCAAAAGATGGATTTTAAACAAAACTAATTTTTATAAATATCATTGAGAGCTTTTTCAAATTCAGGAAGCCAGCTTATCTTATATCCGGCCCGAGTTGGATGAATATCATCAACCATATATAGTTGACGCTCTTTTTCACTATAATTAAAGTTCTTATCATCCCACATATTAAGAAACTTAAACTTCCATTTCTTTTGTAATTCTTTTGTAGCTTCTACTAATTCACTGTATTTTTCAGAATCAAAAGATGGATTAGAATAAATCAAAACAGGACAATTCCAAGTCTTTTTAACATATTCTAAAATGAATTCAATTGCCCCAATACTAGTCGTAATATCATACTTGTCATTTTCACTAATTTTGCCTAAAGGAATGTCAGCTTTAGCATCATTAGTTGAAAGCTGCAAAACAAACGCACTTATATTTTCTAAAATTGGAAGTTTCTCTAAGCGTGCCACATAAGAATCATCACCGTTTTCGGCTAAGGTTGTTCCTGAAACAGCTTCTTTAAATGGATACATCCCATCTTTTTTCCTTAAATAATCTACGAATGATTCACTTAAGGCACCTGCACCATAAGTAACCGAACTTCCTAAAAAGGCAATTTGTTTATCTTCGAGCTTACTATTGGCAGACTGCGTCGCACTTACACTGTATTCAACCTGATTACCAGAGGCTTTAACTATCTTTGTCAAAAAGTCTTCATGTTGACCAGCAAACTCTAATAATTCAGGAATATTTTCTTCTGGAACCTTCAAATTATCAAAAACTTGTATTAAATTCATGATCCTATTCCTCAAATATTTTTTTATATTGATTATAGCCTTCCTCTTCTAGCTTACCATATGGAATAAATTTTAAGGAAGCAGAATTAATACAATATCTTAATCCTCCCTGATCAACTGGTCCATCAGTAAAAACATGACCTAAGTGGGAATCGGCAATGGGGCTTTTCACTTCGGTTCGCTCCATTCCATGGGATTGATCCCGTTTATAACTTAATTTTGTTATTGGCTTAGTAAAACTCGGCCAACCACAGCCTGCATCATATTTATCTTGACTTGAAAAAAGTGGTTCACCAGAAACTACATCGACATAAATTCCTTTTTGACTAAAATCGTTATATTTTCCACTAAAAGGCATTTCAGTTGCTGCATGTTGTGTAACTTCATATTGCTCAGAATTTAATTTTTTAAGAGCTTCTTTTTTATCAAACATTTTTTCACCTTCTAAAATTAAAGATATCAAATTTTAACATAAAAATGTTGTCTCATGATTTTTGTTTCTATACAATAATCTATAATATTAGAGGGGGATTTTTTATGCCAAAATTATCAAATGATTTATCACTTACAAAAAATACACGATTAAATTCTTTAGGACCTTCAAAAATTAGAGCTTTTGATGAAAAAGCTTCTCAAATCCCAGGAATTATTAAATTAACGATTGGAGAACCTGACTTAAATACACCAGATCATGTTAAAGATGCAGCTATTGCCGATATTAAAGCAAACGACTCGCATTATGCACCACAAGCAGGTAAGCCTGAGTTATTAGAAGCTATCAGCAACTATCTCGATCGCAGCCTTGATGTTAAATACGATCCAAAAACTGAAATTTGTGTTACAGTTGGAGCCACTGGAGCTTTAAATGATGTATTCATGTCAATTTTAAATCCAGGTGATAAGATTTTAGTTCCTACGCCAGTATGGGCACTCTACTTTCAACTAATTAAATTAACCGGAGCTATCCCAGTTCAAATTGATACTTCAAAAGATGATTTTATCCTGACTCCTGAACATCTTGAAACAGTACTACAAAATGAAGGAAAAGGTGCTAAAGCAATCATTTTAACTGATCCATCTAATCCAACAGGTCGTGTTTATCCAGCAGCCACTTTAAAGGCACTTGCAGAGGTTATTACCAAGTACCATCTCTTCTCGGTTACAGACGAAATATATGGTGAATTGGTTTACGATAATAATGTTCATCATTCTTTATCTCAATATATTCCTGAGCGCAATATTCTAATTTCAGGACTTTCAAAAGCATATGCAATGACTGGGTGGCGTTTAGGATATATTGCAGCTCCTGCAGATATTATGAAAACCATTCAAAAAGTAAATGCTTTTCTTGTTACCTCCGTAACCGATAATGTTCAGGCTGCTGCAATTGAAGCACTAAATAATGGACAAGCAGATCCTCTTGAAGCACGCAAAATTTACGAAGACAGATTGGAATTTATGAAAACTGGTCTAGAAAAATTAGGCTTTGAAATGTCTACTCCACAAGGAGCTTTCTACATTTTTGCTAAAATTCCTGATACTTTTGGTACCGACGACGAAGCCTTCGCTAATGAATTAGCCACTAAAGCAAAAGTTGGTGTGACTCCAGGTCGCTATTTCGGTAAGGGCGGCCAAGGATATGTTAGAATGTCTTACGCTTCTTCGACCGAACAATTACAAGAAGCCTTAAAACGAATTGCAAAATTTGTTGAAAATATCTAAATAAATAAAAAATTGCATTACCTGCTTTAAAAGTTAGGTAATGCAATTTTTTATTACTCAAATTTTTAACTAAGATTATTCATCCCAAGTTGAGTTCTTATCGGCATCTTCTTGAGCTTCTTTTTCAAGACGTTGTTCAGTTTCTTTAACACTATCTTCATATTGCTTTTCAACTTCAATACCAATGTCAGCTAATTGTTGATCAGCAACTGGAGCTGGAGCATGCATCATTGGCTCAGAAGCAGAAGCATTCTTTGGAAAGGCAGTAACGTCACGAATGTTGTCCTTACCTGCTAACATCATAGCTAATCGATCAAGACCAATAGCAAGACCAGCATGTGGTGGGAATCCCATATCTAAAGCATCCATTAAGTAACCAAATTGTTCATAAGCACGCTTCTTAGTGAAACCTAAGGCCTTAAACATCTTTTCTTGAATTGAACGTTTGTGGATACGGATTGATCCACCACCCATTTCATCTCCGTTCATAACAATATCGTATGAACGTGCATGAGCTTTATGAGGATCAGTATCTAACAACTTAATACCTTCGTCATCTGGCATAGTGAATGGGTGGTGAGCAGCAATCCAGCGACCTAAACCTTCATCATACTCAAACAATGGCCAGTCAACTACCCATACAAAGTCAAAGACACCTTCTGGAATAATACCAGTTTCATGAGCAAATTCACGACGTAGGTGATCAAGTGAATCGGTAACAACCTTCCACTTGTCAGCAACAATAACGATTAATTCGCCGCCTTCAAGATAAAATTCTTTCTTCAAAGCTTCTTTGTTTTCATCAGTTAAGAAACGAGCAATAGGTCCTGAAAATTCGCCATCTTCATATTTAACCCAAGCTAAACCTTTAGCATTGTAGCGCTTGATGTAGTCTTGTTTTTCTTCAATCTTCTTACGTGAATATTCTTTAGCACCATTCTTAACAGCAATACCTTTAACTACACCACCATCAGCAATTGCACCAGAGAATACCTTAAAGTCACTATCTTTGAAGATTGGGCTTAAATCATGAAGGTACATTTCATAACGAGTATCAGGCTTGTCAGAACCATACTTGTTCATTGCTTCGTCCCAGGTAATGCGCTTGATTGGAGTCTTTAAATCGATGTTCATAACATCTTTCATAATCTTCTTTAAAAGACCTTCAGTATAGTCTTGAACACCTTGTTCATCTAAGAAAGAAGTTTCCATATCGATTTGAGTAAATTCCGGTTGACGGTCACCACGTAAGTCTTCGTCACGGAAACAACGAGCTAATTGATAGTATTTATCAAAGCCAGCACCCATTAATAATTGTTTAAATAATTGTGGTGATTGTGGCAAAGCATAAAAACTACCTGGGTAAATTCTTGAAGGAACTAAGTAGTCACGAGCACCTTCAGGAGATGATTTACCTAAAATTGGAGTTTCAATATCAATAAAGCCTTGTTCATCGAAGTATTCGTGAACTGCCTTCAAAATCTTTGAACGTAAAATAATTGCTCTTTGAAGAGTTGGACGACGTAAATCAAGGTAGCGGTACTTCAAACGAGTTTGTTCTGCCGCATTAATATCATCTTTGATCTCAAATGGTGGTACTTTTGATTTGTTTAGTACGTCAATTTCAGTAGCATCTACTTCAACTTCACCAGTCTTCATTTCTGGGTTTACACTTGAACGCTTAACTACTTTTCCCTTTACTTCAATTACATCTTCATTATTCAATGAATCAGCAATTTCCATTAACTTTTCACCGGAATCTTTGTTAACAACAACTTGTACGATTCCTTCACGGTCACGAAGGTCAATGAAAACTAAGTTTCCTAAATTACGAACACGTTGAACCCAACCATAAAGGGTTACTTCTTGTCCTTCATATTTGCTAGTAATATTACCAGCGTAATCAGTTCTTTTGTCCATATGTTCCATGTTAATCCTCCAATTTATTTATAACATCTTGCATATTATTTATATCTTCTAAGCTAAGATCGATAGTTTTACCATCACTTAAACGCTTAATATTTAAAACGCCATTTTCTAATTCTTTAGCTCCCAAGGTAATTACAAATGTTGCATGAACGCGATCAGCTTTTCTAAACTGTTGTTTAAGCTTCTTTTGGTCAACATCATATTGTGCACTAAAGCCTTGTTCACGTAAACTACGTGCAACTTCAACAGCTTTAAACTCAGTTCCTGCACCAATATTAGTAATAAAGAAATCTATTCCTTCTTCTTGGAAAAGGTCTGGATTTTGCTCTTTCAATACAAGCATTAATCTTTCTTCCCCAATACCAAAACCAACTGCAGGTGTTTCTGGTCCATCAAACTCTTCAACTAAGTGGTTGTAGCGTCCTCCACCTAAAATTGTCGTTGCTGATTCCCATAGATTCTTATCTTCAACCATGAACTCAAAAATAATTCCAGTGTAGTAATCAAGACCACGAACTAAATCATCATCCATTACATAGTTAATGCCCAATTGCTCTAACATATCAGTAATTGTTTTAAAGTTTTCCCGAGATTCATCATCTAAGTAATCAACAATCTTAGGAGCATTAGGTAAAAACTTCTTATCTCGTTCATCTTTTGAATCCAAGATTCTTAATGGATTTTGACTTAAGCGACGTTGTGAATCTTCAGAAAGTTGATCTTTAACTGGTGTAAAGTAATTTACCAAAGCATCATGATATGCTTCACGAACTTGAGCATTACCTAAACTGTTAATGTGTAATTCATAATTTTTAACACCTAATTCAGCGAGTAAATCATGTGCCATCATTAAAGTTTCTACATCTGCTAATGGACTGTCAGAGCCAAAACTTTCAACACCAATCTGGTGGAATTCACGTTGACGACCGGCTTGTGGTCTTTCATATCTAAAAGTATTGTCAATGTAGTAAACGCTAAATGGCTTTACAACATCTGGTCCATAAAGCTTATTTTCTACATAAGCACGAACTACACCAGCAGTTCCTTCAGGACGCAATGCAATGTGACGACCACCCTTATCGTTAAAGTCGTACATTTCTTTTGAAACAACGTCTGAAGTTTCACCACTAGAACGTGAAAAAACTTCATAATTTTCAAAACTAGGTGTTCTTATCTCACGGTAATTAGCTCTTTTAAAAAAGTTCCTAGCGATAGATTCTACTTTTTCCCATGAACCAGATTCTCCTGGCAAAATATCGACTGTACCTTTTGGTCTTTGAACTTTCATTTAATCATCCTTTAATATATTAATAAAAAAGCGCCCTTGAACTGAGTCAAGGGCGCAATAAATTAGCACGGTACCACCTTTTGCTTGCTGCGATTAACGCTCGCGAAACGATCCATTATCTGCTAAAGGTGTCACAGATCGCAACCTATCCGCTATTCTCACCAAACAAGCGGTCTCTGAGATAGATCATGCTAATCTACATTCTTCGTCATCGATAATTCCTTTTTAGCTTATATTTTTCAGTCAACAAAGTCAACCTTTGTAAGCCTTTACTTAAATATTTTAAATGTCTAATACAATTGTAAAGGGACCATCATTTTCTAAACTAACCTGCATGTCAGCACCAAATTCACCTGTCTCAACATGGAAGCCTTTATCCTCTAGTTCATGATTAAAGTCTTCCCATAATTGTTTTGACTTAGGTGGACGCATAGCTTCTACAAAACTTGGTCGATTTCCTTTTTTAGTATTTGCTAGCAAGGTAAACTGACTAACGCTTAGAATTTCACCATTAACATCTTTCAAAGATAAATTAGTTTTACCCTCTTTATCTTCAAAAATACGCATTTTAGCAATTTTATCAGCTGCTTTTTTAACTTGTTCTAATTCATCGCCATTCCGTAAGCCCACTAATAAAAGAAAACCACGCTTAATTTTACCTACGACTTCATTATCAATAGCAACTTGTGCCTTATTTACTCTTTGAATAACAACACGCATTAATTAATTGACCTCTTTGCTTCATAAACATTTGGCACATCCCTCATTCGACTTAAAATATCTTCCAAATGAGCTGCATCTCTAACTGAGACAGTTGCATAAATATGAGCCATGTTATTACTATCTACTTTTCCAGAAATATTGACAATATTCTTAGTTTTAGAATTTAGGGCATTGATTACATCACTTAAGAGACGGGAACGATTAAAACCATAAATTTCAATGTCAGCATTATAGTTCTCTTTATTCTTATCTTTAGCGATATTTTCCCAAGCAACATCAATCAGTCGACCCTGCTTTTTAGCTTCTTCGGTTATATTCGGACAATCTGCACGGTGAATAGTTACCCCGCGTCCTTTAGTTACATAACCAATAATTGGATCACCAGGAACAGGATTACAACATTTAGCTAAATGCAGCATTAAGTCAGATACACCCTGGACCATAACCCCATTATTATGCTTAACACGCATAATATCTGCCGGAGCATCTGAATCGTTATCTTCTTCAGTACTTTGCTGACCAGCGTTCATGATTTTCTCTTCAAGTTGACGTTGCTTTTCATCTTCAGCTTTTTTACGTAAATCTTCAGTTAAACGATTTGCGACTGTTGCCGCAGAAACTTCACCATACCCAACTGCAGCAAACAACTCTTCATCGTTGTGATAGTTGAAATGATCAATAACTCGCTGAACATCAGCTTTAGTCATGAATTCTTTAGGAACTAAATCACGATTTGATAATTCTTGTTCAATCATGTTTTGTCCCTTTTCAATGTTTTCTTCTCTATCTTCAGTCTTAAAGAAGCGCTTGATTTTATTACGAGCACGTGAAGTTTTAACTAAGTTAACCCAGTCGCGAGATGGACGAGCTGATGCTTGAGTTAACATTTCAACGATGTCACCAGTTTTTAATTTGTAGTCTAGGGGAACAATTTTACCATTAATTCTAGCCCCAACAGAATGTGCACCAACTTCTGAGTGAATCATGTAGGCAAAATCTAAAGGAACTGAGCCTTTAGGAAGTTCATAAACATCGCCTTTAGGTGTAAAAACATATACCCTATCTGAGAAGATATCTGTTTTAACACTCTTCATAAATTCATGAGAATCTTTGGTCTCATTTTGGAGCTCAAGAATTTCTTGGAACATGTTGAGCTTTTTATTTGCATCTGTTTGCTCAACTTCTCCCTTGACGCCTTCTTTATATGCCCAGTGAGCCGCGACACCGTATTCAGCAACTTGGTGCATAGCCTCTGTTCTAATTTGGATTTCTAGCGGCTTGCCTCCAGGTCCAATAATTGTAGTATGAAGAGATTGATAGCCATTTACCTTTGGAACGGCAATATAGTCCTTAAAACGACCTGGCATTGGCTTCCATTTAGTATGAACTGCACCTAAAACAGCGTAACAATCTTTCACAGATTTAACTATTACTCGAACAGCTAATAAGTCATAAATCTCGCTAAAGTCTTTGTGCTTATTAACCATTTTTTTATAAATTGAATAAATATGTTTTGGACGACCATAAATCTCATACTTAATGCCTAAGCTATCTAAAGTTTGCTTCAAAGTCGAAATTGCATCCGCAATATATCCTTCACGCTCACTTCGCTTAGACTGCATTAAATTAACAATCCGATAATATTGTTGTGGGTTGAGATAATGTAAACTCATATCTTCAAGTTCCCACTTAATCGTTCCAATACCTAAACGATCAGCAAGAGGAGCATAGATATCTAAAGTTTCGTCTGCAATTCTTCTTTGTTTATCTGGGCGCAAATGGTCTAAAGTATGCATATTATGTAAACGGTCGGCTAATTTAACCATGATTACACGTAAATCTTTAGCCATCGCAATTAACATCTTACGGTGATTATCAGCCAAGTATTCTTCATGGCTCTTAGATTTATATTGAATCTTACTTAATTTAGTCACACCATCAACAATAAATGCAACGTCCTTACCAAATTTTTCTTTGATATCATCGTTAGTTACAGGTGTATCTTCAACCGTATCATGTAAATATCCAGCCGCTACTGTGTCAGGATCTAAACGTAAAGTTGCCAGTGTTCCAGCAACTTGAGTGGGATGAATGATATAAGGTTGTCCGGAAACTCTGAATTGACCCTCATGTGCTTTCTTAGCAAATTCATATGCTGATTCAACAAAAGCTAAGTGTTCATCATTCATATATTTCTTACATTCAGCAAGAACTTCTTCATGAGTCATTTCATGATATTTTGACATAACGTATCACCTATTCTTTATTTCTTTTCTTTGTAAAAATCATCATGCCATAAACCAAATAATTCAAAACTTAAATATACTAAGCACAATAAGAAGTTATATTTAGCAAAGTGAATGAAAACTGCAATAGCAAAAACTACAGGAAAAAGAAGTAGCCACCAACAGCTTAACTTTCTAATTTGCATAATACGACCAATTTGGTAGCTTAAATAAGTATTAAAAATAAAGAAAACTAGTCCAATTCGCCAAACTCGACTTAGATGAACGAGTGGACAGATAATCCAAACAATTACTCCTAATAAAGTTAACCAAATAAGAGGCATAAATGATTTTTCATTTATTTTACTCCATGAAGCCTTAAAATTAAAATTTTTCTTTTCTTCACTATTTTTCTTCATTTTTCGCTTACCTTTTCTTTTAATTAATATTTTTAATTTGGTTTTCTAGCAATTAATAGTCCAATCCAGCGGCCTTCTTGCATTTTCATTTTAATTACAAAATTATTCTCTTCTAGCGCCCTCTCTATCTTGGGAAGTTGTAAATAATCAATTCCTGAAAAAATAATTTTACCATTTTCATTCAAATGATTATCTAGATCCGGAATTAATTCTAACAGAATATCAGCTAAAATATTTGCCACGATTAGATCATATTTTTCATCAATATCTTTTAACAAATTAGCCTTACGCACATCAATATTATCAATATTATTTAAGGCAATATTTTCTTTAGCGGCAGTAACAGCTTCATCAGAGATGTCAGTTCCTAATACATGGCTTGCTCCTAACTTACTTGCAGCAATTGCCAAAATACCAGAGCCAGTACCAACATCTAAAACAGACATCGGCTTAACTAAAGCACGTTCCATAGCAAGCAAAACTAACTGTGTTGTCGTATGCCCACCAGTACCAAAGGCAAGTCCTGGATCTAAACGAATCAGTTGTTGATCAGAGAAAGCCGGTTGATAGTCTTCCCATTCGGGAACGATAGCTAAATGTCTTGAAAAGTCAATCACATGATAGTATTTTTGCCAAGCTGTATTCCAATCTTCATCAGCCACTTCCTTAGTGCTAATTGAAACGTTGCCAGCATCTAAGCCATAACCCTTCATTTCAGCTATTTTATCAGTAATTTTTTGAATTATCTTCTTTTTATCAGCATTTTCATAATCAAAATATGCCGTTAATTCTAAATCTTCAGGCAGATTCTCAATATCATCTAATTCAACCAAGCTACTATCATGTTTTTGACCTTCTAAAACAAAGTCACTTCGTTTACGACTTTCAATTCCTTGTGCATTCAGTTCATCTTGCATGAAGAAACTTAATCCATCTTCTAATTCATGACTACATTCCACTTTTATCGCTAATAATTTCACTAATCTTGTCCCCTTTTGACATGTTAAATTCTCACGTTTATGATATTAAAAGGTGAGAAAAATGTCGAAAAAAAATAAAAAGAAAAAACTTAATAAAACGTTGATTGAGAAGATGCTCGACCAACAAAAGATTCCATATAAGCAATTACAATTCGCCACAGTTCAAAAAGGCGATGTTAAACAAATGGATACTTCCATTTTAGACGATGAAGAGGCTTTGGTCTACAAAACCTTGGTATGTGAGGGAAATAAAAATAGTCCAGTAGTTGGAGTTGTTCCTGTTACCGAGCACTTAAGTATGAAAAAACTTGCTAAAGCTTCTGGTAACAAAAAATGTGAATTACTTCCACTTAAGAAGTTAGTCGCAACTACTGGTTATGTTCATGGGGCCAACACTCCAATTGGAATTTACCAAAAGCATCATTTTCCTATTTATTTAGATAGCAGCATGAAAGAACATGATCAAATTGCTGTTTCAAGTGGTGAGGTTGGTAGAAGTATCATGATCAATCCTGATGATTTACAAAAAGTCACTAATGCCACTTTCGTTGATTTATTAGAGTAATAAGATTAAGTAAAAAGCTTCTCATGACTAGAAAAATAATTCTAGTTTTGAGAAGCTTTTTTAGCTACTTTTTAACGATTTTTACCCATCTGAATACACCATAAATTATTAGTAGTGCCCAACTAAGGATTGAAATATAGAGTAAAATTGTAAACCAAGTTGGAGTCTTAAAAGAAAGAATTGCTGTATTTTTCCCTTTTCTTGACTGAACTTGTGGCATCCCTATTTCATTCACTTTTGGTTTTATTACTTTACTATTTAAACTTAACTCAGATTGTTTATAAATAAAAATCGGAAGTGTAGTTACTTTAGAAGTTGAGTCTTTCCAAGTAAGCTCTAAACGCCCATTTGAAAGAGCCCTTTGCTCAAAATTATTTTTTTGTGGAGACATACTCATTAACATACCAGTAATATCACTTGATTTGATCTTCTTTCTTACTGGTAGATAATCAGGACTATTAATTTCCACTTTATTGATATATGGAGCTAATCCCTTTTCCTTCATCTCCTTAGCATTGCTAGTAATTCCTTTGTTGTAAGTAATATTATTATTAATCTCATTAAAGTCGGCTCTAACATTGAATAGCACTACTACAATTGCTAATGCACTCGCAATCATTCCAAGTTTTTTACCATGACTCTTAATTAATTCATTCAGTGTTAAACCAATTCCAAGAAATAGCAAAGGATATGCTACGACAGTAAACCTGTTGGGAAATTGTAAATACCCAGTTACTGCTGGTAGGGTGTCCTTCACAAATTGCCATGGAAACAAATTAGAACTTAAATATAGAAAGACTATGCCTTCTAAGGTAACAAAAGTATTTAATTTAGAAGACTTAAAGTTAAAGATTACATAAATTAGTTGAACAATAAATAGGAGCAATGTGACTTCAGTGATTGACGTCCACATTGTTGAAGTACCAGCAACAGATAGATTAACAGCGGTCAAAACCGGTGAGTAATCGATCGGAGATGCCATTTGATTAGTCGGATAGAGCAGTAAAAATGCACCCCATACGTTTGCTGTTAACACAATGAATAAGCCAACAGCTTTAAAGACATCAATCCACATCTGACGCTTATTTTCACTCAAAACTAATCCGTAAATAAAGAAAGGAATCAAGGCAAGAATGGAGAAGAAAGTGCTTAATAAATGGATCTGAGCTACAATTGCCATTACAATTCCAAGACTAATCCAGCTAAATCGCTTTTTATGATTATTCAGCAGATTAATTCCTTGGATTAATACAAATGGTATTAAAACGGCACCCCATGAGTTGAAAGCATTGGATCTCGGCCAATATGCAATATAGCCAGTAGTTAAAAATAGTGCCGTAACTATTGAAGAAACAACTTGCGATAGTTTAATCTTTCGACTTAAACGATAGATTCCCAAACCACCAACCAGAAAAATCAGGTAGGTTATAAGAATTTGAAAACGAAGCCAAGAACTACAAAATAAAAGTAAGCTTCCCATTAAATAAGCAAAGAATGGGCCATATAAAGCATTGACTATTCGCCCACTCTCACCCATTCCATAATTCATTTGAAAGTAAGAGAAGTTATGATTCTGTATTTGCTGGTAAGTATCATAAAAACGATGAAAGTGAAAAGCAGTGTCATCCAAAGTAAGACCAGATCGAGTAGTCAATTCAGTCCAAATTAAAACAGTTGCAATTACTAGACTCAAAATTATAGGAATAAGATAATCTATTATTTTATTTTTATATTTTTCTACACTATGATTTTTCATTTCTTACCTCTGATAAGTATTGTCTCAACCGTTTAATTGTATCATTCAACCAGGCGAAAAAAATACTTATTTACCACTTTTATTCTTCAGGAACTGACATATTTACCATATTTCTTCCCTTGCGATAGGCTTGTTTGATATCATCAATAGTTAAATCTTTACCCTTTTGATCATATGCAACTAAGACTTCTCTAACACCATCAGCAAACTTACTTAATAATCTAAATATAGTAATTTCTGCAAAGAATAAAACTAACAATAAGAAAACAGCAGTTGCAGAGATACGTGAAAGTGCAAATAAATTATGGAAGAAAATAATAGATAAAACTAATGCTAAAAAGGATCCACCTAAAACAGTCCACCTAAATTTATTTAGTGGTCTAGAAATATGGTATAGCACCATCATCCCTACTGCGACTAATAACATCGTAGCCGTTGTAGCTACTTCTGGTCTTCCTAATTCTAAAACCATATCTGCCACTACCAAAATTGAGACCGCGAGCATATCTGTAATTCCACCAGGAATTGCCCTTGACAATACATTAGGAATAAATTTTCCGCGAATACGGTTGTAATTATTTTCAAGAGCTAATAAGAATGATGGTAGACCAATAGTAAATGCTGAAATTAAGGCTATTTGAGCCGGACGCAATGGATAAGACATTGCAAAGGCAAGAGAAAAGATGGCCATTAAAAATGAAAAGATATTCTTTACCAAGAACAAACTAGCTGATCTTTCAATGTTATTAACTACTTTTCTACCTTCATCTACCACTTTTGGCATTCTAGCAAAATCAGAATCTAACAAAACAACTTGGGATGCTTGAACAGCAGCACTATTGCCTGATGCCATAGCAATTGAACAATCTGCTGTCTTCATTGCTAAAATGTCGTTAACACCATCTCCTGTCATTGCAACAGTATTACCATTTTTTTGAAGAGCTTTAATTAACTTTTTCTTTTGATCAGGTTTAACACGTCCAAAAACGTTATATTTTTTAACAACTTCTTCATAGTCGCCTTTACCAATTTCGGTTGCATCAATCAACTTATCTGCATCCCGAATACCGGCCTGCTTTGCAACGCGTGCTACCGTTAACGGGTTATCTCCAGAGATCACCTTGATATTTACCCCTTGACGATCAAAATATTCAAAAGTACTTTTTGCTTCTTTACGGATTGGATTAGAAATTAAAATATAACCTAATAGCTCAACAGGCTCTACCAATTTTTCTTTTTCATCCCTTAGTGCATGCGGATATTTTCCAAAAACTAAAACTCGATATCCTTGTCGGGTATATTGATTTATTTCTTTTTCGTAATTTTCAAATTGATCCCGCAATACAAACTCAGGCGCACCCATTAATAAAGTGTTGTTCTTAATAACTGCCCCACTATATTTATTTACCGAAGTAAAAGGGATGATTTGCGTAGCCTGAATATTAAATTTTTGATTAAAAGTTTTTGCGACAGCCTTGATAGTTGCATTATCATGCGGCATATTTTGGGCAAAAATAGAAATTTCTTTGCTTAACTCTTCTTTAGTAACACTAACTGGAATAACTTCCTCTACTTCCATTTTAGGTTCCGTAATTGTTCCAGTTTTATCAACACATAGCACATTAACCCGAGCTAATGTTTCAACACTTTTCATATCATGAAGCATAACTTGGGAACGCGCTAAACGCATAGCTGCTAATGCCAAAGCAATTGTCGTTAATAAATACAGACCTTCAGGGATCATTCCAATAATTGCTGCTTCCATTGAGACAATACTGTCCGCTAAATTTAAATGATTTACATAACGGGCAACAATGAAGAGGGCAATTCCACAGGGGATGATGATGATTCCAACCCATTTAATCAATCGATTAATTGAGCGCACCATTTCAGAGCCCTCTTTTGAATTCATCGCTTTAGCTTCTAAAGTTAGCTTAGAAACATAAGAATTCTTACCAACCTTTTCAAGCCGCGCATAAGCTTTTCCTGCAACTACGAAGCTTCCAGACATTAACTCTGCGCCAACATCTTTCTCTATTTCATCGGCTTCACCAGTTAGCAACGCTTCATTTACTCGTAAAGTTCCAGAAACAACTTGCCCATCAGCAGGAATTTGATCCCCAGTTTTAAGTACAATTACATCCCCTAAAACCAGATCTTCGATTGGTACAATTTTTTCCTGCTGATCACGAATTACGGCTATTTTTGTTGTATTCATAACATTTAATTTGTCTAAAACACTTTTTGCACGTAATTCTTGGACAATCCCAATTATCATATTTGCGATAATAACTGGTAAAAATGTTAAATCTTTGTATTCTCCAACAATCACTAACAAGATCGCTAATACTAAAAATATCAAGTTAAAATACGTAAATGTATTTTCTTTAATTATTTGCCAGGTAGTCTTAGCTTGATCATTAACAGCTCGGTTAACCTTTCCCTCTTTAATTCTTTGCTCAACTTCTGCTTGTGTTAAGCCAATTGGTTGTTTAAAGTTTTCCTTCATTTGCATCCTTAAAAAAATTAATCTATCTGTAAATTGTCGTCTTTTTCAATCGTTACCTCACCAGCTACATCAGTATTAAAAAAATCAGAAATCTGGTGAACATCCCAGTTTTGGCCTAATCCCCACATCAGTTTAGTAATCGCACTCTCTGAAGTCATATCCCGAGCACTAATCGCTCCTTCAAGCAATGCTTCTCTCCCAACTTCATATTTTGTAAGATCACTTCGCTCATATAAGCATTGACTCGTCGCAATAATCGGTATTCCTCTTCTAATCAACTTTCCAATTGCAGCTACCATATTTCTGCGGATGTAATTCATCCCGCCTAAACCATACGCTTCAATTACAATTCCTTGACATGCGCTTTCGACCATTGCAAATAGCAAATTAGGATCAAAACCCGGGAATAGTTTAACTAAAGAAACATGAGGATTAATGCTAGTGTTTAAAGTTGTATCTTTCATATCTTTTGTATTTTTAGGTACATTTTGGTCAGAAAATACTAGGCCATCAGATGTTACCCGAGCCACTGGTGGTACATTAACACTTTCAAAAGCATCAAAATTGATCGTTCTTACTTTAACACTTCTGCACCCCAGCATAACTTTTCGATCAAAGGCTAAATAAATATTAGGATGACAACTAGCAGCTGCCGCAAAAGCTAATTTTAAATTATCCGGTGCATCACTCAATACAACATTAATTGGAACCTGGCTTCCAGTTAGAACAACCGGAATATTAATATTTTGTAACATAAAAGAAAGCATGGATGCTGTATAGGCCATGGTATCAGTACCATGAGATACTACAATCCCATCATACTTATTTCGATTTTCATAAATTTTTTCAGCAATCAATTTCCATTCTTCAGGCTGAATATTAGATGAATCAAGTTGGAGAATATCTTCGACAGTAATATCATAAGGTAATTCCCCTAACATATTAATTAACTGCTCACCAGATTCTTTAGGCACTAACCCAGCTTCTGAAACAACTGACGCAATTGTTCCACCCGTTGAAAGCAATAATATTTTCTTTTGCATTTTTCACTCACTCTTTAATTCTCTTGTTCTATTAATTATACGAAAAAAGTTGTCATAGTTTAAATTCCATGACAACTTTTTAATAAAAATCTATCCGGCATGCCGCCAGTCTTTATCCATTAAAATCCGAGCTGCAATTAAGCCTAATGGTAAACAAATTACAATCATTAAAGCTTGAACCATCCATAAGGCGCCTGCATTTAATGACGTTAATCCTAAGTTAAACATAGCTCGGTACATATATAGTCCCGGCACCATAATTACAATTGATGGCACCGTAATAGCAATTCTTGGGAAACCAGTTTTACGTCTAATAATTGAAGCTAACATTCCTGCAACAAAGGCTCCAATAAAAGCAGCCACAGCTGGTGGAACATTTGACCAATCAACTAAACTCAAGCGTAAAGTATTTGCTATAGCTCCGGAAATCCCTGCAACAGTTGCCATTGGAATTCTAGAATTAAACATAATTGAGAAGCCAAAAACTCCGCAGAAACTAGCAACTAATCTTAAAATAGTTAAAACTAATGGTGTTAGTCCTAATTTCTCAAAGTTTTGCGGATGCAGGTTTAAGATCAAAGCCATTACCCAACCAACTGCAGTTGCAACAACAATAATCATGATTGCATAAGCCATTCTCTCTAAGCCTGATCTCATATCAAGCTTAGAAATATCTAGTCCAGACGTAATAAATGGAAAACCCGGAATTACAAAGAGCATTGCTCCAATATATCCATCCAAATGTCGCAGACGGACTGGATAAAATAATCTAATTAAGTAAAAACTCCCTACATATACCGCACAAGCTACGGCAACTGCAACGGTAATATTCGCTAAAATAGTTAGATGACGATCAATCATTTTTCGGCGAACGTAATTTCCGCACCCTGCACCTAAAAATGCACAAATAACTTCAAAAATTCCTCCGCCTAGTAAAAAAATAAATCCTGCACATGCAAGACCAGAAGCTAAACCAACTTGCCATGGAGAATATTGCGATTTCATTGTCGAAATTTCTTCTAATCGATTATGAATTTGGCCAATTGTCCAATTTCCGTTATCTTTTTTAAACTGACTGACGAAATTTTCCATACGGTCTAATTTAGTTGTATTAACTCCTGTGGATGGTAAACTTAGCGCCTGCGTATAACTCTTACCATCTGCATCAACACAAGTATATTCAATTGAAACAAGTCCAATATCCGTGCTGCATGTCATATCTAAACAGCGAGCAATTGTATTCATCGCTGATCTTACACGCCACGCTCCGGTCCCACAAGAGAGAAGCATCATCCCAATATGCCCTACAATTACCGATCGTTCAGCCAAAGTCGCATTTTTAGCAGGTGTAATATTATCACTAGTAAAAAACTCCTGCCACCGAATTCGCATATGATGATGATGCGACAAAGTATGTTGATGATGGAGCTGATTTACACGTTCATTTTTACTTTCTTTACTATTCACTTTCATAGTCCCCAAACTTTGATTAAATATCATACCTTTAAAATTTTATCACACAAAAAGCGTCTTGCACTCTCAACTTAAGTACAAGACGCTTTTAATTATTAAAATTATTGTTTAAAGGTCAATTCCGTCAACAACTTCCTTCATCTTAGCTGCTGAATAAGCCATTTTCTTATTTTCATCTTCTGATAAGTGAAGCTCAATCACGTCACTAATTCCATTAGCAGTAACTACAGCTGGGCTTCCTATGTAAAGATCATGAATACCATATTCTCCAGTCATTGGCGCAGATAGTGGCATCACTAGAGCCTTATTTTCTAAGATTGCCTTACAGATTTGTGTTAAGCACATTGCAACGCCATAAAAAGTTGCTCCCTTATTAGCAATGATCTTACCACCCTTTTTACGAACATCAGTCTCTAATTCAACCAATGTTTCTTCATCTAATTCTTTATAAGAACGAAGAGGCTTATGATCAATAATTGCTTCATCAAAATTTTCAAAAGATGTATCACCATGTTCACCTAAAACATAAGCATCAATATGATCAACATTAACACCAGTCTTATGTGATAAAGCCACACGCAAGCGAGCTGTATCAAGGGATGTACCGGTTCCGATAACTTTATTCTTAGGAAAACCAGATAACTTTTGAGTTAAAGTAGTTAGAATATCTACTGGATTAGCAGAAACGACAAAAATACCGTTAAAACCAGATTCTACAATTGGTTTTATGATTGATTCTAAAATTTTAACATTAGTTTTTACCAAATCTAGTCTAGTCATTCCAGGTTTTCTTGCGGCTCCGGCAGTAATTACAGCAATATCGGCATCTTTTGCATCACTATAATCTCCACTCTTAACAGTGCATTGACCAACAAATGGGGCTAAATCTTCTAAATCTAAAGCATCCCCTTCAGTAATTTTTTTGACTACATCACAAATTACCAATTCATCAATTCTAACATTTTGCAATAAGTCATTTGCAAAAGTTGAACCAACACGGCCGTCACCAACTAAAAATACTTTTCTACGACTCATTTTTATATATACTCCTTTAAATGAAAGCTTAAGTTCTACACTTTAAGTATACACAAATAGCCTTTCTATTGAAAGCGCTTTATTTAATTAAATCTGCCATTGCTTTTCCAGCTTCACGACCAAAAATAATTGTTTCAGCAATCGAATTACCACCAATTCGATTGTTACCGTGTAAGCCACCACTAACTTCACCCGCAGCATATAAACCAGAAATAAAGTTTCCGTTAGTATCATAGACACGGGTATCAGGTGCAACATGAATTCCGCCCATTGTGTAATGAATAGCAGGTGCAATATGAATTGCATAATATGGTGCATGGTCTAACTCAGCCATTCCGGTAGTTCGACCAAATTTTGTATCATCATTATTTGCTACTGCTTTATTCCAATTTTCAAGTGTTTCTTCAAGGTTGGAAATGGGCACTTTAATGTTTTCAGCTAATTCTTCAATAGTGTTTCCATGAACAACTAAATTAATTGAATCATAAAATTCAATTGCCTTAACCCTATCTCTAACTCCTTGGTCAAAGATCAAATATGCAGAATGTTCTGGAGTTTGGGTAATCGCATTTGATACGATCTTTCGCGTATTCAATTCATTAACAAATCTCTTACCTTGATGATCAACTAAAATAGCTCCTTCACCGCGTACTGCTTCACCAATTAAATACGCATGATCTGTATCTTGTTGAACTGTAGGGTGAACTTGAACTAACTCTAATTGCTCAAGTTGTGCTCCCACTTTATTAGCTAATTTTAAGCCGTCTCCAGTCGCACCAGGTTGATTAGTTGTCTTATAGTTACGCAAATCTGGTCGATACTTAGCGATTAAATCTTTAGAAGCACCAAAACCACCAGTAGCAAGTAAAACTGCTTTAGCTTTTACTTGCCGATCATTATTAACTTCTACTCCATTAATTTTCTTGTTGTCATCTTGTAATAATTTAGTCACCTTAGCATCAGTAAAAATTGGAATATTCTTTTCATCAGCAATTTTAAGTAAATTATTAACTAAAAATGCGCCAATTGGTGCCATTGAAGATGGACGGTGTGTACGTTTTTTGGACATACCACCTGTAATTGTTAAATCATCTACTTTAATTCCTAAGTCTTCAAGCCACGCAATAGCCAAAGGTGCATGCTCGACAAAATAATGTAGCATTTCACGGTCATTCATGTAGCCGCCACCTTTTAGCGTCTCATCATAAAATTTTTGCATACTATCGTTTACACCTAAACGAGCTTGAACAATACTTTCAGCAGCATTCATACCAGAACTAGCTCTCATAGTGTTTCCACCTAAAAAGCCATTCTTTTCTAAAATTACAACATTCAAACCATATTGCTGTGCTTGAATAGCTGCGGCTAATCCTGTACCACCGCTTCCGACAATAATTGCATCATATTTTTTTTGTAACTTATCTACTGTTTGTGTTGGAAATTTATATCCCATTCTTATTCCTTCTTCTAATCATCAATTGGCTTAGTATTCATTGCATTAGTCATGGTAATTGGTTTCATCCACTTATCATATTGTTCTTTAGTAACTAAGCCGCTCTTTAAAGCCGCTGTACGCAAAGTCGTATTATTTTTAGCTGCAGTCTGTGCAATAGTAGCAGCTTCATGGTAACCAATATGTGGTGAAAATGCAGTAACTGTCATTAATGAATTTGCTACATCCTTAGCCATTCTTTCTTTATTAACAGTCATACCATGAATCATCTTATCTGCAAAGCCAGAAATAGTTCCAGATAAAACATTGGCAGACTCTAAAAATGCTGCAATCATCACTGGCTTAAAGACATTCATTTCAAAGTTTCCTTGAGATGCAGCCATAGTAATAGTTGTATCATTTCCAAAGACTCTCAAACATGCCATGGTAACAGCTTCTGCTTGAGTCGGATTTACTTTACCTGGCATAATTGATGAACCAGGTTCGTTTGCAGGTAAATTAAGTTCTCCTAAACCAGCTCTTGGGCCAGATCCTAAGAAACGAATATCTTGAGCAATTTTGAACATATCAGCTGCCAAAGCTTTTAAAGCGCCATGCACAACATTTAAGCCTGAGTGATTTGCTAAACCAAAGAATTTATTTGTATCAACTTTAAAATTATGTCCATACTTTCTTGATAAACGCTCAGCGATATCTTCTGCCATACCAGGAGCTGCATTAAGTCCAGTGCCAACCGCAGTTCCTCCAATTGGTAATTCATAAAGTGTTTCTTCTAACTCGTTAATGTAGGATAAATCATGATTAAGAGCAGAAATATAGCCTGATAGTTCCTGACCAAAAGTCAATGGAACCGCATCTTGCAAGTGGGTTCTTCCTACTTTAACCGTTGTCCAATACTCATCTTGTTTCACTTTTAGTTCTTTAATCAAGTGTTTAATAGAAGGTTTTAAGTCATCTAACGCTTGTGTTGCAACTAAATTCATTGCAGTTGGAAAAGTATCATTTGATGATTGTCCCATGTTCACATCATCATTAGGTAAAATATCTAAACCGGGATGATTTTTATTAGCAAGATTAGCCACCACTTCATTAACATTCATATTAGTTTGGGTACCTGATCCAGTTTGATAGACATGCAATGGAAAATATGGTTGCAATTCTTCATTGTTTAAATCAAGTAGTTGATGAATTGCTTCAATAATGGCACGTCCTTTTTCTTCTGTTTCAGTTCCTGCTTCAATATTAGCTTGAGCAGCAGCTAGCTTTATTTGAAGAAGCGCACGAATAATACCAATTGGCATTAACGCTCCAGTATGGAAATTATCCTTACTTCTTTGTGTTTGTGGACCCCACAATGCCTTTTTAGGAATTTCTACTGGGCCTAATGTATCACTTTCAACACGATAACCTTTTTTCACCATATTTTTGTCCTCCGTTTTCATTATCTTCATTATAAGCTACATTTAAATGAAAGGTCATACAAAAAGCGGAGAATATAATTCTTCGCTAATATAATTGTATTAAATTATACTAAAAATACTTTTTCAATGCTATACGCTTATCGTTCTTGATGATTCAACTTCTTAGCAACTAGGTCTCCAACAACTTGAACAATCAATACCAATAATAAAACTAATAAAGTTGCTACCAAAGTCACATCATTATTAAATCTATTGTATCCATATGAAATGGCTGTATTACCTAAGCCACCAGCACCAACAGCTCCTGCCATTGCAGTTAACCCAATTAAACTAATCAAAGTTACGGTTGAAACTCGAGCTAATTCAGAGCGACTTTCTCTTAAATATACGTCAAAAATAATATCTTTGGTTGAAGCACCTAATGCTTCTGCAGCTTCAATCTTTCCTTTATCTACACTTTCAAGTGCAACTTGAACTTGTCTAGCAAAAAATGGGAACACACCTAAAGTTAATGGTACTAAAGCTGCTTTCATCCCAATTTGAGTTCCAACAATTTTTTGGGTGACTGGAGCAACAAAGGCTAGCAAAATAATAAATGGTACAGCTCTAAAAATCGATACGATTTTATCAACAATCCAATAAACTACTTTATTAGCTAAAATTCCTTTTGGTTTTGTTAAAACTAATAATAAGCCAAAAATTAAGCCTAGAATTCCCCCAAAAACAGCTGACCAAAAAGTCATAAATAAGGTTTGGAAAATAGCTGTTCCCCAACCAGCATCTCCGCCCCAACCTAGGGCTACTACATTAGGAAAGTTTTTAGTGAAAAAACTAATCATTAGTCAGCACTCCTTTATCTAACTTCGTTACAACAACATTTTTACTCTCCAAGAATTTAATAGCTTCTTTTTGCTTTAATTCATTTAAATTTAATAAAATTGCAAGTGTTCCTATTGGTTCACCACTTAGAACTTCTACATTTCCATATAAAATACTTGCTTTTGTATTCAGCGAAACATCTAAATCAGCCACAACTGATTTAGTTACATCATTGATGCTATAAACTAATTGATACAATTCTGCGTTCTCGGCTAATTTATCAAAGTTATAAGTATTCAAAATATGTTGAGCCTGCAAAGCCCCACCCACAAATTGACGCGTAAGTTGCTTTTGAGGATGTAAGAAGACCTCTCTCAACTCACCTTTTTCGATTACTTTTCCCTTTTCCATTACTGCAATTTTATTTGCTACACGTTTTACAGCATCCATTTCATGGGTAATTAAAACAACAGTTAGGCCTAATTTTTTATTTAGATCATATAATAAATCTAAGATTTGATTAGTAGTTTTTGGATCAAGGGCACTCGTTGCCTCATCAGAAATCAAAATATCAGGATCATTGGCCAGGGCACGGGCAATAGCAACACGCTGTTGCTGGCCTCCAGATAACTGAGCCGGATAAAAATCTGCTTTATCCTTTAAGCCAACTAATTCTAGTAAATGGAGAGATTTTTTCTCTAATTCCTGGTCAGATAAACGACTATGCTGCAATGCAAAAGCAACATTTTCAATAACAGTTTCTTCATTCAATAGGTTGAAATTTTGAAAAATCATCCCAATTTTCCGTCTTTTTTCTTGAAGTTGCTTCTTGCTTATTTGTAATTTATTGTCTTTAAACAACACCGTTCCATTAACCTCTACTGATCCAGCAGAAGGATATTGAAGTAAGTTGATTGTTCTTACTAAAGTGGATTTTCCGGCTCCAGAAAATCCAATTACACCGTAAATATCACCCTTATTTATTTCTAAACTTACATCGTTAACTGCTTTATTTTGTCCAAATTGAACGGTAATATTTTTCAAATCAATTTGTGCTGCCATTAGACTGCTCCCCCTCTTACTTTAATTTCAATCCCCAAGCTGCAACTTCAGTCTTGCCATAAAGCTTGTCAGATAATTTCTTAGTTTTTTCAGTTTGATATGCCTTAACTAAATCCTTGTAAATTTTGTTATTCCTATCTTTTTTATTTGCAACAATTATGTTAATCCATTGTTCAGAATCTTTATTCAAAGGCTCAATATAAATTGTTTGCTTATCGCCTAATTTAGCAGGAACGGCATAAGTATTATTAACAATACTTGCATCTACATCATCAATTACTCTTGCTGTTTGTTCTGCACTAACTTCCTTAATTTTTAGTCCCTTAGGATTTGAAGTAATATAAGCTACCGTTGCAAGTTTAACGCCCTTTTTCAAGTTAATTAGTCCAGCATTTTTCAAGACATATAAAGCTCTTGATTCATTAGACGCATCATTTGGCACTGCAATTGTAGCACCTTGTGGCAAATCCTTAATGCTCTTATATTTCTTTGAATACAACCTGATTGGAGCAATATAAGTATTCCCAATTGCGACTAGTGAACCATGATTTGCCTTATTCCATGCATTTAAAAATGTATAGTGCTGGAAAGCATTTAGATCAATATCACCATTTTGAAGTGCCTTATTTGGTTGATTATAGTCAGTAAAATTCTTAATTTTAATTTTTATGCCATACTCTTCTTCAGCAGTTTCTGCTACACTTTTCCAAATTTCAGCGTCTTGCTTTGTTTGACCAACTACACCCACTACTACTTCTTTTTGATTCTTGGCAGTGTTACTGGTTGGACCAAAACTAAACCATCCAGCAATTACAATTAAAACTGCCACTAGTGACCAAATTATTCTATTTCTAATTCTCTTTTTATGCATTGTACTTTCCTCCAAACAAAAAAGCACTCATCCATAAAAGGACGAGTGCTCGCGTTACCACCTTTAATTTGCCATTTACTCACATAAATGACCTTAGTAAGTAGCTCCTAATTTTCATTAAGAATTACCTTGCGTTTTTAACGATCGCAACTCCGTTGATAACTTATTATTAAAATTCGTTACCACCATTTTAATCTCTAGTCCATCTTCAATTAGCTGTTTTATCTACTTCCACCACACGTAGACTCTCTAAAAAAACATTACCAATTTACTCAACTAGCAAAATGTTTAAGTTAATTGTTAAAAATATATTATAATCTTAATCAATTTTCGTCAAGTCTTTTTTTATTTTTTATTTTCTTATCGAAATCATTATATTATCCTGATACATGAGGATATTTAAGAATGGAGAAAGAATGATGAAAAATAATATTGTCAAAATAATAATGTGGATCCTCTTTTGGTTTTATCTAATTCCATATTATTTACTAAAAAAATTTGTTTTTGAGAAAAACAAACATCAAGTTTTTTGGGCAAATTGTGTAACAATCGCTTTATTAGTTTTACTAAGTCTAGCGCTCAGCCCAAGCAGTACAACCACTACTTCAATTAATGAGAACGCCTCAGCAAAAAGCAGCAGAGTAGTTCATAAAACGGTCATTAAAAAAGTTGGAACTAAAGAACTTAATAAAGAAAAAGCTAGAGCTAAGGTTCTCAAACAAGAACAAAAGAATAAACAAGCTGAATATGACAAGTTAAAGCAGCAACTTGATGACTACCAAGAAAAAGAAGAACAACAAAAACAAGAAGCTGAACAAGCAAGAAAAAAGGCTGAAGCGGCAGCTAAAAAAGAGGCCAAAGCCCGTCAAAAAGAAGCTGAAGAACAACAAAAAGCTGCTCAACGTCAGGAAGCAAATACTAGTAGTTCTTCTAATTCTTCTGATTCTTCTAATCAAGGTGATCTTTATACTGGTAACCAAGGAACAATTGTCGGAAACAGTAATTCAAAAATTTACCACGTACCTGGTCAAGCAGGCTACCATATGAATTCAGCTAATGCCGTTTACTTTAACAGTGAACAAGACGCAATTAATGCTGGTTATAGAAAGGCAAAAAGATAATGAAACATAAAAAAATTACCGAATTTTTAACAGTTACTCTTTTGCTTTCTCTCGGACTTAGTCAAACATATACTGTTCAAGCTAGTTCATCTAAGGATACTAAAGTCGCTAAAAAATATAAGTATGACTATACTGATCAAAAGAAAGCAAAAAATTTAAACAAGCAGAACAAAAAAATTGAGAAGAAAATTAGCTCTTTGGATAAAAAGATAGCTGATCTTCAAAAGCAATTAAAAAACTACACTAATCCAAATGCAGTTGAATCTTTAAGTAAACAAAAATTAGCTAGTCTTGATTATACGGGGAAAACTGTTGTTAACGTGAACAATAATAATCCAGATTTTTCAAAGCAAGATTTAGATACGAATCACGACGCCTGGCAAAAATATGGCGATCTTGATTCACAAAATCGCGTAACTGCAGCAAATGCACTTTTAAATAGTTCCTTAATGCCGAAAACAAAAAGAGAACCACTCCATGTCAATCCAACAGGATGGCATAATAAAAAAATAAATAATCATTGGCTCTATAATCGTTCTCACTTAATTGGCTATCAACTTACGGGCCAGAATAATAATTGGAAAAATTTGATGACTGGGACTAGACACTTAAATGACCCGGATATGTTAATGTATGAAAATGAAGTGGCTACTTATCTAAAAGCCTCCCCATCAAATTATGTTCGTTATCGTGTTACGCCCATTTTTAGAAATAATGAGTTATTAGCTCGTGGTGTCGAAATGGAAGGTCAGTCAATTAATTCAAATGACGTTCATTTCCATGTTTATATATTTAATGTTCAAGATGGCGTAAACTTAAATTACTCAAATGGAACCAATAAAGCTTCTTAAGTTTTAATAAAATAACTATATTAAAGTTATTTTTTTGATATACTTCTATTCGCTTCTCTTAATTTCCTAAGTTCAAACCTATACTTTTCTTTCATAATACTTATTCAATTAGTATTTATGCTTAATGGTTTAGGTGTATGAATATACTAAATGAAGAAAGATAATATTATAAATTCTTCATTTAATTACAGTTTAACTTTATTCTAAAAAGCGCAGGCAGAAAACTGTGTGAAAGGAATTGTGATTGAAGTGATAGACAACTTAGGAGCTGCGATCAAAAAAAGGCGCAGGAGTTTGAGAATGACTCAAGAAGACCTTGCGGAATTCAGTAGTCTATCAGTGAATTTCATCTCTAAGATTGAAAGAACAGGTAATCAAAATATCAGTATTCAAAAATTAGATGCGATTGCAAAGGCACTACAAACATCCGTAATTACTTTAATTGATGAATCATCCAAAACTCCTGAACCACAGGCATTTGCAAGTAAGTTAAGCAATGACCGTGTTTTTCTTGACAAGCTTACAAATGACATGAAAAAACTTCCTGTTGAACAGGAAGAAGCTTTAGCTAAAAGTTTTATTACTATAATTAATACTTTTGCTAAAGAAGATAAATAAAAACTTTGCCAGATATCTTCTATCTGGCAAAGTTTTTTTATTTTATAGTCTAATTTTGATAATTAATTGTTTGCTTTTCAATCAACTTGTAATCTGTTAACTCATCACCATTTAAGTTTTCTTTATTTAATTCAATGGCGTTAATTTGATTATTTTCATAATTGGTATAATAAAACGTGCCTGTCTCCAAGTTAGTTCCATCAGAGTAAATTGTGTACTCATAAGAATTTGGTCCGACTTCATCTGTTCCCTTTGGCTGTTCAACCGAATGTAAAATATGGAAATAATTTGTTACACTACTTAATTCATTATTTCCTTGAGGGGAATGTGCCCGAACAAAAGCTATTTTCACAAAACGACTGGCCGAATCCATTCCTCCTGGCAAAAAATGAGTCCCTAACCCGCGACTATATAAATTAAGGTCAACACCTGGAACAAGAGTATTTTTAGGCTGTGCAGGTGCTATATTACTATAATTAGCTAAGTTACGTAACTGGCCTAGAAATTCAGGATTATTGGTTAAAACATGAACTGGATTATCATAAACGTGTAATCCACTTAAAGTCGATTCTACAACGATCGACTCACCAGTCTTATCAGCCATTAACCAGTGAAGTGGAGAAAGTGGTAGTTTTTCTGAAAAGTTTATATTTACTAAGCTAACATCTTTCAATGCATCTTTTACTTCAGCAACCGTAGTACATTGACTTAGCAAATAAGGAATTAATTCAAATGGTGTAACATTATTTTTCTCCGCATTTTCTGGAAAATAATGACACGGACCATCAAAATTAAGGCCAGCAATTCCTAGCCCTTCTTCATTTGCTGCATCAAAATATAGTGGATAATTATTTTCTACAATCGCCATCCCAACCATGGCATATTTTGCCTTTTTACTTGGTAATTTACGATATTGAAACTCATAATTCCTTGGTGTAATTACAGGATGTTCACCAAAAGAAATTTCCAAGTCTAGATTTCGGCCAAAATAATGATGATTATTTGAACTATAAACAATTGAGGTACACATATAAACTCCTCCTTATATCTTTTACAGTCCCTATATTACTCTTTTTTTCAAAAATAAAAAGGAAACTTCTCCTATGAAGTTTCCTTATTTTATTATTAGTATATTTTTCGAACGTGATCTTGAATAGTTGGGTTATCTAAAAATTCATCATAGCTAGTATCTGCACGACTAACAATTCCTTTAGGGCCGACCTCAATAATATGATCTGCGATAGTTTGAATAAATTCATGATCGTGAGATGTAAATAAGATTGAACCTTGGTAGTCCTTCAAAGCATCGTTAAGAGAAGTAATTGATTCTAAATCCAAATGGTTAGTAGGATCATCCATTACCAAAACATTAGCTGGTTCAAGCATCATTCTTGAAAGCTGGCAGCGAACCTTTTCTCCCCCAGAAAGCACCTTAATCTTCTTGTCGATCTCTTCACCAGAAAAGAGCATTCGACCTAAAAAGCCACGTAAAAAAGTATTATCATCTTGTTCCTTAGTAGCATATTGGCGAAGCCAATCTAAAATCGTTAATTCATCATTGTTAAAGTTCGCATTCAAATCACGTGACATATAGTTATAGGCAGTAGTTTGACCCCAAGTTACGGTACCACTTTCTGGCTTAATTTTACCAGCAATAATATCCATCAAAGCAGTGGTTGCCAAAGTATTACGTGATAAAAATGCAACTTTATCACCAGGACGCACTATAAATGAAACATGGTCTAAAATCTTTTCACCATCAACACTATAAGATACATCTTCTACTTTTAGTAAATCGTTCCCTAGGTCACGGTGCATTTCAAATTTTACATAAGGATATTTACGAGAAGATGGTCTAATATCATCAAGGGTAATTTTTTCTAATTGTTTCTTTCTCGAAGTGGCTTGTTTTGATTTAGACGCATTTGCTGAGAAACGAGCAATAAATTCTTGAAGTTCTTTTATTTTTTCTTCTTTTTTAGCATTTTGGTTAGCTGCTAATTCACTTGCAAGCTTACTTGATTCATACCAGAAATCGTAATTACCCATGTATAATTGAATTTTGCCATAATCAACATCACACATTTGTGTACATACTTGATTTAAGAAGTGACGGTCGTGGGAAACTACAATAACAATATTTGGATAATCGGCTAAAAAGTCTTCAAGCCAGTTTACAGTATGAACATCTAAACCGTTAGTGGGCTCATCAAGTAAAAGAATATCAGGATTACCAAATAAGGCTTGTGCTAATAATACTTTAACTTTTTCCGCTTCTGGTAATTCACTCATCTTACTTTGATGCAACTCTTCTGGTATACCTAAAGACTGCAAAAGCTTAGATGCGTCTGCTTCGGCGTTCCAACCGTCAAGTTCAGCAAATTTAGATTCTAATTCTGCAGCCTTAACTCCATCTTCATCGCTAAAATCAGCCTTAGAATAAAGCTCATCCTTATCTTTCATTACTTGATAAAGTTCTTTATGCCCCTGAATTACTGTATCTAAAACAGTAAATTCTTCGAAAGCAAAGTGATCTTGATTCAAGCTCGACATTCTTTCATTAGCATCAATAGAAATATTACCAGTAGTAGGTTCAATCTTACCTTCTAACAGTTTCAAAAAAGTTGACTTACCGGCACCATTAGCACCGATTACTCCATAACAATTACCGGGAGTGAATTTCAAGTTAACATCTTCGTATAAGGTACGACCAGATAAATTTAAACTTAAATCTGAGACAGTAATCAAATTATTTTCCTCTCTTACATCTAATTTTTTAGTTATAACACATTATAGAAAGTCTTTTTATGAAAATTTAATGCAAACTGGTAATGAATGTAGCTAATCCAAATAAAATCCCCGGAAAGTTAGCTACAAACAACGGCCAATCCTTTTTCTCTCTTAAGAGAGCATACAGAACCCAAATAAGGCAGTTAATGGCTGCGACTAATGGCTGAATAGGATTGCCGTAATTTCCTTGCAAATTATTCATAATTTGTGGAATATAAGAAACATACATTAGAACAGATAAAACTGAGCCAATTCGTCCAATCGTTAATACAGTCTTATTATCAAAAGATCTAATTTTCTTTTTCAACTAATCTTCCTTTCTATACTATGTTATCTAGTTTACTTACTTTTTATAGTTATCTCAAGCACAAAAAAAGAGATTGATCAAAAATCAATCTCTTTTTTTAATATCAACTTATATTAATCTAAGTCAACGTTGTCTGGGAAGAATGCTAAACGTTCACCCTTACCAAGTTCTTCTTCGATTTCAAGTAAACGGTTGTACTTTTCAACACGTTCTGAACGAGCTGGAGCACCAGTCTTCAATTGACCACCGTTAACAGCAACTGCGAAGTCAGCGATGAAAGTATCACCAGTTTCACCTGAACGGTGAGAAATCATAGTGTTGTAACCATTCTTACGTGAAAGACGAATAGTTTCAAGAGTTTCAGTAACAGTACCGATTTGGTTCAACTTGATTAATGAAGCGTTACCAGCACCTTCGTGAATAGCCTTGTTCAAAAGCTTAGGGTTAGTACAAATGAAGTCGTCAAGAACGATTTGGATACGGTCCTTGTGGCTTTGAGTAAACTTAACCATACCTTCAACATCGTTTTCATCGTATGGGTCTTCCATAGAAATTAATTCTGGGAATTCGTCAAGTAACTTGTCGTAGTAGTCTGCCAATTCTTCGTCAGTAAGAACTTTACCTTCAAGGTGGTACTTGCCGTCTTCTTTGTTGTAGAAGTATGAAGCAGCACAGTCACATGCAATAGCAATATCTTCACCTGGCTTGTAACCAGCCTTGATGATTGATTCATGTAATGCCTTCAAAGCTTCTTCTGAGTTCTTCATGTTAGGAGCGAAACCACCTTCGTCACCTAAGCCAGTTTCGTAACCCATATCTTCAAGAACTTTCTTCAAAGTGTGGTATACGTTAACAATCTTTTCAAAACCATCACGGAATGAAGTCTTAGCAACTGGGGTAATCATGAATTCTTGAATATCGATACCGTTGTCTGCGTGTTCACCACCGTTAATAACGTTGTGGAAAGTTTGAGGCATTTCAAGGTCAGTACCACCAAGGTAACGGTATAATGGTTGGTGGTTATCCTTAGCAGCTGCAGCAGCAGTAGCCATAGATACACCTAAGATAGCGTTAGCACCAAGACGGCCCTTGTTTGGAGTACCATCTAAAGCAATCATAGTTGCGTCGATGTTTGGTTGATCATGTGGATCTAATCCCTTTAAAGCGTCGTTGATTTCAGTGTTAACGTTGTTAACAGCGTTCATAACACCTTTACCACCAAGACGTGAACCACCATCACGTAATTCAACAGCTTCGTTTTCACCAGTTGAAGCACCAGATGGAACTTCAGCCTTACCTACAACACCGTTTGAAAGAGTAACGAAAACTTCAACAGTTGGGTTACCACGTGAATCAAAGATTTCAAGTGCATGTACATTCTCAATAACTGATTTGAGCATTAAAAAAATCCTCCTTAAATTTGTGGCGAAAAATACAAACTAACCGAATTGGCATCTAGTCAGTGTTTTTCGTCGCTTTTAGGCATAGCCCTTTTGACTACAGATTTATTTTAAAGCAACTTTGTGAGTATGTAAACTAAAGAAAGCAATTATTTTTTTATAAAAAAAGATCGACCATTAAAAGGCCAATCCTAAAAGTTGCTGTGCAATTGTAAAACAAAATAGGGCTAAAGTTGTTGCTCCTAAAACATCAGATGGATAGTGTGCACGCATATTTAAACGTGACACTACTACCAGTCCCCATACGATTATCAAAGTAATTAAGAGCCAGATTCCCATAATATGACCAAAGATTTGCCATAACATTAATGACATAATAGTTGCGCTTAATACATGTCCACTAGGAAAGCTATAGCCATCTCGATAGGTTCTCATTGACAAGGGTCTTTTTCTTTTAACTGAATGCTTCAAAAAGATTCCAACTGCATCAGTTACTGCTAAAGTACCTAAAGACCAAAGAGCAAGCCAAGGGTGATGAAACAAAACTAAAAGTCCTGCTAATAAAAAGTCCCAAACAACAATTACCTTAGGCTCATTTAAGACTGTAATAACTTTCCAAATTTTACCGTCTCTATTTTTAACAAGTTTATGGTGCAATAAATGATCATAAAAATTAAATAGACGAGAATTTCTAATGTTAAATATTAATCCTAAAAGAATCAATGCCGAAATCAGCAATTGAATTAAACAATGCAATTTCACTTTTACTTAACCTCAATTAATTGTGCTAATAAATATTGTAACAGCAAAAAAATAAAGCACATACGTTTTTAAATTTTATTTAACTATTTCAATAAAAAATAAGAATAAGATTTCATCCCGAGCAAATATTTAGCGATCAAAGTGTATAAAAAAGCCCGTAAGATTACTACTTACGGACCAAATTTAAAGGAGAGTACAGGATTTGAACCTGCGCGCCGGTATAAGCCGGTTCGCCGGATTTCGAGTCCGGTGCATTACCACTCTGCCAACTCTCCAATTACAACGTTTTTATTATAGCAATTAAAAAATAAATGGTAAATACAAAATAACTAATTCTAAAATTAATCTTTAAAAAGTCATCATTCTTTCATAGTTTTTCTGTATCTTAAAGCTATACTAATTGATAATGAAAGGACTCGTATTATGGCAAAGATCATTATTTACAAGCCCCGCAAAATCAAGTTGATGCGCCAGGCTGTTGAGCGTTATCTAAACTATAAAATTGTTAAACATAATTAGATTTTTTAGCCAACCAAAAGTGGTTGGCTTTTTTAATTTAAAACATTTCAATAATCTTTTCCATTAGTGGCGTCACCTCTCTATCTTTACGCCATACTAAATTTAAGTGGGTAATCCAGTTAGTATGCTTTACTGGGATAATCTTACTTTTTGCATAAGTAAAGGCAATCGATTCCGGAACTAAAGCTATCCCTAAACCTTTATCCGCCCAGTGAATTGCTGTTCTTGCATCATCACAAGTTACTGAATAGAACGGCCTTATTCCCTGATGCCGAAAACTACGATTGAATACTTCTTGAAATCTTCGGTATAAAATTATCGGCCTATCTTTTAATTCATCAAGATGTTTAATTTCTCCTCTTTCAAAAAATTCTTCTCTTGTCACTGCTACCATTGGTTCCTGGTGAAAGTCTTTAAAATTTAGTCCTTCAAGATTAAAAGGTGTCCGCACTATTCCTAAATCTACTATTCCGTCTTGTAGTTGTTCAACAATGCCAAAAGTATTTGCTTCATGTATTTCAAAGGATACATTAGGATAGTATTTTACTAATTTTTTAAATTGCTCGTTTGGGACAACTCCACCACAAGAAGAAATGACTCCGATTCTAATTTTTCCTAATTCACCCTCTTTAATTTGATGGATTTGGCTTTTAGCAGATATACTCAGAGCAACAATTTTTTCAGCATATTTTTGAAATACTTTTCCCTCTTCTGTTAGTTCTATCCCATGAGCAGTTCTAACAAAAAGCTGCACCCCTACTTCTTTTTCTAATTGTTTTAACTGATAACTTAAAGGTGGCTGAGCAATATATAACTTTTTAGCAGCTGACGTAATCTGCCGCTCTTCAGCAACCACTAAAAAATATTTTAATTGTTTAATATTCATTATTAATACCTTTTAACTTATTATCTATATTTTTAATATCTCCTATCTTAATTTGATATTTTCTTAATAACAAGAACTGCGCTAAAATATTTTAAGAAAATAGAGAATTAACGGAGGATTTTTATGGAAAATAAAGAACTGCAAGGGTTAACCGATGGCCAGGCAGAAGAGCGTCTTAAAAAAGATGGTCTAAATGAAGTTCCCGAACCTGAATTTAATTTCTTTAAAGAATTTATGTCCAAGTTATGGAACTTATCGGCCTGGATTTTAGAAGGAGCCTTACTATTAGAATGTATTTTAGGTAAATGGATCCAGTCCTTATTTGTTTTATTAATGCTTTTATTTGCAGCGTTTAATGGAGCTACACAAAAGAAAAAGTCTCGTAGAGTTTTAAATACAATTTCTCATGAGCTAACTCCAACAGTCTCTGTAAAAAGAAGTGGTAAATGGAAACAAATAAATTCAAAATTCCTTGCTGTTGGAGACTTAATCAGCTTAAAACGCGGAGATGTTTTAGCAGCTGACGTAAAAATTGCTCAAGGGCAGATTACAGTTGATGAAAGCTCCATTACTGGTGAATCAAAAGCAATTAAAAAATCTGTCGGTGATACCGCCTATGCCGGAACTACCGTAGTGGATGGAGATGCCCTAGCAGTAGTAACGGCAACAGGAAGCAATTCCCGTTCGGGAAAAACTATTAATTTAATCAACAATTCTGCTGCTCCTGGTCATTTACAACAGCTATTAACCAAAATTATCTATTACCTCTGTCTCTTAGACGGTGTATTAACTTTAATTTTAGTAATCGCAGCATTGATTCGAGGACAAAATGTCATTGAAATGCTCCCATTCTTAGCCATGATGTTTATCGCCTCTATTCCGGTTGCTATGCCATCTACATTTGCTTTATCTAATTCTTTTGAGGCAACTCGTTTAAGTAAAGAGGGAGTATTAACATCTGACTTAACTGGTATTCAAGATGCGGCAAACTTAAACTTATTGCTACTTGATAAAACTGGCACAATTACTGAAAACAAGACAGCTGTCTCTCAATGGGACAATCTCAGCAACCTTCCCAATAACGAAGTTCTTGCCTTAGTTGGAGCAGCTACTGATAAACGTAGTCCTAGTATCATTGATTCTGCCATTGATGAATACCTAAAAGAAAAAGATATTAGTCCTGATACTCCGGAAAAATTTGTCCCCTTCACATCTGATACCGGATATTCAATGGCTATTGTTGGTAACTACAATATTAAGTTAGGTTCTTTTAAGCAACTTTCTTTAATAGATAAAAATGCTGATAAAGAAGCTAAAAATATTGATTTTACTGCTGGTCGTTCAGTTGCAGTTCTAATTAATGACAAACTAGCTGGAATATTCATTTTACGTGATAAAGTCAGGTCAGATTCAAAGAAAGCTCTAGAAGAACTTAAAAAACGCGGAATCAAACCAATTATGTTGACTGGAGATAACCGCAGAACTGCAGAAGCTGTTGCTAAAGAGGTTGGCTTAAAAGGAAAAGTTATCTCAATTCACGATTTCAATGATAAAACTGACGTTAATGATTTGGCCGGAATTGCTGATGTTTTACCGGAAGACAAGCTTAAGATGGTTAAACTATTCCAAAAAGATGGCTATATTGTGGGGATGACTGGTGACGGAGTTAATGATGCTCCCGCATTAAAGCAAGCTGAAGTTGGAATTGCCGTTTCAAATGCTGCTGATGTTGCTAAACGAAGTGGTAAGATGGTTCTCCTAGAAGATGGTTTAACTCCAATTGTTAAAATTCTGGACGCTGGTCATCGAGTTTACCAAAGAATGACAACCTGGTCATTAACCAAATTATCTCGGACAGCAGAACTAACAATGCTTTTAACATTTGGTTACCTATGCTTTAACTATATTCCAATGGCATTAAATGCAATGGTTATTTATACCATTATGAATAATATGGTAACTATGATGATTGGAACCGATAATACGCATATTACCTATAAGCCTGAAAGTTGGAATATGCTTAAATTAGCTAAGATTGCTTTCTCTCTTGCTGCAGGATGGACTGTAATTGGTTTTGGCTTTGTTTGGTACCTTGTATCTCACCACTATGCTCAAGGAACTGTTTCTACAATGGTTTATGTTTATTTAGTTTTAAGTGCAATGTTGATTGTATTAATTACTAGAACTAGAAAATTTTTCTGGCAGTCAGCTCCATCAAAATCAGTTGCTATAGTTCAAATTATTGATGTCTTGCTAACTTTTGCTTTAGCATTATTGGGTTTAGCTATGACTCAAATTAGCTTTGCAAATCTTGGCTTAACCATAATTGTAGCTTTAATTGCAGCAATTATAATTGATTTATTCTATCAACCAATTATGAAAAACAAGTAATAACCCATACTAAATCCATAGAAAAATAGGTTACTTTGATATTTTTATCAGAGTAACCTATTTTTAATAAACTTTAGTTTTTATATGTTTCCTTAATAAACAGCACACAAACTGCTGCTAAAATACCCGAAATTCCTGCAGTCAGCATCATCGCCGGCATTGAATATTTCATTAGTGGAAATAGTATAAAGCTTAATAATGAAGCAATTATTTGAGGTAAGCAAATGGAACAATTAAATAAACCTAGATACGTCCCCATGTGTTTACCGGATAAGGCATTAGAAACCATAGTTAGTGGATAAGTGTTCATAGCTGCCCAAGAAATTCCAATTAAAATAAATGATACAATCAAAATATTTTGAGAATGGATAAAGAAGATGGAACCATATCCTATTGCTCCTAATAATAAACTAATACCATATCCAACCTTATGATGATCATTTGGCACCTTTGCCAAAACATATGACCATATCACTGCGGCAATTGATTGAACAGCTGTTAAAACCCCAAACCAGTTTCCGGCTAATTGATAACCAGCCGAAGATGGATCTGTTACTTTCCAAACATTTTCTGCAATTGCACCTGTAGCATAAGTTGATAAATATTGGAATGAAAACCAACAAAATAATTGTACTAATGAAACTTGCCAGAAAACTTTAGGTGCCTTTTTTAACAGTTCAAACCAGTTTCCGCCTTCTTTGTTATCTTCTTCTTTAATACCATGATAACGAGCATAAGTTTTTGGATCATATTCATGAACTTTTGTTACGGTTAACAAACTTGTAATGACAAGTATTGTAGCTCCTACATAAAATGAAATTACAACTGATTGAGGTACTACACCCTTTTTAGCAGTATTAGCAACTCCTAGAACTGTTAATAGAAATGGGAAAAATGCTGCAATTACTGCACCTGAATTTGAAAGCATACTTTGTATACCATATGCATATGATTTTTGCTCATCATTAACCATATCACCAATCATCATTTTAAATGGTTGCATAGCCATATTTGCTGCTACATCTAAAATTGCAATTGCAATAGCTCCAAATACTAATGCTTCAATAGAGCCATATCCTAAGCCTAAACTCCCAATGTTTGGCAAAAATAACATCATAATCACTGCAAAGATCATCCCAATTAATAAGTAAGGTAATCTTCTTCCACCAAGTTTTGGAGCCCAAGTTCGGTCAGAGAATGATCCAATAGCTGGCTGTACCACTAACCCAGCCAAAGGCGGTAAAATAAAGAACCACCCTAGCTTAGTTGGATCAGCTCCTAAGGTTTGAAAAATTCGACTCATTTGTGATGTTTCAAGAGTAAAAGCAATTTGAATACCTAAGTACCCAAAATTAATCATCCAGATCACACTTTTTGCAAGTTCTGGTAAGCCAGATACTTTGTTATTTTCATCCATAATTTTCTCCCTCACTTTTCAGCTAAACGCTTTCAATAATTTTATATTAAGCAAGAGTGAAAATGCTTTCAATACAGGATTAATTGTTACCGGTAACTAAATACATAAAAATGCTGATACCATTACAAAAAAGTAATAAATATCAGCATTTCTAAATAATTTATAACTGAAGTTCCTTATATTCTCTTATACTCTAAAAAGTCGTAATCAAATTTATTATTTCCATTTGGATGATGACTTTCGGAATTTACTAATTCAAAGTCTTCGTACTTTAGTTCCGGCATCCATGTATCACACTTAAATATATGGTGAATTTTTGTCTTTTCAAGAACATCTACTTCATCCTTAAATTCTTTAAAAACTTCAGCACCCCCAATAATATCAATTGTTTCTTCAGTGTGATCTTCGATCCAATTTTTCAACTGTTTAATTTGTGAAAAAACTTTAACTCGTGAATTATCTTGATATTTACGTTGTAAAATTGGATTAGTAGAAAGGATGATATGTTTTCTTTTAGGAAGTAATCCTGGAAAACTATCAAATGTTTTTCGTCCCATAACGATAATATGATTACTAGTCAGCTCTTTAAAATGTTTTAAATCAGCGGGCAAATGCCAGGGCAAAGCACCTTGGTAACCAATACGTCCATCCTCATCTTCTGCCCAAATAAATCTAATCATTGTTCTTTCCTCAACATTTAAACGGCTACCGGCGCCTTAATAGTGCCATGATGCCGGTAATTAATTAACTTGATATCTTTCATTTCAAAATCCTGTACTAATTTTTTATCCGGATTTAGCCAAAGCATGGGAGCATCATATGCAGATCGATTCAATAATTCTTTAACTTGGTTAAAGTGATTCTTATAAATATGAGCATCCCCTAAAGTATGAATAAATTCACCTGGCTTTAGACCCGTTTCACGTGCGATCAAATTTACTAGTAAAGCATAACTTGCAATATTAAACGGTACACCCAAAAACATATCTCCGGATCTTTGATACAGCTGTAGACTTAAACGACCATCATTAACATAAAACTGAAACAAAACATGACATGGAGGTAAGGCGGACGTTGGTACATCCTCTGGATTCCATGCACTCACAATTAAGCGTCGAGAGTATGGTGTTTTCTTAATTTGATCAATTACATTTTGAATTTGATCAATAAAACCACCCTCACGTTTCTGCCAATGTCTCCACTGGGCACCATAAACATCTCCTAAATTTCCATACTTTTCTGCAAAAGTTTGATCTGCTAGGACTTTTTGATCAAATTTTTCCATTTCTTCTTGATAGATCTTTTTAAATTCTGGGTCTTCTTGACTTCTAAGACCAAAATTAGTCATATCTGGGCCCTGATACTCATTACTCTTTACCCAGTTTTTAAAGGCCCATTCATCCCAAATGTGATTATTATGTTCTAGCAAAAAACGGATATTAGTGTCTCCCCGTAAAAACCATAATAATTCGCTCTTAATAAGTCCAAAAGGTATTTTTTTAGTAGTTAAAATCGGAAAACCATCATTTAAATCAAATCTCATTTGGGCTCCAAACAGGCTTCTAGTACCTGTTCCAGTTCTATCTTCCTTGTCATGCCCTTCATTCATTATTTTACTTAGTAAATCTAAATATGGTTGCTCTAAAGTTGCCATTTTATTTCTTCTTTCTATTCCGCGTCTTCATCTTAAAATACCATATATTTTGTATATTGGTAAATACAAACACTACATTTTGTATATTCATCGGTATGGTAGAATTATATATTATAAACTTTTGGGGGAATTCTAATGATTTTAACTTGGGATATAATTAGAAGAATAATTGAAATCCTTTGGTTAATTAATGTCGGTTTAGCAATTTGGACTGTTTTTCGTAGTCATCGTGACATTGCTTCTACTTGGGCGTGGCTTTTGATTTTATGTATCTTACCGTATGTTGGATTTGTTTTATATTTATTTACTGGCCGACAATTATCACACGATGATATCTTCTCAATTGAAACTGAACAGAAAAAAATTCGTGATCATTTTCTTAATGAACAAAATAGGCTATTACGAATCCATGACTTGCTACCAAGTAAATCTCAGAATCCACGTGCAAGACGGCTAGTAGAACTAAATTTAAACAATGATGATGCCCTTTTAACTTTTAATAACGAAGTTGAGACTTTTATCGACGGACAAGTTTTGTTTCCAAATCTTATAAAAAATATTGAGGAAGCTAAAAGAAGTATTAATGTAGAATTTTATACATTTTATGATGACCAATTAGGAAATCAGGTCTTACAAGCTTTAGAAAAAGCAGCCAGTCGGGGCGTTAAAATTAGAGTTTTATATGATGCAAGCGGATCTCGTGGTACACGACCATCTTTTTTTAAAAAACTTCGTCATTTAGGAGGAGAAGCGCAACCTTTCATTTCAACAGCTGGAAACCGTCTTTTTACTACTCCTCGTGCTAATTACCATTTACACCGTAAATTAGTAATCATTGATAATAAAATTGGCTATATTGGAGGGTTCAATATTGGCGATCAATATATTAATCGAAGTAAGAAATTTGGACACTGGCGTGATACCCATTTACGCGTAGTAGGGCAAGCAGCCTTATTAATGGAAATTCGCTTCGCAATGGATTGGAATACAAGCTGCCGTAAATCTCATCTTCCAAAATATAATATTGATAGCTTAATTGAAACATTTGAATTAAAAGTAGTTCAATCTAAAGACTTGGTACCAATGCAAATTGTTTCATCTGGACCAGATAATAGTCATTTTGGTATTCGGCGAGCTTATGAAGAAATAATTGCTCAAGCACAAAATTACGTCTACATTCAAACTCCCTACTTAATTCCAGGTGATTCAATCCTAGAGGCTTTAATTATTGCAGCAAAAAGTGGCGTTGATGTACGAATTATGATTCCTTCTATGCCTGATCATCCCTTTGTCTACCGAGCAACTGAATACTACGCAAAGTACCTAGTTAATCAAGGAGTTAAAGTTTATAAATACGATAATGGATTTATTCATGCGAAAACTATGGTTAGCGGTTCTAATATTGCTTCAGTCGGATCGGCAAATCAAGATTTTCGTAGTTATCAATTAAACTTTGAAGTAAATGCTTTTACATATAGCGCAGCTCTCACCAAGGAATTAAAAGAAATTTTTGAAGAAGATTTAAAAGAGTCAACTTTACTCACAAAAGAGTACTTTGACAAACAATCTCATTGGCGTAAATTTAAACAATACTTTTCAAGATTATTATCACCAATTTTATAAAAAAAGAGACATCCTCAATTTTTAGTTGAGTATGTCTTTTTTTCTTATTTATTCTTCTTCATCAACTACAGTAACAGTTTTTCTTTCTTGATATGAATAATATATCCAAGCGATAACACCAAATGCCACTGGTCCAATAGCGGTCCAGAATGAAGTTGCATAATCACCAGTAAATAATGGCTCAATACAAGTAAAGACGATCCCGACTGCTACTACAAGCCAAACAACAATTGTTACAGTCCACACACGTTTTTTACCCTCAATAAAGATAAATGGGCGATCAATATCTTTTTTCATCTTAAAGAATGGATATGCACCAATCAGAAATAAGTATGGGGCAGATGAAGAAACATTCATCATATCCATTAAAATAGTATAGAATTGTCCGGCTGCGTTACCACCAAAGGAAATAAATAAAATAATAACACTAACAATAACAGCCTGAAGCCACATTGAACGCTCTGGCATTCCGTGTCGATTTAATTTAACTAAGGATTTTGGCAGGAGTTTTGGATCACATCCTTCAATAAAGGACTTAACAGGTGAATAAACCATTAAAAATGCTGCTGAAATTCCTGCTAAAACGTCAGCTAATCCAGCAAAACGGGAAAAAGCAGATCCTAAAGCTAATGATGCTGAATGAGAAAGTCCAAATGCTTTACCTGTTTCAACTCCCAAATTGTTAATTAAAACATATTCAACATTAGCCAAATCAACATTTTTACCACTTAATTGACTGCTCCAGTTAGCAGCTACACCACACATCAAAATATTTAAAACATATAATGCCGTCATCCAAATCATTGCAGTAATTAAAGCCTTAGGAAACGTTTTTTCAGGTTTATCTACTGAATCAATCACACCAGCTGATGTTTCTAGACCACCGTAAGCAAACAAAGCATAAACAATGAAAGATACAACGGCAATTGGAGATTGGAAAGCCGGATTAGGTGAATGAACTAGTGATTGGGCCGTTAAAGGTTCTGCTAACTTTCCATGATTCAAAAAGAATACTAAGATTGATACCAAAGTAAAACCAATTGTAATGGCTAAAGTAAAAAAGCCTCCAACGTTACTTACAGCTGCAATCTTATCAACACCCTTAGCAGCAAAGAATGTTACGACTACTAAAAATACTACTTCTAAAATTCCTAAAAGTTGTGTTGATGTCAAATTTAAAAAGTGCCAGCTTTGAGTAGTATCATGGCCTGAAATGGCTGTTGATACCGATACTAAGAAAAATTGTGTCGATGATACAAGCCAAACCACCCAAGCAGCTAACCAAATAAAAGTACCGATAAAAGCAGTTTTTTCACTAACTGAGCCTTTAAGCCAAGAAAAAATTCCGCCCTTAACTCCTTTAAAAGCTGCACCATATTCGGCAAAAATTAAAGCTGATGGTAAAAAGAATAAAATTGCGGTTATGATATACCACACAATACTTGCATAACCCATTTGGTAATAGGCTGTTAAAGAATTACTAAAGCCAAAAATAGCTGAAAAGATCATCAGAACTAGACTCTTTAGCCCAATTTTGACTGATTTGTCTTTTTTCATAAAAAACTAAAACACTCCCTCTTTCATACAAACATTAACTATTATGCGCTTTTTGTTAAATTAATACAAAAGAGATTAAAAATAAGCAAAAGAAAACGGAACTCAATCGAGTTCCGTTCAAGCATTAAGCATCACTGTACTTTACTAAAGAATATATGTCTAAATCTGGGAATTGTTCTCTTCCCTTAAGATCAGTTAATTCAATATAAAATGCTGCCCCTACTACTTCTCCGCCTAAGTTTTCGATTAATTCCTTAGTTGCGTGAAGAGTACCAGCAGTTGCCATCAAGTCATCACAGATTACAACTTTTTGACCTGGCTTAATTGCATCTTTATGCATTTCTAAGACATTAGAACCATATTCTAAATCATAAGAAGCACTTTCTACTTCGCGTGGCAACTTATGAGGCTTACGAGCTGGTACAAAACCAACTCCTAATTCTGTTGCAACAGGACAGCCAACAATAAATCCACGGGCTTCTGGTCCAACAATTACTTCTGCTCCACGACTTTTAGCATAATCAGCTAATTCATGGGTAGCAGCGCGATATAATTTCCCATCTTGCAAAATTGGGGTGATATCGCGAAAGACAATCCCCTTATTTGGAAAATCCTGTACACTTGCAATGTGTTCTTTAAAATCAATTGCCATTTAAAGAGAAACCTCCATTTTAGACTCTCATTGAAAAATTAGACCTAGCGGTCTTTGACTTGTATATTTTACCAAATTTTTGCTTTAAAATCAGGCTTAAACCGAACTTTTTAATAATTTATAACTAGTAATGATCACTTCAAATATTGTTTAACATAATTAATCAATTGATTTGATGGCATCGTTCTTAACTGATTAGTAAATTTTATCTGAGAGGATATACTATTAAAATATTTTGAAGCAGTTAGTTTTTTACTTTCGGGATTCTTATTCCCGATAATTTTTCCATCAGTAAATGAGACAAAATTCAATTCAAAAAATACACGTAAAATAAATAAAACAGCTTGATAATCTAAACCAAGATAAGAAGATACAGCCTGGTAATCATCAATACTTAAGTTTGGATGTGCATAGATATATTTTAAAGTTGCACCAAAAGCATCCCTACTTGGCAAAGTATTGATTGGTAATTGATCAAATAAAAAGCGTAAATAAAGCTGTTGATACTTTTTCTCCAAAGCAACATTTAACTCCATTTGATTGCGTGGCGTATCTAATAAAGCTACTACTTCAGAATCTCCATTGTAATCTTTTGCTAGACTAATCTTTCCTTCTGGGATCCCTAATCCATTCCTAGCCCACGGAATAATCTTTTTATCAAAAATCAAATACTTATCAGCAAATCCCATCACATAGTCTTCTTGCCGCATATCAATTACTTGATCAAAAACAGCTAATTTTGGAGCTCCATATTCAATCCCCGCTAGCATCCCTTGAACATTCGAAATATTTTTCCAACTATTAAGAGAAAGAGTAACGTAAAGTTCTTTAATAAAAGGAAGTAATGTTTGATTTAAAAATCCCTTGTTAAAACCAACAATTGTAAGCTTCCCCGCATTTTTTTCTGCTGTAAACTTTACATGATTTTTATCTTTTCCCATTTTAAATAGACTCTTAATATGGGGCTCACTAATACTAAAAATTGGTTCAGGATTACCTGTTCCAAATGGACCAACCAGATTAATCTCAGCTATCGTATCAGGCGTAACTTCTTTTAAATTTAATTCAAAGTCAAAATCTTTTACCTCAAGATCAATACTTGGTTTAAAGCTATCCTCAAAGCGTACTCGTAATTCTTCAAGCTTGTCGGCTTTTAAAGATAAACCACAGGCAAAATCATGACCACCAAATTTATCTAAAAGATCATCCTTCATTGGCTCTAGAGCATTAAACAAATTAAATCCTTCGCTTGATCGGCCAGATCCCTTTAATTCACCTGCTTCATCCTTAGTGAGGACAAGAGTAGGTTTATGCAACTTTTCGACCACTTTGTTTGCTACGAGTCCTAAGACACCTTCATGAAAATCAGAATTATAAATAACTAGAGTATTTCGATGCTGCCAGCCATTCTTTTCAACTTGAGCTAAACAATCGTCATAAACTTTACTTGTAAGTTCTTTTCTCTCATTATTTAATTCTTCAATCCTAGCGGCTATTTTTTCAGCTTGTTCTTCATCATCACTTAAAAGTAATTCCACGGCTAAACTAGCATCTGCCAAACGTCCAACAGCATTTAATCTAGGTGCAATATTAAAGCCAACATGTGTTGCCGTAATTTCTCCCATAGTTAGACCCGCTTGTTTAATCAAAGCGCGCAATCCTGGTCGTTCAGTTTGATTCAGAATATCTAAACCACGTTTTACAATAATATGGCCTTCACCAGTAACCTTTACCATATCGCCAATTGTTCCAATCATGGCCAAATCTAATAGCTCAGGCATTGTATCTTGCATTAATGCACGGCAAATTGTATACGCAACCCCTGCTCCACAATAATCATCAAATGGATATTTCTGGCCAGGATAATTACAGTGAACAGTACTGAAGGCTGCTGGTTTTTGATCTTGAAAAGTATGATGATCAGTTAAAATCACATCGACACCATGTTCTTGAGCGTACTTTATTTCTTCTACACCAGTTACACCATTGTCAACAGTAATAATTAACTTAGTTCCATCTTCTACTATCTCTTGATAGCGAGTCATGTTCGGTCCATAACCATCTTTAAATCTATCGGGAATAAAAAAATGAACATCGGCACCCAAAATTTCCAAAGTATCCATCATGATACTAGTTGCTGTGATTCCATCCGCATCATAATCACCATAGATGGTTATCTTTTCACCATTATCAATTGCTTGATTAATTCGATCAATTGTCTTTTCCATATCATGCATCAAAAAAGGATCAGCTAGATCATTTTCGTCTGCATTTAACCAAAAATCTAATTTTTCTGCAGTATTTATCCCTCTTAAAGCAAAAAGTTTAGCTTGAATATCAGTTAAACCATAATTCTTAATTAACTCTTGATCTAAATTAGTTGCTTGTCTTTGTTGCCATTTCATTATTTTCTAGTTCACCTAAATCATCTATAAACATCTAAGTTTCTATTATAGCAAAAGTTAAAAAGGATTTACTTCCTTTCATTAAGAAGCAAATCCCTTTATTTAAGCTTGAAAACTTGAAGATTTTTGTCCGTTGCTGGTTCTTCCGCAATTAATTTTCCTCTAATTGCCCAGCGATTAACCCCACCATCAGCACAAGTAATTAAAGTAACAATATTTTGCTTAGTATTATCCACTAGCCAAACTGCTGTTGGATCAACAATTTTTTTCATATATATTTGATAAATATAAATCTTATCTAGATTAGTCAAATATACTTTTTCGCCTATTTTAGTGTTTTCTAGTGGTGAAAATAATACTCCCTTAGCAGTCATATAGTGTCCAGCTAACGGATAGTTTCCCTTTCCCATCACTTGATCAGGTCTCATAGTTCCCCCACCAGTTGACATAGCATCATCGCTTAACCCTTTCATAATTGGTAAGTACATGTTTACGCTAGGAACCGCAATCGCACCAATTGCATCCGCTGTATTATTGACACGCGATTTTGTTACTTGACCAAAGTCGATTTCCTCTACCTTAGAAAAATCAAACATTCCTTTTTTCTTTTGATTCTTTTTAACAGTTTCTTTATTCAACTTTTTTAAGGCAGTCGTTTGATTTTGTCTAACCATCATATCTCGGATCTGACTATTAAAAATCATCCCTAATCCGATAATTAATAAAATAATTGCAGCAATTCTAATGATCCAAGTTTTCTTGGAATTATTTTTCTTTGTTTGTGCCATTTTTTCTATTCCTTAATTAATTGATACTGTTATAAATTCTAACACAAATTTAGAAAAAGAATATCAATTACCTTAGCGATAGATTTTTAACAAAAAAGACGTACCAAAACCTTGGTACGTCTATAAAGTTATGTTATTTATTTACCTTTAATATCGTCATCGTTCATTTTTAAAACAGCCATAAATGCATCTTGAGGCACTTCTACTCTACCAACTGCTTTCATTCTCTTTTTACCACGACGCTGTTTCTCAAGCAATTTTGCACGTCGATCAGGGTCACCGGTATGAATCTTCCAAGTAACATCTTTACGATATGGTTTAATGGTTGCACGAGAAATAATTTTAGCTCCAATGGCACCTTGAATATCAACTTCAAAGTTCTGACGCGGAATTAATTTCTTCAGCATTGTTGTCATTTGACGAGCACGATTTTGTGCTTCTTCACGGTGTGCAATAAAGCTGAGAGCATCGATAGGTTCTTTATTAAGAAGCATATCAATTTTAACTAAGTCCGTTGCACGATAACCAGTTATCTCATAATCAAGGGATGCATAGCCCTTAGTTGAAGATTTTAATTCATCAAAAAAATCATAAATAATTTCGGCTAATGGCATATTGTAAATAACATTTACTCGATACTTATCTAAGTAATCCATAGTTACAAATTCGCCGCGCTTTCGCTGACATAATTCCATTACTGGTCCCACAAAATCATTTGGCACCATAATTTCTGCTTTAACATAAGGCTCTTGAACTTCCTTATATTCACCAGCATCAGGCAAATCAGCTGGGTTATCAATCAGCTTAGTTGATCCGTCGTTCATAATAGCATGATAGTCTACACTTGGTGCGGTCATGATTAAATCCATACCAAACTCTTGCTCAAGTCTTTCTTGAACAACGTCCATATGAAGCAATCCTAAAAATCCACACCGGAAACCAAAGCCCAAAGCTTGAGATGTTTCAGGTTCAAATTCTAAAGCAGCATCATTCAATTGTAACTTTTGAAGCGCTTCTTTCAAATCATCATACTTTTGATTGTCAACTGGATACATACCAGAGTAAACCATTGGTGGAATTTGACGATAACCTGGAAGTGGCTTTTCAGTTGGAGTTTCAGCACTAGTAATGGTATCACCAACACGAGTTTCACGAACTGATTTGATGTTAGCAGTTAAATATCCTACGTCCCCAGCAATAAGCATATCTTTTTTAACTGGATGTGGACTTGAAACACCTACTTCTGTTACTTCAAATTCTTTTCCAGTATTCATAATACGAATTTTATCGCCTGGTTTAACCGTTCCCTCTTCAATTCGAACAGATAAAACAACACCGCGATAATCATCATATTTTGAATCAAAAATCAAAGCCTTTAATGGGGCATTGAGGTCACCGTCAGGTGCAGGTACTTTTTTCACAATTTCTTCTAGTAATTCAGGAATACCTTGACCTGTTTTTCCTGAAACTTCTACTGCATCTGAAGCATCAAGACCAATCATCTCTTCAATTTCATTTTTACACATTTCGGGATCAGCTGATGGTAAATCGATCTTATTAATAACTGGTAAAATTTCCAAGTCATCATCAATAGCTAAATAAGTATTAGCCAAAGTTTGTGCTTGTACACCTTGAGTGGCATCCACTACTAAGAGTGCCCCCTCACAGGCCGCTAATGATCTTGAAACTTCATATGAAAAGTCTACGTGGCCTGGAGTATCAATTAAGTGAAAGATATATGTTTTACCATCTTTAGCGTGGTATTTTACTTCTACAGAATTTAGCTTAATAGTTATACCACGTTGCCGTTCTAGTGGCATATCGTCAAGTAATTGATTTTTCATTTGACGTTCAGAAACAGTATCTGTTAATTCTAAAATACGATCTGCAATCGTTGATTTTCCATGATCAATATGGGCAACAATTGAAAAATTTCGAATATGTTTTTGATAATCTTGTAATTTTTTTATATCCATGTTCTCACCCTTTTCGCTTTATTAATTATATCAAAGGCCTACGACTAGATAAAATTCTTAATGCAACATTTTTATTGAAGTAATTATTTATTACAAAAATAAAACGCATACCTCAAGACTTATAGAGATATACGTTTTCACTTTTATTCTCCGTTTAACTTATCTTTTAAACGTTCGAAGAAATTCTTTTCTTGTGGGGAAATATTACCGCCACCAGCTTTAACGTAATCAACCAAAGCTTCCTTCTGCTTATCATTAATCTTCTTTGGAATAACTACTTTAACTGTTACTTCTTGGTCTCCATTGCCTGTACCATTTATCTTTGGTACACCTTGACCACGTAATTTAAAGTTAGTATTAGGTTGAGTTCCTGCCGGAATCGTTAAATCAACTGGACCATGAACTGTATTTACACGAATTTTATCTCCTAAAGCTGCTTGAGCAAATGAAATTGGAGCTTCAGTATAGATAGTTGTACCATTTCTTCTAAATTCTTTGCTTGGTTTAACTCTAAATACAATGTACAAGTCACCGTAAGGACCACCATTTTTTCCAGCTTCGCCTTGACCACTTAAACGAATCTGTTGTCCATTATCAATACCAGCTGGAACAGTAACTTGAAGAGTCTGCTTTTTGTCGACGGTGCCCTGACCATGGCAAGTTTGACATGGATGTTCAATAATTGTTCCGCGTCCTCCGCACTTGTCACAAGTAGTTTGTTGTTGAATAACACCGAGTGGTGTTTGACGAGTTACCGTCATTACCCCACTTCCATGACATTTATCACACGTAATTGGATGAGTACCTTTTTCAGCACCAGAGCCGTCACAAGTAGGACAAACTTCACTTCTAGTATAGGTAATATCGGTCTTTTTACCCTTGATTGCATCCATAAAGTCAATCGTCATTGTATAATCTAAATCTTGACCTTTTTGCGGTGCAGTTGGATCTACACGACTTCTGCCTCCGCCAAATGCTGAACCAAAGATATCACCGAAAATATCGCCAAAATCACCAAAGCCTTGAGATGAGTATCCACCTTGGCCGCCAAAACCGCCAAAGCCTTGACCACCAAAGCCACCTTGACCATTTACACCTGCTTGGCCAAATTGGTCATACTGAGCTCTTTTCTGTTTATCATGGAGAACCTCATATGCTTCATTTACTTCCTTGTATTTTTCTTCAGCACCAGGTTCATGGTTTAAGTCTGGGTGATATTTTTTTGCTAGTTTACGATATGCCTTACTAATCTCACTTTCACTAGCATTTTTATCAACACCCAGCACATCATAATAATCACGTTGTGCCATCTGAAAACTCCTTTATTCATAAAAGAAAAGAACTACAATCACGCAGTTCTTTTCTTGTTTGATTTAATTATAAAACTTTTTACTTATCAGGGTCTACCTTATGAAAGTCTCCATCAACAGTTGAACCACCTTGACCGTTGTCTGAGCCATTATCATTGTTTGGTTGACCACCATTTTGTGGGCCTTGAGGGCCAGCTTGACCAGCTGCACCTTGAGCACCACCATTTTGTTGGTAAAGCTTAACAGCTAAATCTTGAGCAGCCTTTGATAAAGCCTCTTTCTTTTCTTTCATTTCATCCAAGTTGTTGTCTTTTTGAGCCTTCTTCAAAGCATCTAAAGCATCTTGAACATTCTTAGTTTCAGTTTCAGGAACTTTACCCTCAGTTTCCTTTAAAGTCTTTTCAGTAGTAAAGATTAATTGATCTACTTCGTTACGTAAATCAACTTCTTCTTTACGCTTTTTATCTTCTTCAGCATGCTCTTCAGCATCCTTTTGCATCTTCTTGATTTCTTCATCTGATAAACCAGAAGAACTCTTAATGGTAATCTTTTGTTCCTTACCAGTACCCATATCCTTAGCAGATACGTTTACAATACCGTTCTTATCGATATCAAAAGTAACTTGAATTTGTGGAACACCACGTGGTGCTGGTGGAATATCAGTTAATTCAAAGCGTCCCAAAGTCTTGTCATCAGCGGCCATTGGACGTTCACCTTGTAAAACATGAACATCTACTGCTGGTTGGTTATCAGCTGCAGTTGAAAAGATTTGGCTCTTTGAAGTTGGAATAGTAGTGTTTCTGTCAATTAACTTAGTGAAGACACCACCCATAGTTTCAATACCAAGTGATAATGGAGTAACATCAAGTAAAACAATATCCTTAACATCACCTGAGATAACACCACCTTGAATTGCTGCACCTAAAGCAACAGCTTCATCAGGGTTAATTGAGTGGTCAGGTTCTTTTCCAGCCCAATCCTTAACAGCCTTTTGAACTGCAGGGATACGAGTTGAACCACCGTTCAAAATAACTTTATCAATATCATTTACAGTCAAACCTGCATCACTTAAAGCATTGTCAAATGCTACCTTAGTCTTTTGAACTAAATCATCAGTTAATTCATCAAACTTAGCACGAGTTAAATCAGCTTCAAGGTGAAGTGGACCAGCCTCTCCAGCAGAAATGAATGGAAGTGAAATGTGAGTTGAGGAAACACCAGATAAGTCTTTCTTAGCCTTTTCTGCAGCATCCTTTAAACGTTGTAGTGCCATCTTATCGTTAGATAAGTCAACACCATTTTCTTCCTTAAAGTTTTGGATTAACCAATCCATAATTCTTTGGTCAAAGTCGTCACCACCAAGGTGAGTATTACCATTAGTTGATAATACTTGGAAGACTCCATCACCTAATTGCAAGATAGAAACATCGAAAGTACCACCACCAAGGTCGTATACTAATACTTTTTCATCATTTTCATCTTTATCAAGACCATATGCTAAAGCTGAAGCAGTTGGTTCATTGATAATTCTTTGAACATTTAAGCCAGCAATTTTACCAGCATCTTTAGTAGCTTGACGTTGTGCATCGTTGAAATAAGCAGGAACAGTAATAACTGCGTCAGTTACCTTTTCACCCAAATAGTCTTCAGAAAACTTCTTAATGTATTGCAAAATAAAAGCTGAAATTTCTTGTGGAGTATATTCCTTATCTCCAACTTTAACTTTGTAGCCTTCTTCACCCATATGACTCTTGATTGAAACAATAGTGTTAGGGTTAGTGATTGCTTGACGCTTAGCTACTTCTCCAACTTGAATTTCACCATTTTTAAAAGCAACTACAGAAGGAGTTGTACGGTTACCTTCTGGGTTAGTAATAATTTTAGGTTCTTTACCTTCAAGTACGGCAACAGCAGAGTTAGTCGTACCTAAGTCAATACCAATAACTTTTGACATATATGGAACTTCCTTTCTTATTGAGCCACTACAACCATCGCTGGTCTTAATGTTCTATCTTTATATTGATATCCTTTTTGTAAAACTTTAACTACGCGATCTTTTTGTTCATCATTTTCTGCTGCCACAGTTTGAACAGCTTGATGAAGAGAAGGATCAAAAGTTTCGCCCTCGGCTTTAATTTCAGTAATTCCTTGATCTTTCATTGATTTAACTAATGAATCAAGAGTCATCTGAACGCCCTTTTGAAGTTGCTTAGCAGCTTCATCATCGGCTTTAACAGCTAATGCTCGCTCTAAGTTATCCATTGCAGGCAAAACTTCTTTAGCCAAGCTTTGAGATTCATATTTTATTAACTGAGCACGTTCTTTTGCATAGCGCACTTGCATATTTTGAATCTCAGCTTCACTACGTAAGTATTTATCTTCAAGATCCTTATTTTTAGCAGTTAATTCAGCAATTTCTTTTTCATAATTCTCTACTGGATTTTCCTTAACTTCCTCTTTCGGAGCTGCTTTTGGATCTTTTTTTGGTGCCTTATCTGGGGTCACCTCGTCCTTTAAATCTTTTTCATGCGGAAACTCTTCTTTACTCACAGCTAACCTCCTTACTTAAATCTACCATAATAATCTAACAATTTCTTTGCTAGTTCATTCCTAAAATACTCGAGTAATCCGATCATCTGCGAGTATGGCATGTTTGTTGGCCCTAGTAGTGCAATTGTTCCTTTACCATATTTACCAACACTATATTGTGCAGTTAATAAGCTGTAATTTTCAAGTAAATCGGATGGTAATTCTGAACCCAATTTAACCTGAACCTTAGAACTAGAATCATTTTTCAGTTCATCTTCAGGATTAAAACCAATCAAACTTGAAAGTGCATCATTTTGATCAATTAACTTATACAGTGATTTTATCTTGGTTAAATCATCGTTTTCATAATTACTCAAAAGATTAATTTGACCATCAACATACATTTGCTCACTAGCCGCATCTTTAATGACATCTTGTAAGAGATCTAATATTTCCGGTGCAGATCCTCGAGCAATAAGATGATCAGCAATTCGCTTGAGTAATACTTCATTAATTGAACTAAGTGATTTTCCAACTAATTGATCATTAATCAATCGAACAGCTTTTTCAATTTCTTCCCCGTTAGTGTGATGAGGCAAAGTATAAATTTGATTCTTTACATTACCATCATCAGTGACTAAAATGGCCATCACTTGATGACTAGATAGAGGAACAATTCTAAAACCCGTAACTTTTACCGAATGGGTTTCAGGTCCTGCTGCAAAAGCTGTATAGTTAGTCAAATCAGATAAAATCTTTGCAGCTTCCTGCACAATTTCATTAACTTGTTGAAAGGGTCGGTCTAACTGGTAAACAATTTGATTATAGACAGACGTTGGTATTTTTACTGGATTAATTAAATGATCCAAATAGTATCGATAGCCAGCAGTAGAAGGAATTCGTCCACTTGAAGAGTGTGTCTTTTCAAGTAGCCCTTTCTCTTCCAGAACCGCCATTTCATTTCGAACCGTTGCACTGGAGACCTTGACAGGCAGTTGATTCATCACGGTCTTGGAACCTACTGGCTCATGTGTCTGAGTAAAGTCCATAATAATAGTCTTTAAAATAAGTTCTTGCCGTTCAGTCAACATTTTCTCGCCCCCATCATTAGCACTCTTCTTTCTTCTGTGCTAACAATTTATATGATACCATACTTTAGCAATTGTTCAAGTAGAGTGCTAAATCAATTTGATTTTTAACAAAAAAAGCAAGTACTTAGTACTTGCTCAAATTTATTTAATCGGTAGTCTGATTACAGTTCTTACACGATCTACTCTAGTTCTTCGCGGATCACTTAAATATATTTCATGATGATAGCGTGGATTTTTTATATCAATTTGATAATTTTCTGACTTAACAAATTTATGCATATTTTCAATTGTCGTCGATTCGTCATCATAACTACCAATATGCATTTGCTGGACACATAGTCCTTCGTTATATTTAAAAAATTTTACTTTCGAGAAATCTTTTTTCTTCTTTTCACTAGCAGTTTTAACTGCCCAATCCAACTCTTTAGGAGTAACAAAGTCGGGTAAACGAATCATTGAAATCCAAGAAAAGTTTTCTTTATGAGAGTAGTCGATTTTTGAATCATCCCTCATCCACCAGAGACCTTCAAGAGGTGGAACAACAAAATCAAAATAACCTAGGATTTTGTGTTCTCCTTTTTTACTCATTTTAATGGTATAAGCGACACTATACAGCATTTCTAGAGCATTTTTATATGTTCCATCTTCTTTATTTGGATCCCCGCTTCCTGAAACTGCTAGATAGTTCATTTCAGGAATAGTTATTAATTCAGGTTTCTTTTTTGGAAAATATAAATCTTTATATTCTTTTTTATAGTCAAATACCAATTTTTTCTCCTTTAATTATTTAGCTTTTACATCTCCTAATTTTATTCGTTTATCTGTAACCTGACTAATAAAATACTTATCATGTTCAATTAATAGCATTGCCGGTTGTTCTTTTCTTAACATGTTAATTAACTGATCCTGGTTAAACACATCTAAATAATTAGCTGGCTCATCCCATAAATATATATCTGCTTCTTCTACCAATGATTTGGCAATCGCCACTCTTTTTTGCTGCCCCATACTCATTTCTTCAATTTTTGTGGCAAAGCTTTCTCTCGGAAAACCCATTTTTCTAAGAATATTTAATAGATTTTCATAAGATATTTTTTCTTTTTCTGCAAACTGAGATAAAGTACCAGAATATTCAATAAAATTTTGTGGTAAATATGATATCTTTAAGCCATTAACAATATCAAGCTTTCCTTGAGAAATCACATTTTTATCTGGTTTTAAAATATTTTTCAAAAATGTAGACTTTCCAGATCCATTTTTTCCTTCTATAGCTACAATCCCATGATTTTTAATAGTTAAATTTAAATCTTCAAACAATTTCTTATTTTGGACTGTAAGATCTAAATGCTGCGCTTCTAATAGAGTTCCATGATAGTTGGGATGAAAGTTCATTTCTAATTCAGGAATAGACTCAATATTTGTCATTAAGCCTTTTTTATCTTGAATACTCTTATCCATTCTTCTTTCAAGATTCTTCGATCTTTTCATTATTTTAGCTGCTTTATGACTAAAGAATCCCTTATTAATGAATGCATGGATTTCATTTTTATGAGCGCTTGCTTTTTTATTGTTTTCTGATTGAAGAGAATATCCTTTTACTCGCTTTCTACTTTCGTTCAAACTTCTAATTTGACCTTGAAGTTTTTCATTCTTATCTTGATTAAATTTATCTCGCTTTGTCTTTGTATCTTCATAACTGGCAAAATTGCCCTGATACAAATGAATTTCGGTATTTTCAATGGCTAAGATATGATTTGTTACTTGATTTAAGAAAGCACGATCGTGACTCACCACAATGTAGCCATTAGAATGTTGTAAATAAGCTATAACCTGCATTCTGGAATCTTCATCTAAATGATTAGTTGGCTCATCGATTAAAGGAAAACCATTTTTATTAATAAAGGATAGTGCCAACAAAATCTTAGTTTGTTCTCCACCACTTAAAGAATTAAAAGGCTGCCAAATAAGTTCAGGATCAACTTTCATTAAATTTAATTCGCGTTCAAGTTCCCACTGTTCAAATGAAACCTGTTCTTGTAGCGCATATAAAGCTAATTGTTTTTTATCATTAACAGTAAGTGGAAAATAGTTAAATTCAAGTTTAGCTTGTATCTTCCCTGTTCCCCTTAAATTACCTCGTAAAAGATTCAAGAAGGTTGTCTTTCCCCTTCCGTTTCTTCCTACTAAACCTAATTTCCAACTACTATCCAAGTCTAAATTTAAATTATTAAATATATTATCTGAGCTATCTTGATATCTAAAAGAAAGATTTGAAATATTAATATTACTCATATTAATCACCTCACGAAAAAAGCCTACACTTTTGACAAGTGTAGACTTTCTCCTAGTTAAACAAAAAAAGAAGATCCCCATCTACGTTTAATCTTGTCAAAAGTGCACAGTTGTCCTTATAAAAGAAAAATAATTATTAAAATTCAACTATGCTATTTTGCAAGATTAAAAACGCAACGGCGTAACCTTCTTTCAAATATTAAATTTCAATTGATAGAAATATTCTATCACATAGATTATATAAAAGTAACCCTAAAATTAGTTTTTCAATTTATAAAAATATTGTTTAATATCACGCTTATCCTGATCTAATTGATGTGAAAGTTCTTCTATACCAGAAAACTTTTTATTTTTACGGATAAACTTGTACCAGGCTAAAGTTAGTGGCTTACCATAGGCTTCTTCATCAAAATCAAAAATATTAGTTTCAATTGTCAAACCATGATTTGTTTTGAAAGTTTCATTATAGCCAACGCTAGTCATAGCATCATGCCATTTTCCATTTACCTTTGCTCTAGTTGCATAAACTCCCTCAGCTGGTAAAACTTTAGAGCCAGAAATTTCAAGATTAGCAGTTGGAAAGCCAATTTTATGTCCACGTCTGAAGCCGTGAACAATAATGCCAGAAGTTTCATAAGGCTGGCCAAGTAACTCAGCTGCTAGTTCAACATTTCCATGCTGAATAGCTTTTCTAATATAAGTAGATCCCACTTTTATTTTATCTATTGCTTGTTTTGGCTCCACTACAATTTTAAATCTATCTTTAGCAAATTTAGGTAGATTTTCTACATTAGCAATATCTTTGGGGCCATAAGTATAATCAAAACCAACGACTACTGTATCAGCTTTGAGTTTCATTACCACCTGATCAACAAAATCTTGAGGCGAAAGCTGGCTAAATTCTTTAGTAAATTTAATAATTACTAAGTAATCTACTCCCAGCTTCTCCATTTTACGCTCTTTTTCTTGCTCAGTTTCTAAATAGACAAATTTATGATCGTTTTTATAAATTTCTTTAGGATGTTTATCAAAAGTCATTACCATTAATGGTAAGTGCTTTTGTTCTGCTATTAGCTTAGCATCTTTAATGAGTTTTTGATGTCCAATATGCACCCCATCAAAAAAACCTAGCGTTAAGATTACCTTTTTAGTCGTGATAGGTGCAGAAATAGGATAATCTAAGGTTATTACTTTCATTTTTTACTCTCACTATTCATTTTTTAAAAGCATCATTTCAGGACGATAAATTTTACCTTGTCGTTGATAAATAGCTTTTATATGTCCATTATAAACCAAAGCTACCTTGGCATAAGTGGTATTCAATTTAATGCTTGCTCCATTTGAAACTCTTTTAAATTGATCTGGTGATATTTGAAGTTGGGGTAAATCTACGAAAAAGCTATCAATTGGTTGAAGCCATTTTTCAGGATAATCTATTTCTTTTTCAATAGTTTCTAGATCTACCGCTTGACTTAAATCAAAACCTGAACTGCTAGTTCTAGTAAGACTGGTCATTACAGCTGGAACTCCCAATTCCTCTCCCAAATCATTTACTAGGGATCGTACATAGGTTCCTTTAGAACAGCGAATAGCAAAATTAAAACTTTCAGTTTTTTCTAGTGGATCATATTCTGGATCTTGAGTTAATTCATAACTATAAATGTTTACTTTTCTTTTCGGACGTTCTACTGGGATATTTTCTCGAGCATATTCATAAAGTCTTTTACCATTAACACGGACCGCAGAATATATTGGAGGAACTTGATCAATCTTTCCAGTAAGTTTTTTCATTCCACTAATAATTTCATCACTTGTAAATGGAGTAACTATCTTTTCTTCTGCAGTGGTTGTTCCATCTAAATCATAGCTATCGGTTGCTTTACCAAACATTCCACTTCCAATATATGACTTTGGTTTTTCATGCATCAATTCAATTAGCTTTGTGGCTTGGCCAATTGCAATCGGTAATACCCCATTTACTTCTGGATCCAGTGTACCTGCATGTCCAATTTTTCTAATTTGTAAAATTTTTCGTAATTTATAAACACAGTCACTACTGGTTACTCCGCGTGGCTTATTTACTACTACAATTCCATTTAGCATTATTTAATCTCCAAAATAAAAGACGCCTTTCGGCGTCTCTTTCATTTATTTATTTTTATTCTCGCGTTCTTGATCTTGCTTCTTGACTTGATTAATTAACTTATCAATCTTAGAACCATAAGCAACAGAAGTATCACGTTTAAAAATCAACTCAGGAACCTTGTAAACAGTTAAAGTTTGACCAAGCAAGTGACGCATCATACCTTTTGCTTTATCAAGTCCTTCAGCTACTTCTTTTTCCTTTGCTGGATCATCTGTCAACATACTGTAGTAAACAGTCGCATATGATAAATCATTTGTACATTCTACAGCTGTGATAGTGACATCATTTAAACGTGGATCACGAATATCTTTACGTAATATCTTTGTCAATTCACGTAAAATTTCGCCTTCTACACGACCAATTCTATGTTTCATAATTAAGCTCCTTTTTGTGAAAAAAGATGCCTATTTAACAGGTACCTCTTGCATCTCGTAGGCCTCAAGTTGATCGTCAACTTTAATGTCATTAAAGTTTTCAATTGTGATACCACAATCAAATCCTTGCTTAACTTCCTTAACGTCATCCTTGAAACGCTTTAGAGATGCAACTTTTCCATCATATTTAACAATACCATCACGAATTACACGAATACCTGAATCTCTAGTAACATATCCGTTATCAACAAAGGCACCAGCAATTGTACCAATCTTAGATACCTTCCAAGTTTCACGAACAGTTAAGTTACCAGTAACTTTTTCTTCGTATGTAGGTTCAAGCATACCCTTCATTGCAGCTTCTACATCATCCATAACCTTGTAAATAATGTTATATAGACGAATATCTACACCTTCAGAATCTGCTTGACTCTTAGCAGTATTAGTTGGTCGAACATTGAAACCGACAATAAATGCATTTGAAGCACCAGCTAAAGTAACATCAGATTCATTAATGGCACCAACACCAGAGTGAATAATGTTAACTCTTACACCTTCAACTTCGATCTTTTCAAGAGATTGTTGCAATGCTTCTGCTGAACCTTGAACGTCAGCCTTAAGAACAATGTCAACTTCCTTCATGTTCTCTTTCTTCATTGTATCAAACAAGTTGTCTAAAGTAACATGTTGGACATTTTCACGTTGTTTTTCTAAGGCATTCTTAGCACGTTGTTCACCAACGCTTCTAGCAGTCTTTTCATCATCAAAGACAACTAATTTATCAGCTGCTTCTGGAACATCATTTAAACCGGTAATTTCTACAGGAGTAGATGGGGTAGCCTTCTTCACTCTACGTCCCTTATCATTAGTCATAACACGAACACGGCCAAATGTATCACCAACAACAATTGGATCTCCAACCTTTAATGTACCTTGTTGAACTAAAATATCTGCTACTGAACCACGGCCCTTATCAAGACGAGCTTCAATTACAGTACCAATTGCTTTTTGATCTGGATCAGCCTTAAGTTCCATGACATCAGCTTGAAGTAAAATCATTTGCAAGAGCTCTTCAACATTTTTACCAGTCTTAGCAGAGATCTTAACAAAGATTGTATCGCCACCCCAATCTTCAGGAACTAAACCATATTTCATAAGTTGTTCCATAACATGATCAGGATTTGCGCCTGGCTTATCAATCTTGTTCACAGCAACAATAATCGGAACCCCAGCACTCTTAGCATGGTCAATAGCTTCAATTGTTTGTGGCATTACACCATCATCAGCTGCAACTACTAAGATAACGATATCGGTAATTTCAGCACCACGGGCACGCATATTTGAGAAAGCGGCATGTCCTGGAGTATCTAAGAAAGTAATTAAACGATCATCGATTCTTACTTGATAAGCACCGATTCTCTGAGTAATACCACCGGCTTCGTGTTCAGACACGTTAGTGTGACGCAATCTATCAAGTAAAGTAGTCTTACCGTGGTCAACGTGACCCATAATTGTTACAACTGGTGGACGTTTTTCTTGATGCTTAGAAGCTTTAGATTCTTCCATTTCCTTAGTGTATAAAGTATCAATATCAGAGATATCTTCATGCACTTTTTCTTCAGCTTCAATACCATATTCAGCTGCTAAAAGCTCAATAGTATCCTTATCTAAAGATTGGTTTTGGTTAGTCATAACACCTAACATAAATAGCTTCTTAACAATTTCTGCAGGCTCTCTATGAAGAAGTTTTCCTAAATCTTGAGCATTCATGCCTTCTTCATAAACTAATGTTTCTGGCAATGGACGTTCCTTTCTTTGAGTTGGTTGCTTCTTGACTTCTTTACTTTGGTTGATACGTTTATTCTTTTTATTTCTACGACGACGTGCCTTATCTGAATGTTCGCTTCTTTCACGTTCATAATCTGGCACTTCACGTTTCTTACGAGTAAAGTCTTTCTTACGAGTTGGCTTTGTTTCTTCTTTTTGAGGAGCAGGTACAACTGGAGCGATAGGCTCTACCTTTTTTACAGTAGGTCTCTTAGCCTTATTTCTAGCCGGCGATGGTTTAATAATCTTTGGACCAACTGGTTTTTGTGAAGCTTGAACACGAGCTTTTACAGCTGCAGCTCCTTCGAGTTTTTCTTCTTTTGGCTTACGAGTATTTTCCACTTTTTTAACCTTTGATCTTTGAGGATTTTGTTCTTGATGCCATTTACGGCGGGAAGCCTCAGTCTGAGCGTTTAATTCACTAGCTTCGGCTCTTTGTTTTTTCTTAAATTTATTTAATAAATCACGTGCTGCTGGTTTAGCAGAAGTTGTCTTTTTATCTTCATTCTCACGTCGATTATTTTGTTGTTTTTTAAAATTATTATTTCTGTGCTTGTTATTTCCGTGACGATTATCATGTTCATTTTTATTATCACGACGACGAATTGCACCCACAGAAACCTTTATTTTAGCTTTTTCTTTACGACTTGAATTTTTAGAATCCTTTTCAGTAGATGGAGTAGTATTAGTAGACTTCAAACTATCTACTAACTTAGAAACTTGCTTATCATCTAGGGAGGACATGTGGCTCTTTACATCAAAACCCAAATCTTGTGCCTTTTTTACAACAATTTTGTTTTCAATGTCTAATTCTTTCGCTACTTCATAAATACGTTTTTTAGCCATCAAATCACACTCCTTCGTTTAAATTCTTTATCATTGCTTTGCTGAAACCGGAATCCGTAACAGAAACTAATTTTCTTTCTTTTCCAAGGGCCTGTGTTATTTCAGCACTAGAAAAAGTGTCTACTAGTTTGACATCTTTTTTTCTTATAAGGAAATTCAGTTTATCTTTAGTATTTTGACTTACATCATTCCCAATAAAAATCAATTTTGCTTGATTTTTGCTTAAAGATATTTTTACTGCATCAAATCCCGTTGCTAACTTTCCAGCTTTTTGCGCTAATCCAAGTAAATTTAAAGTTTTTTGTTTGTTTTGCAAAATTACTTATCACCAAACAATTCTTTTCTTGCTTTTTGATGATCAACATATGCATAAAGATCATCATAAAAATCAGCTGAAACTTTAACCCCTAAGCTTTTTTCCAAAACTTGATTTTTTTGTGCTTCAGCAATTTTATCAGGTTCTAAAGATACATATGCACCTCTGCCTGATTTCTTTCCAGTCGGATCAACCGAAATATTTTTATCCTTATCAACAACTACTCGCACCAATTCTTTTTTTGGTTGCATAGTATTTGTTAACAAGTCTTTACGCATTGGAATTTTTCTTTTCTTCAAAGAAAGTCACCTATTCCTCATCTTTATCTGCATCATCATTTAATGCTGAATTAACGTCTTCTCCATTTGGAAACTTATCACTTGGCTCGTCTTCAATTTGTTCAGCAATAGATTCTGGTGTTTCTTCATTTGAGACATTATCATTTGTAGTCTCTTGATCTGCTTCAACATCATCACCTTCAGAATCAACAAATTCAACTTGTGATTCAGGTTTAATGTCAATCTTATAGCCAGTTAAGCGAGCAGCAAGGCGTACATTTTGACCACGTTTACCAATGGCCAATGACAATTGGTAATCAGGTACAATTACCAAAGCATTCTTATCATCTTCATCCCCGCTAAATTGAACTGCAATTACTTCTGCTGGATTCAAAGCATTGGCAATAAAATCAGATGGATTATCTTCATATTTTACAACATCAATATTTTCTCCACCCAATTCATTAACGATGTTTTGAACACGAGCTCCCTTTGGTCCTACTAAGGTACCGACTGGATCAATATCAGAATCATTACTCTTAACTGCAATCTTGGTTCTATCGCCTGCTTCACGAGCAATGGATACAATCTCAACAGTTCCATCGTAAACTTCTGGTACTTCTTGTTCAAAAAGACGTTTTACTAAATCAGGTGCTGTTCTAGAAACTGTAATTTGTGCTCCCTTTGAATCAGACCCTACTCTAGTAACCAAGACACGAACTTTATCTTGAGGATTGTAAGTTTCACCTGGTAGTTGATCATTATGCGGCATTACAGCCTCTACATTTCCAATCTTCACATAAACGAAGCGATTGTCACGTCTTTCAACTGTACCAGTAACAATTTCATCTTTATATTGAGAGTACTCGCTAATAATATGTTCTCTTTCAGCTTCGCGTAAACGTTGCATAATAACTTGCTTAGCAGTTTGAGCAGCTAAACGTCCGAAGTCTTTAGGAGTTACTTCAAAACGAATTTCGTCACCAACTTCGTAAGCACGGTTAATTTCAAGAGCATCTTTCAAACTTACTTCGAGACGACTATCTTGAACTTCATCAACTACAGTCTTAATTGCATTAACTTTGAAGTTGCCTTTCTTTTCATCAAAAACAACTTCTACATTTTGAGCTTGGTTATAATTTTTCTTATATGCAGCTACTAAAGCAGCCTTAATTGCATCAACAATAACTTCTTGTTTAATGCCTTTTTCTTTTTCTAAGGTTGCAAAGGCTTCCACCATTTCTTTAGACATAAGTTTTTGATCATCCTTTCTAAAATTCAACTGCAAAGCGACTAGAAGCAATCACCTTTCTAGGGATTGTGATGTCTTTGCGTCGTGTTTTGATCTTTACTTCTAAGACGATCTGATCTTGATTGAGATCTTTTAAAGTACCTTCAAAAGTCTTTTCACCATCAATTTTTTGATAAAGACTAACATGAATGTAGGATCCCTTGGCACGTTCCCAATCTTTTTCATTCTTAATTGGACGTTCTAAACCAGGAGATGAAAGCTCTAAAATATACGGTTCGGGAAAAGGATCAGGATCTAATTCATCTAGTTTTTCTGATACCAATTCACTTAAATTTGCGATCTCTTCAATATCAATTCCGCCTGGGCGACGATCAACATAAATGCGAAGATAATATTGCTTCTTTTCCTTTACATATTCAACATCGACCAGTTCATCGCCTCTTGCTTCGGCTAAAGGCGTAACTACGTCTGCCACCAATTCGGTAACTTTTGTCAAATCTCTTCCTCCGTAATAAAAAGAGTGAGCATTACTGCTCACTCGAATTTGCTATTCGAACTTCGTTTTTAGAATAGCATATTTACTGCAATTTGTAAATTATCCCGCTAAAATAGTGACAATTGATTCTGATCAGGCATTCCCTCAAGAACACCATTATTTTCAAAATACTCCATAATTGTTTGTGATACTTTGCCGCGAGTGGCAAGATCTTCTTTTGAAAGAAATTTCTGTTCCGCACGTGCAGCTACAATTTGCTTTGCAGCATTGTCACCTAACCCAGGAACAGCATTAAATGGTGCTAAGATTGTATGGTCATCAATAATCTTAAAGTCTGTGGCTTCAGATTCGTTTACATCTACCATCTTAATCTTTATTCCACGCTCTAAACATTCATTTGCAATTTCAAGTACAGTAAGTAATGACTTGTCTTTTGCAGAAACATCCATTCCCTTATCCTGAATTTCTTTCATTGCAGCTTTAACTGTATTCTTGCCGTGACTCATTGCTACCAAATCAAACAAGTCAGCACGAACAGAGAAGTAAGAAGCATAATAAATTACTGGATAATATACTTTAAACCAAGCAATTCTCAGTGCCATCAGGATATAGGCTGTAGCATGGGCTTTAGGGAACATATACTTAATCTTAAGACATGAGGGAATGTACCAATCAGGAATCTTATCGTTCTTTTTCAAGATTTCCATATTTTCATCGCTAATTCCTCTACCATGTCGTACAGATTCCATTGTAAAGAAAGCAACTTCTGGTTTTACACCCCAGTGAATCAAGTCCATCATGATGTTATCACGACAACCAATCACATTCTTCAACTTACAAGTCCCATTATTAATTAAGTCTTCTGCATTTCCTAACCATACATCAGTACCGTGCGATAAGCCAGAAATTTGCAATAATTCTGAGAAAGTAGTTGGTTTTGTTTCTTCAAGCATCCCTCTAACAAACTTTGTACCGAATTCTGGTACACCAAGTGTTCCCGTTTTTGATTGGATTTGTTCAGGGGTAACACCTAAAATTTCAGGACTTGAGAAGAGAGACATTACTCCCGGATCATCAGGAGGAATAGTTAATGGATCAACTCCGGATAGATCCTGTAGCATTCTGATCATGGTAGGATCATCGTGACCCAGAATATCAAATTTTAAAATATTATCATGGATAGAATGGAAATCAAAGTGAGTTGTAAGCCAAGCTGCACTTAAATCATCTGCTGGATACTGGACTGGAGTAAAGTCATAAATATCCATATCATCGGGCACTACAACAATACCTGCTGGGTGTTGTCCAGTTGTTCTTTTTACTCCAGAAGCACCGGCTGCTAGACGATCAAGCTCAGCATTTCTTAAATGTAGTTCATTTTCATCTTCATAATGCTTAACATACCCATAAGCAGTCTTATCAGCAACAGTCGCAATCGTCCCCGCTCTAAATGAATTGTCTGGACCAAACATAACTCGAATGTAGTTATGAGCTACTGGTTGATAGTCTCCAGAGAAGTTTAAATCGATATCCGGCACCTTGTCTCCATGGAATCCTAAGAAAGTAGCAAACGGAATATCTTGCCCATCTTTAACTAATGGAGTTCCACATTTTGAACACTCTTTGTCAGGTAAATCATATCCTGACCCATATTCTCCATTCTCAAAGAATTTTGAATACTTGCAATTCGGACAACGATAGTGCGGAGCCAAAGGATTTACTTCCGTAATTCCAGACATCGTCGCTACTAAACTAGAACCAACTGACCCACGTGACCCTACTAAATATCCGTCTTTATTTGATTTGGCAACAAGCCTTTGAGAAATTAAGTAAATAACTGCATATCCGTTTGAAATAATAGAATTCAATTCAAGTTCAATTCTATCTTCTACAATCTTTGGTAAAGGTTTTCCGTATAATTCGTAGGCTTTATTATAGGTTAAATCCTTCATTTCTTGATCCGCATTTTCAATATGAGGTGGATATAGTCCACTTTTAATCGGAGCAATTTCCTCAATTTGATCGGCTAATTTATTGGTATTATCAATTACAATTTCTTTAGCTACATCTTCACCCAAAAAGCTAAATGCATCAAGCATTTCCTGCGTTGAATAAAAATGTAAATCCGGTAAATTCTTATTGCGATTAGGATTTCCCTTTTGAGCCGCTAATAAAATTTTACGATAAATTGCTTCATGCGGTTCAACATAGTGCGAGTCACTGGTAGCTACGACTGGTTTATTTAATTCTTTACCTAATTTATAAATATTTTGAATAATTTCATGCAGCTCGTCTTCATCTTTAATTAGATCATCTTCAATTAAGGTTTGATAAGCTGCTGGCGGTTGGACTTCAAGATAATCATAAAAACGTGCTTTTTCACGAGCTTCATCATATCCTTTTTGCATCATTGAAATGAATACATCGCCTTGCCAGCACCCACTACCAAATAATAAACCTTTATGATATTTTCTTAATTCCGACTTTGGGGTACGTGGAATACGATAGAAATATTTAGTACTTGCAAGCGATACAAGCTTGTACATATTTTTTAGTCCTTCTTGATTTAAAGCAAGAACACTCATATGACTTGGCTTAGCTCGCTTATAAACTTGACCATATTTAGCATAGTCATTCATTTTGCCTAAATCTGCTTCATGAAAACGTTCATTAAAAGCATCTAGCAATTTAAACATTAAGTATCCTGTAGCTTCGGCATCTTGATTAGCGCGGTGATGATGTTCAAGAACAACATTGTATTTCTTAGCTAAAGAATCAAGGGTGTGGCGAGTTTGTTCAGGATGCAAAAGTCTTGAAACTTCAAGCGTGTCAACAACAGGTTGCGTAATTTCTTCTAGACCTGCACGGCGTAAAGCCGCATTTACAAACCCAACATCAAATTGAACATTATGTCCACAGAGAGGACGATCACCATAAAATTCTTTAAATTTCTTAATTACATCTTTTTCATCATCAGCTGCACCAACCATTTCATCAGTAATTGATGTTAAGTTAATCGTTGTATCACTTAAGGGATGGTGGGGATTGATAAACTCATCGAATCTTTCTAGGACCTCACCATTTTTCATTTTTACCGCACCGATTTCAATAATGGTGTCGTAAACAGACGATAGTCCTGTTGTTTCAACGTCGAAAATCACATATTCACGATCTCGATAATCCATTTCAGTAGGATTAAGGACAAGCAAAGCATGATCATCAATCATATTGGCCTCATAGCCATATAAAATCTTCATTTTTTCGCTTGCACCAGTATGATAAGCTTCCGGGAAAGATTGCACATCTGCATGATCCGTAATTGCAATTGCCTTTTGACCAAATTTTTTCGCAGTTTTGATAAAGTCACTCGCCGTACTAGTTGCGTCCAATTGACTCATATTTGTATGAAGGTGCAATTCTACACGCTTTTTCTCTCCTTCATACTTTTCTTCTCGACCCTTATGTTCAATTAATTCTAAGTTTCGAATATTAAAAACAACGTCATGTTGATATTGATCATCAGCTGCATAACCTTGCATTCTAGCCCAAACGCCAGGTTTAATTCCCTTTAGATAATCAATTTGATCTTTGTCAGAAACAAATTTTTTAAAGCTAATTGAATCTGTATAGTCAGTAATCTCACCAGTAAAAATTACACTTCCAGATTTTAATTCATGAATATCAGTATTAAAAATATGGCCTTCAATAGCTACGTTTCCACTGCCATCTTCCAAGTCTTTAATTTGAATAAATTTAGCTTTTTTATCGACCTTTTTGTTGCCCATTCTTGTACTCTTAACAGGCATTTTTTTCTTAGGTTCCGCCGGTTGTTTTTCATAGAATTCTTGCATAGCAGACTCATGCTGAGCCTGCTCTTGTTCTAGACTTCTTAAATTTTCATCAATATTAGTTTCATCAACTTTCGTTGTAAACTTGATATTAAAGAAACCATAATGTCTGAATTCTTTATTTAGTTCTGCTAAAACTTGTTCTGAAAGCAAGCCATTTACTACTTGGTTTTGAGTGGGAATTAGCCATTTTTCTTTTTCTAAATAAGGAGCTTGTCCTTGTAAAAATTCCCGAACCGCTGGTTTTAGGTTAGTTGAATTCTGAATGGCATAAGTCCAGTAGGCCGGTAGTTTTTTACTACTTCCATCGCGTGTTTGAACTAATAATTCAACATTCACAAATGGTTCAAAAGTCTCATGAATAAGTTCATTAAGAGAGCGATAAGTTTCAAAATCTAATGGTGTATCAAAAAAAACGTGGATTTTCCACTTTCTTTCATTAGCGTATACATCCACGTTTTCAATTTCACCATTTTGGACAATATCGTTATCTTCAAACTTATCAGGAAACTTGATTTGATCTAATAGTTTTTTGAAAAGTTCGTTCTTTTTTGTCACAAAAATTATCCTAACTCTTTTGTAATCACAGCATCCAAATCAGAAATATTAACTTCAGTAGCCTTTTCATCCATTGGACGCTTTACTTCTACAATACCATCTTTTGCTTTTCGACCGATTGTAATTCTTAATGGTGCTCCGACTAAGTCAGCATCATTAAATTTAACACCTGGTCGTTCATTTCTATCATCGTATAAAACATCATACTTGGCTGAAAGTTCTTTTTCAAGTTTTTCAGCTAATTCAGTTTGAGTTTCATCCTTCATTTTCATTTGAATTAAATGAATGGCAAATGGAGCAATTTCTTTTGGCCATGCGATTCCATTTTCAGTTAAGTGTTGTTCAACTGCAGCTGACAGCATTCTGGTTACCCCAATTCCATAGGAGCCCATGATTACTGGCTTAGCTTTACCATTATTATCTAAGAAATCAGCACCCATAGTATCAGTATAGTAAGTACCTAATTTAAAGATATGACCAACTTCAATACTAGTAGTAAATTTCAATGGTAAATGATCAACTGGATCTGGTTCTCCTTCATTTGCCGTACGAATATCCGCAAATTCGTCAACTTTAAAGTCGCGATCTAAATTAGCGTTTTGATATTGATAGTCGGTTTCATTTGCACCTACAACTACATTGTACAAATCTTTAACTGTTTCATCCGCAATAATCTTATCAGCCCAGTCAGCATTGATTGGTCCAACGCCGCCCTTTTCTGAACCGGTAATTTCTACTAATTCATCAGCATTTGCAGTTCTAACTTCATCTGCATCTAAGATATGACCTAATTTAACTTCGTTAATTTCCTTATCGCCACGGATAAGAACTAAGACCTTTTGGTCATCTGCAATGTATAAGATACTCTTAACAATTCTAGTTGAAGGAACTTTAAGAAAATCAGCTAGCTTTTCAATTGTATCCATTCCTGGAGTGGCTACTTTAGCTAATTCTTTTGCTTCTTCTGGCTCTTGTTTAAAAGTATCAATACTTTTAGCCATTTCAAGGTTAGCAGCGTAAGTGCCTTTTTCATTAGTAGCAATTGTATCTTCACCAATTGCAGCAGGAGCTTGAAATTCAGTTGAGTTCTTTCCACCCATTGTACCTGAATCTGCAATAACAGGGTGAACAGTAACACCAGCACGATTAAAGATCTTCAAATATGCTGATTTTTGATCATCAAATTGTTCATCTAATTGTTCACGAGTTGCTGCAAAGCTATAACCATCTAACATGACGAATTCTCTACCACGGAGTAAACCGAAACGTGGACGATTTTCATCACGGAATTTAGTTTGAATTTGATATAGAGCAAGTGGCATTTGCTTGTAACTCTTTAAGTTCTTAGCAACAATTTCAGTGAAGGTTTCTTCATGTGTTGGTCCAAGCAAACTTTCACGTCCATGTCGGTCTTGAAGCTTAAACATTTCTGCGCCATATTTTTTATAACGACCAGATTCTTGCCAAAGGGTTGCAGGCAAGAGATGAGGCATGATCATTTCAGGTACATTAATATTATCCATTTCTTCTTCAATAATATTTTCCGCCTTGCGTAAGACGCGGTACCCCAAAGGTAAGTATGCATAAACCCCGGCAGTTACTTGACGGATATAGCCACCTCTAAGCATTAATTGGTGACTTTTTGCTACAGCATCAGAAGGTGCCTCTTTTAACGTTGGCATAAAAAATTTTGATTGACGCATTTATTCCTCCAAAAATTTACTTAATAAAATAGCGATAAATATCATTTCCAGTTACTGCAACAATTAACAGTAAGAGAATGACAAAACCGATTACATCTATAATTGCTTCCTTATCTTCAGGAATTGGTTTTCGAATAATGAGCTGAATCAGGTTAAGTAATAATTTTCCACCATCTAATCCAGGGATTGGAATCAAATTTACAATTCCCAAATTAATAGAAATCATTGCTAAAAATGCTAGCAAGTATGTAAAGCCCATGTTTGAAACTTGAACGGTTTGCGAATAAATTCCTACCGGTCCAGAAAGCTTGTTCAAACTAAAATGTCTAAACAAATTACCTACAGCATTAAAGATTAAACCAGTTGTACTAATACTTGTATTCCATCCACGGCTAATTTTTGCACCAAGACTATTATCAGGCTTTCCATAAAAACCAAGTTGATAGACTTTTTGACCATCTATCTTATTAGCTTTAGGCTTTATGGAGAAATTTTTAACCTTATTATCTCTTTTTACCTTTACTTCAACAGTCTTACCTTTACTTTCAGCTAGTTCAGCAGCAATTTGATTGAAATTACTAATTTTTTTATTATTAATCGCGATAATTTCATCATTAGCTTTGATCCCAGCTACTTGAGCAGGTTGATGAGCAATAGTGCTACCTACTGTTGTAGTCGGTGCACCAGGAGCTGCTAATGACCAAATAATAAATACAACAAATCCTAAGACAATATTCATGAATGGACCAGCAAAATTAGTAGCTAGTTTTTTACCAACACTAGCCTCTTGAAATTGTGTATCTCGGGGTGCAATTAACAATTCAGTTCCATTTTGCTCAATGATCGTGGCATCATGATCAACAGAATAAGTTTTTAGCTGATCTTCATCACCATTTTCATATCCTTGAATAGTTAATCCATCTACTAAATCAGCGGCATTGACTTGTACTGGAATTCCTTCAATTGGCATTTGAGATCCTGATGCATCAATTCGTTTAACTTTATTTTGATCATCTAACTGCAATACTACTGTAGTACCAGGATCAATCTTTGCGGCATCATCAGGTCCCGCTAAGCGCACATATCCCCCTAAAGGAAGCCATCTAATAGTATATGTGGTTTTAGCACGCATCTTTTGAAACAATTTTGGCCCCATACCAATTGAAAATTCACGAACTAAAATACCGCACTTTTTTGCAACAATAAAATGTCCAAATTCATGAACAAAAACAAGTATCCCAAAAACAACTAGAAAGATTAAAATACCTTTCATTCAGTAGCTCTCCTATAAAATACCCATAAATGCAACAACAGGTAAAACGAAAAGCATGCTATCAAATCGATCTAAAATTCCTCCATGACCAGGCAAGATTTTACCTGAATCTTTCACACCATAAAAGCGTTTATAAGCTGATTCAACTAAATCTCCCATCTGACCAACAATTGATAAGAAGAAGGCTAGAACAATCATCATAGCATTATTCCTACCAGTAGGAACTAAGGTAACATAAATTGCTGCGATAATTACTGCACAAATTACTGCTCCAATAGATCCTTCCCATGTTTTATTAGGACTAATAACTGGCCATAATTTATGCTTTCCAATCTTACGTCCCACCATATACGCTGCAATATCCGTTGACCAAACAACTGCAAATACATAGCCTAAAATTGCTAATCCAAGATGGGCATTTCTAATAGCGGCCATGAAGTGAAAGCCAGTTCCGATGTATAAGGCAGCCAAAGTATAAACTCCGGCATCATCAAATGTAACCTTATTCTTAGACAAAACCGTTCTTACGAGCATCAACATTACGAAGATATAAAAAATATCATACTTATTTAAAAACGCAGGTAAAAATTTAAAGAATGAATCGGGGACTGCCATAGTCAAGGTTGCTAATAAGGCCAAGATAAAATCCCAAGAAACAATAATTTGCTTCTTCATAATAAAAATTTCGCTAATTCCAACTGCTGCAAACGCACAAACTAGGACATCAATCCAAATGCCGCCCATTAAAACAATCGGAATAAATAAAATTAAAGCTACAATAGCTGTTATTACACGTTGTTTCATTTAAAATTCTACAGTTCTAATTAAAATTATACTTTTCCAAAACGACGATTACGTCCTTGATAATCTTTAACTAATTCTTCTAAATCAGTTTTATCAAAATCTGGCCATAATTTATCTGAAAAACTAAATTCAGTATAGGCCATTTGCCACAATAAGAAATTTGATAAACGTTCTTCTCCAGATGTTCTAATTAATAAATCAGGATCTTCATATGGAGCTAAAGAATGAGTCAGCAAATGATCTGAGACCATTTTTTCACTAATATCATCAATATCAATTTCCCCGACTTTTACCTTACGAGCAATTTCTTGTACTCCAGCCGTTATTTCTCTACGCGATCCATAGTTAAAGGCAAAATTCAATACCATTCCTGTATTATTAGCTGTTTCTGCCATGGCTTTTTGGGTTACTAAATATGTCTTCTCAGGTAATTCGTCTACAAATCCCATGATATTAACCCGAACGTTATTTTCCATTAGTTCCGGCATAAACTTATCAAAAAAGTCAATTGGTAAACGCATCAAATAGTTTACTTCGTCAGTCGGACGAGCCCAATTTTCAGTTGAAAAAGCATAAAGTGTTAAAACTTTTATTCCTAATTTATTGGCGGCAAGAGCAATATTTCGAATATTATCCATACCATGACGATGTCCGACAAAACGTGGTAAATGTCTTTTTTTTGCCCATCTACCATTTCCATCCATAATTATGGCTAAATGATTAAGTGATTTTTTTGATTCTGACATATCTTATCAAGTCCTAAACTAACCCTGAGTAATTTCTTGACTCTTTTGATCTGCTAATTTATCAATTTCTTTAGTAGCATCGTCAGTTACTTTTTGAACTTGTTTTTCTAAACTACGTTGTTCATCTTCAGTAATATCGCCATCTTTTTCTTGACGCTTCAAAGTATCCATTGCATCTCGACGAACATTGCGGACAGCAATCTTACCTTTTTCAGCAAGCTTGCCTACTTGCTTAGCAATTTCTTGACGACGTTCACCAGTTAATTGCGGAATAACAATTCTAATTACAGTACCATCATTAGCTGGAGTAATTCCAAGATCAGAAGCTAAGATAGCATGTTCAATGTCATCTAAAGTTGATTTATCATAAGGCGTTACCATTAAAACACGAGCTTCAGGAATACTTACACTAGACATTTGTGTAAGTGGAGTTGGAACACCGTAGTAGTTAACCTTAATTCCATCCAATAAGCTTGCATTTGCCACGCCGGCACGAATACCACCTAATTCCTTTTGGAATACAGCGATAGACTTTTTCATATTATCTTTTGCTTTTTCAATTACTTCATTAGCCATTATTTATCACCTTTGATTACAGTACCAATATTTTCACCCATAACAACTTTCTTGATGTTACCAGGCTTATTTACATTAAAGACAACTAGTGGAATATTATTATCCATAGACAATGAACTAGCTGTACTATCCATTACTTTTAAGTTCTTTGAAATCAAATCAAGTTGAGTTAATTCAGAGTATTTCTTAGCATTTGGATCAACTTTAGGATCAGCTGAGTAAACGCCGTCAACTCCATTTTTAGCCATCAAAATTACATCTGCATTAATTTCAGCTGCTCTTAAAGCTGCAGTAGTATCGGTTGAGAAGTAAGGATTACCGGTACCACCACCAAAAATAACAACACGGCCCTTTTCTAAATGACGAACGGCTTTACGACGAATATAAGGTTCTGCAATTTGACGCATTTCAATTGATGTTTGTACTCGTGTTGGAACGCCCAAGTTTTCTAATCCATCTTGTAATGCTAGACCATTCATAATTGTTGCTAACATTCCCATGTAGTCTGCCTGAGCTCTTTCCATACCCAGATTTGCACCAGTTTCACCACGCCACATGTTTCCACCGCCACACACAATGCCGATTTCAACACCCATATCGTGAACAGACTTAATTTCTTCAGCTAGATGCTTAATAACCTCTGGGTTAATACCAGTACCTTTTTCACCAGCAAGGGCCTCACCAGAAACTTTTAAAATAATACGTTTATACTTAACTTGACTCATAAATTACCTCCTCATTGCTTTTATCATTTTACCATAAAATCACTGCAATATATTATACCGAAAAAAAGGAGCAACGCCTAAGCGTTACTCCCATTTTTAAGTAAATAATTACTTCATTTGTTCACGTACCTCGGCAGCAAAGTCTTCTTGCTTCTTTTCAATACCTTCGCCAACTTCGTAACGTTGGAAAGCAACTAACTTAGCTCCCTTTTCCTTCAAGAATTCGCCAACAGTCTTGCTGTCGTCCATAATGTAGTTTTGTGATAAAACTGCAAATTGCTTATCAACTTGAGTATTATCATCAATAAAGCGTTGCATCTTACCAGGAATAATCTTATCCCAAATCTTTTCAGGCTTACCTTCTTCTTTAAGTTCAGCCTTAATGTCTTCTTTAGCTTTAGCTAAAACATCATCGCTTAATTGTTTTTCTGAACCATAAACAAGGTGTGGTAATGGCTTCTTGTTTACCAAAGCACGACTTTCGTTATCTTGATCAATCTTGTGGTTCATAACAGCTAATTGATCAGTGATGAATTCATCATCTAATTCATCAGGTGAGATAACTTTAGGACTCATAGCAGCAATGTGCATAGCTAAATGCTTAGCAGTAGCTGCATCAGCACCTTCTAAAACAGTGATAACACCAATTTGGCCACCATTGTGTTGGTATGCACCAAATTCTTGGTCATCAGTTTTTTCTTCTAAAGCGAAACGACGTAAGACGATCTTTTCACCAATAGTAGCAGTTGCATCTACGAATGACTGACCCAAAGTAGTACCATCAGCCATCTTTAATTCTTCAGCTGCTTCCATGTCAGCAGGTTTACCTTCAGCAATAGTTTTAGTAGCTTCATTAACTAATTTAACAAACTTATCATTTGAAGAAACGAAGTCAGTTTCTGAGTTAACTTCAGTAATAGCTGCAACATTACCATCAACGTAAACGCCAGTTAAACCTTCAGCTGCAACACGGTCAGCTTTCTTAGCAGCCTTTGCCATACCTTTATCACGAAGGTATTGAACTGCCTTATCCATGTCACCGTCAACTTCTACTAATGCTTTCTTGGCATCCATAACACCAGCACCAGTACGTTCACGTAATTCTTTAACTAATTGAGCAGTAATTTTTGCCATTAATATGTCCTCCTACAGAACTAACAGTAAAAACAAATTAGTCTTCTGATTTTTCAACAACTACTTCGATGGATTCTTCTTCATCGTCTTCAGCTGCTGCTTTATCAGCCATTTCTTTTTCAACATCTTCGCTGTCATCTTGGCCTTGCTTACCTTCGATAATTGCATCAGCCATAGCACCTGAAATCAAACGAATTGCACGAATTGCGTCATCGTTTGCTGGAATAACAACGTCGATTGGATCTGGATCAGTGTTAGTATCAACCATAGCTACTACAGGGATACCTAAAATGTTTGCTTCGTGAACAGCGATCTTTTCTTTCTTAGGATCAACAACAAACATAACATCTGGGATTCTTGGCATATCTTCAATACCACCTAAGAATCTTTCAAGTTTTTCCATTTCCTTAGTCAAAAGTGCAACTTCCTTCTTTGGTAATACGTCGAAAGTGCCATCTTCTGACATTTGCTTTAATTCCTTTAATCTCTTAACACGGCTTTGGATAGTAGTCCAGTTAGTCAAAGTACCACCTAACCAACGTTGGTTAACGTAGTATTGACCTGCACGTGTAGCTTCTTCTTTAACAGCGTCTTGTGCTTGTTTCTTAGTACCAACAAACAAGAATACGCCACCGTCTTGAGCAACTGCCTTAACGTAGTTGTAAGCGTCATCTAACATCTTAATAGTCTTTTGTAAGTCAATGATGTAGATTCCGTTTCTTTGAGTGAAAATGTAAGGAGCCATCTTTGGATCCCATCTTCTAGTTTGGTGACCAAAGTGGACACCTGCTTCAAGCAATTGCTTCATAGTAACAACTGTCATAAAAAATTCCTCCTGGTTAATTCCTCTCAAGAGGTCGTATTAAATTCTGACCAATAAATGGCACCTAGGAATTTAATCGCTCTTGATGTGATATAAATTTAATATGCGAAACGCATACTTGAACATTGTAACTAATTAATTTTATAAATGCAATTAAAATTTTACATTATGTTCTTTTAAAAACTCTTCTTTCCATTTTCTTGAATGGTGTTTGAACCAATATTCTCTCTTTAAGGCCAGTTTTTTATCATCAAATTCTTCATGATAAATCATTTTTACTGGTCGACGTGTTTTTGTGTATTTAGCTCCTTTTCCTTCATTGTGCATCTTTAATCGATGAGCTAAGTCATTTGTAAAACCACCATAGAAACTTCCATCATTACACAATAAGCAGTAAAAATAATATTTTTCTTTTTTAGGCCCTTCTTCCTTATTTTCAGTGATAACTTTTTTTATTTCAGGTGTAAACGATCCATCTTGATTATGAACAACAATTGCATCCCTCAAAACTAGACCATCACTCGCAGTATTTCTAATTGCTTCTACCACAACTAAATTAGCATCTGCCTCTCTCTTAGAGACAAATGGTTGCACCCACTTTACACTCAGTTGATTTTCTAAACAATAGTGCATAATTTCACCCAAACGCTCAGGCCGATGAACCATAAACATTTTGCCTTTCATCTTCAGCAGATCACTTGATACTTTAATTATTTGCTCAAGGTTAATTGCTAGTTCATGTCTTGCTAAGGCCTTTTTTTCATCTGGATTAACAATATGACCTTTAGGAACTTTGAAATAAGGAGGATTAACAACAACTACATCATACTTATCTTTACCTAATTTTTTCGGGGCATCTAATGCATTCAGACAATGGACTTCTATCCGATTTTCTAATTTATTCAATTTAATACTTCGTCTTGCCTGATCAGCTATTTCTTTTTGAATCTCCACCGCATCATAATGTGCCCGGTTAAAATAGGACATGTAGATACTAGCAGCCCCATTACCACTACATAAATCAACAACTTTATAATTATCATGTATTTTATTTTGCGCAAAATATCCAAGAAGAAGCGTATCTAAAGAAAAAGAAAACGCATCTTTTTCTTGGATGATTTGTAGGTCATCATTGTACATATAATCAATTCGTTCATTAGGTTTCAATAGATCCATTTTCTATACCCTTCTAAAAATTCTTTGCTGTATTGTATAATACTATAGATAAAATTGGAGGAAAGATTATGTTTTATAAAATTATTCGCCCAATCGCCCGATTTATTGTCTGGGTACTTAATGGACATTTACATGTTCATCATAAAGACCGTATACCAAAAGGTAACTATATTTTAGTAGCCCCTCATCGAACTTGGTGGGAACCAATTCTTTTTGCCTTGGCTGCAAGTCCAATGGAATTTATGTTTATGGCAAAAAAAGAACTTTTTAAAAATCCTATTTTGAGATTTATTTTAGTGCATGCACATGCTTTTTCAGTAGATCGCGATAATCCTGGTCCTTCTGCAATTAAAATTCCTGTTAAAGGATTACGCAAAGGTGATCTATCGTTGATTATTTTTCCTTCCGGAACCCGTCATTCTGAAGAACTTAAAAGTGGCGCATTTGTTATTGCCAAAATGGCTAATAAGCCTTTAGTGCCAGTTGTTTATCAAGGACCGTTGACCTTTAAAGGCTTCCTAAAAAGAAAATCCTTAGACATTTGTTTTGGTGATCCAATCTATATTCCACGCCGCGAAAAGATTAATAAAGAAACTACACCTGCTCTATACCAGCAATTGGAAGAAGCTTGGGACAAGCTAGATAAAGAACAAAATCCTGACTTTCACTATATCGCAAAATAATTTTTTTATTATTCAAGATTTTTAGTGTTAAAATGACATAGTCTAGTGTAGAAAAGGAGAATCGATAATGTTAGAAAAACCTTTGTATAAAATGATGCTTAGTCATTCATTTAATGTCCCTGTAAAAGTTACGTACTGGGATGGAAAATCAGAAATTTATGGAAATGGCACACCGGAAGTGGAGGTTATTTTTAACAAAAAGATTCCTTTTAAAGAAATAACAAGTAACGCCTCTTTAGCTTTAGGTGAAGCTTATATGGATAAGGACCTTGAAATTAAGGGTAGTATCCAAAAATTAATTGAAGCAGCATATGAAAGTAGTGAATCATTTATGCGTGCTTCAAAATTTAGAAAATTTTTACCTAAGCAAAAGCATACTGAGAAGCAAAGTCAAGAAGATGTTCAAAGTCACTATGATATCGGTAACGATTTTTATAAACTATGGCTTGATCCAACTATGACTTACTCATGTGCTTACTTCACTAATGGTAATAAAGATGATCTTGAAGCTGCTCAAATTGCTAAAGTTCATCATATTCTTCAAAAATTAGATCCTAAACCAGGTAAGACTTTATTAGATATTGGGTGTGGGTGGGGAACCTTAATGCTAACTGCAGCTAAAGAATATGGACTTAAAGTTACCGGAGTCACTTTAAGCCAAGAACAATTTGATTTAGTCAACCAAAAAATCAAGGACATGGGTCTTGAAAATCAAGCCGAAGTTTTACTTGAAGATTACCGTGAATTAGGTAATCGTGATTTTGATTATGTTACTTCTGTAGGTATGTTTGAGCACGTTGGTTCAGAAAACCTAGGAGAATACTTCAAAGACGTTGCTAAATACCTAAAGCCACACGGTGTTGCTTTAATTCATGGTATTACTCGTCAACAAGGCGGGGCTACCAATGCCTGGATTAACAAATATATCTTCCCAGGTGGCTACATCCCTGGCCTAGTAGAAATTGTCTCAAGAATTGAAGAAGCTAACTTACAAATTGCTGACATGGAAATGCTTCGTCGCCACTATCAAAGAACTCTTGAAATTTGGGATAAAAACTTTAATGACCACCGTTTAGAGGTTGAAGGAATGATGGGCGAACGCTTTGTAAGAATGTGGGATATGTATCTTCAAGCTTGTGCAGCTTCCTTTGAATCAGGAAACATTGATGTTATTCAATACCTATTAACAAAGGGCCCATCTGGTAAAACCTTACCAATGACTCGTCAATACATGCTGAATGATAAATAAAATATAATTCAAATAAAAGCTCGGTCTTAAACGACCGAGCTTTTTATTTATCGCTATTTTGTTGAAGCTTATAAAGATTGTAGTAATACCCTTTCTTCTTCAATAGTTCCTCATGTGTACCACGTTCAACAATTCTTCCTTTATCCAAAACAATAATCTGGTCCGCATCTGCAATTGTTGAAAGACGGTGCGCAATTGCCAAAGTCGTTCTTCCTTGACGAAGCTTCTTTAATCCCTCTTGAATTAAATTTTCGGTTTCTGTATCGACATTAGCCGTTGCTTCATCTAGAACTAAAATTTTAGGATCAGTTACTAAGGTTCGTGCAAATGAAATTAATTGTCGTTGTCCTTGACTAAGTTCTGATCCACCTTCAATCACTTTTGCATGATATTTACCAGGCATCTTTTCAATAAATGAATCTGCTTGTACGGTTTTAGCAGCATCTTTAATTTGTTGATCTGTAATTTTGTCATTATACAAGCGAATATTTGAAGAAATGTCCCCATAGAACATAAAGGGTTCTTGTAAAACTAATCCTAGTTTTTTACGTAATTCTTTCTTTGGAAACTTCCTAATATCAATGCCATCAATAAGTACTTCCCCACTACCAAATTCATAAAATCTCATCATTACATTGATAATTGAACTCTTTCCTGATCCAGTATGACCAACAATTCCTAAAGTTTCACCCGGATTAACTACAAAAGATACATCATGTAAGATTTCATTCTTTCCATCATAAGAAAAGCTGACATTTTTAAATTCAATCTTTCCTTTTGAAATAACTGCTCTTTCATCATTTTCTTGTCGCGGTTCGTATTCTTTTTCATCCATAATTCTAAAAATACGTTTACCTGCCACAATCCCATCCTGAAAAGAAGTCATTCGATCCATCATAGTAGAAATAGGATTAAAAAATTGTTGTACATATTGAGAAAAAGCATATACAATTCCGGCAGGAACAAAAGTCTCTTGCAATGGAAAACCAAAATACATTAACACTAATGCAAGAGCCAATGAATAAAGCAAACTAGTCATTGGCGAGAGCAAAAGCGAGTTAACTCGGATCAAGTTAAAACGTGTTCTCATTAAAGTACCATTCTCATTTTCAAAATGGTTTGTCATTCTTTTTTCCTGCTTAAATTGCTGAATTAGAGAAACTCCTTCAATAGATTCATTTAAGTTAGTATTAATTCGACTAAGCCGTTCCCTAAAAGCACGATACAATCTAGAACTCTTTTGTGTATAAATCCAGAAAATAAAACCTAAAATTGGTAAAAACAGCAAGACAATTAACGCCGCAAATTTATTGGTTACATACATCGCTATAAAAGCAGTTACTAAAGAAAATACTCCAATGACTACTTGACAAAGTACTCCTAAAAAGTCGCTTAGAGTCATCGTATCATTAGTGACTCTTGATACAATTGAACCTGCTGGGGTCTGGTCAAAATAGCGCATCCCTAAACTATGAAGTTTTCGATATAAATCTTTTCTTACACTTTCAAGTGTTTTTTCAGCGCCAAGTGCATATAAATATTGATATACAAATTGAAGAATTGCCTTAATAATTGTTCCAAGTCCATATAATAGTCCAGCCCAAACTATAATCTGTACCGTTGCTTTTTGTTTGATCAAATAATTATCTAAGAAAAACTGTAGTCCCCTTGGTAAAAGCATATTAATTACACTTACTAAGAAAGCTCCAAAAATTGCAATTCCCATTTCCACTTTAAAAGGCTTTACGTACTTTAAAACTCTTTTAAATATTTGAACTTGTTCTTTAAATGGGATGGCCTTAGACCAAACTGATTTGCTTTCTTCATTATTGTCCATCTACTTCACCCACCTTTGCTTGTAGTTCTTGTTTACGCCACATTTCAGCATACCAACCATTTTGAGCTAAAAGGTCAGCATGTTTTCCTCTTTCAACAATCTTCCCCTCTTTTAGAACTAAGATGAGATCTGCATCCATTACGGAAGTCAAACGATGGGCCGCAATCAAGGTCTTTTTTCCTTTTCTTTCCGATTTAAGTGAATCCAAAATAGAGGTCTCTGTCTTTGCATCCACCGCTGAAAGAGCGTCATCTAATATCAAAATAGGACTTTCTTTTAACAAGGCTCGTGCAATTGACAATCTTTGTTTTTGTCCCCCAGACAAAGATACTCCATTCTCACCTACCAATGTTTTATACCCATTTGGCATTTGCAAAATGTCATCGTGTAAATCACTCTTTTGAGCTGCAGATTCAATTTTATCCTTCTCCACATTTTCATCAGAAAAAGCAATATTTTTTTCAATGGAGGTAGAAAACAAGAAATTATTTTGTGGAACATACGAAATTTCACTTAAAAGTAATTTTAAAGGAGTATTTCTAATATCATGACCACCTAAGCTTATTCTTCCTTGGTATTGATCAAACTCTCTTAATAAAAGCTCAATAATAGTGGTCTTTCCGGATCCAACTTTTCCCACTAAACCTAATGTTTGTCCTGGTTTTAATGTAAAATTAATATTTTGCAAAACTGGTATTTCTTTTTCATCAGGATAGGCAAAGGATTTAATTTCATATTTTAAATCACCTTGAATATCTCGAGCTGTTAAGCTCTGATCAGCGTTTTCATCAGTAATTTGAGGTTTCTCATATAATAGACGTTCAACACGATCATAGGAGGCTGATCCACGCTCTAAAATATTAAATAAATAACCAATTGCAAACATCGGCCATACCATATTAGAAATATAAGCAATAAAGGAAACCAATTGACCAACTGATAAAGTATGATTTGATACCAGTAACCCACCATAGATAATCGTAATTACATAAGTTGCTCCAATAATTAATGTCCCTAATGGATCAAACATTGAATCCCATTTAAAAACTTTCTTATTGATTTGAATGGTATCATCTACCATCTTATTAAAGGCAGCTGAATCCTGCTCACTTTCGCCAAAGGCTTTTAATACTTTAATTCCGGAAACTGATTCTTGAGTTTTATTATTTAAACGTGAAAATGCAGCTTGTGATTTGTCAAAACTATAATGAAGCTTATCTCCTAACTTCCAAGCACCTAAAGCAAGAAAAGGAAGTGGTAAAAGGGCAATAATAGTTAACCTAAAATCGGTAAAAATAATCATCGCAATCATTGTAGTTCCACCAGTAACCAAAGAGTCAACTAAAGTCAAAACTCCATCTCCAGCTACATTTTGAATGGAATTGATATCATTAGTCGCATGCGCCATTAAATCCCCGGTGCGGTGCCTTTGATAAAAGGTTTTATCCATTATCATAAAATGCTTGAATAAGCGGGATCGCATTTGTCTTTCTAACTCTGCTGCTCCACCCCAAATTTGCTTACGCCAGAAATAACGCAATAAATATAAGACTATGGCTGCAGCAATGACAGCTAAAATCAAAGCACCATACTCACCCCAGCTAATTGACCCTTTATCTAGCTGGTCAGCCATCAGCCCTAAAATTCTAGGTGGGACTAAATTAGCAATTGAAGTTAAAGCTAAAAAACTAATACCAATAATATATCTTTTCTTCTCTTGCTTAAAAAACCACCCTAATTTGCTAAAAATATTCATTTTTCACCCCACCATATACAAAAAGACAGAGGAATACGATCCTCTGTCTACTACCAAATATTAGTAAAGTAAGCTACTATTTTTGTTGTTGATGCTTCATCATATTCATAACTTGATTAAGCTTCTTAGCAGATGGTTTTTGTCCCATTTGCGCCATCATAGCTGCAATCATATCTTCACTAATAGGAGGATTGTCTTGGAAATACTTCTTCATGTATGCGCGAGCACCATAAAATCCGCCAACAAGACCGATTAATAATGCGATAATAATAAGAAAAATTGCTAAACCTAAATTCATTTCCCAAAAACCTCCAAAAATTAATGTACTTTTTCAGCATACCAAAAAAATAGTATTTTTTAAAGTAAAATATTAATCTTTTCTTAATCCTTTACGACGTTGTGCCTCTTTAGCTTTTTCTGAGGTTACTTCTTTACCATCTTTGTCAATGACTACAGTATCCTCTAATTGTTGTCTAAATCCAGCACGGAAGTTTTCTAGAAAAGCAGCTCTTAATTTTTTACGTTCCTCTAACTCATCAGGAGTTAATTCACGTTCTCTACTAATTTTAGTTAATTCATTGATTCGCTTAATTAAATTTTCTTCTTCTTTTTTGTCCATAATAAACACCTCACTAAACAATGTTAGTTTACCTTAATTATACCAATAAAAAAAGACTCAACTACTAAGAACGCCTGTTTGCCGAGATAATATTTTTTTGTTAGAATACTAATAAGTAAGTAAATGGAGAAAAAATTATGACTGAACCACATGCAAATAAACAATTAGAAATTTTACGTTTTATTTACGATACTGTTGAAGAACGAGCTTTTCCTCCTACAGTGCGAGAAATCTGTAGCGCAGTGGATCTTTCTTCTACTTCAACCGTTCACGGTCACCTAGCACGCCTAGAAAAGAAAGGCTATATTTTAAAAGATGCCACTAAACCAAGAGCAATCGAAGTAACTGAAAAAGGTCGAGAAGCTCTGGGAATTAAACCTAAAGATATTCCTGTTGTTGGCGTAGTTACTGCTGGTCAACCTATCTTAGCTGTTCAGGACATCGATGAGTATTTTCCTCTTCCTCCTGATCTCGAAAATGATGCTGGCGAGCTTTTCATGTTACGTGTGCATGGCGAATCAATGATTAATGCTGGAATTTTAAATGGTGATCATGTCATTGTTCGTAAACAATCTAGTGCTAATAATGGTGAGATTGTTGTCGCTATGACTGAAGATAACGAAGCAACTGTTAAAAGATTTTTCAAAGAAGATGGCTATTATCGTCTGCAGCCAGAAAACGATACAATGGATCCAATTATTTTACCTGTGGTTCAAATTTTAGGTAAAGTTGTAGGTCTATATCGTAATAATATTGATTAAAAAATGGTAGGAAATGTCATTCCTACCATTTTTTTGCTATTTAATTAGCGGTTTTACATTTAACCAGTCTTGCGCAATTACTTCGGCTAATTTTCTATTATAAAAAACAGCTGCGGGATGGTATTGCGGTACAACGATATACTTTTCTTTAGACCAAATATAACCATCTTTTTTATCATTTAATTCTAAAATTGGAGTATTTTCAATAATTTTTCCATGCACATTACTAATTTCATATTTATCATCTAGCAATCTTGTTAGAGCCGTAGTACCCACTGTTACAATGATTTTAGGTTTAACACACTTAATTTCATAATCTAAAAATGGTGCATGTGCCAAAATTTCCTTTTTAGTCGGTTTTCGATTAGGATATTTGATTACTTCTTTATTTTCTTTTTTACTAAATGTGTGCTTAATACTATAAGGACGGCTTCTGACAGCACTAGTTATATATACATCGTCTCGTTTAAGCCCGATTGAGGCTAAAGATTTCATTAATTCTTTTCCAGACGCACCGTGAAACGGGATTAGCGACTCTATCTCTTCTCTTCCTGGCGCTTCTCCTACAATCATAAGCTTGGGATGAACTGGACCAGCACCAAAATTAATTCCTTCCAATTTCATCCCCTTTGATCTTTCCTTAACTTCAGCTAAGAGTTTATCTGGATATTTCATTTTCAATATATTCCTGTGCCTTCTTCAATAATTCTTTCAATTCTTCATAATTTAAACAGGAATTAGCTTCTGCTAAAGTTGCCCATTTATAATCTCCAATTTCACTTTTTTGTAGTTCTATTTTTTGACCCGGGTTAAATCTACTCAAAAACAATGTTACAGTTTTTAATCGATCCCGGGCAATTTTATAAGTAATACTTTCCTCAAAATCAAAATCATAATCTGGTTTTAGTCCCACTTCTTCATAGACTTCTCTTTGAGCAGCCTGTACATTATTTTCATCCTTTTCTAGATGCCCTTTCGGAAAGCCCCAAGTTCGGTTAAGTCTACTTTGGACAAGTAAAAATTCTATTTTATTATTTTTAATACGATAAACAATACTACCAGCTGAATATTCCTGCATCTTTTTTACTCCCTTCTTATGATTGTTCTTGTTGTTTTCATTATAAGCTAAATTAAAATTTTCGACCCCTTCAAGACCTTTATCTTGTATTTAATTATATAAATTAAAATTATTTTTCATCTTTTTTGTTTAATCGACAAAATGTTAATTTAGGGTTACACTTTATGTTGAAGTAGATTAAATAAGGTGAAAAAATTGAAAAAACAAGAACAATCTGAAAGCTGGGGTCAGTGGATTCTCCAGGTACTAATTCTAACCGCCATATTTTTTGGTATCTTCTTTGTACTAAATAAATATGTTTTTGCCAACTTAACTGTATCTGGAATTTCAATGCAACCTACTTTTGAAAATAACGATCGTGTTATTGCTCTTAGGCATGCCAAGATTAAGGAAGGCGACATTGTAATTGTTGATGCGCCTGACGAACCAGGAGCCGTATATATTAAGAGAGTAATCGGATTACCGGGAGATACCATTGTAAGTAAAAATAATCAAATTTATATTAATGGTAAAAAACTTAATCAACCATGGTTAAAGGCTGGCCAAAAATTAATTGACAATGGAGAGGACGGAATCTCAGGTACTAAATATACTAATACACAAAATTTCACTCTGAGTTCTCTAGCTAAAACTCAAAATTATCGTCAATTTTATACTTCAAAGCAACTAAAAGAAATGCAAAAGACTAATAAAGTTCCTGCTAATACTTATTTTGTAATGGGAGATCATAGAAGCGTTTCTAAAGACAGTCGCTATATTGGAACAATTCCACGAAGTAAAATTGTGGGAGTAGTAAAGCTGCGCTACTGGCCACTAAATCACATCACATTTTATTAATCAAAAAGAGTTTCTTTTTTGAAACTCTTTTTTTGTAGATAAAAAAAAGCCATCTCTTTCGAGATGGCTTTTAATACTGTCTTGATTAATTGAATTAACCGCGACGCTTTTCAGCAATTCTAGCTGCTTTACCGTGACGTTCACGTAAGTAGTAAAGCTTAGCACGACGTACACGACCGTGACGAAGAACTTCAACCTTAGCAACACGTGGGTCATTTACTGGGAAAGTACGTTCAACACCAATACCTGATGACATCTTGCGTACAGTGTAAGTTGCGCTGATACCAGCACCCTTACGCTTAATTACAACACCTTCGAACATCTGAATACGTTCGTGAGTACCTTCTACAACACGTACGTGAACACGAACAGTGTCACCTGCACGGAAGTCAGGCATATCATCGCGTAATTGTTCTTTAGTTAATTCTTGAATTAATGGATCCATTATTTTCTCTCCTTCTACGGCATTCATCAACACCTTGTGCCAGCGGAATACCCATAAATCAGTGGCTTATGCCACAACGACTAGTTTACCAAATAGAAAAATGCTTGTAAATACTAATTCTCTTTTTCACTTTTAATTTCTTCAAGCATTCTCTTTTCTTCATCTGTTAACTCACGGTCAGCTAACATATCGGGACGGTAGAGATATGTTGCTCGTAAGGCTTCCTTATGGCGCCATTCAGCAATTTTTTGGTGATTGCCCGATGTTAATACTTCAGGGACTTTCCGACCTTCAAAATCAGCAGGACGCGTATATTGCGGATATTCTAAAAGACCGTGTGAAAAACTTTCTTCTACTGGAGAAGCAGAATTTCCTAAAATTCCCGGTAAGAGACGAACAGTAGCATCAATCATACTCATTGTTGGTAATTCTCCACCAGTAAGGACGTAATCGCCAATTGATACTGTTTCATCAGCCAAATCATAGATTCTCTGATCAAAACCTTCATAGTGGCCACAAATAAAAGTTAAATTTTCTTCTTTTGACCAATCTTGGGCCATTTTTTCATTGAAAGTTTTTCCCTGTGGAGCAGTAATAATTACTTTTCCTTTATTAGTTAAAGAATCTAGAGCTTTTTTTATTGGCATAATTTGAAGTACCATCCCAGCTCCACCCCCATAAGGAGTATCATCGACATGATGATGTACGTCGCTAGTAAAGTCACGGAAATTAACTAAGTTTAATTCCCATTTTTTGTCTTCTAGACCTCTCCCCAACATTGATACCTGCAAAGGAGTAAACATATCTGGAAAAAGGGTTAAAACATTAATTTTCATCTCGTAATCCTTCAAGCAAAGTTACTTCTATTCTTTTATTGGCTAGATCAACTTTTTTAACTACTGATTCAATATTTGGAATCCAAAAACTCTTTCCTTTTTCTGGCTTTATCTCCCAAATATCATTAGCACCAGGAGTTTCAATGTTTTCTAATACTCCTAGCTTTTCTCCAGTCCCAGCATCATAGACCGGGCAATTTAAGATGTCTTTAAAGTAGTAGCTACCTTCAGGTAATTCTTGTTGATCTGTTTCTGCTACATATAATTCTTTACTGCAAATTTTTTCAGCTTGCTCAATATCATCAATCTTTTCAAATTTAACTAAATAAAATTGTTTATGGCGTCGAGTATTTTCTACAATTAATTCTTCATACTGTTTATTATTCTTAATAAACAATCTACTTCCTGTAGCTAATCTTTCCTCTGGAAAATCAGTTGTTGCATTTACCTTAACTTCTCCCTTTAATCCATGAGGAGACAATATCTTTCCAACTTCAAAATATTCAGTCATAGAACTTATTCTTTCTAAATAAAAAAGTTTGGGAAGAGCTTTCCCAAACTTCTAATTGCAATAGTAAATTACTTACCGTACTTTGCGTCGTGGTATCTAGTCATCAAACCAGCTTTTGAAAGTAAGCTTCTTACAGTATCTGATGGTTGAGCACCTTTTTCAAGCCATTCAAAAATCTTGTCTTCTTCAAGCTTAACTTCATCAGGGTTAGTAAGTGGGTTGTAGTAACCAACTTCTTCGATGAAACGGCCATCACGTGGCATACGTGAATCAGCAACTACAATACGGTAAAAAGGTTTTCTCTTTGAGCCCATACGGCGCATACGAATCTTAACAGACATTAATTAATTCCTCCTAAATTTCTTGACTTAAATAATATAGCATATAGAAAAATATGTGTAAAGGGGTTTTCCTTAACAGTTGAAAATTATTTTGAACGATAACGCTTAATATTCTTCATCCGTTTCTTCTTATTTTTCTTAAAGCGCTTATTCATTGATCTCATCGCCATCTTGCCCATTGGTGAATTCATTCCTGGTAAGTTAGCCAATTCACCCATATCACCTTTGGTCATCTTTTGCATCATTTCTTTTGATTGCTTAAATTGTTTAATCATTCGGTTAACTTCAGCGATCGATCTACCGGAACCAGCAGCAATTCTACGTCTTCTTGACGGATTAAGAATATCAGGATTTTCACGCTCTTCTGGGGTCATTGAATAAACAATAGCCTTAATGTGATCGATTTGTTTTTCCGGAATCTGAATATTTTTAAGAGCAGGATTATTACCCAATCCAGGGATCATTTTAATGATTTGATCTAGAGGACCCATTTTTTGAACTTGCTCCATTTGATCAATAAAATCATTAAAATCAAAAGTATTTTCCCGCATCTTTTCAGCCATCTTTTCGGCTTCTTTAGCATCGTAATCTTGCTGAGCCTTCTCAATTAAGGTCAACATATCACCCATACCTAGGATACGTGAAGCCATTCGATCAGGATGGAAAGTAGAAAGATCCGTTAATTTTTCACCTTGACCGGTAAAGATAATTGGAAGACCAGTGACAGCACGAATAGAAAGTGCGGCACCACCACGAGTATCCCCATCAAGCTTAGTCAAAACAATTCCAGTCAGATCTAAGTCATTATTAAATCCTTCTGCTACTTGTGTAGCTGCTTGACCTGTCATTGCATCAACAACTAATAAAGTATTATCAGGATGAGCAACTTCAGTTACACGCTTCAATTCATCCATCAATTGCTCATCAATTTCAAGACGCCCAGCCGTATCAATCAAGACATAGTCATTTTTATTTTTATCAGCTTCTTCAAGACCATGCTTTACAATTTCTGCTACATCTTGGTTATCTTCACTATAAACCGGTACGTCTAATTGTTGACCAATTTGCTTTAACTGCTCAATAGCAGCTGGACGGTAAATATCACCTGCAATTAACAATGGACGAGCTTTTTCGTTCTTCATTAAGTAATTTGCAAGTTTACCAACAGTAGTAGTTTTACCAGTACCCTGTAAACCGACCATCATAATGATTGTTGGAATATGTGGAGATTTATTAAGAGAAACAGCCTCTTCTCCCATCATTTTCGTTAACTCGTCATCAACAATTTTGATGATTTGTTGTCCTGGATTTAAGCTATCTTGGACTTCTTTACCTAAAGCTTCCTTTTTTATTTTTTTAATAAAGTCTTTTACAACCTTAAAGTTAACGTCCGCTTCTAATAAAGCCAATCGAATTTCACGACTAGCGTCATTAATATCCGCTTCTGAGATCTTACCTTTACCAGTTAAATTTTTTAATGCTTTTTGAAGTCTTTCACTTAAATTTTCAAAAGCCATACTATTCTACTCCCATTTGTCTTAATAATTTCAAAAGTTCAATCTGAGCTCGATTAATTTTGCCATGTTCAAGGGCATATACTGCCTCAGTAATTTTTTCTTCTATTTGAGTATAATCACGTTTCATATGAAGTTTATCTTCATATTTTTCTAAAGCACGGCTGCTTCGTTTCAAATTATCATAAACAGCTTGTCGAGAGACATGGTGATTATCCGCAATTTCTCCTAAAGAAAGATCATTGTAATAATAATCCTCAAAATACTCTTGTTGTCCTTTTGTTAATAATGGACCGTAGTAGGCAAATAAGTCGCCTAATCTTTCATTTTTTTCAAGTTCATCCATTTGTCTCACCTTGAAACAGTATAGCAAAAAAAATGTATTTCTAAAATAATAGCTATGTAGTTTTAAGACACTTTTAGTTTAATTAATTTTCAAAAAAGAAGGTTAGGCAACTTTTCCTAACCTTCTTGTATACGAATCTTTTAATTAAAGATTTGGATCCATTTTAAATGTTAACTTAGACATCTTAATTGCATCAGTAAACATTTGACCCATTAATTCTTCACTATCTTTCTTAGTATGAGCAACAGTCTTTTGGTTTTCACGAGTCAAGTAGTCGGTTAATTCCTCACCGTTTAAATCTTTAGCATTTTCAATAATTTCTTCAACTCTACCGCGGTAGTATCTATTCAACTCTTCAAGATATTTAGTATCAAGTTGAACAAATTGAGGATAATGGCTTTCAACTAAAGCAGCCAAAGATTTGTAGTACCACCATGCATCATCTTTATTATAGGTCATTGACGTATTGTTAAATGATGGATCAGTTTCGTTCATATTAGCAAAGAATGGGATATATGGGGTAAATGTTGGTCCACCAATACATAACCACATAATACCAGCCATTTCTTCAGGAACATCACTTCTAATTTGCAAAATATGTGAGTTTTGAGTTCTATTTAAACCAATTGGACGATAACGATGCTTCTCTTCCTCAGTTCCATGACCAAACGGATCAAATGGAGTATCTTGATAATGAGAACCAAGTGCAAATTCAATATCTTCCTTAGCCAATTTCTTAGAAGCTTTTCTAATGAAAGGAATATCTGGGTCTTCAGGATCCTGTTCAATTTCTGGGTTGAAAAGTTTTTGGATATACCATTGACGACTAGTGTTGTAGTGACGATCTTGTTCAGTATAAGTTCCAAAAATGTGGCGGAAATTCCAACCTTCATGGTCAGGATTCAAGTGGTGTTCTTCAACGAATTCTTGAATTCCTTCACTCCACATAAAGTTATCTGGATCATCAAAGTTAACTTGTTGAATAGCAACACGGTTACCAGTTGCTGCATAACAATCATCGGGAATACGTTGAGCAACCCAGTGGTGTCCCGTGACAATTTCCATATACCATACTTCATCTTTGTCACCAAACAAAACTGAGTTTCCAGCAGGTGAACCATACTTTTTAATTAAGGAACCAAGACGTTTTACACCATCTCTTGCGGAATCAATATATGGCAAAACTACAGTCTGCATACAATCTTCATCTAAACCATCTTTAACTAATGGATCAAATGCTAACGTTCTTTCGTTACCATAAGTTGATTCAGTACATGACATAGCAACATTCTTTTGGTTGATACCGCTTTCGTCATAATAACCTAACTTTTTATAGTCAACATTTGGAACTGCTGGAACTCTTTGAGCATCTTCAGGAAGCTCCATTTCAAACTTATTAAGCCAAGATTTAATTTTACGTCCCTTTTCACCATGAACAGCTGGCTCAATAATAAACTTTTGTGGCGTAATTGCACCTGCAGTATCGTCATTACGTGAAATCATTACTGATCCATCAATTGATGCTTTTTTTCCAACTAAAATAGTCGTACATGCACTTAAATGCTTCATTATTTACTCCTTATATATTACTTGTAACTTTGCCTATTATTAGATTAATCCTTGGAAGAGCCCGATTGCAAATTTTTCTGCATCAAAGTTTGCTAAATCATCAACTTTTTCTCCCAGCCCAACTAATTTAACTGGCAAATCCATTTCATTTCTAATTGCTAATACTACTCCACCTTTAGATGAGCCATCAAGCTTAGTTAAAACTAAACCTGTAAGTTTAGTAGTTTTATCAAAGTCTTTTGCTTGTAGTAATGCATTTTGACCTGTTGAGCCATCAAGGACTAAAAGAACCTCATTTGGTTGATCTGGCAAGATTTTCTTTATTGTTCGCTTAATTTTATCAAGCTCGCTCATTAAATTGACCTTATTTTGAAGACGACCTGCTGTATCAACTAATAAGAAATCGATTCCTCTCTCTTTAGCTTTTTTAACACCATTATAAACTACAGAAGCCGGATCAGCTTTTTCAGGACCAGTGATTACTTCAACGCCATCACGTCGACCCCATTCTACCAATTGCTCTACAGCACCGGCTCTAAAAGTATCGGCAGCTACCATCATGACAGACTTGCCCGAGTCTTTAATTCGCTTAGCTAATTTACCAATTGTTGTTGTTTTTCCAGCTCCATTAACACCAACAAAAAGATAAACATTAGGCTTTGCAGAAGGATCATCGGCTAATTTAGAATCTTCACCTTCCCCGCCTTTATCATAAATATCGACTAATTTTTCAACTATTACTTGCTTTAAGGCATCGTGGCTTTTTGCATTTTGGAGTTTGGCTTCATCCCTTAAAGAATCAGTTAATTCTTCAGCAGTTTCAAAACCGACGTCAGATTCAATTAATAAATCTTCAAGATCATCAAAAAAGTTTTCATCAACTGTTCTAAATTTAGCAAAAAATGCATTTAGGCGTGCCCCAAAAGAATGATTGGTTTTTTCTAACCCTTTGTCATATCTTTCCTGTTCATCTTCTGTAGTTACTTCTTCAGCGCTCTCTTCAGAAGATTCAGTTTCTTCGGGCTTTTCTTCTTCTTTTTCTAAATTAGATGATTCTTGATCTTCTTGAAGATCTTCAGCTTCTTGAACTTCATCCTGTTTTTCTTCAAAAGCAGTTCCGGCATCACTCCAGCCTGGAGTCTCCTTAACTTCTTCAGTTTCTTCTTCAGTTTCATCTTCAGAAGATTCTGACTTAGGTTCTACAACCTCTTCATTTTTTTGAATATCTTCAGCTTCATTGGTTTGTGCAGGCTCTTGAAGTTCTTCATTTGGATTTTCAGTTAGTTCTTTTTTACTTTCTTCTTGTTCTTCATCTTTATGACCAAAGAGCGATTTCTTGATTTTATCAAATAATCCCACTACTAATTCACTTCTTTCTTAATTTCATTTAACGATACAGATAACACTTTTGAAATACCTGATTCTTGCATTACGATTCCATACAAATTATCTGCTTTCTGCATAGTTCCACGACGGTGTGTAATAACAATAAATTGAGTTTTCATATCATAATGATTCAAAAACTGAGCAAAACGATCAACGTTTGTTTCATCTAAAGCTGCTTCTACCTCGTCTAGAATACATAATGGTACTGGGTTAACTTGAAGCATTGCAAACAATAAAGTAATTGCAGTTAATGCCCTTTCCCCACCAGAAAGAAGCGTTAACTTCTGGAACTTCTTACCAGGTGGCTGCGCAATAATTTCAATTCCAGTTTCAAGTAAGTTCTTTGGATCAGTTAACTCTAATCTAGCATGACCACCATCAAACATAATTGGAAAAATCTTTGCAAAGCTTCTTTCTATCTGGTGGAAGGTTGCACTAAACCTACTCTTTACCTCATCATCTAGTTTAGACATTGATTCTTCAATATCTTTTCTAGCCTTTAGCAAGTCATTCTGTTGTCCATTTAAGAAATCATAACGCGTTTTAACATCTTCATACTCTTCAATAGAGTTCAAGTTAACCTCACCAATATCTGCTAAAGACATTTTATGTAGATGAACTTCACGTTCCAATTTCTTACGCAAATCTGTTGTATTTTGTCCCTCAGATAATTGCAAAGCTGCTTCAAAAGTTAAGGAATATTCTTCACTTAAAATACCAAGTTTTTGATTAATTTGGGACTTAAGTTCTCCTAGCCTTGCAGAATACTCTTCTTGCTCCGCAGCAGTATTTTTACGCAAATTATAATTTCTTGTAGCAACTTGATCAAGATTATTTATTTGAGCATCAAATTTACCTAAATCTTTATTTATTTCAGCTAAAGCCTCTTGCATTTGTTTTTTCTGCTTACTTAGCTTAGCAACTTGCTCTTCAATTTCTGACTCACTTTGTCCATTTTGAGACAATGACAAAGCTTTAATTTTTTCCTCAATATCCTTAAGTCTGGAATTGGTATTTTCAAGCTGTTCTTCCAATTCAGATTTCTTAGTAGTAATATTTTCCAATTTATTCTTTACTACGGCCAAGTCGGAATTTAAGTTACTTAATTCTGCCTGTAATTTTTGATAAGCTTCATCAAAATCGGTCAAGTCAGTCTTTAATTGATCCATTTTTGCTCGTTGTGTTTGAGCAACTTCTTCAAGTTCTTTCTTTTTAGCCTGCTCTTTTTCAAGACGACTAGTAAGTTCTGCTTCTTCTTGCTTCTTCTCAAGTTGGGCCTTTTGCTGTAAATCATTTAACTGAGTCAGCCTTTGAACCTCTTTTTCTTCATTTTCATACTTAATAGCTTGCTCACTGATTTTTTGATTTAGGGCAGTTAAATCAGTATTTTTAGCTTCTAGCTCAGTTTGTAACTCGGTTAATTTTTTATCTAGTTCGTTTAGGGCTGTTTGTAGTTTAGTAAATTCTACCTTCCCCGTCTTAATTTGTAATGTTAATTTATCAATCTCAGCATTTGTTGCCAGAGGAGAATTATTTCTTGTATTTCTAGTCCCACCAGTCATACTTCCTCCAGGACTAATAATATCTCCATCTAGTGTCACAATTCGATAATATCTTCCAATTCTGCGTTGAACACGTAAAGCCGTATCAATATTATCTACCACTAAAACATTCCCTAAAAGGTAAGAAATAGCATTAGAAATATCAGTCGCAGTTTTTGAGGTTACTAAGTCTGCCGCTACACCTTTAAATCCTTCAATACTTTGTAAGGAGTTTAAAGTGGAGGCAGCAATCTCATTATGACGTAATCCATCTAGAGGTAAAAAGGTAGCCCTACCTGTACGAGTTTGCTTCAACAAATTAATGGCATCCCTAGCACTACTTTGGTCAATAGTAACTAAGTCTTGAACGCCACCACCTAAAGCTGTTGACAAAGCGGCTTCTAATTCAGCTGGAAAAGAAATTAACTCCCCAATAACCCCTACAATTCCATGAAAATCACTTTGATGGTTTAAAACATATTTAACCCCATAATAGTATCCTTCATGTCTATTTCTAATTTTCTTTAGGCCTTTTACTTGTGCAGAAAGTTGTTGTAAATCATTTTTAACCTTTAAGTAAGCTTGTTCACTTTGATCCTTAAGCTTACTCTCCTCAGCAATTTTTCTATCAAGAGTCGCAATAGTTTCATTTAGTTGTTTTCTCTTTAAAACAAGGTCTTGCCCTTGTTTTTTTAACTGAGTAAGAACTTTTTGAGCTTCATCTAATTGTTCTTCAACTTCTTGCTGGCGATTATCATTTGATTTTTTACTGCGAGTTAATTCATTTTTCAAATAAACAATCTCGTTATTATTACTCGTTTGATCCTGCAAAGTTTGAATATAATCAGATCGAACTTGTTCTAATTGATTATTCAATTGTTCAGGACCTTGCTTAAGTTCCTGTTTCAAATTCTTTTGCTTTTCTACGAAATCAGCAAGGACTTGATTTTGACTGTTTAGATCTTTTTCATTAGCTGCAAGCTGATCTAACAAACGTTTTCTTCGCTCTTTTAGCTCTTCAGATTGTGCATTATATTCCTTTTGAGTAGCGACATCATATTCTCGAGATTGTTGATGCATTTGAAGATCAGTAGTCAGAGCGGCAATTTTTTGTGTTAAAGATAATAATTCTTGCTGCTTTTCATCTTTTTCAGCATGGCGCTCATTTGATTGCTTACGTTTCTCTTCTAAATCAGCTTGGGATTGCTTAACTTCGTCATCAAGCTTATTTAAAATCCCTTGATTTGCTGCCGCCTTCTTAGCGACCGCCTTCTTCTCTTCATTTAAACTTTCAATCTCCAAGCCCAAAAGTTGTTTTAATTTATGGTCAAGCTGTTCTTTCTGAAATTTATATTCTTTTGCTAAAGAACTCTGTTCATGTAAAGGCTCGATTCTACCTTCCAATTCTTTAACCAAATCATTAATTCTAATTAGATTGGCATTAGTTTTGTCTAACTGCTTAAGTGCAATTTCTTTTTGCTGCTTAAAATGAAGGACGCCGGCAGCCTCTTCAAAAATTCCTCGACGCTGTTGTGGCTTAGAATTAAGAATTTCATCGACCTTCCCCTGAGAAATTATTCCCAAGCTATCAGATGACATCCCTGATTCAATAAACAGTGTCCTAACATCTTTCAATCTTACTGGATGATGATTTAAAAGATAATCACTTTCGCCGTTACGCAAAATTTTTCTAGTTACAACCACTTCATCATTATCAGAAGCAAGTTGGTGATCACGATTATCAAAAACCAACTCAACCTCAGCATGATTCATTGGAGCTCTCATTTGACTACCAGCGAAAATAACATCTTTCATATTTTCACCACGTAAAGACTTGGCAGATCCTTCACCCATTACCCACCGAATTGCTTCAGTAATGTTACTTTTTCCACTACCATTTGGACCAACGATGCCGGTAATACCATTATTAAATCTAATTGTCGTCTTATCAGCGAAAGACTTAAAACCATTTAAAACTAATTGTTGTAGTGGCACAGACTCACCTTTTCTTATTTATTTTTATCTAATGCAGCTTGAGCTGCTTGCTGCTCAGCGGCTTTTTTATTACGTCCTTGTCCCTCTGAAACTTTTTCACCATTTACAAGTAGCTGAACTTTAAAAGATGGCTTTGATTCATCTTCAGATATTACTTGATATTCAATCTTAACTGGTCCATTTACCTGCAAACGTTCCTGAAGTTCAGTTTTATAATCACGTGAGGCATTAAAATCTCCTTCAGCAATTAATGGATACACTGTTAAATGTAAAAAGTGCTGTACAGCTGGCATTCCTTGATCTAAGAAAAGTGCACCATTAAAAGCTTCAAACACATCTTCAAGAAGTGTCTTACGTTTTCTAGCGCCAGCTTTTTCTTCTCCTTTACCCAAATTAATTTCTTCTGGGAATCCACATTCAATTGCAAATTCAGAAAATCCTTCTGTTCTAACAATGTTAGATCGCATTCTTGTTAATTCCCCTTCATTTAATCTAGGAAAATGACGATACAGATAATCAGATACCGCCAATTCAAGAACAGCATCGCCAAGAAACTCTAATTTCTCATAGTCCTTTCTCCCGGGATGCTCATTAGCATAAGAAGAATGTGTGAAGGCATCTTCAAGCAATTTTTCGTTATTAAATTTTATTCCGTATTTTTTCTTTAAATTTTGTTTAAAAGCTACTGAAATCATAGTTGCTTCCTTTCTTTAACCCTTTAATTATACCTATTTTAACCTATTAAAAAAAGATAAAGAAAAAGTGTGACCTAATATAAGTCGCACTTTTAAATAATTTTTATTTATTTTGCATAGCCAACGTAGTACCAGTTAGGGAATCCACCACCCATACTCTTAGATGGTTCTAATGAGTATCCAGTTAACTTATTGTTAATTGCGTAAATGCTGTAGCTATTAGCAACTGGCACAACATAAGCTTCCTTATCCATGTATGCTTGCCATTGATGGAATTTCTTAACTCTGTAGCTATTATTAAAGGCTTTTTGAGAATCAATATCGTTCAACAAGTCAGTGTTTTCTTTAGTGACAAATCTACTGTAGTTAAATGGTGCCTTTGCGCCGTATAAGTCTTGAGGTGATGGCTCAGAAGAGAGTGACCATGCACCAATGAACATATCTACATCTTTAGAATCATTTTGAACCTTGTCGTAGAATGAATTCATTTCCATTAAACGGCCACCAGTTAACTTAACGTTCAAGCCCATTTTCTTCCATTGTTGAATGTAATTTTGAATGATTGGTTCTTGAACTTTACTACCACTCATGGCAGCTAAACGAATTGTTAAAGGCTTACCATTTGGTTGAACACGGTAAGTCCCCTTCTTCTTGTAACCAGCTTTATCTAATAGTTCATTACCCTTTTTAATGTTATAAGTGTAACCCTTTACATTCTTATCGAAGTAATCACCGAATTGCTTTGGAATTAAAGTTGGAATTCTAAATGAAAGACCTGATGAGTATCTCTTATAAACTTGGTCAACATTCATACCGTAGGCAATAGCTTGACGAAGAGAACGATTATTCATCTTTGCGTCCTTATTCATCACATTTTCGCCTTTGGCTGCATCCCATTTACCAACCTTAAAGCCTAAGTAACTATATGCAAGTGGAATATTAGCGATGAAGTTTACTCCTTTAGCACCCTTAATATTTGGCCATTGAGAATTACTTACTTGCGTTACATCAAATTTATTACTCTTAATTGATTGAGCAACTGAAGCTGGAGTAATTACGGAAGCAGTTATCTTCTTTAAGTGTGGTTTACCCTTATAGTAATGTTCATTTGGAACCCATGAAACTGATTGTCCACGAACCACTTTACTTACTTTATATGGACCATAGAATAATGGATTCTTACGGATCTTATTGCTTGAAATAAGTTTATCAAATGGAACATCTTTTAAGTAATGATATGGAGCTGCTGCTTCCCAAATATATCCATTACCACTTTGTGTCATACCCGGCTTCATTTCTTTAAAGTGGAGCACTACTGTACGACCATTTTCGCCGTCTGGCATTTCAATACCTGAAATAGTATTGGACTTTCCATCATGGTATTCTTCTAATCCTACAAGATTAGCTAAACTTGAAGTATAACGCTGAGAATGTGTTGCCTTATTTGCAATAATTTCATAGGCGTATTCATAATCTTTTGCAACTAAAGGTTGGCCATCAGACCACTTAACTTTAGGATTAATAGTAATGGTTGCAGTTTTGGCATCTTTATTAATTTTAATGTCTGCTGCTCCACCCTTAACGTATTTATAGGTATTATTTGTAGCAAATAATGATTCATCACCATATTGCATTACTTCTGAGTCTGTATTGTTAGTAGACAATTCATCATTAAAAATACCAGTAAACGGTGTATCAGTAACTACAGCAACGCTGACATTTCCACCATCCTTAATTGTCTTCTTAGGAGTTGACTCCTTGAAATTAGGATGACTAGTATTATTGCTATTACTATTACCACAGGCTGCTAAAGTTAGAGCTACACCTGAAAGCAAAGTTAATGTACCAATTAATTTGTCTTTCTTCATTAATTTTTCCTCCAATAACATTGGACAAGTTGATATATTTAATTTTAGCACTGAAAACGATTAAAACAACTTAAATAAAAAAAAAGACCGTCACTTAAGACGATCTTTATGAAGAAATTTATCTAATATTATTTTGCAATTCCTACATTATACCATAAGCTGTTTGCTGCTGATGGTTTAGATGAGTAACCTGTAATCTTGCTGTTAACTGCATCAATACTATAACTGTTAGATACTGGAACAACGTAGGCTTCATCATCCATATATTTTTGCCATTCATGGAATTTCTTAACACGGTAATTAGTATTAAATGCCTTTTGTGAATCCATTTCTTGAAGTAACTTAGTGTTCTTAGCAGTTACAAAACGACTAAAGTTGTATGGTGCTTTTGCGCTGTACAAGTCATTTGGTGATGGTTCTGAAGATAATGACCATGCACCCATGAACATATCTACGTCTTTAGAATCATTTTGGACCTTGTCATAGAAGGAGTTCATTTCCATCAAACGACCACCAGTTAACTTAACATTCAAGCCTAATTTCTTCCATTGTTGGATATAGTTTTGAATAATTGGTTCTTGAGTAGAGTCACCACTCATAGCTGCAAAATGGATAGTTAAAGGCTTACCATTTGGTTGAACACGGTACTTACCCTTCTTCTTATATCCAGCTTTATCAAGAATTTCATTCCCCTTCTTGATATTGTAATCGTAGCCCTTAACATTTTTATCGAAGTACTTACCAAATTGTGCTGGAATTAAAGTTGGAATATGGAAAGTCAAACCGTTGGTATAACGTTTGTTTACAGCGGAGATATTCATACCATAAGCAATAGCTTGACGTAATGCTTTATTATTCATTTTTGCATTCTTATCCATTACGTTTTCGCCTTTAGCTGCATCCCACTTACCTACCTTAAAACCTAGGTAACGATAAGACAAAGGAATCTTAGCGATCCAGTTAACATTATCAGTATTGGCAACGTTCTTCCATTGAGTATTGATTACACCGGCAATATCATACTTATGACTCTTAATGGCTTGAGAAGCTGAGTTTGGGTTCAAAACTTGAATTGTTACTTTATCTAATTTTGGTGTACCTCTCCAGTAGTACTTGTTAGGAACAAATGTTACTGCTTGACCACGTACAACCTTACTCATCTTATATGGACCAAAGAATAGTGGCTTCTTTCTTACTTGATCAGATGATTGTAGTTTATCAAATGGAACATCCTTCAAGTAGTGATATGGGGCAGCATATTCCCAGAAGTAGCCGTTACCACTGAACTTCATACCTGGCTTCATTTCTTTGAAGTGAATAACAACGGTTCTTCCATTTTCACCATCCGGCATTTCAATACCAGAAATAGTGTTAGATTTACCATCGTGGTATTCACTCATACCAATAATATTTTGAAGTGAGTCAGTATAACGTGATGACTTAGTTGCCTTGTTAGCAATAATTTCGTAAGAATATTCAACATCCTTAGCAGTTACTTGCTTACCATCTGACCACTTAACACCATTCTTAATTTTAATAGTAGCAGTTTTGTTATCATTATCTAATTTTAATGTAGCTGGTCCTTTGTCATTAATTTGATAAGTATCATCAGTATCAAATAACCCTTCATTAGCAGGTGCCATAGCATCAGAGTCATTCTGAGTATCGGAAAGTTCATTTAAAAAGATACCAGTAAATGGTGTATCAGATTCAAGGGCAACACTTACTGTACCACCCTTTTTAACAGCTTTCTTTGGAGTAGCTGATTTAAAGTTCTTAGTTGGGTTATCTACTTTTGAATTTGAATTGTTACCACATGCTGCTAATGTTAAAGCAACACCAGAAAGTAAAGTTAAACTTCCAAATAGTTTGGCTTTCTTCATAGTTATATTCCTCCATCTATTTGGGACAAGTTGATGATTTAATATTATCATCACTAAACTCATAATACAATGTTTTTACTCAATTATTTTTAATATTTTTTAATTTTAATTCGACTAAATTGCTATAAAATACTGATGTATTAACGTTTGTTCACTATTATGTTTACCATAAAAAACTTATTTTATGCCCATTTATAATATAAATATTTCCTACATTCTTTAACTTTTATATAAAGACATGCAAAAAAGCAACTCAATTATGAGTTGCTTTTTAATGTTTAAATAATTAAATTTAATTTTCACGTTGACGAGCATCCCCAGCTCTTTGAAGAGCACGACCAACATAGTTAATACTCAAGGAAATAATCAACAACAAAATAGTTGCTGGCATCCATAACCATGGACGTGTAGTAACGTTAACTGGGTCATTAGCAAATCCAATTAAAGTACCAAGGGATGGTGTAGTGGTTGGTAATCCATATCCCAAGAAGGATAAAGTAGTTTCAATACCAATGTTTCCGGCAATCATCAATACGACATCAATTACCAAAGCTGAAGTAATGTTAGGCAAAACTTCACGGAACATAATTGTTAAGTTAGAAGAACCGGAAGTCTTGGAAGCCAAAACATATTCTCGTTCTCTCTGTGACAAAACAAACGCCCGGAAGTATCTTGCAGTTGAAGTCCACCCAAACATAGAAATCAATAATACCAAAGTCCACGCATTGTAGTTAGGAATAACAGTAGTTAAAACAATAATGATTGGGAATTGAGGTAAAATTTGGATGAAATCAACTATACGCATGATAACTGCGTCAGTTACCCCACCAAAGTAACCTGAGAACAAACCAACTAAAAGTCCGACACCTTCACAAAGAACAGTAACAGATAGACCAATCAAAATAGAGTTACGTCCACCCATCATTAGTAACTTCAAGATATCGCGGCCACCATCGTCTGTACCAAAGACGTGACCCGATTCACCCCAAGCATAGTATGCTTCTGCAATATTAATCTCTGTTACTTGACTCTTGTTTAAGAATAAAGAACCAACAAAAGTGAATAATAAGATAGCTACAATAATACAGAATGAAACAAAGGCTACCTTATCACGCCAAACCTCACGTACAATAATCTTAAATCCAGATGGTGGTAGAGAGGTTTTAGCATTTTGATCTTTTTTCGATGTATTTTTATCTTTAGCCATAATTTACTACTCCTCTCTACTTGATCCGAATTCTTGGGTCGATGATGCTCATGATAATATCAGATAACAAGTTACCAACTAAAGTTAAGATACCAAATAATAAAATTAAGGCAGTTAAAGTTGAGTAGTCACGTTGACCGATAGAATCAAGGAATAACTTACCCATACCAGGATAACTGAAGACTGATTCGATAACCATTGAACCAGAAAGTAATCCAGTAATAGTGTTACCAAAGAAAGCAGCAATTGGTAAAAGTGAGTTTCTTAAAATATGTTTATTGAAAACAACATTTTCAGGTACACCCTTACTACGTGCAGTTCTTACATAATCTTCAACCTTGTTATCAACAATTCCGGTTCTTAAGTATTGAACAATAACTGTAGTAGAGATTAAAGCACAAAGAATTGAAGGCAAAATCAAGTGATCAATTCTACTCCAGAGATAAGCAAGTGTTCCTGGATTTACATCTGCACTAACGGAACCTGAGATTGGGAACCAACCTAAAGTAAATCCGAATAGCCAAATACCTAAAATGTAGAAAACAAATGGAGGTACTGCGAATGTAATATAGTTAAAAATTTGTACTCCATGATCTTGCCATTCATCTTGGTGACGACCTGCAGTAACACCTAATGGAATAGCAATTAAATAAGTTAAGACAACAGTCATTAAAGACAACCAGAAAGTGTTAACTGCACGATCCCAAATCAAAGAAGTAACTGGAACCTTTTGAATATATGATTGTCCTAAATCACCATGGAACATATTTCCAAGCCAGCGAGTATATTGCACCCAAACTGGATCATTCAATCCATATTCTTGTCTTAATCTTGCAATTTCCTTAGCGTCTGAATTCGGATTAATCATTCCAGTAAATGGGTCACCAGGCATCATTTTAGCCAAAATAAAGACTAGTAAACTCAAGATAAGTAACTGGGGGATCATAATCAGGATTCGACGTAAAACCGTTTTCCACATATCTATTCTCCCTCCTTCAATTCTTGCTCAATCATGTCTTTAGGTAAAGCAACGAAATGACGCTCGCCAACTTTTTGTAGTGGTAATACACGACCATCTTTTTCATACCATTTATCTTGATCTTGCAAAAATTCTTGTTCTACACGTTGACGCTCTTCCTTATGTTTTTCCCTATTTTCAACATCAACAACAGGAATTGCAGAAAGTAGACGCTTTGTATAAATATGCATTGGATTCTTATAAATTTGATCACGTTTACCAATTTCTACAAAACGTCCACGGTGCATAATAGCAATATCTTCTGACATATGCTTTACAACACCCAAGTCGTGTGAAATGAAGAGGTAGGCAATATTATATTCTTGTTGAATATGCTTCATAAAGTTCAAAACCTGTGCTTGAACAGATAAGTCTAAAGCTGAAGTTGGCTCATCTGCCACAATTAATTTAGGATGAGTGGCTACAGCACGTGCTACCCCAATTCTTTGACGTTGACCACCAGAGAATTCATGTGGATATTTGTAGATAGCATCACTAGGCATACCAACAATATCTAGTAGTTCTTGAACTCGTTTTCTTTCTTCATCGGTTGTTAAGTTTTCAAAGTTTCTAATAGGTTCAGCAATAATATCTTCAATTCGTTTTCTAGGATTTAAACTCGACATTGAATCCTGGAAAATCATTTGAACATCTTTATTGTAGTTAAGTTTTTTACGATTTGATGCTTTAGTAACATCAACACCTTTATACAAAATTTGTCCGCTAGTTACTTTTTCTACACCAACAATTGCTTTACCAGTAGTTGATTTACCGGAACCTGATTCTCCAATTAGACCGTAGGTTTCTCCTTCTTTAATTGAAAGATTAATCCCATCAACGGCTTTGACATATCCAGTAACCCTATTCCAAAATCCAGAACGAATTGGATAGTGAACTTTTAAATTTTTTATTTCGATTATTTCATCAGCCATAATTTCCTATCCTTTCTTCTCTTCATCTTGGAAATGGAAGCTTTGCCAGCAAGTACATCTTACAAAATGTCCTGGTTCAACTTCATGAATCTTAGGGTTCTCTTCATGAGCACTAGCTGGAATCCAAGGAATTCTAGCTGCAAATCTATCCCCAGTTCTTGGCATGTTAATCAATGAAGGAACTGTTCCATGAATCACATGCAGGTCTTCACTTTCATCATCTGTTTGTGGCATAGAGTGCAAAAGTGAACGTGTATATGGATGAAGAGGATTTTCAAAAATTGTTTTAACATCAGCTTTTTCAACAATTTGTCCTGCATACATAACTGCTACTTGATCAGCAGTTTCAGCAACAACACCTAAGTCGTGTGTAATCAAAACAATTCCTGAATGAGATTCTTTTTGAATTTCTTTAAGTAAATCTAAGATTTGTGCCTGAATAGTAACATCCAAAGCGGTAGTTGGTTCATCAGCAATAATAATTTCTGGCTTACATGCAATTGCAATCGCAATTACGACACGTTGACGTAAACCACCAGATAATTCATGTGGGTACATCTCATACATTTCTTCTGGACGAGGCATCCCAACTTGATTAAAGAGTTCAATTACACGTGCATGACGAGCTTTTTCATCCATATCGGTATGATAGTAAAGTGTCTCAGCAACTTGATCTCCAACCTTCATTAATGGATTAAGAGATGCTAATGGATCCTGGAAAATCATCCCAATATTATTACCACGAATTTTATTAAACAATGATTCATTTAAGTTAACTAGGTTTAATTCATTGTATAAAATATCGCCAGTTACTTTCGTATTTTTGTGGTCGTACAAACCAATAATGCTTGAAGCAATTGTACTTTTACCACAACCAGATTCTCCAACAACTGCCAAAATCTCATTTCGCTTCAAGGTTAAGTTAATGTCATCAGCGGCATCATAAAACTTACCGTGTAAACGATATGCGGTATGCAAGTGTTCGATATCTAGTAAAAGATCACTTTGCTTTTCCAAAGGCCATTCTCCTCTCAAACCTTACGACATTATTAAAAGTCAATTAGATTTTCAATTTAATGTCATTATTATAAACAAAAGATACTGCTATTTCAACAACTTTTATAAAAGTAAATGAAAAATGACAGTATCTTCTGAAATTTCAATGATTAAAATTTTAATTTTGGTGACTCTTAATATATTCTACTGCTTCACCAACAGTTTGTAATTTTTCTGCATCATCATCTGGAATCTCTGCTCCAAATGTATCTTCTAGATCCATTACTAACTCAACGAAATCAATTGAATCTGCATCTAAATCATTCTGAAAATTTAAATCTTTAGTGATCTTATCACGATCAATACTAAAGCGTTCTGAAATCATATCAGCAATTTTATTAAAAATTTCCTCTTCGGTCATTTTTTTAACCTCCAAAAAAGTTTAGTTTAATTCTAAGGCATTTTTATATTAAAGTCTAGCGAGATTCACTAAAGTATTTTTTATATTCGCCAACCAAATCTTGACTCAACATCTTATCAATTTGTAATAAAGTGTAGTAAATAGGACGGATATTCGATCTACCGTGCGTCTTTACAACAGGTGCATTTACCCCAAGTAAAACTGCTCCCCCATATCTTGCCGTATCAAATCTTTTCTTTAATGCAGTAAGTCCTGGCTTTGCTAATAAAGCTCCCACCTTAGGACGTAATCCATTATTTAGCAAAGAATCCTTAAGCAGACGTAAAATTACACTTGCAGTTCCTTCTATTGCCTTCAGAGTGGCATTTCCAGTAAAGCCATCTGTTACAATCACATCAGCCTTACCTTCCATTAAATCATTTCCTTCAGCATTACCAATAAAATTAAGATCAGTTGCTTTAAGAAGCTTATAGGCCTCTTGGTGGAGCGGATCACCTTTATCATCTTCTGCACCATTATTTAATAAGGCTACCGTTGGATTTTTAATATTTCTAATTTTTTGAGCATAAAAATTAGCCATTTGTGCCCATTGTACTAAATATTCAGGCTTACTTTGTGCATTCGCGCCAACATCAATAATATTAAAGCCATCTTCACTTTTAGCACTTGGAAGAGTTGGCATTAAAGCCGGACGTTCTACACCTTTAATTCGGCCAATAATAAAAATCCCGCAAGCTAGGAGTGCTCCAGTATTTCCTAGTGAAAATAAGGCGTCTGCTTTTCCTGCCTTTACATAGTTCGCAGCAACAACCATTGAAGAATCTTTCTTACGTCTAATTGCTTTTACTGGCTCGTCACTATCAACAATAACTTCACTCGTTGCAATAACGTCAATTTTATCTTTTTGCTCAGTGGGAATTAGTTTATTAATCTTTTCTTCATCCCCAAATAAAACAAATTTTGTATCTTTTAATTTCGGCTTTGCTTTTAATACGGCATCAACAATAGCCTTAGGAGCATTTTCTCCTCCCATGGCATCAATTGCAATTGTTTTCATATTCACTCCGGTTATTTCTAATTATTATTCAAATCTTTCTTATATTTTAGCACTTCTTGTAAAAATTTATTTTCTGGATTAGCCAAAGCTGGGTCAGACTTAATTAGGTTACGAGCTTCTTTTTGAGCAGTCACTAAGGCATTATAGTCATTTACTACATCGCCAACTTGAAACTGAGGCAAACCAGACTGAGCCTTTCCAAAAACATCTCCTTCACCCCGTAGTTTTAAATCCTCTTCTGCTAATTTAAAACCGTTACTGGTAGAGGTAATAATGTTCATCCGTTTCTTACCAATTTCTGTTTTAGGATCACTCACAAACACACAAAAACTTTGTGTTTGCCCCCGGCCAATTCTCCCTCGCAACTGATGCAATTGACTTAAGCCAAAGCGATCCGCATTAAAGATCACCATCATATTTGCATTCGGAACATCGACACCAACTTCAATTACACTTGTAGTAACTAAAATATTAATCTTGCCCGCAGCAAAGCTATCCATAATTTCATTTTTCTGATCGCCTTTCATCTGGCCATGAAGCAAAACAACATTTTCGTCTTTAAAGTAATGAGCAATTTTTGCTTGTAAATCCTCAGCGTTTTTTAAGTCACTTTTTTCTGATTCACTAATTAAAGGAGTTACAACATAAATTTGAAAACCTTTATCTAACTGTGAACGCATCAAATCAAGAACCTCTCTTAATTTGCTGGAAGTTGCCCACGAGGAAACTACTGGCTTTCTCCCTTTTGGCAAGTGTCTAATTTCAGAAACAGCCATATCTCCATATACAGTTAATGCCAATGTACGAGGAATTGGAGTTGCAGTCATTGCCAGTATATCAGGTGCTTCACCTTTTTTAATTAAGGTGTTTCTTTGATTTACCCCAAATCTATGTTGCTCATCAATTATAACGAGGCCTAGATTTTTAAAATGAACATCTTTTTGGATTAATGCATGGGTACCAATCACAACATTGATTGTTCCATCAGCTAATTCACGATAAATTTCTTTCTTTTCTAAATCCTTAGTGTCTCCCGTCAATAAGGCAACTCGAACACCTAAGGGCTTCAGCAATTCATCTATTTTAGCAAAATGCTGCTGAGCTAAAATTTCTGTTGGCACCATTAATGCAGCTTGATAGCCCGCAGTGACAGCGGCATAAATTGCAAAAACTGCTACTACAGTTTTACCACTACCCACATCTCCCTGCAGTAGTCTTCGCATTTGTCTTTTAGAATGAAGATCAGCAAAGATTTCATTCACCACTTTTTTTTGATCATCAGATAACTCAAATGGAATTTCTTCAATTAATTCTTTGACAGCAGCTAAATCATATTTCTTTTCTACTCCAGGTGCGTCTTCATTTCTTTGGGAAAGAAGTTGAGCCAGTTGCATTTGAAAAAGAAAAAATTCTCTAAAAATAGCACTTCGGCGTGCTATCTTCGCCTCATTGCCATTTTTTGGATGATGCATTTTTTCTACCAAAACGCGATCAGAAAGCAAGCGATATTTTTCTCTTATAGAAGCTGGAATTGTTTCTCCAACTTCATTTATAGCTTCCTCTAAAGCAAGATCAATTAACTTTTGCAGCTTATTTTGCTTCAAATGACGATTGACAGAATAAATAGGAGCAAAACCTGAATCTTTCTTTTCAGCTACTAATTTAAAGCCACTTAATGACTGCCGCGCCACTTGATACTTGCCATATACTGCAACTTCCTTACCTGATTCCACTTTATCCTTTAACCAGGGCTGATTAAAAAAATTGACCATGATAATGTCATGATCAATTTTCATTTTAAAGCTGAGCCTTGTTTTTCGATAACCAAATCGGCTAACAAATGGATCTGTTACCACCATTCCCTTTAATAAGACTTTCTGCCCATCTTCAATTTGATCAAGAGGAATTGTCTCTAAATCATCATATCTAAAAGGAAAATAAAATAGTAAATCATAAATTGTGTTAATGCCAAGACTGGCCAAAGCTGTAGCTGTCTTTGCTCCTACACCTTTTAACTCAGTTACTGGTTCAAATAACTTACTCTGCTTATTATTCATATTTTATTCCACGGATACTAAGAAGTAGTAAACTGGCTGACCACCATCATGGACTTCAAACTCTAAATCATCATGAGTAGCTTTAAGTTTTTTAACTACTTCGTCAGCTTCTGCTCTGGTAGCATCACTACCATACATAATAGTGATAATTTCACTATCTTCATCTAACATCTTTTCAATCATTGAAACTGTTGTATCAATCAAGTCTGGATTATCAACCTTAATGGTTCCATCAACAATTCCAAGGTAGTCATCTTTTTTAACTTCCATATCATCAATCTTAGTGTCACGGATTGCTTTAGTGACCTCACCAGATTTAACCGTATCTAGGTCTTCAGACATTGCTTCAACATTTTCCTCTACTGAAGCATCTGGATCAAAGGAAAGCATTGCAGTTAATCCTTGAGAAATTGTCTTTGTTGGCACGATTCCAACCGGAATTTCACTAACTTCAGCAGCTTGCTTAGCAGCCATGATAATATTACCGTTATTTGGTAAAATAATGGCCTTTTTAGCACCGGAGTTAGTAATAGCGTCCATAATATCCTTAGTCGATGGATTCATAGTTTGTCCACCAGAAATAATTCTATTTACGCCCTCACTCTTAAATAATTCACGGATTCCATGACCTGAGGCAACTGCAATAACTGCAAAATCAACATTTTCTTCTTGTTCTTCGCTATTTTCTAAGATAGTTTCATGTTGAATCCGCATATTATCGATCTTAATTTTACCTAGTTGTCCAAATTTTTGGCCGTATGTAAAAACATCTCCTGGGTGTTCTGTATGAACGTGAACTTTAGCCACTTCACCATCTGAAACAGCTAAAAGTGAATCACCTAAGTTAGATAGATGTTCTCTAAATTGTTCAAGATTGAATTCTTCTTTATTTGGAACATCAGCAGTTAGGTCAACCATAATTTCAGTACAGTAACCATTCTTAATATCACTAGTTGATAATTGAACTTGAGCAGATTCAGCTTGGTGGTGAGCTGCATTAATTAACTCATCCATTTCACCTTCATCTAGTTGGTAGTCATCATTATCCTTTTCGCCAAGAACCCCCTCTAAAAAGCCTTGGTAGATAAATACTAGTCCTTGACCACCCGAATCTACTACTCCAACTTGCTTTAAAACTGGTAATAAATCAGGCGTAGTCTTCAAAGCCTTTTTAGCTCCATCAACTACCGCTCTCATTACTTCGCTGACATCATCAGTTTCGTTTGCCTTATTTTTACCTTCCTCAGCTGCAACACGAGCAACGGTTAAAATAGTTCCTTCAACAGGCTTCATAACTGCTTTATATGCAGTTGTGACACCATTTGCAAAAGCATTAGCTAAATCTTGAGCAGTTAAAGTATCTTTTCCTTCAGTAGCTTTATAAAAACCTCTAAATAGTTGAGAAGTTATAACTCCACTGTTACCGCGAGCTCCCATCAACATTCCTTTTGAGAGACTTTCAGTTAGGTCACCAACGGATTCACTAAGATTTTCATTAACAGCTTTTGCGCCGCTCTCAATGGTTAAATTCATATTAGTTCCAGTATCACCATCAGGTACTGGGAAAACATTTAATTTATTTACAAATTCAGCGTTCTTGCCCATGCGATGAGTTGCTGCACGAACCATATCTCTGAATTGATCACTATTAATTTCAGTTAAAACCACAATTAACTCCTCCAGAATGCATTAATCGTCTAAAATCTTTACGCCTTGAACAATAACGTTAACCGACTTAGTCTTAATGCCTAAAAGATTTTCAAGATTGTATTTTACACTATCTTGGACATTGTGACTTACTTCCGAAATTTTTAGACCATAACCCACAATAATATATACATCAACGACGATTTGATTATCATTAGTTTTAATTACAACACCGCGACGATAATTTTCACGGTTTAAAATAGTATAAGCTCCATCCCGTAAAGCGTTCTTTGAAGCCATTCCAACTACACCATAGTTAGAAGTAGCTGCTCCACCTACGACAGTAGCAATTACACTATTTGAAATATCAATTAAGCCATATTTTGTTTTAATTTTAACAGCCATCGTATTCCTCCATTAACGAAGAACAATTTTTTCTCAATTTATTTTAACACAGCAGGCTTTTATATCAACAATGTTAGTTTCAAGAAAATAGAAAGACAATATTGCACAATTCTAAAAGCTGTGATAAATTAAATAAGTACTACAACAACATAAAGGAGGGTTTAGCACAAATGGCAAAAGACATTATTACTGGCCGCAAGACGGTCTTTGGTAACAAGCGTTCAAAGGCTTTGAACTCCGTGCGGCGTTCATGGAAGCCAAACCTTCAAAAAGTTCGCATCCTTGTTGACGGTAAGCCAAAGCGTGTTTGGGTATCCGCTCGCGCTTTGAAATCCGGTAAGGTTAAACGTGTCTAATTAAGAAGTAAAAATAAAAGGGATCAAGAAGTATTTCTTGATCCCTTTTATTTTTTATCTCGACTATTGATTACGATTAATGTCCCAGACTCACACGAAATCTCTATTGCTTGCCTATTCAAATATTCATTTGATGAATAAACTGTCGGTACGGACAAATCAATGGGTTTTAAATCATATCTCGCATTTTTAATACTAAAATTTTTAGCTCCTGTTAAAGTTCCAATTCCTAAATATTTATAATCAGCTTCATAAGAAAGTATGTGCTTCCCTTTTCCAAAAAAGCGGATAATATTTTGCTTATCAATAAATTTAATTTTTTCTTTAAATCTATCAAACGGAGCTTTCAGCATAGCATACATATTAACAAAAAAATGATCCATTCTTCCTCCTGTTGCTCCATATACCGTTAAACTGTCAACTCGATAATCGATAAATGCGGCATAAAACAACATTTCAGAATCCGTAAAATCTTTGATTGGATTCGAATAACGCATATCCTTAACTTTACTTTCAACGATTTCTCTTTCATCAAAAGTCAATGAATCATAATCTCCTAAGGCAACGTCAGGTACTATCCCTAACTCTAATAAAAAAAGGCTGCCCCGATCACTAGCCATAATTAGGGCGCCTTTTTTACTTGCTTCTTTAATTTCAGTGGCTAAATTATGTGGCCATTCTTCTTTTGGACCACCTAATAATGCAATTGCTCTCATTTGTCTTCTTTTTTCAATTTCATAACTTGATCTTCAATACTTCCATTTTTAAAAATGTAAGAACCAGCTACAAAAATTGTGGCTCCTGCGTCTCTAGTAAGCTTTAAAGTCTTAGGCTCAATTCCACCATCAACTTCAATTGGAACACTTAAATTCTCAGCTTCAATCATATTCTTAAGTTCAACTAAACGTTCAACTGACTCTTCTTCAAACTTTTGCCCACCAAATCCAGGTTTCACTGTCATCAAAAGCACTTGATCTAATTCTTTTAAAAATGGTTGTAATTTTTGCACCGGTGTAGACGGATTAATGGCCATTCCACATCTAACATTATGATCTTTTAAATAATTTATCCAATATTCTGGATTATCCGTTGCTTCATAATGAAATTCTAAAAGATCACATCCAGCTTCTACAAAGAGAGGCAATGTTGTTTCTAAGTCATTACTCATTAAATGAATTTCAGCATCTGTTAACGGAAAAGAACGCTTAAAGTCTTTTACCAATTCTGGTCCATATGACAAATTAGGTACAAAGTGTCCATCCATAATATCAATATGGAATCTATCTATGCCACTTTCAATAGCGGCTTTAATATCACGACTTAGATGCATATTATCTGCATTTAAAATTGATGGTGCTATCATAGTTTCACCTATTTCTTTAAATACTCTGGCATTCTATTGTCAGAAATTTCTTGTCTAATTTTTAAATAAGATTCATAACGACTGCGCGCTATTTTACCCTCTTCTACAAGTTTTTTAACCTCGCAACCAGGCTCTTTAATATGTTGACAACCTCTAAATTTGCAGTTTGCACTTGCTTCTTTTAAATCATAAAAGTAATTTCTTAGATCATCAACTTTGATCTTAAAGAGATCAATAGCTGAAAAACCAGGAGTATCAGCAATAAAGCCAGAGCCGTATTTAAATAGTGTTACTTGTCTTGTGGTATGTTTTCCACGATTTAAAGCAGTTGAAATTGCTCCTGTTGCCTGCTTTGCTTCACTCTCCAGCTTATTCAATAATGTTGACTTGCCAGCACCTGATTGCCCAGCTAAGGTCCAAATCTGATCCTTATCGATCATTTTTGGAAGCTCATTTTCCAGTTTTTCTGCATCTTCAAAAACAGGATACCCAATTCTTTGGTAGTATTCTAACTCAGTTTGAATATCTTTTAATCTTTCAGAAGAAGTAATATCCGATTTTGACAAATAAATGACTACGCCAACATTTTTCCAAGCAAAAAATGTTAAATATCTATCCAATAATTCAAGTGAAAAGTCGGGTTCAACAGCGGAAATTACTAACAATACTCTAGACACATTTGCCACCGCTGGCCGCCCTATTTCATTAATGCGTGACAATATTTCAATTAAATAGTTCATTCCCTGATCATCTAGTTGAACTACTACTCTATCTCCTACCAGTGGCTTTTGTTTACGATCTCTAAAAACTCCTCGTGCTCTCGTTCTAACTACTTTATTATCAATTTCGACATCATAGTAGCCTGAGATAGCACTAATAATCGTTCCTTCTGCTTTTTTCATTATTTATTAACGTCCTCATCTAAAATCGTTTCACCATTTCGCAATATTTTTATATGCCCATTTTTTTTGCTTAACTTAAACGGAATGGTAAAAGTTTGTTCAGAAGTAATGTTCATGTCTTTGTAAATATTATTAATTGAATGTCCATCATCAGAAACATATACCTGAATATGATCTGGCGTTTTTTCTGATCCGCTTTGATCAGCACTTCCTGGATAATTAATAGTATAAGATTTTGTAACAGTAGTGGTAGTAGTTGAACTGCTTGAAGTATCAGTAGAATTGCTTTTCTTAGCTTTTGCTACTACTATCGTTAACGTATCCCCAGGATTCATGTCAGTACCTGATTCTGGGGATTGACGTAAAACTGTACCATCATTTTTACCATCTGAGTCTTCTTCTTCAACTTTAAGTGATAAATGATGTTCCCGTGCATAATCTCGGGCACCTTTCAATGAATATCCTACAATATCTCTTAATTTTATTGTATTTCGTCTAGATCGGGTACTACTCGCCGAACTAGGTCCCTTTGAGACCAACAAGGTTACTGTTGATTTATTAGGATTTACTTCCTGGCCTGGTTCAATATCTTGAGCATTAACCTGGTTTTTAGGACTAGGAGAGTATTCTTCAGTTTTAGTAACAGTAAAACCTAGTTTAACTAGCTGTTTCCGCGCAAGAGGATAAGACTCTCCAATTACATTTGGCATTTCAACAAGATGACTACCTCGAGATAAAACTAAGTTAACCTTTTGTCCATCTTTTATCTGGGATCCAATCGGAGGGTCTGTTCTAATTACTTCTCCTTTTGGAACACTGTCAGAATATTCATAAGTAATCTTTCCAATTTTTAAATTAGAAGATTGAAGAGACTTCTTGGCTTGCGTTTGACTCATCCTATTAAGATTAGGAATATCTACCATATCTTTTCTACCAAGAGCGAAGAACAGAATTACCATAATTACACAAAATGCAATTATAGCTCCTAACCACCACCATTTATGACCATTCAGATTTTTAAACAGACTCTTTTTTTCTTCTTTAGGTTCTTCCTTGGCTTGCGCTTCATGATCTTTATTATGAACGCTTCCTTCAAGAGGAGGAACAACAATCGTTTCATCAGTAGACGGATCATGCTCCGGCTTAAAAATTGGCTCATCCTTACGTTTTGGATCAAGACACGTATCCAAGTCCGCTTTCATTTCTAAAGCAGATTTATAACGATCTCGCGGATCTTTCGCTGTAGCTTTAAAAACAACATTTTCTAAAGCTTGAGGAACATTAGGATTTTTATCCCTTAAAGATGGTGTTTTTTCTTGAAAATGTTTCAAGGCAACTGCAACGGCATTTTCTCCAGTAAAAGGTACGGTTCCAGTCAATAATTTATAGAGAATTATTCCTAAAGAATAAATATCGGATTGTTTTGTTGCGATACTACCTCGGGCTTGTTCAGGTGACATATAATGCACTGATCCCATTGCAGTATTGGTTTGTGTCATCGTACTTTGATTTAAAGCAATTGCAATACCAAAATCCACAATTTTAATATTGCCTTTTTTATCCATTAAAATGTTTTGTGGTTTTAAGTCGCGATGGATCACATTGTGTTTATGTGCCAATGCAACGGCACTCAATATTTGATCCATGATATCAATTACTTTAGGCAAAGGAATTGGATTATTATGTTGGATATATTCTTCCAAATCAGATCCATCCACATAATCCATTACTAAATAATGGCAATTTCCGTCTGTTCCTACGTCAAGAATCGAAACAATATGAGGATGACTTAATTCACTAGTAGAAAGTGCCTCTCTTTGGAAACGTTGAATAGTTTGAGGATCCTTTTGCAAATCTAGTCGCAAAACTTTAACTGCAACTTTTCTTTGCAGAATAATATCTTCAGCTAAATAAACATTAGCCATCCCGCCTTCGCCTAAAACAGAGATAATCTTATAGCGACCACCAAGCAAATGGCCTTTCTCCATTGCTATTTGTCACCATCCTTTTCTACATAGGCAAGTAAGCAAACAGTAATATTATCTCCACCACCTAAACGATTAGCTTCATTAATAAGTTTATTACAACGCTCTTTTAAACTTAAATTTTTAGTGGCAAGGATTTGTTGAATTTGAGGATCAGTTAACGAATTTGTTAATCCATCGGTACAAAGCATAAAAATATCACCAGCATGAACTTCAAGAATATCAAATTCTGGGTTTACAGTACTTGAGACTCCTAAAGTTTCAGTAATAATATTTTTTTGAGGATGATTTCGAGCCTGTTGCTCAGTAATTTGACCCATTTTAACTAATTCATGAACTAAAGAATGGTCTTCAGTAATTTGCTTAAATTCATTACCTCCATAGAGATAACAACGTGAGTCACCCAGATGGGCAATTAAGATCTTTTCAGTAAAGGCAATTGCTAAAACTATTGTGGTGCCCATTCCATTTAGATCAGAAAAACGATCGGCTGTATTCAAGATAGTTTCATTTTCTAATCTTAATTGTACAGTTAACCACTTTTGAGCTAAGTCAGGATCAGTAAAATCTGTCTTTTCAAAATTATGGCCCAGATGACTAACTGCCATCGTTGAGGCAACATCTCCTCCTTGATGGCCACCCATACCGTCGCAAACGATCCCCATAATAATATTATTTTGATTTTTAAATACCTTTACAAAGTCCTGATTAGTTTCTCGGACTCTACCAATACTTGAAGCAAATGCTGTTTTAATCAAAATTATTTACCCTCGTTTTTTTAATTTTGCAATAAAAAATCCGTCACTGCCGTCACTACTTGGAAAAATACGTACTATTTCTTGCTTAGGAAGCTTTCCTACTTGAACTGGTATCAACTCAAAATCGGGATGCAATTTTAGAAATTGCTTAACTACGCCTTCATCTTCTTCATAACTGATAGTACAAGTTGAATAAACCAGTTCTCCCCCATTAGCTAAAAGTCCGCTCACGCTCTCCAAAATAGCCAACTGAATTTTTGCTAAATTTTTAATATCATTTAATGATTTTTCATATCTAATCTCCGGCTTTCGTCTAATCAAACCCAAGCCCGAGCAAGGTGCATCTACTAAAATTTTATCAAATTGTCCTTGATTAAAATATTCTTTAGCCTTTCGTGCATCTAAAGCCTTTGTCTTTACTTTATCACTAACATGAAGACGCTCAGCCGCATTCCTTACAAGCTTTAGTTTATTCTCATGAATATCTAAAGCAATTACACTACCTGTTGTTAAGTTTTCAGCAATTTGAACCGTCTTACCACCAGGAGCACTACATGCATCTAATACCTGTTCATTACCCTTAAAGTCAAACGCATCCACAGCAAGTGAAGCAGCAGCATCCTGAATAGTAATTTTTCCATTTTTAAACAGTGCTGTTTGCGCTACTCCACCTTTATTAAGATTTAGATTATGACGAGTTAGACTAGATTCTTCAAAATTAAAAGTATCTTTTTTTAATTCTTCTTTGATTTCTTCAAAGTCTGACTCTTTTGTAGTCATTCTAATTGAATTAGCAGCAGGTTGATTACTTCGTACTAAAATTTCTTTTGTTTTATTTTCACCAAAATGATCTAATAGATATTCTACTAACCATTTAGGAAAACTTTCTTTAATACTTAAATATTCAACTAAATCATTAGTTGGTGGCAAAATTTTACCTTGACGCTCTAAAGCACGCAAAATTCCGTTAACCAGCTTATAACTGCCACTATTTCTCTTACTATATTTTTTAGCAAGCTTGTTTGCCTCATCAAAAATCGCGTTTGCTGGTACTTTCTCTAAGAAAAAGTACTGGTAGGCAGACATTAAAAGAAGCGGCTTTAAAAAACTATCGCGTAGTTTTGTTTTAATTAACGGTTTTAGTTGATACTCTAAAAATATTTTATATTGAATTGTACCATATACAATTCTAGTAGCTAAGGCCTTATCAGCTGGCTTTAAATCATGTTTTATTAGTTCATTGTTTAAAGCAATATTAGAATAGCTTTTTTGATTAAAAACTTTGATCAAAGTTTCTAAAGCAACCGTTCTTGCATTACTCATCAATTATCTTATCTCCACTTGTAAAATGACTACCTTGACCATTGAGATAATCTTTAATATTCATTTTCTTCTTACCAGTTGGCTGAACTTCAAGTAATTCTAATTGGCTACCATCAGCCATACTAATTACGAATTTCTTTTTATTAGCAACTAAAGTTCCAGCTGGAAAACTAGTCTTTTCAGTCAATGGCTTTGCTTTCCAAACTTTGAATCTCTTCCCATCAAGCATAAAGTAAGCACCTGGATCAGGATTAAGGGCACGAATTAGATTATTAGCTTCTTTAGCAGTCATTGATAGGTTTATCTTTTCTTGGTCTTTAGAGATGTTAGGTGAAAAGACAACCTTATCCTCATCCTGAGCAGTCCGAGTAACTGTTCCATCGATAAACTTAGGTAAAGTTTCTAAGAGAAGATCTCTTCCCAAAATACTTAATTTATCAAATAAAGTACCACTTGTATCTTCATCTGTAATTGGCAAAGCTTTTTGAGCAAAAATATCTCCTGCATCCATTTTTTTCACCATCTCCATAATGGTAATACCAGTGTCTTTATCCCCATTTAAAACAGAATATTGAATTGGTGCACCACCACGATACTTAGGAAGTAGAGAACCATGAACATTAACTGGCGCTATTTTAGCTGATTTTAAAAACTTAGTTGGCAGAAACTGTCCGTAGGCAGCCGTAATAATAAAATCTGGTTCAATTTTCATTAATTCTGCAAGTTCTTCTGATCCCGACAATTTAGCAGGTTGATAAACTGGAAGATTATGCTTCAACGCTGTTTCCTTAACAGCAGATTGATGCACTACTTGTTTGCGCCCAACGCGCTTATCCGGTTGAGTAACAACTGCTTTAATTTCATATCCTTGATCAATTAATCCCTGTAGAACTACACTACCAAAATTTGGGGTTCCTAAAAAAATAACTGATGACATAGATTCAACTTCTTTCTAACTTACATTATTCTCTCTGGTTCATTATCAATGTATATATTCAAACCACGTTTCTGTGCTAATTGTGCATCATCTTGAATTTGATGAAGCAACGCATGCAACTTAGGCTCATACTTATATTTTACCAAGATTTGGTAATAATATTGATTTTTAATTTTAGCTACACTACTTGGCGTTGGACCCAAAATAATAGTTGGAGAATGCAACTCTCGCATTAATTTTCTTTTTATTACAAATGCCTCTTTAGCAGCTGACTGTTCATTTTTTGATGTAACAGTAATTAGGGTAGTATAAAAAAATGGCGGATAGTTTCCCTGAAATCTAACCTGCATTTCTTTTCGGTAAAATCCCTCGTAATCTTGGCTTTGGGCTAGTTTTATTGCATAATTTTCCGGATTATAAGTTTGAATCATAACTCTACCAGTTTTTTCAGCTCTTCCGGCCCTTCCAGCTACCTGGGTTAGTAAATCAAATGTTTTTTCTGAAGAATTAAAATCTGGAAGAGATAATGCTGTGTCAGCATTAATTACTCCCACTAAAGTAACATTTGGAAAATCTAGTCCTTTAGCAATCATTTGTGTTCCTAAGAGAATATCGGCTTGATGATTACCAAAACTATCAAGAATTTTCTTATAACTTCCTTTACGTCTAGTAGTATCAACGTCCATTCTTAAGATCTTAGCGTCAGGAAGTAAAGTTTTCAGTTCTTCTTGAACTTTTTGCGTCCCCGTACCTAAAAATCTTATTTTTTCACTCTGACAATTTGGACATTTTCTTGGAATTGGCTCCTTATGGCCGCAATAATGACATTGCATCTGTCCAGTATCTTTATGTAAAGTTAACGAGATATCACAATTTGGACATTTTAAAACAAAGCCACAATTGCGACAAAGCATAAAACTAGCAAAACCACGACGATTAAGAAGTAAAATAACTTGTTCTTTTTTAGCTATTTTTTCTTTAATTGCATCTACTAAGGGAATTGATAGATCAAACTGTCCACCAGCAAATTCAACAGTTTTTAGGTCTATTAGATCCACTTTAGGTAGCGACTTTTGATTAGCACGTTTAGTTAGACGTAATAATTCATATCTTCCCTTTTGAGCCCGCGCCCGGCTTGCTAAAGAAGGCGTTGCACTTCCTAAAACAACTGGACAATTGTGAAATTTACTTCTCAATAGAGCTACATCCCGTGCATGGTAGCGAGGAGTATCGTTTTGCTTATAGGAAGATTCATGCTCCTCATCAATTACTATTAAACCAATATTTTTTAAAGGAGCAAAAATCGCGCTTCTAGCTCCTACTACCACTTGAGCTTCTCCACGCCTAATTCTTCGCCATTCATCATATTTTTCACCTTCAGATAAACCACTGTGTAAAACAGCAACATTATCTCCAAAACGCTCTTTCACTTGTTTAACCATTTGAGGAGTTAGAGAAATCTCCGGAACTAACATTAGAGCATTACGCTTCTGTTCAAGAGCTGTACTGATAGAGTGAAGGTACACCTCAGTTTTGCCGCTCCCAGTAATTCCCTCAAGAAGAAAAGTCTTAGCCTCTTTTTCTTTAATACTAGTCCCAATTGAATTTAAGGCGTCTAACTGTTCTGAATTTAATCTAACCGAATGCTTACTAGCATTAGATTCAAAATCTTTTAATGGATTTCGATAAATCTCCTGCTCTTTTTTTAACAGCCATCCCTTTTTTTCGGCTGCTCGTAATGTAGAACTTGAGATTCCCAATTCAGACTCAATAGTTGAACCCAATTTTGGATATTCGTTATATTTTTCAACGATATTATTAAGCAATGCTCGCTGGTTTTTTGCTGTTGTTCTTATTCCTCCTAAAATATCCTGATATTCTGTTCTTGTTTTAGTCAAAAGATAGGCAGCAACCTGTTTCTTCTTAGCTTTATTTTCAACTAAGTATTCAATCTTAGCTTGATTATTTTTTATGAGCTTTTTAATTTTTACAATTGTCTCAAGATCAGAAACTTCATTTAAATCAAGCGGTTCACCTTTAAAAAGAGTATTTTCTTTAATTTCATCTGTAAGGGGAACTAAAATTTTACGATAATTCGCCTTCATTACGCGTGGTAGCATTGATTGAAGAATTGTAATTCGATATGAAAAAATTTTATCAGCTAAAGTTTTAGAAAGAGCAATTAATTCTGGCGTAAGTGGTGGCAATTCATCAATTACAACAAGTAAATCTTTTAATTTTCCTGTATAAGAAGTTGTTTCACTGATTCCGACTACAAATCCCTGCACTTTTCGTCGACCAAAAGGAACAACCACTCTTGATCCAACAGCTACATCAGTTAATTCCCTTGGAATATGATATTCAAACACTCGATCAGTTTGTTTGGCAGCTACATCTACAATAACTTGCGCAATCATTTATCTTATCACCTACTAAAAAACCTTCATTGATTAACAATGAAGGAAAAGATTCTAGCCAATATCTTCACGATGCTCAGGATCAATTGTAACTTTACCAGCAGCAATTTCTTCAAGCGCTTCGCCCACTGCTTTATCAGACTTATAGTGTTTTAAAGCTAATGGAGCACCTGCTTGAATCTCATGAGCTCTTTTAGCAGCTAACACCGAAAGAGAATAACGAGAATTTACTCGAGACAGCAATTTATCAATAGATGGGTATGTAATTTTCATCTGTTAATCCTCCTTAACCATATTTCTATAATCGTTAATTACTCGCGGTACACGCACGTGTTCAGCTTCAACAATAGACTTAATATGATCCACCGCATTAGCAACAGTATCGTTAACTACAGCATAATCATAATCTTCCATCATTAAAATCTCTTTACGTGCCTGTTTCATTCTCATGGCAATTACCTTGTCAGAATCAGTCCCGCGATTAACAATTCGATGTTTTAATTCATGCAAATCTGGTGGTGTCAAAAAGATAAAGACGCCATCTGGCATTAACTTGCGAACCTGTTTTGCTCCATTGACATCAATTTCAAGTAAAACATCTTTACCTTCATTGAGCATCTTTTGCACTGGTGCAAGTGGAGTACCATAATGGTTGCCTACATATTCATTATATTCCAAAAGCTCGTTACCTTTAATTGCTTCTTGGAAACGGTCCTCTGAAACAAAATAATAATCCTTCCCATTAACTTCGCCTGGACGAGGCTTACGAGTAGTCATTGAAACAGAATATTCAAATGAAAAAGCTTTTTGCTTCACCATTGCACTTTTAACGGTCCCCTTACCAACGCCAGAAGGACCAGATAAAACTAATAATAAACCTTGATGTGCCATTTTCGCTCCTAAAAATTATAGTAACAAGAATATATTGCACTAAAAAACGAGGAATTTCAAGAGTTTCGCAAAGAGATATAAATTCCACTTGCAATCAAAAACATTTGTTCGTATAATACATAGTGCAAACACAAGTTCGGGATGTATAGAGGAATGAGATATGAATTTATTAAAGTCGCTTAATAATTATAGTAAACAAATTTATAATTACTTCTTTAATTATAATATTAATAAGCTTACTACTTTTGCACAAGACCCAAGTAAAATTATTAGAATTTTAGAGCATGCACTTTTTCATAAAGAATATATATTACTGACCTATCAAAATGGATGCACTGAGATTGGTCAACTAATCAAAAGGACATCTGCTGGGCGCTTCGTACTAGATAGCTATGATAGCAACATAATTAGAATAATTGATTTAAACGAGATCTTTAACGTCGAAACAGCATAAAAATAAAGGACTTTTCAGTACAAATGTAATTTTCACTTTAAACTGAGAAGTCCTTTATTTTATTCTTTAAAACTTTCCATTAAATCAGCTGCATTTCTCTTAGCAGCATCCGTTACATCAGAGCCTGCCATCATCTGAGCAATTGCGGTAATGGCTTCTTCTTGCGTAAGAGGTCCTACTTGAGTATAAGTAGCTCCATCTTTAACTTGTTTTACAACTGAATAACGTTGATCTCCAGCAGCAGCTACCTGTGGGGAGTGAGTAATTGTAATAACTTGTTTTTCTTGACCGATTGCATGCATCTTTTTACCAATTGCTGCTGAAACTCTGCCTGAAACTCCAGTATCAATTTCATCAAAAATCATGGTTCCAACTGGTTCTACACGACTAAAGATTGCTTTTAATGCCAAAATTAAACGTGATTGTTCACCGCCAGATACTATTTTGACTAATGGCATCAAAGCTTCACCAGGATTAGGTGCAATCATAAAGATAACTTCATCAGTTCCAAGTTTTGTAAATGAATTAGTCTCATTAATTCTAATAGAAAAGCGTGCTTTTTCCATATACAGATCAGCTAATTCTTTTTTTATTTTTTCTTCAAGATCGCGAGCAATCTTTTCTCTCTGTTCATGTAAATTTTGGGCTTTTTGACTAAGTTTTTTTTCAATGATTGCGAGTTCTTTTTGGATTTTTCCCTCGTCTAAATCTCCAGTTTCAAACTTATTTAGTTCACTTTTAACCTTTTGTCCGAATTTAAAAACATCGTCTAAAGTTGGGCCGTATTTTTTCTTCAAAGTATTCAATGTATCTAATCGACTAGAAACATATTGATATCGCTCTTCGTCAAAGTCCATTTGATCCATTAAAGTAGATAGTTCACTACGAGCATCATTTAAAGAATAAATACCATCATTAAGGCTGGTAGCAAAATTTTCAAATTTTTTACCATAATTACTCAAATCTTCAGCAGCATTTTGGGCATCCCCAAGTAACGTAGCTAGTCCATGCTCATCATCATCATATAATTGCATAAAATAATTAGCTGTATCTGCAATTTTTTGATAATTATTGAGCTCATTAAATTCTTCTTCTAGCTTTTCATCTTCATTTGGATCATTCAAATCAGCACTTTCTAGTTCATTATTTTGAAATTCCAAAATATCCTGTTTTTGAGCAATTTCTTGAGCATCTTCTCTTAACTTACGGAGTTGAGAAGTAAGATGACGCCATTTCTCAAAGTCAGTTTCATAGCTATGCAATTCTTTCTTAAATTCAGGCTCCGCATAATTATCAATCAAATCTATTTGTCGATCTTGATCCATCAAAATTTGTTGATCATTTTGGCCATGAATATCAACTAAATTTCGTCCAATTTCACGTAAAACATTGATTGTAGTCAGCTGACCATTAATTCTAACTACATTTCTTCCCTTATGTGTTAATTCTCGGCTAATTATTAGCTGATCATCTTCAAAAGGCAGACCATATTTTTCACATAAATCTTCAATAAGATCCTTTTGTTCGCTTAACACAAATAAACCAGTGATGACCGCCTTCTCTTCACCCGAGCGAATCATTTCACTTTGCGCACGACTTCCTAAGAGTAGAGAGACGGCATCAATAATAATTGATTTACCAGCACCAGTTTCTCCAATGAGAACAGTCATTTTTTCTTGAAAGCGAACTTTTAGAGTTTTAATGATTGCAAAGTTTTTAATATCTAATTCAACTAACATTTTTCTCACCTAAAGGCCACTAACTGCACGTTGAACTACATCGGAAGGATTCCCTTTCCATAAGTCTTGACCTGGATTTGCTACGTCTTTTCCTAAATGAATAAGAAATTCAATATTTCCTTTACCACCTTTAATTGGTGAATAGTCTACTCCCAAAATATTAAACCCTATTTTTTGAGCAACTTCCATGGTATGTTTAATAACATTTGCATGAACTTCATGATCATGAACAATCCCATGCTTACCTACATTCTCAGGACCTGCTTCAAATTGTGGCTTAATTAAACACACTGCATCGCATTTATCTTTTAAAATTTCATACATTGGCGGCATAATTAAATCTAACGAGATAAAGGAAACATCTGTCATTGCAAAATCAGGCAATCCATCAGTAAAGTCTACTGGCTTACTGTAACGAAAATTCTGTTTTTCCATTACTACAACTTGAGGATTATCTCGTAACTTCCAAGCCAGTTGATTATATCCTACATCTAAAGCATAGACTAACTTAGCCCCATTTTGTAAGGCAACATCAGTAAACCCACCAGTGGATGCTCCAATATCCAGGCAAATTTTTCCCTTTAAATCAATATTAAATACTTGAAGGGCTTTTTCTAATTTGAATCCCCCGCGGGAAACATATTTTTTACCATCATCTTTTATATGAAAAACTTCATCTTCCGGAAATTTTTCTCCACTTTTATCAATTCTTTGATGATTATGGTCATTAACTAACCCAGCCATGATAGCTCTTTGAGCTTGACTGCGAGAATTAAAAAAACCTTGTTCAAACAATAATACATCTGCACGCTTTTTAGACATTTACTATAATACCTTCTGATACAAATTAAAAAATTCACCTAATAAAGGCTGTTCAAAAATTTCTACAGCTTTTTTTCCTGATGCAATCAATTCTAAAAGTTGTTTACGACTAGCTTCAATTCCAAGCAAAGTTAAAGTATTATTCTTACCTTCTGTTGCATCCTTATGAGTAGCTTTTCCTGCTTCAGTTGCTGTCTCTACTACATCTACTAAATCATCATAGATTTGATAAGATCTGCCAAAACGCTTGCTGAAGTTGTCTAATCTATTAAGCTCAGAATCAGTTGCACCAGCATAAATTGCAGCCATTTTAACACTTGCTTCAATTAGGCAGCCTGTTTTCAACCACTCCATCTGATCAATCATCTTAGCATTTTCTTTAGCTGAATCGTTATTAGTTGTATCAATATCAAGATATTGACCACCGACCATTCCATTTGGTCCTACAGCTTGAGAAATAACAATTGCTAACGCAGCTGAATTACTCCCCTCGGTGATCCATTGAATTCCCAACGGAAGCAACCCATCTCCAGCTAATATAGCTTCTGCTTCTCCCCATTTTTTATGAGAAGTAAGTTTTCCGCGACGATAATCATCATTATCCATCGCGGGTAAATCATCATGAATTAGAGAATAAGTATGAATTAATTCAATTCCACATGCAATTCTTAATTCTGGCTCTTCAATTTTATGATTTAGTGTCTCAAGAGTTGCTAAGAAAAGCAAAGGACGTAGTCGCTTACCTCCCGCCATTACTGAATAAGACATAATTTTACTAAAAGTTGGATTATCAATTTCAGTAACCAGATGTTCTTTTAAGAAATTGTCAATTTGAGGTGTATATTTTTCTTGAAAATCTTTTAACTTCATTTATTCTTCCTCAGGAGCAGACGCATTTTGGGGATCTAAAGCCTTTTCGTTCCCATCTTTATCTACTAACTTGGCCACAGTTTGTTCTGCATCATTTAGCTTTTTCTCTAATTCTCGGCTTAATTTAACTCCTGCTTGAAATTCACTTAAAGCATCTTCAAGAGGAACATTACCACTTTCAAGCTTATTAACTATTTCTTGTAATTCATTTAACTGTTCTTCAAAATTATTTTTCTTGATTGCCATTTTTTTCTCTCCGAATATTTTCTACATTTACTTGCACTTGACCATCTTTAAAATGTAACTTTAACTTCTCATCAATTTTTAGCTGGTCAACTGAAGTAACTGTATTTCCTTTTTGATCAGTTGTATAAACGTATCCTCGACTAATTGTTTTCAACGGACTAATATCATCTAATTGTTGCATAGCTCGATTTAATCTATTTCTTTGATCTTTAAGATAGTTATTCATCGTTGAAAATAAATTCGATACTACAAAATTTCGTTCACGCTCAAGTTGCTCTAATTTTCGGCTAGGACTGAGTGCCTTAAGACGCTCTTGAAGTAAACGTAATGTAGATCCATCGTGCTGTAGTCGATTGTCCATTGCCTGATTAAGACGATGGATGAGCATATCAACTTGTTGAATTTGTTGATCATAAATTCTAGTTGGCTCTTGTAAAACTGGTGCGTTCTTTAACCGATCTAAAATTTGATGCTTTGTATGAATATTGGCCTGAACGGCAGCATAAAGTCTTGCTCGTAATTGAACAATTTGCGTTAGTACATCAACTAAATTAGGAGTTGCATATTCTGCTGCAGCAGTTGGAGTAGCTGCTCTAGCATCGGCCACTAAATCAGCTAAAGTTGTATCAGTTTCATGTCCTACTGAACTGATCACTGGCATCTGCATCGCATAAATCTGCCGCACAACTTTTTCTTCATTAAATGGCCATAAATCTTCTAGTGATCCACCGCCACGCCCAATGATTACAACATCATATTTATCGCCTTGAGCTTGAATTTGCTGTAAAGCAGCCACAATTGTATCTGCTGCTTCATCTCCTTGAACTTTAGCGGGATACAAATCAATCTCAGCATGAGGAAAACGGCGATTAGCAGTAACCATAATATCATGAATTACCGCTCCTGAAGCACTAGTTACAACTGCAATACGATCTGGAAATAGGGGGATCTTCTTTTTATGTTCTTCATTAAATAATCCCTCCTTTGCAAGCTTCTCTTGCAATTGTCTTAACTGTTCATAAAGAGCTCCTAAACCTGCTGGCTCCATAGTTTGAGCATAAAATTGATAAGATCCCTGTGGTCCATAAACATCTACATAACCACTAACATAAACCTTCATTCCCTCTTCAGGTTTAAACTTTAATTTTTCAAAAAATGAGCGAAACATCACTACATTGATTTTTGATTTTTCATCTTTTAATGAAAAATACTGGTGGGAATTCATTCTAAATCTAAAGTTCGATAACTCTCCCTGTAAAAACACTTTATGTAAATAGGGATCATTTTTAAACTTTTGTGAAATATAAAAATTTAAATCACTAACAGAAAGATAAACTTTATTATCTACCATGTTGTTTCCTCGTCAAAATTACGGCTTGTTTCATTAAACTGGCAACTGTTAAAGGACCAACACCCCCGGGAACAGGTGTAATTGCATTCACTTTTGCAGCAACCTTGTCAAAGTCAACGTCTCCCATCAATTTACCATTTTCACGGTTCATCCCAACATCAATTATGACAGCTCCTTCTTTTACCATATCCTCAGTTACTAAATGTGCCTTACCAACATCTGAAATAATCACATCAGCATTTTTAGTTAGCTCTGATAAATTCTTAGTTTTTGAATGGGCAATAGTAACAGTTGCATCCCGTTCAACTAAAACTGCAGCTAATGGTTTTCCTACAATGACACTACGACCAATAATTACTGTGTTTTTACCAGCTATCTCAATTCCATAGTAATCAATTAAAGTTAAAATACTGCGAACTGTTGCCGGAATTATATCACTCTGTCCTTCCCAGAGACGCCCTAAGTTAAGAGGTGAAAATCCATCGGCATCTTTTTCTGGAGCAATTGTTTCAAAAATAGCTCTTGGATCAATTTGAGGAGGAACGGGTAATTGCACCATTATTCCGTTAATACTTGGATCTTGATTAAGTTCTTCAATCTTTTCTAGAAGTTCACCCTGAGAAGTATTAGCAGGAAAATGTAAACCTATCTCCTGAATTCCTACTTTTTTAGCTAAATTTCTTTTAACTCGCAAATAAATTTTACTTGCTGGATCGTCTCCAACTTCTATTACGCATAAAGTTGGATTTATTCCGTCGCTTTTTAATTTTTTTATTTCTTCTATTAAGTTCTCTTTAATTTCATTTGCAGGAGTTTTTCCTTCTAGTAATTTTTTCACTTAATCACCTCATAAAAAAAAGTCGGCTCAACGAGCCGACTCATTAGTTAGTCTTTCTTAATGAAATTGGCCAAGAGACCATTAATAAACTTTTTAGATTCCTTAGAGCTAAATTCATCACATAAATTTAACGCTTCATTTAAAGCAGCTACCGGATCAATTACTTTGCTATTTTGCATTTCATAAAGAGCTACTTCAAGGATTGCCAAGTCAATTTCGTTAATTCTATTAAGACGCCAACCCTTTTTTAAATATTTACTTAATTGCTCATCAAGTGCTTCTTTATTTGCTAAAACACCATTAACTAGTTCTGTAGAATAGTCTGGGAAATCTTTCAATTCTAAAGCCTTTAAAGCTTTTTGACAAACTTCCTCTGCATCAGTTAATTTACCTTGGTTAGCCAAATAAATTGCTTGCATAGCAATTCTTCTCATCTCATGCTGTGTCATTTAGTCTTTAGCCTCGTCCTCTTTATCATCTGGGAAAAGTGCTTCCGTGTCAGCCTTTACTTCAGTTTCGTCTGCTTCTGAAACCAAGCCAACTACATGAACATTAATTTGAGTTAAATCTAAATCTGTCATTTGCTTCAATTGCAAAGTTAGATTTTTTTGCAGTTGGACGCATACTTTTGGCACATTTACACCGTAGTCAAGATAAGTATAAACATCAGCAGTTAACTTATCGTCTTCAACACTTAGGGAAACACCTTTACCTTGGTTAGAACGACCAAAAAGAGTATCGATGCCAGTTTTTAGCGTCCCACGCATTTCGCTGACGCCATCGACTTTTCTGGCAGCAATTCCTAGAATAACCTCTAAAACACCAAGGTCAACTCGGGTTTCATCGCCTTTGTCATTGCTTGATAAAAGAATCGTTGAATTATCAGCCATATTTTTTACCTCAAAAACTATTTATTTGCACGAGAAACGTAAGTACCATCAGCAGTATTAATAGTTAATACATCACCTTGATTAATAAAGAATGGTACGTTAACTACTAAGCCAGTTTCCATAGTTGCGGGCTTACCACCACCGGAAGATGTATCACCCTTAATATTAGGTTCAGTTTCTGCAACTTCAAGATCAACTGTATTTGGTAAATCAACACCCAAAGTTTCACCCTCATGAGTAATAACGTTAACTACCATGTTTTCTTTCAAGAACTTAGATTCTCTTTCAACTTGAGCTTCCGGAATTTCAAGTTGTTCATAAGTATTAGTATCCATAAATACAAAACTTGTACCATCATTGTATAAGTATTGCATTGCCTTAGTTTGAATATCAGCAGTATTTACTTTAGCAGTTGAACGGAAAGTATATTCTTGAACTGCACCAGTTCTTAAACTCTTAAGTTTTGAACGAACAAAGGCACTACCTTTACCTGGCTTAACGTGTTGGAATTCAACAATACGCCATAAATCATTGTTATATTCAATAGTTAATCCATTTTTAAATTCATTAACTGAGATCATTGTCATAGTAAAATTACCTCATTTCTACACTTATTTATATTACCAATCTTATCTATTGTTTCGCAACATTAACCGCATAATTACACAAAATTATAAGATTAAAAGTTCATCTTTTGGCAACTGTGACATCACATATGGATGATTATCTTTAATTAAAACATCATCTTCAATTCTAACACCGCCACGGTCTGGCAAATAAATTCCTGGCTCAACCGTGATTGCCATATTATTTTTCATAACTTCTTTACTATATGGCATTGCTGGCGTACAGAGTTCATGCACTTCTAAGCCAATTCCATGACCAATACCGTGACCAAAGTACTCTCCATATCCTTGCTCTTTAATGTAGTTTCTACCAGCTTGATCAATATCTTTACCAGTATTTCCAGCAATTGCAGCTGCAATTCCCCGTTTTTGTGCTTCTAGTACAATATAATATATTTTTTCTAGTTCAGGCTCTACTTGGCCTAAAGCAACTGTTCTAGTAATATCTGCGGTATAACCATGATAAAAACTTCCAAAGTCAATTACAATTAATTCACCTTTTTGAATCTTTTTATCACTCGCAACACCATGAGCCCAACTACCGCGGTATCCGGAAGCAATTATTGTCTCAAACGAAGGGCCATCTCCACCATTCATTTTGAACAAATAATCTAATTTTGCTCCAATAGCACGCTCACTAACACCGGGCTCAATTAAAGGCAAAATTTCTTTAAAACTTTGAGCTGAAATATCAATTGCCTTTTGCAAAGTTTCTAATTCTAGCTCATCTTTTATGTTACGAACTGTTTCTACTAATTCAGCATTTAAAATAAAATTAAGATCAGGACAAGCCTGCTTAAGAGCCTCAAATTGAGTTGCAGAAATAAATTCTCCTTCAACTAGAACAGTTTTAACATCTAGCTGCTTTAGTTGGCCGGCAATTTCTTTTATCACGTCCATAGTTTGCATAACTACCTTCATTTCGCCAGGTGCCTGATGGCGAATTTGATCTTTGAAACGTGAATCAGATAATAAAACGCGATCTCCATTTGCAGTTAAAATAAGTTCAGCTTCTTCACCAGAAAAATTGGTTAAAAAGCGATAATTAGCTTGATTAAAAATGACTAACGCATCTGCTTGCTTTTCTTTAATCAATTTAGTAGTTTTACTAATTCGATTATTAAGTAACGTTAATAACTCTTGATCTGAAGACATAGGCTTGGATCCTCCTGAGTAGATAAAAAAAGACTGAACGTTCCTTAGGGACGTCCAGCCTGCAAAAGAAAATTATTTTGCTTCTTCAACTGGGTAAACAGAAACTTGTTTACGATCTCTGCCCAAACGTTCGAATTTAACAACGCCACTAGTTAAAGCAAACAAAGTGTCGTCACCACCAATACCAACGTTCTTACCTGGGTGGATCTTAGTACCGCGTTGACGGAAAATAATTGAACCTGCATTGATCTTTTGACCATCAGCACGCTTTGCGCCTAAACGACGACCAGCTGAGTTACGACCGTTAGCAGTTGAACCACCACCCTTGTGGTGGGCAAATAATTTAAGTGCTTCAAGATTATTAATCATCATAATTTGTTTCACCCCTTAATTAAGCTTCAATGCTTTCGATAGTTACCTTAGTGTAAGGTTGACGGTGACCATACTTAGTGTGTGAGTGCTTCTTAGGCTTGTACTTGAAAGTAACAACTTTCTTTTCTTTGCCTTGCTTTTCAACTTTAGCAACAACTTTAGCACCTTCAACTACTGGAGTACCAATCTTAGTTGATTTACCATCATTTACAAGAATAACTTCATCAAAAGTTACTTCGTCACCAGGCTTAACTTCAAGTTTTTCAACAAAAACGCTGTCGCCCTTAGCAACCTTGTATTGCTTACCACCGGTTTTAATAACTGCGTACATTTGTACACCTCCGAAAAAATACTTAGACTCGCCGCATGAGGTGGAATTAACGTTAATTCTCTTCTAACCTCATAAACGTGCGGTTGCAGATGTGAGGTTTCCACAAATACAACTCTTACAGTATACTCTCATCCCTCTTTTAAAGCAATTCAATATCAAAATTTCTAAAAAAATAATAGAATATTAGTAAAGATTTTTAAGAAGGAGTACAGTATGATCAAATTTTACGGATACAAACGTTGTTCCACCTCTAAAAAAGCGCAAAAATGGCTAGATCAACACCATATTGCATATGAGTATCACGATTTAGTAGAAAAGCCACCTAAACAAGAAGACTTGCTTAAGTGGCTAAATAAGTTTCAAGATAGAGGTTTAAGATATTTCTTTAATACATCGGGAAAAGTCTACCGTCAAATGCATTTAAAAGATCAAATCAATTCCATGTCAATTGAGGAAGCTGCCACATTACTTTCACAGAACGGCAAATTAATTAAGAGACCGTTAATAACTGACGGTGATAAACTAACTTGTGGCTTCAAAGAAAATATATACGAAAAAGTCTGGCTATAATCCCCATTGACCTCCATGAACCCGCGCTACTGTATCAGTAATAATAAAAGCGTCAGGGTCAATTTCATGAATTTTACTGATTAAAGGACCATATTCACGCGTGTCAACTACTAAAAGCAATTGTTTTTTGTCATCATCACTATAGCCACCAACAACATCATAAATTGTCAAACCATTATAATTATCTAGTAACATAGTTTTCAATTCATTGAAATGTTTATTACTCATAATACGAACTTGATATTTTCGATCAAAGCCTGCTTCTGCATAGTTCATCGTCATAGATGTAACTACCTGAGACAAAGCCGCTAGTAAAAAGGCATTCCATCCATCAACAAATATATTTAGGAAAATAATTATCATATCAATTCCAAGTAAGCCAACCGCTGGATTGATATAAAAATATTTTTTCAAAATCATTGGTGGAATTGTTGTCCCGCCACTTGAAGCATTTACACGATAGAGAAGAGAGACTCCTAGTCCCATTAATACTCCACCGTAAATTACAGCAAGTAATTGGTTATTAGTAATTTTAAAACTTGGGGTAATTTCCATCAGGATTGGCAATAATAAACTACCTAAGGCAACGTTCTTCGTTGTCTTTTTTCCTAAAAAAATGGCTGCTAAAACCAACATTAAAATATTAACAACTAAAACCGTTATTGAACGGTTAATTCCCCATACTGCGTCAACTAAAATCGAAATACCAGTTGATCCTCCCGCAGCAATATTAATTGGACCATAGAAGAAATTAATAGAAATGGCGATAATTTCTAGGCCGGCTAAAAATACTACCCAGCGCATCCAAGATTTCTTTTTAATGTTTTTTGTCATTTCATCATCCTTCCTAAAAATAAGTTATTAATATTTTATCTAATTTCTATACAGGTTGTCAGTTTCATCTCCCATTCCTAATTATTTTTTAACATTTTATATTCTAATTGCTGGTTTCCTTCATAAGCCGGCATGCCATTTTCTGCTCTATACAAAGCGCGTTCAAATGCTTGATATCCTTTGCTGGAACTAACAGCAAATTTTACATGATATTTGCTTGCAAACTCTCTAATATTCCAAGTACTGTCATGAGCTGCAAAAGCTGTTACCAAGATTACAATATCTAAATCTTTAATTTGATTTTCAATTACCTTTTTCTTTCCCTCAAAAGCATCAATTGGAATTGCAATACCATTGTAGCGATTAACAATACCTTCTAAAATTGCTTCGTTTTGATTGTCTCCAACTGCAATCCCAACTCTTTGATAATGCAAATTCATATCTAATTGTGTCAGTTTCTGCGTATTTTCTCGACTTGACTTTTCTTTTTTAGTTTTAGAAATCCGTTTTGGTTGCTCAGTTTCATAGATCCATCGAATTTGAACGGCACTAGCTGGATCTTTCTTAAGTCTTACATCACCGGTATACCAAGCCAAGTCAACAATCGAACCATCTTCTAAATGTACACTTCCATTTTGATAGTAACTAGAATCAAGGGCAACAATCACCGGCTTATGATTAATTGTTAACCTTTCTCCGTGAATATTACGCGAAACGCTTAGATTTCCCGGACTTCCTTGTACTACACCATACTTAAAATCTTCTATTTTGTCATAATCACGGCTGCGCAATTTTCTATAGCCGACAACTCGTAAAACTTCAGCTTCATTTAAACTATCTGATACCGGGATAGATTCAACAATATCACCACTCTTTAGGTTTAAATCGTGTATTTGACCTTCATTAACCTCAAAAACTACTTCTCCATTATCATTGATTAGATCTGCACCCTTCAATGCACGAATAACTGTATAACGTCTTCCCTTGCGATAGTCACGTACTTTTTCTTTTTTAGGCTTTAATGCTTCTTCAAAAATTTTTCTATTTACTACACTACTCGTTTCTTCGGATGATTGAATTGCTTGATCAAGCTGCCCTAGTTGTTTTCCAAAATTAGCAGTAATATTTTGATCAAAAGTTAATTTATGTAGTGCGCCTAAAGCTGTCTTTTTAGCATCTTTATTGCCAGGATGCTCAATTAATTTAGTTATTCCTTGCAAAAAAGTATTTATTTGGGCAATAATTTTTGGATCAAGTTCACCGCCAGTTACCCTTTCACTGCTTTCCCCTGTCATTCCCAGGACTAACTTAATTGCATTCAAGCTATTTTTAAGGCTCTTTTCGTCGCCTTCTGTACTATTTAATATTCTTTTTAAATTATTTCGATAGTCAAACATTTTAACCACTTTCTTACTTACTTTTTATCTATTATAGCGATTTAATAATATTCAATTCAAAATTTCTTTATCAATTCTATCAATAAAGTGATATATTAAAGGTAAAAAATAAAAAGTGAGGAAAAATCATGACTAAGTACACTGTTAAATTATCTGAAGAAGATTACCAAATGTTAAAAGATTGTCATTCAAAGAATCCTTCAATCATGAAGGCTTTAGAAGAAGCCAAAAAAGAAGATTAGACTAAACAAAAAAATCGTAATTAGTTAATTGCTAATCACGATTTTTTATTTATTTTTTGGACGCTCTTCGACTAAAAAGCAACATTCCAACTAAAGTACCTATAATTAAGTCAATAATTACTGGAATAATCATAAACTTTCCTGAATTAACCATAAACATATCAAGAGCTGCCCAAATTATTCCAACCAGGATTCCTTTATACAGATACTCCCACTTAAACTTAAATTTTGGTTGATCTACGCTCAGCCAAACACCAGCTAAAATAAAACCTAAAAATAAGCTTATAACGATAAGAATTACAAACAGACTAATTACTCTAGCAGTTGGTAAGGTGCGTAGGTTTGAAAAATCAGTTAGACTTTCAAACCTAAAAAATAAAAGATAAACAAACCAGACGGTACTAAAAATTAATCCCAGTTTTATTAAGCGATTAATAGAAAACTTTTTCAATTTTTAAGCCCTCCATTCGCCACCTTGACCATAAGTATGTTTATCAAGTTCATTAATAACTACATGAATATGTTCTTTTGGAGCACCAGTATTCTTATGAACAGCTTCGGTGATATCTTTCATCATTTGAGTAAGTTGTTCATCACTTCTACCCTTAATTAGCTCTACATGTACAAATGGCATTTAAAATTCCTCCTTTTTATCTTTAATCAAAATTATAACAAATCTATTTTAATTAAGCAGTCCTTCTTAAAATTCTCCTTGCACCATCACGGACTGCAAAGTATAAGATTGGAGTACAAATTGCTGTCGAAATCGAATTGATGATCGTTGCCGGCAAACTAACAAAAGAGCTAACTAAAGCCACATTTAAACTAGTTCCTACCATTAAAGCTTCTACAATTGAGACACAGTAAGTAGTAAAAATTTTCGTAAATCCAGCAATAATTCCTAAAATAATAATATTTTTCTTACTATCTTGATAGTGCATCCCCTTATATACTGCCGTTAAAACACTTGCAACTACTACGACTTCTAGCATTGTTAACCACGAAGTTGCAGCGTAACCATTAAGCAAGTCAAAGCCGCCCAATCCAATAATCCCAGCTAGCATTCCATTACGATAACCTAAATATAAAATTGCAACAGCCGTTAACGTATTACCAAAATGAATAAATGGACGCCCTACTAAAGCAGGAACTGGGATTCTTAAAACCCAAACACCCAAATAAATTATTGCCGCAAATAATCCAGTCATAATTATTGAAACTAATGAATTTTCTCTTGTGCGCATTTATTATTTCTTTCCTTCCACTTTGTTCATTAACCAAGATAGGGCACCTGCGTAGTTAGGTCCCAAGCGTTTATCTTGTCTTAGGTCAGTCTTTTCAATCGCCAATTTAACAAAATCACCTGCTATTTGTGCACTTTCTTTTAAGGAATATCTAGCTAAAAAAACTGCTAATAAGCTACTTGCAAACATATCTCCAGTGCCAAAAAATGAGCGAGTAATTTTTTCATTTTCTATTACGAAAATTTCACTATCGTTTGCTAATACCACCATCTTCACTTTATTTTCTAAGAAAATGCCAGTAATTACCAGACCATCTAACTCAAACTTTTCTTTTAACTCGACAGCAATTTCTTTAATTTCATTTATTGAAAAATTTCTATATTCCTTATTCAGTAACAGACATGCTTCAGTTAAATTGGGAGTTAAAATAGTTGCTTGCCTTGCAAGTTCGCGCATTTTTACTACATATTCTATATCTAAGCCGCTATATAACTTTCCTGAATCTGCCATTGCTGGATCAAGCAGTATTAAATCAGTATTTCTAAAATCAGAAATATGCTCAATCCAAAAATCAATGGCATTTCTTCCCAAATAGCCTAAGTATAAATTTTTAAAAGTAATTTTTTCATCTTGCCAGTGAGCAATAATTTTACTCATTTCATTATTTAGCGCCAAAAAGGTATTATTACCAAATCCACCAGTATGAGTAGATAAAATTGCTGTTGGTAAAACATCTGGCTGATATCCACATGCACCTAAAATTGGTAAGGCAACGCTTAGAGAGACCTGCCCAAGACAAGACAAATCTTGACTAATTAAAAGTTTTTCCTTCATTTTATTTTTCTTTCTAACTTAAGTCGTTTTTTCTTAATACCATATCGCTTCGAATTTAACTCAGCTTGTAATAACTTATTATGCCAATAAATTAAGGCTACTTTAATTGCTAAACGATTATACCAACAATAATCATGCTTTAAATAATTAAATGAATCTTTAAGATCCAGTAAGTGCTCTGCTGTAACAAATTGATTTCGACTCCAGTGCCAGTCCGCTGCACCATTTTTTCGAATTCTAATTTTTTCAATCCGGCCAACCGTTAATCTTGCTCGTCCCCTAATATACTTACTCCGAGCTACAGTAATATAATTACCAATCATCGTTTTTTTCCAGAATTGATTATGTTTCTTTTCAATAAAAAGAGCTCGTCTTAATACTTTACTTAGACAATACCATTCTTTATTACCATTTGAGAGTTCGATTAAACACCAAATATATTCATGTCTTTTTTGCAAATTTTTTCCAACTTTTTTTACTTAACTTAATTTTTCATATAAAGGAATTAAATCATTGATTCCTTCTATAATAAATTTCTCCATATTATCAACATTATCATGATCACGAAAGGCAAACTTTCCTAGTAAAAAGCTACTTTTGATAGCCTCCTGATCAAATTGAGTTTTCTTTTCATAATCGCTCAGATATTCTGCTAAAGCTAAATGATTGCTGAATTCCATTTCATTTTTATCCCACAAATACCAGTTTGAAATATCTAAACTAGAACCCCACTTTGAAATATCAGTTAAAAGCGTATTGTATTCACTCACAGTTCCCTGACGCTTATCACTCTTATAATATTGAAACATCAAATAAACTTGTAATTGCTTCTTATCAAGCATGACGCCAATACAAGGATTATAGTCTGCTAAGGAAGTTAAGCGATAACTGGCCCAAAAATGATCTCTTAAATTCCATCCATTAGTCCAGCTTTCAACATGAACTTTTGCAAATTTTCCTGTCGGTAGTTGTTCTGCCACATTTAATTGAACTGTTTTCCAAATTTGCCAGACGCCTTTAAATTCTTGTTTAATTGTATCTATTTCTTCTGGTGTTTTATTAACTTTTAATTTTTTAAAAGAAAATTCTTCTTGGTCAAATATCTCATACATTTTATTAGTTAAAACTGTCATTCTTTTCTCCTATAATCAATCTTTAAAAGGCACCTCCTCCGCTGCCACCACCAAAGCCACCTGATGAACCGCCTGAAAATACGCCAGATCCACCAGAAGCAGAAGAATTTAAGTTAGCACCTGAGTCAAAGCTAGAACTAAAGTTACTTGCAAAACCATCTTTCCCATCACTGTAAAAAGCACCCCAGAATAATAGACTTGTATCGTCAATTTCATCTGCAAATTCTAGTTTCAATTGTTTTAATACTTTTTTAGATACACCAAGAGCAACGGCATATGGCATTATTTCTTCCCACAAGATCAGTTCTCCAATATCACGCATCTTGAAATTACCAATTTCATCTAGCATTTTCTTAAATCCGCGAACTTGATTAGTTACCTCTGCTCCTCTTGCTGTATAAGCTGATAATTTTTTCTTATTATAAACAACTGCCAAAATTGCCAGTACTAATAAAATTGCAGCACATATAAACAAAGCAATATTTTCCTCATTCGAAAAGAAGGCGCTGAACATTGCAATACCACTCAAGATTAGTAAAGTCACCATCAAAATTGAATTAGCGTGCTGTTTATGTTCAAGCTTTTCATCAAAAAATTCTGCTCTAGTTGCTTTCTGCATTTCTTGTTCTTGCCACTTATTGAACTTCTTTCCCAACTTAGAGGAGTGGTGTTTTTTAAGTTCGTATGTTGTAAAACTCTTGCCATTGCCTACTTTATCAAATAAGTAATTTAACAAAGGTTTATTTTTTATTATATTTTTATCAATTAAAGAAATTTTGTAGTACGTTCTTTTTCTTATCTTGATAGGATCAATTTTAATCTTTTTTTGGACAGCTAATTCCATTAGAGATGCAGTTAAAGACCTAGAGCTTGGCTCATCTCCTGTATCTAAAATTTCAGCCATTACCGGTGAGACTGATGGAATCTCATAATTCCTAGCCAGTTGCTTTTCTTTTTCCGGTTTAACTCCGGACTTTTTTAAAGTAAAGCTTCTAATAATTGCTAGTAAAGAAAATAGCCCAGATATTACCAAAGCACCTAAGCCTAGGATTCTGTTTCTTTGACGCCGTTCATTAGCTTGTCGTGCAAATCTTGCTTCTTGATCTAAAACATATTCTTTATGATTTTGATCTTTAATATTCTTATTTTGATTAGTTACCTCAACAGGAAACAGACTATGGACCTCAATTCCTTCATTTCTACCTACATTAGAGGCTGTCATGATAATATTGCCTTTTTGCGGATTAACTGTAATTTGGCCAGACAAGTCTCCATGTGCCCAAGCTTTTAAGTCTTTAACTGGGCCCGGGAAGAAAATACCTACTCGTACATTATCTAGGTCTGTATCCCATCCATCTCCAATAATCTTAAAATTAAGTTCAGCTGTATCTTTCCAGTTCGTGATTGCATTTGTAATTTCATAAGTATAAATTACTGTAAATTTATCTCCATCCCTTACGCTATGCCAAACTTTAAAACGATAGCCATGATCACTATGACTTAATTCATAAGTATTATTTTCATAAGTCGCACTTGGTACTACCATTTGTGAATTTTTGTCAGCCAGAATTCTAACCTGCGGATTTTTTAACTCTTGATTATTGGCTAAATTTTGCTGATAGAAAATACCATGAGCGTCATCATCAAATTTATAGGTTATCCTTCTCTCCATAGATAATGAACCATTTGGATTAACTCGGGCTGTCACATCAACATTTGTAATATCATAATTCACATCGGCCAAGACTGGTTTGGTAAAGGCCATAACTGAAATTAAACAAAGAATCATTTCAGTCATTACATAAAAAAATTTTTTCATAGAATCCTCTAACAAAAAAAGTGAGTTTTTGCTTAATTATAACTTAATACACGAAAAAAGCACTAGATTTTATTCTAGCACTTTAATAGCAATTCAATTTAAGCGGTAACTTTTTGTTTTTTATGAATATATTAATAGGGCAACAACGATTCCAATATTTGAAATTATCGATAGCATTTTAACTATAGCCTTTTCTACTACTCTTTTACAATATGTCTTCTAAAAAATGCTGCTTCTTCGTCATTAGCTTCCTTCGCTAATTCATCTTTTTGATTAATTAGAAAAACATGCGGTTCGGGATGCTTTTCATCACCCCAAGATTTTTGAATAACTTCTATGCCTTTAGCCCTTAAAAATCCATCTAATCGTACTGCACAATCATGAATAAAGTCTTCATTAGCTGTTGAAATGAAGGTAGGCAAAAAGCCTCCAGTAATATATTTTTCAACATCAATTAAGTCCTGATTCTTAGCACTCTTCATTACTTCTGGATCAAAGTAAGCCAACGTAGCGTCCATCATCATCCCTGGATCCTTCATAAAAGTAGCTGGTGAGTTTAAAGCAACTGCTCTAAACTTCAAATCAGGGAGGGTATAGCCAAATTTTTCTCGATATACCGGATTAGTCAAAATCGCTGTGTATTGTTCAGCCATTTGACCACCGGCAGAATCCCCAACTAAGAAAACATTGTTTTTATCAAGATTATATTCATCTGCATGTTTTGCTACCCAGTGAATATATTCATTGACTTGATTTAATTCTTCTGGAAACTTTACTTCTGGTCCCAACTTATAGTTAGGATTTATAAAAGCAAAGCCTCGTTTAGCCATTCCTAGTCCATAAAATTGATAGGTTTCTTTAGTACCGTAAACCCAACCACCTCCATGAATATTAATGATAACGGGAATTTTTCCTTCAATATTTTTCGGTAAATATATATCTAATAAATTCCATTTAGAATCGTTACCATATTGAATATCATCTACACGCTTTATCTCCGGAAGATCATGGGGTAACCCACTATCTCTTTTATCATCGTTCTTCTTCCAGTCAATACGCATTTTTTCAACAGCTTCTAAAATATCTTGTTCTTTCATAATCGTTTCCTCTCTTAATGAATTTGCTTTTTTATTTTGGATGCACTTTCACCATACAATTTATTAAAGGCTCGATTCATCATTCTAATACTCGAAAATCCATTATTAATTGCAATTTGGGTCAGATTATTCTTTGAATGTTTTAACTCATAATAAGCATGCTCAGCCCTGACATTATTAATATAGGTTTCTACTGTTAGTTCCATTTCTTTCTTAAAAAAACGAGCTAAATATTCTTTAGAAATATTACATTGATTAGCAATCACCGTTAAATTTAATTCTTCTTGATAATGATTATTAACGTATTGAGTAATATATTGCAATCGATTAATGATATAAATCTTTCTTCCACTGATACGTTGCTGATCGCTTTTCTCTTCGGTAAAATCACTTAAAAGTAAACACAAAATTTCATCAATTAACCTTTGCTGTTCTAAATATTTAGTAGGAATATCGAGAAAATAAACTTTGATAAATTGACCAAGTAAACTTTGTAATCTAAGGTAAGAGATTTTCTGTTTACTATCAAATTTAGTTGGATCATTAATTTTAATAATTTGATGGGCAATCGAAGGATACAGAATTTATAACATAATCATAGGGAAAAATAATTGACAAAGCTAATGCATTATCGTTTTCACAATCATGAATACTATGTATTTCTTGAGTATTAACTATTAAAATTGTTCCGGACTCCGAGGAATAGTGTTCCTTATTAATTAAAAAATCAGCTATTCTCCCATGCTCAACATAACTTAATTCAATCCCGCGATGCCAATGCGGAGCAATATATTTTTCAGAGTTATGATCATGAAAAATAAAATACCAAACCGGTAAGGGATCTGTAGGAACAACTATTTCATGTTGCTTTATTTTTTTACCATATGTCATTATAGTTTTTCACCATTTACATGTATAAAAAGATTATACAAAGCACCATAGAGGTTAGCTCCATTCTTAAATTTAGCCTCTATGATTTTCGGCCGAGTAAAAGTTTCTCTAATTAATGTATTACCAGCTAAAACCTTATCATATGCTTGGTTAATTCCTTCTACAACAATAGGCTGTGCAGAAATACCGCCGCCAATGGCAATCGCATCTAAATCAACAACTGCTTGAATATCAATAATAATGGTAGCTATTCTCTTGCAATATTCAGCAAAAATTTTTCTAGCCTCTTCTTTCCCCCTATTAATAGCTTCAAAAGCTGCTAAACCATCCATTTCATCTTCATTATTAATTGCACGGTTTACCCTTTTTATCATTTGAACTGCAGAAACATAACCGCCGGCAAACCCATTAAAACCTGCTTCGTTCATATTAAGTTGCAAAAAGCTTAATTCTCCTGCCTGAAAGTGTGCTCCATTTAAAAGTTGTCCATTTACAATTATTCCTCCTTCAACTCCTGTTCCTAAGGTAATTGCGGCACAATTCTTCATGTCTTTTAAACTTCCAAGCCAATTTTCAGCCAATGCACTAGCCTTACCATCATTAATTACTGCAACTGGAATATTGTATTTTTGATACCTTTCGGCAAAATCAATTCCATCAAGGAAGGGTAAAGTCCCATCAAAATGAATTTTTGTATGGGCAATCTTTCCTGGGGCACAAAATGCCAATCCCTTTACTCCCTTTTTGATATATTTTTCTACAATCTGATCAATATTTTCCAGAAACTAATCCTTTTTTTGAGAAGTCTTTATTTTTCCTTCTTCAATAATATGTCCTCCATTGTCCAATTCTGCATATTTTACATTTGTTCCCCCAATATCAATACTTAGATAGTTCTTTTTCATTTTTATCCTCTCCCTAAATGTTTAGCGCTTACATTAAACATTTTATGGTGTATTTTCATCTAAAACAAGCCGATTATTGATATTTTTTATTCCAAAGATTGATACACGAGCAACTAATTCATTGCAAGACAAAAGGCTTACTTTTGAATAAAATCAAAAAATTGAATTTTTTCTTTTCTTATAAGAACTATGTTTTAGCTTGGATTATAAAATTCTTCCTCTTAAGGAAAGTTTTTACAGAAGAACCTACTTTTGAAAATTTATATGTCTTTCTTAACGTAGCTCTAACCAAAATTCGTTTTTTATTATCATTTGTACAAGTCAACATAGTTAAAAAATTACTCTTAGAATTAAGTGCTAGATTGACCTGAGTTGGAAAGATAATATGAACTGATTCTATTTTATATTCTTTTACTAACTTAAAATCAGTAATAAAAACCTCCCTATCAATCAGTTTATTATTTGCAAGTGGTGAAAATAACGCCTTACTAAACGATCCGAGGTTGTGTGCCCCAATAATAATATTTGAATTACTATCTATTTTTCTTTTGACTAACATCCCTGCACCAAATTGATAAACAGCATCATTTGTATTTTCTGCTACCGGAACCTCCATATTTAAACTAGGAACAATAAGAACTTCCTGATATTTAATATCATTTATCATAAGTAACATATGGTAATTTTTTAGTGGTATAAACCGATTTTTCATGCAATACTTTACGTTGAAGATCGTTACCAAAATTAATAGCGAAAGATATAAGAATAATTAGGATACTTCCTAAGTACCAAAGTTTTTTATGTTTCATAAAGTTTTCTCCCTATAACCTCTATTAGTTGATTTCCCAAGAATCATAGCAAGCTATTAGTAATAAATTATATTTTTTACTTAAATACATACACGAAGTAAACGTGGTAAACATCATATGCCAAACTTACATCTACAGACAATTTAATTTGACAATGTCTTTCTCCAAAATTAGCTTTATTGATGGAATTAAGAAACAGGAAGGCAAGTTAATATATAGATATAAGAATTAATAGTGCTTTAGAACAAATTCAATATTGGTCTATTTGAGACAATGAAAGCAATTCCTTTTAGAAAACTTACAAACCGTGATATAATAAAAAATCCTCATGTTAGCTCTCGAACATTCTATCGATATTTTAAGGATGAAAACGACTTGCTAGAGAAGGTTAAGGACAATCTTATTTATGAGCTTATGTTTTTTTAAAAAAGGGATCGTAAAATGCTAGAAAAAATAAGCTTCTGAACATAGACGCAAATAGTTATCATCATACTTTAACGTTTTGTGCAAAGAAGCGAAAAGAAATTCTCCTTCTTCTTTCCCAAAATGGAGATATTGGTTTTCTAATTAAAATAAAAAATTTGGGAAGAGAAGAACTTAAAAAAGATTTGAATTAACAAATCGAAAAATCGAAAATAATTTTTATCTAGACAACACCGTAGATAAGAATCTAAATGTAGTTATCAACTGGCTTATCTATTATGACAATCTTTCAAAAAACAATATTAGCAAATTATTAGCTCAATCCAGTCTGCAAAATCTTTAAACTTTACGTAAACAAAGTGTGTCGATTATAAACCGATAGATTGTTGAGTCGAAGATATATTTTCCACTAAGATAAAAAAGGTATTAGAGGTGTGTAAGAAAAATGAAAAATATAATTATACTCAACAATGAAAAAGAATTAATAAATCAAATTCAAGTTTTGCTTGAAGAAGATCGAAAAAGCCTAGAAACTATCAATGGTATAATAGCTGAAACAAAAAAGAAGACAGTTACCCTATCTTCTTACTCAAATACATTCAAATATTTCAAAAAAAATCGTAATTACATTTTATGGTTGTTCTACGAAAATAATCAATCCTGGCTACAAATAAGAGAAATTTTTGAAAAAGATCAGGAAAAAAGGATCAACCTTATTTTTCAAAAAATGTGTCTAGGTAAGACACCAATCTATTGTGTTCTCAGTCAAATTTGGGTAAAATACCAGACTGATAAAATTATAGACTATTTAATACAACAACTACGCTATAAATAGACGCCGGAAAATCAAATGTACTCTCTTAGGATGATCATTTAGATTTCTTACCCTACTTTTACCTAGTAAAAAGACTTTCTTTCTGTAATTCAATAAGCCAGAAAGAAAGTCTTTTTATAATTTAAACTTATTTATTTAACATATACTTTTGCTAATCAGACCAAAGATAAGTTCGATTTATTATAGTCCAATGTGTTCCCAAGGTTTTAAGTCAATAGCTGGCTCTTCCCAGAGTTTAACTAAATCGTCAGACAAATATTTCTTATCAACAACGACATCATACACATATTCTTCAAACCACTTCTGGCTCATTTCGTAGAATCCTTTATGGCCATACTTATCACCCCAAGAATTTTCTACTTTCCATTTGCGAATTTCGCCATTATCTTCATCTACACCGACTAAGGTCATATCATGGGTTGCAGCTCCTTCACCAGTAGCTAAACGATCTGCTTTACTCATTTGAGTATCAACACTAAATAGATCATCCGTTTTGTATAATTCAGTATCAAGAAAACCAGTCTTACGTTCCATCTGCTTTAAAACGTCATTTCCAAAAATAACTGCTTTTCCATCTTTTAATTGTGCTGCAGCTGCTCTTGCTAACACTTCAATTGGTACATTTAGGCCAGTAATCGGAGTACCACCAGCCACATTATCGTATAAACCTTGGTGATAGCGTTTGTTGTAATCATAATTAGGTGAATTCAATAAAACAACGTAATCATCCCAATTAAAGTCTTTTAAATATTTTTCAGCAAATTGACGTGGCGTTAAATCCTTTTCTAAATGATATTTCTTATCGTCGTCTCGGTACTCTAAATCAAATTTCTTAGGTGGCTCACCCAAAGCAACTGCTGCCATTCGGTAAACCTCATTTAAAAATTCCCTCTTAGCTTTTTCAGCTTCTTCTAGCTTACCTTCTTGAACTAATTTACGAAGTACCAAAGCATCTTTTCTTTCTTTACGAGCTAAGGAATCGATTAAAGCACTAGTATTATTTGAAGTTGCATTTTCTGGCATTGCATATGATGGAACAACACCATATTTTTTAACCAGATTAATAGCCATTTGCCACAATCCACCATCTTGACCTGCAAAGTCAAACCAAGTTTCGACTTCACGATCATCAATTGGTTTATCAGCTAAGCGAATCATACTATCATAAAAAGCATTTGCTCTCTCAATCTTATCCCAAAAGAAATTATAAGCTTGTGAGAAAGTAAAATCTTTAACATGATACTTTTGGCCAAAATGATGACGCAAAACATTTAAAGTAGCAAATTCCCAACAACGTCCAGAATGCTTTTGATCAGTAACTCCACCGATATCTAATTCAGTTGAAAAAGTGTGATTTAATCGCTTTGAAACTTCATCATTAAATGATGCTTCAAATAATCCACTTCGACGTGCAGCTCTAGAAGCAATTTTATTTTTATCATTTTTGTTAAAGTCTGCAGAAAAAGCCGCTAATTCTTGTTCAGATAAGGCACCCATTATATCTCTCCTTTTGTCTTCATCAATTTAATTAATTTTAATCTTACATTAATATAGAAAATAAGCAAGTTTTATAACAAAAAAGACTAAGTATTCTTAAATACCTAGTCTCTTTATTAAATAATTTAAAATGTAGACAGAAAAATATCTTTTCTATAATTATTCAAAAATTTCATCAATATCAAGTACTACTGCAAATGCGTTTGGCGTATCGGTACCAGAAACAATCTTCTTTGCATATTCATCATCTTCATGAACATGTGGCGTAGCCAAAACTTGAACAGCAGTATGGGATGGTACATCAGCTGCTACTAATGCTACTTTTGAACCATTTTTAATATTTTCAAAAGCTGCACCTTTAGTTTTTTCAAGATATTGCATATGAGATGGGTCTAATACTGTCATTGAACCTTTAGGACCAACTTGTGGATTGCCATTTTCATCAACAGTAGCAATGTAAACTAAATTGTTCTTAAAAAGGTCAGCTTGTTTATCAGTTAATTTATTTGTGTTTAATTTTTTCATAGTATATAGTTCCTTTCTACTACTAATCAATTATAAGTATAGGCCTATTTAATAAAAAAATCTTCTTTTTTGCTCAAATTTTTATAATATTTAATTAAATTAAATAACATTTATACCAAATATCAATCTATATAAATAGCTTTTTCTTTTTTATTGTCTTATTAATGAGTCAAATTTAATAACATTTAGCTTATATGAAATCGTTTTATTTTTCATTAACATCAGGAATTTTTTATTCCTTATCCATCTTGATAAGCCTCATTAAGCTATAAATAAAAAATTATATTAAAAATAAGAAAAATATAATTTAATGTTGACTTATTTTCAAAACGGCGTAATATTATGGTCACAAACATTATTATCAAACAGCTTTGATAAGGAAAAGTAATTAGGAAATCGTCTTTCAGAGAATTTCTGGTTGGTGTGAAGAAATAGATAGATTCTTAATGAAAATCACCTTTGAGCGTAAACTACGATTTAGAGTGGTTTAAGGGACAGCCCTTTATAGCGACGGCGTATCGTTCTCCTGTATTGAACCGTACGTTAATTAAAGACTAGTTTTCTAGTAAAAATAGGTGGTACAGCGACAAGACGCCCTATTGGATCAAATTGATCTAATAGGGCGTCTTTTTGTTTTCTTAATCATGCTGTTAGTGGATTTTTGACGAAAGGAGATTTTATATGAAGATGTCAAAGTCCAAACTGCTGTATGTAACTCTCGCAAGCTCTCTTACGATATTCGCAACTGCTTGTGGTGCTAAGAAAACTGATTCCAGTAATCAGACAATCAAGTTTTCTCAGAATGTCCCCAAGAAAGCCATTAAAAAAGGTGGCACTCTTACCTATGCACTAGAAAACGAATCACCTTTTACTGGAATTTTTCTCTCAGAAATTGCTGATACCAGTCCAGATGTAGAGGCTGCCGCTCCGGGAGACGAGTCACTGTTTTCAATCAATGATCAATATCAAATTACTGATAAAGGAGCTGCCACGTTAAAATTAAATCATCACGATAATACAGCTAAAATCAAGGTAAAGGACAAAGTTCGCTGGTCAGATGGTAAACCAGTAGTTGCCAAAGATCTAGAGTACTCTTATGAAATTCTTGCCAATCCTAAGGTTCAAACTACTCAATATACTTCTTCATTAGAAAATATTAAAGGTATGGCTGAATATCATCAAGGAAAAGCCAAAGAAATTTCTGGAATTGAAATGCCAGATGGTCCTAACGGGAAGACATTAATTCTTCATTTCAAAGAATTAAAACCAGCAATGCTAAATGCTGCTAGTGGTTTTTACTGGGAACATGCCGCTCCTTATCACTATTTGAAAAAAGTACCATTCGAAAAATTAGTATCTAGTGATCAAGTTAGAAAGCATCCCCTCTACTTTGGTCCTTACAAGATGGATAAGACAGTTCAGGGTCAATCAACTAGCTGGTCTAGAAATCCGTATTATTGGCGTGGAAAACCTAATTTTGCTCATATCTACATGTCAAATATTACTAATTCAAATGTTTCCCAAGCAATCAAAAGCCACAAATTTGATGTAGCCAGTGTTTTAGACTCTCAATGGCTACAAGTCAAAAATACTAAGGGAGTTAATTTCGTTGGCAAAAAGACTCTCAGCTACAACTACCTAGCCTTTAAAGTTGGTAAATGGGATCAAAAACTAGGAAAAAATGTAGAAAATCCTCATGCCAAAATGAATAACCCCGCCTTAAGAAAAGCAATGGCTTATGCTATGAATGTAGATGTTATTAATAATCGTTTTTATCATGGCTTAAAATTCAGAGTTAATTCACTAATTCCTTCACAATTTACGCCATATTACGATAAAAACATTCCAACTTATTCTTATAACTTAAATAAAGCTAATGAATTATTAGATAAAGCTGGCTACAAAAAAGCTCCTGGTGCCCTTTACAGACGTCAGCCTAACGGTAAGCCTTTAGTAATTAATATAGCTGTGCGTGGATCAGGCGAAAACAGCGAGGCGATCTGGCGCAACTATATCCAGCAATGGAAAAAAGCCGGCCTAAACGTTAAGTTTCTTGGCGGTCGCCCAATGGAATTTAATCGCTGGGTTGCCGCAGTTAAATCTAGTGATCCAAAAATTGATGTACTTGAAGGAAGCTGGGGCGCTGCCGGTGACCCTTCTCCAAGCGTATTTTATGGTGAAAAAATGCCATATAACTTTGCCCGCTTTGTGTCTCCAACTAATACTAAACTTTTAGATGAAATTGATTCTGCCAAATCTTTTGATAAAAATTATCGAGTACAAAAATTCCATGAATGGCAAAGATGGATGTACAATAAAGCTTACGTCGTTCCAACTAGTGGAGCTTACTCGGTTACTGCAGTTAACAGTAAGGTTACGGGATGGTCATTAAAACCATCTGCTAATGTTTGGTATGAAGCTGGCTTTAGCAAATAATTCATAAATCACAACTAATCAACATATATAACTTTAATATCGACTTGTCCTAAAAATGAAGTATCTATAAATGGATACTTCATTTTTTATTTATCAATTTTTAGATATCGACCATGCTCATCGACTACGCCTTTAAAATGATACTTTTGACCATCTTGCACTAAAAGTTCTCCCAAGTCGATCTCACCGTAGGCTTTATCTGCATCCGTAATAGTTACATCATTAAAAGTGTGTTCAAAAAAATTTCTCACAATTTTACTTTTTACTTTAATATCTTTTGAGCGCTCAAAGGCTGCAGATAAAGTAAATCCCTGATCAAGTTGAGTTTTAATAAAAATAATTAAATATAAAGTTGAAAGAGTATATCTTCTAACTCCACTTTGATTATCATCGACCGGCTTAATATATCCCTTTTCTTCCCAATACCGTAACTGTCTTTGCGAAACACCAACCGTTTTACTTACTTCGCCTATTCCGACTTCAATATTTTGAAACACATCATGAAATATCTTTTTTGCTTCCATTTTTTTATCCTTAAATATCATAATCTCAATTCTAGTTTAAAATCTTATGACAGTTTTAGCAACATATATGTCAAAGATAATTACATGTTTGTAAGATTATTTGACAATCATTTTCTTTAAGATTATAGTTTTTATAGTTAAATTTTAATATTAATAACTTAGAAAGGATCTTCAAAATGGATAAACAACCCACCGATATTCATGGAAAGTCCTATAATCGAAACTTACTGGTATTAGTTTTAATTATTGGTTCTTTCTGTACTGTGTTAAACGGGACATTGCTTGCTACTGCTCTACCTTCAATAATGCGTTCCTTTCATATCAGCACTGCAACTGCTGAATGGCTTTCAACAGCATTTTTGCTAGTTAACGGAGTAATGATCCCAATTTCCGCATGGCTAATCAATCGCTTTGGATCAAGAAAAATGTACTTGAGTGCAATGTCTGTTTTCTTTATTGGAACAGTTATCGCAGCAATTGCACCGAACTTTGGTACCCTACTTGCTGGTAGAATTATTCAAGGATTAGGTGTTGGAGTCACGATGCCTCTTCTTCAAACCATTATGCTTTCTATCTTTCCAGCTAATAAACGTGGGGCTGCTATGGGAACTGTTGGTATTGTTATCGGCTTAGCTCCTGCCATCGGCCCAACTTTATCTGGATGGATCGTTGATAATCTTTCTTGGCGCTACTTATTTAGTATTATTGCCCCAATTGCTGGCGTGGTTATTATATTAGCTTTCTTTTTAATTAAAGATGTACTCCCTACTAAAAAAGAAAAAATTGATATTTTATCTGTAACCACTTCTACTGTTGGATTTGGGAGCTTACTTTATGGTTTCTCCGAGGCCGGCAACAAAGGTTGGACTAATCCAGAAATTTTAATGTTTATTGGTGTAGGGATAGTATTTGTCATCATCTTCGGTCTTCGTCAATTGAAAATGTCAGATCCTTTCTTAGATATTACTGTGTTCAAACACTTTGAATTTTCTTTAGCTGCAGCCCTTAGTGGTATTACAAATTTGGCCATGGTTGGTATCGAGATGGTGCTACCTTTATATATTCAAAACTTACGGGGAGTATCTGCATTTCATTCAGGTTTAATGCTTTTGCCAGGTGCTCTAATGATTGGAATTATGTCACCAATTACGGGACGTTTATTCGATAAATATGGTGCCCGCAAGATGGCCATTACGGGAATGACCCTTTTAACATTAGGTACAATCCCATTTGTATTTTTGACTGAGCAAAGTTCCTATACCATGATTATCGTTTTATATGCAATCAGAATGGTCGGAGTAGCCTTAGTTATGATGAATGTTACTACTTCTGGGATGAACTCATTGCCTTTAGACAAGATTTCACACGGAACTGCAGTAAACAATACATTTAGACAAGTTTTAAGTTCAATTGGTACTGCCATTTTAGTCTCTGTCTTAACTACTACGACTAACAACAACATGCCAAGTAAAGAATTACTGAAAACTTTACCACTTCAATATAAAAATCAAGCTATTAATGCTACTTTAGATGGGTTCCATGCTTCATTTGCTATGAGTATTGTCTTTGCTTTAATTGCTTTGGTTCTTGCTTTCTTCCTCAAGAAAGGTAACCGTGCCCGTGAAAATCAAGAAGAGGTGAATGGATAATGATAATCGTAATTTTAATCTTAGCAGCAATTTTATTTATTTACTTCAACGTCATCCCTGGTAAAGGACATACTATAATCTCCTGGCTTTCTTTAACTGTTACATCACTTTGTATTCTGGGGATTGTTGCACATGACTATAATCACTGGGGAATGAAGACTGAGACACAAATAAGTAAACAAAGTCTCGTCTCAAGTGCTAATCCCAATCTTCCCCTTCTACTTTATCAACCTCTAGATAATGGTACAGAAAAAGTATACTTATATAAAACTAACAATGAACAAAAAAAGCCAAAGGCTATTAAACTTGATAAAGTATCGACCGAAATTAAATATAGCGCGCAAGCCAATCTTCAAATAGAAACCACTCGATATGTTTACCGAGATAATTTTAGTCGAATTATGTTTGGAGTCTTTAGTCATAATAATGAACTCAAACAGAGAAAATATATTTTTACCATTCCATCAAGCTGGAAAGTAATTTCAACTAAAGATATGAAAAAATTACAAAAGCAACTAGAAGAAAAAATGCAGGCCCAAAAAGCTGCAGGCCTTCATTAATTTTTATCTATATCCTAAAAAAGAAACGTCTATACGGACGTTTCTTTTTTTACTTTCCTTTTCCATTTTCATAGGCAAGAATTTTACTTGCTAAGGAAAATTCTTTATCTAAGTCTTTTAAATAAAGATCATTTTCATTTTTACCAACATTCTTATTAAACAAGCCCTGCGCTTGTGTATCAGGAATTCCTTCACGCATTTTTTCTATTTTTAAACTACATACTACCGTTGGTACATTTGATAATACTTCGACTAATTTTAACCATAAATCATCTACTGTAATGTAGTGCTTAATATAATCTAAATTAAATAATAGCTTTTCATCTAATAGATGAGGTGGGTATAAAACACTGCCAGCCCCCGTAGCTAATAATTTCATCGATGGCTGTTCATACTTTTGACTGCACCAATTCCAATCATCATATGCTTTAATCGATCCATCATCATTAAAAGTTATTTCATGTGCTCTTCCCGTGACAATACATTTCGGAAATTTTAAGTACGTTTTATATAATTCTGATAGCATTTCTTTGTAGTAAATAACATCATCATCTACTGTAACAATAATATCGTCAGGAAACTCTTGCATAGCATAGTAATATTTTTTATGCGGTTTTAGATCTAAGGGAACAAAGCGATATTCAATTCCCCTATCGCGTAATTCAAGAAGAGATGATGGAAGATGACTTTCTTTAATATCATCAGTCAGATAAACTAAAATTTTATCGGCTTTTTTAGTCTGATTAAGCAAACTTTTAAGGCAAATAGATAGTGTATTCAACCTATCCCCATAGCTTGTCAAAGAAACAATTATCCGAGGATTCAATGCCTTTTTCATACTGCTCATCCCTTTCAGTTTAATATTATTAATAATTATCTCTTGATAGCGTTTTATAATAAATTAATATGCTCATTATTTACTATTTTTAAGACCCAATTTATAAACAAAACAAAAAAGCTACAATCATTTCTGATTGTAGCTCAACATGATCTTAATGAAGAAAAATAAATTGTTACACTTCTTAAAGGAGAAGTTTTCGGATCAGTCATCTATATCTTAGTCCATTTTTCTTCCATTGTTAAATCCAAATCTTTAATATAACAAATATCGGTTCAAGTTATCTAATGAGCAACTTTCTTTGCTTTAGCATTAACTCTAATTAGACTAGCAATTTGATCAATATCTGCATTATTTTGGGCAATAATCAGGTCTTTGTTTGAACGTGGATAATCAATCACTTGACCATGATTGGCAGCAAAAGCTTGTAAAAATAATTTACTGCTTCTCCCATTTCCCTCTCTAAAGGGATGAAGATAATTTAATCTATCCAGTAAAAAAGCATAGTCAACATTTGCAAGTTCTTTTTTAGAAGACAATTGTTGTATCTTTTCGTCTATTTCTTCAATTCCAAAATTAATACGAGAATACTCTAAAAACTCTGTCTCTCCTTTAACTAATTCATAATCTCTAATTTGACCAGCCCAATCGTAAAGCCAACCAAACATAATTTTATGAATTTTTTTCAAATCTTCAACACTAGTGATTTTCTTATTCTTTCTCAAAAAAGCCACGGCCCGAATTCCTGAGCCTAAGTATTCTTTTTGTGCTAATTCTGCCGCATCAGTAATATTGAGCTTATTTTTAAGCGTACCATTTGGGTAAAGAAATTTTTGACGATACCATTCAGAATCCTTTTCGGCCTCATTCATTTTCTTCACCCCAAATCCGAGCAATTTCACTTTTAATCTCCTTAGATGGATTAATCGCCTCATCAAGTAGCATTAAAATATCCTCTTCATCTGGTTGCCAACCCTCTAAGTGTTCACTTTCTACAACAAATCTAATTTGTTCATACATTTCTGGATCTTCAATATAAATGCCTTGAATCATTTGATTAGTGTCATTAATTTTCAAAGAATAAACTGGATCAAGTAATTCCAGTAAATCTCCTGGTCGCATATTTAAAGATGACGATAATGCCGATAAAATTGTACTTGACCAATTATCTGGATTCTCATTAAGTGCATCTTCTAAATCTTTTTCCATTAAAGAATTACTTTGTGAAATATCCTTTAAGGTTAAATGATGATTTGTAAGTAAAATTGATATTTTTGATAACATAATTGCCCTCGTTCATTTTTACCTTACTATATTTATATATTTTAAATCAAAATTGGATTTTTCACTAAAGAATTACATAAAAAAATAGAGAATTAGCACCTTTAGAATTCCTAATTCTCTATTTTAATAATTAATCTAAATTCTATTATTCAACTGTAACACTCTTAGCCAAGTTACGTGGCTTATCTACATCAAGGCCCTTATCTTTTGATGCATAATATGCAAGAAGTTGAGCTGGCACAACAGTTAATAGAGCAGACATATAATAGTTAATTTCTGGTAAAACTACATTGTCCCCTTCTCTAGCAAAGTCTTTACCAGCAATAGTAACAACGTTAGCACCTCTAGAAACAACTTCTTGAATATTTCCGCGCGTTAAATCAGCTGTTGCAGGATCATTAATTAAGGCAATTACTGGGGTATCTTTTTCGATAAGAGAAATAGTACCATGCTTTAATTCAGCTGCTGCAAATCCTTCAGTTTGAATATATGAAACTTCTTTAAGTTTTAATGCTCCTTCTAAGGCTACTGCATAATCAATTCCGCGTCCAATGTAGAAAGCATTTCGAGACTTAATTAGGTATTTATCAGCAATCTCTTTCAAACTTTCTTTACTGTCAACAAGTTGCTGCATCCCTTCTGCTGCAATAGCTAAATCATGCTTTAAATTCCAATCTTTAGCTTCTGCTTTATTAAGTGCTTCGCCCAACGCCTTAGCCAGAACTGCTTGAACAGCAATTTGGGCAGTGTATGCCTTAGTAGATGCAACTGCAATTTCAGGACCAGCTTCTAAGAGCATAGTGTAGTCTGCTTCTCTTGATAAAGTTGAACCTTCTACATTAGTGATTGTTAAACTTGGGATATTACGCTTATTAACTTCTTTTAAAACAACACGAGAATCAGCGGTTTCTCCTGACTGAGTTAAGAAAATAAAGAATGGATTCTTACTCATCATTGGGAAGTGATAACCAGCTTCTGAGGCCAAACCAACTTCAGTTGGGATTCCAGTATAATGCTCTAACATTGTCTTACCAACTAAACCAGCATGATAACTGGTCCCAGCAGCGTAAATATAAATACGATCTGCTTTTGAAATAGAATCAATAATTTTTGGATCAACCTTAACATCATCATTTTCATCAAAATAAGTTTGAGAAATTTTACGCATTACGCTTGGTTGTTCATCAATTTCTTTGAGCATGTAAAATTCGTAAGTTCCCTTTGAGGCTGCATTAGGATCAATATCTAATACATGGGGCTTACGTTCAACCTTTTTACCATCAACAGTTTCGATTGTGTAAGAATCTTTAGTAATGTCACCAACATCACCATCTTGTAAATCAACAAAAGTTTTGGTTTGATCTAAAACAGAAATTGCATCAGAAGCAATAATATTGAAACCATCGCCAAGCCCTAACATCATTGGTGACTTGTTTTTAGCAATAAAAACATGCTCTGGTTCAGTATCATCAACTAAAAGGAAAGCATATGAACCCTTGACTAATTTTAAAGCTTCTTTAAACGCAGAAAAACCATCTAAATTCTTCTCACGCGCAATCTTACTAACTAATTGGACAACTACTTCAGTATCAGTATTAGAGTGGAACTTTACATCTTGTAAGTATTTTTCCTTTAATTCTGCATAATTTTCAATAACACCATTATGAACTAGGTAAAAACGCTTAGTTTCATCAAAGTGAGGGTGAGCATTATCCACTGTTGGCTTACCATGTGTAGCCCAACGAGTATGACCAATTCCTACTAATCCTTGTTCATCAGGAGTTAGTTTTTCTTTTAAGTTAGAAATTCTACCGACTGCTTTTGTTAAATATTCGTTTCCATTTAAGTCATTTAAATATATACCTGCAGAATCGTAACCACGATATTCTAAGTTAGTTAAGCCATTTAAAATAATATCTCTTGCAGGTTTTCCAACAACACCAACAATTCCACACATAAGTTTTCTCCTTTGGTATAGTTCATTTAAGTTAAATGGACTATATTTATTTTGCTGTTATACTAGCAATAATAACCCTATTAAAGAAATTGGTCAAGATGTTTTATCTATAATTGGTCTATATCAAAAGATGAAAAAATTGCACAAAAAAAAAGACGCTCCATACGGAGCGTCATATCAGTGATTTGGTGCTCATAAAAAATATATAGAAAAGCTTACATTTTTCTTTGCAATCCATTTCATCTTTATTCATCAAATGAAATACGCTACTCTTTCACCTCATTTAAATTAATCACTTCATTAGCCAATTGTTTTATTTCTTCTCTTAGATGATGAGTTACCATTATAACCGTTGTATTCTTCTTTGATAAAATTGCCTTTTCAAGTTTAACACTAGCAGACTTATCTAATGCAGAAGTTGCTTCATCTAATAAATAAATAGGTTTATCTCGCAGAATTTCTCTAGCAAATGAAATACGTTGCTTCTGTCCACCTGATAATTGCTTTCCCTGATCACTCAATACAGTATCCACGCCATTGGAAAGTTTAGCGATCATATCTTCAAGGCCACATTCATGAATAGCGTTATTTATTTTAGCATCAGGTATATTTTTGCCTAGAGTCAAGTTCCACTTTAAAGAAGCTGAAAAGATATAAGGATCTTGTTGTAAATATGATATTTTTTCATGTAAGTCATTGTCTGAAATTGCTGAATAGCTTATATCATTCATTTTTATATCACCACTATTGTTTCTTAGTAGTCCCGCAACTAAATTAAGAATGGTGGACTTACCGGCAGCTGAATCACCTACCAAGATGTATTTATTATTAAGCTGGAAATCTAAATTTAAATTTTGGAATAGAGGCTTATCGTTTTTAGAATATTTGTATGAAATATTGTTAAATTTTATATTACCTAATTCTACATTTTTAAATATTTGCTCATTATCCTTCTTATCAAATCCTGATTTGAATTTCTGGATAATCGGTTTAACTGATTTGAACTCTTGCCAATTAAAACTAATACCACTTAACTCTGCAAATATAGTGCCAGCAAAGAACTGGGCACCGCTAATGGTTCCTACCGGAGTCAAATTATGCAATATTAGCCAACCGGTTTGTCCCAAAATAATCACCTGACTAATAAATGCCAACCCATTTGTAATAGCCTGTGTGATCCCAGCTGTTTTAGCATATTGTACGGTATGCTTTTTAACATCATCTGAAGACTTATTAATTTTCGTTACGATAGTCTGAGGTAAATTGGCAAGAAAAAGAGTATTAAATCCATTTAGTATATCGTTTATTGTATTGACTAAGCGTTCATTAGCATGGGTATATTCCAAGGATTTTTTAGCCAATATTTTTGAGAACAGATTTGGAACGATACCCATAATAATTGTCAAAACCACCACAGTAATTACTAGACTGAAATTGAAGTAGGCTAATGTTAACATGCCAAAGATTATTTCAAACACTTGCCTGACAATCATTAGAAAATCAGCGATACCAAAATTATTAATTGTAGTTATATCATTGGTTAGCCATGAACTATAGGTAGATACAGTTTGCTTATGAAAAGTAGCGTAATTAGATCTTGATAATTCAGTAGCGATATCTTTTCTAATTAACTTATCTACATTTTGTGAGAATTTAGCTTGTTCAATATTAACCAAACAATTTACTATTGCGTAAACAATGTAGGCTAATCCCATTACTGCAACCCACATAAAGAATTCATTTGCTCTAAATTTTGCAACAGCACTCAAGGCATTTGCGCTAGAGATACCGGCTAAAGTTAGAAAACCTGCATTAACAACTATTAGAAATACCACAAACAGGAATTCCCATTTTAATTTTCTAAAATATTTTAATAATTCCATATATACTCCTTGGTTTATTAAATTTTAATTTAAATAATAAATATAAAATTAAAATAAATCAATATTTTTTAACAAAAATAAAATAAGAATCACACCATAAAATCTACTTAAAATTAATCTATTGATGAGTAATTGAGAATATTAAGAGTTCAATTATTAGAAAAATTATGTCATAAACGAAAACCCGATAGCACAAATTGCACTAAGTGGTCAAAAAAGTATTACTTTTTGAACCGGTAATACTTTTTTAGAATTCCTTGTATCTCTTTGCTGTAATTTAAATGCAGTATATTTAAAGCTTGTTGCAAAATCACTGATATAGTTCTTTTAAAAATAATTTCATTAACTTAAAGAGAGCAACAAATAAATTAGCTTGGGGGTCATTTGGGTGTCAAATAAAAAATTGCACAAAAAAAGACGCCCCATACGGAGCGTCATATCAGTGATTTGGGTGAGATTCGAACTCACGACCCACGGTTTAGAAGACCGTTGCTCTATCCAGCTGAGCTACCAAACCAAATTCCTTAACAGAACATATTCTAGTATAGGGAAAAGAGACTTATATGTCAATTACTTTTTTGAATTTTTTTGATTTTAATTTAAATTTTTTATCTACACCATTTTTAAGAATACAAAAATAAGGAACAACAACTAATATTTGTCATTCCTTTTACTTTAAATCAACTTATAGTGCTTGCATGCATTAAAGATGCCATCTGCATCAATATTAGTAGTTACATAGTCTGCAATATGCTTTACTTGCTCTTCGCCGTTCCCCATTGCAACTCCAATTTTAACAGCTTTTAACATTTCTAAATCATTTTCCCCGTCACCAAAAGCCATTGCATCTGCTAAAGTTTGACCTTGCAGGTCTAGGTACTTTTCAATACCAGCTAATTTACCACCGTCTTTTGAGATGATATCTACTGCGTATTCATTCCACCAACTTAATTTACAATTAGGTAAATCATTCACTAAATTTTTTAATTTTTCTCGATCTCCATATGCAATAAATTGATAGACTTTTTCTCCGTGGTATTCACCAACGGGTGCAACCTTACTTGAAACAGCTTTTTGAGCAGCTACAACCTCATCAGTTACAAAATTAATATAAGGGCCTTCTTTACCAATTGTAGTAATTGGAACAGTTTTTTCTTTAATTAATTGGACCATTTTTTCAGTATCCTTCTCATCAATTGGATTACCAAAAATTTCTTTTCCATTTCCATCTAAACAAAGTTGACCATTCATCGTCAAATAACCGTCAAATTTCAAATCTTTGACTGGTAATTTTTTCAATTGACTCATATCACGGCCTGTAGCTAGCACTAATTTATAGCCATTTTCATGTAAAAGTTTAAGTGCCTTCCTAGTACTTTCTGGAACGCTATCAGTTTTATGAGAAACTAACGTCCCGTCCACATCAAAAAATATTGTTTTTACCAAATCATGTCACCTCTATCCTTCAAATTATATCAAAAATGCGCTTTCAAAACCGAAAGCGCATCTTTTAATTATTTATTTTTCAAATTTTAGTCAACAGCTTTAGCAATTGCAGCGTTAACAGCAGCCTGTTCTCTCTTAACTAAGTTAACCTTAGTTTCAATTACCTTAGTATCCATCTTAATTTCACGAGTTAAGCCTGGAGTATTGACCTTTGGTTCAAAGAAGTCTTTGAATTGATTCAATCTTTCTTCAGTATGGAAAATATTCGCAGTTACAGTAATAAAGGTTGCAAATTCCATATCTCCACCTACAGTTGCTTCAAGCCATGGCCACTCTAGCCTAATCCAGTTCCAAGCTTGTTCTTGGCCAAATGGATTAGCTAAAACATTACGGTACCATGCACGTAAGTCTTGTGGCTTAATAATTTCAGAATTTTCAAAGTCATCAACAATTGCATCAATGATTTCAGGCATTTTAGTTGAAGTAATACCAGCACACAAGTCTTGCTTCAAACTTGCATCAGAAGTTTCTTGATACTTCTTAAGAAGTTTATCAAATAAGGTCATGTTACCAAAGTTCTTAACTTCGTTAACCAAAACAGCACTTCTAATATCGGCGGAAATACCTTCTAAGTTATCAGAGTTTTCTGAATAGATAGCATGTAGACCGTTAATTGTCTCATCATTACCAGCATATAAGGAAGCTGCAACAACATATGGTCTAGTTAAGTTATCGTCATTAGATTCACCAGCTTTTGGAAGTAATCCTAGACGCTTAACTTGTTTTTCAGAAAGCAAATTATAAAGCTTCTTTAAGTCTTTTTCTTCCTTAGAATCTGGAGTTACAAAATTACGTAAAGTAGTCATAATTCTGTATAAGGCATTATTAACAATTGGTGAAGTAGAATCTGCAAACTTAGGAAGAAGGGGAACAATATCTGCATAAGACATGTGACCACCTTCAGCTAATAATCTGAAGTCTTGTAGTAATTGCAATTTATCAACTGCATCCAATTCATCAATGTGGTTCAAAATATCATCAAGTAAAGTCTTATCATACTTAACAATGAAGTCTGAATTGTTGCCTACATTTAAACGGAATGGAACACCAGTGTCAGCAATTAAATCAGCATAGTCACCAACAACTAATTTTTCATCCTTCATAATCTTTGGAACAGCGGCGTAATTTGAATTTAGTGGGATTTGCCACTTACGTCCTACTTCCTTACCTTCACCGATAAAGAATTGTTTTTGAGTTAAAACTAACTTACCATCTTCAACTTTTGCGCTTACTACTGGGTAACCTGGTTGTTCAAGCCAAGAATGCATAATCGCACCAATGTCTAAGCCACTTGCTTCTCCAAGTGCCTTCCATAAGTCATCCCCAGTTGCATTACCATATTTATGAGCAGCAAAGTAGTTCTTCAAGCCTTCACGAAGAGCTTCATCTCCAAGTAAGGCACGAACCATTACTAACATTCTTGATCCCTTTGCATAAACAATAGCCGAGTCAAATAAGGCATCAATTTCAGCTGGATCATTAACCATAACATGAACAGATTGAACACCGTCTGTTGCATCTCTTTGGAGAGCTGCTAGAACTTCTGAAGTTTGGAACATTTCCCAAATCTTCCAATTTGGTTCTAAGGCATCAATAGCCACATATTCCATCATATTAGCAAAACTTTCGTTAAGCCATAGATTATCCCACCACTTCATAGTTACTAAGTCTCCGAACCATTGGTGAGCTAATTCATGAGCAATAACTGTAGCAACTAATTGCTTCATTTCTAATGAAGTGTTGTCAGGATCAAGTAATAAGTATGCTTCACGATAAGTTACACAGCCCCAGTTTTCCATCGCACCAGCTGAAAAGTCAGGAAGTGCTACTTGATATGAATGCTCTAATGGATATGGAGTTTCATAGAAATCTTCAAAGAATTCAATTGAACGCTTAGCAATATCTAAGGCAAAATCTAATTCTTTTGCTTGGTGAGCTCTTGTAGCAAAAACACCAATTTCAACGCCAGATTTTGTCTTAGTCAATTTTCTTTGCATATCACCAAAGACAAAAGCAACTAAATAACTAGACATACGTAGAGTTGGTTTAAAGTAGTGAACACCATCTTTAAACTTCTCTTCTGGTTGGTTAGAAATAATACTTTCACCAGGTTTTTCATCAAACTTAATTGCAAGTGCAAAAGTAGCTTTTGCTTCTGGTTCATCAACACATGGGAAGGCTTGACGAGCAAAGGTGGTTTCAAATTGTGTACCAATTAATTGCTTCTTTTCACCATCAACTTCGTAGTAAGAAGGATAGATTCCCATCATTGTATCAGTCAACTTACCTTCGAAGTCAACTTCAATTTTCATCTTACCTACTTTTCCAGCTTCAATATTAATTACTTCATCTTTATCGTTGTAATTAAAGTCAGCCTTCTTTTGATCTACTCTAACAGAGGTAATCTTTAAGTACTTTTGATTTAGCTTGACTAATTCTTCTTGTGCTTCACCGATTACAACAGTCTTACCATGAAATCTCTTCTTTTCACGACTAATATCTAAATAGATATCATAGTGTTCCGGATAAAAAGTTTCATAAAAGCGTTTTACTTCTGTCATATTTTGACCTCCAATATTTTAACTTCTCAACTATTTATTATAAGAAATTAAAATCTTACTTACCAGTTTTTGGATTAAATTAAAAATAATTTAGGCTATCCTACATAATTTAAAATATTGTTTCATTCTTCTTTTATTCAATTAAAACTAGTAAAATAAAAATTAAGAGAAAAGACAAAAAAGGAGTGCTTTTTATAATGAAATATAATCAATATGGTTATCTAAAAACAGACTTTGACCAAATGGTTAAAGAACTACAATCTATTAACTTCTTACCTAATGATTGGAAAGAAAATAGTTTTTCCGGCCTTTTAGCAACACTAGTTGAAAACTCCGTTGCCGAAGCCAAAACTTATGGTGCAAAAGAAGCCAAATTAGCAGAATTTGCAGTTAGTGATCATAAAAATTTAAAAGATTTTCTAGCTGAAAATCCTAATTCAATTTCACGTAACCAATTTTATAATATTGCCTTGCAATTACTCGGCTATCATGTTGGCTACGATTATGACTTAAATGATCCATTAGCACGAATGAAGGCTAATGCCCTTCCTTATACTGATCAAGAAGAAATTGATCGTAATGAATTAGTTAAAGTCTTCTACCGCCTACTTAACACTCGCGCTAAAAATGGCCAAACTTTCATTGATAATATGGCTGGTAAAGGTTACTTCACCCAGTTTTATGGTAATAATAAATTTATGTACTTTAATGGTAAGTCACTCCCAGTTTTTGATATGAGTAAGGTTATTCGTGAAGTGGTTTATGTTGAAAGTGACCTTGATACTGATGAAGATGGCAAACCTGATTTACTTCAAGTCACAGTCTTTCGTCCTTATCAATCAAACAACTTCAAGTTCCCTGCTCTCTATACGGCAGATCCATACTTTGGCGGAATTATTGCTAATGAAAAACGAAACCACAATGTAGATATCAACCTAGAAGATGCTACTAAGAGTACTTACCCTAAGTATGAGGCAATGCCTACTGCTAAAGCTCAAAAGCCCGCTAGTGAAGATCAAGCCGCTACAGAAGAAGCAGTACACAAAGCAGCCTATTCGCTAAATGAATATTTATTAGCACGCGGATTTGCAAATGTTTATGCTGGTGCCATTGGAACACGCGGTTCCGACGGTTTAAGAATTACTGGTGCACCAGAAGAAACTGAAAGTGCTAAAGAAATTATTGAATGGCTTCATGGTGACCGTATTGCCTATACTGACAGAACTAGAAAGCATGAGACAAAAGCTTCCTGGTGTAATGGGAATATCGGAATGACTGGTCGTTCATACCTTGGTACTCTTCAAATTGCAATTGCTACTACAGGGGTGAAGGGACTTAAAACTGTAGTTTCTGAAGCTGCAATTTCTTCTTGGTATGATTACTACCGCGAGCATGGATTAGTCATTGCTCCAGAGGCTTGCCAAGGAGAAGACTTAGATATGCTGGCTGAAACTTGTCAGTCTAATCTTTGGGATGCAGGTGACTATCTAAAAATCAAACCTAAATACGATGCAATGCAAAAGCGGCTTTTAGAAAAATCAGATCGTGAAACTGGCCAATATTCTGATTTTTGGGAAGCTAGAAATTATCGTCACCACACTGATAATATTAAATGCTCTTGGATTTCAGTTCATGGTCTTAATGACTGGAATGTTAAGCCTAAGAATGTTTATAAGATTTGGCAAAAAGTTTCTAAATTACCAATTGCACATAAACTATTCTTACACCAAGGTCCGCACTACAACATGAATAATCTTCTTTCCATTGACTTTTCTGATTTAATGAACCTCTGGTTCTGTCATGAATTGTTAGACATTAAAAATAATGCTTACAAGCAATGGGAAGATGTAATGATTCAAGATAATCTACAACCAGATATCTGGCATGAAGAACCAACTTGGAATAATGAATTAGGTAAAAAAGAAATTTACTTCCCAGATAAGAGTGGCAGCCTCTTAAAAGATGGCGGAGAAGATAATGATAAAGTTTCATTTACAGACCAAGGTGGAAAAATCTTTAAAGAGGCTAAGATTTCTGAAGGAAAATGGCAGTACGACTTCATTTCTGGAGAAGAAAAATGGCTTGATCAACAATTGCGTTTTGTAACTGATGAATTCATTCATACTGTTACAGTAGTTGGTCGTCCTAAGATTAAAATGAGTATTTCTACTTCTCTTCCTAAAGGACAAATTTCTGTAGCTTTAGTTGATCTAGGTACTAGAAAACGTCTCACTCCAATTCCTAAGTCATTTAATGATCAAATTCAAGAATTGGGTTATCGCTTCGGCACCGAGGTAATGAAGGAATTCGTTCCTGATAAAGAAACTAAGGCTAAATTAATTACTAAAGGTCACATGAATGTTCAAAACTATGCAGATATGAAACATGCCGAAAAAGTTGAACCTGGTAAATTCTATGACTTAGAATTTGAACTACAACCTACCTTCTATCGCTTGCCAGCTGGTGCCCGATTAGGTTTAATTATCTACTCAACCGACCAAGGGATGACCAAGCGTCCACTAGAAGAAGAAACTTATACTATTAATTTAGATAAGACACAATTGATTTTTCATGAGATGTAATTAGTTGATGATACTAAGGCTTAACTTCTAGTTAAAGAAAGGAGTGAGACCATATGGAAACATCAAGTTCAACAATGTATTGGATATTATTTTAAATAATAATATTTTAAAATTTACAGTATGCAAAAAGCAGCTAGTCTTCAAAAAACGAAAACTACCTGCTTTTTCTTATTTTGCTAATTTCAAAATTACTGTAAAGATAATCATATCATCTTTATGACTAACATGAATTTTCCCATGAAATGTGTGAACAATCTCTTGTGCCATTGCTAATCCAATTCCAAATCCTGATTGCTTCGAATTGTGTGATTCATCTTCTCGATAGAAGCGCTCAAAGAAATGCGAATAATCTTTTCCTTTTCCTTCTTTATAAGTATTAGCAACCTTTAAGATGGCATTTGTTCCTAGCCTTCCTTTAGTTAAGGTTACCTGCACTTTCCCATCTTTATCGCAATATTTACGTGCATTGTCTAGTAAGATGTTAATCAGTTCACTTAAAACATTTTTCTCTGCCTTAACATATAAATCTGGCATAATCATTCCACTATATTTAAGATTATTTTTTTGCATTACAGACTTAAAGCTATTGACATTCTTTTTAACAATTTCAGAAAAATCCACTTTATTTAGGACCACTTCACCAGTTTCACCAGTTCGAGCTAGTGCAATTAATCGGTTAATTAACCTTGTTAATCGATCAACTTGTTCCTTGGTGCTTTTATTCCATTCAGAATTATTGCCTAACATCTCTTCCATTTCGGTATTAGCAGCAATAATGGCCAAAGGAGTTTTTAATTCATGACCAGCATTGGTAATAAACTCACGCTGTTTACGATATGTTGTAATAATTGGACCGATCGCCTTTTTAGAAACCAAAATCAATACCAAGGCAAAAACAATCAAAGCACCAATTCCTAAAACAATCGATACCCTAACTAGGAGAGAAAAACGATGATAAATCAGCGATTCATTTAAATAAACAATAAACTTACGACCAGTCTGATTTTTCCCAACACGGTAAGCATACTGATTATTACCAATTGTCACTACGCCGTCTGTTGTCTTATCCTTAAAAATTCTCTTACTTGTACTAAGAATTTCAGCTCGTCCAACATCATAAACATTGTCATCATTTACTATCCGCGGATTACTCTGCGGAGTTTCGGCAACAGTGAAGTAACGGTATTGAAAAACTGCCTCCGGATTATATTCCCCTGCTAAGAAATTTTTATTAATTGGATCTTTTTGATTACCAAAGACTGGCTTAGCATTCCGCGGGGTTAATTGTCCTTGATTGTTCACCAAGGCTGTTAAAACTCGATCCACTTCATTATGACTTTGAGTATAGCTAACTCCTAATAAAGCACCTAAGGTGATTACTAGTACTATAAACAAGGCTGTAATCGACATTCCAATAAATTTCCAACGAAACTTTTGGATCATTTTAGCTCACCTACCTAATTAAGGAAAAACTACCACCTTTTTCACCGACAATCTGAACTGAGCTTTGAATCGACTGCAACTTTTGTCTTAAGTAAGAAATATAAATCCAGACTACATCTTCACTAGCTTCCTCATCATCTTTCCAAACATGTGCTAGTAAATCTGAAGTTGAAAATTCTTTTCCTTCATTAAGCATTAAGTAATTCAAAAGCTGTGTTTCTTTACTTCCTAAACGAATCGAATTGTGACTGACTAACTCTTGTTCAGCAACATTTAAAGCCAGGTCTCCTACTTCAACCTCATTAGGTGTATATTGATCGTCTCGTCGCTCTTTTGAACGTAAACGTGCTAGCAACTCTTTCAGTGAGAATGGCTTAGTTAAATAATCATCAGCTCCGCTATCTAAACCAGTTACTCGATCATCAACGTCTGCTTTTGCGGTTAACATTAAAACATAAGTCTTATCGCCACTCTTGCGAATTTCCTTTAGAGCAGTAATTCCATCCATGACTGGCATCATAATATCTAAGATAATAACGTCATATGAATTCTTCCTAGCAAGTTCAACTGCATCCCGTCCATTAAAAACAGGATCCACCTCATAATTAACACTCTGCATTGCGGCTACCAAAACACGAGATAACTGTTCTTCATCTTCTGCAAGCAAAATTTTCATTAAGTTAATCTTCCTCTCTAATTAAATGGCGCAAAGTCTGCATACTTACATCACAAGAAGCTAATTCATCAGCTACTCGCTTTAACTCTTTACCAATCATTTCGGGATTCTTTATCTTATGCTTATACTTCATTTCATGCTCTAAACTAGCCCAAGTATCCATCGCTATCGTTCTAAGTTGTACTTCAACATAGTAGTGACCAGGTGTATTTCCTACAATATCTTCTTCAGGTCTTTCAACATCTAAAATCATATGGTAAGAACGATACCCATTTGGTTTAGCATTTGTAATGTAATCTTTTTGCTTAACTATTTCTACGTCGTCCCATTCCTTAATCAAATCGATACAGGTATAAATGTCATCTATAAAATTGCAAACCACACGGATACCTACACTATCTCGATTTTCTTTTAGAGCTGATTTTGGGGTTACCGGCAATTCTTTTCGTTGACATTTTTCAATCATACTTTCTGGCCGCTTAACTCGGCCAATCAAGTGTTCATATAGGCTATCGCCGGTTTTCTCTTGATGAAGTTTATTTTCTTTTCTAAAATACTCCAGCATTTGATTAAGTAAACTATCTAGCACTGGAGTATAGCCACCATAAATATCCATATTAAACCCTCTTTATTAATTTACTAATATTATAGCAGTCGAGATTTTTTTAATAACTATAATAATGTTAATTTAAAGAATTTTTGCTTTTCATTAGAAAAACTAAGAAAAAGGCAAGATTCCATATTAATAAGCAGATCATAACTCCCAAAATAGAATTTTTAACTAACCATAAAATTAAAGCTCCAAGAATAAATATAGTTAAGAGAGTTATTGCCTCAATTTTTTCAAATCGATATGCCTTCTTACTATAAACTTGGTTCACAATCAAAGAGAAATAATAAAGTACAATCGTAACTACAATTAACCCATACAAAAACTTACGGTCCACATTTTTATTATTTAAATATAGGGCATCTACAGTCATTAACAATACAGAAATCACAATTGCAATATGACTATACATTAAGACAAATCCTCTACTAATTTGATGATGGTTAATGATCTTATCAGATAAAAGTACATAGCTAGCAAACATTAAAACTAGTGATAAAAATAAAAATGCAGCATACATAAGGGGAGTCTTACTATTGAAGTAATTTGCTAAATTAACAATTGCTTCTCCAAACGCAATAATGACTATCAAACTGACTCTCTCCACAAAATGAGGGAAATTAACTCTTTCAGCCTTAAATTTTTCCCATAAAAAGATTGGTAAAATCAAACCAATAATATAAGCAGCAATACAGAAATAAATCCCTACAGAATAACCAAGTATCAACCCTAAAATTACTAAAAAGAACTCTGTTCCTAAAATAAATAAGAATTCTCTTTTATCATTAACTTCATTAACCGAAGTGAATAAATACTGACAAAATATTGTTGCAACCATTACAGCCATCGCAATATTAAAATAGTGAAAGGTTATGCGCCATTCCGTATTAATATTGTTGGCTAAGTAAACTGCTGTAAACACATTAAAAACAAGTCCGGCAATGTCTAAAAAGTTATTCTTGCTGTATCGATTAAAATAAACAACCTGATAGAGCCAGATTTCCATTACTACAACGACGACTAATAAAAACTCTAAAAAGTAGCTAAAGGAATACCTCCATTAACAGGATGATGAATCATCGCCGTAATTCTAGAAATCGCATATACAAAAACTAAATCAAAGAATAATTCAAACATATTTACCGGTTTAGCAACTATTTTTTCACTTAAACTCCTCCTCAAACTTAATTAGTTTCTATCTTGCCTTATATTCATAAAAAAATCAAAAATGCCCTTAGTCTTATCCGACTAAGAGCAAATTGATAGCTTAATTTTCTAATTCTACATATATTTTTACACTTTGTGATACTGTTTGATAAACAGTTGAAACATGTAGAGTATGGTCTAGAAAGTCTTGTTTTTCTTCTTGAGACATAGAGCTTTCAAAAGAAACCGTAATCAACATTTCACTAACAACTGACTTTCCATGGCCGAGTTTAGTAGTAATTGCCTGATTTGTTACTTTAAAGTTCTTTACATCTAAATGATGTACATTTGCAATCATCCCTGCAGAAATTGAAATACAAGAGTTAACAGCACCAGCTAAATATTCTACTGGATTCGGGGCAACATTTTTACCACTTGCTGATTCATCAGCCATGAATTTATTTTTCTTTGTTCGATTTTCAATTTGCCAAGGAGTATCAGTTAATTCACTTTTTACTGTATATTTTGTCATTTTTTCTCTTTTCTAAATTAATCCATGTTTTACCAAATAATCATGAGCTACTTTAGCAGGTTTCTCATGCTTAACATTAACTTGATAATTCATCTGCTGCATCTCTTCAGTAGTAATTTTACCAGCCAATTTATTTAAATCCTTTACAATTTGAGGATTTCTCTCTGCAAATTTTGCCCTCATTAGGGGAGCTCCCTGATATGGTGGGAAGAATTTCTTATCATCATCTAGCATCACTAAATTATACTTCTTAATTTCTGCATCTGTTGTATAGCCATCAACAACATTAGCTTGATTATTAGCAATAGCATGATAGCGAATGCTCGATTCAGTACTCTTAATTGAAGCAAAATCTAACTTATAGATTTTCTTTAAGCCCGGATAGCCATCTTTTAATGAGGTAAAGTCTGGATCAAAGGCTGCATGTACTTTTTTATTTACACGGTTTAAGTCACTCATCTTGGTCAAGTGATTGTCTTTAGCAAATTTTTGTGTTGTAGCTAAAGCATAACCATTCTGGTAAGCCATTGGCTTCAGATATTCCATATCAAATTGTTTCTTTAAGTCGCTTCTAGCTTCTACATAAACTTGATTTGGATCATTCCCGGTCTTTTTACCAGTTTTGACTAAAGTTTGTAAAACTGTACCTGTAAATTCAGGATAAATATCAATCTTATCGGTTTGAAGAGCTTTGAATAAAAATGTGGTTCCACCAAAGTTAGGTTTTAAAACTACCTTAGTATTGGGGTCATTCTTTTCGATTAGGTCCTTATACATATTAATCAAAATAGCTGGTTCTGATCCCATTTTTCCAGCAATGGTAATCGTTTGTTTTGGTTCAGCAACATTTTTAGAAGTATTAGCATAATGGTTATACAGGCTACTTCCACCCCAAATTACTAAAGCTAGGGCAATTAGTGCACTTCCTACTTTTAGACGTTTATTATTTTTTGAAATAAATTTCAAAACGCCACTAAATATTAGAGCAAGCAATGCAGATAAAATTGCTCCCATTAAGACTTCAGTATTATTGTTTGAATTAATTCCAACGTATATATAAGTCCCTAAGCCTCCGCCACCAATTAAAGCAGCTAAAGTGGCAGTACCAATAATCATAACTAGAGCGATCCGAATTCCTGCTACTATCATTGGCATAGCCATGGGAATTTCTAGTCGCTGCAACTTTTTCCATTTAGTGAGTCCAAAGGCAGTAGCTGCTTCTTCTAGATTTTCGGGTATTTCCGTTAATCCCGAATAAGTATTTTGAAATATTGGCATAATTGCATATAAAACTAATGCAATGACTGCTGGCACAGTTCCGATTCCAACAAATGGGAGCAGTAAACCTAGAACCGCCAAACTAGGAATTGTTTGAATAATTCCCGCTATTTGAAGTGTAAATTCAGCAGCTTTTTTGTGACCTTTTAAAATAAAAGCCAGCGGAATTGCAATTACCATTGCAATCAGCAAGGCAATCAGAGAAATCTTAATATGAACAAGCGTGGTAGCCCAAATTTGTTCATGTTCAGTTAGTAACATCTGCCATAGTGATTTAATCATGTCCAGCCACCCACTTTAAAAAGAAATTCCAAACTCTTTTTGGCTCAATTAAAAATTCACCAAACCTGGTCTCTGCAACAAACAGAGTATCAGGATGGTTAGAACAATCTTTAATTAAATCCTCTACGCTATCAACGTGATAACGAACAAGGGTATCCACTTTAGGATAGAATCGTGGATCTACGCCCAATTCACTCTTCAATAAAGTTTCAAGGTCGAGCTTTTGATTAATTCTATTTCCTGCAAAAAATTCCTGTACAAATTTTGTAGCAGGATGTCTTAAAATTTCTCTAGGTTTGCCAACTTGCTCTAAAACACCTTTATGCAAAATTCCAATTGTGTTTCCTAAACGAATAGCTTCTTGCATGTCATGTGTTACAAACATTACTGTCTTATTAAATTGTTCATGTAAATTAATAAGTAAGTCTTGTAGTTGCTTTCTTACAACTGGATCAAGAGCAGAAAAAGGTTCATCCATTAAAACAACTTCAGGATCCGCTGCTAAAGCCCGAACAATGCCAACTCGTTGTTGTTCACCACCTGATAGTTCACTCGGCCTGCGATCACAATATAATTTTGGATCCAAATCAACCGATTTTAATAGCTCTTCCTGTTTTTTTCGCCGTTCTTTGCGATCGACACCTTCTTGCTCTAACACAATTGTAATATTTTCACCAACAGTTAAATTTGGAAACAAACTAGCTGTTTGCAATACATACCCTGTCTTTTCCCTTAGTTTACGCAAATTATATTCTTTTATTGGTTTATCATTTAGAAGAATTTGTCCCTTTGTTGGTTCAATAAGCCGGTTAAACATCTTTAGCAACGTTGTCTTCCCGCTCCCACTTGGCCCAACTAAAACAAAAATATCTCCTTTTTTCACTGCGAAAGAAACATCTTTTAAGATTTCTTGTCCATCGTATTTTTTTGAAATATTTTTATATTCAATCATCATTTTATCCTTATAAAAATAGTTATTTATATTTTCTCACTATTTATAAGAACTTGGCAAAAAGATTACATCTTTTTAAACAAAAAAATAAGACTGACGAAATAGTCAGTCTTATAGTTCCAAAGAACTCTTATTATTTCTTCTTTGAGTTTTTATCTTCTTTTTGTAATTTTTGAGCCATGTTAATAATGTACTCACGTAAATCATCTTTAATTTGAGGGTGAGATAAACCATATTCAATTGATGTTTCAAGGTAACCTTCCTTGTTACCAACATCGTGACGTTCACCATTAAATACATGAGCGAATACTCGTTGAGTCTTGTTCATAGTATCAATTGCGTCAGTTAATTGAATTTCGCCACCACGACCAGGTTTTTGATGTGCTAAAATATCAAAAATTTCAGGAGTTAACAAGTAACGACCAATAATTGCGTAGTCACTAGGTGCCTTATCAACGTCTGGCTTTTCAACAAAGGCCTTAACGTTAATTAAACCAGGTTCAATTTCGCTATCTGGATCAATAACACCATACTTAGAAACTTCTTCATGTGGTACAGGCATAACAGCAATAGTTGATGCATGAGTCTTGTCATAGCGATCGATCAATTGCTTAGTTAGTGGAACCTTGTCATCCATCAAGTCGTCACCAAGCATAACAGCAAATGGTTCATCCCCAACGAAGCTACGAGCTCTTAAAATCGCATCCCCTAAACCAGCTGGGTGTGGTTGACGAGTGTAGTAAAGGTTAACACCTAAGTTAGTAATTGATTGGGTTAAGTGTAAAAGTTCAGTCTTACCCTTTTCTTCCAAATCTTGTTCTAGTTCTGGGTTAGCATCAAAGTGATCTTCGATAGAACGCTTGTTTTTACCAGTAACGATCAAGATATCTTCAATTCCAGATTTTTTAGCTTCTTCTACAATAAATTGAATTGTTGGTTTATCAACAATCGGTACCATTTCCTTAGGCATAGCCTTAGTGGCAGGTAAAAATCTAGTACCTAATCCAGCTGCTGGAATAACTGCTTTTCTTACTTTCATTTTATTCTCCTCACAAAATAAGCTTTCCTTAGTGTATTTTACCAAACTTCTAGAAACTTATTTAGACAATTTACTATTTTTTTCTAAAAATTCTCAAAATCGGGCTACGACTGTATTCAATTTTTCTACCTTTTAATTCATCCTCTGTGGCATTAAGACAAATGCCAAGCAAAAGTAAAAATGAACCTACATTTAGCCATAACATAAAGATTATAAAAGAACCTACAATTCCATAGTTTTGCCAGCGCGTTCCAAATTGCCTCAAATATAAACCAAAGAAATAGGATAAGGCGCTCCAGCTCACTACAGTAAACCATACTCCAGGCCATACTATGCGCTTTTGTACAGTGATGTTGGGAATGACATAGTTAATATACAAATTTATAATAACCATAACCAAAATTATAATCGGCCAACGATAATTTTCTAACTTATATACCCACCACAAGGATAGATTAAAAATTGGAGCCAAGAATTCCATAATCTGTCTACCAAAGGTAACAACAAAAATTATTATTGAAAAGCCAACTACCAAAATCACAGAAAGAACAAAAGTAAACGTTCTAGCAAGTAAATAGTTCCACCATGACTTACCTTTTTCTTTTTTATCAACGCCATAAATTTTATTTGCTGCTAAGCGAATTGAATTAACCAAACAACTTAAAGACCAAATAGCAATCACAATACCAAGAGAAATAAAACCACTGGAGTGTTTTTTCAATAAAGCATTGATAATTGGCATAATTAGACTTGAAACTTGAGATGGAAAAATCAATTCAAGATAACGAGCAATTGGCTCAGTGTCGATATTAAGCAAAGGTAAAACATTTCCAATAATAATTATGATTGGAAAAATACTTAATAGCACATAATAAGCAATAATAATTGAAGTCTGATTTATCTCGCCTTGGCTAATATATTTAGATAATAACTGAAAAAACTCTGTTATACGGTTTTTAGTCTGATTGAGAAAAGAATTCATGGTCTTACTATCTATTAATCTTCATCTAAAAAGTGAGGAAGATATTTTTCATAGCCATCATATGGCTTTTGCAAAGTTAAGATCTTTGGTCCATCTGGAGTAATTGCAAAAGTATGTTCAAATTGAGCTGCCTTCGAACCATCTGGAGTTGCATAGTAAACCCAATCATCATTAGGATCTGATACAGTTTTTTGTTCGATTCTCCAGTCTCCACCAGCTTCAACCATTGGTTCAACTGTAATAGTCATTCCTTCGCGTAAACGCAGACCATGACCTGCCTTACCCCAGTGAGGAACTTCTGGATCTTCGTGGATTGATGGTTGAATACCATGGCCTACAAGTTCACGTACATCACCATAGCCATTTTCATCTTCAACATAATTTTGAATAACGCTACCAATATCACCAATACGATTTCCAACAACCGCTTGATCAATTCCCATGTACATTGCTTTCTTAGTAACGTCCATTAATTTTTTGTCTTCGGCAGAAATTTCACCAACACCATAAGTAGTACATGAATCAGTTTCATAGCCATCAACGTTGCAAGTAACGTCAACGCTGACTAAGTCACCCTCTTTTAGGATCTTATCTTTTCTAGGAATCGCATGAGCAATTTCATCGTTTACACTAATACAAGTTCCATACTTATATCCTTCAAAACCTTGTTCTGAAAGACGCCCACCATGTTTTTTCATAAAATCTTGAGCAAATTCTTCAATTTCCCAAGTTGAAATTCCAGGTTTAATAACATCACGTAAACCTTCAAACATAGCTGCTAAAACGCGACCAGATTTTTGCATCCCTTGCAACTCGCGCTTTGATTTAATTGTTATCATTAAAAAGTCTCCTTTTTTAATTTATATACTCTTAGCATACCTTAAATAGGTATGATTTTGTAGTTATTAAGAAAGTCTCAACCATTCATTATAAAGCTTTTCTTAAATAATTTCTCTTAAGATTTACAAACCTCTATACTTCTTTAGTATAATAAGAGAAAACGTTATAGAAAGAAGTTTTTTGCATGAAAGCACAAATTGTCTTTGCCAGCATGACTGGTAATGATGAAGATATGGCAGAAATTTTAGAAGAAAACTTACAAGATGCAGGTTTTGACGTAGAAAATATTGACGTCAGTTTTGCAGATGCTAGCTCTTATCTTGATGCTGACCTTTGCGTGATGGTTACTTATACATATGGCGAAGGCGTGATGACTGATGAATTAAAAGACTTTTATGACCAACTGATCACACTTGACCTATCCGGTAAAAAATTTGCTGTAATGGGTTCAGGAGACAAGACCTATAAAGATCACTATTGTGAAAATGTAGATGATTTTGAAAAAGCATTTATTAAATGTGGCGCTATTGAAGCAGCAAAACCAGTTAAAATAGAAAATGCAGTCGATGATGAAGACATTGCCTTAATTGATCAAGCTACTGAAGAAATAGTTGAGGCATTTAATGGCTAAAAATCACCCTAAAAGGAAGGGGCAAAAGATTACTCAAGAGCAGTTGAGAGAACTCGGGAGTAAATTGGTTGCGAGACACCGAAATTTTTATGTTTATGTTATCTTCGGTTTTCTAGCAGCCCTTATTAATATTGCCTGCTTTCTTTTATTGCATAATATTTGGAAAATGCCTGTGATTTATGCCAACACAATCGCATTTATTATTTCTAATTTAGCCTCTTTTTCTTTTAATAAACATGGTGTATTCATTCAAAATGTCGATAAAAATCATGGAGTAGTTTACCAAATTTGTTTATTCTTTATTTACCGAGTCATTAGTTTAGTCCCGGATAACTTAATTATGCTAGTTGGTATTTCTTGGCTTCATTGGAATGCATTTTTTGTAAAAATAATCGATCAAATTTTAGTAGGTATTTTCAACTATTTAACTACCAAATCAATTTTTCTTAATACTAGTGGTAAATTCGCTAAAAAATTTAAAGACTACTTTAATAAAAAGTGATCTAAAAAAGCTCCATAAAAATGGAGCTTTTTTTAGTTAAAATCAACTGGTTTTTGATTATGTTCCTTGTCAAAATAGTAAGCAATTGCATCCATAATCCGATCAGCTGCTTTTCCATCCCCATATGGATTTTTCGCATTTGCCATTTCAGTATAAGCTTTTTCATCTTCAAGTAACCGTATCATTTCAGCACGAACCTTCTCTACTTCGGTTCCTACAAGTTTTAAAGTTCCAGCTGCTACCCCTTCAGGACGCTCAGTTGTATCACGTAAAACTAATACTGGCTTACCTAGAGAAGGAGCTTCTTCTTGAACTCCACCCGAATCAGTCATAATAAAGTAGCTTTTTTTAGCTAAATTATGAAAATCAACTACATCTAGGGGTTTAATCAAGTGAATTCGCGGATCGTCACTTAATACCTCTTTAGCTACCTTTTGTACACGTGGAGACAGATGAACCGGATAGATAATTTCAACGTCTTTATGACTATCAACTACCTGTTTCATAACTTTAAAGACGCGTCGCATCGGTTCTCCTTGATTCTCTCTGCGGTGCATGGTAACTAAAATAATCTTACTATCTGGGTTAATTTCATCCAGAACATCGTGATGATAATCTTCTTTAACCGTCTGTTCCAAAGCATCAATGGCAGTATTCCCAGTCACATAAATATTATCAGCGGGATGGTTTTCTTTAATTAAGTTTTGTTTGCTTAATTTAGTTGGTGCAAAATATAAATCAGTTAAATCATCAGTCATTTGCCGATTCATCTCTTCTGGAAACGGAGAATACTTATTCCAGGTTCTAAGGCCAGCCTCCACATGGCCTAACTTTGTTTGTTCATAAAAAGTTGCTAAGCCAGCCGCAAAGCTAGTTGTTGTATCCCCATGAACCAAAACAATGTCTGGTTGCTCGTTTTTTATTACTTTAGCCATATCAAGCATTACTTTTGAAGTAATATCTTCTAATGTTTGATTTTTATGCATGATATTAAAATCATAGTCAGGTTTAATTTTAAAAATATCTAAAACCTGATCCAACATTTCACGATGTTGAGCACTTACGACTGTTATCTCTTCAAAACGATCATCTTTTTTTAGCTTCAACACTAACGGTGCCATTTTAATAGCTTCTGGTCTAGTACCAAAAACTGTCATTACTTTTACTTTATTCATAATTTATCCTTACCTTATATTTTGTATCTTCTACTATACCCCAATTAAATTTTCTTTGGTACTATTTGTCAAACTACTTTATACTTATATACTATAAGGAAAGTGAGCAATTTATGTTTAGTTTTTTATCTTTAGCTGCAATTTTAATTACCATTATAGTCTTTTGCTTAGTTTTCCTCTTTGGGAACTCTTACCCACAAAAAACTAAGCATGTTTTAATTGGAATTATTGCAATATTACTAATTATTTTTCTCTGGATTGTTTTAGAGATTTTTATTAACCCATTAAAATATGTTTAAGATGAATAAAAAAGCATTTCTTCTCATTAATTGAAGAAATGCTTTTTTCATGTATGACCCCGGTGAGATTCGAACTCACCTCTACGGTTTAGGAGACCATTGTTCTATCCAGATGAACTACGGGGTCAGGACTAGTTTCTACTTTAACATAAAAACTAGCTTTTCACTATCATAAATTTAATATTGAGGTAAATAGAAATTCCGTTGATTATTATCTTGCTTAGCAATCTTATCTGCCGCAAAAACAAACGGCATCCAAATAAGAAGCGCAATTACCATATTAATGAGAGCCAGTACAATAGCACGCCAATCATAATTGCAAGCTAAGAACGGTCCAATAAGTGGCGGCATTACAGTTGGAACAAAAATTTGAACCGGATTAACTAAACCAGCCTGTGTAGCCCAATAAGCTAATGATACATTTACTAAAGGAGCTACAACAAACGGAATTAAATAGACAGGATTAAAAACAACTGGCAGACCGAAAATAATAGGTTCATTAATATTAAAAATTCCTGGTGCTACAGCCATCTTTGCTATTGTTCGATAATCTTTACGCTTAGAAAACATTAAAATGGCAATAATTAATACCAGAGTTCCGCCTGCTCCACCAAACCATGCAAAAACATTAAAAGAGTCGCGAACCCAAATATAAGGAACATGCTCACTGTTTCTAACAGCTGTAACATTAATATTTTCTGGTGTCAACCACAAAGAATCCATTACTGGAGTTAGCACACTTATCCCGTTAATTCCAAAGAACCAGAAGATCTGAACCAAAAATGTAACTAATAAAACAACTCCAAAGCCCTGTCCTAAATTAACCAAGGGTCTTTGAATAGTAGTAAGCAGCCAATTACCAAAATAGGTTCCTGTAAGCCTTTGAAAAGCATAATTAACAAAACCTACAATAAAAATAGAAAGCAGGATCGGGATCAAAGTACTAAATGCAACCCATTCTGCATGCGGCATACTACTATCTACTTTTAGTCTAATTCTAGCCTTATAAAATGTAATAAATAATGCTGTTCCAATACAGCCAAAGATAATAGCTGTAAATAGCCCCATTGTAGAAAATTGTTTGATATCAAAAGCATTTTTAATATCAACTACATCCCCATCAATGTGCAATTTAACAGAATCACTAATGCTCATTGCAAAAGCAACTAAAGAAGCGACAGAACCTGCAAATCGGTTCACTTCATAAGTCTTAGCTAGGTGATAACCCCAAGAAATTGCAAAATAAACCGCAAAAAGGGCAAATGTACCTTCCCAAATGATATTGTCAATCGCTACTACAGGCTGCATTAAAGAATAAAAAGTATCCCAATGCATTTGTACTTTAGCTGCTCTAATTATGCTATTAAATAGCATTGCAATTGAACCGGCCATTGTAATTGGCAGTAAAGAAATAAAAGTATCTCGCATTGCAACTAGCCAGCGTAGTTGAGCTAAACGCGATGCAGGTGGCAAAACATAAGTTTCTAGCCATTTAACTAAAGATGACATTATTTTTCTCTTCTATCCTTTCGAGGATGATATCCTTTATTTTTCTTATTGCGCCAACGCTTCTTTTTATGCTTAGGCTTAATTTCCTTTACTTTCTTCTCTTGAGTTTCTGGCTCTTCTTTTTTTCGTTTTGGTTTTTCAGTCGTTAAACTATAGCCTGCAAAATATGCTCTTTGAACTTGGTAAGTATCAGCCAGTAATTTTTTCAAGTCTCTAAAGTCATGATCGTCCCCAAGAGTGACAACAGTTCCTGATTTATTCATTCGGCCCGTTCTACCGCTCCGATGCAAGTAGGTATTTACTTCACTCGGAATTTCAAAGTTAATAACATAGCTAACATCAGGTAAGTCTAACCCACGAGCTGCTAAATCAGTCGCAAATAAAAACTTAATTCGTCCTGCTCTAAAATCACTAAGAATCTTTTCTCTATTTTGCTTACTAGTTTCATTACTTAAAACAGCAAATTTTGTCTTACTATGACTAAAAATTCGCGCAAATCTCATTTCACTTTCTGTACTATCAAAAAAGAGAATACCCTTAAACTTATCTAACTTTGCCAACCGCTGCAAAAACTGCATTTTATATTCATTTGAGACTTGTAAAAAGTAATGTTTAACTTCAGATTTTTGCTCTGGTCGCACATCAATCAGTAAGAAAGTATGATTAAACAAATCTTCGGCATCTTTTGTTATTTCTGACTCTGATGCTCCAAAAAGTAAAATTTGAGCAGTTGAAGATAAATTTTGTCCTAATGAACTCAGTAAATCTAATTTTGTGAATTCTAAAATATCATCCGCTTCATCAATCACCAAAGCATTAATGTCTTGATACTTGATTCGATTCTCTGATAAAAAGTCAAAAAATCTTCCTGGTGTAGCAATTATTATTTCCGGCTTTTCCTTTTTTAAGCGTTCTAATTGTCTTTTTCTATTTCCTGCTCCAACTAATGCAATGGTTTTTAAACCTAATGATTTTGCATAAGGTAAAAGATTATTTCTGGTTTGGATCGCAAGTTCAGTGGTTGGTTCTAAAATAATGCCTCGACCACCAATTTCGGCAATTCGCTCCATTACTGGCAAACCATAAGCTAAAGTTTTACCAGTACCAGTCTTAGCTAAGCCTACGATGCTAGCACCATTACGAATAGCATCATATGTTCTTTTTTGAATTAAGGTTGGTTTATTTTTATGTTCTTTTTCTAAAACTTGTGTAATTGCGTTTGAATACATTTTATTTCCTCTATTGTGTTCCTTGCTGACCATATAATTGCTCGTACTGCGTATTAGTACCAATATAAGCAAACATAGTTACATTCCGTTCGAGATTATCTATATTTTTAACTCTTCCATTTTGAGTGTAACACCAAAAAGCATAGTGTCGTCTATCTTTTAAACTTGCTCCCGTATATAAGAACCGTGTTCCCTCTGGAAAATAATTATGATAACGGTAGTCACCAGCTATCATTACTCTTTTTCCAAGATTATTTATCATTTGAGCAAAAACTCCCATTCGCTTCCAATATGATTTAGTCAAGTGACTAGCAGCTGGCACAATCATAACAGGCAAACTTCCGGTGTTAGTTCCAACTTTATTCAAAAAGTATTGGTATTGTTCTTGATTACTCGTTTCATCACTATAAGCAATAATTGTACCAAAGTTTAAGTTAGTTCCTTGAATTTGATCGCGATAAAGTAAGTAATTATCGTCAAAATAAGATTTTCCTTGTGTTGACCTCAAATATACAAAAGAAATACCATTTTTTTCTAGCTTATGTAAATCAATGTAATCTTTTGTTTGGTCTAGTTCAATGCCTAATACACTCATATTTGAGCCACGAGGAACAGTTGTATTTTGCCTCATATTAAAGTATCCCCATACTAGTCCTGAAAAAGCTAGAATGAGTAAAATAATAATACTTGGGAAAGTATATTTATGTCGATAACGATGCATTTCAGTCCCTCCATTAGCTATTTTAACGAACTTCTTCTTTCTACACCACTTTCATTAAGATTTAGTATAAAATGATATCATTACTAAAAGTTATAGATATATCGAAAGGAAAGCACAATCTTGAAAAGACAAATTAGCTTTGGTCAAGCCCTAGCTACAGTCGTTGGAACTGTAATTGGTGGGGGCGTTTTTTTCAAAATAGGAAGCATTAGTCATGAAACCGGCACTTCCTCATTAACTCTTTTCGTCTGGATTTTAGCCGGTATTGTTTCCATCGCTTCTGGCCTTACCGTATCTGAAATTGCAGCTGCTCTTCCAGTTACTGGCGGCTCTATCAAGTACATCGAGTATACTTATGGAAAAATTTGGGGCTTTTTATTTGGCTGGGCTCAAATGCTAGTCTATTTCCCTGCCAATATTGCAGCTTTAAGTGTAATATTCGGGCAACAATTTGTTGTTTTATTTAACTTACCTGCTAAATACGCAACTTTAATTGGTCTACTGCTCGCCATCTTTTTAATGGGCTTAAACTTTATTTCTACAAAATTTTCAACCCGAATGCAATCAGTCATGACTATTCTTAAGGCCATCCCAATTGCTTTAATTGTGATTTTCGGTCTTTTTAATTCAAGCAAAGTCGATATTAACTTATTCCCTTTAAGCGCTGGGCATAATACATCTTTTTGGACAGGCTTAAGCGGTGGTTTACTTGCAGCTTTATTTGCTTATGATGGCTGGATTAACGTAACTAATTTAGCTGGTGAAATTGAAAAGCCTGAGAAGAATCTATCAAGAGCTATTATCATCGGTCTATCTGCTATTACTTTAATTTATGTATTGGTCAACTACGCTTTTCTGACTGCTCTTCCTTTTAAAGAAATTATCGGCAATCAAAATACTGCCTATTTAGCTTCGTTAAAACTATTTGGTAGTTTAGGCGGTAAATTAGTTACGATTGGAATTTTAATTTCAGTTTATGGCGCAATTAATGGTTTTATGCTTACGGGAATGAGAATACCTTATACTTTAGCCAAAAATAAGATGTTACCATTTTCTGATAAAATTAGTCGCACTAATGTTAATACAGGTGTACCTACTCTTAGTGCCCTAATTATTCTCGTGGTATCTTTAATAATGATTCTACTAGGAACTTTTGACCTGTTAACTAATATGCTCGTCTTCGTCATGTGGACCTTTACCACCTTAATTTCAATTGCAGTGGTAATTTTGCGCTACCGCGAACCTAAACTAGAACGTCCTTATGTTGTTCCTTGGTATCCGATTGTCCCGATCATCTCAATTGGTGGTGGTTTATTCATTGTGATCAGTACTGTAATTAATGAATTTTGGCTCTCAATAACCGGTATCGGTCTAACGCTATTGGGCCTTCCTATTTATTACTATATGAAAAAACAGAATAATCGCCAATAATAAAGCTCATAGATAAAGGGTTGAAACTTCCACTAGCTAAGGAGAAAGTCTCAACCCTTTTTAATTTTATGATAAAGATATTTTGAATGATTAACGGTTTAAGTTTGCTTGAATAACTTCTGGTTTTAAAACACCAACATAAGGTAGATTACGATATGCATTTAAGTAGTCTAATCCATAGCCAACTACAAATTCATTTTCAACTTTTGAGCCATAGTAATCTACAACTACATCATCTTCACGGCGTTCTGTCTTATTAAGAAGTGCGCAACACTTTACACTCTTTGCGCCACGTTCAATTAATAGATCCTTCATAAATTTTAGAGTATGACCAGTATCAACAATATCTTCAACCAGTAATACATCTCTACCCTTAACATCTGCTTGAACGTCAATATCTAATCTAACTTTACCAGTTGATTCAAAGCCATCACCGTAGCTTGAAACATCCATAAAGTCATTTTGCATTTTTACATTCATATGGCGTGTTAAATCAGTCATAAAGTATACAGCACCCTTTAGTACCCCAATGACTAATGGAAACTTACCAGCATAATCCTCAGTTAATCGCTTACCTAGTCTTTGACAAATCTCTTCGATGTCATCTTGACTAAATAAAACACGATCAATAATGTTGTCAATATTATCACTATTTTGCATTTTAACCCTCTATATCCTTTTATAAATGCGTTGTTAATAGTAGAATTATAACATTTAATTAGACAAAAAAGCACCTATCTTGAGGTGCTTTTTCCGATTATTTATCTTTTTCTTTATCATTTTGATCGCTATTTTCTGAATCATCATTTTCACTGGCTTGATCGATCTTAGAAACGATGAACCAACGCATGAATCCTTGTTCAATGTTTACTAGCTTAAACTTAAAGCCTTCTAAATCAACAGACTCACCACGTTTTAAATTAGGATAGTGTTCCATCATATAACCACCGATGGTAATAATATCACTATCTTCGAATGCTTTCAGCTTAGTATGGAAGTAACGTTCAAAATCGTATAAAGTAGTCTTTCCTGAAACATGGATATTTCCATGATCATCGCGGACAATATATTCGTCTGAAACATCATCGATTTCATCCTTAATTGATCCGAAGAGTTCTTCATAAATATCTTTATCAGTTACAATTCCACTTGTTCCACCATACTCATCAACTACTAAAACAATTGGTGTGTGCTTTTTAATCATTAATTTCAAAATATCTTGAATTAACATTGATTCAGGCACAGTAATAATCGCTCTAATAATTCTAGTAATCGGAACATTAGGATTTTCCTGATCTTGACTTACGATATCATAAGCATAAACGTATCCTACAACATCATCTTTATCATTATCACGCACAACTGGAAAACGGCTGAAACCATCTTTAATGTATTTTTCTAAAGCTGTCTTTACATCATCAGTTGCATTTAAAACTTGAAGTTGAGTACGGTCTGTCATGATATCTTTAGCAACTTTATCATTTAATTCAAAAGCACGTTCCATGTACAAAAGATCGTCTTTATCAAGTGAGCCGCCAGTTACAGCGTTACGAGATAAACGTAAGATTTCAGATTGTGAATAAACTTCACTTTCTTCATCAGCTGACTGCATCCCTAATAAATGAAGCAATCCATTAGCACTATGGTTAAGTAACCATACAAATGGATATACAATCGTATGGAAAGCAGCTAAAGGAGTAACAACTGCCATTAAACACTTAACGGGCATGTCAATAGCAATATTCTTAGGAACAATTTCAGTTACAACAACTTCTAAATAAGTTAGCAATACAACACCTAAAGTTGCTCCTAATACTCCGCTAGTCTTTGCTCCAAACCAAGGTGTCATTTTAAACACATCGGTCAATAGTTCTTCAATAGTTCCTTGACCAATCCAACCTAAAATAACACCAACTAAAGTAGTACCTACTTGAGTGGTAGACAATGACTCATTCAAATTATGAACCATGTGTAGAGCACGCTTTAGTTTCTTAGGGTTGCCTTGCCCGTTTGCCAGCATATCTTCTAGCTGACTCGATCTAGTCTGCACTAAAGCAAATTCAGCAACAACAAAGAAAATTGCAATTAAAAACGTTATGAAAATAACAATTAAATTAGTAGTTATAGTACTTGTAGACAAGTGATCTTCACCTTTTTTATATATTAAATAATTACATCTCTATTTTAGCATTATTTTGCTGAATCAGGGATCCAGTTTGCAACTAATCCGGGATGATTATAATTTTCTTCAATATTACTTGAAACTTGCTTGTTATAGGAATCGGCTGGTAGTTCTACTTTATCGCGTAAATTATGTTTTAAATCAATAAATCCTAACTTCAAAAACTTCTTATTTCTAATCTTAAAATGATAGCCTGTAAAGTAAGCTTTACTTCCTGGAATTTTTTTACAATCTGCCAGACTGAACTTCATTACTACATCATTTAATTTAATAAAGGCATAATAATCATTTTTACCAAGATAGGTAACTTCTTGCTTCATTGGTATCTTTTTGTAAACGGAAGGCAAATGAGACGGGGTCTGAATATCAGCTACATATTTAAACATCTCGATTTCCTCTGGATCATAATATTTATTAGAAAAAATCTGAGCATCATACTCTCTAACCATTGCCGTTAAATAGTGATTTTCTTTGACATATTCTTTTGATTCCTTATTTTTAAAATAAGCTATCCCCAGAAAAGTTACTAAAAATACGGTTGTCACCCCAAATAAAGTATAAGTAATTTTATTATGTACGCATAAAAATGGAATCAATCCAACAAATAAAAAAATTATCCCTAAAATTAAAATATAGCCTGTCAATGTGTAATTAAACCATTTATCCCAATTAGCCCATTGCTCAGGAGAAACTAATAACATCATTCTTCTTCTCCTTTATTTTTTATAATTATGCCATATTTTAATTTTATTTTAAATAAACAAATAAAAAACTCTTAAAGAATTCATCTAATAAATTAGCTAGACTTTAACTTCTTCAAGAGTTTCTTAATTAGATATCTTTTTTAATCTTTAAAACTTCATCTAACGATACACGTTTAGACTTATAATTATTGATTGCTGCTTTCTTGTTCGGATATCCTAAACCAATACCAATTCCAATTGATTCATCTTCTGGAATATCCAAATATTTTCTTATTACATCTGGGTACTTAACGAAAGCATGAGCTGGCATTGTACTTAAACCACGATTATTAGCAGCTAACATTAAGGTTTGCGAAAACGCACCTAAGTCAAAAATTGACCAAGCTGGAGATTTTTTAGGAATAGTCAAAAATACTATCACCGGAGCGTTAAACAATTTTATTTGAGCTTGATCGAAAGCATCAGATTCACCACGTAAAAAGTAATCTAAAGTTTCACTCATTGTTGCCATATTCTTACTTGGAAACGTATCCCACTCAACTTTTAGCAATGAAGCAAAATCTTCATGTGGTTTTTCATGAGCCAAGACCTTATCTTCATGATCTTTTCTTATTGCTTTTGCAACCTCACCTTCAGCCACATAAATTCGCCATGGTTGTGAATTTAGTAATGATGGCGTTCTTTGAGCCTCTTCGATTACCTTAATCACAGTTTTTTCGCTTACTCTTTGATCAGTAAACTTTCTTGTTGCATGTTCACTTGCTAAAACATCTTTAAAATCCATCTCATCATCCCTTCCTACAATATCTTTTATTTATTAATAATTACACTTACTTTCCTCAATATATTATAACAATAAATGTCACACTAACAATACAATGATTTTTTAATAACTACAATTAAAAAAGATCGGAAATTAATCCGATCTTAAAAAAATAATATATTTATTTTAAACCATTCCATTGCCATTCAGTAACTTCAGGCATATCTTTACCGTTATCACGGATATATTGATGGTGTTTAGCAAGCAAGCTATCCATCTCATCAATGAAATCCGCATTCTTTTCATTTAGCTCAGGAATACTTTCTACTACATCTTTTGCTAAGTCATAGCGATCCATGTGGTTTAAGACACGCATATCAAAAGGAGTAGTAATGTTACCATTTTCTTCATAGCCATGAATATGAACATCATCTTTACCACGGCCGCGATCAAACCAAATTGATTCCATCATTGGCTTAAATCCATGCCATGCAAAGATAACTGGTGTACCTTTAGGGAAAAGACGGTTGAATTCTTCATTACTGATTGCATTTGGATTCTTTTCTGGTGACATTAACTTCATTACATCAATCACATTAATATAGCGAATCTTTAAGTCTGGGAATTTCTTATGAAGTAAGTCAATGGCAGCTAAAGATTCAATTGTTGGTTCAGTACCAGTTGAAGCAAAAACAACATCTGGCTTAGCGCCCTTATCAGTTGATGCCCAGTCAACATAGCCAAGACCTTTATCAACTAATTTCTTAGCTTCTTCAATTGAGAACCACTGAGGACGAGGTTGTTTAGAAGTTACTAACACATTGATGCATTCACGATCTCTAAATGCCTTATCAGATACAGCAAGAAGTGAATTAGTATCCGCTGGCAAGTATTCGTGAATTAAATCTGGACGATTCTTTTCATACAAATGAGTCAACATACCGGGATCTTGGTGAGTATAGCCATTGTGGTCTTGTTGGAAAACAGTTGAAGTATCAACTAAGTTTAAGGCTGGATAATCATGTCTCCAAGATTGTTCTTTGGCTTTTCTCAACCATTTCATATGTTGCGTAAGCATTGAATCAACTACACGACCAAATGCTTCATAAGTAGCAAAGAATCCGTGACGACCAGTTAATACATATCCTTCAAGCCAACCTTCATCTTGGTGTTCTGACAATTGTGAGTCAATTACACGACCCTCGTGAGCCAAGTTTTCATCGTTTGGAGTATGAATATTTTCCATCCATTGACGTTTTTGATTATCTAAAAGTTGGAACAAACGATTAGACTTAGTTTCATCTGGACCAAAACCGCGGAAATTAGTTGGGTTCAAGTCAGACATCTTATCTAAATATTTTGCCCATTCAGCCATATCTTGTTTTTCAACAGAGCCAGGTTTATCAAATTTAATTGCAAAGTCGCGGTAATCAGGCATATTTAAGACTTTTGGATCAATACCACCATTGGTTACTGGATTCATAGCCATTCTTTGGTTGCCTGATAAGGTATTTTCCTTAACAATATCTTTTGGTAAGCCATCTTCATTGAATAATTCTTCTGGCTTATAGCTTTCCATCCAATCAGTAAGCATTTCTTTATGAGTCATGTCATCTTGAGCAACAGGAATTGGAATTTGGTGAGCACGGAAACTATTTTCAATTGGATTGCCATCTAGATCAAATTTTGGACCCGTCCAACCCTTAGGTACTCTAAAGACAATCATTGGCCACTTCACTAAGGAATCATCGTTGTTTTCGCGCGCATGCTTTTGAATAGCCTTAATCTCTTCAACAACTTCGTCCATTGTCTTTGCCATTTCTTGGTGAACTTCCATGTGGTCTTTATACCCATTAAATTCACCGTCTTTATATGCAGAAACAAAGTATGGCTTCCAACCCATTCCTTCAAAGTACTTAGTTAAGTCTTCGTCACTCATTCTAGAAACGATAGTTGGGTTAGAAATCTTAAAGCCATTGATTTGCAAGATAGGAATAACTGCACCATCTTTAATTGGATTAATGAACTTACTTGAAAACCAAGAAGTAGCAAGTGGACCAGTCTCTGATTCACCGTCACCAATTTCAACTGCAGCAATTACATCTGGATTGTCTAAAATTGCACCAACACCATGAGATAGTGAGTAGCCTAATTCTCCACCTTCATGGATTGATCCAGGAGTTTCTGGAGCAGCATGAGACGCAACTCCACCTGGAAAACTAAATTGCTTAAATAACTTAGCCATTCCCTTTTCATCTTGAGTAATTTCTGGGTAGCGTTCAGTATAAGAACCATCTAAATATGAGTTCGATACCATTACTTGACCACCGTGACCAGAACCTTCAATGTAGAACATGTTTAAATCATATTTCTTAATTGCACGATTTAAATGTGCATAAATAAAGTTTTGCGGCACAATTGTACCCCAGTGACCAATTGGCTTAGGTTTTACATCTTCTGCCTTTAATTCTCTTTTAAGTAAAGGATTATTCATTAAAAATAATTGTCCCACTGATAAGTAGTTAGCTGCACGCCAGTATGCGTCAACACTCTTTAAGTATTCTTGAGAATCGTAATTTACTGCCATAGCTATATCTCCTTGAAATAGTTTTCATTTCCTTATTACAGTAATATCATATAGCATCAAGTGCAAAAATTCAACTTTTAAAAACATTGGGACGGTCCAATTATAATTACTTACTTTTTATATTTTCCTCCTCAAGTACTTCCCGAATCTTAATATTCTTTTTAAAATATTTTCGATACTGGGGATCAAGCTTATTATCTGTAATCAAAATATCAGCTTGTTTGCAATCCATGACCTTATACGGAGAAGATCTATCTTCTTTAAATTTATATTCTTCTGCCAATAAAATAACTGTTTTTGTTCGATTAACTACTTCTCTTTCAATTTGTGCATCAGAGTGATTAACTACAAAAACTCCATTTTTATTAACCGATGATGTCCCGATTACTGCAATATCAAATTCATATTGATCTATTTCTTTTAAACTATTTAAAGAAGATGTATAGTGGTTCTCTTTATTCAAATAGCCGCCTAATAAGATAACATTAGGCAAGTTATCCATCATTAAGGCACCCGCATTATCAATCGAATTTGTCATCACTGTTGCATTTAACCCGTTAAGGTAGCGACATAATTGCGAAATAGTCGTCGAAGCATTCAAATATATCAACTTATCAGCTGTTAAATATTTTGCTGTCATCTTAGCTATTTTATTCTTTATAGGCGACAAAACATGGACGCGAGAATTATAATCTGGCACTGTCCCCTGTTTAATTTTCATCAATCCGCCATGAATTCGAATCGCTTGACCGGTGCTGGTTAATTTAATTACATCCCTCCTAGCCGTATCAAAAGAGACATGACACAATTTCATAATTTCACGTGTACTAATTGTTTTTTTCTCATCTAATTTTTGTCTAATTAAATCTAATCTTTCAACTTGTGATTGCATTTATCTCACCTCATATGTCTAATCTTATCAGAAAGCTCTTTCATTTTACGTATTTATCTGTATTTAGAGCTTTATTTTAAGGATTAATCAGTATTTAAGAAATGATTCACTGATTTAAATCAGTATAATGTTATTTAAATCAAGATAAACACTTAGCAAAAACCGCTACTTTCATACAAAATAGGCTTTTCAAGCATGAAAGATGCTAGTATTTTAGTGGGCCCAGAAATCAGTTAAATTATTTAAGATAGTGAGGTCTTTATCATGTTAGAAAAATCTATTACAAAGCACGATGAAATTATCATAGTATTAAAAGATTTATATACTAGTTTCAATAAAGTTCAAATTAAAGCATATCTTCCGCTTGAGCAGACAATTTTAAAAGTCATAGCCAAAGCTGAAAACCACGATGACGCAGCTGCTTGGAGCAATAAGTTAGTTATGTATTTGCAATCTCAAATAGTACTTAAGCAAATTCCGATTACTAAGGAACAAGATACTTTAATTAATTCCCTCAGTGAGCAATGTAAAAATACTAACTTAAACTATGTATATCTGTCCCCGGTTGACGATAGTTTGCAATTTGATTAAGCTACTCGTCCCATACAAAAAGCCATTGTTTCTCTCATCCCCCCGAGAAAAACAATGGCTTATTTTTATTCTTGACTTAAGTTAACAAAAGTATTGTACTTCATGTATTTATAATGAATTCTCATATTTGAAACTTCAAATGGAGTTCCATCATCTAAAAAGAAAATACCTTCCATTACACCTACAGGTTCATTAGGTGCCAGCATCAGTTTAGATTGATCTTCTAAAGTTGATGGCTCAACTGTAATTGTTAAGAATGAACGTGTTACAGTTTTATTTTGTGTATCTTCTAAGTAGTTAAAGAGGGATCCTTTAAGAATATCCGGATTTAATTCTGGAGTAATCTTAATAGGAATAAACCCTGTTTCAATTAAAAATGGTTGATCATCTAACAAACGAAGCCGTTTTATTTGATAAACAAAATCTGAATCTTTTAAAAACAAGTCCTGTCTCAAATCTTCGTCGGCCTTAATTACTTGATAGTCTAACAGCTCAATACTTTGCTTCTTACCGGGAACACTAAAGGAATCAGTAATACCTAAATTTGATCCCTCATACTTAAAAAGTGCCTGATTTTTCAAATATAGCGGATTAATAAATGTTCCGCTACCTCTTTTTTTAAAAACTATTCCTTGCTGAGCAAGCAAACCTAAAGCGCGCTTCATCGATGAACGACTTACATGATAATAGTCGCTTAGGCTACGCTCATCAGGCAAACGCATATCTTCATATTCATTATTAAGTATTTTTTGTTTAATATCGCGCATTACTGAGCGATAGACTAAATCAGTCATTATTTTCTCCCATTATTAGCAGTCTTGATACTATCAATGAACCAAGCTGCAAACTTCTCTGTATCAACGTCTGTTGCAATTTGTGCATTATGTTTTTCACTTAAGAAATCCATCACACTAGCACCATATGTATAGCGTCCCGCTAATTCAATTTCAACATTAGCTGGCTTTAAAGTAAAGAATTCAGGATGAAGCATAATTCCAACCGCTGTCGGATCATAAATCTTAATTCGAGTATCTCCATCAGGTTCATGAATATTAGAAAACATCGAATAAAGCATTTTACCAACTTCGCCGCATTCTTTAATCTTGTCCATCTGATCTTGAGTTAAATGAGCTTTATCTCCAATTTCAAGTGGAGCTACATAAACTGGCAAGCCGGAATGGAAAACTATCTGTGCTGCTTCTGGATCACCTGCAATATTATATTCCGCAAATGGACTATGGTTTCCATGCCCAATATTTCCACCCATAATATAAACTTCAGCAACATTTTCTACCACATCAGGGTACTGCTTAAATAAAAGGGCAAAGTCAGTTAAAGGACCAACTCCTAATAAAGTAACTTTTTCAGGACTGTTTTTAATTGCTTCATACATCTTAGTAGCAGCAAGTCCCGGCTCTAATAAATCATCATTAGCTTTTTCAAATTTAAAGCCAGCAATTCCTGTTTCACCATGAACAGAAGCTGCACTAATTGCTGGACGTACTAACGGCTGATTAGCGCCCTTGACTACAGGAACTTTTGTGTGTAAAAAGTTCTCTAAATCAAGAGTGTTTTGTAAAGTGTGAGCTAAAGAAACATTTCCCCAGGTTGGAACAATCATTTTAACATCAAGTTCATCTGCAAAAAGACTGATTGTCATTGCAGCAATATCGTCAATACCTGGATCTGTACTAATAATTAAGGGCTTTTTTGACATAAAGGTCCTTCTTTCTAAATTTACGTATCATATTTATTATGAACTAAGATTTGTTACAAAAAAAGACTTGAACTGATCAAGTCTTTTAAAAATTATATTAGTTTTTGAAAAAATAATTATTTTCTCTTCTTATCTTCAATTGTACCATCACTATGTGCAATGATGACTTCATCACACATGTCTAAAAACAAGCCATGCTCAACTACACCAACTGTGTGGTCTAGATAATCAGCTAAACCGTGTGGTACTGGAGTTGGATCAGCAGCTAAATCAATGATGTAATTACCGTAATGCGTTACATAACGCTTACCCTCATCATCTAAACGCCATTGAGGCTTCAAACCTTCTTCTTCAAAACGCTTAAAGTTTTGTTCAGCAGACACTGGTAATACTTCAACTGGAAGCGGAAAGCCACTTAAGTGATGAACAAGTTTTGATTCATCAACAATCCAAATAATCTTCTTTGAGTTGATAGCGACATTTTTTTCTAGAGTTAAGGCACCACCGCCGCCTTTGATTCCATCTAAATTATCGTCTACTCGATCAGCGCCATCTACTGTTAAATCGGCTTGATCAATATCTGCTAATTCATCAACCTTAAAGCCCAGTCCTTCAAGTTGCTTCTTACTACGGTTAGAAGTAGTAACAATATGCTTTAAACTAAAACCTTCTTTTTCTTTGCGTTCGCCTAATGCATCGATAAAAAATGCAACTGTTGAACCTGTTCCAACTCCTAAAACAGAATTAGGCTCTACCATCTTAGCTGCTTTAGTAGCCGCTTCTTTTTTTAATTGATCTTGCTCTGTCTTATTCATTAGTTTTTCTCCTTCAAAGCTTCTTCAACTACTTCTCTAGTTGGAATAGATGGAAATGCACCTAATTTTTGAACTGTAAATGAGGATGATTTGGATGCATAAATTACACTATCTCTTAAGTTACTTAAATCAGGCTTCAATTCGCTAGATAAAGCACCTAAGAATGTATCACCAGCTGCTGTTGTATCAACTGCCTTTACTTTGAAAGCTGGAACAATCTCTTCAATGTCTTCATAAGAAACATAAGATCCACGTTCACCAATTGTGATAATTACACCCTTAATTCCCATTTGATGAAAAATTTCGCTACTCTTCTTCATTGACTCTTCACTGTCAACTTTAATTCCTGTAATACTCTCAGCCTCAGTTTCATTAGGAGTAATCAAGTCGGTTAACTCTAATAATTCTTCTGGGATATCAGTACGGGCAGGCGCAGGATTTAAAATAGTAATTTTACCAGCTTCTCTAGCAATCTTAAAAGCTTCAATAGTTGCTTCAATTGGTGTTTCAAATTGAGCAATCACAAAATCACTATCTTCAATTTGACTTTTCGCATTTCTAACATCTTCTGCTGTTACGTCAAAATTTGCACCATGTTGAATAATAATTGAATTTTGCCCTGTCTCTTGAAGCAAAATATAAGCTTGTCCAGTTTGTTGGTTTGGAGTTATAGCTACATGGTCGACATTAATTCCATTTTCTTTAAATTGCTCAAGCATAAAGCGCCCATTGTCATCATCCCCAACACGTCCAACAAAAATTGTTTCATTTTTTGCTCGACTACTTGCTACGGCTTGATTTGCTCCCTTACCACCAGCAGCTTTTGAAAATTCAGACATTGCTATTGTTTCTCCTGGTTGAGGAAGTTTCTTAATATGCATAATATTATCAACGTTAATTGACCCAACAATTGTAACTTTATTCATGGTATTTCCTTCCCTGTATGGCAATATTTACTTTAATTATAGCAAAAAAGCATTCCATACACGGAATGCTTTGCATAAATATATTTTTCCTATTCACCTTCACCTGGACGTTGACCAAGTTCAGCTGACATCATCCAAATTCTTTTTTCGATCGCGGTATGATAGGAAATCAATAGGTCATTAGTTGAGTCGTCTCCTTCTCCTTCACTAATCTTGATCCCTCTTTCATAATCATCTCGCAATTGTTTGTATGCATTTATAATTAATTGGAATCTTTCTTCAATTGATAAGTCCCAGCTACCGATTTGATCTGGAACATTGGTTTCTTCTAATACTTCTTCATAGGTAGAAATCGGATTACCATTAATAGCAATTAATCTTTCAGCAACCCCATCTTGTTGCTCAGCTAATTCTTCCATTACACCATCTAAATATGGGTGCAATTTTAGAAATCCTCTTCCAAGCATATACCAATGGTGTTGGTGGACAACCATGTGAGTTTGAGTTAAATCAGCAACAATTTCATTCATAATTTTTTTAGTTTTTGGATAAGCCATACAAAATCCTCCTTAAAATATTAAACAATGTCTTTAACTTCATCATAACTATAAAAAATACTAAAAGCTACTTATTTGCTTAGTTAGTAAACAACTAAACCAATTGCCAAAAAGGCTAAACAAATTCCAAATTCAATAACTAACAGTTTCCAACAAAACTTAAACCATTTATTGAACCCAATATTTACCATCATTAAGCTCATTAAAATTAATCCAGTTGGTGCAATTAAACTAATAAATCCTTGACCCCAATTATAGGCATCAATAATGCTTGCGCGATCAATTCCAACCACGTTAGCTAGCGGTGCCATAATAGGCATTGAAAGAACGGCTAAGCCAGAAGATGACTGAATAAAGAAACCAAGAACAATGTAGACTAAAAACATAAACCAAATAAACAATAATGGTGGCATTCCAGAAACTTGCTGACTAAAGAAATTCATAATTGTATCACTTGTATGACTTTCTTCCATCACAATTGAAACAGCACGTGCTAGGCCAATTGTTAAAGCTACACCCAATAAATCTGCCGCACCATTTACAAAGCTCTCAACAAATTTATGCTCACTTAAGCCTGAAATAAAGGCGAAAATATAGCCCGTTGCTAGGAAGACAACGGCAATTTCAGTAAAGTACCATCCCTTTTGTTGAACACCCCAAATCATTACGATAAAGGCAATCGCAAAGACAAGTAAAGTTAACTTTTGACGCCAAGTAAATTTACTTTCTTGCATACTTTGATTCTGATTCATATATTCTTGATCTTCTTTAGCGAAGTCATTATAAACATATGAAGCTTTAGGATTCTTTTGCACTTTTTTAGCATAAAGAATCACATAAATCATCCCTACAATCACACAAGTTGCCCACATACAAATTCTAAGCGGCAATGCATCTGTAAAATTGACCCCAGCCGTATTTGAAGCAATTACAGTTGAAAATGTGTTAATAGTTGATGCCATCGTCCCAATACTTGTACCTAAAAAGATCGTCGCAACAACTGTCATCCTATCAAACCCTGCTAATAAGAAGACTGGGATTAGGATCGGATAAAAAGCCATTGTTTCTTCAGCTAAACCAAATGTTGTTCCCCCAATAGCAATTAATCCCATTACTAAGACAATCAATAAAACCTGTTTACCTTTAATTTTTTTAGAAAGTGCCTGCATTCCAGCATCAATTGCACCATTTGCATGGACGACTCCAATACAACCACCTAGAATTAAAACAAAGGCAATAATATCGATACTTTGAGCAATTCCGTTTACTTGTGAAGAAAGAAATTGATAAATTGCTCCGCCAAGTCCTGGCTTTTTCTGATTAATTTTTTCATAGGAATCAGGAATGGCTACCGGTTTATAGATCGTCCCACTGGTAAACTTTTTAACATCAATCTTAACTTTATATTTATCTAACGTTTTTTGGGTTGCTGCTTCTTTATGCTTGCTACCATTTGGTTTTGTAATTACAAACTCTTTACTTGGTTGATCATATTCAAGCGTTGCATAATTACCCGACGGTATAAAAAACGTTAAAATCTGTACCAATAATAGAACAATAATGATAACTGTATATGCTGTTGGAAATTGATGTCTCTTCTTTTTTTGTACTATATCGCGCATAACTTCCCCCTACTTAGTATTACAGCTTAATTTATAGTTTTATTATAGATTTCTTTTTTACTTTTTGCACGCGCTTACAACTGAGGGATATAAAGTTAAATAAAAATAAGAACCCTCAAATTGAAGGTTCTTATTTTTCTATATTCAAATTTTTTAAGTAGACCAACCATATCAATCAATTGTTGGCCGGCTTCATAAAAATATTCAATTTTATAATTCGGTCATCTCATCAGTATCCTTAGTATTTAAATCTACTAATTCTCCTGACATTTTATAGATAACCCATTGTGCTAAATTAACGACGTGGTCACCAATACGTTCAAGTAAACGAATTACCATAAAGTAGCTTGAAGAAGCGACCGCTGCTTCTGGATCTTGCTTAATTCCAGAAATAATTAACTTACGAGCCTTTACATAATCCTCATCTACTTCATCATCTTTTTTAGCAACTTCACGAGCCAATTTTTCATCACCTTGTACATAGGCCTTTAAAACTTGGTCTAACATAAAGTTAACTTTCTTGGACATTGACTTAATAATTGCTTCAACTTCTGGAATACGAGGATTTCCCTTTACTCGAATTGTTTCCCAAGCGATTGAATTAGCATTTTCACCAATTCGTTCTAAATCATTAGTAGCTTTTAAGATACTAATAACATTTCTAAAGTCACTAGCAACTGGTTGTTGAAGAGCCATTAATTTTAAGGTTCTTTTTTCAACTTTTGTAGCAGCACGTGACACTTTTTGATCATCTTTAACTAGGCTTTGCGCTAGTTTTTTATCATGTTCAACAAAAGCTTGTGTTGCTTCTTCAATCGCTTCACTAACATCAATACCCATTCCCATGAAACGAGTATTCAACTTACGTAATTCATCTAAAAAAACTTCATGCATCTTAAAAACTCCTTTATTAACCAAAACGTCCATTCAGATAATCACTAGTAATCTGCTTTTTCGGATTCATAAACATATCTGAGGTCTTACCATACTCAATTAAGTCCCCACTCATTAAGAAAGCAGTATAGTCGCTAATTCGAGAGGCTTGTTGTAAGTTGTGCGTTACCATGATAAAAGTAAAATCATGCTTTAATTCAAGAAGAGTCTCTTCAATCTCACTACTTGAAATTGGATCCAGAGCACTTGTAGGCTCATCAAGCAAAACTACTTTTGGACGAACCGCTAAAGCACGAGCAATACAAATTCTCTGTTGTTGTCCTCCAGAAAATGCTTGAGCGTTTCGATCTAAATTATCTTTAGTCTCTTTCCAAATTGCAGCTTGCTTTAAACTTTCTTCAACTCGCTGGTCGATCAATTCTTTATCTTTAATCCCAGCAATTCTAAGACCGTAAGCAATATTGTCATAAACAGAAAATGGAAAAGGACTTGCCTGCTGGAACACCATTCCAACATCTTTACGCAATTCTACCAAATCCATTTTAGGGCCATAAATATTCTTATTTTCAAATTTAATCTCACCACTAATATGAATATTAGGTATGTCGTCATTCATTCTGTTCAAACAACGAAGAAAGGTTGATTTTCCGCATCCTGAAGGACCGATTAAGGCAGTAAGTTCTTTTTCTTCAAAGTCTAAGCTAATGCCGTGTAAAGCTTCAACATTTCCATAGCTTAGGTGAACATCTTTACTTGTAATAATATTTTCCACAGTAAACCCCTTATCCAAAACTTCCGCGAATGTAGTCTTCCGTAATTTCACCTTTAGGATTAGTAAAAATATTTTCAGTAGTGTCATACTCTAAAACATGACCTAAATGAAAGAAAGCTGTGTAATCACTAATACGACTAGCTTGTTGCATATTGTGCGTTACCATGATCATTGTATAGTCAGTTCTCAACTGCTTAAGTGTATCCTCAAGTTTAGAAGTAGAAACAGGATCAAGAGCACTAGCAGGCTCATCAAGCAGCAAAATTTCAGGCTTCAATGCAAGAGCTCGCGCAATACATAAGCGCTGCTGTTGACCACCAGACATTGCCAATGCACTCTTATCTAACTTGTCCTTCACCTCATCCCATAAAGCAGCTGCTCTTAAACTTTCTTCTACAATTTGATCTAATTTTTGCTTATCATTTTCACCATTTGCTTTTAGAGCATAAGTAATATTTTCTCTAATTGATTTTGGAAATGGATTAGGCTTTTGGAAAACCATTCCAATATTTTTTCTTAACTGGTAAACGTTAATATTGTTTTTATTGATATCTAAGCCATGGTACCAAATTTCACCGTCTACTCGAGCCACTTTATCATTCATTCTATTAAGACAACGTAAAAAAGTAGACTTTCCTGAACCAGATCCTCCAATTAAGGCTGTGATAGTTTTTTTCTTAAATTGAAGACTAGCATTAAAAAGCTTTTGAACGCTACCTCCATAAAAAACACTAAGGTCTTGCGTCGAAATAATCTGCTCATCTTTATCAAATTGATGAATATATGTCGGGGCTTCATTTACATTTTGCATAAATTTCTCCTTATGACTTAGCAGCTGTTAATTTGCGGTATAAATGATTACCCAAGGCACGTGCTCCAAGATTGAATAAAATCACCACAATAATTAACAACGCAGAAGTTGCAGCTGAAACAATTGTTGCATCGGGAATAATCCCTTCAGTATTAACCTTCCAAATATGAACAGCTAAAGTTTCTGCTGGACGCATCACATTTAAAAAACTAGTTGGACTAAATGGATTCCAATTACTATAGTCAATTGTAGATCCACTTTGACCTGCAGTATAAATTAAGGCAGCGGCTTCACCAAAAATTCTACCAGCACTCAAAATAATACCAGTTAAAATTCCTGGTAAGGCTGCTGGCAAAACGATCCCGCGAATTGTTTTCCAGTTAGATAAGCCCAAGGCAAGTCCCGCATCTCTTTGTGCTTGCGGAACACCTTCAATAGCTTGTTCAATATTACTAGTTAGCGTTGGTAAATTAAAGAATGTAAGAGCCAAGGCACCAGAAATAATTGAAAAACCAAATCCAAACTGTACTACAAATAATAAATAACCAAATAAACCAACAACAATTGAAGGAAGTGAGCTTAAAATTTCAATTGTTGTTCTAATCAAGTTAGTAAACCAATTATCTTTAGCATATTCTGCTAGATAAATACCGGCCCCTAACGCAATTGGAAGTGAAATAATTAAGGTTAAAACTAACAAATATAAGGAATTAAATAGCTGATCTCTTACTCCTCCGCCAGCTTGATAAGAAGAAGCTTCAGAAGATAAAAAATGCCATGAAAGATGCGGCACACCTGAAATTAGAATATCACCTAAAATCCCAAAGAGGATTATGACCACAATACTCACTAAAGTATAAATACCAGCAGTAGCAATATTATTACGAGTTTTTGCATTCATTATTTCTGTCCTCTCTTTCCAATTAAGCGGACTAAGAAGTTAAAGACCAAAGACATAATTAACAATAGAAGCGCTAATGACCAAAGTGCATTATTTGGTAATGTTCCCATAACTGTGTTTCCCATTTGACTAGTTAATTGACTAGTTAAAGTAGCAGATGGACTCACTAAGTTAGCTGGCATTAAAACTGCATTACCAATAACCATCTGTACAGCTAAGGCTTCACCAAAGGCTCTAGCCATCCCAAAAATTACCGCTGTCATAATTCTAGGAGAGGCAACTCGCAAAATCACTTTATAGATTGTTTGCCATTTAGTTGCTCCTAAAGCTAAAGAAGCTTTACGGTAATCAGATGGTACAGCTTTTAAACTATCAACAGTTAGCGAAGTAATTGTCGGTAAAACCATGACAAATAAAACTAAAGTCGCTGATAAAATACCAAACCCAGTTCCACCAAAAATATTTCTAATAAAAGGAACAATAACTGTTAATCCCAAGAATCCATAAACAACAGAGGGAATTCCTACCAATAATTCAATTACTGATTGCAAAAAGCGTGCACCCTTTTTAGAAGAATACTCAGTCATAAATAAGGCTACTGCAATTGCAAACGGGGTTGCTACTAAAGCAGCTAATAAGGTTACAGAAAATGAAGTTACAATCATTGCTGCTGCTCCAACATGATTCTTTCCTTCACCTGGATCCCAATCACTAGAAGTCAAAAATTGAAAAACATTCACATGATCTTTAGTAAAAGTTTCTAGTCCATGAAATCCAATAAAACCAATAATTGAAGCAACCAAAATAATAATTAAAATAATGGCGCAGTAAGTTAACCCTTTACCCCAATATTCCTGTCGTGTTTCTTTTGATGGCTCAGTTAAGCTGGCAACATCAACCTTACTTGCACCTATCTTCTTTAATTTAACATGAGGAACTTTTTGCTTATCTAAAGCAGACTCAACTACTTTTTTAAGATCTTTGTTATTCATCAAAACGTCCTATTCTTTATTTTTGAACAACATGATTATTACTATCACGTTCGACCTGCATCTTATCGATACTAATATAGCCTAGTTTAGGTACTAAATCATTTTGTACCTTACTTCCAAGCATATAATCAATAAATTTTTGAACATTCTTGTTAGGTTTACCCTTAGTATAGATATGTTCATAAGACCAAAGGTGCCAGCGATTTGTCTCGACATTCTTATTCGTAGGCTTTATCCCATCAATACTTAATTTTTGAATATTTTCATCATTAGCATACGGGAATGAGATATAAGAAATTGTCCCTGGTGTAGAACTGACAATTTTACGTACAGTACCGTTAGAATCTTGTTCTTGAGCCTGAATTGGCTTTTTTCCATTTAGAACTAAACCCTCAAAAGTTCCACGAGTACCACTACCCTTAGAACGGTTAATTACAGTGATAGTTTGTTTCTTACCACCAACTTGTTTCCAGTTAGTAATTTTACCTGTAAAAATATCACTCAATTGCTGCTTACTCAAATTGCTTACACCGGCACTCTTATTGACAATAGGAACAATACCTACAACGGCAACAAGATGATTTTGTAATTTCTTAGCATCTATTCCCTTTTGAGTTTCAGCAAAAACATCGGAAGTTCCAATTTCAACTGCTCCTGCCTGTACTTGGCTAAGACCAGTTCCCGAACCTCCTCCTTGAACAACAATATTACTGTCAGGATGAGACAGACGATAGTCATTTCCAGCTTGCTCAGCTAAAAGTTGCATGGCACTAGATCCAACAACAGTAATCTTATTGCTATTATTGTTAGCACAGCCTGTAAGTCCGATTAAAATAGCTAGCAGTCCACAAACAGCGGCTATTTTAAATTTAAAATTTTTTCTCATCGATTTCTCCATGTAATTTACAGTATTCAACAAGAATATTCTATCATATTAGTACCTGTCAACAGAATGCTTAAACTCAACAAAAAAGCTAGATTTTTCAACCTAGCTAAAATTTATTTATTCTCTAACATTCTCATAAACGTATGAAATTTCATCTGGACGATAAACTCCATGCAATTCTCCCACTTTAGTGAAATTCATCTTATCAATTAGATGTTGCATTGCGCTATTGTTTTCATGTGTATCAATTCGAATGCTATCAATATCTTTACGGTGATCACGAATATAATCAATTACTTCAGTCAAAAGCTTAGTAGCATAACCATGACCTGCGTGCTTTGAATGAATGGCAACGCGGTGAATTACAACATATTTATCAGTATCTAGAAGCCACTCACCTTTCAAATCATCATAAGAATGATCTGGTGCTTCAACTATAGAAATAGCACCTACTGTTTCCCCATCAGCTGAAACAGCTAAATAGGCAAAACCTTTTTCAATATCTTCTTTAATTTGATCTGGTGAAGGATAGTCTCCTTGCCATTGGTCAACTCCACGTTCTGCTAGTTGGTTAGCACCATCCTTTAAAATTGTCATAATTTGATCATAATCATCCATTGTAGCTTGTCTAATCTTCATTAAACTCATCCCCTTTAACTTTTCTAACGCAACTATTATAAAAAAAGCACTCTCCTTGTAAAAAGAAAGTGCTTATTTAAAAAAATATTAATATTTAAAGTACTTTAGAAAGAAAATCTTTTGCACGAGGAGTTTGCGGATTTTCAAAAATTTGTTCTGGACTTCCTTGTTCCTGCAAATATCCATCTGCCATAAACCACACTTCATCAGAAACTTCACGGGCAAATCCCATTTCATGAGTAACAATAACCATTGTCATACCTGAATCTGCCAAGTCTTGCATTGTCTTTAAAACTTCGCCAACCATTTCTGGGTCTAAGGCACTTGTTGGTTCATCAAATAGCATTACTTCGGGGTCCATTGCTAAAGCTCTAGCAATCGCAACACGTTGCTGCTGCCCACCAGACAAACTAGAAGGATATTGCTTAGCCCGATCTTTCAAACCCACTTTATCAAGCAATTCTAAAGCCTGCTTTTCAGCTTCTTCTTCACTTACGCCTTTAACTTTCATCGGAGCTAATTTAACGTTTTCAACTACATTCATATTTGGAAAAAGATTAAAGCTTTGGAAAACCATTCCCATTTTTTCTCTTAAAATATCTAATTCCTTTTCACTAATATGTGTTAAATCTTGCCCATCAAAAATTATCTTGCCGCTTGTTGGTGTCTCAAGTACATTAAGACAGCGTAAAAATGTACTCTTACCTGAACCTGATGGACCAATGATACTAATAACTTTTCCCTTCTCAACATTTGCAGAAATATCTTTGAGGACTTCTTTTTTTCCAAAACTCTTCTTTAAATGTTCAACCTTAATCATTGTCATTACGCTTCATCCTCTTTTCAAAGTGATTCAATAATCTCGTTAATGAGAAAGTCATAATAAAGTAAATAATCATGGCAATAAATAATGGTAGAACACCCTTATAAGTTGAAGTTTGAACTAATTGTGTTTGATACATTAGTTCTGCAACTCCAATTACTGAAACTAACGAACTATCCTTTAATAAAGTAATAAATTCATTGCCTAAAGCTGGCCAAATGTTCTTAATTGCCTGCGGAATAATGACATATCTAAAGGCTTTTTGACGGCTTAAACCAAGTGAGCGAGCTGCTTCCATCTGGCCTTTTGGTAAAGAATCAATTCCTGACCTAATATCTTCAGCCACATAGGCTCCAGAATTAAGTCCAATCGCAATAATACCTGCAACTAAAGCGGAAAGATTAGAAATCAAATATCCAATTCCGAAGTAAACAAATAAAATTTGTACCATTTGCGGCGTACCACGGATAAATTCAATGTAGCAAACAGCAAGCCAGTGTAAAATTGGATTCTTTGATAAACGCATCAAAGCTAAAATGATACCTAAAACAATACCAATAATTACTGAAAAAATAGTAATTACGATTGTGTACCAAATACCCTTAAAGAAATATGGAATGTACTTGGCAAAAGTATTACTTTTCTTTTCTGTCTTCATATATTTAGCAGCCGCTGGTAAATATTCTTTACTAATCAAATCTTTCTTCTGAACTTGATCAATTGTCTTATTTACTTGAGCTACTAAATCATCTTGTCCTTTAGCAATTGCAACTGCATTTCCCGCTTGAGTTTCTTTTAAGTTTGAATGAACTGCAGCTAAGCCACTATTATTTTCGGCATATGCTTTAGCAATTAATTCTTCTACTACTACTGCAGAAACCTTGCCTGATTGCAAGGCTAAAACAAGATTGTTAATTTTCCCAAGACCCTTTAATTTAGAATCTTTCATTTGAGATTTAACTAAATTATATTGGTTACTCCCCGTTTGTGCTCCAACCGTTTGACCTTTAAGACTTTGAATACTTGTGTACTTGTCTTTATCCTTTTTATTTACTAAGAAATATTCACCACTTGGCTTATAGTAAATTTTTGAAAATGCTACACTTTGCTTTCTTTCAGGAGTAGGCGTCATTGCCGAAATAACCATGTCTACTTTTCCTGTTTCGAGTGCAACTAACAATGAGTCAAAAGACATATTCTTAATAACTAACTTCACGCCCAAGTCTTTGGCGATATCTTTGGCTAGTTCAATATCTACTCCAACATATTTAGTCTTACCATTTTCACTTGCGGTAAATTCTAGTGGCGGATAATCAGCAGATGTACCGACTACTAATTCTCCACTCTTTTTAATCTTCTTCAAGACACTACCTTCTGCTACTTGCTTTTGGCTAGCCGCTTGAGCTGGCTTGATAAAAGTAGCACCGAGTGAGAAAAACATCAAAAGTGCAAAGAAAAAGCTTAACAGTTTTGTTTTTTTCATTACATTCATTCCCTCTACAATTACTATTAAAAAACTGAAAATTTAAGCTTTTGTTAATTATAGCGAATGAAATGTAATCTAGACAAGTCATTCAAGAAGATTATTCACTCAAATAAGTTTTTATTGCTTGTAAATTTTTCTTAGCTTCTTTTACACCAATTTGGTATACGCGCCTCAATTCTTGGGGATCTTTCTCCATTGTGCCAATTTCTAAAGGATAAGGCGGTCTGATAACTAACATTTTGCCTTGTACTTCTTTTTTTCTAATGTAATTAAGTACATCATTATAATCTTTTGCTCTTGTCTTTAATTTTTTCAAGACAGCAGGATATTGATGTAAGACTAATTCTAAAGCTGGATATAGTTTACTTGCTTCTTTTCGATAAGAGAGGGGCTGCGTTAAAATGACAACGTTCTTGTCATAGCCAATTTTTTCAAAAAATTTAATTGGAATTGAATCACTAATTCCACCATCCCAATACTTACGACTCCCAATTTCAACTGGCCGCGCAAAAACTGGAATGGATGAAGAGGCGCGAATCCATTGCAAATCTGCTTCTTTACCTGAAATCAATTTATGATATACTGCTTCACCATTATTAATGTCAGTTGCCACACACCAAAAATCTATGGGATTTTTTTGAAAAGCAGCGGTATCAAATACATCTAATTCTACTGGTAATTCTCGATAACAAAAGTCAGCTCCATATAAATCACCAGTCTTTAGCCATGATTGCCAACTAGATAAACGTGGGTCACTAGCATATTTTACGTTATAGCGCAGAACTCTTCCGATTTGTCTTGACTTATAATTGCATCCAAAAGCAGCTCCAGCTGATACACCTATTGCACCATCAAAATCAATGCCTGCTTTCATCAGAGTATCGATGACTCCAGCAGTAAACATGCAGCGCATTGCGCCACCTTCTATTACTAATCCTTTTTTCATACTTTCGCCACCTCCGTATTTTTACTATTTTAGCAAGAAAAAACTGCTAGTTAAAACTAGCAGTTAAAGTTTATTTATTTTTTGACTCTTTTCTTAAAATCCATTTTCTTAACTCATCAATTAAAATCAGAGGCAACGGAATACATACTAACATAATCCAATCATGTGCATTAAGCGGCTCCGTACCAAAAAATGACTGAAAGACTGGCACATAAGAAATGCATAGCAGTAAGACAATTTCCATAATGATCCCAATAAAAATCATCGAATTCTTAAAGAAATATTTGTTAAACATTGACTGTCTAGCATACCGAATATTTAAGACTGCCGCAATCTGACAAAAAATAATTGCCGCTAAAGTTACAGTAGTTGCTTGGCGATAGTCCCAGCCGCTTGCTGGCAAATTAGGAAAAATATGACCACGATAAAAGTTCGCAATGAAGAAGGCAGCTGTCGCAATTATCGAAGCAATTAAACCATACCAGAGAAAGGCTTTTGCCAAGACATCTTTATTAATCAAATGATCCTTTGGTGATCTTGGAGGCCGATCCATAATTCCTTTTTCAGGATCTTCTCGTCCTAAACCTAGAGCTGGAATCATGTCAGTACCTAGATCAATAAATAAAATTTCCATTACAGTCAAAGCCAATGGAATTGCCCCACCTGAAAGTAAGAACAGAACAGATGGAACGGCTTCAGGCATATTTGAGTTCAAAATGTAAATTAAAAACTTACGAATATTGCTGTATACACCGCGTCCTTCTTTAATAGCACCTATAATAGAAGCAAAATTATCATCAGTCAAAATCATATCGGCTGCTTCTTTTGCAACATCAGTACCCGTTCCACCCATAGCGATACCAATATTTGCTTTCTTTAAAGCAGGTGCGTCATTAACGCCATCTCCAGTAGCAGCAACGATTTTACCCATTTTTTCATACATCGAAACAACACGGTATTTTTGTTCAGGGGCCATTCTAGCAAAAACAACTTCACCTTCAAGATAATGTCTTAACTCTTCATCAGGCATCGTCTTTAAAGCATCCCCAGTAATGACTGTCAGCGGTTTATCCGGATCAGTCAAGCCAATTTCACGAGCAATACTCTTAGCGGTCAAACCATAGTCACCAGTAACCATCGTAACTTTAATTCCAGCCTTGCGGCATTCACGTGCCGCCTTATAAACTTCGGCTCTTGGCGGATCCATCATAACGGTTAACCCTAAGAAGGTGAGATCTCTTTCAACTGTATCAATTGTTGCAAGATCTAAATTATCCATTATCTTTTGATCAAGATTACGGCCAGCAACTGCTAAGACACGCAAGCCATCTTTAGCATAGCCGTCATTTGCTCGCATAATCTTATCTTTTATTTCCTGGGTAATAGGCTGAATTTTACCATCACATAGGTAAGAAGTACATTTATCAACCACACAATTTGGGGCACCCTTAGTATAGGTATTGAAACGGTGTGTACCATCGGAGCTCTGAATCACTGTCATCATTTTTCTACTTGAATCAAATGGCAATTCTTTAACGCGTGGCGTTTTTTCTACTTCTGCTTCAACATCTATCTTTCCTTTCCTTGCAACGACTTCAAGACAAGCTTCAGTTGGATCACCTAAGATTTGGTAGCGTGAATGTTGCTGATTAGGCTTTTGAATTCTTGCATTATCTGCAAAAACACCACCAAGTAATACTTCCTTCAAGGTGTCATTATCTTTTGCAAAAATATGCGTTGGTCCTTCTTTAATATGACCCCGCACTGCATAACCTTCACCAGAAACATGATAGCTCTTCTCTAAAGTCCAAAGTTCTTTTACGGTCATTTCGTTCTTAGTTAAAGTACCTGTTTTATCAGAACAAATGACAGAAGTTGACCCTAGCGTTTCAACACTAGATAAACGCTTAATCAAGGCATGCTTTTTTGCCATTCTTTGAACTGCTCCGGCTAAGGACAATGTAACAGTTGGCTCTAATCCTTCTGGAATAAAAGCCACAATCATCCCTAAAGCAAAAACAAAGGCTTTTACTAAAGGATAATGTACAAAGAAAGTTGCAACTAAGAAGAAAATAATACCAATAGAAATTGCTAGAATTGAAATTTGTTTCGTTAAAGTATCAAGTTCTTTTTCAAGTGGACTCTTTTGTTGCTTAACATTTTGTGTCAATTCAGCAATTTTACCAAAGTCAGTATTCATTCCTGTCTTAACAACAGCACCTGTAACATTTCCTTTCATCATGTTTGTACCAGAAAAAATCATGTTATTAAGATCAGCATGATTTTTCTTTTCGACGTTTTCAATTCGATGTGCATCTTTATGCACTGGATTTACTTCACCAGTTAGGGATGATTGATCCACTTGAGCACTTGTTGCTGCAATCACACGAATATCAGCTGGAATATCGTCTCCCTCTTCTAGTTTAACTATGTCACCTGGTACTAAGTCTTTAGCTAGAATTTTTTCTTCTTTACCATTTCTCACAACACGAGTATATGAAGGTAACATATTCGCTAAAGCTTCGGTTGCCTTATCAGCTTGAAATTCCTGCCAAAAACTAAAAATCCCATTAATAATGTTTACAGCCCAAATGGCAATTCCTAGTTGTACTAAATTTGCGCAGAAAGCTATTATCCCTGCTACCCAAAGTAAAATCGCCATTAAGCTTGTAAAGTTAGCTATAAACTTCTTCCACAGTGGTTCTTGTTTTGCTTTAGCAAAAACATTTTTTCCATATGTTTGCTGCAAGGTATGTACTTCATCAATAGTTAAACCAGCTTGCTCTGTATTTAATTCTTTTAATGCATCTTCGACAGATAATTGAGCTACCTTAATTATCTCATCGTCTTCATCATCTTTTTCAGTCAAAGTTATCACTTCTATTCCTTTTTCCAGCTCCATTTTAGTTCACTTTGAGAAAAGATGCACATAAAGTTGATATATTAAAAAAGAGTAGCTACTTTGCTACTCTTCATTCTTTTCAAGATTCTGTTTTTGATATCTATATTCTTCAATAATTCCCTCTAAGAGAATTGCTTCTAGTGTAAGCAATCCGAAAACTCCAGTTTCTGAGGTAGAAAAAATATTTGTACCAATTTTAATCCAGAGTCCTATACTTCCTATCAAAGCTAAATAAACAACTGGTGAAAACCAGATAAACTTATGAATCTTAACTGAAGTAAAAATATATGCTGCAATTACAATTACTGCTAAAGTTGGCATTGCATAATAAAAAGCTTGCATTTTCATTCCTACCTTCCAGGCCAAGTATTGGTAGTATTCCAGCTGTTTAAGCCACCAAGCCAGCCTTTACTCATTGAAATTTCTTTAATTTTTTCAAGTAATGCCTCTTCATCTTTTTCTAAATGGAGATGGTTTACTAAACAAATCGTATTCACATTTTGATAGGTTGTTCGTGCTTCGTTTACCGCATCTTGAACATTGTTATTCGTCTTATCTAAGGCAATCTCTAATTGTTCTAATAAGTATTCGTTACCTTTTCGATCATAATGAGTCTTAGCAAGTGAAATGAAATCATTCAATACTTGTGCCAATTCATTTTTCATGTTTTTGTCCTCCAAAGGATTATATTGTTTAAATATTATCATTCATTTATTAATTTTACTATAATTTTTTAATAAAAATGATAATTTAACAGATTTAGCCCTTTTTACAACCAATTTGGTTCTTACTTTTTGCTTTTTAATCTTTGTTGGAGTTTATCTTTACCATAATAGTAAGTGATTGAAAAAATACTCATGCTCGCAATTAGAACTACAAGACTTGCTGTAATACTAGTACTATTAGTCAAAGATAAAAATAGTTTATTAATCAAATATGCAAAGATCACACTGAGAATAATTACGATCCATTCCTCAGTATGGGCATCTTTCTTCTTGCTAGCTTCAATAAATTTCATCTGTACCTTTCCTTTTATGATCCTTCCGCATTTGCATTCTTTTTAATAATTTAAACATTAAGTAAGCAAAAATCGCTCCCCACAGAATATTTCCCAGAATTATCCAAAGAGTTAGTTGACTACCAACCAATATATCTCCTAGAGTTTGAAGTAAACAAAAAGCAACTCCCGCAAAGATGCATCTAAACGTTAATGACTTTCCCATTAGTTCTGTTCCTCAGACTTATTCTTTATTTGTATTTGATACTCATCGTACAAATCTTTAAAAACAACGATGCTCATAAAAACACAAGCAATTGCTGAACTCCAAGAAAATGCATTTAAATCTTTTAAGGCAAAAATAACCATGGTCACTATTCCAAGCACTAAGATATTTGAGGCGTCAGATGTTCTGACTATCTTATGCACTTTTAATGAAACAGCAATATTACCTAAAGCAATTATTAAAAGTAAAATAATTGGCATATATCCTATGACCATTTTTATCATCCTTTCCTTGTTTATAATTCTATCATTCAAAAACTCACTAAAGATAAAAAAGACCAAATCAGTCTTTTTTATGACCAATTTGGTACTTAATTTTCGTGCATTATTAATCTCTCAATATTATTTTCAACACATTTTCTTCTTTTTCCCGTTATTAAAATTACGCTAACAAGTATAAATAATCCCGAAGTTATTATAACGTGAGCTAAAGCTGGTGAATTAAAGATAGTTAAAATGCCGCTCCCTACAAAGCTAAGTGGAGTAAGCGAAAACACAACTAAATCAAATAAGAAGTGAAATAGAACATTGAGCCAGATCTGCCCTGAGTATAGAAATAAGCTTCCTAAAAAGATACCTAATCCAACTGCTCCCAGCGATTGAATAATTACATCGGTTAAATTTCTATCTGGTGATAGCAGCTGATTAAAATGAAGTAATCCAAACAGTAAGCTACTAATTAGAATCGTCAAAGATATCTTATGTTTATTATTTTTAAGCATTACTAAAAGAATAACAATTGTAAGATATCGCCAAACTTCCTCGGTAATACCAGCATCCGCAGCATTTAAGAATACTTCTAGTGAACTACCAAAATACTGTGATTCTGCTGGATTCAACCATTCAAAATTCCATTTCCAAATCAATTCTCCAATTGATTTAGGATTGGTTGTTAAAAAGGCATTGAAGAAAACCATATAGAAGCCAAAAAGTAGAATGGGAATAAATACTTTCCACTGAAATTGATTGTTTAGTTTTAAGCCCAGGTAAAAATGATAGCCCCATCCCTTTAAAACAAGATAGGGAAATAATACTAAAAATATAGAGAAGATAATTTGACTACGGTTAACATTATCTAAAATCTTATTAGAATCGACCTTATAATTAGTTAATACAAAAATTTCGCAAATAATTTGGATAGAAAGTATTCGTCCTAAATTAGATTGAATATTTTCATAATCTACTTTTACTACCGGAATAAAAATAAATAATGGCGCAATTACATATAATAAATCAAAGAAAAAATTAGAATTAAGATAATCCCCAAGAGCCACACAGACAAAATTAAAAAGATAAATAAAACTAAATGGCAAAAAGATTATGTCAACTAATTTTGAAATATTAGCTAAGATTGGTCCTCTTGATCTTAAAATAAATAGAATAGCTGCTATTACCAATCCACTTAAAATAAAAACCGGATTCCAAATATTCCAGTTTTTAAAGATATTTTTACCTTCATAATATATACACCATATGGCAAAGAAGATATTAATGATTAATTGAAGCTTTTTTATTTTTTGCTGTGTATTATCCATCTTTATCTCCCCCCTATAGGCCTGTAGAGTACTCCTTAGCACTCCTTAATTTTGTTATTTATTTAAATTAATAAAAGTATTTTTCTAAAAATTAGTCAGTGACAAAGTTTCTCCAGCACCAGCCCATTTATCAGGATCTTTATCTAATAAAAGCTGTAACTTTGTCAGAGTTTCTGGTAGTTTAAATCCATGCGCTACAGAATACATATTAATATCTTGCTTTAGATTAAAAATTACTCTTTTCACGTTTGTTTTCTTATCTAATTTTTCAAGAGCTCCTTCTATTAGCTCCTGAGCTTTTAAATCAGTTACTACATCCGATTGGTTCTTTGCTTTTATAAGTATTTCTTTAAGACTAGAGTCATTTATTTTCATAATTTTCCTCATCTCTTATAATTATTACTGTAGTTTACTAAAAAATTTTACATAAATACTCCATGATAACTATCATGGAGTATTTATGTAGCTATTACTTAAAAATGAAAAACTATCTTGCTCCCCAAGGACCATGTTGAAGCCAACCGTTTACAATAACTCTACCACACGTTCTAGCAATAGCTGCATTATCAGCCCAACATTTATGGGTCTTAGAGTTACAAATTTGCCAAGGGGTTGCATGATAAATTTTACCACCCTTAGTTTCCATCAAATCTTCTGGTGTTAATTGTTGAAATTTACTCATAATATATAATTCTCCTTAAATTATAATATAAACTTTGGATTAGCTTTTTGCTAACCTTCAATATCTATAATATTAAATAGCTATAATGTAATGTTAAAATGGATTAAACTTGTAGGCTTTAATACTAATTTTGCATTCTCTGACCAAATTCATCTCTTATTCAATACCTTATCTAAAAAGTATTCAAAATAAGTGCTACTACCCGTGACAATTGTCGCATTTCCCTGCATCCCATACTTAACATTCTCATCATTAATTTTCGCAGTCGAAATGATCTCATAGCCACTCTGCTTATTTATATTTACTGGATAAACGCCAATTTCTCTCACTTTACCAATTAATCTACTGGTCAAGCCATCTCCTGTTGGGACAGAAAAGTTTATCGTTTGTCCTTTTTTAATAGTCGAAACCTTATTACTTGGTACATAAGTGATTATCTTCACCTTTTTCTTGGCTGCTATCATGGGCATCAAATTTACTGCATCATCTTGATCAATATGAGCTACCCATTTTTGCCCATGTTTTGTGACAATTTGTCCTTCATCATAATTAGCAGCTTTTTGTTTAATCACACTCACTGGCTCAATAACTCCGACTGAAGAAACTGTACTCTGTCTCATGGCAAAAAAGGAACCAATAAATACAAGGAAGACAAGAATAGCCGCTGGAATAATAATCATTGTCGAAAAATTTTTGAATTTATAGGAATAGAATTCTGTACTTTCATAGTCTTTTGCGTCCATTTATACTCACCTATCCCTTTACTAAGTCATAATAAAAACCATGTTGCTCCATAAGCTCTTCATGACTTCCTTCTTCAACAATCTTTCCATGGTCAATTACAACGACCTTATCTGCACGTTCTGCAATAGCTAAACGGTGTGCAATAAAAATAATTGTTTTATCTTTTAATTTCATAAGATTGTCAACTACTCTTTTTTCTGTAATTGTGTCTAAACCACTGGTTACTTCATCAAAGATAAAAACTCGCAAATTGCAATAATAAATTGAACACTTTTAGTTAAGCTGCTTGATAGATTAGATCTAATTCTCTTTCAAAGATTTCATCTGGTGTATGATAGGCCAGTATCTTTCTTGGCAAAGAATTGCACCAGGTTTCAATATTAATGATGTCTTGTAAAGAATAGTTAGCTATTGCTTCTCCCTTAGGAATGAATCTGCGAATAAGACCATTGTGTCTTTCAACTGTTCCCTTATCACAAGAAGTGTAAGGATGGGCATAGTAAACCAGTGTATTGGATACTTTTTCTAGGTTGGAAAGATCTGCAAACTCTGAGCCATTATCAGTGGTAATGGTTTTAAAAATATCATTCCAATGTTCGCTGTATTGCCTTTGGAGTTCTTTAAAGGCCTGCATGACACTGACAGAAGTCTTGTCAGGAATACGAAGAATTAAAAACTCACGACTCATACGCTCAGATAAGGTTAGCAGTACCTCATCATCTTTGCTCTTATGTCCGAGAACTAAATCGCATTCCCAATGACCGAATTCATTACGTTTATTGATCTCTTTAGGACGTTCTTCAATGCTTCTGCCAAGTTTTTTCTTATTTTTGCGAATACGATGAAGCTTAGTATTGCGTTTAAGCTTCTCTGGCAAGTCGTAATTATAAATTCCTAATAAGCCTTGATCAACGTAATTATAAAGAGTTTTGGTGCAGACAACATCGCTGCTAGCGAATTCGCCAACAGCAGTAGCACGATTACTGCACACATCAAGCGACCAGCCATCTTTAAAAAAATGCTTGTGGACATAGCGCATGAATTGAGCTTTCCTGAGAAAGTCTGATTTGCGCCCACAATTTTTACGATGAGCTTTATATGCATCATGCCCTTGAGTAGCCTTATATTTTTTGACTTTACCATGATACAGTTTTACAGTGCCACGCTTAACCTCATAGCTGATAGTAGAAGGAGAACAGTTAAGTTCACGGGCAATTGCACGCAAAGAATAGCCATCTTTCAAACGCAATTGAATAATAACTCGCTCTTCAAATGATAAATGCTTGCCTTTAACGTGCTGGTTCATGGTAGAATGTAAAGAGTCCATTTTGACCTCCAATAGAAAGTTTTTGTGGTTATTAACATTCTATCAAACAGGTCCGAATGGACTTTTTATTTTTTATCAAGTGTTCAATTTAATTTTACAATCAGCGAAAAAAATTTATTCATTGAATATCCAAAAGCAGCAGCTAGAATTAGTGTTATCCATTTTTCTTTATTTGATGCTATCTTTTCATTATTTTTAATTATTTCCATTTTTATCACGCTCTCTTTTTTACCTTATTAAAAATTTTATCAGGTTCAAAATTTCATAAGATAAAAAATACCAAATTAGTCGTTTTACAGACCAATTTGGTATTCTAATTTTTATTTATATACGATTGAAATAGATAAATTATTTAGACTTTATTTTTTGTTTTTCAAAATATACTTACTTATGATTATTAAAGCTGCTCCTCCACCAAAGAAAAGCCAAAACTTGATAGTATAACCAAGATCTGTTGAATTATATAAATTAGTTAAAAAGAGATATATAGGAGCACATAAATAGCATAACCACCATACAAGCTCATATTTTTCATTCCATTTCAATAATTTGGGTGTAACTGAAAAATACATAGTAGTAACTAAAAGTAAAATCACAATAATTATTGCCAATACTTGATTATAAGTAAAATGTAAGCCATACTCATGAACATTTCCGATAAATATTATCAATCCAGTAATCGTAATTACCCATGACAATATCCTTAGACCAATAATTTTATAATGTTTAGTCATTTAAACTACCTACTAATGAATCTATGAATAAAGTAATGCAGTGCTAAATATCAAATCATCACTGTTTTACTTTAATTGACTATAGTTTAATTATGAGTATAGCCAAAATAACCTCCTATTGCTGCACCTCCTACACCACAAATTGCCATTCCCCATGGGCCAAAACTTTTACATGCTTTAATACCAGTTCCTGCGCCACTAGCAGCTGATAAAACAGTATCTCCCCATCGATTTCCACCAACAATCTTTGATAATTCTTTGTCATTTAATTTCATTGTCAAAATCCTACTTTCTTATCTTGCCAAAACCACCTGTTGCAGCTGTAACCCCTGTCCATAAAATAGGAAGATAATGGGCACCAGCTACAGCACATGCAGGTCCACAAATTGTACCACCAACTGTAGCCCCAATCATAGCTGATCCCACTGCTCCTCCCACATTTGTTTGCCAATTATTTCTTCCACCAACAACGACTGCTAAATCTTTATGTGATAAATAATTAAATTGTTTCATGATAGAAACCTCCTAAAATTTTATTTATATGCATAGCTTACTAAAGTTATCATCTTAAGATATAAAATTGACCAATATTGTTCTATTTGTGTCTAAAATTACTTTTATTAACTAAATTAGTATTTTTTACTTATTATTCCTTACCTTATCCAAAAGATATTTTAAATACGTACTCCTACCGGTCATTATCGTCACATTCCCCTGCATCCCATATTTAATATTCTCATCATTAACTTTTGCAGTCGAAATAATTTCGTACATATTTTGTTTATTCATGTTCACAGGATAGACTCCAATTTCCTTTACCTTACCAGTCAAGTGTCTAGTTAAGCCATCTCCAGTAGGTACAGAAAAGGTTAACGACTGTCCCTTTTTAATAGTCGAGATTTTATCACTTGTCACATAAGTTACAATTTTTACTTTGCTTTTAGGTTTCATAACAGGCATTAAACTAATCCCACCACCTTGATCAACATGAGCTACCCACTTTTGACCATATTTCGTAACGACTTGTCCCTCATCATAGTTAACATTTTTCCGCTTAATTACAACCGTTGGTTCAACAACGCCAACCGAAGAGACTGTATTCTGCCTAACTGCAAAAAAAGATCCAACAAATAAAAGTAAGACAAAAATAGCTGCTGGAATAATAATCATAGTCGAAAAATTTCTATACTTATAGGAATAGAATTCGGTACTTTCATAATTCTTTGCATCCATCTGTACTCACCTATCCCTTCACTAAGTCATAATAAAAGCCATGCATATTCATCAATTCGCTGTGACTGCCTTCTTCAACTATCTGGCCACGATCAATTACAACAACCTTATCTGCTCGTTCCGCAATTGCCAGACGGTGTGCGATAAAAATAATTGTCTTATCTTTGAGCTTCATCAAATTATCAATTACTCTCTTCTCAGTAATTGTATCTAAGCCACTTGTTACTTCATCAAAGATAAATACCTTTGCAGGAGATAATAATGCCCGAGCAATTGTTAACCTTTGTTTTTGTCCACCAGATAGAATTTTTGCATTTTCATCTAATTTTGTTTCAAATTGCAAAGGTAGATTAGCTATTTCTTGGTCAATCTCAGCAATCTGACAAGCCTCTATTACATCTTCTTCAGTGATATCTGGCCTACAACCTAACAACAAATTCTCTCTAACTGTTCCAGAAAAGATATATGGGGTTTGAGGTACATAATTCACATATGATCGCAAGCTATGCTTATTAATCTCACTTGTTGCATGGCCATTTAAAATGACTTGACCCTTACTTGGCGAAAAGAAATCTACTAACAACTTAACCATTGTTGATTTTCCAGATCCACTCATTCCAACAATCGTTAATTTTTCGCCCTGGTTAATTTTTAGATTAATATCTTTTAAGACATCTGCACCATAACCATAGCGATAATCCACATTCTTATATTCAATATTTCCTTCTAGGAGCTTACAATCTTCAATAGCAGTCTTCTGATTGAATTCACTTTTTACTTGATAGACCTCATTCAATCGATTTTGAGCAACACTAGCTGATTGAAGTCGCGGTTGCAGATTAATAATATTTTGCAGTGGATCAATAAAATATGCCAGCAACGCATTAAAAGTCATCAACTGACCAATGCTCAATTGTCCTTGCATTACAACTTTTGCACCAACCCAAAGAATAATTACATTAAGAGATAATTGAATAAATGTCTTGAGTGCTGTCTGCAAGCTCTCAGTTTTGCTGTATTTAAAAGATTTTTTTAAGTAATCTACAAACTGACTATCGATTCTTCTATACCTTGTATTCTCACTATTTAATGCTTTAATTGTTTCAATTCCTTGAATGTCTTCAATAACTGAAGAACTCAAAACAGCATTACTTTCCATTTGCTCATTATTTAATTTTTCAAACTTTTTAGTAAAACCTAGAATTACAACTGCATAAATAGGTAAAGCCAATAATGTGATTCCAAACAAAGTCATACTCTGAGCCGCTAATACTAATCCCATTACGATTACAATTGATAGATCTAAGAAAAGCGAGATAACCGTACTTGCCAAAGCATCAATAATTCTACTTGCATCAGAAAAACGTGAAGTAATTTCACCCGTTCTTCTTGTTACAAAAAATTCCATCGGTAATTCAAAAATATGTCTAATATATTGAAGATTTAAATCAATACTTAATCTTTGTCCTAAAACATTTAGCAAAAAATTCTGTCCATAGGAGAAGATAGAATTAAAGACATAAGCAATTAACAATCCGACTGCTAAGATTGATAAAGTCTGATAAGTACCACTTGGAATATAAGTATCAATTATTCCTTGAACAAAATATGAACTACAGATACTAATTATGGTCATTAATAAAGCGGCTAGAATGATATTAATCATTAGCCGCTTTTGTTTAAACATATATGGAAAGAGAGACCATAGGTTATTCTTCTTTTCTTTAATTGGTTCAAAGTTTTCATTGGGAACCATAAAGAGTGCAATCCCTGTCCATTCTTGAGCGAACCTATCTTTAGGCATTTTTATCACACCAACTGAAGGATCTGGATCGGCAATTAATAAATAATTTTTAGTATTTTTTAGCACCACATAATAGTGAAGCAATTCTCCCTGTTTAAGTACGTGAGCAATAAAAGGATACTGAATACCGTCATCATTAAATAAAGACATATCTGCCTTTACGGCTTCTGTTTTTAAATTAAATTTCTGGGCTGTTTTAACTAACCCTAAAGCAGTTGTTCCTTCAAGATTAGTACGCGCTTCATGACGTAAATGAGCTAAAGATATACGAGAATGATATTGTTTTAAGATCATCGCTAAACAAGCAACTCCGCAATCCATCTCATCTACTTGAGGTACATAAACAGATTTATATTTGAATAACATAAGTCTTACCTTTTATTTAACGTTAATTTCTGGATATTTACTTAGTAAATTTTTGACATTTTTTCTACAACTACGAGCAAATATTACTTCGTCACCATTAGGAAATGTTATTGTCTTTTTCGAAAAATCAATGCTATCAATATTATTTGGATTGACTACGCAAGATTGAGATACTTTAACAAGAAAGTCATTTTCATCACTAATTTTTGAAATATTACTTCTAAATTCGGCTGAACCAGTTTCAGTTATTAACGTAACTTTATGTTGTGTAGGGCTATTTTCAAGATAATAGATATTAGTATCTTCTACCTTATTTATCCTGCGGCCTACTTTATAAACAAGCTCTTTTCTTCCAGACTTTGTAAGATTGTTAATACTTTGAATCGCCCCAGTAATTGTTTCTTCTAGACGCTTCATCATATCATTTTGGTCTAGTGCTTTATTAATATAATCAATTGCACCAATTCGTCTTCGATAAGTTAAGGGGGCATATTTATCATAAGCAGTAACAAAAATAATCTGAGCATTCGGATCTTGTTTTTTGATGAATTCTGCTAAATCTACTCCATTCTTAGCTTCAGAATTTTGACTTAATTCAATATCTAAGAAGTAAATTGCATTTTGAATATCCTTAGCCACTACATAACTTACGACTTGCTCAAAGGTAGTGGCAACTTGCTCTACACTAATCTCCACATTTTCATAAGCTGTATTGTCTTCCACTAAATTCTCAGCTGCGTATTTCACATTGTTTGCTAAATTATTTGCTAGTGTTCTATCATCATCACAAATAATTACTGGATATTTCAATATTTTTTCACTGCTATATAAAACATGGAAATATGTAGAAGAATATGTATTTTCTACATATCAGAAAGATATATTTTCCCTTTCTTTGTTTTATTTACTGTTGTCTTCATTAGTATTCTGATATTCCATTTAGGAGTAATCACATTGACTAGCTCTCACAGCTTTAGGGCCTAGCCAGCCCCTTTGTTTTTATTTTTTTATCTTGCTAAAGCTAAAAGGTTTAAAACTGCATTTTCATCTCGATCATTACTGTAATCACACTTATAACAGATATACTCATTATGTTTGGTGCCATGCTTTTGATTGCCTTGCAAAGTAATTTTTTCATCACCCGTTTTGACGTATCCGCATTTAGCGCATCTTTGTGTTGATGGATATGTTTTATCAGCTAAGATTAATTCTTTGCCATACCAATCACACTTATAAGTTAATATCTGTCTAAACTTACTAAATAAAGACCTCTGCATACCTTTTGAAGCTACGTGCGTCATCATCATGTCTTTGACTGCTAAGTCTTCAATTACGATTTGGTCGTAATTATCTACAAGCTTAGTAGTAAACTTCTGTAAAAGATCATTTTGAATATTAGCTACCTTGCGATAATCTCTTTGCAGTTTGGTTCTCACTGCAGAGTAATTATTTGATTTAATAGCTGATTTCCCATTAATTTCTCTTTTACGGGCTAGCATCCTTTGATAATGCTTGATACGTTTATATAGTTTTTGCAGTTTAACAGGCAAAACATTGATTTGTCCATCTGTGTAATTAAAGTGACCGACATTGACATCAACTGCTGTCTTTTGATGAGTTTTAGATTTATATTCAATCTTTTCTTCATAGGGAAGAGCCGCATAATAAGCGTTTTTTTCTTTGAAGATACTTACTACTTTAACTTCACTCATCTTTAAGGCCCCATAACTAGACAAATCAAACCAATCTTCTTTTGAGACACTTCTAGGTTTATCAAGTCGAAGCTTGCCATTAACAATCTTAGCTCGATCAGTTTTAAAGCTTTGTCTAGGGGCTTTCTTTGATTTGAAACTAGGCTTACCCCAATCAGATTGAGCCTTATCAAAGAAGTTCTTCCAAGCATTAGCCAAATCTTTAACCACTAATTGAAGACAACGTGCAGATAATTCATACTGCCAATCTTCTTTCTTAGCTACTAATTCATCACGGACCCTGCGTTCATTAGGGCTAGGATTATCTTTTTTATTTAATGTATGAGCTTCATACATTAATTGCCAAGTTTCTAATCCTTTGTTCCAGCAATACCTACGATAGTCGCACAAATTATCAAGATGCTTTTGCATTGTTTTATTAACTTTTAGCTTAACTACTTGTGTTTTAATCATTTCTTCACCTCCTTAAATACAAACATAAGTTTATCTAAGGAAGGAAAGCAAAACAAGTAAATATTAAATTAAAGCTTATTTTCCATGTTTAACTTTTGAAGTGCCTCATAATTGTTAGACATAAAATCTAATAATTATGAGGTATTTTTTTATGACCAAATATTCGACTGAATTAAAAATTGAAATTGTTTCCAAATATTTAAATCATGAAGATTCAATAAAAGGTTTAGCTAAACGATATAATATTCATTGGACTCTTATTCGTAGATGGATTGATAAGGCTAAGTGTCAAGGTTTAGCTGCCTTATCTGTTAAACATACTAAAACTACTTATTCTTCTGACTTTAGGCTAAATGTGGTACGCTACTATTTAACACATTCTATTGGAGTTTCAAAGGTAGCGGCTAAGTTTAATATTAGTGATTCTCAAGTATACAATTGGGCTAAAAAGTTCAATGAAGAAGGATATGCTGGGCTGCTGCCTAAACAGAAAGGTCGGCCTAGGAAAGTGCCTAAAAAGAGTAAGAAGACAACTAAAAAGTTAGAACTTAGTGAAAAGCAAAAGTATGAAGAAAAAATTCTTAAGCAGGAAGCTGAATTAGAAAGACTTAGAGTGGAAAATCTTGTCTTAAAAAAAGTGGCTGCCCGATATCCACGTTATCCAACAAACAAAAAACACAATTAATACAGGATATTCGGGCAAAACACCATCAAATTAAACTTAAGGTCTTATTTAAAGTGCTCAAATTAAATAGAAAGACTTACTATGACAATGTAAAAAATAGAATTAATCAAGCTGATAAGTATGCTTTAGTAAAAGAGAAGATTCAAGAAATCTATTATGGCTATGAAGGACAAGAAACATATGGTTATCGTCCTATGTGGGGAGCGTTAAGAGATGAAGGATTTAAACTTTCTCTAGAAACAGTACGTAAGTTAATGAGAAGTTTAGGAATAAAAACAACAATTTATCATAAAAATACTGGTAAATATAGTTCGTATAAGGGTAATGTAGGAAAGAAAGCACCAAATATCCTAAATCAAACTTTTGATGAAACAATCCCCTATAAAGTTCTTCATACCGATGTAACTGAATATAAACTAACTAGCGGCAAGAAAGTTTATATTTCTCCTGTAGTAGATGAGGCTTCTTTGGAGATTCTAGCTTGTGCAGTAAGTTATTCTCCTGAAATGAAAACTATTTATAATATGCTAGATGAACTAGCAGATAATCTTCCACCAGGAGCTGCTCCTATCCTTCATTCAGATCAAGGCTTTCAATATCAGAATCCAGGCTATCAGGCTCGACTAAAGAAAATGAATATAATCCAAAGCATGTCCCGAAAAGGAAATTGTCATGATAATGCACCAGGAGAAACGATATTTAATTTAATGAAGAGAGAAAAACTGAATCGACTTAAGATTGGAAGTTTAGAAGAGATGAAGGAAATTCTGAAAGATTATATTTATTGGTTTAACAATGTTAGAAGATCAAACAAATTAAAATACACGACTCCTGTAAAATACAGAAATCGTGTATTATCAAATCTTTAAAATTTTATAAATGTCTAACTTTTCTATGGCACTTCATTTCTAAATAAGCTTTTTTCTATTTCTTCTATAAATTTCTATATTTTCATTAACTGTTAATTAGCTCCTCTGGTTCAATTACGAGATAGAAATCAAAGTATCCCTTCGGTATCTCATAAGAAATCGTCATATTTTCATATTTATTCTTAATACTATTAATATTGGCTAAACCCATGCCAGAGTGACTTTTCTTCGTTGAATAACCACGTTGCTGGATTTGTTTAAGTGAAATTTCTGAATCTCTTCTTTTATTCTGAATTTCATATTCAAATTCGCCATCCTCATTTGAACTAATCATAATTTCAATATGAGCTTTTTTATTCTGTTTCAATAATGCTTTACTTTCTTCAATTGCATTATCACAACTGATGCCAATAATTCTAACTAAATCCAATTCATTAATATTGTTAGGGATTTTAGTAATATCATCTCTACATTCGAAATTATATGGGATTTTTGATCCATACATTTCTGTTAACTTAGCAATAATAATGCTTTTCAAAGATTTTACTTTAATGTGATTAACATTTCTATACTTTTCAAATGCTTTGGCATTTAAATTAGTCTTAGTATATTCGTCTAGTTTTTGAATTAGTTCCTTCGTATCTCCCTCTTGTGCACTGATTTTTAATGAATTAAACATATTTCGATAATCATGGCGAAAAGCACGCAGTTCATCTTCGCTCTCTTCTAAGTATCGCGTGTATTCTTGAAGTTGTTTTTGCTCTTTTATTAGTTTGTCTTGTTGGGACTTTTTCAAAAGATGCTTTTGAATATTTATTAGTTCCACGTAAGTCGCTATAGCAAAAACTATTTGAATTAATACAAAAATTGTAAAAAATATACTTAATGATGTAACCTTCTTAGTTTGCGCATAAAAAATCATTGTTAAAGTAGTGGAAACATATAGATAGATCAATAGTCCTATAAACACATTGTGATTTTCACTCATTAAATATGAGTAAAGAAACTTATATAATGTTTCAATAATAAAAACTGCAAGAATTATAATGCTAATTTGGACCAATAAATCAAGATAAATTATATCCTCAATATGCAAAAGTTCCATTAAAATGCTATTTAATATATCTATTATAGAATCTACAACTCCCACAATCAAAATTGATCCAACAGCCACGTCTTTTTCTTTACTTTTTCTAAAATAAAATATAAAAAATAAAATTTCTAAAAAAGTAGCTAGTTGAACAATGCCTACACATACAATAGGAAGTAATAATAACACTCCACCGAGAATCAAAATATTTTTTTTACTAGCTGCAATTTGAGAAACTCTAAAAAATATCCATAAATCGGTTACTCCAGAAATAAGCATTAAAAAGCTATAAACTAACAACATTTTTATTTCCAAATGTTGCGTGTCCAGTAAAATATACCTTTATTCCAATTTCCATTAACAAAACCATTTACTCTAGCTCCACCAGTAACTTCATTCATTTCTTCTTCAGTTAAAGTAACTTTCTTAACGATATTTTCTTTTTTAATTTCTTTCATTGTTATTCTCTCCTCTAAAACAATTAATAACATTTTTATGTCTTAAATATTACCATCTTTTACTATCTAAAAAGCCAAAAAATACCAAATTGGTCAATTGGATGACTGATTTGGTATTCTTTTTCTATAATGCACTACTAGTAAATATAGATATTTTTGAAAGAGAATTAATTTTATAAATATTAATAGTGAACAAGGTATTTATTTTTAACTAGTTCCAAAATATATCACTATAAAAAACATATTTGTCAAGATTATTGCTCAGAAAGCTATCATAGCGCATAATTTTAAGGTATTATTGTAATAGTTTAAAAAAGGAGATTTTATTGTGCAAAGTAAACGCCCTATTATCATTGGAATTGCTGGTGGTTCTGGTAGTGGTAAAACAACCATCGCTCATGAAATTTATGACCAATTACAACAAGACGACCATATCTTAATTATGACGCAAGATTCTTACTACAAGAACAACGACAACTTATCAATGGCAGACCGTAAAAAAATCAACTACGACCATCCTGATGCCTTTGACATGCCCCTTCTTGTTGAACAATTACGTCAATTAATGGACTATAAGGCAGTTGAAATGCCAGTTTATGACTTTACCGCTCATACAAGAAGTGAAAAGACAATTCACACTGAACCGGCTGATATTATTATCTTAGAAGGTATTCTAGTTTTAGGCGAAGAGAATTTACGTGATTTAATGAGTATTAAAGTATTTGTAGATACTGATGATGATATTCGTTTTATCAGAAGATTAGAGCGTGATACACAAGAACGTGGCCGTTCTGTAAAATCAGTAATTAATCAATACTTAGCAACAGTTAAGCCAATGTATAATCAGTTCATTGAACCAACTAAGCGTTATGCTGATATCATTGTTCCAGAAGGTGGAGAAAATGATGTTGCTATCGATATGCTTACTACGAAAATTCGCTCAGTTTTAAGTACAGTCAAATAAAAATAACCTCGTGGTTTTCCACGGGGTTATTTTTCACCAAAAAAGAAACTCATTATAATTCCAGCAATCAGACTTCCACCTATTAATCCAAGATATTCTGACGTTTTCAGTATTAAGCTTTGAGATTCACTCCAATTAGAAATTCCCACTACTATAGAACTCATTACAAAGAATGAGACTGTATTAATAATAACTGATTTCAAGCTACTATAAATTCCTAAATTTTTCTGCTTAGATTTCTCTCTTTTCACCATTCTTCTCCTATTCCACCACATTATCTCCATCTACTGTTGTCATTGTTAAGATCACTCCAGATGGTTGCGGATCAAATGAAATATTATTTAGTCCATTAGCTGTCCTGACACGGGCGTACTTTAAATTTGCACTCCAGACAGTATTATTCCCTTCAATATTATTAATCTCATAATCGCTCTTAAAGACAGCATGATCTAAGGTGAAATTACCAGCCTTTAAGTTTGCACTTCCACCATCAATAGTTACGTCAGTTAAATTCATGTCTCCATCGGTAACATTCAATGAAATTTGAGATAAGGTAGATCCTGAGACTTTAATTTCTCCATCATATGTAGCAAGCTTCCCATCAGCTAAATCGCTGTTTCTCACGGTTACATTACCATCTGTCGATTCTAGAAGAGATTCAGCAATTGCAACACGTCTTACTCTAACTCTTCCCTCAGTCGATTTAAGATATGCTTTTTCCACTTTGGTATCAACAATTTCAATATCACCACTATTAGTTTGAACATCAAGCCTATCTAAAGTTACATCTGCTGGTACAAAGACTTTAAGATGCGCTTCACCATTATCAATTAAATTAATTCTCTGCTTAAGCTGTAACTTTCCATTTTCCAATTGAACAATAGGTAAGTAGTGCCGTTTACCTATAAAGTTAACTGCAAAACGTTCTCCTTGTTCAACTGTTACATCCCCGCTACTTAATTTTATTTTCAATTCGTTGAATTCTTCGTCACTTATTTTTACCCTAACAATCTCATCTTTTTTATTTTCTTTAGAAAAAAGCTTTTCAAAGATCATAGCCTTTCCCCCAATCTACGACACAATTAAATTATTATTAATTATATTAATAAGATTTAATATTTTCAACTATTGAATTCAAAAAAACAGCGCTGAATTATCAACGCTGTTTTATCAATTTTATCAACTTAATTTGGTTATCAAATCTACTAATTGCCCCTTCTAAGATCAAATAATGGCCATAATTTTTTCTATTATATTACTTACTACCTGGCCTCTTCTTCTTTGCTACCTTAGCACCTTGTACCATCTTGTCATTGTAGCCCCATACCCAAGTTACAATAAATGAAACTACAATAGTTACAGCACTAGCAATTAAGAATGTGTAGAAACTAGATAAATCAGTTGGATGTTTTGGATTGAAGAATGATGAGAATCCAATCAAACCACCAGTAAAGCCATACATTGTTCCGTGCATTAAGCCAGTAACTAATCCACCAAAGGCAGAACCGATACATCCAGAAATAAATACTTTCTTATATCTTAAACTAATACCATAAACGGCTGGTTCTGTTACACCGCACATTGCAGAAATTGTTGAAGCAAAACCTAATTCCTTTAAGTCTTCTTTCTTAGACTTAATAGCAACAGCTAATACTGCAGCACCTTGGGCAATCATTGATGAACAAATAATTGCGTTTAATGCACTTTCACCAGTTCCAGCAATTTGTTGAGCAACAAGTGGCACAACACCCCAGTGAAGACCAAAGATAACCAATACTTGGTAGAAACCACCAATAATGAATCCGCCAACCCAGCCAGATGCATGAACTAACCAGTTAATGAAGACAGCAATACCGTTGGCAACACCTTGAATAATTGGACCAGTTACCATCAAAGTTAATGCTGATACAACTAGAACAGTAATTAATGGAATAAAAATCATTTGTAAGTATGATGGTAGCCACTTTTTAAGCCAATCTTCACATTTTTTAGCAAGCCATGCAGCTAAAATCATTGGGAAAATTGAGTACGTGTAGTTCAAAAACTCAAACTTAATTCCGCCAATTTCAAACATGGTCTTGAAAGCTTTACCCCAATCAACTAATTGCGGATAAACAAGCACACCACCAATAACTGCGGCAATAATTGGATCAGAATTTAATCTTTTAGCTGCACAATATCCTACTAAAATTGGTAGGAAGAAGAATGCGGAATCAGCGATTGCACTAGTTGTAATATAAGCTGTACTCTTTACACTAAGCAAACTCCCTAATTGAGGAAGAGTTAGGAGGGCTAATATACCCTTAATAATACCAGCTGCAGCAATTACCCCAATAATTGGACTCATTGAACCAGTAATAAAGCCAATTAGATTACCAAAAGCTCTTGAAACTGGATTTTTACCATCATCTTCTGCAGCTGGTGCTGCTTCACTATCTAACGGTCCTAATTGTTTAACTACTTTATCAAAAACATTAGTAACCTCATTACCGATTACCACTTGATATTGACCCGAAGCATGCATTACATCTAAAATTCCACGCTGATTTTTCAAAGCTTCATCATTTGCTTTACTTTCATCCTTTAAGTAAAAACGCAAACGTGTAATACAGTGAATCACATTATTAACATTATCCTTACCTCCAACATTTTTAATAATAAAGGTAGCTAATTCTGGATAAGATAACTTTTTGCTTGAAGTATCCTCAGCTCCTGCTTCTTTCAAGTATGCAGTTGCTACTACTTCACCAGCTTTTGCTTCACCTTCAGTTACATCTAGTCCTGAAAGCTTATCTGCTGAATTAGTAATTAAAACCATAATTGTTGTATCTAATCCTTTGGCTTTAATTTCATCTAAGTTCATTTCAGCAATTTCTTGGCCAGCCTTAACTTCCTGACTATTTTCAATCTTAATGGTAAATGGAGCTCCCTTTAAGCCAACGGTGTCCACACCCATATGAACTAACACTTCTAGTCCTTCTTCAGTTACGATACCAACAGCATGTTTAGTGTCAGCAACCATACTGATTTTCCCTGAAACAGGTGCTACAACCTTTCCAATAGTTGGAGTTAATCCAAACCCATCCCCCATTGTTCCCTGTGAAAAGATTGGATCGGAAGTTTTAGCCAAAGCAATAACCGCTCCAGTTGCTGGAGCTAATAAATTAGTAGTATCTTGTACCATAATTTCATTCTCCTCTTTGAAAGTATCCGCTTTCATTTATCTTGATTTCAATATTATACTTGTCTGTACAAGTTGTCAATATATTTTTATGAAAAAGCTTACTTTTCTTTTAAATCAATATTTTATAGTTAAAAATATTTTTCTTTACTTGTCTAATCAAGTGTATATAATTAAAGACAAAGGAGGATTTTTATGGCTCAATCTAAAGTTGGAGTAATCGCCCAAGACTTAGTTGATAAAATCAAACATCAACAATATCAGCCTGGCGACTATCTCCCAAGTGAACATCAATTAATGGATTTATATGGCGCTTCTCGTGAGACAATTCGAAAAGCTCTTAACAGCTTAACTGACCTAGGACTGATCCAAAAAATTAGAGGAAAAGGTTCAATTGTATTGAATTTAGATCGTTATACTTTTCCAATTTCCGGAATTACTAGTTTTGCGGAATTGAATAACCAATTAGGATTAAAAGCTGAGACAAAAGTATTACTTCTACAAAAAGAAGATAAATTACCAGCGCAATTTATAAAGTATTTTCCTGAAGAAGAAAATAGCATCGGTTTTCATCTTGAACGATTACGTTTAATAGGTGGGCAGGCAGATGTATTGGATTGTGACTATTTACTCTCCCCTCCAGTTAATTCTCTTCCACAGGAAGCTGCTGAGACTTCTATCTATGACTATTTAGAAAATAAACAAAAATTAGATATTTCATACGCAACAAAAGAAATTTCTGTCTGCAAAGTTGATAAAAGAATTCAAGACTTACTTCAACTCGACAATGATCTTGCAGTTTTAGTTGCAAGCCGTAATTACTTAGCTAATACAACTAAATTTCAATTAACTTTGTCTTATCACAGACCCGATAAGTTCAAATTTATTGATTTTGCTCGTAGAAAAAAGATTAAGTTTTAGAAAGGTACTATATCAATGAATAATTTAGGCAATAAAGTAATTTACCAAATTTATCCAAAATCTTTTTATGACTCAAATAATGATGGCATCGGTGATTTACGTGGAATTATCCAAAAAATTGACTATATTAAGAAGCTAAACGTAGACTTTATTTGGTTCAATCCTTTTTTTGTTTCCCCGCAAAATGATAACGGCTATGACATCGCCAATTATAAAAAAATTGATCCTCGCTTTGGAACTATGGCCGACTTTGAAGAATTAGTGGCTAAACTAAAAGATATAAATGTTAATGTCATGCTTGATATGGTCTTAAACCACTGTTCTACTGAACATGAATGGTTCAAAAAGGCTCTTGCTGGTGATAAAAAATATCAAAAATTCTTCTATCTCAGAAAAGGTAAAGATGGAAAGTTGCCTAACAATTGGCAATCTAAATTTGGTGGCCCTGCCTGGTCAAAATTTGGTGACACAGATTATTACTACCTCCACCTTTATGATCCAACTCAAGCAGATCTTGACTGGCACAATCCAGAGGTTCGCGCTGCCTTAATTGATGTAGTAAACTTTTGGCGCAGTAAAGGTGTTCACGGTTTCCGCTTTGACGTAATTAATGTAACAGGAAAAGATACTGTCCTAGTTGATTCAACTGATCCAGTCCAAGAAAAATCACTCTATACTGATACTCCAGTAGTGCAGCAATATCTAAAAGAATTAAACGCTAAGTCCTTTGGTCAAGATCCAGAGTCTGTCACTGTTGGAGAAATGTCCTCTACTACAATTGAAAATTCAATTGCTTATACTCGTCCCCAAGATCATGAACTCTCAATGGTATTTACTTTCCACCATCTCAAAGTTGACTACAAAAATGGAGAAAAGTGGTCAAAGATGCCTTTTGATTTCAAAAAATTAAAAGACATTATGCTTACTTGGAACAGCAAAATTGACCAAGGTGGCGGTTGGCAAGCTCTATTTTGGAACAATCATGATCAACCTTGGGCTTTAAATCGGTTTGGCGATATCGGTAAATATCATGACAAATCTGCTGAAGTGTTAGCTCTCGCTCTTCACCTACTGCGCGGAACACCTTATATCTACATGGGTGAAGAAATCGGTATGATGGATCCACACTATACTTCGATGAAAGATTATGTTGATATTGAGGCACTAAATGCATATGATGCACTCATTGCTAAAGGGATGCATGAAAAAGAAGCTTTTGAAATCGTTCAATCAAAAGCTCGTGATAATTCAAGAGTCCCAATGCATTGGGATAATTCTAAATATGCTGGTTTTAGTGAAAGTAAGCCTTGGCTGATGCCAACTGACCAAGACAAGGTGAATGTTGAAAAGGAATTACGTGAAGGAGAAATATTTAATTTTTACCAAAAGTTAATTAAACTTAGAAAAAGCGAAGAATTAATTTCAGCTGGTCACATTAAGCCACTTTTGATGGATCATCCCCAGGTTATGGCATATGAACGCCACTTAGATAACTCTGACGAAAAATTATTAGTCTTTGCTAACTTCTATGGCAAAGAAACAAAGGTTGAAGTTCCTACGGAATATATAGATCGTGACGGTGAAATTTTAATTCAAAATTATGATGAAGAGATTGTTACTCTTTCTTCAACACTTGAGTTAAAGCCATATGAAGCTTTAGCAATTAAAATATAGTAAATAAAGAGCAACTTCACATATATTTTCATGTGTAGTTGCTCTTTTTACTAGATAATTTACTTAAAGAAATTTACAAATCCACTAAATAGAATTACTGTACTAATTAAATAAATTTGCCAAACGGCTAAATTACTATCATCCTTGCCCAACTTTTTAGCCATTTGATGTCCACGCCAGTACATTAAAAGTGATACGATAATTAAAATAATTCCTAGAATAACATATAAAAAGTGTGGAATATAAGGATTCGTATCCCCTAACAAGAACATGACTGGTACGATAATCAATACTGCACTAATGAAGGTTCCAAAGTATATTACATAAGGTGCAGTTGCAAGTTGTTTTGCCTTTTTATCCCACTTATAAAATCTGAAGGTACGATACAATTCAAAGAAGCCTAGTAACATTACGACAATGTACATGGCTGTTAAACCCCAATTTTTCATAATTAATTTCCTCACATTTTATTTTTTCTTATATATTTATACCTGTATTTTATTCCTTTCTTTAAAATAAAAATACAAAAAATACCAAACCAGTTCATTTTTTTACCAATTCGGTTAAATATACAATTATTGCTACTCAAACGGCATAATAAAAACCACATGAATTTTTTCATGTGGTTTAATTTTTTAATATTTACTTTGTAAATGCTTAGCAACCATTGAAAGTGAGAAACAAACAATGAAGTACATAATCGCAATAATTACATACATTGGAATTAAGTAAGTAGTATTTTGACTATAAATAATTTGTGCATGGAATAATAATTCCGGCAAAACAATAATTGTTGCTAAAGACGTATCCTTAACTAATGAAACAAATTGTGATAAAAGTGATGGAATCATCTTATTGAGGGCTTGCGGAATAATTACATGATACATTGCCTGCATATATGTCATACCGTTTGACCGAGCACCTTCCATTTGGCCTGGATCAACAGCAGCAATCCCACTTCTCACAATTTCAGCTAGCATTGCCCCTTCAAATACTACCAAGGCAATAATAGAAGCAACCGTTGGATTGGTAATAATCCCTAATTCTGGTAATCCAAAATACGTAAAGAAGATAATTAACAATAGCGGTAGGTTTCTAATAATATCAATTACAAATCCAACAATTGCTGAAAGATATTTAATTTTCACGTAACGGATAAAACCAAATACTAGTCCTAATACAAAACTTAAAGCAATTGAGATCAAAGATACATATATGGTCACCCACAAACCTTGTAAGAGAAAGCGAATGTTAATCCAAGAATATGCATGAATAAAGTTTTCCATCTTTTTCTCCTTCCTAGGCTAATTTCTTTTCTAAGTGACGCATGTAGTAACTTAATGGGAGGGTTAGTACTAAGTAAAATAACCCTACAACAACATAAGTATTGATTGTTTCAAATGATGAGAATGCAATTACGTCTGCTTGATACATCAAATCAAAACCTGCTACAAAGGCTAAAACAGATGAGTTCTTAATTAAGTTAATGAACTGGTTACCTAATGGCGGAATGACAATCTTTAAAGCTTGTGGCAAGATAACATACCGCATAGCTTGCGTATAAGTCATCCCATTTGAGCGGGCACCTTCCATTTGACCATCACCAACTGAGTTAATTCCCGCTCTAACTGTTTCTGCAATAAATGCTGAAGTATATAATGTTAATCCAATTGTACCTGCTGCAAATCCAGATACCTTGAACCAAATTTGAGGTACAACCAGATAAAAGATCATTGTAATAACTAACAAAGGAATGTTACGGAAAATTTCAATGTAGACATGTGCTACTGCTCTACCAAACTTATTTGGTGCAACTTCTAACAAAGCAAAACCTACCCCAAGGATCAAACTAAAGAATAGGGCAATTACACTACATAAAATTGTGTTCCAAAAGCCTGATAAGAATTCAGACCAATGATTTGTTAAAATTCCTATCACGAATTTTCAACCTCCTTAATATTAAATCCTGGAATACCGTCAAACCATTTAACTAATAGACGATGATACGTTCCATTTTTCTTTAATTCATTTAGTGCCTTATTAATATGATCAGCAAAATCAGTTTGACCTTTTTCTACCGCAATACCGTAAGGTTCACTTGTGTAAGTTCCCCCTACTAATTTATAACCTTTATTTTCACTAGCAATACCGGCAAGTAATCCGTTATCGGTAGTCATTGCTTGTCCTTGACCAGCTTTTAATGCAGTAAATGCTTGACCATAATCATCATATTCCAAAACTTTTGCTTTAGGCGCAAACTTCTTAACATTATCAACTGCTGTTGTTCCTTTAACAGCTAAGGCAGTTTTACCATTCAAGTCTCTAACATTTTTGATTGAAGAATCATCTTTTACAAGTAGTGATTGTCCAGCAGTAAAATATGGTTCACTAAAAGTTACTTGTTTTTTTCGATCAGGCGTAATAGTCATTGTTGCTAAAATTGCATCAATATTTCCATTTTTTAATAACGGTATTCTTGTTTTGGGAGTTGTTTGTACAAATTCAGCTTTTGCGTCTTTGCCCAACATTTGCTTAGTTAAGGCCTTTGCTAAATCAACTTCAAAGCCTTCGATTTTTCCAGTTTTAATACTCATTAAACCAAATAAACGAGTATCAGCCTTAACTCCCCAAGTAATTGTCTTACTCTCTTTAACCTGATCATAAACATTACTTGATTTCTGCTTCTTGGCACAGCCGGTCAAAGTAACTAATAAAGCTAGTACCAGAGGCAAAATAAAAATCTTAGTTGATTTTTTCATTTTAGCCACCTAGCTTTTCAGTAATAACCTTACTTAAAAATTGACGTGCACGTTCAGTCTTAGGATGTGCAAAGAATTCTTCTGGTTTTTCATCCTCTAAAATTCTACCTTGATCAAAGAAAATTAATCTGTCCCCAACTTCACGAGCAAATCCCATTTCGTGAGTTACAACAACCATTGTAATTCCTTGATCTGCTACGTATTTCATAACATCTAACACATCTTGAATCATTTCTGGATCAAGAGCACTAGTTGGTTCATCAAACAAAATTGCCTTTGGTCTCATAGCTAATGAACGAGCAATTGCAACACGTTGCTTTTGTCCACCAGACAATTGTCTTGGATACATATTTGCCTTTTCTTCAAGACCAACTTTTTTTAGAAGATCCATGGCAATATCATTATTTTCCTTATCTGGTCTATGCAAAACAATCTTAGGAGCTAAAGTTATATTTTCAAGCACAGTGTGGTTGTCGTATAAGTTAAAATGTTGGAAAACCATTCCCACATTCTTACGAATTTTATTTAAATCCGTATGCTTATCTGCCAAATCATAGCCAGTAACCATCAAAGTACCAGAATTAATTCGCTCTAATCCATTCATTGTACGAATCAAAGTACTCTTACCAGAACCAGACGGGCCGATAATTGAAACAACTTGACCCTCTTCAATACTCAAATTAATATCCTTTAAAGCATGGAACTTACCATAGTACTTATTTACATGCTTAAAATCAATAATTGCAGCCATTGTGCTTCCCCTCTCTTTTTTACTCACTTTTCCATTCTACTCTAAAACTTCTTAAAATTAACTTCTGTAGTTATATCTGTTGCATACCCCTTTATTTCCTGATTGGAGCAAAGAAAAAAAGCCCTTCGCTCCTAAATTACTCAGGACGAAAGGCTTTTTTCCGCGGTACCACCTAAATTGTCTAATTAAAGACCAACTTGACTAGAGCACAACCATGCTCCAGCGGCTAGATAACGTACCGCTTACGGCTAAACTTACTCTCTTAAAAGATTTCGGCCAGCAGCATTATAAAAGTGTCTTTCAATAATCCAGGGTCTGCTAACTTTTCCACTACCGTTAACTCACTAAAAGAAATAGATTACCTACTTTTCTTTTTATCGCTTTTTAAATTTAAATGTTGATTACATTTAATAATATTTTTTCAAAAAAGGCAAGTAAAAATTTTATTTTTCACCTTCGGCCTCTTTAATATTAAAGCCCGGAATACCGCTAAACCACTTCTTTACCAAGGCATCATACGTCCCATCTTTTTTTAATTTTACTAGTGCACGATTAATTGCATTTTTCATTTGTGTCTGTCCTTTATTGACAGCAATTCCATAGGGTTCCTTAGTATAGGTGCCCCCTACAAGTTTATAGCCCTTGTTTTCTGTTGCAATTCCGGCAAGCAAACCATTATCAGTAGTCATGGCTTGACCTTGACCGGCTTTAAGCGCAGTAAATGCTTGACCATAATCATCAAATTCTAATACTTTAGCCTTAGGTGCAAATTTTTTAACATTGGCAACTGCTGTTGTACCTTTTACAGCTAATGCAGTTTTACCATTCATATCTTTAATGCTCTTGATTGTTGAATCATCTTTTACAAGAAGTGATTGTCCAGCATAAAAATATGGATCGCTAAAATCAATTTGCTTTTTGCGTTCTGGCGTAATCGTCATTGCCGCTAAAACTGCATCAATATTTCCATTTTTCAAAAGTGGAATTTTTGTTTTTGCAGTAGTTTGTACAAAGTTTGCCTTAGCATTTTTTCCTAGTATTTCCTTAGTTAAAGCATTTGCTAAATCAACTTCAAAACCTTCAATTTTTCCGGTTTTAATACTCATTAAACCAAATAAACGGGTATCCGCCTTAACACCCCAAGTAATTTCATCACTTTTTTTAACTTCTTGGTAGACGTTACGAGTATTTTTTTGACATGCCGAAAGTAAAAAAACGCTAAATAAGACAACAAATAAAGAAAAGAATCGTAGCTTTCTCTTCACTTTTTAAACTTTCCCCCTAACTAAAATTAGAGGGAAAGCATCCCTCTAATTTATTATTCAAATGCCATTTGATTAGTATACAAGCCATAGTAAAAACCACGCTTCTTAATTAATTCATCGTGATTTCCTTCTTCAATGACATTTCCATCTTTCAACACTACTATTTTATCTGAATTTAAGATAGTCTTCAAACGGTGAGCAATAACAAAACTAGTTCTACCTGCAATAACCGCGTCCATAGCTTTTTGAATCTTAGCCTCAGTAACAGTGTCTACATTAGAAGTAGCCTCATCCAAAATCAAAAATTCTGGGTCAGTTAAGATTGTTCGAGCAATTGAAATTAATTGCTTTTGACCAGTAGAAAAGACGGAATTCTCTTCTGAAACTTGCGTATCATAACCATCAGGTAGGGTCGTAATGAAGTCATGAATATTAGCTTCTTTTGCGGCCGCAATCACCTCATCTCGGCTCGCATCTGGTTTACCATATTTAATATTATCTTCAACGGTTCCAGTAAATAGAACCGAATCCTGTAAAACAATACCAACATTATTTCTTAAAGATTCAAGAGTAATATCACGCACATCAACGCCATCAAAAGTTACTTTCCCACTATTTACATCGTAGAAGCGATTAATTAGGTTCATGATTGTAGTTTTACCTGAACCCGTTGGTCCAACTACAGCAACTGACTTACCTTTATCGACATCAATTGAAACACCGTGCAAGATTTCTTTATCAGCGTTATAGCCAAAATGAACGTTTTCTAATTTAACGCCCTTTTTGATTCCTTTAAGAACTTTTCCATCAGGTACCGTATTCTCCTCATCTTGTTCTTCAACAGTTGCCAATCTTCTAGCACCAGTTAAAGCAAGCTGTGTCATTGAATAAATTGAAGTGAGTTGGGTTAGTGGTTGGAAATATGTTTGTGAATATTCAACAAAGGCAACAATTAATCCCAAACCAATTGCTTGACTGACTTGGCCACTAACAATCAGCCATGCCCCTCCACCAATTACAATGGCTAAATTCAGTAAAGAGATTCCTTGTAGCAAGGGGAAGAGCATCCCAGAATAAAATTGACCTTTGAACATAGCGCTACGAACATCGTTATTGTACTTTTTAAAGTTTTGAACAGATTCTTCTTGTAAGCCGTTAGTAATAATTACTTTTTCACCATTGATCTGTTCATTTACATAACCATTAAGATCACTAATTTTATCCTGTTGCTTATCTAAGTAAATTCTCGCCTTCTTCATAATGACTAAACTAATAATCAAAATAAATGGCGTTGTTGCTACCGTAAATAGGGCCATAGTTGGGTTTACGATAAACATCATAATGATAGTTCCGATTAATAATGCGCCTTGAGAAATAATTTCAAAAATTGCATTATTCAAGGCATTAAAAATATTATCTAAGTCTGAATTAAATAGAGATAATAGTTTTCCATCTTGATGAGTATCAAAGTAGCGAATTAACATTCTTTGAAACTTAGCAAATAAGTTTTCTCTCATATCATTAGTAGCATTTGCAGTGAATTTTGACATTACCATCCATGCAATAAATGATGCGATAATTCCAGCTGCATATACACCCACCATTGATCCTAAAGCCTGATAAAAGCTACTTAAATCATGAGTACGGCTAGCTACTTTGTTAACTGCCTTAGTTAATTCTTGAACAGCATTTCCTAGGAAAAGAGGACCAAGTACTTGACTCAAAGTCGAAATCAAGGATAAGACGATAACAATTGTAACGCCTTTCCAATAATTCTTTAAATACTTGGCAAAGTATTTTAATGCTTTTTTAGTATTACTCATCAATTTCACCTCTCTTTTCTTTAGCTTTCTGTGTACGATAAATATCTTGATAAATTGGCGAAGTCTTTAGTAATTCTTCATGAGTTCCTTCAGCAACCAATTTACCATCATCTAAAACTAAAATTTTGTCTGCATTCATCACTGATACTATCTTTTCAGCAATAATTACTGTTGTTGTATCTTTTAAGTCATGCTCTAAAGCTTCTTGAACTAATTTTTCAGACTTAGCATCTAAGGCTGAAGTGGAGTCATCTAAAATTAAAATCGGTGGCTGACCAATAACACCACGAGCAATTGATAAACGTTGCTTTTGACCACCAGAGAAGTTAGCTGATCTTTCTTCTACTTCATGGTCAAATTGATCCGGATATTGACCAACAAATTCCTGTGCTTGGGCAATTTCTGAAGCACGTTTTAATTCATAATCGGTCGCATCTTCTTTTCCTTGACGCAAGTTAGAAGCAATTGTTCCAGAGAATAAAATTGCTTTTTGTAAAACCATTGAAACAGTATTACGTAGTGATTTTTCACCAATTGTCTTTAAGTCTTTGCCACCAATTTTTATTGTTCCTTTAGTCGGATCATAGAGACGTGGAATAAGTTGTGCAAGCGTACTTTTACCAGATCCGGTTGCTCCAACAATACCAACCATTTCACCTGGTTTTACCTTAAATGAAATATTCTTCAAGGTTGGCTTATCTCCATCAGGATAAGTGAAAGAAACATTTTCAAATTCAATACTACCCTTTTCTGGTGCAGTCGGTGCATTAGGATCAAACTTAACATCTGGTTCAGTATCAAGAACTTCTTTAATTCTTCGTAGAGAAACCATACCACGAGTAAAGTTCATAATTACAAAGCCACCAATTAAAATTGCAAAAAGCAAAGTTAAAATATAAGAAACATATGGTGATATGACTGCAACATCAGTTGGAGTTAAATTGGCACTCCGACCTACTAAAAAGACAACTAAAGCAATTACTAAATAAGCAATTAACATAAACGCGGGCATAATAGTAGAAATCCAGTAGCCAATTTTAATATTTAATTCGTTTAAATCATCGGAAGTTTTGTTAAATCTCTTAATCTCATTTTCGCCTTGATTAAATGACTTAACTACACGTACACCCTGTAAATTTTCTTTAACCCGAGTAGAAATTTTATCCATATAATGTTGGAATTTAGCAAAAAGTTTATTCATATTTTGAATAACAATGTATCCAACTCCCATCATTAAAGATAGCATCAACACTGGAGCCCACCAATACTGAGGAATTGTAATAATACTCAGTACAAATGATCCAATTAAAATAATTGGCATTCTGAGTAATTGCATGAATAAGATCATCATCATATTCATAACTTGGTTCATATCATTAATTAAACGAACAACTAATGAACCACTAGAGAATTTTTCAATATTTCCAAAAGAAAAACTTTGAATCTTAGCATAAGTTTCTTCACGTAAATCTGAGGTTATTCCCTGGGCAATTTTTGCAGCATAATATACGTTAAAAATACCAGCAATAATTGCTAATAAACCGAGTACAACTAATCCAATTCCATCTCTTAAGACAACACTCTGGTTATCCGCCAAAATTGCTTTTTGGATATTTTCTAATAATCTTGGCTGCCATAAGGTTGCAAAAGCAGAAATTAGAATTGTAATAATCGCTAAAATTATTTCTTTACGATAATTTTTGAAGTGTGGCTTCAAAATTTGCATCTATTATTCTCCCTTCTTTCTTAAAAGCTCCCAAAAGGTATCACTCCACTCTTCATTTAGAGCCACTAACTGTTCCATCTTTTGTGCGCCCATTTTTTGTGCAATTTGCTTTTCAATTTCAAATAAAGGAGTCATTTTCTTTTTAGCGTATTTTTTCCCTGAAGCAGTTAGCTGGCAATACTTAACCCGATTATCTTCTGGATCAATTGTCAGTTCTAGATAATCTTGTTCTAGTAAGCGGTGAATTCCTTTATTAATAGATTGCTTTGGTAAGTCACTTAAGTTGACCAGATCTTTTTGCGTTAATCTTTGGCGCATTAATAGTTCATACAAAATAATGGTTAGATAACTTGGCATGCCATGTTGTCTATCCCACTCTGCATAAGCTTTTCCACCTCGGATAATTGCAAAATTCAACTTTTCGGTAGCAGTTAATTCCATACTTCACCTCACAAAAATAGTCTCTGTAGATACTAATTAATTAACTATATTAGTATCCACAGAGACTATTGTCAATAACTTTTTATTATTCTTTCCATAAAAAATTAATTAAAAGTTTATCAACTTCTTTATTTTCGTGTAATTTGCTATGTTGTGCATTCTTACCCTTAATTTCTACTTCACGGTATGATTTGGCACGGCCATTAATTAAATATTTATAACTTTGTGCTGAGGCTACAGAAACTGATCCGTCAGAATTTGAACCGTCCTCTTTATTACCATAGATATTTAAGACCTCAATTTGTCTCGGATAGTGTTTCCGTAAAGGTAATAATTGCTTAAAACCATCATTATAAATATCCGGTTCACCTGTTTTCTTATTTTTGATCTTAGCCTTTTGGCCAGCTTCTTCACCAAGATAGCCATCGTAATGCCCTGCAATTGAAACTACTTTATTAATCTTAGGCAATTTTTTATTGTCATAGTTTTCATTAATGTAGTTAGCAATTTGTAGATTTCCCATTGAATGACCAACTAAATTAATCTTTGCATAATGATATTTATTAGAGATTGCAGTTATTACATCTTTTACATATGATGTTTTTCCACTCTGATTATCTTCTAGATTAACTTTGATAATTGGATTTTTTGCATTTTTTGGGATCGTGCCTTTAAGTTTAACAGTGCCATTTTTACTTACATCTGCTTGAATAATTGTATTACTTACACCAGCCTTTTTTGCGGCATTCGCCATTTGGGTCTCCGCATTTGCACTTGACCCCCAACCATGAAAGAAAAATGTGGGAATTGTTTTAGTATTGGTTAAAGATACAGTAACCCTTTTAGCAGGAATATTTTGAGCTTTTTGACCACATCCCGCTAACACAAATAAAAATAATGCAATAAAAAAACTAGCAAGATAAATCTTTTTCTTCTTCATAATTATTTCCTCTCACACTTACTTTTCTCCAGTATACAAGGACAATTATCAATTGAAAAATATTTATTCTTACTAGTTTCCCATCGTTAAAAGCTATATTTAGTTTCTTTTAGCTTCTTTTGTTAAAGTTTTTAAGCCTGGTAAAGTAATCATCACAACAAAGCTAAGTAAGTATAAAGCTGATAAAAAGCCCATTACTACGCCTAAGTTATATTTATCCATTAAAATACCTATTACTACTGATGAAAATCCACCGATTGCTCTGCCGACATTAACAATAATATTATTGGCACTCGACCGAATTTCTGTTGGATATAATCTACTGATTACAGCGCCATAGCCACCAAACATCCCATTTGAGAAAAAGCCAACTACAGCTCCAATAATCAAGAGCATGGTCATATTTTGGGCCAAACTTAATGTATAAACCATTAAAGCTGAACCAATTAAGAAAATTGCAAAGGCTCTTCTCGGGCCAAAGTAGTCAAAAATTGAGCCAAATGTCATCATACCAATGCTCATTCCAATAATCGTAGAAATCATCCAAAGACTAGAATTTGAAACATTTAAATTCAATTGCTTTTGCACAATTGTGGGAAGCCAGTTCATTAAACCAAAGTATCCAGCAATTTGAACTGTCATCATAATCATTAGACCCACGGTTTGCCAAGCAAGATGTAGTGTTGAAAACATTTTTTTAGCGACATCCGATAATAAAGAATTACTTTCACTAGCTTGAACCCTAATAAATTGTTCACTTTCATGGACGTGTTTTCTAATGAAGATGGTTAAAATTACTGGAAGAATCCCTACTAAAAATAGCATATGCCAACCTGCTGCTGGAATAATCCAAGCTGCAATTAAAGCCGCTAAAATTGCTCCAATTTGGCCACCAATCGCTGCTACTGAGGTCATTTTACCAATTTGTTCTTTATGAAAGTTCTCAGCAATTAAAGCAATTCCAACACCATATTCTCCACCTGCTCCAATTCCTGCTAAAAACCGAAGGGCATAGATAAGATAAATATTATTGGCAAATGCCATCAAAGCTGTCGCAATTGCAAAAATAATTACTGTATGGCTAAAAGTTTTAACTCGACCAATCTTATCACCTAAAATTCCAAAGGCGATTCCACCAACTAACATTCCTAAATTAGTAATCGTTGAAATAAAACCAGCCTCCCCACCTGACAAGTGAAGATCAGCAATCATCGAACTCATTGCAAACGATAAAAAAAGCACATCCATATTCTCAAGCGCAAAACCTGATGAAGTAGATGCAATAACCCACTTCTGATTTTTGCTTAGAGTATGTCTGTGCTTAACCATTGTATCCATATTAAATTCCTCCAAAATGAATGCTCTCTGTCATTCAATTATTTCTTCAGAACTTATTCTACTCGTTTTTTTATGATTTACAATCCTAGATTATAAGTCTGGGTCTCTTCTAAAGTGCAATGGTGATTTCTTTATTTGCTTTGTGATTAACTTACCAATTAATTCTTGGTAGTCTTTAACTGCTGTATGAGCTAAGTCTTTGTTTGCTTTATTAATTAAGTCTAACTTCTTTGCAGGATCTTTTTCTTTATCAACTTTGACATCATATTCTGCCCGCATTTGACTTAATTTTTGTTGTGTAGCATTTCTAGCTTGATACAATTGCAAACCATAGTCTTTCCATGAACGATCAGCTAAAACTTGTGCTTCCTTGTAGATCCAATATGCTGAGTTTGAAGCATACTTATCTTTTCCGTGTCTATAGAAGCTTGGTACTACGCTACCTTGTGGGTAGAAAGGAACATATACATTTTGACAAGTAATGCCTAACGATAACCAGTGAATCCAGTCCTTACCCTTAAGTTGCAATAAGTGTGATTCTTCAGTAAAGTCAACACTAATTGGACGATATACGGCTGTATCTTTATTAACCGGATTTGCTACATCATATTTAGTTCCATCATAGTGGTCTCTTAATACTCTTTGGGCATCAGTAATTGAAATTGGATGGTCTGCTTTTTGAATAAATGGAATATCAAAGCTGCTTGGCTCTTGCTTAATAGAAGGACTTAAAATTCTTTGACCAGTCCAAACACGAGCAGTGTTATAAGTTAAATCTAACAGATTATGTGTACCAAAAATACGGCGCCAATTAAATGGCTTATTATTTGGCCATAAATTATGCTCTTCAACAAATTTTTGTAAACCAGGAGCAGTAATGAAGTTATCAGAGTCATTAAAGTCAATTTCTTGAATGGCTAATTCATTAGCAGCTACAGCATAGCAATCATCTGGAATACGTTGTGCTACCCAGTAGTGAGCAGTACCAATTTCGAAGTACCAAGCTTCTTTAGGATCGGCAAACAAAATACCATCTGATTCACCTGCAGTATGATCTTTAATAATCTTAGCAAAGCGGGCAATAGCTTCGCGGGCTGTCTTTACATAAGGCAAAATACAAGTTACCATTGCTTCTTCAATGATACCGGTCTTCTTAAATGGATCAAAAGATTGAACTTGGTCATTAGCATAAGTAGTTTCAGTAGCACTCATTGCTACACCAAACTGGTTAATCCCAGATTCTTCATAAACACCCTTCTTGTCACTCCAATTTGGAGTTGAAGAATAAGCATATCTATGGGTTGGTAAATCCATTTCAAACTTATTCAAGTTAGACTTAAAGTGATTATTAGGAATATCCTTTTCTTCATGAAAAGCTAAATGCTTAGCACAGTTTGGCTTATCATCTTCATTACGTCCAATGATAATGCTGCCATCTGTTGTAGCATTTTTTCCAATTAAAATTGATGTACATGCACTGTGATTACTTTCAATCATTATATATCACACTTTCATTTAAATAACCTTTCTTATTCATTTTTTATTGTATTACCTTAGGCGCAAAAATTTTACTAAAACGCATTCTCAAAAGCGTGAGCTAATGATTTTATAAAAAATAAGGAAAGATTCGAATTATCCATCAAATCTTTCCTTATTAAATATTAAATTATGTTTGTTTTATTCAGCATCTGCCATTAAATTATGAATTTTCTTAGTGAAGAAAAACATTACTACACCAAACAAGACACTAACAATTCCCACTGCTAAGAAGTATGCCACTTCAGTTTTACTTGAGTAGTATTTAACAATTTGAGAGTTGATAGCTTGTCCAGTGGCATCTGCTAAGAACCAAAGACTCATCATTTGTGAACGGAAAGCTTTTGGTGCTAAACGTGTAGTTACAGATAAGCCAATTGGAGAAATAAGCATTTCGGCAATTTCAACAATAAACCAAGAGCCAACTAACCAAAATGGACTAACTCGTCCGTTTGTTCCATAAAGCATTCCTGGAAGGGCCATCCACATATATGAAAGACCAGCAAAGACCAAACCAGCAGCAAATTTACCAGCAGCACTTGGTTGTTTCTTCCAGTTATCCCATAACCATACAAAGAACGGAGTCAAAATCATGATAAATACTGGGTTCAAAGTTTGGAAGTTAGCAGCGGTAAAGTGCCATCCTCCGATGTGAAGTACTGTTCTTTGGGCAGCAAATAGAGCTAAAACTACAGAACCAGATTCTTCAATTCCCCAGAAAATAGAAGCTGCAATAAATAATGGAATGTAAGCCCAAACTTTTGAGCGTTCCTCTTTTGTAACTTTAGGGCTTCTAAGCATTAAAACAAAGTAATAAATTGGTAAGGCAATAGCAACAATAGTAATTAAAGTAATAATATTATCAATATTTAATTGACCAAAAGCAGCCATTAAACCTAATACTACTGCTAAAGCTAAAACTCCTAAACCGATTCTCTTTAAGACTTTGTTACGAGTTTCTGGATCGATTGGATCTGTTGGGTGCATCCCATCCTCAGAGAGATACTTTCTACCACCCCAAACATACTGTACTAAACCAAAGAACATTCCAACTGCTGCCAAAGAGAAACCAGCATGGAAGTTAAAATGATTTCCAAATAAATTAAGGCCAAAACCTTCACTTGCCCAAGGAACTAACCATGGAGCAAGTGCTGATCCTAAGTTAATACCAAAAACAAAGATACTGAAACCAGCATCACGTCTTCGATCATCTAATGAGTATAGGCCACCAACCATATCAGAAACATTAGGCTTAAGTAAACCTGTACCTACCACAATGAATGCGATCGAAATATATAAACCTACCTCTGCCATTGGTAGGGCTAAGATAATGTGTCCAATCATAATAAGGACACCACCAAAGAAGACAGTACTACGTGCTCCCCAAATTCTGTCTGCTAGCCATCCACCAGCTACCGTAGAAAGATAAACAAGTGAACCGTAGATAGACATAATTGAAGCAGCAGTGGTTTCATTCATCCCTAATCCGCCACGTTCTACGGCATAATACATGTAGAAGAGTAAAATAGCACGCATACCATAGTAACTAAATCTCTCCCACATTTCAGTGAAGAACAAGGTGGACAAGCCACGAGGTTGTCCAAAGAAAGTCTTCTCTGTTGTTGAATTATTCATTAAAAACTATCCTTTCTGTATTATGTGTTTTATATACACAGAAAGGTTTATTTTATACCTATTTATAATAAGTAGTCAAATTGGTATAGTTCTTTACGTAAAAATAAGCATTCGTTTTGATTCTGAATGCTTACTTTAATATTTATCTACATAATTTATAAACTTTACTCTCAAATGGCTTTAAGCCAACTATTCCCTTATCTTTCACATCTTCAAGTAAATTAACTAATTCACAACTCAATTCAATTTTTTCTTCTTTATCAGAAAAATTCTGAACCAACCAATATTTTTCTGATTTATTTTCACGTATTTGAATTGACACTCTACTGTTAAATTTTGTAATTGGAATTTCAGGAACGAATTCACTAGCTATTTTTTCATAAAACTTTCCTAAGAAAGAATAAGCAGTACGACAAGCAAGGTAATAGCCTTTGCCAGCTCCGTAGGAATGCTCAACAATAGCAGGTGTATTTCGATAAAAATCTATACTGTATGTAGCCAGAACTTTTCCCGTACAGTTAATTAGCGTTTCGCAATAATCATACACCGGATATTCTTTTCCTTCAAAATTAATTAAATTCGATTGCCCAGGATATAAAACATCAGTTTCAAGAGGCTCAAGTCCGTAAATTTTTTGTAGTTCTTTTGGCCATTCATTCATATAGGCAAGATCATTTTCATCAACAACTCCGCTAATATAATGCCGACTATCTTACCACCATTCTTAACATAGTTATTTATTTTTTCTAAGTAGGACTTACTCATTTAAAATAATCATATCGCTTTTTTAAACTCCAATTCGTCCATTTTTTATATTTAAATTCAAATTAAATGTATACAAAAACAGCTGATGTAAAAGTCAGCTGTTTTTTTAATGCACTTTCTTTGACTTCAAACTAAAGTAGCACTAGTTTTAATTTGAAAGAGTATTTTTATAGAGGTGCTAGATTATGTCAAAAACAATCCCATATAATGTTGGTAAATGGTTACCAACTGATCAAAAATTTTTTAATCAATGGCTTGGAAAAGTTTTAAAAGAAGCAGAAAGTGAAGAAAATCAATATCTCTTACCACCAGTTCAAGCCCTTAAACATTTAATAGAATCTGATAGATATATTTACAATATTACTCAATTAATGTTCGCAGAAATTCCAGTAAATGATGTCGATACTCCGACTGGTACTCCGCAAGTCCGGACCTATCAGCAAATGCTTTTAATGCTTAATCGCATTATCCAAAGAGCACCAGAATTTAATAAAACTGGATTAGTAGGAACACCAATTAATGCTATCTTTGATTACCCTATGGCTACGAAAGCAGGCTATGTCTTTTTCAATAATCCAAAAGTTAATGCTTGTTTGAAAAACATTCTAGACTATTGGGGAAAGTTCCTTCAAACGGCAGATTCTACATATGTTCTTAACACTTCTGAAACTGGATGGCTAAGTGACTATGCACTAAATGAAATGTCAAAAGTTGCCTACGGAGACGACTTCTTTAACATCTTTAATTGTCCTAATCATGATAAAACTAAACATTTAGGATTTACTTCATGGGATAAATTTTTTACCCGAACTTTTAATCCTGGAGTACGTCCTGTTCAAAATGCTGATGATGCTGATTCTATTGCTAATGCTTGTGAATCTGCCCCATTTCGCATCGCTCACAATCTTCCCCTAAAAGCTAAATTTTGGATTAAAGGTCAACCTTACTCTCTAGTTGATCTACTTGATGGAGATCCATGGGCTTCCAAATTTGAAGGAGGTACATTATATCAAGCATTTTTAAGTGCTCTAAGTTATCATAGATGGAACAGTCCTGTCTCCGGAAAAATTGTCAAAGCATATAATTTACCAGGCACTTATTATGCAGAGAGTTTATATCAAGGATTCGAAAATCCTAGAGGTGCCGACCCGGCAGCTGCTAACGATTCGCAAGCCTTTCTTACTTCAACAGCAACACGAGCTGTCATTTTTATTCAAGCTGATAATCCTAAAATTGGTTTAATGGCCTTTATTGCAGTCGGAATGTCCGAAGTATCTAGTGATGAGATTACCGTTCGGGTAGGTCAACATGTTAATAAAGGAGACCAATTAGGCATGTTTCACTTTGGTGGCTCAACTCACGTCTTGCTTTTTAGACCTGAAACTAAACTTGAATTTAATCTACATGGTCAAAAACCAAGTATTGCAGGAAATAATATTAAAGTTAAAGCAGAAATCGCTAGAGTTGAATAAAATACATTAAATTTTAGTTTCATATAATGGCTCTTTTGCAAATCCTGTTGATGGATAATTTTAAGAAGGAATTAAGCAGCTAAGAAATAGCTGTTTGATTCCTTTTCTTTTATAATATTTTCTTCGAGTCTAATTCTAATTAATAAATGTTTGAAATTTCTATAGCCATAAGCAGTACGTTCAATTTGTTTAATCTTACGGTTAACTCCTTCAAGACAACCATTAGAATAAGTTGAGGTAATACCGTTTAGGACACCAGAATAATTACGTTTAAAAGTTAATAGAGTTTGATGCATTTGTTTACCAACATTTTGTTTTGAATGAAGTAGATGGATAACTTTCTTTTCATCGTTATCCTGAATAGCAGTCATAAAGTCCTGCATAACCCAATAAGTATTTTCTAAGGTTTGGTCACAATCTAAACCATCTAAGACAACATGTTCCTGTGTTAGACAGTCCTTAAAATGCCAGTCGTAATAAGGAGTAGTCTTATTAAGTTTGTCATATTTCATGAGATAAAGCTTCCAAGGGGACTTTAAAAGCTTATATTCACGGCTTCTTTTATTAAATTGCTTCATGATTTGAACTCTGAAAATATTAAACGATCTAGTAAGCATTTGAACCATATGAAAACGGTCAATAACTATCTGAGCATTTGGAAATAATTCTCTAGCAACTAAAGGATAATAACAATTAAGATCCATAGTTACTGTTTTAACCATTGCACGAGCTTTAGGAGTGAACTTGTAAAAATAGCGTAGAATATCAGGTTTGAAACGAGTTCTAAGAATTTGAACAACTTTGTGAGTATCACCATCTAGACAAATAAAGTGAAGCTTTTTGCCTACGCCCTTAAATTCATCAAAAGCTAAGTGTTCAGGGAGATGATCAAAGGCATCATAGAACTTAGAAGAGCAGACTTCTAATACTCTTTGAACCGTGTTGACAGATACATTATGTTCTCTAGCAATGCTGGTCATTGAACGATCTTCAGTAAGAGCAGAAAGTATTTTTCGCTTAGAAGTGTTAGAGATATAGCAGCCTTTATTAACCAGATTAGATTGAGCCATAGATCTTTTTAAACAGTAATTGCAGAGAACACGTTGTTTTCTTAATCTGATAGTAACGGGCTTACTAGCATCAGCAGTAATGAAACGAACGTTAGAGACGTAATGACCGTTATGCTTAAGATTAGTAGAACGACAATAAGGACAAGTAGGCTGGATCAGCTCAGCTAAATATATTTTGTAAATCTTACTGTTAATATTTTCATTTGAATAATCAGAAAAAATAATGTTTTTATCTTCAATATCAAGAGTAAATTTAATATAATCATTTAAAGAGGACATAGTTTAAATCTCCATACACTTAATTGAATTGGTCGAAGAAGGATTTTAAGTAAGAGAGGACTATGGCCTCTTTTTTTACGTAAAAAAATCCTGTCGATAGAATATCATAGATATTCATCAACAGGAAAAATTATACAGCCCATATAATTCAAAAAGCCTGTTCTGAAATAATATCGGAACAGGCTTTTTGTTAGAGCATTAATTGCATTTGATCATTAAAATAATTCTTATACGCAAGATAAACAGAAATAATCGCTCCTAAACTTGTAGCAGATAGAAGCATAAAGGTTACCATAATCTGATACTTAATTGCATAAATTGGGTTTACTCCGGCAAAGATCAATCCTGACATCATCCCTGGCAAATTAACTAAACCTACTGTTTTAGCTGAATCAATCGTTGGCTGCATAGCAGTCTTAATACTACGCCGAATAATTGGCATCGATGCTGTTTTAATATCACTACCTAAAGCTAACTTTTCTAAAACGGGCTGTCTTAAATCATGAAAACTTTCGTTTAAAGATTTATAGCAAAGACCTATTGCAACCATTTCATTACCTGCAATCATCCCTGTAATTGGAATTACTTGCATGGGTATTGGTTTAATGACGCCAGAAAGAAGTAATACAGCTAATGTAATGTAGGTTCCTACGGCCTCAGCTATAATTGAATTCCATAATTTTCGATTAGTATTTGGATCTCTACCATTCGCATTCCATGAAGCATTAAAAATAATGACAAGTGTAGAAACAAAGGTTAGCCAAAAAGTATTTACATTGAAAATTACTTTTAAAATATAGCCAATAATGACTAGCTGAATAATGGCTCGCACAACACTAATCAAAATATCTTTAGTAAGGCCAAGCTTTTCTTTAACGGAAATTCCAATTGATACTAAGACTAATAAGAATGCAAAGACTAGGGACCAGTTACTGACAACTACGTTTTTCATTGAGGAATGCCTTCTTCACTTCAAAAATTTTATTAGCTTTTTCAATTTCACTTTTATCATGAGTTACTTGTAAGATAGTAACATGCTTCTTGCGCACATCATCAAATAAATGATGAACAATTTCTTTACTATTCTCATCAAGTCCTGTAGTTACTTCATCCAATAATAAAATTTGTGGTAAAAAGACTAAATTTCGAATTAAGGCAACTCGTTGCTTTTCTCCACCAGATAAAGAATTAATATTTTTCTTTAAAAAAGTCTGATTTAGACTTACTTTATCTAATAATTCAGTTAGATGCTCTTCATTGACTTCTTCCCTTCGAATTTGGTAAGGAAAAATCAGATTATCTCTTACCGTTTTTCCAAAAAGAGATGGTTGCTGGAAGCAATAGGAAACTTGCCGACGATATTCAAGCGGAGAATATTGACCAATATCTTTTCCCTCATATTCAATTGAACCAGATGTAGGTGTAAGTAAGCTGGCAATAATTTTTAAAAGTGTACTTTTCCCTGCACCTGAGGGCCCTACAATCGTTAAAAAGTCTCCTGAATTTACGCTTAGATTAATATTTTTTAGAATAGCATTTCCATCAACAGAATAATTTAAATTTTTAATTTCTAAAACATGCATAACTAACCTTCTATATAAATGCTTATTTTTATTATAAACGATATGAACCCCGAAATTCTTATCTGACTTCCGGGGTTCATATCTATGATTTATATTCTATTTACTTTTCTTAGGCCAAAAAACTGCTAAGAGACAAAAAATAAGTCCTAAAATCAACTCCCAAATAAATGGCTGATCCCACATAAAAAGATTGCCAATTTCACTTGCGGTATAACGAACAATATAAATCAAAATACTAATAATAGCCATGCACCAGCTAAAAATTGCCATTTTTTTGAAAAATACTTTCCAATCCATTAGATCACCTTAAAACTATCTAGCTTTTCTTGTGTCATATCGCGAATAATTGCAGTTGCTAAATCAACTGAAGCCTTAAAGTCTTTATATGCTGAGAAACAATATGGGGAGTGCTCATAACGAACTGGAATTCCAATAACAATTGTTGGAGCTCCATATTCATAATAAATTGCTGCCCCATCTTGGCCGCCACCAGTTTTAACAGAGCGAGTATATGGAATATTATTTTTATCAGCTATATCACACGCATACTGTTGAAACTTAGGATTTGGTAAAAATGTAGTATCCATATCTCTGAGCATTGGGCCGCGTTTTAAGCCTGTTTGAGATAACCATTCAGGCTCAAAAGTATCGTCAGCTGGACAACTTTCTAAAACAATACATAAATCAGGCTTAATTTTTCGTCCAGTGACATATGCACCGCGAAGTCCTACTTCTTCTTGACTAGATAAGGCAGCTACTACATCAAAATTAGTCTCTTCACCCTTCAAATTATCTAAGATGTCTACCATGGCTCCTGCACCAAAGCGATCATCAAAGTCTTTACCAAAGAATAAACCGGATTTTTCATGGTATTCGCATTTTACATCAACAAAAATTGGACAACCAGTGTCAACTTTATAATCTTTAATAGTTTCTTCCCGGCTTGATGAACCTACATCAATAGACATATCTGCAACTTCCGGAATTGAATTTCTTTCAGCAGCAGTCATAAAGTGCGGAGGCTTTGTAGCCACTACACCAGGAATATATTCACCATCACGATTACGAATTTTCACTCTTAAAGCCGGAATATTATACTTTACCCAACCCCCAAGTGGAACAAATTTAATTAATCCATTGGGACGAACGGCTTGTGTAATAAAACCAACTGCATCAGAGTGAGCATCCATTTGAATAACAGGTCGATTACCTTTGTTTTCCTTCTTAGCTGCGTATACATTGAGCATCCCATCTACCGTAATATCAGCAGTATTTTTAGCATAAGTAGAAAATAATTTTACAAATTCTTCTTCGAAGCCAGATGTAGAATTTGCATCTGAAAATTCTCTTAACATTTGAATTTCTTGTTCTTTTTTCATGATTTTTTCTCTCGCAAACGCTTTTATTTTAATTATATTTGTGTCTTTAAACTTTTTAAAGAAATTCTTTGCAAATTTTAAATCTAATACCAAATCTTATTTAAAAAAGGAAGGGTATTCTATTTAACAAGTAAGGGAACTTCTACACCTTACTTATTCTCCCAAAATAACATACGACAATTAAAAGCAGACTTCTAATCCCCCAGAACGTCTGCTTTTTGTTTTGTAAAAATTTTTTCTATAACTAAATTTACTTATGCTATACTGAGTAAAATTTATATTACAAGGATTCAAAATCATGAAAAAAGTAGCTCTAATTCTATTCTCCACCTTATTACTCACTGCCTGCAGCAACACACAGAATAATCAACCTAAATCTTCTAGTTCAAAATCTTCAATTACTACTTCAAAAAATACTGTTAAAACTTCCTCTAAACCCAATTTAAATAAAAAATACCCCGGTTTTAAGTTAGCTACGATTCCTACTGTATTTCAAGGAACGTGGTATCAAACTGATCGCTACAGTAAAACAGCGAGAAAATTCATTATAACTAAACATACGATCATGGATTCTGTAGTCTATCAAAAAACAGATCCAACCCTAAACCTAAATCATCGCTCAGAAAAGAATAATAAAGTGTATGCTGGAGACGCAACAATGATCTCTTTGGAAGATAAGAATGGTTCGCAGTGGCTCCGAGCACGGGGATTTTTAGATACTGTTGATATCATCTATATCACAGGTACTTTTAAAGGAAATCAGTGCCTTTATTTAGCTTATTCTTCCGGTGATATTCATAGTGCTATGTTTAAGGACAAAAAAGCAGCATTAAAATATCGTAAATATGATTTCTCTAAAATTACTAATCCTTTAAACTAAAAACTAATTGTAATTACAATTAGTTGCGTTATACTTGTTTAAAGTATTAGTTGTAATTACAACTTAGAAAGGCAGAATTATGCGAAAAAGACCACTAGCCAACTTACTCTACCATATTGGTAAATTAGAAAACCTCCTGATCAATCAACGATTGGCCTCTATTAATCTAAGAATGACCCATGCCCATGTTTTAAGATATATTCAAAAGCACCCCGGTTGCATTCAAAAGGAAGTTGCAGACTATCTTTTTTACCAACCTGCCAGTTTTACTAATGTAGTTAAGTTATTAGAAAAAAGAAAAATGATTGAACGGCGAGCAGATCCAAACAATGGCCTAAAAAAACAATTATTCTTACTTCCAGCTGGAGTTGAGGCTCTTAGACAAGTGAACGACGCCTTTGAAGAAGTAAATCAACTAGTTGGAACAGTAGATCCTGATACTTTAGCTAAACTTGAAAAGATTTCAATCAATTTAGAAAAGCAGATTTAAAGAAAGAAAAACTAATGAGCAAATTTTTACCATTGTGGCAATATATTAAAGATAATCATGACCAAGACTTTCAATTATCTTTTAACCAAATTCAAAAGATTGTCGGCCTACCAATTGATCATTCTTTCTTAAATTATAAAAAAGAATTATTAAACTATGGTTTTAAAGTAGGAAAAATATCCCTTAAAAATAAAACGGTAGATTTTGAGAAATTGGAGGGGAAAAATGACACAAAAATTAGATAAGCCAATTTGGAAAAAGAATCTTTATGTTCTCTCTATCGCCGTATTTATCGCAGGAATCGCATTTTCAGAGATTATGCCCTTCCTACCTCTATATATCGATACCTTAGGACATTTTACTCACCAACAGTTAAACTTTTGGTCGGGATTTATTTTTTCCGGAGTGTACTTCGTCTCAGCTATTATTTCACCATGGTGGGGTAAATTAGCTGATAAAAAAGGTAGAAAACTAATGATTCTCAGGGCTTCCCTTGGGATGGCCCTTGTCCTTGGAAGTATGGGGTTAGTTACTAATGTCTGGCAACTATTTTTCTTAAGAATGTTGCAGGGTGTTTTTGCAGGATTTGTTTCAAATTCAAATGCTTTAATCGCTACAGAAACACCTAAAGAAAAATCTGGTCAGGCGTTAGGAACAATGGCCTCTTCTTTTACGGCCGGAAACTTACTTGGGCCGTTCTTAGGCGGAGCACTTGCTTCTGCATTTAGTTACCGCGTTACTTTCTTTATTACAGGAGGATTATTATTAATCTCCTTCCTTCTCTCACTATTCTTTGTTCATGAGGAAGGATTTAAACCTGTTACAGAAAAGAAATTAGATAAAGCAAGTGGTGTCATTGCTACTCTTCACTCTCCAACCTTGATATTTGGTTTACTACTAACTACTTTAATTATTCAAGCAGCTAACAATTCAATCAATCCCATTGTTTCTTTATATGTTAAACAATTAATGAATGGGGACGGAAATGTTGTCTTTGTTTCTGGAGTTATTGCCGCTTTACCTGGAATTGCAACGTTTTTAGCTGCTTCACGTTTTGGCGCATTAGGAGATAAAATCGGAACTCACAAAATTATTATCGGTGGTTTTATTGGTGCAACGATTTTATTCTTTTTGACTGCCTTTGTTCACAATACAGTGCAATTAGGTATTTTACGATTTTTAGTTGGCTTTACCGACGCATGCCTCTTCCCGCAAGTGCAAACTTTATTAACCAAAAATTCACCCGCTGCTGTAACTGGTCGCGTCTTTTCATGGAATCAGAGTGCAATGTATATTGGAAATATCGTGGGCCCATTCCTCGGCTCTTTCATTGCCGGAATTTCAAGTTATAGTATGGTCTTTATTGTGACAGCAGGCATTGTTGTCTTAAACTTGATTCTATTTAATTTTAATGTTGTTAAAAATCTTGCTAAATAACATAAAAACAGCATTTCTCGTACGTACGAGAAATGCTGTTTTTATTTAATACAAATTAACTTATTCTAAATAAACTGTAATTAAGTCAATTAATTTTTCTTTTCAACAGTATTAGAATGATTCTTTTTCTCTCTAACTGCAGTTGGAATTCCACCCATCTTAGCCAATCTCTTCTTTCCTAAGAATAGGTATAAAACAGCTGTTACAGCAGCTACAACTATTGAGAGTAAAATAGTTTCCCAAGTAAAGTTAAAGATTAAATAGCAAGCTACTAATAAAGCTAAAATCGGAATTGTGTAGCCACCTGGAAGCTTAAAGCCATGGTTTGGATATTGGCCAGTATGCTTAAATTTAATAACCGCAAAAATAGATGGTACATATTGAACAAATGAAGCTAAAACAATACATCCAACTAAGAATAAGTATGATTGAGTAATTAAAAGTAAGGTTACAGCGGCAGTTAAAATAATACCTACCCATGGAGCATCAAATTTATTCTTTTTTCCTACCCAATTTGGTAATAATTGGTGTTCTAGAGCTAAGGAAGCAATCAAAGCTGGTGTATTAAACGAGCACGTAAATGCCACACCGAAAATACTTAACAAAACTCCAATGATAATAATCACATAGCCCCATTCTCCTACAGCAGACTTAAAGGCATTAGCAATAGGAATGGTGTACCATGACATCTTGTGACCCAAAATACCAATAGCAATTAATACCATCAAAGTATAAAGAATAGTTACCGTAACCATAACAGCAACTAAAGCCCGTGGAATATTTTTAGCTGGATCTTTCATCTGAGAGGCAGCAATTGGAATAAATGAGAAACCACTAAACAAATAAAACACAACACTAAAGGCTGCACCAAAGTGATGGAAAAATGGTCCTACACCCTTTGCAGCTGCGGCTGGTAAAACGGGATGGAAGTTTGCAATATGCATGAAGAACATACCAACAATAATAAACAAAATAATAGTTGATAGCTTAGCAATGGAGGAAGTGTTATCAATTATTTTAACTAAGGCACGACCAAAGAAATTAATAATTGAGAACAATAAAACTAATCCTATCCCGACAGCAAAATAGACTGAGCTTTGATTGAATGCAGGTACAAAACTTTTAAGCGTTGTTAAAAATGCTACTACTTCAGCAGCATAAGTACAACAGCCCAAAAACCATGTAAATACACCAAGCTCATAGCCTGCAAATCTACCAAATGCATTGTACGAATATAGCCATGCAGCTCCGGAACCGGTAAAACGACTAGCCAAATCCGCATAACATAATGCGATTAACCCTACCGTTAATGCAGCAGAAAGTAAGACAACTACACTCAATAGATCCATATCTTTATAAATAGATTGCGGAAGTAAAAATGCTCCTGATCCTATAATTCCATTAATTCCTAAAAAGTAAATTGACATAAAAGTTAACTTTTTAGGAACAGTTTTTTTAACCATAGTACTTACCACCTTTGAAACTGTTCATTTATATTAGCTACATATTTACTCTCATGCTTACCATAGCAGTAGAAAATTAAAAAAACAAATTTTTCGTATCCAATATATTGTATATATTGTGCTTAAAAGACACCTAAAAAATTAGTGTAATTGTTAGGTGTCCTTTTTATGTTTTTCCTAGCTCTAACTTCAAGAATAAATAGTTATATATTTATTGCTTTTTCATCTCTCGAGGGTAAATTATTGCTTTTTTTTTTTTTTAAATTATACTGAATGCTGAAAGTGAAGAAGCGTTATTTAATAAGCGCTGCTTATTTTAAAAGGAGGATTATTAAAATGAGCGAAGATGTAAACTATAAATCATTGTTTATTGGTGATAAGTCGGAAAATGGTTCGACCTATCTCAATGAATTAACTAGATTGGTCCAAAACCATTTAGGATGGAGAAAGAATTATATTCCTTCCGATATTCCTGCCATTACAGATAATGAGGAAACAAAGAAAGAATATCAAGATTCTTTACGTCGTCAACATGAAGTATTAAGTGAATTGGACCAAAGATTACGGCCAGGCACTATTCCATGGATGTCAGCTGGTCGTTATTGGGGACAAATGAATTCAGATACCTTGATGCCCTCAATGTTAGCATACTGCTACGCAATGCTATGGAATAGTAATAACGTTGCTTTGGAATCTTCAATGGCAACCTCAAAGATGGAAGCAGAAGTTGGTGAAGACTTCGCTAAGCTTTTTGATTATAAGCATGGCTGGGGTCACATTACTCATGATGGTTCAATGGCTAACCTTGAAGGTTTATGGTACGCTCGTCAATTTAAATCTATGCCTTTAGCTTTCAAGGAAGTTGTTCCAGATAAAGTGAAGGGTAAGAGCGAATGGGAATTGCTCAACATGTCTGTCGAAGATGTCCTAAAAATCCTTGCTACTCTTACACCTGAACAAATTGATGAAGTTAAAGCCCACTCTTCACGTAGTGGTAAAAACATTCAAAAATTAGGTAAGTTCATTGTTCCTTACACTAAGCACTATTCTTGGTTGAAGGCCTTAGATATTTCTGGAGTTGGCTTGGATCAAATGATTCAAATTCCTGTAAGGAGCGACTTCAGAATGGATATTGACAAGTTAGAAAGCACTATTAAGGATCTTGCTGCAAAGAAGATTCCAATCTTAGGCGTTGTAGCTGTTGTCGGTACTACTGAAGAAGGACAAGTTGATGAAGTAGATCGTATCGTTAAGTTCCGTAAAGAAATGGAAAAACAAGGCGTTTACTTCTATCTTCACGTTGATGCTGCTTACGGTGGTTATGGTCGTGCATTATTCAAGGATGAAAATGGAAACTTTGTAGAATACGATCAATTAGCTGATCTCTTAAAGAAACACCATGTATTCAATTACCCAGTTAGAATTTCTGAACATGTTTACCGTGGTTTTAAGGCTATTGAAGAGGCTGAATCAGTAACAGTTGATCCACACAAGATGGGTTATGTTCCATATTCAGCAGGTGGTATCGCCATTAAGTATCAAGCTATGCGTAACGTTATTTCTTACTTTGCTCCATATGTATTTGAAAAGAAGACAGCTTCTGCACCTGACATGTTAGGTTCATACATTATTGGTGGATCGAAAGCTGGTGCTACTGCAGCTGCCGTTTGGGCTGCACATCGTACTCTTCCATTGAATGTAACAGGATATGGACGTTTAGTTGGATCATCTATTGAAGCTGCTCAAAGATTCAGAAACTTCTTAAAGAAATTGAAGTTTAATGTAAAAGGCAAAGAAGTTGATGTTTATCCACTAGATAACCCTGACTTTAACATGGTTGATTGGGTATTAAAGATTAATGGTGAAACTAGTCTAGAAAAGACAAACGAATTAAACGAAAAAATGTTTGACTTCTCATCAATGTACGATAGTCACGTTTACTCAAATAGATTCCTTACCTCCCACACTATCTTTAGAAAAGATACATATGGCGATTCACCAGTTCCATTTATCGAGAAGATGGGCTTTACCAAAGATGAATGGAACAAAGTTGGTTCTGTAACCTTGTTACGTGCCGCTATTATGACTCCTTATCTAAATGACAATAAGCTATTTGACTTCTATTCAAAGGGAATAGCTAAATCTATGGAGAAGAAATTAAACGAAATTCTTTAATCTAAAGGAAGTATAGGTTATGAAAACTCAAACTTCAAAAGTAGGTCTAATGACCTTTATTGGGATGACGGTGGCCCTAGCAGCAAGTATTCGTAATATTCCTGATGTTGCCGGTAGTGGTTGGACAATGTTCTTCTACATGGGAATAGCTGCATTTCTATTTGCTTTACCGATATGTTTAATATCTGGTGAATTTGGTAGTACCTTTCCTGAAAAAGGTGGTCCTGAGCTTTGGGTTAATAATTCATTAGGTCCCAGCTTCGGGTTTGCAACTTCTTGGCTTCTTTGGGTACAAATGTTTCCTGGAATGGTTATGGTTGCTTCTGCTCTACCGCCACTCTTGGCAACAGCTATTAATCAAGATAAACTAGGTACTAATAACATATTTACTCTCATCGTTATTTTAGTAGTGTATTGGATTATTACATTTTTGAATATGAAATTCGATATGGCTAAGATTACGGGCCAAATAGGTGCTTGGTTAGGAATTTATATTCCATTAGCTGTAATGACTATTCTGGGTATTTGCGCAGTAATCAAAAGCGGTATTCACCCTGCTTCTATTTTAGGTCATTTTAATGCCACTAAATTAATTCCGGATCCAACCGATATGAAATCTCTTCAGTATTTTTCTCCTATCATCTTTATTTTTACGGGAATTGAGATGTCATCGGTTTACATTACTAGAATTAAAAAAGTATCTTACTATCCAATTGGTGTTTTAATAACTTTAGTATTCATGTTCTTATTAAATACCGTAAATGGATTTCTAGAAAGTGCGGTAGTTCCATCTTCACAAATTGACTTAAACAATATCGTTCAACCAGTTATTGTTTTTGATAAAATTTTGGGCTTACCATCTTGGATTGCTAATATCTTTAGTATTCTAGTCTTCATTGGGGTAAGTGTTCAATTGTCTGCATGGGCATCCGGACCCGGAAAAACTATTATTTCAAGTGCACAAAAGGGATTATATCCACCAAAATTCAAATTCTGGAAGACAGACAAATTTGGTGATTCACATACCGTTCTCCTTACTCAAGCTACGATTATTTCCCTCTTTGCTTTAGTATATCTATTAATTCCTGGTATCAACGCTGCCTTTCTAGAATTAGTAAATGCTACGACAGTTCTATACTGTGTAGTATATGTATTTATGGCAATTGGATTTATTAAATTGAGATTGCAAAAACCTAACCTAAAACGTCCATTTAAAGTCGGAAATACATTTATTGCATGGATTGTTTCTATTGTACTAATTGCCACAATTATCATTGCTTTAATTGCTACTTTTGCAGTTGGTACTTTAAGCAACTTCATTGTTGTAGCCATCATTAGTATTGTATTGACACTTTTACCATTCTGGTTCGTTAAAATTAGAAAAGATTCATGGACAACAGAAGTTAAGAATTTAATGACTAAGTATAATTTAAAAAATAATTTTTCTAAACATTAATTATATTTTTTAATACTATTTTACAAACACAATACGAAGATAAATAATTTTCTAAAGAGCATGTCTAAACTTCATTCCTAGACATGCTCTTTTCGTATACTTTTAACTCATAGTTTATTAGCACGTAATGCTGTTATTTCTATTGCCAGTATATAATTATATAATTTCTGTTTTTTAATATTATAGACTTGTTAAATGCTCTCTATACTAATCTTTATTGCACTCAGATTACTTATTTTCCTTTAAATAACATACCGAGTCTTATTATTTGATTTTTTACTTTACAACATCTACCCTAATAGGCGAATAGATAATTATTATTCAAACTTGCAAGTCGTTATATAAATATCTATTTATTTTTACTAACTTTCTATTTTGATGAAAACTCATGTGAACTACTAACTTTTACTAGCGCTCTTTATTATCAATAACAGATGTTGCTAATAAAACAGATTCACAAGCCAACCATCTTTTTAGTTAGTTTCTTTTGCCTTTTAGAAGGAGTGGGTATTTTCATGGAAGACAATAAAACTCAACAGAAAAAGACCTATATATCTGTCCTTGCCCTAACGATGATGAATGTTTCCATAGTTGCTGGAATAGCAAATGATGTTCAGCAATCATTCTATGGACTTGCATCAGTAACGTACTTTGCTATCGGAGCTATTTGTTTCTTTATCCCAACTGCTTTAGTTGCAGCTGAATTAGCTTCTGGTTGGAGTAACCGCGGAGGAATTTTCCGCTGGGTTGGTGAAGGTTTAGGTAAAGGCTGGGGACTAACCTGTTTACTTATCCTATGGTTTCAATTGATTTTGAACTTTGGGATGGGGATGCCAAGTTTTACAGCAACAATCATGTTCTATACACCTAACTATGATGCAGCTGTTAAGTTTGCTCAAGCACCACAACATGAATTGTTGATTATGACAGGTTGGATCATTTTATACTGGGTCCTTACTTATTTAGCTACTAAAGGTGTTAAGGCTTTCTCCAACATCGCTAAATACGGTGTTATTATCGGAAGTCTAATTCCTTTAGCGGTTATGGTTATTTTAGCTATTGTGTGGGTAGCCCAAGGGCATCAACCTGTTATTCCGATGACACCTAAAGGATTGATTCCTAAGTGGAATGGTATGAGTACGTTAGCTCTAGCTGCTGGTGTATTCTTCTCATACACAGGTATTGATACTAATGCAGCTCATATTAAACAACTAAAACATCCTGAAAAAGATTTCACAAAAGCAATGTTTATTTCAATTATTCTTGCTTTCTTAATCTTTGTTGTTGGTACTGTAATCATTGCTATGATTATTCCTGAAAAACAAATTAATGTTTTATACACTCTCTACTCTGTATTCAGGATTTTAGGATCAACAATTGGGATGCCTTGGTTGTACATGGTTCTTGTTTGGGCTCTACTTTTCAACACAATTGCTATGGTTGTAACTAATATGGCAGGTCCATCATTTATGTTAGGTCAAGTCGGAGGAAGTGGTTTCTTGCCACATTGGTTCCAAAAGAACAATAAACACAATATGCCGGCACACTTAATGTATACGCAAATTGCAGGAATGACAGTTGTTGCTTACTTAGTAAAACTGATTCCAAATGTTGAAGGATTTGTTATCTTATTAACTCAAACAATCACTGTTTTATATATGTTTTACTACATTTTAATGTTTACTGCTTTCCTACGTTTACGTTATGACCAACCTAACCGCCCTCGTTCATTTAAAGTACCAGGTGGTAAGTTTGGGGCTTGGCTTGTTGGAGGAGTAGGTATAATTTCATCGGTTTTCGGAATTGTTCTTGCTATCTATCCACCAGCACAAGTTAAAGCAGAAGTTGGTTCACCAATAGTTTATGTTTCTGTTATTTTAGCCTTAGTTGCTGTTGTTTTGATAGTTTGTTTTGTTTTATATCAACTTTCAAAGAAACACACTGATTGGGTAAATCCAAATAACAAGTTTGCCCCATTTACTTGGGAAATTGAAGGACTTAAGAAACCTGGAAAGGCTTTATCAAACGTCCCAACAACTGTTATGTCTAAAGATCAAAACCCAATGGGTATGCCAATCAAGCGTCCTTATAAGCCAAACGAACAAGTATCCGACGACATTGTTAAAGCTGATGAAAACAACGAGATTTCAACTGATGAAAGTTAAATAGATTATCGATTTTAAAGAAAAGAGATTATTATGGTACAAATTGATAATGAAGATTTAAAACAAGTTAGATCAGAATTTTTAGATACACCAAAGTATCGTAACACTCAAAATGCCGTAATGAAGAACGGTATCAAGAAATCAATTACAAATCAAAGTGAAATTAATTCTCACCCATTTGTATTCTCAATTGATGTTGATTCAAATAAAGTTTTAAACCAAAAACAATCTGGTCGTTGCTGGGACTTCTCAGGTTTAAACTTCATTCGTTACCACATTGAAAAAGAGCACCACATTAAGGACATGGAATTGTCACCTAGCTACGTTTACTTCTACGACAAGCTAGAAAAGGGTAACTACTTCTACCAAAACATTATTAACACAGCTGATCGTCCATTGTCTGACCGTCTAGTTAACTGGTTACTTACTACTCCACAACAAGATGGTGGTGATTGGCAATTACTAGTCGACTTAATCGAAAAGTACGGTATTGTTCCAATCGAAGAAATGCCAGAAGATGCAGTTAGTGCTAACTCTCAAGAATTAAACCGTATGTATGACAGAAAGTTACAAAAGGACGCTTTGAAGTTACGTGATTTAGCTAACAGTGATGCATCTGATGAAAAGATGAAGAGTGTACTTCGTCAAATGAACGCAGAAAACTACCGTGTATTAGCTATTGCTTTAGGTACTCCTCCAGAGAAATTCACTTATGAATACCGTGACGAAAACAATGAATACCACACCACTGGTCAAATTACTCCATTAGAGTTCTTCAAGAAGTTCGTTGACATTAACTTAGGTGACTATGTTGAGTTAATGAACTTACCAGGTGAAAAGTATCCATACAACACCCCATTCGGAGTTGAAATTTCTGGCAATATGGTTGGTGGACAACCAAGTCGTTACTTCAACGTTTCAATGAAGGATATGGAAAAGACTGCTATTGAACAATTGAAAGATGATGAACCTGTATGGTTTGGTTGTGACGTTCTTCAAGAATGGGCACCACAAGCTGGTCTTTTAACTGAAAAAGTCTTTGACTGGGATCGTTCATTTGGTATTAAGTTAGGTACTGACAAGACTAAGAGATTTGAATACCGTGAAAGTTTACCAACACATGCAATGCTTATCTCTGGTGTTGACATGCGTGATGACAAGCCAATTAGATGGAAGATTCAAAACTCTTGGGGTCCAAAAGTTGGTCACAAAGGTTACTTCATTATGGGCAATGACTGGATGGAACAATACACCTACGAAACTGTTGTCAATAAGAAGTACTTAACTGACGAACAACTTGCTGCTTATGAAAAAGAACCAGTAATGCTTCCATACTGGAACGCAATGAACCCAATTTAAAGAGAAAAATATCTTTAGAAAGGACGATTATATATGGCATGTACCACTGTTCTAGTTGGTAAAAAAGCCAATATTGCTGGTTCGACAATTATTGCACGAGATTGTGACGCTGAAGTATGTAACGTGCCAGTAAAGTTTGTAGTTGTTCCTGCTAAATCAGAAAAGCAAACTTTTCATTCATATGTAACAGGATTAGATATTCCTCTACCTGAAAATGCACTTCGTTACCAAATGGCTCCTTTTGTTGATTATAAAATTCACGGTCAATTCGGTGAATGTGGAATCAACAGTGAAAACGTTGCTATGAGTGCTACTGAAAGCTTATATGGGAATCCTCAAGTATTGGGATTAGATCCACTAGTAAGTAATGGAATTGGTGAAGATGCTCTATTAAGTATAGTATTGCCATTTATTCATTCTGCTCGCGATGGTGTTCAATACCTAGGAAAATTAATTGAAAAATATGGTTCTCATGAAGGAAATGGAATTGCTTTTAGTGACAAAGATGAAATTTGGTATATGGAAATTCCAACAGGTCACTATTGGGTTGCAGAAAAACTTGATGATGACAAAGCTGCTGTAATAGCCAACCAAGTTTCCTTACAAGATATCGACTTTGATGACAGTAGTCGCTTTATGTGGGCTCCTGGCATTAGAGAATTTGTAGAGGAAAATAATCTTAACCCTGATCCTGATGAATTTAACTTCCGCCATATTTTTGGTACATCTAATTCACGTGATCGTTGCTATAACACACCACGTGTTTGGTTTGGTCAACGCTATTTAGGACATATTGCTTTCTCACCTACCAGCAACGACCTAGATTTTAGTTTCAAGCCAAATCGTAAGTTAAAACGTGAAGATGTTGGTTATGTTCTTAGCTCTCACTATAATGAGACGATCTATGATCCATTAGCTGATAACACACCAAAAGATGATAGAACTAAATTCCGTCCAATTTCTATGGCAAGATGTGCTGAATCACACATTCTCGAAATCAGAAATAAAGTTCCAGCAGGCATTGCTGGTATTGCATGGCTTAATTTTGCTCCAACGGCCTTTAACCCTTATGTTCCATTTTATGCTAATGCCAATGGCACTGCTCCCGAATATGAGAACACTACTGATGCATATGATCCAAATGAAGCATATTGGCTCTCAAGAACTGTTGCTGCTTTAATTCAACCAAGTTATAACGAAATGAAATCTCTATTAAGTGGATTAGATGGATTTTTGCCTACTGCTGATCAGCTTACCAATCACTTAATTCATCAAACTGATTTAGAAGCTGAAAAATTAAGTGGACAAAAGCTAATTCAATATTTAACTAAGGCTAATGCAGCTAATGCACAAAAGGTTCTTGACCTTACTCATAAAACTGTTGGCAACTTAGTAAAGCGTGAATTAACTTTATCTCGTTTAAGTTTCTCCATTAATACTGATCGTTTACAAAGTTAATCAAAGAAAAGCTAGGTGATTCTCACCTGGCTTTTTCTTTAACGTATGTTATTTAGGAGATGATAACAATGATGGAAGATGCAAAGGAAAAAGAAAAAAAATCTGTCAAACAGATTTATATTTCTATCCTTGCATTAACACTTATGAACGTCTCCATTATCGCTGGTATTGGTAATGACGTTCAGCAAGCCTTCTACGGCTTGTCTGCTGTTACTTATTTTGCCATTGGTGCCATTTGCTTCTTCATTCCTACGGCTTTAGTAGCTGCTGAATTAGCATCTGGTTGGAGCAACCGTGGTGGTATCTTTCGATGGGTTGGTGAAGGCCTTGGTAAAGGCTGGGCTTTAACTTGTCTATTGATACTTTGGTTTCAAACCATGATTAGTTTTGGTATGGGGAAGCCAAGCTATGCTGCTACGATCATGTTCTATACACCAATGTATGATAAGGCTGTTCAATTTGCACAACACCCACAACACGAAGTGTTAATCATGACTGGATTCATAATTTTATATTGGATCCTAACATTTATTGCTACTAAAGGTGTTAAAGCTTTTAGTAATGTCGCAAAATATGGTGTTTTAATTGGTACTTTTATTCCCTTAGCTATCATGATTATTTTGGCTATCGTTTGGTTATGTCAGGGCCACACTCCTGCTATTCCAATGACTCCTAAAGGCTTAATTCCTAAGTGGAACGGAATGAGTACCTTAGCGTTAGCTGCTGGGGTCTTCTTCTCATATACCGGTATTGATACTAATGCCGCTCACATTAAGCAGTTGAAGCACCCTGAAAAAGACTTCACCAAAGCTACTTTTATTACTATTATTTTAGTTTTCTTGATATTCGTTGTTGGTACTGTGATTATTGCGATGGTCGTACCAGAAAACCAATTAAATGTTATCTATTCTTTGAACACTGTCTTCAGAGAATTAGGTGCTACGATCGGAATGCCTTGGTTATATATGGTTCTTGTTTGGGCTGGATTATGTAACGTTTTGGCTAATGTTATTACCAATATGGCTGGTCCATCATTCATGCTTGGACAAGCTGGTGGTAGTGGCTTCTTACCAAAATGGTTCCAGGAAAAGAACAAGCACCACATGCCTGCTCACTTAATGTACACACAAATTGCAGGTATGACAATTATTGCCTATCTAGTTAAATTAATTCCAAACGTCGAAGGCTTTGTTATTCTTTTAACTCAGACTATTACCATTCTTTACATGTTCTACTACATCTTAATGTTCATCACATTCTTGAGATTAAGATACGACCAACCTAACCGTCCACGTCCATTTAAAGTGCCTGGTGGTAAAGTTGGTGCTTGGATTGTAGCTGGTATCGGCTTAATTTCCAGTGTATTCGGCATTGTATTAGCCATTTACCCACCAGCACAAGTTAAGTCAGAAGTTGGTTCACCTGTAACTTATGTGGTAATTATCTGTATCCTCGTTGCAGTAATCTTGGCTATCTGCTTTATCATGTCAAAGAAGCACCCTGAATGGGTTGATCCACGCAACAAATTCGCTCCATTTACTTGGGAAATTGAGGGATTAAATAAACCAGGAAAAGTTTCTTCAAATGTCCCTACTGAAATTATGTCTAAGGATCAAAACCCAATGGGTATGCCAATTAAGCGTCACTACAGCCCAGATGAACAAGTTTCAAGTTCCGTCTTTAAGGCTGCTGAAGACAATAAGCTTACCCCACCGGATGCCGACAATTAGTTTTATATTAGAAAAGAGATTGTATTATGTCTGAAATTAACCCTACTGATTTGAAAACAATCAGATCAGACTTTCTTGATACTCAAAGATTACGTATTACTCAAAATGCGGTTATGAAAAATGGTATTAAAAAAGCCATTACTAACGAACGCGCAATTGAAAATAGTAGTTTTAACTTTTCAATTGATGTTGATTCAAATAAAGTAATGAATCAAAAACATTCTGGCCGTTGCTGGATGTTTAGTGGTTTAAACTTTGTTCGTTTCTTAATTGAAAAGAAACATAATTTAAAAGATATGGAACTATCTCCAGACTACCTATTCTTCTACGATAAGTTGGAACGTGGTAATTACTTCTACAACAATATTGTAAAAACTGCTGCTAAGCCCCTATCCGACCGTGAAGTTATGTTCCTTCTCGCCACTCCTCAAGAAGATGGTGGTGATTGGCCACTATTGACCAACTTAATTGAAAAATATGGTCTAGTTCCAAACGAATTAATGCCTGAAACAAAGCCAGCCTGGAATACTACCGAAATTAATCGGATGTACAACAGAAAATTAGACAAAGATGCTATGAAATTACGTGATTTAGTTAACAACAATGCTTCCGATACAAAGATTAAAAGCGTTATTCGTCAACTAAACCAAGAAAACTATCGTGTCTTAAGTATCTGCTTTGGTACTCCTCCAGAAAAATTCACTTATGAATATCGTGATAAGAATAAGAAGTATCATACTACTGGTGAAGTTACACCATTAGAATTTTACAAGAAGTTTGCAGATATTAACTTAGATGACTATGTTGAACTAATGAACTTACCTGGTGGTGGCTATAAGTACAACCAAACATATGGTATTGAACTATGCAATAACGTAGTCGGTGGTAAAAATATTCGCTACTTAAATGTTCCAATGCATGATATGAGACGTATGGTCATAGATCAATTAAAAGATGATGAACCTGTATGGTTTGCTTGTGATGTCTTACAAGAATGGAATAATCCTGCTGGCTTACTTTCTTTAAAGGTTTATGATTGGAAGCGTTCATTTGGTATTAGCTTAGGCAAAGACAAGGCTACTCGTGTACAATACCGTGAAAGTATGCCAACTCACGCTATGTTAATTTGTGGTGTTGATTTACATGACAATGAACCAACTAAATGGAAGGTCCAAAATTCATGGGGTGATAAGCCTGGTCACAAAGGCTACTTTATCATGGACAATTCATGGATGGATCAATACACTTATAACACTGTAGTTAACAAGAAGTATTTGACTGATACCGAACGTGCAGCTTACGAAAAAGCTGAGATCAATCTTCCATATTGGACTGCAATGTTATCTGATTAGTCTTTAATTGATTTAAAAATGAAGGTGAATGTTATGACATTGACAGATACGCAAAGTAAAATTGTTGCAAAAGCTACTAAAAAAGATGTTAATGGTTGGCATTATTTAACAGTTCAAGGTGATCCTTATGAAATTGGTTTCCAACATGGTTATCTTTTAACTGATGAATTTAGGGATGCAGTGCGTGTTTACACTCATATGACACTTGAACTATATGGAATGGACTATTCATTCTTTGTCAATCAAGCAGTTAAAATGCACAAAGACAAGATTCCAGAAGAATATTTGGAAGAAATGCAAGGTATGGCTGATGGCTTTACTGCTAATGGATTTGAAACCAGCGTTGACGACGTTATCGGCTGGAATGATTGGATGGAACTAACTGGCTATTGGTGGCCACAAGTAGCTGCTAATTATTCTAACAATCCTCCTCAAGGCCCACGTGGTTCTCACTGTTCCGGATTTGTTGCTACAGGATCTGCCACAAGAGACGGTAAACCAGTTATTGCCCATGAAAGTTTCGATGACTTCTGGAGTGGTCAATACTTTAATGTTTGTGAAGAAGTTCATCCAACTAATGGTCACGCATTTAAGATGCAAACCGTTCCTGGTTACATTGATTCAATGACTGACTTCTACGTTACTGATGCTGGTCTTGGTATTACTGAAACAACAATTGCTGGCTTTGTTGGCTATGATGTACATGGAATGCCTGAATTTATTCGTGCTCGGAAAGCTACTCAATATGCAAACAATATTGATCAATGGGTAAAATTGGTTAATGAAGGCAACAACGGTGGTTATGCTAACATTTGGCTTCTTTGCAACATTAATACTGGTGAAATCGCACGCTTTGAACAAGGATTAAAGCACCAAGAATTGCTAGAATCAACTGATGGTTTCTACTATGGCTGTAATGCTTGTCACAATCCACGGATTCGTAACCTTGAGTGTGTTGACAACGGCTATAATGATACTCGTCAACAAACTGGTGCCCGTAGAGCACGCTTTGAAGAATTATTACCAGAGGTATCTGGGACAATTGATGATGGCGTTGCTAAGAGAATCTTAGCAGATAAGTATGATCCATATTTGGGCTATCAATGTGCTTCTTCACGTGATATTTGTGCTCACTATGATGTTGATCCACAATACTATGCTGACGATCCACATGGCGTTTGGAATGTACCTTTCTTCCCAGGTGGTTCATGTGATGGTAAATGTGCTGATGCCACTGATATTGAAAACTTGAATATGTGGGGCATTTTTGGCAGAGCTGATGGTGAACCATTTGACGCCAAAGACTTTATGAAGCAACATCCTGAATGGAACTGGCAAAAAGGTTATCTGTATGATAGACCAAGTCAACCTTGGACACTGTTTGACTAAATCAGTTCAATTAACTTAATCAAAAACAAAATCATAAAAACTACTCACACAAATAGGGTTAAGCATAATGCTTAACCCTATTTTGTTAACTATTTATTTACTACTTGCTTAATCTTTTCAAAGACAAATTGCATTACTCCAACCCAAGTTAAAGCGATAGCAACTGAACCGCAAACATCAGATGGATAGTGAGCATAAACATATACTCTAGAAATCATTACAATAACTAGCCAAACGATCAATAGAAAATCAATCCAAAAACGTTTAGTTCTATCTTTCAATACCACTGGTAAAAGCACCATAATGATCCAAATAACAATCATCCCCATACCTAAAGTATGACCACTAGGAAAACTAAATCCATCATCAACTGCTAAGTGCTGTACAGGACGAGCTCTTTGAATCAAATGCTTAATTACCCAACCAACTGCATCCCCTGTAATCATTGTTAAAACTAAGTTAGTCGCAAGAGGACGTTGTTTTCTAAACCATAAGATTACTGCAATTAATACCATCCAGATCAAGTCAACCTTGGTATCTGCTAAAAATGTAATCTTTAGCATCAATCCCTTTAAATTAGGAACAATGTGAACTAATCCTTCAAAGAAATTATCAAAGGCATTAATCCAACCTAAGTGTAAAATAATCGAAATGGCGAGAATCAAACTAATGGGTAAGCCCCAATATATCGCTTTTGAATATCTTTTCATTTTTACTCCTGTTTTCAATAATGTTTTTTCTTATTTTACCACTTATCTAAAGAGCTCAACACAATCCGTTATAATTTAACAAAAAAGCTAAGCACTTACCGCATGCTTAGCTTCTAAAATATTAATTTTTCAATTCTTACTTAATCAAATATATCTAGCTCTAATCCATCAACAATATCTCTCAACAAATCTAAACCTGCGATACTGTTCCCATCTTTATCTAAGGCCGGACTAAAGATCCCAATTCCATATTTGTGAGGTGCAGCGGACATAAGACCACCACCAACACCACTCTTCGTTGGTACACCAATTAGTCGTGAATAGGTGCCTGATTGATTATATAGGCCAGTTGTCATCATTAATGACTTGATACAACGAGCTTCTTCATCAGGGATAATGCGTTTGTTGTCCCATGGTTTTACACCGCCATTAGCTAAAACAGCCCCTAAATTTGCTAAAGAACGTGCAGTCACCATCATTGAACACTGCTTAAAGTAAGTATCAAGACTAGTCACTACATCCCCCAGCATCATGTTTTTAGATTCCATATAATATGCTAACGACCGATCTAGATTACCCGTTCGTCTTTCAGAATGATAAATTATTTGATCTAAGTAAAGATCTGGGTCATTACAAATATCACGAGCAAAATCTAAGATTTCTTCAAATGCATCGTCACCAGTCTTACTTACTACCATCGAAGTTGTAGCAATTGCTCCAGCGTTAATAAAAGGATTCAACGGATACTTAGCTCTTTCAATTTCCATATTTAGAATTGAATTGAAGGCAAAGCCCGTTTGACGGGAGCCTACATGTTTAAATACTTCTTGTATGCCCATCTTTTTAATAGCAAGCATTAAGGTAATTACCTTAGAAATACTTTCAATTGCAAAACGTACTTCACTTTGGCCTGCTTCACCTACTTCACCATCTTCTAAATCGTATAAGGCAATTCCGAGTTGCTTAGGATTAACTTCAGCTAAAGCTGGAATATAGCTAGCAACTTTTCCTTCTTTTTCTTTAGGCAAATTCTTCTTAACTAATTTTTCTAATTGAATCATAGCTATCTCTTTTCTATGAAAATACACTCTCACTTTAAGCATAGTCGATTCAATTGATTAGGTGAAATATTTGCATTTATTATTACTAAAAAAGTTACGTACCTACTTAATACGTAACTTTTCATTAACTTGCCTTAATCAATCGGAGGAATCTCTCTAGTTTCTGCTAGTTCTTTATACCAATATGCACTCTTTTTTGCATAACGTTTCTGGGTCTTAAAATCGACATAGAATAAGCCATATCGTTTTGAATAACCATTAGTCCAAGAGAACATATCTTGTAATGACCAGACAAAGTAACCATCAACTGGAATACCAGCTTCAATTGCCTTAGCTACTTGTTCCATATGATCTCTTAAATATTTAATTCTAGGTGTATCATCAACTATCTTGTCTTCACCTTCAAACTTATCCTTATAGCCCATACCATTTTCAGTAATATACATTGAATGAACTAAAGGATAATCATCATAAATACGTTTTAATTGATCATACATCCCTTGTGGATAAATAATCCAGTCCCAGTCAGTTGCTGGCAAGTCCTTTGGATGAATCTCCTCACCAACACCCTTCATTCGATTGACATCTGTTCCTTTTTTACCAGTACCATTATGAACAATTTCTGTGGCGCCATGATATTCCTTCATAAATTTCGAGAAGTAATAGTTAACTCCCACAAAGTCTAACTGCTTAGCGGCCTTTAAGAGAACTTTTTCATCTTCTGGCTTAATATCAATCATCTTCTGATCATTAGCTTCAATTATTTCTCTAACTAAAGCTAGAGTTTCTTTAGAATATTTACCGGCTAAAGTTCCATCGAGGTAAAACTTATTTTCCAACACATCTTTTAATTCGGCAGCATGCTTGTCACCTTCACTATCAGTTGCTGGGTAGACAGTTTGAAGAGCATGAACAATACCAATTTGGCCTGTATATCCAGCTTCTTTATAGGCATTAACGATTCGTGCATGGACTAAGTTCTGGTTATATTCTGCTTCAAAACATTTATCAAACTGATCTTTATATGCTGGAGGAAAAGTTCCACTAACATATTGCTGACCAGCCATTGAAGTTGGTTCATTAATTGTAATCCAGTATCTAACCTCATCGGCATATTCTTTAAAGCAAAACTTAGCATATTCAACAAATGCATCCAGCATTTCTTGTGATAACCATCCACCTTTATCTTGCAGAGCTTGTGGAGTATCAAAGTGATGAAGGGTTACAAAAGGTTCAACACCATCTTCACGACATTTTTTGAATAGCTTGTGATAGTATTCCACGCCTCTTGGCTCCATTTTTCCTTCACCTTCTGGGAAAATTCTTGCCCAGTCAATTGAGACTCTGATTGCATTAATATGGAATTTTTTACATAGATCTAAATCTTCTGGGTAACGATGATAAAAATCACAGGCCGGATCAGGATTAATGGTCCCCTGTTCACGCAAGTACTTATCCCAAATCACTTCACCTTTACCATCTTCTTTAGTTGCGCCTTCACATTGGTAAGCAGCAGTTGCTCCACCGAAATAAAAATCTTTTGGAAATTTAAATTGTTGCATTTGGTACACTTCCTGTCGTATCTTCATCTTTCTTTTCATCATTTTTACCAGCTAAGCTATCGACTACAAATTTAAATGCTTTATCAGAATTTTGAGTTAATTCAATATACTGACGTCCCGTAGTCGTAACTAATTTTGAGCCATCATGATCAGCAATTTCTTGCAAATTACCTTTCATACTATCCATTTGTGGAGCTAAGATAATTAAGTCCATGTCATTAATAATATCCATATGCTGTCCATAAGCACGAGCTGCAGCATGAAGAGGTAAATTACGTTCTTTTGCCATCTTGTTTAATGCTTTAGCCAAAATTCCGGAAGTACCACCGCCGGCACAGATAACCATAACGTTAGTGTCTTTAGTTATGCCATCTTTAGCTTCTTTATCAGTAGCTGCAAGAGTTGCTTCTGAATCAGTAGTAGGAACTGTAGTTACACCAGCAGCTTCTTCTTTAGCAAGTTTAGCTTGCTCTTGCTTGTACAAATCGTTGTCATAAAACTTAAAGAATGGAAGCCAAATTAAAGTATCAACAACTAAGGTCAAAATCACATAAACAAATGATAAGCCAGCAAAACCAGAGGATACGATAATACCAATTGGTGCAGGTACTGTCCAAGGAAGAGTGTTGTATAAGGCGTTCATATGAAGAACTTGAACGAAGAATTTATAAGCACAAACATTGAACATCGGTGTTATCAAGAATGGAACGAAGAAGACTGGGTTCATGATGATTGGGGCACCAAACAAAATAGGCTCATTAACTCCAAAACATCCAGGAATAACTGCTGCCTTACCTGCTGCCTTGTTTTGAGCTGATTTCGCCAAAAGTAAGAAGATAAATGGAACTACAAAAGTTGACCCAGTACCACCCATATTCATAACGTAATCTTGAGCGTTAATAGTTAAAGCATGACTAGCTTGTATTCCGGCATGAACTAATTGTTGGTTCAAACCTACATTAGTCGTTTCAATTGCAGCTACAGCTGGAGCAACAATTGAAGGACCTTGTACACCAACAAACCAGAAGAAAGCCATCGCACCAGCAACTAAAGCTAAACCACCATAAGTATCACTTGCGTGGAATAGTGGAGAAAGAACTTTTACCACACCTTCAGATAAATTAGCCCCAAATAATTGATTCAAGACAATTTGTACTAACCAGAATAATGTAACTGAAAATGTCATTGGAAAAATATCTTTAAAAGTCTGTGCAATATTTTGTGGTACTACATCTGGCATTTTAATAGTTACATTGTGCTTAACACATTGGTAATAAATATTTGGAACAATTAAACCAACAATATATGATGCAATTAATCCTTGAGTGCCTAAATAAGTTAAGTCTAACCCATTTTTGCCAACTTTAATCGCAATAATAATAAATGAGATTTCTGCAGCCAAGATAACATTCATTGAATTGATTTGATTTGTCTTAGGCAACTTCAAGTTCTTATAATCAGTTAAATTCTTTGCACAAGTTGCAGTTACATATAAGGCAAGTAGTCCCATTGAATAGTTGTAAGGTAAGACCAGTGCATTTTCGACTGATTTTGGCCAATAAAATCCCCACGCATTTGGTACATAGGCAATCAATGTAAACAAACTCGAAAACAAAATGATTGGCATCGCGGCAATAAAACCGTCACGAACCGCAGAAACATATGGATTAGAAGCAATTTTTTCAAATTTTGGTTTCATCTTATCCATTGTTTTGGTAAAACCATTCATTTTTCTTCCTCCTCTTTCACAAAATTTTTAAATACTCATATCAGTATTACTTTATTCAATATTTTTTCCTTCGAGTTTATTTACTCGTTCATAAAGGTTAATAATTGTCTTCATCTGGTCCTTTAAAAGCATCGTTGTCATCAAGGTATCTTGACCATGAACCATAATGAAGGTTACATCTAAGTCATTTCCTCCAGCTTCCTTGCTTAAGAGCTTAGTTTGTTCATTATGAGCTAGGTTAATAGATTCTTCGGCTTTCCTAACAAGTTCTTTTGCCTCTGTGATCTTTCCTTCACTAGCCTTATCCATGGCTTCCATTAAATAAGTTCTTGCATCTCCTGAATAAGCAACAATTGAAAAACCTGTCATTGAAATTTCTTCTTTAGTAATTTGATTTTCTGCATCCATTTCTAATTCTCCTTAAATTAATCTTTGAATATGAATTGTTAAATACGTTTGTTCACTTAGTGACAACTTTATTTGTAATTTTTCCTCCATTAATTCTTTAATGCGCTGAACTATGTGCCATGCTTGTGAATAATTAGTTTCTATTTCACCAATCATTCCTTCTGAGATTGGTAAGCTATCTGGTTCATTATTATTAAGTCGATTAATAAAATATTTTAGATGAACTAATAGCCTGTCATAATCATTAGCATTCGTTTGCCTTCTGTATATTCCATTTCTATTCAGTTCATCTTGAACAACTTCGATAATCTCATCATTTTCTATTTGATTCTTATCATCTTTAATACCGTCACTAGTATGGGCATTAATGAAGTGAAGAGCGATGCTCTTATGTTCTGATTCCGGAAAAGAAATATCTAAGCTATTTCGAAAACCAGTAATAATATCATCTGCAATCTGATATGGAATAGGATAAGCATCACTTAAATCTGGCAAATAATTGACGTCTTCTTCGTTCTTAATCAAACGTTGATATGCTCCAAATAGGTGCGTCGTTAAGGTCACATAAATATATGGCTCAACAGCAAATTTATATTTAGCTTGTACTTGATCAATCAAATCATAGCTCGTTGTTACAAAATCTAATGGCACATTTGCTAATAAAGTTGTTAGATCATTAACGGTATTCTTATCTTTTATTTCGAATACCTTATCAACATTTTCTTCCTAAATTAAATCTCCTTTTTGCTTATGAAAAGCAACACCCCTTCCCATAACAATATTTTGTTTATTATCCCTGGTATGAACAATTGCAACATTATTGTTTAATATTTGGACTATTCGATATTCCATGTCTCACTCCTCCAGGAAAATAAAAAACCGCGAAATTTCAATACAGACTTACAGGCAGTTGTCTGTATCAAAAGTTCGCGGTTTTGCCTAATCGTATTAGTTACAATCCACATTTATTTTTGCTTACGTATGTATAATAGCATGTTATCTCTTTAATGTAAACGTTTTTATTATAACTATTTTATTATTGGTAGTTTAAATAAAAAGAGACTAATCATTAATTAATCTCCTTTCTACGTGCGGTTTATAAATCTATATCTTAAGCTAAATAATGATCATTCTACCTAATCGTGATATACTCCTTCAGCCCACTTCTTGTTTTCTTCATCAAAGAAGTGTTCGTTATCCTTTTGATCAGGATTTGGTTTAGCAATATTATCAATTTTTTCAATTAGCTTCTTATTTTCTTCAGTTGGTTGATACTTTTCATTCAAAAATGCATCCGCAATATAGAAAATAAAGTCTCTTCCTAAGACAATACCACCCATCCCTAAAACGTTAGCATTTAATTCACGCTTAGCATATTTAGCTTGAACAACATCACCAACCATGGCTGCCCGAATTCCTTCATTCTTATCAGCCGCCGTTGAAATACCAATACCAGTACCACACATTACAATACCAACATCAGCTCTACCATCGGCAACAGCTTCGGCAACACGTTTTCCATACATTGGATAGTGTGTTCTAGTATTATCATAGGTACCGAAATCTAATACTTGATAACCTTCCTCTTTCAAGTGATCAGATAGTGCCATTTTAATTGGAGTGACAATATGGTCATTTCCTAAAGCAACAACAGTATGTTTATCAATCTTTGGGTCTACAAATTCTGGTTGTGGTCTATCATTATCAAACATTCCAATACCTCCTCTAAATCATTTTTTCAAGCATATCTAAACGAACTTGATGACGTCCAGCCGCATACTCAGTATGTAGATAATAGTCAATGATTGATTCAGCAAGCTTTTCACCAACAATACCACTACCAATTGCTAATGCCTTTGCGCCGTTATGCATAGCAGTCATATGGCCGGTTCTTTCTTCATTAACGTCTGCAGTTACCATACCTTTAACCTTATTTGAAGCCATAGCAGACCCTACACCGTATTCATCAAACATAATAGCTTTTTTAATACCGTGCTCTAATACTTCGTGAGTTACTTTTAAGCTAGATTCCACAAAATCTTCTGCAGGTTCTGGCGTTACATCTAGCACCTCGTAGCCCCCATCTTCTAAGTATTTTTTTACTTTTTCTTTTAGTTCAAAACCATTCTTGTCACTACCAATAACAACTTTCATGTTGTTCTCCTTTCACTATTCACTACCCTGATATAAAGTCGTGATTTGGCTGTAATGTTTTACGATATCAGGATCAAGCCCAGGACTTGTAATTAACCCATCTACATCATACAAATGGTAAAATTCATAAAAATCATTGCGGTTAATTTTATGATAATCAGCTACAACATATTTTTTACGTGAGCGATTTAATCCTAGTCCTTGCGTCTGTCCTTCTTCTAAATTAGCTGTCATCATCGAGGTGTCTTTAATTCCGTTTACGCCAACAAAGCCCCGATCAAAAGATATTCCTCTTAACTGATTGTTTGCTAACGCTCCAATAAAAGCCCCACTAACTCTACGATATGAACCTCCAATTAAAATTAGTTCATAATTATTCGCATTCTTTTTAGCAGCTTCAAAAACAGGTAAAGAATTAGTAACAATTCGCAAGTTTTTTTGATTCAATTTTGCAACCATAAATTCTAAAGTTGTTCCTGGTCCAACATAAATTGTTTCATCATCTTGAACAATTTTACTTGCAACTTCAGCTGCCGCTTGTTTTTCAGAGATGTTAATTTCTCGTTTCTGGATATAATTTTTTTCAACAGAATCTTGTTGAGAAATTACCTGTGCCCCGCCATGAATTCTCATCACTTTACCAGTAGTATTTAATTCATTAAGGTCCCGTCTAATCGTCATGTCTGAAACTTGCAATGTTTTAGCCAATTCATCAACGGTTACAAACTTTCTATCAGTTACAATTTCTAAAATATTTCTTAATCGTTCTCTTTTAAGCATTATTCACCTTAATTCTATTTGGCTAACTAACTCATTACATCTTTATTATATATGTTCATTTATGTTTGTCAAAGTTAATTTATGTTCATTATTTGTTTAAAAAGCCAAATAGTCCTCCTTAGCCGTATTATAGCAAGGATATCGCTTACACAAAAAATTTTTTTATGTTTACAAACTTTAAAATCAACAACTTAGAACAGAGCTAATTTTATGCTTGACTTTTTTCTTATATCTTAGTTAAATTAAGAAAGAAATAATGTGATGACCTTTAATATAGTCCCGTGAGGCTATCAAGGAAATCTGCGCGTAAACTATTTTTTGACATAGTTTTAAACAGAAACGACTATCTTAAAGGAATCCTCTTTAGATAGTCGTTTTTTCTTTAGGTCATCAAGATTTTAATTTCAAGGAGGAAATTATGAAAAAGATGCCTAAAGACACATTTCATAATGATGATGCGATCTTAGACGTTTATGAGAAGCCAGAATTAGGACAAGGAATTCTACTTTCCATGCAACACTTGTTTGCCATGTTTGGTTCAACGGTTCTGGTTCCAATCTTAGTCGGAATTAATCCAAGTATTGCTCTTCTTTCATCTGGTGTGGGTACTTTAGTCCATATGCTACTAACCCGTTTCAAGATTCCAGCATACTTAGGATCAAGTTTTGCTTTCGTTGCAACTATGCAAGCTTTAATGAAGCAAGACGGTTATCCAGCAATTGCTCAAGGTGCAATTGCAGCTGGGTTAGTATATGTTATCGTTGCCTTAGTTATCGCAAAGGTTGGATCTAATTGGGTAAACAAAGTCTTACCACCAATTGTTGTAGGACCAATCATTATCGTAATTGGACTATCTCTTGCAACTACTGCTGCAAATGATGCCATGATGAAAGGTACCAAGTACAACTTAACTTACTTCGGTGTTGCCATCTTTACCTTAGTGATGACCTTAATTTTCCAAATGTGTTTTAAAGGCTTCACTAGTTTAGTTTCAATTATGCTTGGAATCGTTTGTGGTTACGCCCTATCTTGCGTTCTAGGAATAGTTGATTTTTCAGGAGTAGCAAAGGCTGCTTGGTTCTCAATGCCCGATTTAGATGTACCTGGAATTAGCTACCACTTCAAATGGTATCCAGCAGCCATCTTAACAATGGCCCCAATCGCCTTTGTTACAATGACTGAACACATGGGACACATTATGGTTCTTAACTCTCTAACTAAGAGAAACTTCTTTAAGAATCCAGGTTTACACCGTACTATGATGGGTGACGGTCTTTCAACAATTATTGCTGGTTTTATCGGTGGTCCTCCGACTACTTCTTACGGTGAAAATATCGGTGTTTTAGCTATGACCAAAGTTCATTCAGTTTGGGTATTAGCAGGAGCTGCAGTATTTGCAATTATCTTTAGTTTTGTTGGTAAAGTTGCTGCAGTCATCGAATCAATTCCAATGCCAGTTATTGGTGGTATTTCATTCTTACTATTTGGAACCATTGCATCTAATGGTCTAAAGATTTTAGTTGATGATAGAATCGACTTTGGCGAAAAACGTAATATGTTAATCGCTTCTGTCATCTTAGTTATTGGTATTGGTGGGGCCTACCTACAACTTGGTAACTTCCAATTAACTTCAGTTGCTTTATGTACCATCTTTGGTATGTTAATGAACTGGATCTTACCTAAACAAGCAGCCAGTGAAAAAGCACTTGAAGCTGAAAAGAAAGAAAAATCTGAACAAAAATATTTTAATTAATTGAATATTTCAAAAAACTAGAGCTGCAAGTAATGTAGCTCTAGTTTTTTAATTCACTAAAAATATTGTTTAATTGCTGTGTAGTTGACAAATAATACTCAAGTTCTCTTAGCTAAAATATTTGCTAAATTCATTACGATACTCTGTAGGAGTCTTATGTTTCCAAGACTTAAAATTTCTATTTAAAACTCTAGTGTTAGAAAAGCCACTTTCATAAGCGACTAATTCAATTGATTTATTTGTATTCAAAAGTAGTTCTCTAGCATGCATTAAACGAACCAATTTTAGATATTTTCCCATGCTTAAGTTATTAGTCTGCTTCAATTGACGGTTTAATGTCACATGAGAAATATTAAACTTTTCTGCAATATCACCAACTTGAATATCCTCTTGAAAGTGTTCGTTAATATACTTAATTATCTCATCCCCTAAAGCTAGATTGGGACTTTGAACAACTTGCTCTTTATTATTAAAGTTTTGATCAAGTAAAACAATAATTTTCATCAGATGACTTAATACTATAAAACGACGAGCATCAGTTAATGGTTTTCGGCATAACCGACCAAGTTCTGCTACCTCTTTTACCAATTCATTATATGCCCGATTCTTTTTTGTACTCTTCTGACCTAATAAGTTAAGATTCCAGTTAATACTTGACGGATACTGACTTAATAAAAAATCATCATCAATAATTAACCCCTCATATTCCCATTCGCCTGCTTCACCTGATGCACTATGAATTTGACGCCGATTAACTAACCAAATATCTCCACTATTGAAATGATAAGTCTGTCCTTCAAGAGCAAAACGAAGATCTTTTCCCTTAATTAAATAGTTCAGCTCAATTCCCTGATGCCAATGTTCCGGCTGCATAACTTTATTATCATAATAAAAATAAAATGGTAGTCGCTGATTATTTTGAACCTCTTCATGTTCAATCATTGTAATCCCTTTCAAAATAATTACTTCTTAGTTACAAAAACGACACTTAGTCTCTATTTATAAATGATATCTTAATCATATATAAAACACGAGGAGGAATTAAATTGATTAAACTAATTGCCTTAGACACAGACGGTACGCTCTTAAGCTCAAAAAATAAAATCTTACCTTCAACCAAGAGAGCTATAAAAAAAGCCTTAGACCTAGGAATTAAAGTTGTACTTTGTTCGGGTCGACCAATTGCAGGTTTAGCACATTTCATAAAAGAACTAGGTATTGAAGGCAGTGATCAATATGCAGTTACTTTAAATGGTGCAATCACCAGAACTGCTGATGGCAAAATAATGACTCAAGATTTAGTTAACAATGCGCTTTATCGTGCTTTAACTAAATTTGCCAAAGAACAAAAAGTCCCTTTCAATATTGTCGATCCTGATTCAAGAATTATTACTGCTGATCATGATGTAGACTATTTTGAATTGCTTCAGGCCTGGGAAAATACAGCCCCTATGTTCATTCGAACCCCTGATGAAATGCCCGACAATTTTGAAATTTCAAAGGGATGTTTTGTTGGTTCAAAGGAAATCCTCGATCAAGTTGAACCTACTCTAAGAGAAAAATTTAGCAAGAATCTTTATATTGTTCGAGCTGATGATCATTTCCTAGAATGTTTACATCCCAATGTTAATAAAGGAAATGGCTTAAAAGAGTTGGGTGAAAAGATAGGCATTACTCCAGATGAAATGATTGCTTTTGGCGATGAAAAGAACGATATTTCAATGTTTGATATTGTTGGTACTGCAGTTGCTATGGGCAATGGAAGCCAAGAAGCAAAAGATCATGCGGACTACATTACCTCGTCAAATGATAATGATGGGATTGCTAAAGCATTAGATAAATTTGTTTTTTAACAAAAAATCGACCTTCCTAATGAAAGATCGATTGATGTTTTTACCAATATTGATTTGTTAAAGTCTTAACCTTTTGTTTAGCAATTAAGTAGTAGCCTACTGCGGCAATTGACCAACCCCAAACAATATGGCCAAAGAATTCTGAGAAGTGTTCCGCAAATGGCATTTGCCAAGGTGCTGGCGTTGTACCAAGAACTGGCATAATAATTAAATGCCATGCGACCCAAATAATGATTCCATACAAAGCACCTTCCCACAGGCCAGCCCAAGCAGTTTTCTTGAATTGGACCATATAAATCAAAAGCCATGCAAAGAAAATTGAGAAGCTAAAGTGTAAAATTAAGGCAACCCAGAAAACTTTTTGATCAGTATTATAAATTACGTAAGCATGAGTAAATTTATAAGATGCACCCATTTGTTGTAACATATGTTGTGGTGGATTAACAACATCACGTGCTAAGGTTCTCGGTGGTAAGATTTTCTCCCAACCAATCTTAACCATTCCAGAGATCATTCCCGCAATAATACCAAACCAGACGCTCTTTAAAAAGACGCACCAACCATTTGAGCTCTTATTCATAGTTTTCCCCTCTTTAATAACTAATTATAGAAAATGAGTTCAATTTATCAATACATATTTTGAGATCTTATACCCTACTAACACCTAATTAAAGGAGAAATATTAAATGACAAAACTAATTGCCGTTGATATGGACGGTACTTTCTTAAATGATAATAAAACTTATGATAAAGACAAATTCACTAAAATTTATCAAGAATTAGAAAGAAAGAATATTAAATTTACTGTTGCTAGTGGCAATCAATATTACCAACTTGTTTCTTTCTTTAAAGATTTTCCTGATGTAATCTATGTTGCGGAAAATGGTGCGATTGTTAGAAATCAAAAAGAAATTTTAAAACTAAGTTATTTTTCAGATGAATCAAGTAAAGTAATCTACAACTTTTTATTAAAACAACCAGAACTAGAATTTTTAGTTTCTGGAGTCGAAAGTGCGTATTTTCCAATTAGATATTCAGTCCGCTACTATGATGTATCAACTCACTACTATTATCATCTTAAAAAAATTAATGATCTAGCAGATATTAAGGACCACATTGTTAAATTTGCTATTTCTTGTCCCGATGATAAAACTGATTATTATGTAAATTTCTTAAAAGAAAACCTATTTGATTATTGCGATGTTACAAGCAGCGGTCATGGTGATATCGACATCATTCAGCCTGGAATCCATAAAGCTCACGGCTTACAGGAGCTCGGCACGCTACTTAATATTCCTTTATCTGAAATGACTGCTTTTGGTGATGGTGGAAATGATCTAGAAATGATTAAGGAAGTTGGAGATGGAGTTGCTATGGCAAATGCAGATCCGGCCGTTTTACAGATTGCAAATCATACAACTACATCAAATAATGACCAAGGTGTCCTTACTTACATTACAGATAATATTCTTTAGTAAAAAGACATGAAACAATCCCCCGTTTCATGCCTTTTTACTTTTTAATACATATCACCAAATTCTTCAACAAAATCAGCAAAATATGGCAACGTAAATTCAACACTTCCCCGTTCTTTACTAATGATTACCTGGTCATCAATTAATCTACGGCGATAAATAGAAATATAATTTTTAGGCTTATCCATTTTCGCCATTATTTTACTAATAGCAACTTTATCTTCATCACTCTCAATCATAGCTTGTATAAATTCTTTATCCTTTGGTGATAATGAGCTGTAAACTTTTACATATACATTTCTAAAAAGCATTTCCTTATATTCAGGCAATATAGTTTGCAGAGTGTTATCAGTAATTAATTTATCTTCCGTATCCCAAACCAGATATCCCAATAATTGAAATGCATATGCATAACCAGCCGTCATTCTAACCATTTTAGTTAAAACGACATCATCAATTTTTCTTCTACCTTTTGTAAAAGCAGAGAGATAGCTATATTTCATACTTATAGCATCAAGCGGCGTTAAAGTTATTCTTCCACTTCTTAGAAGAAATGTTAGTATATCATCATTTTGTAATTCAGATACTTCTGAGGGTAAGCCAGTCATAATCAAAAAAATATCATACTTTTCCCGTCTCATTAGTTGATAAGTTGTTGCAAATTGTTTTACTTCTACTGTAGACTGAGCTTCATCTAAAGTTACTAAAACTTTTATTCCCTTAGCCTTTAGTTGCTTAAGAATTCCTTCTAAGATTATTCTTGCATCGTTACTTTCCAGCTTCTGTGATTCCTTATTAAAGCTAATACCCCAAAGTTCAAAATGCCAATCTAGCTGATCAAATATCTTATGAAATTTATTGTTCATCCGTTCATAGATTAATTTTACTAATGTAATTAATAAATCTTCTCCAACAGCTAAGTTAATTACAATCCAATTATCTTTTTTAGACATTTGATTGCTGATGTCACTTAGAAAAGTTGTCTTTCCCGATCCCCGTAATCCGTAAACCAAAGTAGTATGATACGGACTTGTTTCATGTTCTAACCCCTTGATCACAGTATCCAATTGCTTGGTTCTATCCAAAAATATTTTAGGCACATCACCAAATGTAGGATTAAATGGGTTCATGTATCTCACCTCCTATTATTATTTTTATACTATTTTATACTATTTTATACTTTAAATCTATTTTTATACTATTTTATACTTTTTCATAAAAAAATAGTCACTCAACTATTGAGTGACTAAAGATATTATTTTTCAATTCTAAAACGATAAAAACCTAAACTCATTTGTTTCAATGTTTTGGCAAAATCTTTTTTATCAAAATGGTTTTGATCTACTAATGCTTCAAATTCACCATCTGCATCGATTAACATCTGGTGAGTTCTACGCCAACCATTCTTTTGATAAAACCGCAATCGGCTAACACGTTGATGATAATTCTCTGCATCAGGATCAAGTGGTTCAATATCTAATACAATTTGCTGCTCTGGATATTTTTCTTCAAGCATATGTAAAATTTTGCTTCCATATCCATTGCCACGCAATTCTGCAGTGACAGCCAAATAGGCTAAGTACACAGTAGAATCACTAATGTAGTAACAAATCATCCCACAAAATGTTTCTCCATCATAGACAGCATTCAGCTTTAGTTTTCTTCGAAAACTCATTAATACCATTGAGAACCAAGAAAACCTTTCCCATTCTGGAAAAGCACTATAATATAAATCTTTAACTTTATGATAATTCTTAGAGCCCCATCGGGCGGGTTGTTCGTCTAAAATAAGAATCCTTCTCTTTTCTAAATTATAATTTACTTCTTTAATTAAAAAATACTTTTCTTTAAAAATCAAATTTCTAATGCTATATAAAATAGGGACAAGCTTGTCTGCTCGCCCCTATTGCTTTAACTATTAATCTGTTTCAATCGTAAGTCAGTTACTATCTTTTCAATACCAGCAATGATATTTTTTACATCATTTTCAGAAACTACGAATCCTTTTTTCTCTAAGCTGGTCACAACTGCTCTTACTACATTATTTAACTTTTTCTCATTTGAGATAAGTTCTTTATCATAAAAATATACATAATCAATCATTAGCTGTCTAGCAAGTTGGATAAAATATATTTGTTGTTTTTCCTTAAAATGAACATACCCTAATACAGTCACACTAATAATACTAATAATCCATAAAGTCAGCTCTACTAATTCTATATAGTCCTTTGTACTCAATCCTCTCCTCTTTTCTTTAAACTAATTAATTTTGACATTCAACTTTTCATCTTTTAAAAACATAACATCTATAACTTTCGAAAGGTGTTTTTCATGAATTCACAAGATAACCCTATTTTTGTTTCCCATTTAACTAAATGGGATGTATTTAAGTGTAGCAGTTTGGCAGCCTTTTTTAACTTATTTTTTCCTAATTTTCACAAATTGCGTCTCATACATTGTTTTTCATATATAGTGTATTGGGTAAGTTATATAATCTGTTTATTAATATTTACTTTTTATCCTATTTTTAGATTTAATTTATACATTCTTTTGATACTTTTAAGTCCATGTTTAATTTCTTTATTCCTTGGTTTAATATATGCAAAACTTCTTCCATCTAATATTGCCATTCCTCTCAATTATCCTATACAAAACAGAAGCAACTTAGATGACAGCTTCAAGAAGATAAAAATCTGGAAAATTGCTCTAAAAAAATAAAAGTACAATTTTATTATTAGCACGAAAAAATTTCTTATTTTATCAGGACCAATAAAGATTAAACAAAATTATAAAGTTAAATATTATTTTGTTCTGTTCATAATATCTAAGAAACAAAATCAGAAGTTGCTTTCACACTATGATTTATACAATAATCAAATAATAAAAAGCAAACATTACATTAATTTATCAAACCAATAATCCTGAAATGATTCCTCCCAAAGATGCAATTGAAAAACCAGCTATACTAAATACTACAAGAATAGCTGCTACTCCCGTTACTACCACAATTGCTTAACTTGTTCTGCTGACAAACTTAATTTTACATCTGGCACCGTCTCAATAAAAGGTATTGGTTTAATTGTCATATCAATGATAAGTGAAAGTTCGTCGTCTAATAATTTGTCCTCCTCTTTAATTACATTACAAATAATTGAGAATCATATCGTCATTAATAGTTAAATCTTCTCCTATCATTATCTAACAATAATTTCTAAGCATCATATTTTCTTCATTTTAATTTCCTTTCTATAATACAGTTGAAAGTTTAATTTTTTAGGAAGGAAATTAAAATGAAGAAATATATTGCTAAAATTGGACCACTTAATGCCGAAAAAATAGCTTGCTCTCCTCACGGAACTGCTACTTTTACTGAAGATGAGAAACAAGATACGCTACATATTATGATTGAAATGTTTGACACTCCAGCAAACATCGAACACTGGCAACACTTCCATGGTTTCCCTGATGGTAAAGATGCTCATGTAGCAACAATGGACAATGACTTAAACGGAGATGGTTTTGTCGATTTACCAGAAACTGAACCGGTATCAGGTACAACGATGGTTCCATTCAATGCAGATCCAGAAACTATTAATATTCCTACTGATTCTTATCCACATGCTGATGAATATGGTCACTATCTATACGAAGCTGATGTTCCTTTAAATGAATTAAAGAAGCATTTTAAAGAAATCTTTAATACAACTGATCTAGCTCTAGATAAACGCGTAGTTTATATTCACGGCGTGCCTAACAGCTTATCTCTTCCAGATACGGTTCAAGGCAGCGTTTTAAACTATGGTCCACATGTTACTTTACCAATAGCTGTCGGCAAAATTAAAAAGAGTAATTAGTAAATAATAATTAATAAAGTAAAAGGTTGATAGATAGTCGTTTTCTTTAACGATTATCTATCAACCTTTTTATTTACTCTTTTTGTTAAATACTAAATTTAAACCAATTGCAATTACTAATAAGGCGGTCGCACACCACATAATTTCTTGAAGTCCTAAATGAAAAATATTTCTCATTGTTGGAAGTAAATTCTGCGGCAAACTTTTTGCGGAAGATGCATCACTTAATTTATTAAGCATGCTCATTGTTATTCCATGATTCTCTCTTACACCCCGCGCTAATTCCATATTCATAATTACACCATAAACAGCTGCCATTATCGTTTGAGCAAGAATACGAATTAAATACGAGAGTGAAGTTGCTGGGGCCATATTTTTTTCACTAGCATCAACCTGAACTTTTATTTGAAGTAAAACAAAAATAAAACCCACACCAAAGCCAGAAAAAGTTCCGATACCAGCTAACCACCAAATGTTAGTACTTTGCGGCGCTAGTGCTAAACCTAAAGACGAAATCAAAATACAAATTAATCCCATTGAGAGCAGAGTTCGATTACTAAAGCGTGCTTTTAAGGGGTTAACTACTAAAGTCCCTACAACATCAACTAAAGAATTAGGAATTAGCGTCATCCCGCCAAGTAATGCAGTGGTTCCAAGTAATCCTTGCGCCCACATTGGCAAATAGGTATTTACAGCTAAAAAAGCTCCCCAGCTAAAAATAAAAAGTAAAAAATCTCCAACTAAAGCACGATTTTTAAACATGCTAATCGGTACAACTGGATTGGGGTGATTTTCTTCATGCATAAAAAATAAGACTAGTAAAACTATGCCAGCAACGACTAAGCTGATCACAATCCAGCTGCTAGTTAAACCAAGAAGTTGGATTCCTAATAAAAGTAAAGTTAAACCAACAATAATTAGGAAAGAGCCCAATACATCAAACTTTGGAGTCTCTTTAATTGTACCTTCACGATAGTAGAGTAATGAAAGAAAAATTGCTAAAAGTCCAATCGGAATATTGATATAAAAGACCCAATGCCAAGAAAGTGAATCAACCAAATAACCACCAACTAGTGGTCCGATAATAGCTGCCACACTAAAGGCAGCCCCTAAATAACCTAAAATTTTTGTTCTCGCTTTAATATTATCAAAGATAAAACCAGCCATTATATAGGGTAGCGAGCCCATTCCTCCAGCTCCTACTCCCATTAAAGCTCGAGCTAAAAGGAAAAAATACATATTATTTGCCAGTCCCTGAAAAAGTGACCCTAATACAAAAAAGAGTAACGATAATTCAAAAGCCGACTTATTACCAATCTTTTCCCCAACTTTAGTCCAAATTGGGGTTGAAACAGACATTCCTAAGAGCATAATAGCAATTATCCATCCCATTAATTGAATTCCATGTAAGTCTGCAATAATAGCTGGAATCGCTGTATTAATAATCGTACTATCTAATCCCGCCATTACATTTGCCAAAACCATAGCAAATGTGACCATCGTTACTTGCTTTTTTGTCATCAGTACACCTACTTTTCTATGAAATAAAAAGCCCCAATTATTTTGCAATAATCAAGGATAATAATCTTATCTAAAATATACTTGCTTAATTCCTTAAACACAAGCTTTATTTTGATGATCTATTAAGTTTTTTATTTGGCTGCCTAAAATTGAAATAAAAATTAAAGACAGTAGCAATTATCAACAAAATAAAAGAGACTGCCATAATTTCATGAATACCACTGTGAAAAATTTTCCGCATTTCTGGCAATAAGGATTGTGGCAATAATTTAGCTGATTTTGCGTCACTTAGTTCATTCATCATATGCATCGTGATATTTGAATGGGTATTAATGCCACTCGCTAACGCTAAATTCATGATGACCCCGTATACGGCTGCCATAACAGTTTGAGCTAAAATTCTAATTAAATAAGAAGTTGAGGTCGCAGTTGCCATATCTTCCATTCCAGCATCGATTTGTACTTTTACTTGAAGTGCAACAAAAATAAATCCTACTCCAATGCCGGAAAATGCCCCAATCAAAATTAATATCCAGAGAGGAGTTTGATCATTAGCTAAGAAAAGACCACCAGATGAAATCATCATTGTAACAATTCCAATCATTACTGGCGTAAAAGTTCTAATTTTCTCTTGAATTGTGGCAACTGTTTGAGAAGCAATAATTTCAACGATGGAGTTAGTAATTAACGTCATCCCACCCATTAAAGCCGACATTCCTAAAAGAGCTTGAGCCCACATTGGCAAATATGTATTTACAGCAATAAAAGCTCCCCACGTAGTCGCAAATAAAATCAAATCACCATTTAGATCATGATTACTAAAAATAGATAAAGGAATAATTGGATTCTCCGCTTTAGCTTCATGCAAAAAGAAAAAGATCAGTAAAACTAAGCTAAATAGGATCAACCCTACTACAATCCAAGTTGCTGTTAATCCCAAGAGTTGGATTCCCATTAAAAACATAATTAAACCACTTACTAACAAAAACGCCCCTTGTAAATCAAAAACTGGGGCAGTTTTTGGTGTAACTGGCTTGTAGTAGATCAAGGAAATTAACAAAGCAACTAAACCAATTGGAATATTAATATAAAATACCCAGTGCCATGATAGAGCATCAATTAGCCAACCTCCCACTAAAGGTCCTAAAATTGCTGCTCCATTGAAACTAGCTGTCAAATATCCTAAAACTTGAGTTCTTTTCTTAATATTTGGAAAGACGTATCCTGCAATAATATAAGGCAAGGACCCCATTCCTCCACCACCAATTCCCATAATCATTCGGGCAACTAAGAAAAAGTAGATATTAGGTGCTAGTCCTTCAAGCGTTGAACCTAAAACAAACAGCACTAGTGCAATCTCAAAAGCTAATTTATTAGTAATTTTTTCTCCAATTTTTGTCCAAATTGGTATTGAAACAGACATTCCTAAGAGATAGATCGCCACAATCCATCCCATAAATTGGATCCCATGTAGCGCTGAAACGATGGCAGGAATAGCCGTATTAGTAATAGTTCCATCTAAACCTGCCATAACGTTCCCTAACATCAACGCTACAGTCACCATCGTAATCTGTTTTTTATTCATTAAAGCACTTCCCTCAACAACAAAAAGAGCCCTTATTACATTTTGTAATTAGAGCTTGGACATTTATCTTCTTATTATGCAAACTTTTTGCTTAAAATTGCAAGATTCTTTAAAAAATATCTATGCTTTTTTTGTAAACTTAGGTATAATCAGTAGCTGTGTTTATTTTTCACTTATTTTTTCAAGAGAGGAAAAAAGTATCTTATGGAACATAGTTGGATGCTCAAGTATTTTGCCGAATTTTTCGGTACACTAATCATGGTTATGTTTGGTAACGGTGCCGTTGCCAACTCATTTTTAAAAGGAACTACTGGTAATGCTCATGATGGCAAAGCCAATGGGGGTTGGATTTTAATTGCCTTCAGTTTTGGTTTTGGTGTTATGCTTCCAGCAATGCTTTTTGGATCAATTTCTGGTAATCACCTTAATCCAGCCGTTACACTTGCTCAAGCTACTGCTGGTGTCTTCCCTTGGGCACAAGTAACACCTTACATTATTTCACAAGTTCTTGGCGCAATTTGTGGTCAACTTCTTATTATCACTATTTACTGGCCATACATCAAAAAATCTACCGACTCTAACATTGTTTTTGCATGTTTTGCTACTAGTGACTGTGTTAACAGTAAATGGAATGGTTTCATTTCTGAGCTTGTCGGTACTGGTGTCTTGATGTTTGTTGCAATCGGTTTATACAAGGGTATGTTCTTCAAACAAGCAGTTGACATTGCCAATATCGGTGTAGGATTCTTAATCACTGCTTTGGTTATGGCACTTGGTGGTCCAACTGGCCCAGCCCTTAACCCAGCACGTGACTTCGGTCCAAGACTTGTTTACTCAATCTTACCAATTCCTAATAAAAAGGATGCTCACTGGAGCTATGGTTGGGTTCCTGTAGTTGCCCCTATCTTAGGTGCAATCATTGGAATTTTCCTTTACAAGATTCCATTTGGACTTTAATTATTCAGACAAAAAAGCAGATCAGTCGATCTGCTTTTTTTAATTTTCAATTTTATTAATCCTTTTATTAAAGGCATAAATACAAATTATCGAAACAATTATTACAATTCCAAAAATAATTAATATCGGACCCCATGGTGAAACTTCAGCATTCATATTTGCAATATTGGGTTGTAAATCTAACAAAAAATGCATTAGAATACATGGCCAGATTCGATTAGTAAAAATATGCAGATAGGAGAAAGCTAATCCAACAGCAGTTGCATAATAAACTTGTTGGAAAGTTGCATCTAGCGCTGCCCCATGTCCTAAGTTAATCAAATGAAATAATCCAAATAAAACTGAGGAAAAAATGCTCGACCAAAGCAAAACGTACTGTTTATTTTCAAAAATCTTGGTAAATAAATTAAACAAAGTTACACGGCAAAGAAATTCCTCTCCAATTCCAGCAGCTAAAGCAACACAAATGGAAGACCACATCATTTCAGGCATTAAATTAAAGACCTGGACCCAACTTGTAATCAGATTCATTAAAAAGTATAAAGCCATTAACATAATACAAAAGATAATGGTTAAGATCTTAACTTTACCCTCTTTAGGTAACTTAATAAAAACACGATCTGTTTTATAAAATATTTTTGCTCCCAGTGCTAAAAAGCAAACAATCACTAAATATAATATTGGAGCCCAAATTTCAGAAAATGCTGTTACTATCTGACCAGCTTCAGTATAGATTAGCAGATAGACGAGTGATGCTATTGTGAGCCACTTAATTGATACACTAGTTTTATTGATTGCTAAATAGTTCTTCTTCTTTTCTTTCATTTTTCCATTTTCCCCCTATATTCCCATTAAATTAGCAAAACTAATTATGACTGGAATGGTAATAATGGCTACTAAAGTAGATAAACACATTAATTTAGTAGGAAATTTTACTTCAAAATTACTGATTAAGCTAAAAAGCACTACTACTCCTGCCACCGGACAAGCTGCCATAATTAAAGTTGTCATTTTAGCAATTGATGGAAGTGGCAAAATTAGTAAGAAGCCTAAAATTATTAATGGGAAAAAGAAGTTTCTAACTAATACCCCACTCCAAACTAATTTATCATGCCAGTCTTCTTTTAAATTAATAGCTCCAAGATTTGTACCAATAACAATCATACTTAGCGGAGTATTCAAATTAGCAATATAATTCATAGGGTCAGAAACTATATCAGGTAATTTAATTTGAATTACAAATAATATCATCCCTACAATAGCTGCAATGATATTAGGGTTAACTATAGCTTGATGAAAACTTTCTTTAAATGATTGCTTTTTTCTAGTAAACATCCTAATCCCATGCGTCCACATAAAGATGTTATAAATAATCAAATATGGTACTGCGAAAAATACACCATTATTCCCTAAAAGCGCTTGTACTAAGGGAATTCCCATAAAACCTGCATTAGTGTAAGTTCCAGCATATCGTAGAATTGTTCTTTTTTGCTCGTCTTTAATTGTTCTTTTGTTAAAGAGAATCGAGCTTACAATAATTTTGAACACAAATAAAACAAGTACTAGTAAAAAAATCAAACTAAATTGTATTAATCTAGTAACTGAAAAAGATTGGCGAAAAGAATTAATAATTAAGCATGGCGATACCACATAAAGAAGTATCTTAGTTAAATCTTTTACTGTTTGTTCATGGAGAAATTTTACCTGATAGCAAATCCATCCAACAAACATTAAAATAAACATAATCACTACTTGTTTTGTCGGTAGTAGTAAAGGCATTACAGTTCTCCATTCTTAAAACTACAATTTTCTATATGATCATTTATTAATCCAACTGCCTGTAAAAATGAATATATTGTTATTGGACCAACAAATTTAAATCCGAGATTTTTCATTTCTTTTGAAATTTGGTTAGATAATTCATTTGAAGCAGGAATATCTTCCATTTTTTTAGGATGGTGATTTATTGGTTCAGGGATAAACTTAGTTAGAATTTGTTTGAACGTTTGATTGTTGTTTTCTAGTTTAACTAAAACTTTCGCATTATTAATTGCAGCATTAATCTTTAGTCGATTTCGGATAATTCCTTTGTCTTGCATTAATCTTTCAAAATCAGCTTCATTAAATTTGGCTACTTTATGATAGTTAAAATTTGCAAATGCCTTTCGAAAATTTTCACGTTTATTTAAAATTGTTTCCCAGGATAATCCCGATTGAAAACTTTCTAATACAAGCATTTCATATAAGTAAGTTGAATCTAGATTTAACTTACCCCACTCTTCATCGTGGTATTTTCGGTAGAGTGAATTCTTACTATTTCCCCAACTACAACGAATTTTTTCCATTTCTTACACCTCATTTTTATCAATTATAGCAAAATAGACAGACATAAAAGTCTGCCTATTTTTCATTCTAAAATTTTTCAACTTGGTAAATACGATTCATTAGAGTTGTTAAGTCACTGTTGCGCTGATGATAAGCTACTGTTAAGTAAAGACAATCGCTAGTTACTTGAATTCCTTCAAATTCAGTACAAAAATCTAACGCATCAAGTTTTAAGCTATTATCTAAATTAACTACAGACCATTTATCGGGATCAACCATCCCCCACGGAATTTTAACAATTTCACGCGGCTTTCCCTGTCTTGGAAAACCCAAAAAAGTTGTATGAGGACTTGGTTGACTTGAAATATAAATGTCTTTATTATCATCTATTCCATAACCCTGAATTGAAATAATCTTTTGATCATTAAAATGAGGAACCTTAAATGCTCCTAAGCATGTTAAGGTTTCAATATTAATATCTTCAGCTTTTTCTTCTGCCGCATCTAATTTGTTATTTACTTCGTTAAGGTCATAAAGCGCAAAATAGCCCGTATGATTTATATCAATACTTGCAATCAAGAAATAATGACCATTTGGTGAAACAGTGGCCTCTACTCTTACTAAATCTTTTCCGGGATAAACTGTACCTCCATCCCCATAACCAGCTCCTGCTCGGTTAAGATAGGAAAGACGTGGTAAATCAGTATTATTAGCAAATACCTGTGTTTGATACCCCGGTACTGTTACTCTTGCAATTTGTGTGGTCCAATATGTATTTCCATGTCTTTTGGGTTTAGTACCAACAAACCATTTATTATTTTCTCCACTTTGTATCCAGGTCTGGGTATGTCCACCAGCAGTTCCAGCTGAATTTGGACCTTTTAAGTATAAAATAGGATGGTCTTCATCAAATGTAACAGTTTCGCTATCATTTGGAGTTTGATAAACAACAACGTCACTTTGTTTATGAAGAAGCTGCAAGGCAAAGACGTTACTTCCATCAATTGCGGAAGCTTGAACTACAACATGGTGAATATTCTCTAATTTATTTACTAGGCATATTTGAGTTTCTCTTCCAATCATAAATGGACCAATCCTTTCTTTATTTATTCTGCTCCCAAATTTATTATGAGCGATTTGAACCAAGACAACAAATAAAGTACACTGCTATCATGAATCTAAATTGCATAAAGGAATTGATAGAAAATAATGGCTAAAAAAAGCATAAATATTCTAATTTTTAGTGGCATATGGAGTTTTATTATTGGTATTTTAACTGCTTTATACCTCAACCTAATCAATTATGTTATTGACTTTATTTGGGGTTACTTTAATCATCATAGTAATTTTTCTTTGCGTCCCGCTTATCCCTTTCTTATTTGTATACCATTTGGAATAATTATTGGTTTCTTAGTAAAGAAATTAGGTTCCTATCCTTTAACGATTGAAGAAGTACTACATGATGTGCGAAAAAGTGGAAAACTTGATTATCATTCTTGGTGGAAATCTTTTACTTTAGGGCTTTTATCATTAGGAGCTGGCGGAAGTATTGGGCCAGAAGCTTCCACCACTGTTCTTACTTCCGGGATGATAAATTGGCTCGGAGATAAAATTAGATTGATGACTACTCATTACAAAAGCTGGGTTCATGTTTGGCAAATAGGCATTGATAAAGATACTCTATTGCAATCCCCAAAGTTTAGTGAGCTTTTTAGAACTAAAAATCAAAAAAAATGGTTCATCACTTTTAATATTTTAATTGGATTAATTGGAACAATTTTGATCTTTAAACTTTTTCCTGAAGAAGGAGCATTCGGAATTCATGAACGTCCAATTCACTGGTCATGGACTATTCTCTGGTATAGTCTAATTCCTCTTATAGGTGGGATGCTTTTTGCATATTTCTTCTTATATTTAGAAAAAATATTTACTAGAGTAGAGACTTGGGCCTTACCAGCACTTTTAAAAGCAACCTTATGGGGCATTGTGCTAAGCGTTTTAACTTTAGTAACTGATTACGCACTCTTTTCAGGCGAATTTCACATTGTTCCATTTTCTAAAACTGCTCTTTCCTATTCGCCATTATTTTTACTATTAATTGCTCTAATAAAAACAATTTCTACCCATGTTGGATTTGCAATGGGATGGCGTGGGGGTAAAATTTTTCCAGCAATTTTTGCTAGTGTCGCTGTTGGTGCTGCAATTGCTCAATTCATCCCTATTCAGCCCGCAATTACTGTATCACTAGCAGTAGCTACCAGCATTACGATTATTTTAGAAAAGCCACTCCTTACCGCTATCTTGTTAATTTTTTTATTACCAATTTCTTTAGCTCCACTTATTTTTATTACTGCCTATATAGTTATGGTGATACATAAGTTTCTTCTGAAAAAAATTGGCTTAAAATCCTTAATTTACTAAATTAATGTTAGAATTAGAACAATTTAACAGAAAGAAGGTATTCAATTATGGCTGCCACTACAGAAGACAATTATCAATTATTATTAAAACAAGCCCAAGCCTTAGTCGAAGGCGAAAACGATTGGATTGCAAATACAGCAAATATTTCAGCTTTATTGTTTAATTCACTTAATAATGTTAACTTTGCTGGTGTATATCGTTATGAGAATCAAGAATTAATTCTTGGTCCTTTCCAAGGAAAACCAGCTTGTGTTCATATTCAAATTGGCAAAGGAGTATGCGGAACAGCTGCAAAAGAAAAGCAAACTCAAATTGTAAAAAATGTACATGAATTTGCTGGACATATTGCCTGCGATAGTGAATCAAATTCTGAAATTGTTGTCCCTATCTTTAAAACAAACGGCAATCTATGGGGAGTTTTTGATTTTGATTCAACTAAATTAGCTAACTTCGATGAGTTAGATCAAAAATACTTAGAAGAAATTTCTAAGGTATTTAAATTCTAAAAATCAATTTTTTTAACACTATAAACACAAAAAAGCTCCACAATGGAGCTTTTTCTTATAGTTAAATTTCTTTCAAGGCTTGATCAATTGGAGTATTCCCACTACTCATTGGAATAACCTTATCAATAGTATTTGGATATTTTAGAATTTCAGCCAATGTTTTAGCAACATCAGGAATTGGATTGGAGTCACTTGGTCCAGCATTAAGTTTGATTTTGCCTGTTCCGGCTTCTTCAGTGAGATTCGTAGGTTGCAAAATTGTATATTCAAGATTAGTTGAATCCATTAAATAAGTATCAGCAAAGAATTTAGCAGCTAGATAGTCATCAAGACCTGGAATCTTCTTCCATGAGTCTACATCTAAGCTAAGCATTGAACTGAGCATAATATAGCGTTTAACACCTGCTTTTTCAGCAGCCATCATAGTTTTTATTGCTCCCATAGCATCAGTTTGAATAAGGTCCTTACCACGAGATCCAGCCGTAAAGTAAATAGTATCAAAACCTTTTACTTGTTTAGTAATATCTTCTACATCAGCATGTAAATCAAGCTTATCAGGTGTTACACCATCAAGTTTAATAATATTTTCTGGATGACGAGCTGCTGCTGTCACTGTATTACCATCAGCTACTAAATCTTTAATTAAATCTGTAGCTACTCTTCCGGAACCACCAAAAATAAATATTTTAGCCATAATTTTTCCTCCTCAAAAAAACTTACAGCTTTATGATAGCTTACTTTTTATTAGTAGTCCAAAATTTACACTCATTTTTTAGTAATAAAATCGAGTAATTTAAACATTACCTCTTTATTTTCTTTCGGTACACCATGAGCAATGATTTCTTCAGCAGTCTGATTTAGATCATTATTTTCAAGTGGATACCCACTATCGTTAATCGCAATTTCTCGAACGTTATCTTCTTCAGGCTCAAAATGAAACTGTAAGCCGATAACATTATCTCCTAATAAAAAGCCCTGATTCTCTACTAAGTCACTCGAAAATAAAAGTTTTGCACCTACAGGAATTTCAAACATTTGTTGGTGCCAATGAAGGGCCGTTAATTCTTTAGGAATATCCGGTAGTGTTGTATCTTTTAAATAAACTGGAGCCCAGCCTACTTCTTTATGAGGAGCATCTAAAATTTTAGCTCCGGTAGTCATTGCAATTTGTTGTGCGCCAAGACAAGCCCCAAACATCGGCTTACCGGCATCAAGCATTCTTTTAATTAGAACTCTCTCTTGCTTAATCCACTCTAGATTATCGTTTGGACTCATGGGACCACCTAGAATTACGAGTAGATCTGTTTCATTAGCAGTTGGCAATTTACCAAAAGTTTCAGGGTGATACACATAGAGTTCATAATGGTGACTATCGGCCCAGGTTTTAATTGCACCGGGCCCCTCGTTTGGAGTATGTTGCAATATATTAACGCGCATTATTTATCCCTTTAACTAGCATAAACTTCATGCTTTAAAATTCCGACATAAGGCAAGTTTCTATACAAGCCATTATAATCTAATCCATAGCCAACTAAAAACTCATCAGGAGCCTTAAAACCATAATAATCTGCATGAAAATCTACGACACGGGTTTCAGGCTTATCAAGCATAGATACAACTTCTACGCTTTTAGCCCCACGTTCTTTCATTATTTCACTAAGTGCTTGTAAAGTACGTCCCGTATCAATAATATCTTCCATAAAAATTACTGGACGATTTGTTACATCCGACTTAATATCCTGCGTAATCTTTACTTTTCCTGTGGATTGGCTTCCTTCATAACTAGATGCCTTAATAGGATCAATAGTTAGCTTAAAACTTAATCTCTTAATCATATCACTAGCAAAAATCATTGCTCCATTTAAGACTGGAATAATAATTGGCTCTTCATTTTTATATTTTTTATTTAATTCAGCAGCCATTTCATCCATACGATTGTTTAAATCATTTTGAGTATACAATACACTTTCGATATCGTTATTCATTCTTTAATTCCTCTTTATTAAAATCGCCAATGATGAAATTTTAACATAAATTCGATGATTTTTTTAGTCTTTTTACACTTATTTATTAATTATTTTTACTACTAATAATTATATTGTTCGTATTTTATAAATAAAGAAAAATTATTTATATTTTTTTAGATTTTATCTTAAATATAAGTCACAAAAAATTCATAAATTACTCTTAATATTGATATCAATCAAGTAAGAAAGGAATGGTTTAAATGACATTATTATTAATTTTAGGTATTAGTGCTGTAGCATTACTTGCTACCAACGCAGTAATTATAAATAAACCAGTTCCAGTTCCTGTAAAGGTTCGTAGGAAATAAATCCATAATCCATTCTTCATTTTCCTCTACAATTTAGTATTAAAAACCCTCGTTGACTTAGATCAACGAGGGTTTTTGCTTTATTTTTGATTTCTTTGATAACTATTTTTAATTCCTAGTTTCTTTCGATATTTAGAAATTGTTCTACGACTAATTGAAATTTCTTTTTCTTCAAATTTATTTACCAGTTGTTCGTCACTTAATGGTTCTTGGGGATCTTCTAACTTAATAAAATCCTTCAACATTCTTTCAAGTTGATTTTGAGTTAAATTACTGATACTTTTTCGCGGAAACAGGAGCTTTAGACTAAAGACCTTACCTTGGCACTCTACATATTTATCTTTAATTGCTCTACTTATGGTACTTATTGCTAAATTTAATTCTGTAGCTGCATCTTCTAATTTTATGCTTACTAAATCTTGCTCATTCAGAGAGGACAAATATTTTTCTTGTCGTCTTCCCAAAAATTTCCCTAGATTTAGTAGCGTCTCTTCACGTTGCTGAATTGCATAATGCAAGTCAGTAAAATCCTTCTTTTGTTTTATAAAATAATCCTTATCTTTTATTTCGCTATCTTTTTGTAGCTCAACAAACTTTTCATCATCAAAAATCATTTCAGGTAAATTTGATCGAGCAGAGCTAATCAGTAATCTTCCATCTTCAAAATAAAATTTTAAATCTGGAATTAAATATTGGGTTGGTTCTCCTAATTCATATTCACTAGCCGGAGCAGGATTTAGAGTTTGAATGGCTTTTAGTGCCGTTATTATTTTTTCATGTTCATACGGCAGAGTAGCCCATTTACTTGGATCAGCTAAGGCTTCCAGCTCATGCTTCTCTAATAAACTAATCGCAATGCTATTAAAATCTTTTTTATCCCTAGCTTGAAGTAACAAACACTCATTTAAATCCTTAGCACCTATTCCAATAGGATCAAGTTTTTGCAGTCTATCTCTTCCAGCATTAAGTTCTTGTAGAGAAAATATTACTTTACTTTTTAAATTTTCTAAACTCTTTCGTAAATATCCATCATTATCCAACTGATAAATTAAAAAGGTAACAACTCTCTTACTTTTATTAGACCAATCGCTTATCCTCACTTGACTTAAGAGATGATCAATTAGATTTTCAGTTTCATTGTCTTGAATCCAGTCTAAATTTTGTAATTCTTTACTTGGATTTTTTAATTCAACAAAGGGATTCTCTTGAGCAAATTCTTGAATCACGGTACTGAGATCATGAGCATTATAAGATAAAATTCTCAGATCGTGTCTTAATTTAGTAGACAAAAAAAGCCGTGTTACAAGCTTCTCTTGTACCTTAAGTGACATACTTTGAGCCTGCATCATCGACTTTTCTCCCTTTACTTATACCTTAAATACTTACCATTTGAATACACATAATATTTTTATTCATTGAAATATCTTCAATAATTTCTGCGTAGTTTAACGAACGAGGAATCTCTATCTCATAAATATTAACATAGATCTGTCCTTCTGGTTTTTGTGTTACCTTAAAGTTAACGTTAGTTACAGTAATATGGTGCTTTTCAAAATAATGTTGGATAAATTCTTTCGTCTCAACTTTATGCTTATACTGAATTTCCAATCTTTTCATTGCATGTACTTGGATTAGTTTTTTAGAAAATACTAATACTAAAACTACTGCTACAGCACCGGCAATGCCAATTGTATAATCTCCCATTCCTATCGCCAGTCCAATTCCAGCAACTGCCCATAGACTAGCTGCTGTTGTTAATCCTAACACTGTTCGATGTTGGACTAAGATAGTTCCAGCACCTAAAAATCCTATTCCTGAAACAACTTGTGCAATCAATCTAGCTTCATCCGCTCTTACTATTCCGGCAAGCTTTGGTTGATGAATAGCAATTTGAATTGCATCATAGCCTATCTTTTCCTGAATAAGAGCAATAATACACGCACCAGCACAAACTAAGGCATGTGTCTTAATTCCAGCAGGACGATTTTTATGTTCACGATCATAGCCTATGACACTAGCCATGAAAACAGAAAGCGCTAAACGCACAATTATTTCAGGGAGTGTCACTGCTATATGCATTTAAACCACTCCGATTAATCCTAAAACAATGGAAAGAACTAAAACACCTAATAAAATCCAGTTTACGTTCACTTTCTTTGATAGTAACCAATAGCAAATAAGTGTTACAACTAATGGAACTAATCCTACCCATAATTGATCTAAGTAAGTTTGAATTTTTATTGGCTTACCACCTTCAATTGGGATACTTAGTTTAGATTCAAATTTAACCATTGTTGCAGTCATGCACCCAATCATTAATAAACCTAAAGTTGAAGCAGCTTTGTTTAATAGCTTCATACTACCGCTTTTATACATATCTTGAATAAAGGTATCTCCAACCGTAAAGCCCATGTAAGTAAGATAATAACGAGTAGCAATTGAAGGAATATTGTAGATTAATAAGAACAAGATTGGTCCTAAAATAGATCCCTGACTTGCTAAACTAATACCAACGCCAGCTGCAATAACTCTTAATACACCCCAGAAGATTGAGTCACCAATTCCTGATAAAGGACCCATTAATGAAGTTTTAATGGCAACAGTCGAATCTGGATCAAAGTTTGGATCTTGCGCTGTTTTCTTTTCCATGGAAGCAACCAGGCCCATTACAAAAGTACCAACATTTTGTGTAATGTTATACCAAGTTGTATGGCGCATCATTGCTTTCCGATGTCCTTCTTTATCATCCTTAAAATATTCATCTAAAGCAGGCATAATTGAATACATAAAACCAGGAGCATGCGCTTTAGTAGCACCAGCACGGCTGGCAAAAACTGTAAAGGAGCGCCAAAATATTTTGTTAATTATCTTTTTGTCTTCAGGTGAGACATTCTTAGTGATTTTCATGAGAAAAAGTCCTCCTCTTCTTCGTCCATTTGATCAGTCGTTTCTAAATGAGTAACAGCATTAGCAGCTGGAGCTGCTTTTTGTTTATTTTCAATATCCATGATCTGCTTATCGCGAATCCATTGTAAAACAACAATAATAATTCCAATTGCCGCTACCGCTACTGAAGGGAGCTTTAAGTAAGCAGCTAAAACAAAACCTAAGAAATAGTACGGTGATAATTGTTTACTCCAAAGCATTCTCATCAAGATTGCAAAACCAACTGCTGGCAATAATCCACCTGTTGCAGATAATCCAGCCATTAAGTTAGGTGGGATCTGATTTACTAGATGTTGCACAGGACGTGCACCCGCTAAAACAGCAAAGAAAGTTGCCAAAGAGAAAGTAAAGTAGTTAACAAACCACATACCAAAGTGTAATCTTGTCAAACCTTGTGGATTATTGTCTGCCGCCACCTTATCAACAAGTGGTGCAAAAATGTTCATAACAACATTTTTTAAGAACATTGAAATAAAAGCTGCAAATACACCAATTGGAACAGCTAAAGCCAAAGCTGCTTTGGTATCTACTCCTAAAGTGATTGCAAAAGTAGTTGCTAATACTGTAGCTGTTACTGGTTCAGATGAAATTGCACCACCAATATCAACAGCTCCCATGAAGATAGCTTCAAGAGAAGCTCCAATTAAAATACCAGTCCGAATATCACCAAACATTAAGCCGGCTACCATCCCTACAACTAAAGGACGTTCAATCATTGTTTGTCCCCAGAGCCAGTTACCACCCAAACAGACAAACACACAAATCGCTGCTAGCGTTGCTGTATGTAACATAATCTTTTCCTCCTAATTCTAGTTAGCATCTTTCAAAATAGAAGAAATTGGAGTTTTAGCATTATTTGGTACGATTTGATGAAAAACTGGAATATCTAGTTTTGCCAATTCTTTTAATGCTTCTAGTTCTTCTGGTGTCATCATTAATGTGGAAGATAGTTGAATAGCATTATCAGCATCCTTAGTAAAGCGACCAACATTTGCTACATTAATTCCCTCAATATCTTTAACATTTTTAGCAATCTTCAAGGCATCTTGAACATTATTAGTTAAAGCAAAAATTCTCATCTTTGCTCCCTTAGGATTATTGAAGACCTTAATTGCGTCATCTACATTTCTAATTAATAATTTCTTTCCAGTAGGTGTAGCCATCTTCAAAGTCATCTGTACCATCTCATTGTTTGCTGCATTATCATTTGCTACTACAATTCCTGGTGTATCTAATTCTTTAGTCCAAACTAAAGCAACTTGTCCATGAATCAAACGGTCATCTACTCTTAATTGTGCAATCATCTTTTTTCTCCTTCTATAAATCCTTTAAGCAAAGAAATCATTATCTGATTCTTTTTCTTCTTTTTCGTTTTCTAGTGCAATGAGCTCAACTTGACTTTGTTTAATCAAATCTTTTAAGTGAGTTTTAGTTAAAGGTTCACTATCAAGCAGCACAGACATAATTACTGCTAAATTCATTTGGGTAACAATAAAAATATCTTTTTCATTAGCTGCTTTAAGCATTACTTTTTGGTTTACGCTTCCTCCTTTTAAGTCAGTAAAAATTACTGCTGGCCTTTTGGCGGATTTAATAAATTCTTCAATTTTAGGAGTATAGTCACTATCATCTACATATGCATCAATCACATTTACTTGTTTGCCCATCCCAGTCAAAATATCTAATGAGCTTTGTAATCCACTTGCAAAATGTCCGTGACTAGCAATTAAAATATCTGTCATGTTTTTAGCTCCTCTCTTTTTTCTCTTTACACCTACTTAATAGCAAAAAGCGTGCCAAGTTAATAAAACAGCTATTTTACGGCAAAAAAAATAAAGTGTTTATTTTTTAAACACTTTATTTAAACTTTATTAAACACTAATTATTCCAAAAATTACTTATTAATGAATTGCTTAAACAGTTCATACAAGAGTGATATCTCATAATTTGAAATATGAATATTATATTTAAGCTCGATTGGCTGAAAAATACTATGGGAAATTTTAAGAAAATCTTTTTCTGCCTCAGTTTGTGGTTCTACCTTAACTTCTGCAGTTTTTTGCACCATTAATCGTTCAATCATTAGTGCAATATGCATATATAAGTTAAGTTTTACTTTTCCATCCAAATTCAGACCATAGTAGCTTTCATACTTAGCATTTATTTCTTCCACTTGCCGAATCACAACATCTGGATTTAAGAAAGAAAGTCTTTCAGAAATACCCTCTTTAGAGAAAAAGCGCAATAACTGTTGGCTAAAGCCATCAATCTCTTCAGAAGTCATGTAAGGTGCTAACCAACGCTTCAAGTTATTCTCTCCACTAGCATCTAAAAGATCGTATAAGTTCATATGCCTAAACTCAACGGGTTCTAAAATATCTAGCGTAGTTAACACAAACAACGTCCTATCAAAATATGCCCATTCTTTTGACTTAATCTTTTCTTTCAAGGAATTATAATCAACCGGGATCACCTTAATATCACTTGGCAAAAATGGTTGAATAATTTCACTAACCTTTTGCGCAATCCCAAGTCCTGAAATACAAGAAACAAGAATATTAGGAGATTGAGAAAAGCCTTCATAATATTGCACTCCAATTTCATAATCGCGATCAGCAGCTTCCGCAATTTGCTTAAACGAAATATTTTGTTGCATCTTTAAAGCCAGATCCAAAGAAGTTAATGTAGTTAAATTATTAACTACCAATAAATCACCATCGAGGTGAGATTTAATTTCCGAATATAGTTGCCCGAGCGATCCCATATCAACCATTAAAATAAAACCTTCAGTAGTATTGAAAGAAGCAATCAATTTCTTAGCTTCATCAATTATTGGTTCTACTCCAGTATCAATTGGCATATCTAAGGCATCAAATATATAAGTCCCACATAAAGAATTAACAACGGTCTGAATACTAGTTGCAGTATTTTCCCCATGAGCAACCATTAAGCCTCTAAGCTTAATATTTTCATCAACATGATCACTTAGTAAAAGCGCTAAAATCAACTCAAGTGTTTTTTGACTCTGTGGAACTAAGATAGGGAGCTTACTATAAAAACTCTTTGCAACATGCAAGGAACGAGAAATAAGGTTAGAAAATTTTTCATTTAGAGAATCAATTATCTTTTCATCAACTTCGAAGTGGTAACTATAAAGCAAATATAAGACCGGTTCTAAATATGTCGTATTAGATAAACCAAATTGATTCCCGATTATTTTTTGAAATAGATTATTATGTTGTAAATATAAACCTGATTTAATAGAGCTTGGATCTACAAAACACTTTAAATTTTGAATTGCTAGTTTACACTTACTTATTTCCTCATGAGAATAATTTGTCTCAAGTTGTTTCAACAACACTTCTAATTTAAGAAAACTTTTCTTAATTAAACTGTTACCTGACCGTTCAAGCACTGTATTCGGATCAACTAATAAATTCCCATACTCCGCAAATGTTGGGAGTTCTTCGACCATAATATTATTTAAATGTAGCTTAATTACGTCACTATTTTCTTGGTCACGATAAGCAGCTGCACAGGAAACCTTAATGATGTTTTTCAAATACCCAATATTTCCGGGATGCTTAATTTTTAGTAAGGTAGATACGACATATTTATCTACTTCAATTTTTCGATTAATCCGACGTGCCTCTTGATAGAAAATATACCGTAGTAGTTCTAGCCTTTCATCAATTGGACGACTAGCAAAATCGGGCAATTTAACATGTACAGGTACACGCCGTAGAAAAGTAGTTAGAAGAACTTTCTCTGGATTTTCAGTGGTTGCCATTACGAGCCGAACTTTTGATTTAATAGGATGAGAGTTATCTCCCATTGGATAAAATTGTCCCGAATCCATAAATGAAAATAGTTTTTCTTGATTTTCACTACTTAAGCGATGTACTTCGTCTAAAAATAAGTATCCCCCATTTGCCTGCTTAAGAAGTCCATCTTTTGCTTCGTCAGCTCCTGTATAAGCACCTTTTACATAACCAAATAACATACTGGAGACAAGTTCAGGATTATTCGCATAATCAGCACAATTCAAAACAATATATGGAGCCCCATTACTAATAATTCCTTTGCTCTTAGCTAATTGAGCAATTTTGCTTGCTAAATAGCTTTTTCCTACCCCCGAATGACCCGTAATCAAAATGTTTAAACCATCCGGTGGATACATAATTGCTGCTGAGATTTGATCAATAGCATATTTCATTGAACCACGATAGCCAATAAAGTCATCAAAATTATGATTCAAATTAGGCATACTACCCTTTTTAGTCCATTTTACTGGTCGCCCAGCAATTTTTTGAATTTTTTCTTCTCTAAATAATTCATTTAAATAATGACTAACTACAGATCTGGATAAATTTAAGCTATCAGCTAATTGTGCCGTTGTTAGTGCATGATCATGGCTAAGCATATTTAAATAAGTTAAGACATTGTTTTTTCCTTTATCCATGATTCGTTCTCCAAAAATTTAATATTATAATTATATCACAATTTTGAAAACGATATCATTTACTATGCTTATATATCATGGCTACCCTGTATTATCTAAAAATTTTTTCAAATGCCTTACTAAAAGATGCTTTTTCCATACCTTTACTAATGAAATAAATAATGGCTTTATCTTTAAAAACTGAAAAGGCAATTCGAGCCGATCCAATAGTACCAAGATTTAATCGAAATTCATAAATTTTTTGTCCATTAATTCTTTTTCTACTAGCCAATTTAATCTTTGTCATCCCAGTGGTAACTTCTTTAACAATGGCTTTTTCAATTAGATCCTTGATTATCTTTTTTTGCCTATTATATTTTTTAAAAAAGCTTTTACATCCACGATCATCAAATATTATTTGCATTTTTCCACACTTAAGCTAATAAAAAAAGACCTCAATTTCTGAGGTCTTTTTTAATATAGTTTTTGATTATTCTTCGTTTAATGAAGCTTCATCAAATTGAACTGATGATTCCTTTGAGTCGATTGGTGCAGTACCCATCCATGAAATCATTTCTTTCATAGAATCAGTAATTGCGTCAGTACCAGCTCTCAAAAGCTTACGTGGGTCGTAACCCTTGTTGCCCTTGTCTAAGTCCATCTTATCTTCGATGTACTTACGAGTTGCAGCTTGGAATGCTAATTGGAATTCAGTGTTGATGTTAATCTTAGCAATACCTAATTGAATTGCCTTTTCGATTTGGTCTTGAGGAATTCCTGAACCACCGTGAAGAACAAGTGGTTCGTTTGGAACTGCTTCTGCAATTTCCTTCAAACGATCGAAGTTTAAGCCAGTCCAACCTTCTGGGTAAACACCGTGGATGTTACCAATACCACAAGCAAGCTTGTCAACACCAGCGGCAACGAAAGTCTTAGCGTCTTCAACTGATGCTAATTCACCACCATCGGCACCTTGGTTTTCACCAATCTTACCGATTTCAGCTTCAACAGAGATACCTCTTTCGTGAGCTAACTTAACGATTTCCTTAGTCTTTGCTAAGTTTTCGTCAGTTGGTAAGTTGTGACCATCAAACATAACTGATGAGTAACCAAGTGCAATACATTCCTTAGCTGATTCAAAGTCACCGTGGTCCAAGTTCAAAATAACTGGAACATCGATATCCATGTTGTCCATTTCGTTAAGAACTAAGTCCTTAACAGTCTTGTAACCACCCATGTACTTAGCAGCACCAGTAGAAACTTGAATCAATAAAGGAGTTCTAGTTTCCTTAGCACCTCTTAAAAGTGCGCGAGTCCATTCAAGGTTGTTAGTGTTGTATGCACCTACAGCGTAGTGGTTTTCACGAGCAGCTTTGAAAATGTCATTACCATTTACTAAATAAGCCATTAAAAAAATACCTCCTAAATTTTTAACACATCACTAGTTTAACCCATTAGTGCAAAAATTAACATACTTTAGCTCAAAAAAATTCAGTGAATATTTTTATTTAAAGAAATATTACATTTCTTTAGGTGCATTTACACCCAAAAGTCTTAAAGCTTCTGTTAAAACAATTGAAGTTGCTTGAACTAATGCAAGACGAGCGTTTAGTTGATCATCTTCATCTAAAATTCTAACATTTGCATAATACTTATTAAATTTCTTACTTAAATCTAAGGCATATTTTGCAATAATTGATGGTTCAAATTTTTCTGAAGCTTTTTCTACAATAGCAGGGAAATCAGCTAATGCTTTTGCAACTGCAAAGGACCAATCATCATTTAAGCTTAAATTATCCATTGAGATCTCTTTATTAGCTTTGCGTAAAATACTTTGAGCTCTAGCATTAGTGTATTGAACGTATGGACCAGTATCCCCTTCAAAACGAACAACTTCTTCCAAATCAAAATCAAAGTTATCCATTCTATCATTCTTTAGGTCATGGAATACAACGGCGCCCACACCAACATCATGAGCAACTTGCTTCTTATTAGATAGATTTGGATTCTTTTCTTCAATTTGTTGTTCTGCTAAAGAAACTGCATCTTTTAGGACTTGATCTAAGAAAACAACGTTTCCTTTTCGAGTAGATAATTTCTTTCCACCTTGAGTAATCAAACCAAATGGAATGTGGTGAATGTTATCTGACCAGTCATACCCCATCTTCTTCAAAACTTGTTTTAATTGCTTAAAGTGACCAGTTTGTTCACCACCAGCAACATACAATGACATAACAAAGTCATATTCTTTTTTACGATATAAGGCAGCAGCCAAATCACGAGTCATATAAAGGCTAGAGCCATCAGATTTTAAAATTAAAGCTGGATTTTCATCTTCTCCCAACTTAACAACTTGAGCTCCACGAGATTCTTCAAGTAAGCCCTTTTCTCTTAATTCATCAACTACTGGTTGCATTTTATCGTTGAAAAATGCTTCTCCGTTATATGAATCAAAAGTTACTCCTAATTCTTTATAGATACGGTTAAATTCTTGTAAGGAAACTTCACGGAACCATTTCCATAATTTGATTTCTTCTTCATCACCGTTTTCTAGTTTCTTAAAGGCAGCACGTCCTTCATCTTCTAACTTAGGATCTTTTTCAGCTTCTTCATGGAACTTAACATAGTAATGGAAAAGATTTGTGATCGGATCTTTCTTCACATCTTCCTCATTACCCCATAAACGGTAAGCAGTAATTAATTTACCGAATTGGGTACCATAGTCCCCAAGATAATTAATTTTAATTGGAGTATAACCAACTTTTTCCAAAGTCTTAGCAATTGAATTACCAATCACCGTGGAACGTAGGTGTCCCATTGACATTGGCTTAGCAATATTAGGAGAAGACATGTCAATTGGAACATTCCCTTCTCCAAGTTTTTGATCACCAAAATGTTCTTTTTCAGTTAGAACATCGTTTAAAGTTGCATTGACTAATTTTGCATGATCAATTGCGAAGTTTACATATGGTCCAACTGCTTGAATACTGGTGAAATTATCATCACTAATTTTTTCTGCAATATCCTTAGCAATTAAAGCAGGATTTTTATGTTCAATTTTAGCCAAAGCAAATGCTGGAAAAGCATAATCACCCATCTTAGGATTCTTTGGTCTTTCAATTAACATAGAAATTTTTTCTTTAGGTAAATCTACCTGTTCACTAACTAAATCAACGACTTTTTGTTTAAAATCCACTTATAACACCTCTTGCATAAAAAAAGTCTCTTCCTAGTAAACTAGAAAGAGACGAGAAAGTTCCCGCGGTACCACTCTACTTGATACAAAGTATCCGCTTATTAATTGATTTTAAAGTTAAAGTTAAACACGCCTTCATACTGCCCCATTGTCTAACTCCCACCAACCATAGACTCGCTGAAAACATATGCAATACTACTACTTTTAACCTTTTGTCATGCAGATTATATCAGCAAACTTAGGGAAAGTGCAATATTAAATCGAATGCATAGTAAAATTTTAATTAAAACAGTAACTTAATAACTTTTTTGTCTCCACAAACCGTTCATTATCATTTTCAGCACCTAAAATTACTGTAATCACTCTTTTTCCATTCTTATTCACTGTACAAGTAAAACATGAACCAGCGCCATCAGTAGTACCCGTCTTTAAACCATCAACAGGAAATGTCGAATCATAGTATGAGAGACCGTTTAACATTTTATTACTATTAGTCATAAGAGTATTTTGAAAATATGCTCTAGCTAGTTTCGTAGTATTTAGAATTTCAGGATAATTAGTTATTAATTTTCTTGCTACAATCGCCATATCATTGGCACTCATTTTATTTTCAACTGTTGTCGTCATCCCTAAAAAATTTTTCTTTTTCTCTGGTAAACCATCAACAGTTACGAATTTAGCATTATTGAGTTTCCATTTACGAGCTTGCTGGCGCATTTGATTTAGAAAATTTGTCTCGCTTCCACTAACTGCAATCGCGAGTAAACGAGCTGCATTATTTGCCGACTTTATTAAAGCCGCATCGTATAGTTCTCTGACGGTATATTTTTGTCCTAGCCTAAGTGGAACACTTGCGTAATCTGGATTTGAGCCCAAGTCAACTATTTCTTGAGTCGGAGTAACCGTTGTGTCCCAAGATATCTTTTTCTCTTTAATTGCTTGGAGAGTTAAGTAAACGGTTAAAAGCTTGCTCATTGAGGCAATCGGCAAGCTTTGATTAGCATTTTTAGCGTAAATGGTTGATCCATCTTTTGCATTAATTGCTACGGCAGCTTTAACGTTTAAATCTACTTGGTCAGCATGATAATTAGCTGGCATTCTATTTGAGTTAAAATTGTTTTTCCATACAAAAAAACAAATAGCTGCTATTACAAGGCTAATTAACCATAAATACTTTTTCCTAGATTTCTTCTTTGCATGTCTCATTCGGTCACCCAATTTCTCTTTATGCAATTTAACTTATTTCGTCATTACTTAATTATTTCTCATATTGCTTCATTATCTCTGGAAGATGAGCCGATAATTGGGTTGGTCGAACAATATATTTCCTCTCTGCAATTTTATCAGCAGTTAAAGAATGAATCCCCACAGCAGCTGCCACTGTTTCTAAGTTAGGTATAAATTGACCACAAAATCCACCAATAATTCCAGCTAATGTATCTCCCATACCACCAATAGCCATTCCTGGATTACCAAAAGGATTTAAATAAATATGCCCTGCTTGATCATAAACTTTAGTGTGATTGGATTTCAAAACCAAAATCGCATTCTTATTTTTAACTAATTTATCTAAAGCTACTTGATTTAGTTCATCACTTTGATCAGAAATTTTTATTCCACTTAATCGCTCCCATTCCATTTGATGAGGAGTAAAAATCAAAATTTTTGAATTTAATGGTAGTAAATCCGTTTGCTGACCAATTAAATCTAGTGCACTAGCATCTAAGATTAGTGTTTGCTTTAAGGTGATGTTATCTCTGACTAGTCCTAATATTTGTTGTGCTTTTTCATCTAATCCAAGACCCATTCCGCAAATTACTACATCAGAGCTTTTAATTAAATTTTTTAACTCTACGCTTTCATCCCAATTAAGAGCCATAATCTCTGGGTCTCTAGTATGTAACGCGGCAATATTGACTTGGTCTGTAGCAACTGTCACTAAGCCTGCACCACTGTTTAGTGCGCCTTCTGCTGCCATAATCAGTGCTCCACCATATTTTTTACTACCTCCAATTAGGAGTAAGCGGCCATAATTACCTTTATGGGTAGCACTTTTTCTTTTCTTTATTACTCTAGAGATTAATTCTTTTGAAATAGATTTCATTTTGTCCTATCCAAAAAAGCTCATCTAATCGATGAGCTTTACTTTAAATACTGTCATTATTTTCTTTTTCTGCAAGTTGCACTGCATATTTAGTTAATTTATCTGCAGCTACTTCACGTGCATCAGTTTGAACACTTAAAGCATAATGTTCCAAATTATCTCTAAGCTCCTGTGAAATTGTATTTTCGTATTTTCCTAATTCACTATCACTAAATGGCTTAAGAAAATCAGTTATATTGTCAAATAAGCGCTCCATTGCATAACGCAATTTTTTATCATCGACACGTTTACTTGATGCAATCTGTTTTTTAATTCTTTCAAGGCTATGAATGGTATGTGGTAATAAAATATATTCATCTTTTCGTCTTTGCCAGATGATTACACCATTGGTTTCAATATCATTTAAATTATTTTGTACTTCATCTAAATTACTATCTGGACCAAAAGAATAACTCAAAGAATTATCATCTAGGTAAGCTGCATAATTATCATGCTTATCGTCTACATCACCATCGTAATTATCCAAAAAGTTACGAGCTGCATTAATATCATGTTGAATTTCTCTCTTTTGTGCTACGCTCAAGTATTCTGGATCATAATCTTGATAAAGATGAGTACCCTCTTCAAACTGAACTAATAATTGTTCATTCTGTGCATCCTTTAATATCTTGTCAATTTTTTTATAGGTATCAGTTCCTAAATAAAAATCTTTCCCATCAATATCAAAATTGAAATCATTATAACAAGTATCACGGAATCCTAGTAAAGTCATATATGTATCTTTTTTCAATTTTGTCCACCTCTTTCAATCGTTATTTTACTCTTTTTCTAGATAAGCAGGTAGTTTTTAATTCAAGATAGACTTTTATAACTTAACCTATTTATTGCGTTGTTCATCTAAAATTCTTTTAAAGTTTGATAATTGATTTTTTCTTTGTTCACTAAAAGCTGCTGCTCCTGAATTCACATAAGCTTTAAAAAGTTTTCTTATTATTGGTTCCCAAACATTCTTTTGGGTAGAACTATTTTTTATCAAACGAGTAGCTAATTTATATGTCGTCTTAAGCGTTAACAGTTTCCTGAAATAAATTTGATTAGTGTCACTCACCGTTAGATAGAGCATTTCAATAAAATCTTTTCTTTCCGTATCGTTTGTATTTTTTAGCCATTCAGCAATTGCCTTCCATGAAACTTCAGATGTGCTATCTAATTGCTTTACGGTTGCAAATTGATCATCGATAACATGCCAAGTAAACATATCATGCTGGAGCAAACTATTTCCAAAAGCTGCCACAATAGTACAATAATCTTTTTCTCCAATCAGATCATCTTGTAAGATGCCAATCAATGAACCTTGCGGAATATATTTATGAATCTTACCCTTTAACTTCAAGAATCTATTCTTTAATCGTTCTTGATTATGAAAACCTGGTCCATCAAAGCAGTCGATTCTAGCAATATGTGACAGGTCGGATTCTTTTAGGTTCAATGCAACGGCAAAAGCTAAATTTCCGCCCTTTGAATGCCCACCAAGATAAAATTTCCCTGAAAACAAATTTTTGATTTTTCGATAATAAGAACGAGCAAAGTAATGAGCTGGTACCCAATCATTAAAAGACATATTAAAATTTTCTTTCCAACCGATGGTAGTAGCCGTTGTTCCCCGATATGCAATATAGTATTGATCTTCTGCAATACAAAATGTAACAGCATTAAATTGCATTTGTGTTTTTGCATCTACTTTACTAACCACATTGCGCCAACATAGTTTTTTAAAGCGGGGATTTTCTAGCATAATCTTGATTAACTTTTCAGTATTCTTTCCACCAAGATTTCCCTGAGCTAAAGTCTTAATCTCTTCATCAGAAGCCAAACTTTGTAAACTATGATGCTGAGGAAGAGTATCAAAATTACAATACGCTAATTGAGAAAAAATCATGCTATCTACTTCATTTAAGGGAAATTCATTAAAACTTCGCTTCTCTTTTGCAGCATATACAAGCACATTATCCAATTTTTCTTCCTCACTTTCTCGGAAATATTATATAATAGACTTCCTTGGCAGGGGCAAAAAAGGAAACTTAGGTAAGTATCTTACTCAAGTTTCCTTTTTCTCTTTTAAACTCTAATATGTAATTTTTCTAATACCCTATCAACTTTTGGTCCAATGATCTTTTGAGCTAAACCAAATTTCACTGTTAAAAAGGCATAAAGTAAGCCACCAATAATTACCGCAAGTGTAACAAGAACAAATGAGGTTGGCCTACGTTCAGGTGAAATGATTTTTCCACCGAAATTAACTACCCCGGTAACTATCACAAACATTGCCATTGAAAAAATTGCAATTCCAATAAACCGTCTTGATGTACGACTACTATTATATCTGTATCTAACTTTTAAGTGCTTTAAAGAAAGCCAGATGGTAATAATCAAGCCAATATTTGTAGCTAAGAGTGGTCCATATACTTTAAAGAATTCAATCATCGGAAGTTGGACAGCAAATTTAATGATAATTCCTAACACCAGGTACTTTATAGCTAGTCCGTTCTCTGATAGACCTTGTAAAATTGCCATTAAAACTGTAAATAGGCCTAAACTAATTGCCGTAAATGATGATAAGTACAAGACATTTGAACCTAGTTGATCGTAGCCATAAAAAATTGTATAAATCGGCGTTGCAATAGCAGCCATACCCAATGAAGCTGGAATCATAACAAACAAAAATAATTCCAAGGTGTTTTCAATTTGGCTAGAAATGCTGGCATAATCACGTCGTGCATGGGCACCTGATAAAAGCGGAATAGCAGTTACTGACATTGCAGTTGCTAAAGATACAATAATCATGATTAATTTATTTGCATTTAATCCAAATAAGGCATACCATGATTCAATTTGATCAGAACTAGCATGAACAAACATAGCAATCATTGGATGAAAGGTATACTGGTCAATTAATTGGAACAAGGTAATTCCAGAGTCAATGATAATAAATGGAATAGATTGATTAATAATCTCCCAGAAAATTCCAGCAGTAGAAATTTTAATTGCATGATTTGATTGCTCCATTAATGCATTTAGTTCATTTCGTCTACGATATAAAAACCATACTAAGAGCAAAATTCCAAATACCGCACCAATAGCTGCAGCTAAATTTGATTGAACTACTGCATGAACATAAGATCCATGTTGAACTTGCATAATAATATAAGCAGTCAATAGCATCCATATTACACGTGCCAATTGTTCAACAAATTGAGACATAGCTGGAGGCATCATATCTGCATAACCTTGAAAATACCCACGCATGATACTCAAAATTGGAATAATTAAAACTGCATAAGAAAGACTTCTCATCACGGCCACTTGACGCGGATCACTTTTAGACCCATGCAAAAGAGCACCAATGATATCATCAGTAGCTAAAATTGGAGCACCAAAGTACATAATTGCCGCACAAATCACACCAAACATGGCCATCAAAATTAAGCCGCGTCTAAACAGTTTTCGCCCAATATCATATTCATTTAAAGCATTATATTTTGCTACCTGCTTGGCAACCGCTCCGGGAATACCTGCGGTAGAAATAATAATAAATAAACTATAAATGTTATAGCTTTTCGCTGTTAAAGCATTGGCAATATTTCCATGACTTCCCATCCAGGCATACCATGGAATAATATACAATGCTCCTAAAATTCGTGACACAATAGAGCCAAAAGTCATCCATGCGGAGCCTTTGACCATTGTCTCTTTAGTATTTTTAGTATTGTTTTCCATAAAGATAAATTTTCCCTATATCCAGTTAAGCGTCTGAATTATATATTACTCATTAATGTAAATTGTATTTACAAATATTAATTATTTAGGAAAAACTTAAATTACTTAGCAACAATATTAACAATTTTGTTTGGAATAACGATGACTTTCTTGACATCTTTTCCTTCTAAGAATTTTTGAACATGATCAAGAGCAAGAGATTCTTTTTCTAAGGTATCTTTATCACTATCCTTAGCAGCCTTAAATTTGCCGCGAAGCTTACCATTAACTTGAACCATAATTTCAACTGTTGATTCAACTAATTTGGCAGGATCATATTCTGGCCATTTCGCATATGCAATAGATTCATCATGACCAAATACTGACCAAATTTCTTCCATCATGTGAGGTGCAACAGGAGCAAGAAGTTGTACAAATCCTTCTGCATATTCACGTGGAATAGTCTTAGCTTTTTGAGCTGCATTCATAAAGACCATCATTTGACTGATTGCAGTATTAAAGTGTAAAGCTTCAAAGTCTTCTGTAACCTTTTTGACAGTCTCGGCATATACCTTATCAAGTTCGCCATCATTTTCGTCAACAATTTTTTCTTGAGGGATTGCCTTTAGGTCAAGATCATTAACAAATAAGCGCCATACACGATCTAAGAATTTCTTAGTAGATGCAGGACCATTATCATCCCAATCAATTGAAGCATCTAATGGGCCCATGAACATTTCGTACATTCTAAGTGAATCTGCACCATATTCATCGATTACTTCATCAGGATTAACAACATTTCCTTTAGACTTAGACATCTTTTCATGATTCTTTAAAATCAAACCTTGATTATAAAGCTTTTGGAATGGCTCTTTAGTTGGCACAACACCTAAGTCATAAAGAACCTTGTGCCAAAATCTAGCATAGAGTAAGTGACGAACAGCGTGTTCTGCCCCACCAATGTAAAGATCTACAGGGAGCCACTTCTTAAGTAAATCATAGTCGGCCAATTCTTTATCGTTATGTGGATCAATATAGCGTAAGTAGTACCAACTTGAACCTGCCCAGTTAGGCATAGTATTAGTTTCACGCTTACCTTTTCGACCATTTTCATCAACAACGTTTACCCAATCAGTCAAATTGGCAAGTGGACTTTCTGGAGTACCTGATGGCTTAATGTCAGTTGCATGTGGCAAACGTAATGGTAATTCATCTTCTGGAACTAGTGAAGTAGTACCATCTTCCCAGTGAATTACAGGAATTGGTTCACCCCAGTAACGTTGACGACTAAAGTCCCAGTCACGAAGTTTATAGTTAACTTTCTTTTCACCTACATTATGATCTTCAAGCCACTCAATCATTCTCTTCTTAGCTTTTTCATTGTTTAAGCCATCTAAGAATTCAGAATTGATGTGTTTACCATCTCCACCAAAGGCTTCTTTTTCTAAATTTCCACCTTCAATAACTCGATTGATCGGCAAGCCAAATTTAGTTGCAAAAGCATAGTCACGATCATCATGAGCTGGTACCGCCATTACTGCACCGGTACCATAACTTGCTAAAACATAATCAGAAATCCAAATTGGAACTTCTTTTCCATTTACTGGGTTAACTGCATAGGCACCAGTAAAGACACCGGTCTTGTCTTTATTTAGATCAGTTCTTTCTAGATCAGACTTTGATTCAATTTTCTTAATGTAAGCATCCACAGCTTCTTTTTGTTCAGGAGTTGTAATTTCTTGAACTAACTTACTTTCAGGAGCTAAGACAGTGTAACTAACACCAAATAAGGTATCAGGACGTGTAGTAAACACATCAAATGTTTTATCACTGTCCTTAACCTTAAAAGTAACCTGAGCTCCTTCTGAGCGACCAATCCAGTTTCTTTGCATTTCTTTAACTGGCTCTGGCCAATCTAAATCATCTAAATCTTCGAGCAAGCGATCAGCATAAGCTGTCATCTTAAGCATCCATTGACGCATATTACGACGGTAAACTGGATAACCACCACGTTCAGTTTTACCATCAATAATCTCTTCATTTGCAACAACTGTGCCTAGATCTGGAGACCAGTTAACAGGAACTTCAGCTTCATATGCCAAGCCCTTCTTATACATTTGTTCAAAAACCCATTGAGTCCACTTATAGTAATTTGGATCAGAAGTAGTAACTTCGCGGTCCCAATCATACGAAAAACCAAGCTTATTCAGTTGCTTTTTAAAATTAGCAATATTTTCTTTAGTAACTTTTTCTGGGTCTTCACCAGTCTTTAAGGCATATTGTTCAGTTGGAAGACCAAATGCATCCCAGCCCATTGGATGAAGAACGTTATAGCCTTGAGCTCTCTTCATTCTTGAAACAATATCAGTTGCAGTATATCCTTCTGGGTGTCCTACATGAAGACCTTTACCAGATGGAAATGGGAACATATCTAAAGCATAATAATTCTTTTTCTTAGGATCAGTGCCTGTCTTAAAAGTATCATGCTCAGCCCAGTATTTTTGCCACTTTTTTTCTACAGTTTTGTGATTATACAAAAATATCTCTCCTTAAAACTAAAAAAACGCCCTATGATTAAAATCATAGGACGAAGTTAATTTCGCGTTACCACCTAAGTTCCACACATACAATGTGTGACACTCGTGCCCCTTAACGCGGAAGGCAAACGATAGACCTGTCGTTAGGGCAAGTTCACAGCATCATTGTTAAGCTTTACACCAACCAGCTCATCTCTAATAACAACTCTGACTTGTTACTACTCCCTAGTCTTTATTTTTTGATGGATAATGATTATAATTTACCACATCTACTAGAAATTACAAGGAGAGAAATTTTTTTGAAAAAGAAATATAACAATTTAACTATCCACGATACCCTTATTCCTGGATTTATTTTTTTAATTCTTTATGTAATTTGGGCACTCTTGGTCATTTATAAAAATCCTTTTATACATTCTTTTGACCAAACTATTATTCATCTAGTTTCTAACAACAATCCTACTAATGTAGCGATTGCCACTAAATTAACAGTGATTGGTAATACTAGTACTTTAACCATTGCTACGATAATTTTATTTATTTGCTTGCTGATTGCCAAAAGATTCGCCTATGCTTTCTTCTCAGCCGGCTTAATGATCTGTGCCAATGGTTATAATTGGATTACCAAACATGCCGTTGAACGTCATCGCCCCTTAGTTCACCATTTAGTTTTTGCTGATGGTTATAGCTTTCCATCGGGCCACTCAGTAGGTAGTGCAACTTTCTTTGGTATTCTAATAGTCTTAACTATCCTTTTAGTAAAAAATAAATCCTGGCGCACTATTTTAATTATTATTTGGAGTATTTTCCCACTTTTTATTGGTTACACTAGGATCTTCTGTCATGTCCACTATCCCTCAGACGTAATTGGTGGATGGCTAGAAGGTACAACATTTGTTTTACTTGGATTTTCCGTTTTATACCACCTCTATTTAAAAAAGAATAAATAAAAAATGCTAACTGAGTATGAAGTGCCATAGAAAAGTTAGACATTTATAAAATTTTAAAGATTTGATAATACACGATTTCTGTATTTTACAGGAGTCGTGTATTTTAATTTGTTTGATCTTCTAACATTGTTAAACCAATAAATATAATCTTTCAGAATTTCCTTCATCTCTTCTAAACTTCCAATCTTAAGTCGATTCAGTTTTTCTCTCTTCATTAAATTAAATATCGTTTCTCCTGGTGCATTATCATGACAATTTCCTTTTCGGGACATGCTTTGGATTATATTCATTTTCTTTAGTCGAGCCTGATAGCCTGGATTCTGATATTGAAAGCCTTGATCTGAATGAAGGATAGGAGCAGCTCCTGGTGGAAGATTATCTGCTAGTTCATCTAGCATATTATAAATAGTTTTCATTTCAGGAGAATAACTTACTGCACAAGCTAGAATCTCCAAAGAAGCCTCATCTACTACAGGAGAAATATAAACTTTCTTGCCGCTAGTTAGTTTATATTCAGTTACATCGGTATGAAGAACTTTATAGGGGATTGTTTCATCAAAAGTTTGATTTAGGATATTTGGTGCTTTCTTTCCTACATTACCCTTATACGAACTATATTTACCAGTATTTTTATGATAAATTGTTGTTTTTATTCCTAAACTTCTCATTAACTTACGTACTGTTTCTAGAGAAAGTTTAAATCCTTCATCTCTTAACGCTCCCCACATAGGACGATAACCATATGTTTCTTGTCCTTCATAGCCATAATAGATTTCTTGAATCTTCTCTTTTACTAAAGCATACTTATCAGCTTGATTAATTCTATTTTTTACATTGTCATAGTAAGTCTTTCTATTTAATTTGAGCACTTTAAATAAGACCTTAAGTTTAATTTGATGGTGTTTTGCCCGAATATCCTGTATTAATTGTGTTTTTTGTTTGTTGGATAACGTGGATATCGGGCAGCCACTTTTTTTAAGACAAGATTTTCCACTCTAAGTCTTTCTAATTCAGCTTCCTGCTTAAGAATTTTTTCTTCATACTTTTGCTTTTCACTAAGTTCTAACTTTTTAGTTGTCTTCTTACTCTTTTTAGGCACTTTCCTAGGCCGACCTTTCTGTTTAGGCAGCAGCCCAGCATATCCTTCTTCATTGAACTTTTTAGCCCAATTGTATACTTGAGAATCACTAATATTAAACTTAGCCGCTACCTTTGAAACTCCAATAGAATGTGTTAAATAGTAGCGTACCACATTTAGCCTAAAGTCAGAAGAATAAGTAGTTTTAGTATGTTTAACAGATAAGGCAGCTAAACCTTGACACTTAGCCTTATCAATCCATCTACGAATAAGAGTCCAATGAATATTATATCGTTTAGCTAAACCTTTTATTGAATCTTCATGATTTAAATATTTGGAAACAATTTCAATTTTTAATTCAGTCGAATATTTGGTCATAAAAAAATACCTCATAATTATTAGATTTTATGTCTAACAATTATGAGGCACTTCAGTATGGTTTTAACTCAGTTAGCATTTTTTTATTCAACAATTTTCTTCTGTTTATAAAGTTGATTAAGAACTAACGATAAAATTATCACAATTAAAGAAACCACATATACCGACTTTAAGCCGCTTAATAAAACTTCTCTTAAAGCGGGGATTAAATTAGGTGCTAAATGTTTAGCTTTATCAGCAGAAACAATATCATTCATCATTCTTTGAGTTAATTGCGGATGATGTGTTAACTGCTTTGCTACAACCATGTTAAATGTAATTCCATATATAGAGACCATCATAGTCTGCCCTAAATATTTCATCAATGTATTAAAACTAGTTGCAACTCCAATTTTATCGCGTCCTACTAAAACTTGAGAACGAACTTGCGAAGCAGTTGTAATAGCTCCAAAGGCTGTCCCATTGAATGCTGCAATCAGACAAAATACCCAAAATGAGGTATAGATTGGAACAAATATTAAGGCTAAATCGGCTCCAATAAGGACAATTAACATATAATCATATGTTTTCTTTATTCCCCATCGTCCAAGCATTCCACCAATTAAAAATGATCCTACAATCCACATTAACGAACTTGGTGTCACCGCAAATCCAGCAACAGAAGCGCTTGTCCCATTTATTCCTTGCATCCAAGTTGGAATATAGAATTCAAAGCCAATGACTACCCCTGAAATAAGCAAAGTAATCAAATTAATCATTGTAAATTCTTTGCTAGTTAGCATATCTAGTGGCATAATTGGATCTTTTGCTTTCTTCTCCATCCGAAAGAAAAGGATGGCTGAAGCAACAATAATAATTAGTAATCCCAATAAGATTAAATTAAAGCCATTTTCTATTTCTTGTAAGAAGACCATTAAGGCCAATAAAAAGATGACTAAACAAGTTGTTCCTTTTAAATCTAAAGTGGAATCCTTACTTGTCTTTGTTTCTTTCAAAAAGATGATTACCAGTAAAAAGGCTAAAATTCCTAATGGAACATTAATATAAAAAATCCAGTGCCATGATAAATGTTGAACAATGAATCCACCTAACAATGGTGCAATAACCGAAGCTACTCCCCAAAAACCAGAGTTTAAACCTAGCATCTTTGCTCTTTTTTCAAGCGTATATAAATCAGCAATGATGGTAACAGCTACTGGCTGTACTGCTCCTGATCCAAGCCCCTGAATTACTCGAAAGAGGATTAGTTCCACCATATTCTGTGCAATTCCACAAAGTGCTGATCCAATCACAAAAACAGCAATTCCGAATAGAAATACAGGTTTTCTTCCAAGGCTATCAGCTAGTTTTCCATAAATTGGGGTTGAGACAGCAGTCATTAATAGAAAGATGGAAACAACCCAATTCATGATTTCTAATCCATTTAAATCAGAAACAATTGTGGGCATCGCCGTCGATACAATAGTCCCTTCAATCGCTGTCATAAAGGTCGTTAAAAAGATAGCAATTGTTACAATTTTAGTATTACTTTTATTCTGCATGCTCGCTCACATATGTTTTTAGCGCTTCTACCTTATCTGTATGCTCCCAAGGTAAATCCACGTCTGTTCGTCCAAAATGACCATAAGCGGCAGTTTGGCGATAAATAGGACGCTTTAAGTTCAGCATTTCGATAATACCAGCTGGTCTTAAATCAAAGACATTTCTAACCGCCTCTACCAATAGATCTTCACTTACTTTACTTGTTCCATGCGTATCAACCATGATTGAAACTGGATGGGCAACTCCAATTGCATAAGCAAGTTGAATTTCACATTGATAAGCTAAGCCAGCTGCCACAATATTCTTAGCTACATATCGAGCCGCATAACTTGCGCTTCGATCAACCTTAGTTAAATCTTTACCTGAGAAAGCACCCCCACCATGACGAGCGTATCCACCATATGTATCAACAATAATCTTACGTCCAGTTAGCCCCGAATCTCCTTTAGGTCCACCAATAACAAAGCGACCAGAAGGATTAATCAAGAACTTAGTATCCTTATCAAGATATTGAGATGGGATGACCTTCTTAATTACCATATCGATCATTGCTTCACGAATTTCATCGTTACTTACTGTTGCATCAGTTTGAGTAGAAATAACCACTGTATCTATACGTTTTGGTTTATTTTCATCATCGTATTCTACAGTTACTTGTGCTTTTGCATCAGGTCTTAGCCAATCAAGACGTCCCTCTTTGCGAAGACTAGCAACCCGTCTCATCAATGAATGAGCTAAAGAAATAGGTAGCGGCATTAATTCAGGAGTTTCCTTAATGGCAAAACCAAACATTAACCCTTGGTCACCAGCACCTATTTTATCTAAATCATCTTTGTCCTGCTGGTTTTCACGTGTTTCAAGTGATTTATTAACACCACCAGCGATATCACTAGATTGTTCATCAATATCGACTAAGATAGCACAATTATTACCGTCAAAACCAAGTTCAGGACGATTGTATCCAATTTCTAAAATAGTTTTTCTAACTACAGATTGAATATCCACATACGCAGAGGTTGAAATTTCACCTACAACTAAAACGAGACCAGTAGTAACAGTAGTTTCACAAGCCACACGACCATCTGGATCCTTAGCTAAAATTGCATCTAAAATAGCATCAGAAATTTGATCTGCAACTTTATCTGGATGTCCTTCTGAAACTGATTCCGAAGTAAATAAACGTTTTTCTTTTTTCATAGAGTCCCCCATCTTTCGGTTACAAGGCATCTTCGTTAAAAACGAATCCTTTCGGGACCTTAACCGAATAACAATATATACAATAAAAATTCGTTCATTTGTCTTTAAACACAAAAAAGGACTACCATATTTGGTAGTCCCGTGAACGATGGAGGATACAGGGCTCGAACCTGTGACCTCCTGCTTGTAAGGCAGATGCTCTCCCAGCTGAGCTAATCCTCCAACAACCATATTTAATATGGCAATGACCCGTACGAGATTTGAACTCATGTTACCGCCGTGAAAGGGCGGTGTCTTAACCGCTTGACCAACGGGCCAGATCTCACAATTGAGCACATATATTATTATACCAGATCTTTTTCAAAAAGCAAGTACTTTTTTCAAAAAATTTACTCAATAAATGAAATACATATTATGGCGAAAAATATTCTCCAACGGAGTGTGAGAGATTCGAACTCTCGATACAGGTAAAGCCCGTATACATGATTTCCAATCATGCTCCTTCAGCCACTCGGACAACACTCCATTATTTTATTATTGCCATAAACTCCGGCTGTCAGACTCGAACTGACGACAACCTGATTAACAGTCAGGTGCTCTACCAACTGAGCTAAGCCGGAATATTAAAAAAGAGCACGGCGACTGCCTACCCTCGCAGGCAGTTTCCCACCAACTACTCTCGGCGTTAAGAAGCTTAACTTCTGTGTTCGGCATGGGAACAGGTGTATCCTTCTTGCCATCGCCACCGTACTCTTTCTGAGCTTTTACACTCAAAACTGAATATAATCTCTAGCCTTTAAACCTTTGAGCTTTGGTCAAGTGCTCGACTGATTAGTACTAGTCCGCTCCACATATCGCTATGCTTCCACTCCTAGCCTATCTACCTCATCGTCTTTAAGGTGTCTTACTGCTTTCGCATCGGAAATCTCATCTTGAGGGGGGCTTCGCACTTAGATGCTTTCAGCGCTTATCCCTTCCATACATAGCTACCCAGCGATGCCTTTGGCAAGACAACTGGTACACCAGCGGTATGTCCATCCCGGTCCTCTCGTACTAAGGACAGCTCCTCTCAAATTTCCTACGCCCACGACGGATAGGGACCGAACTGTCTCACGACGTTCTGAACCCAGCTCGCGTGCCGCTTTAATGGGCGAACAGCCCAACCCTTGGGACCGACTTCAGCCCCAGGATGCGACGAGCCGACATCGAGGTGCCAAACCTCCCCGTCGATGTGAACTCTTGGGGGAGATAAGCCTGTTATCCCCAGGGTAGCTTTTATCCGTTGAGTGATGGCCTTTCCATGCAGTACCACCAGATCACTAAGCCCGACTTTCGTCCCTGCTCGAGTTGTAGCTCTCGCAGTCAAGCTCCCTTATACCTTTACACTCTGCGAATGATTTCCAACCATTCTGAGGGAACCTTTGGGCGCCTCCGTTACACTTTAGGAGGCGACCGCCCCAGTCAAACTGCCCACCTGACACTGTCCTCCAGAACGCTCAGCTCTGTGAGTTAGAGGATCCATCAAACAAGGGTAGTATCCCAACATTGCCTCCGGTAAGACTAGCGTCCTACTTTCTCTGGCTCCTACCTATCCTGTACATGTTTAACAAATACTCAATATCAAGCTACAGTAAAGCTCCATGGGGTCTTTCCGTCCTGTCGCGGGTAACCCGCATCTTCACGGGTATTATAATTTCACCGAGTCTCTCGTTGAGACAGTGCCCAAATCATTACACCTTTCGTGCAGGTCGGAACTTACCCGACAAGGAATTTCGCTACCTTAGGACCGTTATAGTTACGGCCGCCGTTTACTGGGGCTTCAATTCAAACCTTCGCTTACGCTAAGCTCTCCTCTTAACCTTCCAGCACCGGGCAGGTGTCAGCACCTATACGTCATCTTACGATTTTGCAGATACCTGTGTTTTTGATAAACAGTTGTTTGGGCCTATTCACTGCGGCTGATATTTTACTATCAGCACCCCTTCTCCCGAAGTTACGGGGTCATTTTGCCGAGTTCCTTAACGAGAGTTCTCTCGCTCACCTGAGTGTTCTCCACTCGACTACCTGTGTCGGTTTGCGGTACGGGTAAAATTGTTCTGGCTAGAAGCTTTTCTTGGCAGTGTGACATCATGACCTTCGCTACTTTTATTTCGCTCCGCATCACAGCTTGAAATCTAAAGACAAGCATTTGACTCATCTTTTTTCTTACTGCTTGCACATGTATTTCCAGCAACATGCGTCATTAGCCTCCTGCGTCCCTCCTTTGCTCATATCGAACAATTTCAGTACAGGAATTTCTACCTGTTGTCCATCGGCTACGCCTCTCGGCCTTACCTTAGGTCCCGACTTACCCTGGGCGGACGAGCCTGCCCCAGGAAACCTTAGTCTTTCGGCGGATAGGATTCTCACCTATCTTTCGCTACTCATACCGGCATTCTCACTTCTAAGCGCTCCATTAGTCCTCTCGATCTAACTTCGCCGCACTTAGAACGCTCTCCTACCACGCATATAATATATGCATCCACAGTTTCGGTACTATGCTTAGCCCCGGTACATTTTCGGCGCAGCGTCACTCGACTAGTGAGCTATTACGCACTCTTTAAATGGTGGCTGCTTCTAAGCCAACATCCTAGTTGTCTACGCAACTCCACATCCTTTTCCACTTAGCATAGATTTGGGGACCTTAACTGGTGATCTGGGCTGTTTCCCTTTCGACTACGGATCTTATCACTCGCAGTCTGACTCCCGTGCATTGATATCTGGCATTCGGAGTTTATCTGGATTCAGTAACCCCTGACGGGCCCCTAGTCCAAACAGCGCTCTACCTCCATTATCATTCACACGAGGCTAGCCCTAAAGCTATTTCGGAGAGAACCAGCTATCTCCAAGTTCGTTTGGAATTTCACCGCTACCCACAACTCATCCCCGCGATTTTTAACTCACGTGGGTTCGGTCCTCCAGCGTGTTTTACCACGCCTTCAACCTGGTCATGGGTAGGTCACTTGGTTTCGGGTCTACGTCATGATACTCTTTCGCCCTATTCAGACTCGCTTTCGCTCCGGCTCCGTCTTTTCTGACTTAACCTTGCACCATAACGTAACTCGCCGGTTCATTCTACAAAAGGCACGCCATTACACTTTAATGTGCTCTGACTACTTGTAGGCACACGGTTTCAGGTTCTCTTTCACTCCCCTTCCGGGGTTCTTTTCACCTTTCCCTCACGGTACTGGTTCACTATCGGTCACTAGTTAGTATTTAGCCTTGCGAGATGGTCCTCGCGGTTTCAATCGGGATTCCTCGTGTCCCGACCTACTCAGGATCCTGCTAAGTCTCTCCGCAATTTCGCGTACGGGGCTCTCACCCTCTCTGGCTTATCTTTCCAGATAATTCTGCTATCACTTCAAGTACTATATCGCAGTCCTACAACCCCAACTGGCAAGCCAGTTGGTTTGGGCTCTTTCCTGTTCGCTCGCCGCTACTTGGGAAATCGATTTTTCTTTCTCTTCCTGCAGCTACTTAGATGTTTCAGTTCACTGCGTCTTCCTTCATTAACCTTAACAGTTAATGATAATACCTCGCGGTATTGGGTTCCCCCATTCGGATATCTCCGGATCATTGCTTACTTACTGCTCCCCGAAGCCTTTCGTGGTTCGTCACGTCCTTCATCGGCTTCTAGTGCCAAGGCATTCACCATGCGCCCTTTTCTACTTGACCTATTTCAAGTTGAGTTTCTCTCTCTTCTCGGTCGCTCTTCAATCTGTTTTTTCGATTGTCTCGGTTTTTTTGCTTTTGATTATATTCAGTTTTCAATGTACTAGCTCTTGAGGTATTACCCTCAAAACTAAACAAAGTTTCTCAGTGTGCTTCCGCTTGGCTTTCTCGATGACTTCTCTTAGTGCTCTCGCACTCTCCATCATCTTTCGCCTTCCTTAGAAAGGAGGTGATCCAGCCGCAGGTTCTCCTACGGCTACCTTGTTACGACTTCACCCTAATCATCTGTCCTACCTTAGACGGCTGACTCCTATAAAGGTTATCCCACCGGCTTTGGGTGTTACAGACTCTCATGGTGTGACGGGCGGTGTGTACAAGGCCCGGGAACGTATTCACCGCGGCGTGCTGATCCGCGATTACTAGCGATTCCAGCTTCGTGTAGGCGAGTTGCAGCCTACAGTCCGAACTGAGAACGGCTTTAAGAGATCCGCTTGCCTTCGCAGGTTCGCTTCTCGTTGTACCGTCCATTGTAGCACGTGTGTAGCCCAGGTCATAAGGGGCATGATGACTTGACGTCATCCCCACCTTCCTCCGGTTTGTCACCGGCAGTCTCATTAGAGTGCCCAACTTAATGATGGCAACTAATGACAAGGGTTGCGCTCGTTGCGGGACTTAACCCAACATCTCACGACACGAGCTGACGACAGCCATGCACCACCTGTCTCAGCGTCCCCGAAGGGAACACCTAATCTCTTAGGTTTGCACTGGATGTCAAGACCTGGTAAGGTTCTTCGCGTTGCTTCGAATTAAACCACATGCTCCACCGCTTGTGCGGGCCCCCGTCAATTCCTTTGAGTTTCAACCTTGCGGTCGTACTCCCCAGGCGGAGTGCTTAATGCGTTAGCTGCAGCACTGAGAGGCGGAAACCTCCCAACACTTAGCACTCATCGTTTACGGCATGGACTACCAGGGTATCTAATCCTGTTCGCTACCCATGCTTTCGAGCCTCAGCGTCAGTTGCAGACCAGAGAGCCGCCTTCGCCACTGGTGTTCTTCCATATATCTACGCATTCCACCGCTACACATGGAGTTCCACTCTCCTCTTCTGCACTCAAGTTCAACAGTTTCTGATGCAATTCTCCGGTTGAGCCGAAGGCTTTCACATCAGACTTATTGAACCGCCTGCACTCGCTTTACGCCCAATAAATCCGGACAACGCTTGCCACCTACGTATTACCGCGGCTGCTGGCACGTAGTTAGCCGTGACTTTCTAAGTAATTACCGTCAAATAAAGGCCAGTTACTACCTCTATCTTTCTTCACTACCAACAGAGCTTTACGAGCCGAAACCCTTCTTCACTCACGCGGCGTTGCTCCATCAGACTTTCGTCCATTGTGGAAGATTCCCTACTGCTGCCTCCCGTAGGAGTTTGGGCCGTGTCTCAGTCCCAATGTGGCCGATCAGTCTCTCAACTCGGCTATGCATCATTGCCTTGGTAAGCCGTTACCTTACCAACTAGCTAATGCACCGCAGGTCCATCCAAGAGTGATAGCAGAACCATCTTTCAAACTCTAGACATGCGTCTAGTGTTGTTATCCGGTATTAGCATCTGTTTCCAGGTGTTATCCCAGTCTCTTGGGCAGGTTACCCACGTGTTACTCACCCGTCCGCCGCTCGCTTGTATCTAGTTTCATTTAGTGCAAGCACTAAAATCATCTAGGCAAGCTCGCTCGACTTGCATGTATTAGGCACGCCGCCAGCGTTCGTCCTGAGCCAGGATCAAACTCTCATTTTCCTTTTGAAAATGAGCTTTTTATCGTTTAGCTCTAAAACTTTCTTTGAGTTATCTCAAATTTATTGCTTGCGAATTGACTTCGCTTTTGTTTGGGATTTTTATATCCCGCACACTTTCAGCGAAACTTTGTTCAGTTTTCAAGGTACTACCGTTGTCATGTGACAACTTTTATATTATATCATGTCTTTTAAGCTTTGACAAGAACTTTTTTAATTTTCTCATCTCTCTCAAATGACAGCTTTATAATATTATCATCTTTTGCTCGCTTTGGCAAGCTTTTTTTGAACTTTTTTATTTGCTCTTTTCGCTTGCCTCAAACAGCATGTATTACTTTACAGGCTTTTTCACTTTTCGTCAACATGGTTTTGAATAAAAATATATATTGCGAATATTCATTTAATTAATAATTTAATTGTTCAGATTTATCATTTTTCATTCTTATTTTAATTGAGATTTAAGTCTTAAAATTCGGATATAAAAAATAAAGTGTTAAGTACTACTGCTTAACACTTTATTTTAATCCTTTTTTGAATATCTAATTTTAGCTTCTTGAATTTGCTTATTCAAAACTTCTTTTAATGGCATAAACCCCTTTTTAGCTCTTTTTGAGGTCCAAAAATGAACTCTCTTTTTTCTCGCTTCTTCGACTTCTGGAAGTACCGCTCGTCGAGATAGGCTAATTTGATTAGAATATGGATCTATATCAATAACTTGTATCTTTATAGTTTCTCCAACTTGGTATTCTCTTCCTATATCTTTTACATAGCCACCATGAATCTCAGAAATATGAATTAATCCTTCTATCTGACTGTCCAGTCTTACAAAAATTCCGTATTGTTGTATACCACTAATTTTTCCATGAACTATATCACCAATTTTAACTTGCATACTATCTCATCCCTTACTAATATTAATTATAACTGTCTTTTTAATTAACGCTAAAGACATGACTTCTAGATTAATTCTTATGGAGGATTGCTTATTACAATGGAAAAATATGATTTAGCTATTATTGGCGCTGGGCCGGTTGGTCTATTTGCTGCTTCTTTTGCTAATTTACATGGATTAAAAACTATTACCTTCGACGCGTTAGATGAAGTTGGTGGCCAAATTAATATGCTTTATCCACAAAAAGATATTAAGGATATACCAGCTTTTTCTTCTATTAAAGGGAAAGAATTAGTTTCTCGATTATTTGAACAAACCGAGAATACTAAATTAACCCTCTCACATAAAGTAAAAAAAATCTCTTTCTCAACAGGAGAAGATATTATCATTGATGATGATTATCAAGTGAAAAGTCTTCTTATTGCTACAGGTTTAGGAGCATTTAAGCCAAAAACTCTACCTTTATCTACTACTCCAGAGCTCCAAGCCCATATTCACTATTCCATGCAACATCCCGAAATCTTTTCTAATAAAAAAGTCGCCATTCTTGGTGGTGGCGACTCTGCGCTTGATTGGGCACTGGAATTAAGTAAAACATCTGATGTATATGTAGTACACCGGAGAAATGAATTTCGCGGACTTGAAAGTTCTGTTAGTCAACTTAAAAGTTTAAAAAATGTTGAACTTTTAACTCCTTACCTTCCAAAAGAACTTCACTTAAACAATAATAGAATAGAATTAGTTTTGCACAGAGTTGGTGCAAGTCACGATTTTATTACTAAAGACGTTGATGAAATTCTAGTTGCATATGGTTTCAAAAGTGATAATCGTCAATTACGTAAGTGGGGCATTGAATTAGAAAATAATTTAATTTCTGTTTCTCAAACAATGCAAACAAATTTGCCTCATGTTTACGCAATTGGTGATGCTATTACTTACCCAGGCCGGGTACCAATGATTGCCCTAGGTTTTGGCGAGGCTCAAATTGCAATTAGCAGCATTATGCAAGACCTATTTCCAGAAAAAACAATGACTTTTCATTCTACGAGTATCTAATTTTTGAAAGGAATATATAGTTATTTATGGGACTTATTGATTTTATTCTTCATATTGATGACCACCTAGTCACAATTGTGAATATGTTTGGAAATTGGACATACTTAATTCTGTTTGCAATTGTTTTTATTGAAACAGGTTTAGTTATCTTTCCATTTTTACCAGGAGACTCACTTATATTTGCAGCTTGTGCAATGGCAGCAACACCAAAATACAATCTTCACTTTTGGATTTGCTATTTAGTTTTTCTTGCAGCTGCTGTTTTAGGCGATACAATTAATTATGAAATCGGTCGTTGGTCACAAGCTGAAGGTGCTAAGCACAGTTGGTTTAATAAGTTGATTAATCAAGATAAACGAAAAGCTGCCGAAAATTTCTTCGACAGGCATGGCGGAATTACTATTGTAATCGGACGATTCATTCCGTTTATTCGTACTTTTGTTCCATTTGTATCTGGCGCAAGTAAGATGCATTATGGTACTTTCATCCGTTATAACTTTCTCGGTGGTTTTCTCTGGGTAACTTTATTTGCTGCTCTAGGATTCTTCTTTGGAAATATTCCAGTTGTTCAAGAGCACTTCTCATTAATTGTCCTGGCAATCATCTTAATCTCAGTGGTACCAGTATTGATCATTTGGATAAAGAAAAAATTAGTATTAAAAAAGGAGCTTGGTTAAAGCTCCTTTATTTTTTTGTCAAAATAAAACATGAAAAATATAATTCATAAATTATCCCACCAGTTGCAAAGCATCCTGCAAAGAATTCCTCTGTTAGTACATTAATAATAGGATCGGTAGTAGGATCAAAAAGCCAGTCACTATTGTTAAATAATAAGTGATGAAAAGAAATGAAAAATTCATCAAAATTCATTAAAGCAAAAGGCAAAATAATTACAGGTAAAATCATAAAGATTAAGGCTGTAGTTTTCGAAATGTAGATATAATTCATTCTCTTTCTCATTTTTAAAAAGATAAGAATAATTAATCCAACAATAAAGACAATTATTGCTAATTCAAACAATAATTTACACTCATAAAAATGGCGTGCTGCACTCGGAGAAGTAGGGAAATCAGACATTTGCAATTTATTTTTAAAGGGGAGCAACAAATAATCCAAAAGTTGAGTATAGTTTTTCATTATTGTTCCCAGTGACTTTCTTACTATTAAATCAGTCTTTTGAGCCTTTACAAAAATTGCTAGTAAGGGCCAGCTCAAAACAACTGCTCCTAAAGTCGCGGTAGCAAGGGCCATCATTAAATTGTAAACAACTGCAATTATCGGTTTTCTTTTCATAGTTTCCATTCATCTAGATTCTCTACAATATATGTCGGCTTCTTATCTTTTTCTTTTAACTGCTCCTTATTTGTTACGCCTGTCAACGTTAAGAGTGAATCAATATTGCAGTTAATCCCCGCCATAATATCGGTATCGTAGTTATCTCCAACTAAAATTGCATCTTGTCCTTGTGCATTCAACATTTTCAATGCACTCGCTACAATAATCGGTGAAGGCTTTCCGATGTAAGTTGGCTTAACCCCCGTTGCTACTTCAATCATCGTGCAAAGGGCGCCATTTCCAGGTAGTAGCTCATCTCCAGAAGGTAAATTTTTATCTGCATTTGTTCCAATAAACGTTGCACCATTTCTAATTGCTCGAGTTGCTACACGAATTTTGTGGTAGGTTAAATCTGTATCCATCCCTACAACCACATATTTTGGATTTCGATCATCATAGTAAAAACGTTCATTTTTTAATAAACCTTGTACTAAGCCAATTTGACCAATAATATAAATTGGTATTTTAGTTGCATCTGGATTTTGAGAAAGTAAATAAGACTCTGTAGCTAAAACTGGCGTATAAACATGGTAAATATCAGTATTGACGCCATGTCCTCTAAGCTTATCAACTACCATTTGTGGTGTACGAGTTGAATTATTAGTTAAAAATAAGTGTGGAATATTTTTTTCTTGGAGACGATGTATAAATCTCACACCACTTTCAATCGTATCGCTGCCACGGTAAATAGTTCCATCTAAATCAATTAAGTAACATTTATAGTCTTTATGTTCCACAATTATCCCTTTCTCTTCTTAATTACAAAGCTTTTATTTTTATGATTTCCACGTTGAAATTTTACTGCTGTCTTATGACTGCCAATCTTTGTTTTATGAACGCGTCTTTCTTTAAAGTAAGGGCGCTTTGCACGGTAGCGGTTATTGTTTGTGCTCTTTCTCTTATTTTGCCTACCAAAAGCAATTTTTTTAATTTGGTTTTCTTGAGCTAAGCGCAAAATAAAATATGCACTACCAGGATTACAGTATTCTTCTAAATAATCCACAATTGCATTAGCTTTTTTATCAATTGCAACGCGATCATTCTCATCATAAAAGCCCTTTAATCTCAAATGCTCACTTGATACATCCCCTACTAAATAATCATATTGATCTAAATAAGGGTCATACTTCTCCTTAAGCATTTCAATGTCTAGAGCATCTTTTACATTAGCTATAATTTCATACGCTCGCCCGTTAATCATTACAATATCTTCATTAATAATGACATGAGCTAAAGGATGATATAGCGGCTGGTCTTTATCTGCTTCTTTATACTCCATTATTTTTCTTTCTCTTTATTTATTGGGTATTTCTTTTTTAAATAGTTTCCTATTACGGTTCTTAGATAATTGGGGAATAAAAATTTATTTTTACCCATAATTGAAATTGTAGGGAAAAATGGAATCAAAACATAGTGATCAAGCAATGCAAGTGTATATTCTTTTTCAGGATCAATTTCTTTTCCATTAATGTAAACCGTTCTACTTGCATGATCAACTTGTATCCCCTTATATACAAGATTTCCAAAAATCTTACCTCTAAAACTCATTCCCTTAAGTGCAAATTTACTTAGAAAATGACGATTTTTTTCCATCTCCATTACCATGCGCCAAACATCACTTCCAAGCAGCTTAGTTTGTACCACATGCATTGGATGAGGCAAAGCAGCTTGTAAGTCGGCTTCCGTTAAAACTCCCTGATGAAATGGTTTTAAAAATAAACCACTATTCAAGACAGCAACATCAGTTCCAGCAAATTCACTAATTGCATCAAGTGAAACTTGAATTGCTGCCATCTTGTCATGATCAAATTTACCTGGTAAATAAGCAATTTTTCGTGCTTTAAGCATCTGCTCACCTTTTTGATGCCAATTTACAATTTGCTTTTGATCGGAATCTAAACTTGGTAAGTCATCGGTAGTGACAGTGTTTGGTTTAATTGATAATACTTGATGCTCATCATTTAATTCAACACTAATATCACCAATATGTTGACCCCATTTTCCTGTCTGAGTAATCCAAGTATTGTTTACTTTTTCACCTTTTGCTAAATAGTCATGACTATGTCCGCCAACAATCAAGTCTACTTCAGGATAATGATGTGCTATATATCGATCCACCCTTAAACCAATATGACTAACAATAATTAACATATCATATTGATCCTTTATCTTCGGCAGTAATTTATCTAAAGTATCAGAAATCAACTTCACATGCCAATGATTGGGACCATAGGTCATTGGATATGCAGCTGTTAAACCAACAACTGCAATTCTAGTCTTCTTTTTGGTTTCAAATATTTTATAGGGAGTACACCACTTTGGCATACTCTCATCTTCCTCACGTAGGTTAGCTAATACAACGGGAAAATTAGCGTGATCAAATAATTTTTCTAAAACTGCATGAGAATTTGAAATACCTTCATTATTTCCAATGGTAATTGCATCATAATTAAATTCGTTCATTAATTTAATGTTAGCCTGTCCTTCTGTTGCGTCAGACAAAGGATGTGATCGATCCATAAAATCACCAGCATCAAAAGTAAATGTTTGATCAACGCTCTTATCATTTTGAGCTTGATGCAAGTATCTTTTTATTTTAGGAAATTGTTCAAAATGTGAATGTAGGTCATTAGTATGAACAATACGTAATTTTTCCATACTTTTCCTCTTCTAACCAATATGATTGGCTTTTAATACTGTGTTATAGGCATCTAATACTTTTCCTTTAGGTTTTTCCCACTCTACCCATTGTGGATCTTTCCAATCATCCTCATTAGTTAAGGTCTCTAATTGGTAGGTTTTATTAATATATTCTTCATATAGTTGTAGTGATTTAGTTCGAGCTAAATTCAACTGCAGGATTCGAACTTTTTTAATTAATCCACGGTCTACAGCTAGTTCAGCAATTCCGTTTTGATCGATATTTGAAATTTCATAATATTTCGATCCGTCATTGCGAGTAACTTCTTCAATCAAGTCTAGTTGCTCATAAGCCATATTTCAGCATCTACTTTCTTAAAATGATTTTAACTACTATATTAATTATAGAAAAAAGTATACATCCATGCTATTGTTAAAAAGAATAGAGGTGTACACATGAAAACAAGCCGGCTTTACTTTTTAGCCCTTTTTTTTAGTTTAATTTTTATTTTTGAATCTGGATTTCTGGTTATCGGACACCGAGGCAACCCCAGCAAATATCCAGAAGAAACAATTCAAAGTGACAACTCAGCTTTCGCAGATGGTGCAGATTATGTTGAACTTGATCTCCATGTTTCAAAAGATAACGTCTTAGTCGTTTCTCATGACCGCGACTTAAGCCGAGTTGTTGGATCACCAGTTATTGTATCACAAAATAATTTTTCCTATTTAAATACCTTAAAGCAAGCTAACGGTGAGTCAATCATTTCGCTAGATCAATTATTTGATTATTATAAAGATAAACCTAATACTAAGTTCCTTCTTGAAACGAAAAAGACTAAACATAATAGCCCTAAAAATATGGAGGAGCTTCTTGCTAGCAGTATCAAAAAATATCATATGCAAGATCGGGTCATGATCCATAGCTTTTCTGCCCCTAGTCTAAAGACTATGAGTCAATTATTACCTGATGTACCTAGAATTTTTATTGTTGGCTCTCTGCAAAGAATTAATTTTGATGTATTAAGCTATGTAAATGGAATTAACATTTCATCTGATTTAGTCACTCAAAATCCTAAACTTATCAGTCAGCTTCATGCTCTACATCAAAAAGTATTTGTTTGGGCCGAAATGAATGAATCACCTAAATTATGGAACTGGTTAATTAACAATGATGTAGATGGAGTTGTAACGAACTTTCCTGCAAGAGGCTATAAATACAAATTGGCCAAGAGTGGTACTAAAAAATATACTGTTAATAAAGATGGTATTTACTTTGGGCGTACTCCAACTGGAGTCAGCGTAAACCCATATCTAAATGTGAAAACTTCAAAGCAAATTAGTTTCTTACAACCTGTCCATGTTTCTTCAGCTGCTATTGCATCAGGACAAACTTTTTATCAAATTGGTGATAAGGAATTTATTCCTGCAGATCTAGTTAGCTTAGATTTGCAACCTGAATGGATTTTGCCGTATTGGAATTTAAGTATTATTAATCCTACCCAAAATCCAATTTTCACTTATAATAAACCTGATAGGCAGTCTGGTAAAAAAGCCCAACTCATGCCTAATAAACGCTATAAAATATTAGGTGTAAGTGGCGGAGTCAATGATTTATGGCTTCTTACTGACTATGGCTGGATAAAGTCTTCTAAGATCTTATATTATGGCTTATTCAATAAGAACACTTTTGCCTATAAAAATTATCAAAAACTTGATCCAGCTTATCGTCAAACCAATGTTGCACTATTTCCTTATTTACCAGTAGAAAAAGTCCCAATTAAAAACTTTTGGTCGACTTATTCTGACGTAAATGCTGTAATATTTAATCAGAGATAAAAATTAAAGGAGTACATTTATGGAAGAACTAGATTACAAAAAATTAGCTCAAGAAAAAAAGGATGCTATTTTAAATGATTTAAAAGAATTAATCGCAATTGATTCTTCTGAAGATTTAAACAATACCAGTAAAGAATATCCTGTTGGTCCTGGCCCAGTTAAAGCAATGAAGAAGTTTTTATCTTTTGCTAAGCGCGATGGTTTCGACACTGAAAATTTTGATAACTATGCAGGTCGAATCAATATGGGTTCTGGTGACAAACGTGTAGGTATTATTGGACATATGGATGTTGTTCCTGCTGGCGAAGGCTGGAAGACTGATCCATTTAAGATGACTATTAAAGATGGAAAAATCTATGGTCGTGGTAGTGCTGATGATAAAGGACCTTCTTTAGCTGCTTACTATGGAATGCTTATCTTAAAGGAACATGGATTTAAACCTAAAAAGAAGATTGATTTTGTCCTTGGAACTAATGAAGAAACTAATTGGGTAGGAATTGATTACTACCTCAAGCATCAACCAGCTCCTGATGTTGCCTTCTCACCTGATGCTGAATTTCCAATTATCAACGGTGAACAAGGAATTGTTACTCTAAAGCTTGACTTCAAATTTGACCCAAGCCAAGGTGACGTTAAGCTTTGGACGTTCCAATCCGGTATTGCTACTAACGTCATCCCTCAAACTGCTCATGCCCAACTTGAAGGCGATATTGACGGTATTAAAGAAAAATTTGATCTTTTCCTTAAAGAACACAAACTTGAAGGTAAGGCTGAAATGCTTAGTGGTCGCCTTGCATTAACATTAACTGGTCATGGTGCTCATGCATCGGCTCCTGAAACTGGTAGAAATGCTGCTACTTACCTTGCCCTCTTCCTTGATGGTCTTAACTTTGATGGCCAAGCAAAGAACTTCCTACACTTCCTAGCAACTGTTGAACATAAAGACTTCAATGGTAAGAAATTAGGCATTTTCCACCATGATGATTTAATGGGTGATTTAACCAGTTCACCAAGTATGTTTAATTTTGAAGGTCAAAATGCATACCTCTTAAACAATGTTCGCTACCCTCAAGGTATTGAACCAGAAGAAATGGTGAAAAATATCAACGAAAAGTTTGGTGATATTTTAGATGCTAGAGTTGAAGGCTCTGCTGAAGCTCCACACTATGTTCCTGGCGATGATCCAATTGTTAAGACACTTCTTTCTGTTTATGAAAAACAAACTGGTAAGAAGGGACATGAGGTTATCATTGGTGGTGGTACATACGGCCGGCTATTCAAACATGGTGTAGCTTTTGGTGCTCAACCAGAAGGTGCCCCACTTGTTATGCACCAACCAAATGAATACATGAAAGTTGATGATTTAATTAATTCAATTGCTATTTATGCCGAAGCAATTTATGAATTAACTAAGTAAACCAAAAATATTAATAAATTCGTAAAGAAGGACTGCATCAATGCTAGTCCTTTTTTTGCTATAATAGGTGAAAAGTAATTAACAAAGGATCCTGATCTGTGAAAAATTTAAAAGAAAAAATCAGAAAGTTCCTAACTGCGGGGCCAGAAGTTAAAACACTGCAAAGTGAATCAGACGAAAGCCAGTGGAAATTTTACAGTGGTATCGTCTATTTAACTTTGCGCCGTGTTTTTCATTATTTTATCTTAATTGCATTTTTCGGTTTATTTTTACTAATTGGTTTTGGCGGCGGTTATGCACTTGGTATTGTTCGTAACCAACCTATCCCAACTATTAGCGAATTAAATCATCAAATAAATCATGCTCAAAATTCAGCTACACTCTACTATGCTGGTAATAAAAAAATTGCTACTGTTCGACCAGATACAGTTACTAAAAAAGCAAGTGAAAGTGAATTAACTCCCCTCGTTAAGAATGCTGTAACAGCCACTGAGGATGAAAACTTTTATATTCATAAGGGTGTTTTACCTAAGTCCTTAGTTAGAGCTGTCCTTTCTGAATTAACAGGTGTTGGTGTGCAGACCGGTGGGTCAACTTTAACTCAGCAATTAGTTAAAATGCAATTTTTAACTAGCCAGACAACCTGGAGAAGAAAAGTCACTGAAATGTTTTATGCTCATAAGATCGAAAAACATTTTTCTAAAGAAGACATTCTCCGTGCATATTTAAATGCTGCTCCTTATGGTAAAAATAATCGCGGAGAAAATATTGTCGGCATTAAAACTGCTGCTGAAGGTATATTTGGTAAATCAATTTCTGAACTTAATTTACCGCAAGCTGCTTTTATTGCTGGTCTGCCTCAAAGTCCGTCTGTATATACTCCATATCGCTTAAATGGAAAAGTTAAAAGTGATCTTGACTTAGCAATGCGGAGAAAAGACATTGTTTTATTCCGTATGTACAGAAATGGCGACATTAGTAAAAAAGCTTATCTTGCAGCTAAAAAATATGATTTGCGCGCTGACTTCCTTGCTCCTGAAAAAGCACCGAAGCAAAAGAAACAAAGCGGTTATTTATACAATCTAGTAATGAATAAGAGTGCCAGTCTTTTAGCCGAAAACTTGATTGAACAAGATGGTTTAAAAGTATCTGACGTTAAACAAGATACAAACCGCTATAATCAGTACCTAACTAGCGCAACTGAGCTTCTTCATCAAAAAGGCTACCACATTAAAACTACAATTAGAAAGCCACTATACCAGACCATGCAACAGGTTGTTAAGCAAAACAAGTATGGTCAAGACCGAACTTCTCGTGATTTTGATTCTTCTACTAACAAGTGGGTTAATACCACCGAACACGTGGAAAACGGTAGTGTCGTAATTGATAATGCTACCGGTAAGGTCTTAGCATTTAGCGGTGGGGTTGACTTTAAAAATTCTCAAATTAACCATGCCTTTGATACTTACCGCTCTCCTGGTTCTTCAATTAAGCCATATTTAGTTTATGGCCCAGCTATAGAGCATAAGCTTATTTCAAGCCAAACTGCAATTGCTGACTTCCCCACCAGATTTGGTAACTATATTCCAACTGACTATAACTCAACTGTTGAAAACAGATTTATTTCAGCTCAGGAAGCTTTAAGTAAGTCTTATAACCTTCCTGCTGTAAATTTATACAGTAAGTTAGTTAACGATAAAAATATCAATCTGCGTCAAGATATGAAGAAATTAGGCTTAAATTTAAGTAAGAGCGAATTTGAAAACTTAGGATTAGCTCTTGGTGGTACTGATTACGGTTTTTCAGTAGCCGATAATGCTAGTGCCTTTTCTAACTTCTATAACAATGGTAAACGTGCCGATCCATACTATATTGAAGAAATTCAAGATCCATCCGGTCGAGTAATCTATAAGCACAAACAAAATCCACAGAAAGTCTTCTCTGCAGGCACTTCCTACATTATGCAGAAGATGCTACACCAAGTAGTAACTAAAGGAACAGCCTCAAGCTTAACTGGTACCCTGAAGTTCGACCACAAGAATCTAATTGGTAAAACTGGAACCAGTAATGATTATCGTGATATTTGGTTTAATGGATCTACTCCTGGAATTACAATTTCTAGTTGGATGGGCTATGATAACTTCTACGGTCATTCATACAACTTAGATTCTAATTCTAGTGAGACTAATTTAAATCTATGGGCCAATATTGCTAATGCATTATATAAGGAAGATCCATCGATCTTTAAATTAAATGACGCACCTAGCCGTCCAAGCTCTGTTTATAAAAATAGTGTCTTAGCAAGAACAGGAACATTACCTGGAACAGTAAGCTACGATGGCGATAATATTGATCTTAGTGGCAAAAAAACTACTGCATTAAGTCTTTCACCAGCACCAAATGCAACTGCTAAATTTGGTATTGGTGGCTCAACTAAAGACTACAACCTCTTCTATGATTACTTAGAAGGTAAAAATAATGACTATGGTAAAGTCTTAATCTACACTGGTAAGACGATTTCTAAGAAAAAGAATATTAATAGTCTCTTCGCTGTAGCTGATGGATCAACTTCAGAAAATGCAAAAAATTATTATGGCAAAAACCATGAAGTTTATCGTGAATCTAATAATAATTCTTCTTCCTCAACTAATCGGAATGTAGGAGCCAATGATGAACAAGCTAGGAGTACAGGACAAGGAGGAAACAATAATTCTTCCTCAACTACGAGAAGTACCACTTCTACGCGTGAGTCTCCTTCTTCATCTCAAAATAACAGATCAGAAAGTAGTAACGCTAATGAAGCTAATGAAGTAAATTCAAATATTAGTCCAAGTGAAAGTGCTCCTACTAGCGGATCTGCTAGCACAGAAGCTACTGCAGGTGATGCGGCAGCAGATAATGCTCCTACTGCTCCATAATTAGAAATTTTCATATTAAAAAATCCTCTTAGGTTAAATTTAACCTAAGAGGATTTTTGGTATAACTATACTTTATTTAGTAGAACGAGATTGCTTTAAAGTATATGGCAAGATAACATGAGCTTCATCTAGTTCTTCGTCACTCATTAATTTAGTTAACATTCTCATTGCAACAGCACCGATATCATAAAGCGGTTGTTGAACAGTGGTTAATTGTGGACGAACAATTTTAGCCACATTAGTTGAAGCTGCAGAGATAATTTCTAAGTCATCTGGAATGGATACGCCCGCCTCAACTGCTGCATTAATAATACCTGCTGCAGTTACATCACGAGTAGCAATAATTCCATCTACTTTATCTGCTTTAATTTGTTCAAATAATTCATAGCCATCTTCGTAAGTTCTAGCATCCTCATAGATATGAACATTATCTAAATTATGTTCTTCCATAAAATCTTTATAAGCTACAAAGCGATTGTCCTTATTAACATAAGCTTTTCCATCGCCAACAACTAAAGCAAGGTTTTTCTTACCATTCTTTAATAATAAGCCTAAAGCTTCTTTTTCAGCTGCCTTATAATCAATTGTTACACTAGGAAAATTTTGATTTGCATCAGCAGTACCTGCCAACACAACTGGTGTATTAGTGCGCTTAAAAATCTCTTGTGCACTTTCACTCATCAAGTTTGACATGTAAATTACACCATCAACTTGCTTATTAAGTAAGTTTTGAATTACTTGATCTTCATTTAACAAAGTATTACCGACACTAGAAAGTAAAATATTGTACTTATACATAGTAGCAATATCGTCAATTCCTTTAGATAATTCTGCAAAATGCATATTCGTTAAATCGGGAACAATCAAACCAACTGTCGTAGTTCTCTTTGAAGCTAATCCTTGGGCTACAGCATTAGGTTGGTAATGCAAACGATCAATGACAGCTAATACCTTTTCACGTGTTTCTTTACGTACATTATTATTTCCATTTACTACTCTTGAAACAGTAGCCATAGAAACTTTTGCTTCACGAGCAACATCATAAATAGTTACTTCTTGTTTTTGCATAAATTTCTCACACTCCTGTAAAAACACTCTTTTATAACTTATCAAGAATATCAAGACATTGCAACCGTTTACGACTAAAAACTAATTATTTTACCATATTATATGATATACTCCCAGTATATGTTAAAAAAGGAGTTAAAATTATGAACTTAGATAAGTTACAAAATTGGTTAATTTCAACCAATAATGATGTTGCCTACATCTCTGATCCAATTAGTATTAATTACTTTACTCGCTATAGCATGGATCCTCATGAAAGAATTTTTGCTTTACTTGCTTTTAAAGATAAGTCAGCCTTTATTTTTGCACCTGAGTTAAATGTTGAAGAAGCTAAAAATTCGGCTTGGGATGGAGATGTTTATGGCTACCTAGATCACGAAAATCCATGGTCAAAAATCGCTGACTTGGTAAATCAGCGTATTGGTACTCCAAATAATATTGCTATTGAAAAAGCCCATCTTTCAGTTGATCGCTTAGAAGCATTAAGAATCGCCTTTCCTGATTCTTCATTTACAAATAATGTATCCCCATTTGTTGCTGAAGCACGCTTACGTAAAACACCAGAGGAAGTTGAACAATTAAAGGCTGCTGGTGCAGAAGCAGACTTTGCTTTTCAAATTGGCTTTAATGCCCTTAAAAATGGTGTAACTGAACGCTACGTTGCTGGTCAAATTGATTACCAGTTAAAACTTCAAAAAGGTGTAATGCACACTAGTTTTGAAACAATCGTTCAAGCTGGTAAAAATGCTGCTAACCCTCATCTTGGTCCAACCATGAACAAAATTGAACCAAATGAATTAGTTCTTTTTGACCTTGGAACAATGCATAATGGCTATGCTTCTGACTCAAGTAGAACTGTTGCTTACGGAGAACCAACTGCTAAAGAAAAAGAAATCTACGAAGTTGACCGTGAAGCCCAACAAGCAGCGATTGAAGCCGCAAAGCCTGGTATTACAGCTAGCGAACTTGATGCTGTTGCTAGAGATATCATAACTAAAGCAGGCTATGGTGAATACTTCATCCACCGTCTTGGTCATGGTATCGGGATGAACGTTCATGAATTTCCACAAATTATGGAAGGAAATGATGTTGTTCTTGAAGAAGGCATGTGTTTCTCAATTGAGCCAGGTATTTATATTCCTAACGTAGCTGGTGTTAGAATCGAAGACTGTGGTGTTGTAACAAAGAATGGTTTTGAGACTTTTACTAAAACAAGTAAAGAATTGAAATACATTCCCGTTAAAGACTAATTTATACTAAATTAACTGGTGATAGTTTATCTCTATCACCAGTTTTTTTATACAAAAAAAGAACCAAGTGAAAACTTGATTCTTTAATATTAATTAATTTTTTTCAGCGTTATTTAGATCACTAACAGCTTCTTTGTCAGATTTTTCATCTTCACCAAGATCTTTGTTAGTATCATCAATTACGATATCATCAAAATCTTTCAATTCTGAATCATCTTCAACTGATTTAGGGAATGATGCTAATTGGTTCTTAATTGCTTCAGTTCCCTTATCATATTTCTCTTTTAAGTCTTGTAACTTTTCGTTTTCAGCTAGCTTTTTCTTTACATCATCAGTTGTTTCTTCTGGTAATAATAATGAGCCAGCAATCAAGCCAACACCTAAACCGACAACGCTACCTAATAAAAATCCACCTAATTTACGCATAATTGTTCTCCTTTAATAAATATTAGTCTTCCCCACGACGACGCTTACGTCTTGCGAACATTCGACTAACTAGAGATGAAAAGATGCCAATTCCAGCTCCTCTAATACCCATACCAGAGAAGCGCTCAATCATTCTTCTTGATGAAGAATTAATATCTGACACGCTTTCACCTAAATCTGCAGCTGCCTTCACAACTGGTTCTAATTCGGTTACTTTACCATTTACATCGGCTAGAAGAGCATTACTTTTTTCTAATAAATCTTCACTTTGTTTCATCAATACTGCAGTTTGCTTAGTTAAGTCATCAACTGCTATATTAACGCTATCCATAGTTGAGTCAACTTTCTTCATTGTCTTAGTTGCTCTAACAATTAAAGGCAAAGTAAATAAGACTAAGATTAAAAAGGCTACTGCTGCAATCAAGCCAGCTAATGCACCATATGAAATTGACATAATCTATCCTCCATTAATTATTCCTCTCATAAAAAGTCTAGCATTATTCCTCCCCTCAAGCAATGAAATAGTACCTTACTTTTTGATATACTATCTAAAGAAATCGCTAAGGAGATGATGTTTTGAACTGGTCAACGATTTTAAAAGGAACATCTACAACTAAAAAAAATAGTAATGTTGATTCTCTAATTGATTGGAATAGTGTACTTCATACACTCTTAAGTCGTGGTACTCAAATTCTAATTACAACTGGAATCTTTTTCTTGATTTGGCGTATAGGTAAACGCTTATTAACTCGCTACTTACTGAAAAATCCAAAGTTTCAAGAACACATGACTGGTCGAAAAAGAACCTTAGCTCAACTTGGTGTTGCTCTTTTTCAATATACAATTCTTTTGTTTTATTTATACAGTCTTTTAACACTTCTAGGTATTCCAGTTGGCACTCTTATCGCTAGTGTGGGACTTGTTTCTCTTGCTTTAGGAATGGGAGCACAAGGCCTAGTAAGTGACGTAATAACGGGAATAAATATTCTCAGTGAGGGCGAATATAACATTGGTGATACTGTCAAGATTGGAACCTATACTGGAACTGTTCTTTCTTTTACTTTACGTAATACTCGTCTTAAAACTACCAATGGGGCAGTTATCTATATTCCCAATCGCAATATTACTATTGTAGAAAATTTAACTCATGGTTCACATTCTGGATGGAGTATGAACATTAATTTGAATTTATCTGTTGATAACGATCTTACAACCGTTAACCATGCAATTAACACAGTAAATGCAGCACTCAAAGATAAATTTAAAAATCAAATTAAAAAGGGCCCACAAATTATTGGCATTATCAATCAAACTGGTTCAAGTATTACTTACCAGATTCATTTTCAAGTAGTGGCTAACAGTCAAAGCCAGGTAAAAAATGCTTATCTGAGCGCTTATATCAAAGAGTTCAATCAACAAGATATAAAATTTAGTTCCCTACCTACAAAACAAGAAAATACTACTACTTCTTAAAAGATTAAGTAGTTAGACCTTTGTCTAATCCTACTTAATCTTTTTTTATTGCAAAACTCGCACTACCTCACGAGCAATCATTAATTCTTCGTTAGTAGGAACAATCATTGCTTTTACTTTTGAATTAGGTTTAGAAATAAACTTTTCTCCATCTGTCCGATTAGCTTTAAAATCAGGATCTAGTCCTAAATATTTTAATGATGCCATCACTCCGGCTCTAATGCCAGGATCATGTTCTCCAATTCCAGCAGTAAATATAATTGCATCAACACCATTTAATTCAGCTGCATATGCACCAACATACCTAACTACACGATTAATAAATATCTTTCGAGCTAGCGTTGCACGTTTATCTTTGCTCTCAATTAAATCTCTCATATCTGAAGATACACCTGAAATCCCCAATAATCCTGATTTATAGTTCAAAACTTTAACAGCTTCATCGATATTCATTCCAGTTTTATGCATTAAACGTTGTAAGGCAGCTGGGTCAAAGTTACCACTTCTAGTTCCCATTGTTACCCCAGTAAGTGGACTAATTCCCATTGAAGTATCATAAGATTTTTCATTTTTTACTGCGGTAACAGAAGCCCCAGATCCTAAATGACAAACAATCAAATTAACTAAGTTAGGATTCTTATTAAGCATTTTTGCCGCACGTTGTGCCACATAGGAAATTGAAATTCCGTGCGCACCATACTTTCTAATACCGTATTTTTGATAATACTCATAAGGAATGGAGTAAAGATAGTGAATCTGATCTAAAGTTTGATGATATGAAGTATCAAAAACTGCTACTTGAGGTACATTAGGGATAATTCTCATAAATGCCTTAATACCATTTGCTTCTGGAATATTATGCAACGGTGCCAGTTCTCCAAGATCAAATATTTCTTGTAATTCCTTTTCTTTAACATGGACTGATTCTTTGAAAATTTCTCCTCCATTTACTACTCTATGACCAACACCACTAATTTCTCGCAAATCTTCAACTACGTGAAATTTTTTTAAATCTTCAATTAATAATTTAACTGCCTCTTCTTGGTTATGAATAGGCAGATTTTTTATATATTCTTGACCATTACTCAACTTAATTTTAAAGACAGCATTTTCTTTTCCTACTCTATCGGCCATTCCCGAAGCAATTACTTTCTCATTAGGGAAAGAAAATAACTTATATTTGAAAGACGAACTTCCAGAATTAATTGCCAGAACTTTTTTCATATGCTATAACCTCGAAATCTACTTAAACTTATATAACTATTCTTTCATTCTAAGTATAGCGCTTTCATAAACAAAAGTTATTATCCATATGTTAAATAATAAAAAAGAAGCAAGCTAACTTAGCTTGCTTCTTTCGTTACTCTTTTACCTTTAATTTTTCAGTAACCAAGTATTACTATTTATCCTTTTTCTTTCTCCGATCACTTAAACCGAATAAACCTAAGCCTACTGCTAACATACCTAAAGCTGTAAAAATTGGATTTTCAGAATGTGCCCCAGTTTGTGGAAGCATATGTCTGCTTTCAAAGTGCTTTTCACCATAAGTTTGTGATGAAGCCTTTGTGCCCTTTCTTGTGGCTTTTTGATTAATAACAACGTGGTCAACATGGTTAGTATTTATTAATTTTTCTCCATGAGACTTAACAACTTTATTATCTTTTGAAGATAAATTATTTTTATCAGTATGAGCATCAGGAGTATTTGGTGTTACAGAAGGTTTCTGTTTGTTCTCAGAGTTAGGAATAGGATGCTTACTTTCTGATTTTAGATTAATGGTTATCATACCATTTTCAATGGTAATTTGTGTTGGTAATGATTGGCCATTCCTTAAACTGTAACCCTTAGGAACCGATAGGCTAACAGAAATAACCTCACCGAATTTTCCAGTGTAGATTTTACTCTCAACTAATTTACCTTTTTCATCAACAAAATGAATTGTTTGAGTTGCAGTTACTGCAGGACGATTAATCGGAATATAAGTAACTTCTAGCTGAGTATTAGGTGTATCCGGCGTAACCTTTTCTTGGTTTACATTCATAACCGTGTATCCTGAAATACTCATTGGTTCATAAGCTTCCCAGAGAGCTTCATGATCATCAGAATTACTTAATTTCCATGCACTATAGGTTATTTCGCCTGTTACTTCATTGAATGTAGCAGATCTAGTAAAGATTACCTTTTGGATAATGTTTTCTCTGCTACCATCTGGTTTTATAAGGATGATAGCACGAGTTGGAGCCACTTCAAGTTTTTCCATTTCAGGGTAGTTCTTACTTGGATTGCCAGGTACTTTTCCATTTGGAATATCTTTTTCAGGTGTTTCCGGAGTAACAATAATAGTTGAATTCTCAACCTTAATTACTACAGTTGGAATTCCCTCTCCCGTAGCAGTAACAGTCTTTGGAATTTCTTGACCTGGAACTAATTCCCAGCCTGCTGGAATTTCTGAGTTAACTGTTACTGTTTCACCAGTCTTACCGCTAAGTGGAGTAGTGCTAATTTCCTTACCTGCTTCGTCTTGGTAAGAAATTATTCCACTTTGTTCATTAGCTGTGTAAGTAATATTGATAGTCTCATCTGGTTGACCGTCTTTAACTTCGACAGCTGGAACTACTTTCTCACTTGCAGTGTAGCCTTTGATCTCAGCTGGACTAAATTCTTTCCAACTTCCAGTTGACCATTCTCCATATGTTACTGCACCAGTTACATTATCGTAACTTGCATTACGGTAAAGCTTTGCGGTTTGAACTTCTGTATTCTTAGTTCCATCTGGATTAGTTACATTGATTGTACGAGTAATTGTTTGGTTCAAGTCACTTGCGTGAGCACCATTAATTACTTCACCTGTTACAGTCTTTGCACCATCAGGAACCGGATTATTATGATCAACATTGGTTATTCCATGTTCAATCTTAATTACTACAGTTGGAATTCCCTCTCCTGTAGCAGTGACAGTCTTTGGAATTTCTTGACCTGGAACTAATTCCCAGCCTGCTGGAATTTCTGGGTTAACTGTTACTGTTTCACCAGTCTTACCGCTAAGTGGAGTAGTGCTAATTTCTTTACCTGCTTCGTCTTGGTAAGAAATTATTCCACTTTGTTCATTAGCTGTGTAAGTAATATCAACTGTGACATTCTTTTGACCGTCTTTAACTTCGACAGCTGGAACTACTTTTTCACTTGCACTGTAACCTTCGATCTCTGCTGGACTAAATTCTTTCCAGCTTCCAGTTGACCATTCTCCATAAGTTACTTCACCAGTCACATTATCGTAACTTGCATCACGATAAATCTTTGCGGTCTGAACTTCTGTACTCTTAGTTCCATCTGGGTTAGTTACATTGATTGTACGAGTAATTGTTTGGTTCAAGTCACTTGCGTGAGCACCATCAATTACTTCACCTGTTACAGTCTTTGCACCATCAGGAACCGGATTATTATGATCTACATTAGTTGTTCCATGTTTAATCTTAATTATAGTAGTTCCATTATTAATGGTAATTTCAGTTGGTACATCACTTGGATCACTTGCTACCCAACCTACTGGAATTTCAGGAGTAAATGGTAGTTTAGTTCCCTTAATGTGACCGCTAATATTAGTTGAACCAATTACATTATTATCAGCATCCACATAGTTAATAGTTTGGCTACTATTTTCCAAAGTAAATGTCGCTGTTGAACTGAAGTCAATATTGTAATTTGGATTTTCTTGACGAATCTTATTGATTGCATCCCCACTAAGCTCAACGTCATAAGTTCCAGCTTCAGTTAATTGAGCCGGATGACCATCTTTACTGAAGACAAAATCACTTGCTGTTAACCCAGTAATAGTTTGTTGCTGTCCGTTTAACGTTAAAACAACTGAGTAGTTATGAGGATCAAGTTCTAAGTCTTGAGTAGTTTGAGAACCACTTATAGTTGCACTAGCCTTAGCTGGAACAATTACTAGCACTCCCTGACTGTCATCATAACTGTAGTTGTAATTACTATCAGCTGCCTTGATTGAATCGATTCCAGCTTGGCTTAACTCAACTTTGTAAGTACCAACATTTATTGGATTACCGATAACTTGAATATCTTTGTCAGTCAATTGGTAAGTTTGACCGTTAGAAAGTTTAACTTCAAATTTATCAGGATCTACTGCTATGACACTTCCTGTATAAGAAGTTTCTTGATTACCATTAAAACCAATAGTTGCATTCGCCTTACTAATTGTGACACTAGCTAAACCCTTGAAGTTCCAAATGTAATTACTATTATTAGCAATCTTACTTTGACTAGAATCTTTGAGTTTCAAGTAGTAAGTACCTACATTTACAGGATCAGTAATTACCTTACCAGTTTCATCAACCCATTCATAGTCGTCAGCAGTTAAAGTTGGTGCAGTAAGCTTTACATCATTGTTCGTAGCAATAGTGTTAGTAATCTTATCAACATTAATCTCAGGAGTTTGGCCGTTGTAAACTACATCATATGAACCTGAAGTTATTACATCAGCATTAGCTTTTTCAATTGTAAAGTCTACCGCATCATTATTATAAGTATAGTTATAATGGTTGCTTTCAATATTTCGAATTTGATCTAAGGCTATCTTGGTTAATCTTACTTTGTAAGTACCTGCATCAGTTGGTGCAGGAATTTGATTGCCTTGATCATTCACGAATTCAAGATCTTCAGGTTTTAAGACATAAGTTTGGCCATTTGATAACTTCACATTAATGCCGTTAACAACTCCAGCAGTAGCTGGAATTACTACTGAATTTCCTGTGTAAATTGTTGAAGCTGAACCATCAAGAGTAACGTTTGCAGTAGCCTTTTCAATATGATAATTACCTTCACCTTGGTAATTCCAAGTATAGTTGGTATTTTCAGCAATCGCATTTTGAACTTTTTGCCAGCCAGCTTCGGTTAAACGAACTTGATAAGTTCCAACTTCGCTTGGTGCAGAAATCACTTTTCCATTTTGTGAGAATTCGTAATCACTTGCAGTCAATTGCAAAGTACTTGGCAAAACGATGGTCTTTTCATTCGGATTATCAGTAGTGATTTCTGGAATAAAGTTAGCGGGATCAATTGTTGCCGGATTACCAGTCCAAGTAACAGTTTGATCGCTAGTATTTGGCAAAGTAATCACAGCATTAGCTTGAGTAATAACATAAGTATACTCACCGCTAATTGCACCAGTGGCAAAACTGTAGTTAGGGTTAGCTACCTGAATTTTAGCAATTGAACTATCCTTAAGCTTCAAGTAGTAAGTACCAGCATTAGTTGGTAAACCGGCCATTTCAGTGTATGTACCGTCTGCATTCTTGGTATACCAAGCATAATCAGCGTCGCTTAGCTTAGAAAGATCTAAGCTTTGGCCATCAACTATCCCACTTGGCGTCCAAGTAATTGAATTAAGAACATCACTAACCGTAGTTTCTTGACCATTGTAAACCTTATTACCATTTCCATCTAAAGTATCAGTAGCTGCTTTTTGATTAATTGTGTACTTAATCGTTCCACTTGCGGTATTAAAACTGTAGTTAGGATTATCCTTTTGTAATGCTTGCAAAGCAGAAGGTTTCAAACGAGCTTCATAAGTGCCAGCATCAGCTGGAATCGCATCTAGCTTCTTACCTTGGGCATCATACCAATCAAAATCACTGGCAGTAATGTCTTTCATTGATAATGGACTATCAGTAACAAGATTAGTAGCGCTAATCGTTAAGTCATTTACATCTAAACTAGCAGCCTGACCATCGTAAGTCTTTTCTTGATCCTTGCCCGAGATGGTGACATCAGTAATTGACTTAGGAACGATTTCAAAAGTAGCTGAACCAGTTAAGCTATCCGCACTAATTTTTGCATTTCCTGAACCAGCATATTGGTCAATTGCAGCTTGCAAATGAGCCAAACCAGCTTGGGTCAACTTAATAGTGTAAGTACCTACATTAGTTGGAGCAGCTCCATCATTCCAAATATAATCACCATCTTGCAAGTGGTAAATGCTATTTTCAGTGCTACCAGGGAAATTCAAGTTAACAACGATGTTACCACCATTGTTAATTTCAGCCGTAGTTACTGGCGAGCCATTAAATATCATTTGGTTAGAACCTGACAAGCTTGCACTAGCATCAGTAGCTGAATTAATCGTGTAAGTTGCCTGGGTGTTAAATATCCACTTGTAGTTATCGCCATTGTTGCCAGTTAAATTCTTCAACTTAGCTTGACCGGCTGGTGATAATTCAACTGTATAAGTTCCAGCATTAATAGGATCACCATTAGCAAACTGCAAATCATCACTAGTTAACTTAATTGTTTGTGGGCTACCGTCTGGAGCATAAACAGGGGCTGAATAAGTTAAATTATATTTACCAATATTCAAATCAGCTGGTACAGTAGTTTTTCCATCATAGATCTTACTATCACTACCATCTAAGCTGATCGTGACTTCGCCTTGGTTCACATTAAAGGTGCCATAAGTAGTTACATCGCTTGCGGCCTGTGGATAAGCATAGTTAGTACCCAGTGCCTGCTTGATATTATCCAGACCTTGAGCTGATAGAACAACTTGATAACTACCAACATCTCCTGGTGTTTGACTAAAAATCAAATCTCCATCTTTAGCTTGGTAGTTTAAAGTAGTACCATTTTCGGTCATCACAGTTAAGGTATAACCTTGAGGATTCTCCTTAATAGCCTTTAACCAATCATTGGAGCTATAAGTTACGTTTTGCTCATTACCACCAACGGTAATTGTCACTGGCATCTGGTCAACAAAGAAGTTTGCTCGTGCTTCAGAAGCTTGAGTCCAATTATAATTAGTTGAACCAGTTAAAGCTTGGAGCTTCTTCAATCCTTGAGCAGATAATTTAACTTCATAAGTGCCAACATTACCTGGAGTAGTTACAAACTCTAAATCGCCTGTTTCAAGCTTCAAATCTGTATAAATTGGCTCATGTTCATTGTCAGTTGTTTCATTCTTGACAGGTGCAGTAATAGTTATACTGTAACCATTATCGCTACCATATTGAATCGTCGAATTTTCACCATATTTAATGTGCTCTGCGCCATTAATCGTAACCGTAGTATCAGCCGGTGTAATTACATATGTAGCTGGTTCATGTCTAGCATCAATAGGATCTGAATCAGACGACCCACTTCTAGCAGTGCCATTATTCCCGCTAACAGCATCCCAATCATAGTCTGGAAAAGCTGCTTGGAGTCTTTGCAGTAGTTGATCAGTAATCTTAACTTGGTAAGAGCCAACATTGACTGGCATTTGACCATTAGTAAAGCCATTAATATAGACATCCCCAGACTTCAACCCACCAATTGCTTGAATAATTTCAGCATCAGTTGGCACAGGAACACTGCTATTCCAATTAGTTAGTTCAATGTGGTAGACGCTTGGATCGAGAGCTAAATCAGTCCCGTAAGTGGTAGTTTGATTACCGCTTAAAGTAACTTGAGCCTTGCGAGCATAGATTAAGAAATTACCAGTAGTTTCACTTAAACTAATGTCATAATTACTTGCACCTGTTAAGGCCTTAATTTTATTAAGCACAGCATTAGTTAGACGAACATAATAAGTTGGATTGCCTACTTTATCGTTTTCTTGCGCATTAGCATGGCTGACTGGATCACCAGCACTATCAACCACTTCTAAATCTTCTGGGGTTAAAGTGAAGCTTCCCAATCCAATTGGCTCATCATTTGAGTTACCCCACACTAATTTAATATCACCATTATCAAGCTGTGTTTGGGTAATGGCTGCATTTTGACCATTATAAACTTGTGATGCAGTTCCACTTACGCCGATAATCAAGCTTGCTGGATAAATGTGGTAAGTAATGCGCCCTGAAATCGTACTATTTCCATCCTTAACAAATGTGTAGTTAGGGTTAGCATTCGCAAAAGCGGACTTACCTTTTTCATTCAATTGGAGGTAGTAGTAACCTGCATCAGTTGGTGCAGAAATTGGGTTGCCATCTTGATCGACCCATTCAAAGTCATCAGCAGTTAAATCTGGAATAGTCAAACCTTGAACATTATTGAAGCCAAAGTTCTTCTTGGTTTCTTCATTATTTGGATCGAAGCTGACTGCGTGACCATTGTATTCACTCTTTTCGTTACCATCTAACTGAACGTCTGGTGACACGGCTTGTGTAATTTGGAAAGTGGCACTCCCTGTATTGTCCTTAGACAAGATAACATTACCTTTACCAACTGCTTCATCAATTGCAGCTTGAATTTTATCAAGACCTGCGCTAGAAAGAGTCAGAGTATAGGACCCTGCATTAACAGGGGCTTTACCATCTGGAGTATTCCAAGTATAGTCTCCATCTGCAAGAGTAAAACTAGTTGGTAAGTTAACAATATTATTACCACTAATAGCTACCTCGATGGTTGAACCATCAGTATACAAATCAGCTGTCGTTACTGAGCTGCCATTGTAAACCATCGAATTGTGACCGCTAAGTTCAGTATTAGCGCTAGCAGGAGTAATGGTGTAAGTACCAGTTCCACTAGATGCGGTGGCAGACCAAGTTACATTATCACTATTAATCTCTTTGATATGATTCCAACCGTCTTGTGATAAGCGAACTTCATATTTTCCAACATTAACTGGAACAGCAGTAGTCCAAGTCCCATCAACATTAAATTCAATATCACCAGCAACTAAGTTATAAGTTGGATTATTTGGTTCATTCAGCTTAATTGAGAAGCCGTTTAAGTAATCACTATTAGGGCTACCAGTATAAGTGTACGAAGGATTGCCACTAAATTCTGCAGATGCTTGGACCTTATTAATAACTAAAGTACCGAAACTCGTCCCTTGGCTAATCTTGTAATTATCACCAACCGCTTGTTGAATCTTCGCAACACCAGTATCAGTTAAGACAATATGATAAACACCACCAGCATTTGTTGCAATGATAGGCTTACCGCTGACATCAACAATTTGGAAATCACCAGAATCTAACTGTACATTGCTTAAGCTAGCGGTTGCTCCATCTTTAGAGCTAATACTTACTTGAACGCTGTTAGTGCCATTCGCGTTGTATTTAACGCTAATTTCTTGACCGGTGTAAGTTTCTGTTTGGGTTCCATCGACACTTACAGTATTTTCAGCAACATTAATTGTATAACTTGCACTTCCAGTAAAGGCATTATCAGAAAATACTACATTCGGTGTGTTATTTTGACCAGAACCTGCTAAACCAAGAATATATTTTTCAAGGTTGGAAATACCATCAGGTGTCAAAGTAATCGTATATGACCCAGCATTAGTTGGTGCAGAGCCACTACTCCACTTGTAGTCACCATCTTTAAGAATATAGGTCTTGTTAGCATCAGTAACACCTGGGAAGGTTACCGTTACGCCAATTTGACCATTGCTATTTACTTCAGCAGGTGTAGTAGCTTGACCATCGTATGTCCGTGAGTTAGAGCCACTTAATACACCACTTGCCTGAGCTTGCGTAATGGTGTACTCAGCTAATTTATTACTATTAGTCAAAGTAAAGTTAGGATTATCCTTCTGTAGAGTAGATAGTGCAGCGTCCTTAAGTTTTATGTAGTAAGTTCCAACATTTTCAGGATTACTGATCGAATTACCCTGAGCATCTACCCACTCATAACTATCACTGGTGAGGCCAGTCGTATCTAAAACTACTTTGGCATTGTTAAAGTCAACAGTAATTGTTAATTTTGAAGGATCGATACTAGTCGTTGGTTGGGCCTCATAGATCTTAGTATAATTTCCAGATGTCTGGTTGCTTAAAGTGAAAGTAGCTGGTGCCGGATTAATAATATAGGTTGCAGTACTGGTAAAGGTTGAATTACCCTGAGCATCTACCCATTTAATACTGTTATTACCAAATTCTTTTATAACATCCTGCTTACCTTGTTGTGACCAACGTAATTCATAGGTGCCTGCATTAGTTGGCATTTCAGTCGTCCAAGTTTTACCATTATCAGATGAAAATTCAACATCTCCAGCCTGTAAAGTATAGCGGCCTCCTGTTGGCCCTGTAACTTCAGCATAGATTGGATTATCACCGTTTCCATCATTAAGGTCATCAAGAGTGATTGGACTGCCAGTATAAGTTGACTCACTAGTACCTGCCAAAAATGCTGTTGCAGTTGCCGTATAGGTTATATTAATTACAGTCGGAAGGGTATCGATAGTGACAGTTTGAGCTGGAATAGGTCTCCACTTAGGAATATCTAACGTTGTTTCAGTAGTTGTGCCATCAGGATGCGTAACAATTTGTTTAATGACTTTCGTATAATTATTAGGAACCGGTATATTGTTGTAGCGTCCCCACTTACCTGTAGTCCAGCCACTCCCATCAAAGCCATCAAATGTTACTCCACTATCATCAGCATTTACTTTAACAGGTCTAGTAATCGTGGCTGATTGAGTGGTGGTAGATGGTTTGACCATTGCAGACCCGTTTATAGATTTATCGATCCCAATCATGTTAATTACACGGTTAATAGTTTTTTGTGTCAATGATGTAGGTACATAGTAAGTCGTTAATTTACTGGTGATATTATCAACCGTACCAAAGTTCGTAGTTAACTGCCCATTAACTAGAGAATCCGCTTTTTCATAGCCGTCAAGATCAGGAGCAGTGACAGTAATCTTGGAACTACTATCTGTTGGTAAAGTCCAAGCTCCACTAACTACTTGAAGACCATTGGTACCCTTATTTGTATTTAATTTCCAATTACCATAAGTAACTTTACCAGTTACCAAATCTTTAGTAGCTTTGCGAATGTAGTAAACGTCTAAAGTAGCTGAATCAAAAGGTGCGGCTTCGGGTGTACCATTTTCATTAATCTTAACGAAATCAGCCGTCACCGTACGTGTTTCTTGTGCACCTGGGTCCGTATTGGTTACGTCTTGTGTTTTATGAATTAAGTGGACAACAACATTAGCATCAAATAACGAAGGAGCTGCCGTCGCATCCCACTTATAATTTGGTACTGTCCAATTACAACTTGGATCTGTAAACGGCTTCCAGAAATCCCCAGCAATTGTTGCTCCTTCAGGCACCCCAGAGACACTGACGGATTGATAATTGTTTGGATTTATACCTTTTGGAAATGAAAGATAAGTATATGCCCCATTACCAGCATTTGCTATATCAAATTGAGTAATTTCCTTATTTTCCGTATCATCCCAGTAAGTAATCGTAAACTGCATTTGTTGAGTAACAGTAACCTTGGCAGTAGCTGGAGTAGTTACGGCCGTGTATTGCTGACCATTTACAGAAACTGGATAAGTTGCAATAACTTTAACATTATAGGTTCCTACTTGATCCCAATTTGGTTCACTATTATCAGCAAATTCAAATGTAGTACCTGCTGGAAAATCAGCAACATTAGTAACTAAATCTTTAGCTGTTAAAGTCTTCCCTTTATAGGTAGTCTTATCTTGAATCTGAAGATTTTTCTTTTGATCTGCTGGAATAGTAACAACTTGGTATGTAGCATTCGCATAGTTAACTAGATGATTATTGTGACCCGTGACATCATCAACAGGGGCACTTGAAACTCTCTTTAGTACATAGTTATGTTCAGTAACATAATCTTCAAGCTTTTGATCAACCATGTCTTTGTAACTATTAATGGCATCGGTCATGTTACTTGCGCTAGCTGCATCATAAACAACGGGTGCAGAAATAGTAGTAAGTTGGCTACCACTGGCATTATTAATAGTAATATTATGTGTATTACTATTTTTATTGGATAAAAGAGTATAGAGATTACCACTAGCTAAAATGATTGGCTGAGTGAAGCCACCATTGGCAATACCCAAGGTGTTTAACTTATCAGCAGTAAGGGTAGAGTTATTACCGAGATAAACGACTGACTTAGTATTATTTATGACATTCGATGCACTAGTCACCTTACTAAAGTCCCAGTTAGAAAAATCAACATACTGAGCACTTGAATCAGCAAACAAAACTGACATATTGGTAACATTGCTCGTGTTCCAATTAGCAATCGCACTTGCATCAACCAATGATCCTTCATTGGCAAAAGTTGCATTAAGATTGGTTACCTTACTGGTATTCCAGTTTTCTAAACCATGCAGGCTAGTTAGTGATTGGTTAACATTAAATGCCCGATTAAGATCAGTCACATTGCTAGTATCCCAATTAGCTAAGGCACTAATGTCAGTCAAATTAGCATCACTCATAAAAATGACACCCATGTCAGTTGCATGACTTACATTCCAATTTTCTAGACCTTGTAAGTTCGTAAAACTATTATTAGCAAATGCAGTGTTAAGTTTTTGTAAACTATCAGTCTTCCAATTGCTCAAAGGAGAAAGATCTGTAACTTTGGTAACCTGGTTGAAAATCCGAGTCATATTCGTAACTTTTTGAACATCCCAGTTTTTCAAACCAGTTAAACTAGTCAAGCCAGTCGCATTTTGGAATAAAAGGGACATATTAGTTACATTGGAAACATCCCAGTCACTGATTCCAGTCAAAGATGATAGGTTAGAAGCACCTTCAAAAGTACTTTGCATCGAAGTAACGCTACTTGTGTCTAAACTGTTGGCATCTAAATTGGTCAAAGTAGTATTCTTGTTGAAAGTATTGTCTAAATTAGTACTTATAAGCTTAATCTTCTTATCATCAGTCTTACTAAAGGCAATAGTAGCAGCATTTTGCCAGCTTTTAATTAAATCATTAGAGATCGATACTTGAAGATTATTAGTTGATTTTCCAGCTTGCTCAAAGTCAGCTTGATTTGGCACAATAATATGAGTTTGATCACCGGTATAACCAGTTAATTGGTAGTAATCAGTTCCATCAAAGGTTGTATTCTGTCCGGTCCACTTGGACGTATCTAATGTTCCCCAAGTAGCAGAATCATAGCCACCATTTGTAGTAGGTGTGGTGGCGGTTGCTGCTACAGTCTTATTTTCTTTAAGAGCATTAACATTAGCCTTAGCAGCAACGTTACTTATATTAAGTGTAGTAGTATTCTGAGCTGCAGCATTAGCATTATTTTTTTGATTTAAAGAATCTGTTTCACTTTTAGTTTGAGGAATAGAAGAATCAGGCTTTGAAGTTTCAGTTTTTTGAACAATAGAAGGAGTTTCTGCAGACTTGGCAGTTGTACTCTGTTGATTACTATTTTGAGTAGGAACTGTAGTATTCTCTACATCATCCTTCTTAATTTCATCAGACTTTTGGACTGCATTCTTATCTGCAGTCTTTTCTGAATCTGTAATACCTTTTTGAGCTTGATTAGATCCCTCTATCTTAGAATCTTGAACTTGACTAGCATCAATTACTTCATCTTTTTGAGCATCATTTTTATTAGTTTGTGCATTCTGTTCTTGAACATTATTAGGTAAAGTATCTGCATGAACTACTTCATTAGTACCTATTCCTAAAAATAAAGTTGATAAAAGAACAGAACAAGTTCCAATAGTTAACTTTCTTATACTAAATCTTTGTTTTGTATCTAAGTCACGTTTATTGAATAACATGTGGCCTCAATCTCCTTAAAAACTTCCCTTTATCAAAGGTATTTTAACGCTAAAAAAGGCCTAATACCACATTATATATAATAAAATATGTATTTATATAAAAAAGACTTAATTCCAATAAAATATCAGAACTAAGTCTTTTAAGTCACTCTTAATTATTCATTTTCCATTTTTTTCCACCAAGTTGGCAGCTCAGCAAGTAATTTTCTTAAAGCTTGGCCACGGTGAGAAATAGCATTTTTTTCATCTACTGTCATTTCAGCAAATGTCTTCCCCTTATCAGGAACAAAGAAAAGTGGATCATAGCCAAAATCTCCATCCCCTCGCGGATAAGTTAAAATTTCGCCTCTAATTTCACCTTGTGTTACTAAATCATCATCAAATCTACCTGGCCACGAAACTACCATAGTTGTATGAAAAGTAGCTTGTCTTTTCTCTCGGGGAACACCGCCTAGTTCAGCCAATAATTTTGCATTATTTAAGGCATCATTATGAGCTTCGCCTCCGTAGCGAGCAGAATGAACTCCAGGAGCTCCGTTTAATTTATCAACTGATAAACCTGAATCATCAGCAAGAGTTGGTAAATTACTGAACTCCGCCATTTTATGAGCTTTTAGTTTTGCATTAGCTAAAAATGTTGTCCCAGTTTCTAGAACATGGGGAGGATCAGTTAGGTCCTGATTAGTAATTACATGAATGGGAAAATTTATTTTCTTTAAGGCCTCTTCAACTTCTCTAGCCTTATTTTTATTGTTAGTTGCAAATAATAAAGTATCCATTTTTAATCCTCAGCATCTACATGATGACCAACTATCGTGTCATCATTCATCCATTGACGGGTAATTTCAGTAAACTTCTTTGCTTCTCCAGTTGTATAGTAGTCATGTTTTACCGGAGCAGTACTCTCAGCAAATAAATCATCACGTCGCAAAACATTATATGTATATTGTGCCACTTGATCAGCTGGATCTACAATTTTTTTATCTTGACCCACCACAGCCACAATTTCGTCTCTCAATAAAGGATAATGTGTGCAGCCTAAAACTAAGGTATCATAATCAGCATTTTTCAATGGAGTTAAACTTTCGCTAACCACTGCATTCTTAGTATCTTCATCGGGATCTTCTTCAGCTAGTGGCGCTAATTTTGGTTGAGCAAATTCACTGACCTTAATTTCTGGATCACGATACTGAATTTCTTTTAAATAAGAATGACTAGCCACAGTGGCCTTAGTACCAATTACAGCTACATTTTTAGTTTCTGTAGTTCTTGCTGCAGCTAAAGCACCAGATTGAACAACACCAATTATCTGTAGTGGTATTTCTTTCTGAATAGTTGCCATTGCTACAGCGGTTGCTGTGTTACAACCAAAAATAATAATTTTTACATCTTTACTTAATAAGAAGTTTACACTATCGCGAGTTAGAGAAATAATTTCTTCTCTTGAGCGATCCCCATACGGCATATTAGCCTGGTCGCCAATAAAAATTGTTGACTCATTAGGCATTTTTTCAATTACTTTTTTTAAAACGGTTAAGCCGCCTAATCCTGAATCTAAAACTCCAATTGGTCGATTATCCATTAAAAAAACTCCTTTAAATAAATGATGATTAAATTCTCTTTTCTACTCCACCTATTTTAAGTTAAAATGATATAGAAGACAAAAGGAAATGAAAGCATGGAACATACAAACGAACATCTTTATTTTTTAAATTCATTATATCGTGATTTTATCTTACCTACCATTTTAGGTAGCGAAGATAAAGAAATTCTTTACTGGGCCGGAAAACATGTTAGTCGTAAATATGATTTATCAGATATCGATGATTTAATCGAATTTTTTGATATGGCTCAATTTGGAACTTTAAAAGTACTTAAAGATCGCAAACATACCGCAGTTTTTGAATTATCCGGCCAGGTCGTAACTGATAGGCTTGATAGCCAAAGTGATGAATTTTCACTTGAAAGTGGAATTATTGCGGAATGTTTAGAGCGCCAAAATGGTACTCCAACTGAAGCTTCAGCTACTGTTACTAAAAAGCACGTAGTTCAAATCACTGCGCAATCTGACTAACTATTAACCAAGTAAGAGAATAGCAATAATAAAAACCGGGTAAGTCTCAATACAGAGGCTTACCCGGTTTTTTTTATTTATATTAGTCAGTATATTGATCTAAAATTTGTTCAAGTTTTTCCTTAGGAGTATAACCAGTTAAACGGTCAACAATCTTTCCATCTTTCTTAATTAATAAAGTTGGGATTGCCATAATTCCTAAGTTACGAGCAGTTTCTTGGTTTTGATCAACATCCATTTTGGTGAATTTTACATCATCCATTTCTTCAGAAAGTTGGTCAATAACTGGTGATTGCATCTTACATGGACCACACCAAGTTGCCCAAAAATCAATTAAAACAACGCCTTCGCTAGTTTCTTCTTCAAAAGTTGCATCTGTAATTTCATCAACCATTGTTATTACCTCACAAATAAATTCTTTAAATTATAAGTATAGTTTAGTAGAATTACTTACTTTTTGCAAGTATATTGCTTACTGTAAATAAACGATTGTCGCTCCAGTTCCACCTTGGTTAGCAGGCGCATAACTATAGCTCTTTACGTGTCTGTTTCTCTTCAAGTATTGTTGAACACCATTTCTAATTGCCCCAGTTCCAATTCCGTGGATAATTGTGACGGTATTCAAACCGGCTAAGAGGGAAGAATCAATGTAGCGATCTAAGTTAGTTAGAGCTTCTTCATAGCGTTGTCCCCTTAAGTCAAGCTCACTACTTGCACGCGTAGAACGAAGGCCACGACTCGAGCGAACCGCTCTTTCTGCCTTCTTAGGAGCAGCTTGTGTACTAATCTTTTCAACATCCCGATCAGTGACTTTAACCTTCAAAATACCAATTTGAACTTCGAATTCATGATCAGCAAGTTTTTTCGTAATTACACCTTGTTGTCCATAAGATAGAACTTTCACAGTATCACCAACACTTACATCATGACGCCGCTTTTCACGTTGCAAGACCTTGTTCTGGGCCAAGTTTTGATTTTCACGCTCAAGTTTATTTAAAGCACCTTTAGCTTCAATAACTTTATTGGTTCTAACTTGACCCCCAGCTCTTCTTTGTTCTTCAAGATCATTGATGATCTTATCAGCTTTTTGACGCTTTTTAGCAAGCATTTCATCAGCTTTTTCTTGAGCTTTTTCAAGTTGCTTTTGTACTTGTTGATTATACCAGTCAAGACCATTCTGGAGTTGACGCTTAAGAGTGATACTTTGGTCAACATTTTGCTTTAAAGTTTCATGAAGTTGCTCAGCAGCCTTAGTCTGCTCCGTCAATCGTTCAATCATCTTATTAATATCACTATCTTCGTCATTCATCAAACTTCTAGCCTTGTCGACTACAACTTCATTCATCCCTAATTGATGTGCAATGGCAAAGGCATTACTTTGTCCAGGGATACCAATTCTCAAACGATACGTTGGAGCAAGTTTCTTTAAATCAAATTCCATTGAGGCATTCGTAGTTCTTGCACGATTATAGCCGTAAAGCTTTAATTCCGGATAGTGTGTAGTAATCGCAATTTTAGCTTGTGCTCCCCGTAAATCATCTAAAATAGCGATCGCTAGACTAACTCCTTCTTCAGGATCAGTTCCGGCTCCCAATTCATCAATTAAAACCAAATCATCCTCAGTTACATCTTTCATTATTTTTATAATTTGGTCCATATGTGATGAGAAAGTACTTAATGACTGTTCAATAGATTGCTCATCCCCAATATCGGCGTAAATTTCATTAAAAACAGTTAATTGACTGCCTTCTTCAGCTGTGATGAATAATCCCGCTTGAGCCATCAATTGGAGCAGCCCTAAAGTCTTCAGCGTGATTGTCTTACCACCTGTGTTAGGTCCCGTAATCAGCATGGTATCAAAGCTAGTTCCTAATTCAATATTATTAGGAACAACTTTTTTAGGATCAATTAATGGGTGTCGAGCCTTTCTCAACTTAATGACATGATCTTGATTTAATACTGGTTCTGTAGCTTTCATTGCTTTAGCTAATTTGCTTTTAGCACTTAAAAAGTCTAATTGTGTTAATGCATCCGCATTATTTTTTATTTCTTTTTGATACATACCAGCAAGTTCTGACAATTCAATTAAGATACGGTGGATTTCCTGACGCTCTTGAGCCATTAAATTTTGCTGTCGGTTATTAAGAACTAAAACTGCTTGTGGCTCAACAAATAAAGTCTGTCCACTAGCACTTTGATCATGAACAACTCCACCGAATTTATTCTTATATTCTTGTTTTACAGGTAATACATAGCGACCATCTCTGATAGTTACGATATTTTCTGACAAATACTGTGTATGCTTTCCACTGATGTAATCATTCATGTGATTTTTAATATCAGTTTCATTGCTTTGAATATCATGTCGCAGCTGCATTAACTTAGAAGAAGCTGTATCCTTAACAGTTCCGTCATATTCAATTGCCTGATTCAACTTCTTAAATAAGTCTTCTGGAATTGCTAAATTTTTAAGAGTTTTTTCAATCGGACGGGTATCAATTTCACGCTCTTCTAAGTCAGCAGTAAACTGAGAAACATCTTTAGCTAAGCTAAGAATTAGAAAAATATTACCTAATTCTTCACCATTTAAATTTGCCTTGACCTTCAAACGCTTCAAACTAGCTCTAACATCTTTAAAGTCAGTTATCGGCATTGGTCCTTTAACTCGTAAAACATTAGAAAGGACCCTAGTTTGATCAATTGATTTTTTTACTTCATCAAAATTACTACTTGGCATTAACGTTAAAGCCTGCTCTTTTGCAGGTGCTGTAATAGCCAAATCACTTAATTGTTTAATTATGCGATTATATTCTAATTTTTCAATAATTTTAGAGTTCATATATTCCACCTAGCAAAAAGGCCCCAGAGTTGGGGCCATTTTTATATTGTTGTAATGAATAAATTTATAAAAAATTGGGAAATTCCAGGAGAAAAATGCAAGATACCACTTGCTAAAATAGAATGCCCCAGCATATTTTGCAAACCATCATTAGGAATTGTGGCTAAAATAAACAAAAGCAAATAAACACTAATCTGTGTCACAATAAAAGAAATAATTAAACTTCCCCAGAGATTTAGGTTAGAGTTTACCGTAACATATCTTAATTGATTAAACCCTAGCATCACAAAACGCCATAAGCAACAAACAATCAACAAAATAATTGAAAAAGCAATTGCTGCATAAAATGATTTATCTAAGGTTAATCCCGTAGTTTTATCAAAGAAAGCAAAGCTGCTTCGATCATTTGCGGATGGATATGGAACCCACAAATTTAAAAAGTTACTAAATGGTTTATACAATAAAGTGGCTAAAATTAGCCCGATTACATATCCACCAGCTGCTAAGCCTTCATATACTACACCACGCCGATAGCCTACATAACAACAATAGATAAAAATTAATAAAATGAAAAAAGAAATCATTGCTCATCCTTGATTAAGCAAAAAAGACTAGCTTCAATCGCCAGTCTTTTTTGAAGATTATTCGCCGCTTAAGCGATCGTCTGACAAAAATGTATTTAAAACTCCTTGTACCATGTTCCACTCATCATCATCTGTGATTTCATGTAAGTCAGAACTAGTTACATCGCCATCTGCATCTGCATCATAGCTGAAAGCTTGTACTTCAACATCATCATCATCACTAACAGCTGCTGGATATAGTAAAACGTAAGATTTACCATAATCTTCAGATGTAAAAGTAAATAAGATTTCAAATAATTCTTCATTACCTTGTTCGTCAACTAAAGTAATTTGACGATCATTATCTTGGTTAGCGTTAATTTTTTCACTCATTTTAATTATCCTTTCTGGTTGCTTCTAAATAGTTTTGCAAGATTAAAACAGCAGCCATTTGGTCAATAACTTTTTTTCGTTCAACACGATCATGGACGCCAGCTTCTTCAACTAAAATTCGATCAGCTTGCACTGTTGTAAGACGTTCATCTACGTAATAAACAGGGAGGTCAAACTTTTCTTTTAAGCGTTCACCATACTGTTTACTTCTTTCTACAGAATGTCCACTACTACCATCCATGTTTTTAGGTAAACCTAAAACAAAGCCTTCAACATCATATTTACGTACAATTTTTCTAATTTGACGCATACCAAAGCTAAACTTGCTTTCGTCAATCTTAATTGTTTCAAGCTCTTGAGCGGTAATCCCCAAAGGGTCACTGATTGCAACACCGACAGTTTTAGAGCCAACATCAAGTCCAAGTAATCGCATTATTTATTTTTACCTAAATAACTCTTAACCAATTCCTCAATAATTTCATCACGCTCATGTTTCAAGATCAAATTACGTGCATCATTATGCCGAGGAATATATGCAGGATCGCCTGAAAGTAAGTAACCAACAATTTGATTAATTGGGCTATAGCCTTTTTCCTCAAGTGCATTGTATACGTCTTGTAGAGTATCGTATACATTCTTACCCTTATTTTGGTTAAAGTCAAAATGCATTGTTTTATCTAGCGAACTCATAATAAAATTCCTCCTATTCTTCTTAATTTTACTTGAAATATCGAACGAACTCAATTAATTTTGTTTTTCTTCAACTTCTTGTAACACTTTAGCGATAGCATCTTTTAATCCTGCTGGATTCTTACCACCGGCTTGTGCCATATTTGGACGGCCACCACCGCCACCACCAAAGATTGGAGCAGCAGTTTTAATCAAATCGCCAGCCTTAAGTCCTGCTTTAATAGCCTTATCATCTAAGCTAATTACCATATTAGCTTTACCATTCACTTCAGCAGCTAAGACTAAAACATCAGATTTATTGCTGCTCTTCCAGTTGTCAGCAAGTTCACGTAAATCATTCATGCCTTCAACATCAGCTTGCGCAGCAATTACAGTTAAATCTTTAACTTGCTTAATGTCATTAAAGAGATCGCCAGCTTTTGCCTTATTAATTTGAGCCTTTAATTGTTCAGCTTCTTTTTGGCTTGCACGTAAATCATCTTCGATAGAAGAAATCTTATTAACTACATCTTCAGCCTTAGTTGCCTTAACTTCATCTTGAACTTCTTTCAAGATTTCGTCACGGTCTGTTACATACTTGTAAGCTTCTGGACCGGTAACAGCAATAATTCTACGAGTACCAGCGCCAACAGCAGACTCAGAAACAATCTTAAGCATTCCGATTTGATCAGTATTTTCACAGTGTGTACCACCACAAAATTCAGTGGAGAAGTCATCGATTTGAACAACACGAACTGTGTCACCATATTTTTCACCAAATAATGCTAAGGCGCCCATCTTTAAACCAGTATCTGGGTCAGTAACAGTGGTCTTGACTGGAATTTCTTCCCAAATCTTTTCGTTAACTAACTTTTCAACACTAGCAATTTCTTTCTTAGTCATTGGCTCTAAGCTTGTAAAGTCAAAACGTAAGTAATCTGGTTCAACTAAAGAGCCAGCTTGGTGAGTATGAGTACCTAAAACTTCACGTAAAGCTGCATGCAATAAGTGAGTAGCAGTATGGTTATGCTTTAAGCCGCGACGACGTTTTTGATCAACTTTCAAGACATACTCTTGTCCCTTTTCAAGTGGCAAAATAACATCTACAAAGTGCAAGTTTTGATCATTTGGTGCATGTTGTACATCAGTTACACGAGCAACTAATTCACCATTTTGGTTCAAAATTTCACCGTGGTCAGCAACTTGTCCACCACGCTCTGCGTAAAATGGAGTTTTATCAAAGATTAAAGTTGCATGTTCACCATCTGCCTTATCAACTAACTTGTCATCAACAACAATATCAATTAATTTGGCATGTTTTTCTTCTAAAGTGCCGTATTCAAATTCACTCTTATCTTTGATATTCATCAAAGTAACATCTTGTGAACCCATTGATTGCAAGTTACCACGAGCTTTACGAGCACGTTCCTTTTGAGCTTTCATTTCTTCATCAAAGCCCTTTTTATCAATCTTAAGACCTGCATCTTGAGCAGCTTCAAAAGTTAATTCATATGGGAAGCCGTAAGTATCGAATAACTTGAAGGCATCTTTACCAGAAATAGTCTTATCATCGCTCTTCTTAGCTTCAGCAATGATATTATCAAGTAAGTTTAGACCAGATGAAAGAGTTACTTGGAATCTTTCTTCTTCGTTCTTAATTACTTTTTGAATGAATGCTTGTTGGTCAACAACTTCTGGATAGTGGCTCTTCATAATTTCGCCAACTACAGGTACTAATTTGTACAAGAATGCACCTTTAATACCTAAACGTTGACCGTTTAAGTCAGCACGTCTAATTAAACGACGTAAAACATATCCACGTCCTGAGTTTGAAGGAAGTGCACCGTCAGCAATCGCAAAGCTTACAGCACGAACATGGTCAGCAATAATCTTAAATGCAACATCATCTTCTTTATTTGCGGCATACTTCTTGCCATCACTTAACTTTTCAGTTTCCTTAATGATTGGCATGAATAAGTCAGTTTCGAAGTTAGTTGGAGCATCTTGAATAATTGATACTACACGTTCTAATCCCATACCGGTATCAATGTTTTTATGTGGTTGGTCAACATATTTACCATTTGGTAAGTGGTTAAATTGTGAAAATACGATATTCCAAATTTCAAGGTAGCGCGCGTTTTCTCCACCTGGGAAGTTTTCTGGATCATCTTCAGCCACATCGTTATTTTCTTGACCACGATCGTAGAAAATTTCTGAGTCAGGACCACATGGACCTTCACCAATATCCCAGAAGTTATCTTCTAACTTAACAATATGATCTTCAGGTAAACCAACAACATCATGCCACATGTGGTATGCTTCAGTATCCTTAGGGTAAACAGTTACATAAAGTTTATCTGGATCAAGACCTAACCATTTTGGACTAGTCAAAAATTCCCAAGCCCAAGGAATAACTTCTTTTTTAAAGTAATCCCCAACTGAGAAGTTACCAAGCATTTCAAAGAAAGTTTGGTGACGAGCGGTTTTACCAACATTCTCAATATCGTTAGTTCTAATTGATTTTTGAGAAGAAGTAATTCGGTGATTCTTAGGCACAACCGAACCATCAAAGTATTTCTTCATTGTAGCAACACCAGAGTTAATCCATAACAAGGTTGGATCATCTTGTGGAATTAATGATGCACTTTGCATAACCATGTGGCCATGCTCTTTAAAAAAGTCCAAGAACATTTGACGTACTTGTGAACTAGTCAATTGTTTCATAAAAAGTTCTCCTACAAATATAAAAAACACTATTGCATAAAACAAGGACGCTCCCAGCGCGGTACCACCTTGATTGCAACAGTGTTTGTTACCTCTTTAAATATTTATTTCTCTAATTAACTTAGGTAGCATTACTAAATATTTTCTAGACCTTCTCACCAAGCAGTCCTCTCTTTGAAAAAAATACTTTAATAATATGTCCTAAACGTGCTTTATTTTACTACAAATTTTCTAGTTGTCAAAATTACTACGTGCTTGCTCACGTTCACGCTTACGTTTACGCTTTGCTTTTCGAATTTGATGACGTTCTTCAAGCTTACGTTTTTGCTGACGATCTTTTTGAATGGCCTGTTTAATCTTCTTCTTGTAGCCTGGCTTTACTTTTTTCTTGGTTTTCTTAACCATACCGATCATGCGGTTATCAAGTTTATGGTTACGCGTTTGACGATTATCTCTTCTGTGATAGTGAGTTCTTTCAACTAATTCACCATTTCTAAGATCTTTAAAGTCAAAATGAATACCCAATTTTTCTAAGTCCTCAATCTGACTCATTTCATCATCATAGATTAAGGTAATAGCATGTCCTTCAAGCCCGTTTCTACCTGTTCGACCAATTCGGTGAATTACAAATTCTAAATCTTTTGGAATTTCATAGTTAACAACTAAGCTAACACCGGGTACATCAATTCCACGAGCAGCTAAGTCACTAGCTACAACGTATTGATATTGTCCCTCTCTAACTTGACGAATAATTCTCTTTCGTTCGCGTTCAGTAATTCCACCATGAATTTTTGCTACTTTAAGGCCTTGTTCTTCAAGGTAGTCCGTTAATTCATCAACAGTCTTTTTCGTATTAGCAAAAACAAGGGCTAAATATGGCTGTCCCATTGTTAATAACTTATACAAAATTGATTTCTTGTCTCTTGAACCTACGTCAATTAAATCATTTTGAATCGTTGGCGCAATAATTGCCGGATTGTCAATAACGATAAATTCTGGCTTTGACATGTACTTTCTTAAAAAGTTTTCGAGCTTAACTGGGATTGTAGCTGAAAATGCACCTAAGACTGCTTTTTTGTCCAACTTAGACATAATTTCATCCATTTGACCTAAAAAGCCCATGTCTAAAGTCATGTCAGCTTCATCAATAATAAAGGCCTTTACATTCTCCAAGTTAATAAATTTTTTGGATGCAAAATCATGTAAACGACCAGGGGTTGCAATAATTAATTGTGGGGCTCTGCTTTCAGCCTTTTCAATTTGGCGATTACGGTCATTTCCACCGCCTAAATATTCAATTGAAATATTTAAACCACTAGCATCCCTTAACTGACGCGCAACTTTATACAATTGATTAGCCAATTCACGACTCGGTGCAGTAACAATTGCTTGTGTTACAGGTGCGCTCTCATCAATCATATTCAAAATTGGAATCAAATAAGCATGAGTCTTTCCTGATCCCGTTGCAGCTTGCACTACAACATTCTTTTTATTTAAAAATGTCGGAATAACCGAAGACTGTACTTTAGTCGGTTTCTTAAAATTAATTTTTTCTAATCCGGCTTGTAGTTCTGGCCGGATTTTTTCATTTTGAAATATACTACTTGTTTGTGCCATGTTCTTCTTTATACTTCTTTGTTACTTCTACTACTTCATTAAAGACTTGTTTTACTTCATCCATGTCTTTTGCATTAGCTCCAGATGCTAGGGCATGACCTCCACCATCGTGCTGTTCAGCTAAATGGTTAATAACAGGTCCCTTTGAACGATAATGAACGCGGAAAGTTCCATCTGGCTTTTCTACAAATACATTCCAAGCTAAAACATCTTTAATTCGACCAGGAGTTGAAACAGCAACATTTGCTTGATCGTCAGTTAACCCCATCTTCTTCAAATCATCTTGCATCAAAATTGTATAAGCAGCCCCAACTGGATCAATCTCCATCTTATCCATTGCTAAAGCTTGTAATTTTGCTTCATCAAAAGTAACATCCGCAATTTCTCTAGCAATATCCGTAATATTAATTCCAGTTTTAGTTAATTCAGCTGCAACATCAAAAGTATGAGCTGAAGTTTCAGGATACATAAATCTTCCCGTATCACCTACAATACCTGCATATAAAGCTGCTGCAACTTCCTTAGTAATTGGTAAGTTTTCTGCTTTTAAGAAATCAAAAATAATTTCAGAAGCAGCTGGTGCATCTGGATCAACGTAGCTCATATCTGCGTATGGATCTACATCTGGGTGGTGGTCAATCTTAATTAAAAGATCACCTTTGTCATAATTTTTGTTAGAAATACGAGGAGTGTTTGCAGTATCGGTTGTAATAACTAAAGCACCCTTGTAGTCTTCTGGCTTAACCTCATCCATCTTGTTAATCCAAATTAAGTCACCTTCATCATTTTCACCAGCACAAAGGATCTTTTTATCAGGGAAAGCTAGTCTCAAAGATCTAGCCAAACCGGCTTGAGAACCAATTGCATCTGGGTCTGGACTAGTGTGACGGTGCAAAATAATTGTTGGATATTCTTTTATCTTTTCATAAATTTCATCAAAAGTTGCCATTAATTCTCTCTCCTAAATTTTTCTTTTTATTTTATCATTACTCATTATCAAAAATTTCTAGCGATATATTCTCAACGGGATGCTCTTCAAAATCAGTGACCGTAAGGCCTAAAAGTCGGATTCCAGTTGAAAGCATGCTTTTTTCTGTCGCAAACAAAGCACGCCCAGTATCGTAGATAACAATTTTATCATTAGTGCCCTGCTTTAGCTTCCTTCTTTTAGTAATTGTCTTAAAATTAGCATCGCGTACTTTTAAGACAACACAATTTGCAAGAAAGTGGCGCTCCTTTAAACTTTTTTCAAGTTCTCTACTATATGACCGCAATTTTGTTAAGGCAGTATTTTCATCAAATAAATTTTGATTAAAAGTACGTTCAATCCCAATTGATTTTCGATTTCTTTCCGAATCAGTCACTACATCTCTTAAGTCAATACCATGAGCATGCTGAGCCATAAGATAACCCATTCGATTAAATTTTTTAATTAAAATATCGGTTGGAATTTTTCTTAGATCAGCTCCGGTATAAACCTCCATCTCTGCCAGTTTTTCTTGAGTCTTTGGTCCAATACCCGGGAAGTTCTTTATTGGTTGTTTTGCTAAAAAATCGCGAGCACCTTCTGGTTTAATTACAGTTCTCCCAAAAGGCTTGGCATATTCTGAGCCCATCTTAGCTAAAAACTTGTTATAAGAGACACCAAATGAACTAGTCAAACCAATTCTTTGATAGATTCGTTCCTGAAGTAAAGCAGCAATACGAACTGGATCGGTTAAATTAAGCTTATTTTCAGTAACATCTAAATATGCTTCATCTAACGCAACAGATTCTACCCGATCAGTTATCTTATGCATCAATTGATGAATTTCAGCTGATACAGCACGATATTTTTCAAAATTTGGTTGAATAATTACCAACTTCTCTGCTGGTATTAATCTTACCGCCTTAGCCGTCGGCATCGCTGAATGAGCTCCATAGCTCCGAGCAATATAATTCGCCGTCGCTACAACCCCATGACCCTTATTTTTCTTCGGATCTCCACCAATTAAGACGGCTTTATTTCTAATTGATGGATTATCGCGCATTTCTACTGAAGCATAGAAGGCATCCATATCAATATGAATAATCTTACGACTCGTATTGTTTTTAGGCAGTAAATCCATTAACGGTAAATCCAGTGCTCGCTATCTTTTTCAAAAATATGATTACTTGATTCCATACCGAACTTACCACTTGGATATTGTTCAAGCTGCTTAACATCTTTATTTTCATCTTGCCAAACATCTTCAACTGCATCAACGAACTTCCAATATTGCTTCAATTCTGACCAGTGAGTAAAGTTAGTTCTATCTGCTACAAACACATCGTGAAGCAATCGTTCGTAGCCATCTGGAACTTGCTCCATTTCTTCCTTAGAAAACTTATAACTAAGGTTTTCTCTTCTTAAACCTTCAGCTGTAATCTTCTTTCCATTAATTGTGAAATAAATTTCACTAATTGGATCAATAATAATTGAGATATTATTTGAATGTGCGCTACCGTATAAATTATTCATATGGTGAAGAACAATATCAATGCGAGAAACCTTATCCTTCATTTTCTTACCAGTTCTAAAGTAAATTGGCACATCAGCTACTGGACCCTTTTTGAATTTAACTTCTCCAGCTACAAATGTTTCTACTTTAGAGTCTAGTGCAACTTGATCTGCCTTTAAATACTCTACTTCATTATCATCAGCTAAATATTGTCCTCGTGAGAAATGCTTTTTAACCATTTCTGGAGTTGGAATTACTAGACTATCTAATAATTCTTGTTTAGCTTGGTGAATATGGTCTGAATCAAGTCCTTTAGGCTCAGGCATAGCTAAAAGTGTAATAATTTGAAAAATATGGTTTTGAACCATATCACGTAAAGCACCAGATGTTTCGTAGTAACCACCACGAGTTCCTACTCCTAGACTTTCTGCTAAAGTTACTTGCATATTTGCGATATAGTCATTATTCCAGATATTCTTAACAATTGGATTAGTCATTCTTAGAGGCATAATATTTTGAACCATTTCTTTTCCAAGATAGTGGTCAATTCGATATACCGACTCTTCATCAAAACTTTCGCCAATTTCTCGGTTTAACTTTTCTGCTGAAGCTAAATCATGACCAAATGGCTTTTCAATTACTAAACGGTTAAAGCCGCTACCAAGCAATTTTTGATCATTAATGTGAGTAGCAATTGTACCAAAAAATCTTGGTGCCATAGCCATGTAGAAAATTCGATTTCCTTCTGCTTGATATTTTTCATCAAGTTTAGCTGCTAATTCCTTCAAGGCAATGTAGTGGCCAATATCAGTTACATCGTGAGACTGGTAATAAAAATGTGAAGCGAATTCTTTTGCTTCTTTTTCATCAAAGTTGTCACAGCTTTCTTTAACTGCTTCAACTACTTGTTCTTGCAAATATTCATGGCTCCAAGGTCTTCTCGCTGTACCAATTACAGCAAAATGATCATGAATTAAACCTTTTTGATACAAATTAAATAAGGCTGGATAAAGCTTTCTATGAGCTAAATCTCCGGAGCCACCAAAAATAATCATAACAACTGGAATATTTTTCATTCTAACTACCTACTTAATAAAAATCAACTTTACCAATTCTATTTTACAATACTAGTCATGACAATAAAAAAATAAAAAACGTCCTTGCGGACGTTCTTTATTTATCTTCTGAATTAGTGTTTTCAGTTGTATCAGTAGCTTTTTCTTCTGGCTTACTGTCTTTTTCAACAGTCTTTTCTTCAGTTTCAACTTTTTCTTCTTTAGCTTCATTAGACTTAAGGTCTTGTGCAGGAGCTGCAGCAGTTGGAAGAACACGACGAATAGCCATTCTTTCAAATGTTAAAAAGATTCCGTCCGCATCAATAACGACAGTCTTATCACTATCATTAATTGAATCAACTTTACCATGAAGACCATCAACCATAATTACTTGGTCGCCCTTCTTAAGTTCAGACATCATCTTCATACGTTCTTGTTGTTGCTTTTTTTGTGGCTTGATCATTGAGAAATAGAAGAAAACAAAAATTGCAATCATTGCAATGATCATAAAAATATTATTCATACCGGCAGCACTTTGTGCTAAGAAAAATGTATTCAAAGTATTACACCTCATTGTTTTTATTAATTAACTTTCAAGTAATAATTATACCGTATTTTTAGCTTAACTAAAAACTTACTTTTCATCTTTTGGTGGATAACCTAATTGCAGATAAGCTTTTTGTGTAACGCTTCTGCCTCGAGGAGTTCGAGTAATAAAACCTTTTTGCAGTAAGTACGGTTCATATACTTCTTCAATTGTATCTGTATCTTCCCCTACATTAGCTGCAATTGTCTTAATCCCAACTGGACCTCCGCCATAGTTTTCAATCATCATTCTTAAAAGCTTCCGGTCCGTCTGGTCTAGTCCTTCATCGTCAACTTCTAATAAATGAAGTGAGTGCTTAGTTGTTACTAACGAAATAGCTTCTTTACCCTTTACTTCAGCAAAATCACGCACACGTTTAAGCAAGCGGTTAGCAACACGAGGCGTGCCACGAGAGCGACGTGCTAATTCAATTGCTGCTTCAGGATCAATCTTTGTATTAAAGACTACACTAGATCTTTGAATTATTTTTTCCAAATCTTCAACAGAATAGTACTGCATATGTTCAATAATTCCAAAACGATCTCTTAGCGGCGCAGACAGTTGACCCGCTCTAGTGGTTGCCCCAATTAAGGTAAAAGGAGGTAGCGGTACATGGACTGCATGTGTTGTTTGACCTTCTCCAACAACAATGTCGATATAAAAATCTTCCATTGCTGAATAGAGAACTTCTTCCACGGGTTTTGCTAAACGGTGGATCTCATCAATGAATAGAACATCCCCCGGATTCAATTCTGAAAGCAGCGCTACTAAGTCTCCAGCCTTTTCAATTGCTGGTCCGGATGTACTCTTTAAATGAACCCCCATTTCATTAGCAATTACAAAAGCCAAAGTAGTCTTACCTAATCCAGGAGGTCCATACAAAAGAACATGATCTAAAGCTTCATCACGTTGTTTTGCTGCTTTAATGTATATTTTCATCTCGCTCTTAACTTTATCTTGTCCAATATATTGAGCAAGTAGTTGCGGACGCAGCGATAATTCGATTGTTTCATCTTCTTCACTACTTTCTGCTCCTATAATTCGTTCTTCCTCGTTCACATCTTTCACTTCCCTATCATCAATTAATTTCTAAATTTTATTTCTTAAGTAGTAAAGCCAATGCTTCCTTAACATAACCATCAGCAGTGTTTTCAGGTAATTTTGCTAATTTTGGCGTAATTCGATCAACTTCTTTTTGGGTATAACCAAGTGCTACTAAGGCAAGTAAAGCATCTTGCAGACTTGGAGTAAGATCGGCAGCAGCAGTTGATTTTTTTACATAGTCGCCTAGTTTTCCCTTCAAGTCTAAGACAATCTGGGAAGCAGTCTTTTTTCCTACTCCCGGGAAACGAGTCAGGTATTTTACTTCACCATTTTGAATTGCACTAGCCAAAGAATCAGTATCTTCAGCAGCCATAATTGCCACAGCAGACTTAGGTCCAATTCCTGAAACACTTAATAATTTTAAAAATAATTCTTTATCTTCTAAAGACAAAAAACCATACAAAGTAATTCCGGTATCTCTTACAACTTGCTCAACGTAAATTGTTGCAGGTTGATTTTCATCATAACTATAAGGAGTGGGACAAAGAATCTTATAGCCAACTCCGTTTACATCTAGAACGATATAAGCTGGATCAATTTTTGTTACTATTCCCTTGAGATATTCAAACATTTTACCTACTCATCTTTTTTAAACATCTTGTTAAGATCATTTTCGCTTAACTGGATAATAATTATTTTTCCTTCAAAATCTTGATAAGGATCACTACTATTTCTTAATTCTTTTAACAACTCTTGTGCTTCAACTGGATTGAGCATTCTTCTTCTAGCACTTTGACGCATAGTTATTTCGCCAGCAATTTGCGCTTTAAGCTTAGAAATATCATGCTCAGTTTGATTTAAATATAAGTCCAAAATCATCCGGACATTTTTTTCAGCATCGGGCTGAAGCCACATAGGATATGTTCTCAAGATCAGGCTATTTTGACCAAAATCTTCTAAAAATAAGCCAAATTCTTGAAGATTTTCTAGATTTTCTTTTAATTTCAAATAATCAACATTGCTAAAGTCCAAAATTAAGGGACTAAGAAGACCTTGCTGAGAAATATTTTCACTATTTAAATCTTGAAGAATTTGATCATAAGCTAAACGGCGATATGCGTTAACCTGATCAATTAAATACAGATCTTCCTCATGGTGAGCAATCAAGTAAGACTTAGTTTGTCCCATATAAGTCAATTCAGGTAGATTATTAGCTAAAATTTCATCTCCAGATGAGATAATACTATCATCTTTTCCTTGCATATCCTTTTCTTCATCAAAAGGACTCAATTGTACTTGTTGATTTACGTTGTCATTCCACGTTGACGTAATCACATATTTATCATCATTACGCACCTGGTCTAAGCTAACAAAATTAGCACCAGTTTCATGCACTTCAGCGTTTTGGTCAGGTTCAACTTGCGGAGTAAATTCAACAGGACGAGCAGTATTAACTACATCTTTATTTAAGTTGAATTTCAATTGATCAATATTAGTTGATTTTTTAGGCGCTAATAAATTATTTAACCCTGAATCAATCTGATTATTTTGTTCTAAAGCTTCAGAAATACTAGTAGTTAACAGACGCTCTAACTCTTGTTCCTTTGACAAACGCACTTCTTGCTTAGTTGGGTGAACATTGACATCAACTAAAAGAGGGTCAAGTTCAATCTTTACTACTGCAATCGGATAACGACGCGGTCTTAATTTATTGCCATAGCCAGCCATAATTGCTTGGGTTAACCGGTAGTTTTTGATATAGCGTCCATTTAATAATAAGGAAATAAAGTTGCGGTTCGACCGAGTAGTATTAGGATCAGAAATTAAGCCGCTAATCTCAAAGTCTGGGCTCTTTCCCTTAAGGATGTTCATTTTTTCAGCAAGCTGCCGACCATAAATATTAGCTATGTCTTGCCTTAAATCATCACGCCCATTGGTCTTTAACAAGACTTTGCCATTATTAGTTAAGGTAAACGAAACGTCTGGATGTCCTAAAGCTAAACGGTTAACAATATCAACAATCTTTAAAATTTCAGTTCTTTCAGAGCGCAAATATTTTAAACGAGCTGGCGTATTAAAGAATAAGTCGCTAACTGTAATTTTGGTTCCTTTAGGCGAAGCTGCATCCTCTTGAAGCTTCTTTTCACTACCTGAAAAAATTGCCCGTACGCCACCTAAATTATCATTACTTGTCGTTACTTCTACATGAGAAACAGCTGCAATTGAGGCTAAAGCTTCTCCGCGAAATCCTAAAGTAGAAATATTAAATAGGTCTCGTTCAGTCGCAATCTTACTAGTTGCGTGACGAGTAAAGGCTAAATCAATTTGATCTTTAGCAATTCCGCTACCATTATCTTGAACTGTAATTTGCTTTAACCCAGCATCAATAAAGTCAATTCTGATTCGCTTGCTTCCTGCATCAAGAGAATTTTCACATAATTCTTTTACAACACTCGCTGGTCTTTCAATAACTTCACCAGCTGCAATCTGATTAGTTAGTTCAGGCGACAGTTCATGAATTTTACTCATGATTCTCAGTCCTTATCTTTCAATTCCTGCTGCCACTGAGCCACTAATTCCATAACTTGGAGGGGTGTCTTGTCAGCAAGATACACATTTTGAATCTCATCTAATACATCTTTTTCATCATCTGAAATTGCTGGTGCACTCGCTTCTTCAGGAACAAAGAGATCAAGTTGTTCACTAGCTGGTTGCAGTTCACTAGCGCCTTGCTTTTCTAACCGCTTAAGCATTGTTGTTGCTTCACGCAAAACCTTGTGTGGTAAACCTGCTAATTGAGCAACATGAATACCATAAGATTGATCGGCAGGTCCTGGAAGAATCTTGTGTAAGAAAATTAACTTTCCATTTTCTTCTGTTGCTCCTACATGAATATTCTTCAAATGCTTGAGCGTTTGATCTAAATCGGTTAATTCATGGTAGTGTGTAGCAAACAAGGCCTTTGCGCCAACTTTGTCATGAAGGTACTTAACAATTGCACCAGCAAGTGCCATTCCATCATAAGTAGCTGTACCTCGGCCAATTTCATCAAACAAAACTAGCGACCGCTTAGTTGCATGTTGCAAAGCGTCGTTTGCTTCGCTCATTTCTACCATAAAAGTACTCTGGCCAGAAATCAAATCATCTGCTGCACCAATTCGAGTAAAAATTTGGTCAAAAATTGGTAAGGTTGCACTATCAGCTGGAACAAAAGAACCAATCTGCGCCATGATTGCAATTAAAGCCATCTGACGCATATAGGTTGATTTACCAGACATATTTGGTCCAGTAATCAAGAAAATATTAGTATCTTGATCCATCTTCACGTCATTTGGAATATAACTACCTGCAGTCATGACTTGTTCAACAACTGGGTGGCGTCCATTAACTACATTAATTTCTTGCTTATCAGTCACAAAGTTAGGACGAACATAATTATTTTGTTCACTAACTGTCGCAAAATTAGTTAAAACATCTAGACTTGCGATTTGTTTAGCTAGTTTTTGCAAGGCAGGGATGTACTTTTTAACATCTTCTCTCAGCTTTACAAATAAATCATATTCTAGACCAGTTGATTTTGCTTCAGCTTCTAAAATTAAAGCTTCATGTTCCTTTAAGTCAGGCGTAATATAACGTTCTGCATTAGTTAGGGTCTGCTTTCTAGTGTAGCGATCAGTTGGCACCTTACTCTTATTCGAATTTGTAACTTCAATATAGTAGCCAAAGACTTTGTTATAACCAACTTTTAGATTATTAATTCCAGTTACTTCACGTTCATGACTTTCCATTTCAGATAGCCACTTCTTACCATTATTCATGGCATCCCGGTAGCGGTCTAATTGTTCTGAAACGCCCTCTCTAATTAATCCACCTTCAGTCGTTGGAAGTGGCGGATTATCCACAATGGTGTTGACGATTAGGTCATGAATTCCTTTTAGTGGGTCAATTTGTTTAGCATAGTTTTGCAGATGTGGATTACTTGTTTCAAGCAGTGCATTCAAAATTTCAGGAATTGCACCTAAAGAATGCGCTAATTGAAGCATTTCACGTGCATTAACTGAACCAAAAGCAATTCGACCTGTTAATCTTTCTAAGTCATACACACCCTTTAAGCTGTCGATAACTTTTTCACGGGTAAAGTAATCATCAAGAAGGGCTTGAACCATTTCTTGACGACGTGTAATTTCTGTAACTGAAAGAAGTGGTCGCTCAATCCAAGATTTTAATAAACGTCCACCCATAGCAGTACTAGTCTTATCTAAAAGCCAGAATAAAGAACCCATCTTCTTAGATGTTTTAGCTGACTTAATTAACTCTAAGTTAGTTTGAACCGTGTGAGACATCTGTAAGTATTGCGTTGGTTCGTAGCTTTGAGCAACTTGCAGGTGGGCTAAACTACGCTTTTGGGTTGAAAGAAGATATGCAACTAATTGCTTAGTAGCTTTAATTTCAGCGTCATCAGTTAAATTCTGAGCTACATAAGAAATTTCTGCATGTTCACCTTTAACTTCAACAGGTTCAGAAACAGTAATATTAGCCTTCTTCAAAAAGTCCTTATTTAAGTCAGTTAAGTGGCCGTTATACACAACTTCTCGTGTTTGAAGTGACAATAATTCGTTTGCTACTGCTTCAAAGTCAGTTAGATGAGTGGAAAAAGTTTCCCCAGTGGATAAGTCACTGTAGGCTAAACCAAAGCCAGAATTTGTAGAAATAACAGAAGTTAAATAGTTGCTGTCTTTTGCTTGATCTGGCCGCTCTTGCATCATGGTACCCGGCGTAATTAATTGAATAATTCCGCGTTTAACCATCCCTTTAGCTTTTTTCGGATCTTCAAGTTGTTCACAAAGTGCTACTTTATAGCCCTTTTCTACTAAAGTATTAACGTAAGTATCCACAGCTAAATGAGGCACGCCTGCCATTGGAATTGGATTTTTAGTTTTATTTGAACGATGAGTTAAGGTTAATTCTAGAATTTGTGCACCTTTGATTGCATCATCTTCAAATAATTCATAGAAATCACCCACACGATAAAACAAAAACGCATCGGGATATTGTTCCTTAATTTCGTAATATTGCTTCATCATCGGTGTCGTATCTTTTTTTGCCATTCGTTACCAAATATCCTTTCTTCCAAAAACCTATGTTCTATTATAACGTAAAAATGTTAACTCTTGAGACGCAAAAAAATTCTCCATGCCTAATTGCATGAAGAATTTTATACTATTCATCAACTGAGAGGGATATAGATCTTTTTAATTTCACTTTGAAAAAGGAAGTTATAATCACTAAAACTACAGCCAATATTGAAAATAGAATCCAGCTATATAAAGGAGAAAATCCATTTGCTATTCCTAAAAATAATACTTGTCCTATAGGCGCACCAATTAATACTAACATTTGAAAAAGACCATTTGTAGATGCCAACTGCGTATCAGGTACTATCGTCATAATTAAAGCACTGAGGCGAGGATTTATTTTTCCAGCTAAATATCCTGTAATTAAAATAATAATTGCTAATAGCCAAAACGATGTATGTCTAATAAGTACGATAGCTAGTAGTAACAAGGAAAGTGAACAGTAACTTAGCAAACTCTCAATAGAACTTTTCTTAAAAAAATCATTAACAAATAAAGCACCTAAAATAGTACCTACTGAAAATAGAATGTTTATTCCAGCAACAGTATACCCATAATTTAAAAAATATAATGCTTTATATTTTAAAAGTGAGACATTAATTAATGGAATCATGGCTGCACCTAAAAAATTGATGCAAACAGCTAATATTATAATTATTAATAATCTCTTTTTTCTAGTTAAGAGATTAAATGAATTTCTGAGAGAGCTATTTGATCCTGTATTATCATTATTCAAAATTTTTATCTGGCTTTCAGCAACTTGGAGTTGTTGCCTATGAGCAAAAATAATTAGTCCAGCAAGACCAAATGTCACTGCATTAATCAATCCAAAAAGCGGATAATTATAATTAAAGCCGACAATTAATGTAGCTCCAATAGCCTGAAAAACTACTTGAATAGTGGTGTTAGAAGCAGTATATAATCCCATTGCTGAGTTTAAATCTTTTTCAGCAACCGAATGCTGCAAGAGCGGAAGCGATAAACCATTTCCAAAATTTCCTAAAATATCTGAAATGATATTAATCAGCAGCAATACTAAAAATAGCCCAAAAGATTTATTCAAACCGATTAAAAATGTGATTGCCATAAAAAGTAGTGCCTGGCTCAAACGAGTAAGAATCATATAGTTTACTTTTTTAGAAGCTCGATCTGCCCAAACACCAATTATCACTGATAATAAAGCCGGTACTATAGTAGCCATTGAAGCGAGTGAAACAGCAAGAGATTTATTTGGAACAGTACTAGCATAAATGACAAAAACAATATCATATAAGCTATTACCAATTGAATCAATTAAGTCAGAATTTAGAAGGGTACGGTACTTTATATTTTTTAAATATTCGTTCATGGAACTAGCCCTTTCATATTATTATTTTCTAGCGATTGAATAAATGTTTAATTAAACTATAATCATTTCTCAGCTATATTTGTTAAAATTTGCAAATTTGCAAATTATTTTGGCAAGTTCATTACGAATATCTCATAACCTGAGAAAGATAACACTTTTAGCAACTCATCAGCTTTTTCTCTATCATTTGTAAATAATGCTTCAAAATATTGGCCAAGTAACTTATACATTAATAAATCTGGAATAGCTGACATATTATAAAGGATCAACAAAACTTGACTTAATTGAGTTCTATCATTGTCTTTATAGCTTCTCCCTAAATAATTAATACAGATAGAACCTATTCTTCTCTGTCTTTCAAAAGAATATTGATTTATTGTGTCCCCATATCTTTTCACAATTTCTTTCATATACATATTCAATCGATCCATATTAAAGATCATCATTGAACTTCCAAATAATTGTAGAAAAACCTTATCTGTTGTCCAATCTTCAGCTTCATCTAGTTTTTTTGAAAATTTTTCTATTATTTTTGGATCAAGATCATCAAGATTATTTTCTAAAATTTTTTCCATCAAAGTAGCGTCTAGTAATAAAGTAGTAAGACCATCATTTTTTTAGACTCTTCTTCAATTTGCTTTATCTTATTAAGATCTCGTTCATAAAATGCAACAGCCAATTCATTTAGTTTTTTATCTTCTAGTTCCTTACTGTCTCTTTGATCCTTTGGATTTAATAAATCAGTAATATTAATATGATTCAGCTGCACTATTTTAAAAAATTCACTCGTCCTTAAATCCTGCTCTCCACTTTCTACGCGTGAATACTGGGAAACGGAAACTATTCCCCCTAGAAATTTTTTCTGTGTTAAGTGTCTCTTTTTACGTTCTTGATATAAAAATTTGCCTATCTCGGTTCTTTCCATTGTTCCCACCATATTTTTCCTATTTCTTTATTTACGAATAATTTTAAGTCAATTAGAATTGATCTTCACTCTGTTTTCATATGAATTATATAAAAAAATTCTCCATGCCTGCTTGCATGAAGAATTTTTCTAACATTAAATATATGCATTTTTCTGTAAGTTATACATTTCTTGATATTTTGCATTTTTATTTAATAAATTAGCATGAGTATCAAAGCCACTAACTTTTCCACTATCAAGGAAGAGTACTTTATCAGCAAACTTAACTGCAGACAGTCTATGCGTAACAAAGAAGATCGTCTTTTGGTTGTTTTCTCTTAAAAATCGCTCATAAATTTCTGCTTCACTCTTAGCATCTAACGCTGCTGTTGGTTCATCTAAAAATTCAATTTTACCATTTGCGTATAAGTCTCGTGCTAAAGCAATCTTCTGCCATTGACCACCGGATAAGTCAGTTCCATTTTCAAAATCTTTAGCTAGAATCGTGCTTAGTTGCAGATGATCATTTGCCAGCAAATTATTTAAGCCTGCTGCTTTCAAAACATTATTTACTCGCTCTTCATTAAATGAATATCCCGTAATCACATTTTCTTTAAGCGTTAACTTAAAACGAGAAAAATCTTGGAAAGTAGCTGATAAATTTTTATGTAAGTCAAAAATACTAAAATCTTTTAAATTATCATCATCAATTGAAATAGCTCCAGTAGTCGGGTCATAAAATCTCATTAACAACTTTACTAAAGTAGATTTTCCTGATCCATTTTCACCAACAATTGCGATCTTTTCGCCACTATTTACTGAAAAACTAATATTGTGTAAAACTTCATCATCGGAAAATGGGTATGTAAATGAAAGATCCTTAACTTCAATCTTCTTAAACTCATCAGGAAATTCTTGCTTTCCATTTTTAAAATCATCGTGATATTCAAGAAAATTAAAGTACTTTTCAATCCACAGTAAGGAATCATAGAGTAGACTGCTATCTTCCACTACTCGTGCCATACTTGTGGAAATATAACCAATTACAGAAACAAACATTAACAAAACGCCAACTTCTAGAGCACCAGTTCTTACCGAGTTAGTCAACCAATAAAAACCGTAACCAACCACTCCAACAGTTAGAAGAACAAATAATGAACTAACAGCGAGTTGCTTTTTACGAATTTGATTTACATCCCTTTTAGTCTGTTCAAATAAGGTCGTATACTTTTCAGTAATTTTAGGAAACATATTAAAAAGTCGAACTTCTTTAGCATCCCTGCGGTCTAACAACAAACTACTATAGTAATGTAAGTATCTAGCATTCTTGCTTCTTTCAACCATTGTCTCAAATGATTGCTGCTGAATACGGTAATAAGAAATACTTTGCGGCACCATTACAACTAATAATAAAAGCGCCAGCCACCGATTATAGCGAGCCAAGTACACTAACATAAAAGCTAACGTTAGAAACGACTGCAAAACTGATACTCCAAAAACAATCAAATTAACTGGACGCCAGCTTGCATCATCTCGAAGCATTTGTAAATCATCAAAGTATTTACTGTCGTCAAAAATCCTAATTGACTGTAAATCTTCAGATTTTTTCATCAAACTAATGTTAATGAAACCTGTTAATTTATCAGTTAAAATTCCCTGCACCATTGTTGATAAAGATGGTAAAAACTGTTGAAACGCAGTCGCTACAATCCATACAATGATCATTTCCATAAAGGGTGAATGATTAGTAACTTGATCAATTACCTTTTGTCCAGCTGCTACGGCAATTAACAGAACTACCGCTTGCAAGGGTGCTAATAATAAAACGCAAGTCGCAATTAGAGGTGCTGATTTAAAGAATAAATGATAAGTTCTAGCTAATTCTTTGAAGTACTGATTTAATTTTTTAACGTGATTCATTTTGTCCTCCTTGATGAACGGATTCAACAAAATGAATTGTAATTATTCTCCGCTCACCTATTTATTGTCTTGTAAATTTTGATGAGCATTTAATACTACTGTCGGCATAATTTGATCCTCCTTATTTAATATTTTTATTAGATTATACTATATAAATCCATTTTTTATTAATAATGTGTTAATTAATATAGAATTTCCTATTTAAAGAATTAGTTACTTTTTTTAGTATAATATTTTTTCCAATAGTAAATAGATAATACAGTAAAAATAACTACACCGATTAATAGTATGTATTCTCCTTGTATTACTAAATACAGACAAAATAGAGTTACATACGTACATACTAACGCTTCGTATAAAATTGGAATTCTTGGTCGAATAATATAATAGAGAATAAAACTTACGATTATTGATAGTATTATAAGATAAAATTGAAATTGATTATTCATACGTAACTCATTCCATTATTGTAAAATATGAAAACTATATGTCATGTTCCAATTCAAATCCATATAAATCTGATTATGAAAATGATTATATTTCCAGGCAATTATTTTTTATATTTGTCATTTTACTCACATCTTTAGTGCAAAATAAAAAGTGTCTAAATTGACACCTTTAAAATTTCAGAAATTTTATTCATATCGTTGTTAGTAAAAAAGTCTAGGATATCCTGTATTTTTTCCTCATCGCCTTGAAAATATGCTCGATAAAAATTTTTCATTATTTTTCCAAAGCAATTTAATGGTTTTACTGGTAAATTGTCTAATAAAATGAATATATCTTCTACTAAGTCTAAATTTTGTGATGATGATCTAATCAATAGGGACAGATAATTAACCATTATTGAAGAGACTAAAATTTGCATCTCTCGTGGAAAGTTTTCAATATTAACATATTTTTTCAAAAGAGATGTTACTATTGGTTTCATTTCTTGATCTGACCATAAAGGAAGACTAATTGAGAATAAACTGAGATTTTCTTTATTCCAATTTTCTGCTTTGAAAATTAGAGATTTAACATGTTTTTTTATTTCATCAGGTAAGGTATCTATACTCCCCTGTAAATTTGCCTTATTCAGAATAATCATTGATTTTAAAAGATCTTTAGTATAGTTATCTGTTTTAATATTTGGTATTTCTAATTCTAGTTCTTTAACCTTATTCAAGTCTTGATCATAGTAGGCCTGGCTTAGCTGCTCTCCCCAATATTCTTTATCAATTCTATTATCCTTAACCCGCATTTTACTAGAAATTTACTAATATCAACATCATGCATTTCTAAAATCTTAATTAAATCACTGGCATTAATCTCGTGGATTCCCCGCTCAATTTTAGAATAATATGATTTTGTCAGAATAGGATACGCCATCTCAGTTTGAGATAATCCTAGATTTTTTCTAGTTTCTTTTAAAGCTTCGCCAATGGTCATCACTGTCATCTTCTTTCTTAATAAAAAATTAAACTGTAATTTTTTATTAAGATATTATACTCTACTACACAAAAACACTCCATGATCATCAAAAATCATGGAGTGTTTTATCAATTTATTAAATTAGTAAATGTAATTAGTTTCTAAATTACATTCCCATACCCATACCTGGGTTTGGAGCTGCAGGAGCTTGGTTCTTGTCATCTTCTGGAGCGTCAGCAACAACAGCTTCAGTAGTTAATAACAAGGCAGCAATTGAAGCAGCATTTTGAAGTGCTGAACGAGTTACCTTAGTTGGGTCGATAATACCAGCCTTAACCATGTTTTCCCACTTGTTAGTTGCAGCATTGTAACCAACTTCTGGGTCTTCATGTTCTAAGTGATCTAAGATAACAGCACCATCTTTACCAGCGTTTTCAGCAATTTGACGTACAGGAGCGCCTAAAGCTTTCATAACAATCTTAACACCAGTTTCTGCGTCTTCGCTGTCACCCTTAACAGTGCCTTGGATGGACTTCATAACATCAACTAATGCAGTACCACCACCAGCAACGTAACCTTCTTCAACAGCAGCACGGGTTGCGTTCAAAGCGTCTTCGATTCTGTACTTTCTTTCCTTTAATTCGGTTTCAGTAGCAGCACCAACCTTGATGACAGCAACACCACCAGCAAGTTTAGCAAGACGTTCTTGTAATTTTTCACGGTCAAAGTCTGAAGTAGTGTCAGCAATTTGCTTCTTGATTTGGTCTACACGTTCTGCAATAGCTTCCTTAGAACCAGCACCTTCAACAATAGTAGTTGAATCCTTGGTTACAGTAACTTTGCCAGCCTTACCTAATTGATCAATCTTAGTGTCCTTTAATTCAAGACCTAAGTCTGAAGAAATTACAGTACCACCAGTTAAGATAGCGATATCTTCAAGCATTGCCTTACGACGGTCACCAAAGCCAGGAGCCTTAACAGCAACAACGTTGAACGTACCACGGATCTTGTTCAAAACAAGAGTTGGAAGAGCTTCACCATCAACATCATCAGCAATGATTAATAAGCTCTTACCTTGTTGAACGATTTCTTGTAATAATGGCAAGATATCTTGAATGTTAGAAATCTTCTTGTCAGTAATCAAAATGTAAGGGTTGTCTAAGTCTGCTTCCATCTTGTCATTGTCAGTTACCATGTATTGTGATAAGTAACCACGATCGAATTGCATACCTTCAACTACTGAAAGTTCAGTATCAATACCCTTTGATTCTTCGATAGTAATAACACCATCGTGACCAACTTTTTCCATTGCGTCAGCGATTAAGTTACCAACTTCAGTTGAAGCTGATGAAACAGAAGCAACTTGAGCAATTTCGTCCTTAGTACTTACCTTGTGGCTAATCTTGTGTAATTCGTCAACAGCTGCCTTAGTAGCAGTTTCAATACCGCGACGAATACCAACAGGGTTTGCACCAGCAGTAACGTTCTTCATACCTTCACGAACGATTGCTTGAGTTAAAACAGTAGCAGTAGTAGTACCGTCACCAGCAATGTCGTTAGTCTTTTGTGCAGCTTCAGAAACAAGCTTTGCACCCATATTTTCAAAATGGTTTTCTAATTCAATACTCTTGGCGATAGTAACACCATCGTTAGTAATGTCAGGAGCACCATAACTCTTTTCCAAAACAACATTTCTACCCTTAGGTCCTAAAGTTGTCTTAACAGTATCTGCTAATTTATCAACACCTTTTAATAATGAGTGTCTTGCATTTTCAGAAAATTTAATCTCTTTAGCCATATTATATGCCACCTTTTATTTCAAATTTTATTACTTAACGACAGCTAATAAGTCGCTTTCACGAAGAACTAAGTACTTTTCGCCTTCGTACTTCAAGTTAGTGCCAGAGTATTTATCAAAGAATACAGTTTCACCTTTTGCAACTGACATAGGAATTAAGTCGCCATTTGCGTTGCGCTTACCATTTCCTACGGCAATAATTTCGCCCATTTGAGGCTTTTCTTTAGCGTTAGAAGCCAGGACAATGCCTCCAACTTTTTCTTCTTCTTCGTCTTTTACTTTAACGATCACGCGATCACCGATTGGTTGTAACACGTTAGTCCCTCCTGTACATAATTTAAATCTATAATTATATTACTTAGCACTCATATATTATAAGTGCTAACTTACAATTACGATAGTACATTGTTTATAAAAGAAAAGCAAGTATTTAGACGCAAAAATTAGCACTTTTATCATCAGAGTGCTAAAAAGTGCTAATTTACTCATAAATGTAGATTAATTTTGGTAATTTTTGATAAAATTAAACACGCACAAAAAGTTAAATATGCGGTGGTACTTTCGTTTGAGGAGATGATGCCAATGGTGTAATTACTATTGTACAGATTCTTACTGAAAGGAGGTACAATTTGCTTCATGACAGCCATTTTTGGAGCTGTCCTTGCCTTTATTGGTTTCTTAGACTGTATTGTTCTAGCTTTAATAAAACTAGTAAGCGATGCAGACAAGTTGGCGCAAGCTGTAAAAAGACTGATAAAGTCTATCCACGATTTGTGGAAGAGAAAATAGAGCAAATGAAAAAGCCGCTCAATAACTTTTGGCAGAGTTGCTAGCGACTTTTTTGTTTGCATCAATATTTGCCACCGCACTTTTAGCGGCTTGTGATTTGAGAGAGCTATTGGTAGTAGCTCTCTTTTTTATGCTATAAATAGTTTACAGCATTACATTTATAAGTTCAATTTCTAGCTTTAATAAAACTAGTAAACAATGCACAAAAGCTTGTAAAAGCTATAGAGAAACTAGTAAAGACTATCCACGATTTGTGGAAGAGAAAATAGAGCAAACTAAAAAGCCGCTTGATAACTTTTGGCGGAGTTGATAGCGACTTTTAGTTTGTTATTAATCTTGCCACCGCATTTTAGCGGCTTGTGATTTGAGAGCTATTACCAGTAACTCTCTTTTTTGCTATAATAGTTTACTTCTTTTTTATTTAAATTGAAACAATAATATATTCGCTGATTGTAAAATTAAATTGAACACTTGATAAAAAATAAAAAGTCCATTCGGACCTGTTTGATAGAATGTTAATAACCACAAAAACTTTCTATTGGAGGTCAAAATGGACTCTTTACATTCTACCATGAACCAGCACGTTAAAGGCAAGCATTTATCATTTGAAGAGCGAGTTATTATTCAATTGCGTTTGAAAGATGGCTATTCTTTGCGTGCAATTGCCCGTGAACTTAACTGTTCTCCTTCTACTATCAGCTATGAGGTTAAGCGTGGCACTGTAAAACTGTATCATGGTAAAGTCAAAAAATATAAGGCTACTCAAGGGCATGATGCATATAAAGCTCATCGTAAAAATTGTGGGCGCAAATCAGACTTTCTCAGGAAAGCTCAATTCATGCGCTATGTCCACAAGCATTTTTTTAAAGATGGCTGGTCGCTTGATGTGTGCAGTAATCGTGCTACTGCTGTTGGCGAATTCGCTAGCAGCGATGTTGTCTGCACCAAAACTCTTTATAATTACGTTGATCAAGGCTTATTAGGAATTTATAATTACGACTTGCCAGAGAAGCTTAAACGCAATACTAAGCTTCATCGTATTCGCAAAAATAAGAAAAAACTTGGCAGAAGCATTGAAGAACGTCCTAAAGAGATCAATAAACGTAATGAATTCGGTCATTGGGAATGCGATTTAGTTCTCGGACATAAGAGCAAAGATGATGAGGTACTGCTAACCTTATCTGAGCGTATGAGTCGTGAGTTTTTAATTCTTCGTATTCCTGACAAGACTTCTGTCAGTGTCATGCAGGCCTTTAAAGAACTCCAAAGGCAATACAGCGAACATTGGAATGATATTTTTAAAACCATTACCACTGATAATGGCTCAGAGTTTGCAGATCTTTCCAACCTAGAAAAAGTATCCAATACACTGGTTTACTATGTGCCCATCCTTACACTTCTTGTGATAAGGGAACAGTTGAAAGACACAATGGTCTTATTCGCAGATTCATTCCTAAGGGAGAAGCAATAGCTAACTATTCTTTACAAGACATCATTAATATTGAAACCTGGTGCAATTCTTTGCCAAGAAAGATACTGGCCTATCATACACCAGATGAAATCTTTGAAAGAGAATTAGATCTAATCTATCAAGCAGCTTAACTAAAAGTGTTCAATTTATTATTGCAATTTGCGACAATAATATATTAAACTCTCTTAACAGTAATATCTCCCATATTGGCGCGGCCTTGAAGCACTAAGGTTGGACCCTCTGCTGGTTGATCACCATCAATAGTAATATCATTGAATCCTTGATTTAATTGATTATCCACCCGCCAAGACGTTGGAATGTAGAAGGTTAAATCTCCCATTGACATATTCACGTTAGCAATCACTTCATCCCCAGCTGGTTTTGCTGAATCAAGATAGACATTAACGTCTCCCATTGAAACATTTATCGTTACTGTCTCTAAATGCTGTGAATGAACATAACGTGAAGTAGAAGACATTTTTTCGCTAATTACAATATTGTCACCATTATCTGAACTTGTTGTATCAGAAAATACATGTTCAGCCTTAAATTTATGAGGTGCCTTTAAGTCAGACCAATTAGTACTGACTTTTTCACCATTAATAATTACAGTTGGCTTCCAACTTTTTTTGAAGATTAATCTTAAACCTCCCCAAACTAAAAATGCTGCTAAAAGCACTGTCCAAGGAACAATACTTTCAATGTGAAGAGGCTTTGCATAGATAATTAATAAAAATGCAATTGAAAAAATTGTTCCACCTAAACTTCTATTAATTAAGGAAGTAATTAATGTTGCCGCAAATACTACAGTCCAAAAAATTGTCCAGAATCCTAACTCTACTGGAATTAAATGCAACTGGTCTAACACTAAAAACGCTGCTGCTGCAAGCAGGCCTAAGCCCCAAAGAATCCTTCCAAAACTGGCCTTTCTCATGATAATGCCCTTCTCTCTTTTAATCTATCATTTAAATCTCGATAATATCGTCTAGAAACATAGACTGTCTTATATGAATCATGAAATTTAATCTGACAATTAGAGATCGATTTAGTAATAGCATAAATCTGATCTAAATTTAAAATTGTCGATTTTGATATTCGCATGAACTGTCCACCTAATAAGTTTTCTAATTCATATAATTTATATTTAACAAAATATGCATTCCTAGTCGTGTGCGCCATTACTTGCTTAGCATCTGTTTCAAAAAACAAAATATCATTAATACTTAAATAGTAGGAAGTGTTGTCCATCATTCCTTCAATTTGGTCAGGATGATCTGAATCCATTTGAAGTTGTTGATAAATTCTTTCTATTTCAGGTGTTAACTGACCAGCATGAATGGTTATTTCTGTTTCCTTCTGATCCGGATCAAGTTCAAGCTTAACTTTCACAATTCTCACTTCCTTGTTTCATTTTCGATAATTATATTAAACATGAATGTAAGATTAAAATCTAGTGAAGTTAACTAAGCGGTCATTTTATAGTTCTAAGTGGTCAAAAAAAGAAGTATGAATCAAGAGAGGGATTTTGTTTCATACTTCTACCAGTTTTTATCCTAGTAATCGCTCAGCTTGGGCAATTACATTTTTACCATTCATTGTGCCATAATCTTGCATCCCAATTGCTTCTAAGGGTATATCGTGCTTATTTGCATCCGCCTTAAGTTGATCTTCCATGTATTTAATTTGCGGTCCAATTAAAATGCAATCTGGTGCATCTTTTTCAATAATATCTTCTACTTGAGCGCCTAAAACAGTCTTAATTTCATACTTTTTCTCTACTTTAGTCGATCTTTTATTAATACTTCCGATAAGCAGGTGCTTGATAGTCTTCCATAAACTGTAGAATTTTATCAAAATCAGTTCCAAAATAAATTGCGTCTAAATAGATATTCTCTAAAAAATCATCTTGATTCATCCGCTTAAGGAGTTTATCTAAATAATCATAGAAACCTTCATAATTATAAAAAGCTACGGGCTTAGTATTGTCACCAATTGCAGTCCAAGAAATAGCCTGACTTATTTCTTCTAAAGTTCCAATACTTCCAGGTAAAGCTACCATTCCATCTGCTAGATTCATCATGGTATCTTTTCGCTTATCCATATTGGGAACCACACGGAAATCCTGTACTTTATCATAAGAAGCTCCGCGATCTTTTAATTCTTCAGTAATAATGCCGTGGACGATACCACCATTTTCTAAAACACCGTCTGCAACTGCCCGCATTAAGCCGAACTTTCCGCCACCATAAACTAATTCAATTTGGTGGTCGGCCATTTTCTTACCAAAATTATAGGCAGCCTTAATGTATTCAGGACGATTACCAGCCCTGGCACCACAGTATACTGCAAGTTTTTTAATCATTTTATCTACCTGATTTCTATCTCATTAATTTTTCTACGCTCATCTATCTTAAAATTATTTTCTCTTTAATTACAAATAAAAGCGCATAAAAAATACACAAGCCTACCTAAACTTGTGCAAAAGGACTATATTATAGTAAATTATTTTTTGTTCTTATCTTTATCTGAGTCCAAAAAGTAAATTAAAGTTTGCAGTTCAGTTGCTAAGTCAACATTTTGAACCCGAACACTAGATGGAGCAGATAAACGAAGCGGCGTGAAGTTCATAATTCCCTTAATTCCAGCATCAAACATTTCATTAGCTGTCTTTTGGGCGGCAGTTTGGGGAACACAGAGAATAGCAATGGTAATCTGTTGTTCACGCAATTGCTTCTTCATCTCACTCATGTCATAAACGGGCACACCTGACATAATTGTCCCAGTAATTTCAGGATTAATGTCAAAAGCGGCACTAATTCTGATATTATTAGTACGCTTAAAGTTATAATTTAAAAGCGCATGACCCATGTTACCAACACCAACCAAGGCAACATTGGTCAAGGTATCTTGATTTAAAATCTTTTTAAAGAAATTAAGTAAGTTCTTAACGTCATAACCGTATCCACGCTTACCTAAAGCACCAAAATAAGAAAAGTCTCGACGAATTGAAGCACTGTCTACCTGAACAGCTTCAGCAAGTTCAGTTGAAGATACTTTTTCTTTTCCTTCATCATTCAAAAATATCAAATAGCGGTAATAAAGTGGCAAGCGTCTAGCGGTAGCCTTAGGAATCTTAATTTCATCCATGAGAGGCCTCTTTCTTTCATAAAATAAAAATGTGAAATATTTACTAATCAAACTAATAATAGGCATTCTTCAAGGATAAATCAAGAAACAATTTTCACAAAGATAATATTTTCGCTGATTGTAAAATTAAATTGAACACTTGATAAAAAATAAAAAGTCCATTCGGACCTGTTTGATAGAATGTTAATAACCACAAAAACTTTCTATTGGAGGTCAAAATGGACTCTTTACATTCTACCATGAACCAGCACGTTAAAGGCAAGCATTTATCATTTGAAGAGCGAGTTATTATTCAATTGCGTTTGAAAGATGGCTATTCTTTGCGTGCAATTGCCCGTGAACTTAACTGTTCTCCTTCTACTATCAGCTATGAGGTTAAGCGTGGCACTGTAAAACTGTATCATGGTAAAGTCAAAAAATATAAGGCTACTCAAGGGCATGATGCATATAAAGCTCATCGTAAAAATTGTGGGCGCAAATCAGACTTTCTCAGGAAAGCTCAATTCATGCGCTATGTCCACAAGCATTTTTTTAAAGATGGCTGGTCGCTTGATGTGTGCAGTAATCGTGCTACTGCTGTTGGCGAATTCGCTAGCAGCGATGTTGTCTGCACCAAAACTCTTTATAATTACGTTGATCAAGGCTTATTAGGAATTTATAATTACGACTTGCCAGAGAAGCTTAAACGCAATACTAAGCTTCATCGTATTCGCAAAAATAAGAAAAAACTTGGCAGAAGCATTGAAGAACGTCCTAAAGAGATCAATAAACGTAATGAATTCGGTCATTGGGAATGCGATTTAGTTCTCGGACATAAGAGCAAAGATGATGAGGTACTGCTAACCTTATCTGAGCGTATGAGTCGTGAGTTTTTAATTCTTCGTATTCCTGACAAGACTTCTGTCAGTGTCATGCAGGCCTTTAAAGAACTCCAAAGGCAATACAGCGAACATTGGAATGATATTTTTAAAACCATTACCACTGATAATGGCTCAGAGTTTGCAGATCTTTCCAACCTAGAAAAAGTATCCAATACACTGGTTTACTATGTGCCCATCCTTACACTTCTTGTGATAAGGGAACAGTTGAAAGACACAATGGTCTTATTCGCAGATTCATTCCTAAGGGAGAAGCAATAGCTAACTATTCTTTACAAGACATCATTAATATTGAAACCTGGTGCAATTCTTTGCCAAGAAAGATACTGGCCTATCATACACCAGATGAAATCTTTGAAAGAGAATTAGATCTAATCTATCAAGCAGCTTAACTAAAAGTGTTCAATTTATTATTGCAATTTGCGAAGATAATATTTTCATAAAATTTAAAACATTTGCTATGTTAAAATAAGCTCTAGGAGAAAATTATTATGATTATTGCACAAGCTCAAGACCTCGAACAACGTTTTGGAGGCAATACTATTTTCAGTAACATTTCTTTTTCTGTTCCTGATAATGCCAGAATTGGTCTGGTTGGTCCTAACGGAGCTGGAAAAACTACCTTATTAAAGATTATGACTGGTCAGCAAGAACCAACTAGCGGCCAATTTACCATTAATAAGGGATTAAAAGTCGGCTACATTGCCCAGGAAAATGCCCTTGATGAAAACAAGACTATCTGGGATGAAATGCTTACTGTGTTTGATAATTTAATTGAAAAAAATAAACGCATTACCAAAATGCAGGAACAAATTGCTGAACATCCTGAAGATGAAGACCTGCTCAAGCGCTATGACCAGCTTGCATACGACTTTGAACAAGAAGGCGGCTTTACTTATCAAGCTGAAATTAAGAGTATTCTTAATGGTTTCAATTTTAAAGAAAATACCTGGCAGAAAGTCATTGGAACTCTTTCTGGTGGTGAAAAAACACGCCTTGCTTTTGTGAAATTACTGTTGCAAAAGCCACCAGTTCTCTTGCTAGACGAACCTACTAACTATCTTGACTTAGATACTTTAGATTGGTTAGAAGCATTTTTGAAGAACTATCAAGGCGCAATTATCACTGTTTCTCACGACCAATACTTCTTAGATCACTTAGCTAACCAAATCTTTGAATTAAACTTTGGAAAACTAACTACTTTTAAGGGTAACTATAGCCAATACGTTAAAGAACGTGAATTGATGAATAACCAGCAAGAAGCTGCTTATGAGAAGCAACAAGAAAAAATCAAAAAAGAAGAAGAGTTCATTCAAAAGAACTTAGTTCGTGCTTCGACTACTAAACGTGCTCAGAGTAGACGTAAGGCTTTAGACAAGATGGAGCGAATTAAGCCACCTAAGCACAAGCAAAAAGTTCGTATTAACTTTACTAGTGACCGTCCTTCAGGAAAAGAAGTCTTAATTGCCAAAGACTTAACTATCGGTTATCCAGATAAAACAATGGTTTCTGACATTGATTTTCAAGTTAATAAAAATGACCGTGTTGCAATTATCGGACCAAACGGAATTGGTAAGTCTACCCTACTTAAAACAATTATGAAAAAACTTGAACCTAAGGATGGTTCAATTAAGTATGGTGCTAGCTTAGATATTGGTTACTACGACCAAGAACTTCAAAGCCTTGATCCTTCAAAGACAGTTCTTGATACCATTTGGGATCGTCACAAGACCATGCCAGAAAAAGACGTTCGCTCAATCTTAGCTTCCTTCTTATTTACTGCTGAAGATATTGATAAGACAGTTGGCCAATTATCTGGTGGACAAAAAGCTCGTTTAACCTTAACTGTTTTGTCTCTTGAAAAAGACAACTTCTTGCTAATGGACGAGCCAACTAACCACTTAGATATTGAAGCAAAAGAAGTGCTTGAACAAGCTTTAGATAATTATGATGGCACATTGCTCTTTGTTTCTCACGACCGTTACTTTATTAACGAGTTAGCTAATAAGATTATTTCAGTTCGCGATGGTCACGCTAAGATCTACAATGGTAATTATTCTTACTACTTAGATGAAAAAGCTAAACAAGCTGCTGCTGTTCAAGAAGCAAAAGCTGAACAAACTGAAAGTACTACTAGTGCTAATCAAAATCAGGGTAAACTTTCCTATCAAGAGCAAAAGGCTCATGATTCACAAAAACGTAAGTTAGAACGCGCTGTTAGTGATGCAGAAGCTAGAATTGAAAAATTAGAAAATGAAGAACAAGAGATTCAAACTGAAATGGCTAATCCAGATATTGCTGCTTCTTTTGAAAAGCTTGGACCTCTTCAAGAAAAATTATCTGCTGTTCAAGAGCAACTAAATCAAGCAAATACTGACTGGGAAAATGCTTTAGAAGCACTAGATGAATTTGAATAATTTTTGACCATCCGATGAGGGATGGTTTTTTATTATTTTAAAAATTTTCGGCTAATTTTAAATTCATGTTAAAATAGTACCTGTCAAAATGAATTGACGGGAGAAGAAAAATGAAATTTAGAAAAAAGATGTTAACTCTTGCCGCAATTGGAACGGCACTTTTAGCAGTTGGATGCTCTAAGACTCAAACTAAGGAGTCTAGTAGCAAAATTCCGACTAAGATTACCAAGAATACTACGGTAACTTTTTGGTATTCATTAACCGGTTCTTCTGAAAAAGCCCTCAAGAAGATGACTGCGGACTTTGAAAAAGAAAATCCAAAAATCAAGATCAAGCTTGAAAGCCAAGGCGGTAATTATGCGGATCTTCAGTCTAAGCTTTCCTCAACAATGCAATCACCTGATAATTTGCCGACTATCACCCAGGCTTATCCAGGATGGTTGTATAATGCCGCTAAGCAAAAAATGCTAGTTGACCTCACTCCTTATGTTAAAAATGATGACCTTGGCTGGGGCTCCTATGCTAAAAGTAATATTAAGCAAGCACTTTGGAACGGCGCAAAAATTAACAATACTCAATACGGAGTCCCATTTAATAAGTCAGTTGAAGTACTTTTCTATAATAAGACTTTACTAGATCAATATAATCTCAAAGTTCCGCAAACAATGGGCGAGCTTAAGTCTGCTTCTGAAAAGATCTATCAAAAGAGTGACCATCAAGTAACTGGGGCTGGTTTTGATGCTTTAAACAATTACTATATGTTGGGGATGAAGGAAAAAGGCATCAACTTTACTAAGAAGATTAACTTTTCTGGTAAAGATTCAAAAGAAGTAATTGACTACTACGCTGATGGGGTTCGTAAGGGCTACTTCATGCAAGCTGGTACTGAAAAATATATGTCTACCCCATTTAATTCTGGTAAGGTAGCAATGTTTATCGGTTCAACTGCTAATGAAGCATATCTAAAACAAGGCTTGAAGAAAGAATATCAATTTGGCATTGCCCCTCGTCCAAGCAAGGTTAATGCGCAACAAGGAACTGATATTTATATGTTTAACCAGGCTAGCGCTAGACAAAAGTCAGCTGCCTTCAAGTATCTAAAATTCTTAACCAGTAAGAAAGAACAATTCTACTGGACTAAAACTACCGGCTATATACCAGTTAATACGCAAGTCCTAAACTCACAAGCTTACAAGTCACTTAATACAAGTAAAGTACCAGCAATCTTGGCTGAGACTACTAAAGACTTGTACTTCTTACCAGTAACTAAGAATGCCACACCTGCTTATGACCAAGTTCAAGCAAGTATGCAAGCAATCTTAGCTGATGCTAAAAAGAAGAAAAATATTAATCCAGCTATTCAGACTGCCAAGCAAAAATTTGATGCTAGCTGGAAACAATAATTAAACATAAAAAAGGCTGTATAATTTTTCCTGTTGATGAATATCTATGATATTCTTTTTTTACGTAAAAAAAGAGGCCATAGTCCTCTCTTACTTAAAATCCTTCTTCGACCAATTCAATTAAGTGTATGGAGATTTAAACTATGTCCTCTTTAAATGATTATATTAAATTTACTCTTGATATTGAAGATAAAAACATTATTTTTTCTGATTATTCAAATGAAAATATTAACAGTAAGATTTACAAAATATATTTAGCTGAGCTGATCCAGCCTACTTGTCCTTATTGTCGTTCTACTAATCTTAAGCATAACGGTCATTACGTCTCTAACGTTCGTTTCATTACTGCTGATGCTAGTAAGCCCGTTACTATCAGATTAAGAAAACAACGTGTTCTCTGCAATTACTGTTTAAAAAGATCTATGGCTCAATCTAATCTGGTTAATAAAGGCTGCTATATCTCTAACACTTCTAAGCGAAAAATACTTTCTGCTCTTACTGAAGATCGTTCAATGACCAGCATTGCTAGAGAACATAATGTATCTGTCAACACGGTTCAAAGAGTATTAGAAGTCTGCTCTTCTAAGTTCTATGATGCCTTTGATCATCTCCCTGAACACTTAGCTTTTGATGAATTTAAGGGCGTAGGCAAAAAGCTTCACTTTATTTGTCTAGATGGTGATACTCACAAAGTTGTTCAAATTCTTAGAACTCGTTTCAAACCTGATATTCTACGCTATTTTTACAAGTTCACTCCTAAAGCTCGTGCAATGGTTAAAACAGTAACTATGGATCTTAATTGTTATTATCCTTTAGTTGCTAGAGAATTATTTCCAAATGCTCAGATAGTTATTGACCGTTTTCATATGGTTCAAATGCTTACTAGATCGTTTAATATTTTCAGAGTTCAAATCATGAAGCAATTTAATAAAAGAAGCCGTGAATATAAGCTTTTAAAGTCCCCTTGGAAGCTTTATCTCATGAAATATGACAAACTTAATAAGACTACTCCTTATTACGACTGGCATTTTAAGGACTGTCTAACACAGGAACATGTTGTCTTAGATGGTTTAGATTGTGACCAAACCTTAGAAAATACTTATTGGGTTATGCAGGACTTTATGACTGCTATTCAGGATAACGATGAAAAGAAAGTTATCCATCTACTTCATTCAAAACAAAATGTTGGTAAACAAATGCATCAAACTCTATTAACTTTTAAACGTAATTATTCTGGTGTCCTAAACGGTATTACCTCAACTTATTCTAATGGTTGTCTTGAAGGAGTTAACCGTAAGATTAAACAAATTGAACGTACTGCTTATGGCTATAGAAATTTCAAACATTTATTAATTAGAATTAGACTCGAAGAAAATATTATAAAAGAAAAGGAATCAAACAGCTATTTCTTAGCTGCTTAATTCCTTCTTAAAATTATCCATCAACAGGATTTGCAAAAGAGCCATAAAAAATATGCCTAATTAGATCTATCTTGGTCTAATCAGGCATATTTTTGTATACGGTTAATATTAATATCGCTAATGTCCATTTTTATTGTTTATTTTCCACCACCTTTTTAGGGACAAATTGCCAATAAGTACCATCTTGACTTTGGTATGCTCCATTAGAAGCCTTTTTAAAATCAAAGGTTACTTTCCTTGTTTTAATTTTATAGCCATCTTTCAATTGCTCAGTTTTAACCCGTCCTAATTTCATCCATTCACCAGCTTGTGGTCGAGTATTTCCATTCTTCGAAAAGGCATTTAAAATATCTTTACTTAATTTTGATGACCTGCTCTCTTCATTGCCACCTAAGCGTGTGGCAATATAAGCAGTATTTTTATCAAACATTAAATAAAAAGAATTACTTAACCTGTTATCTTCTTTTTCTAAAGTCATTAGGCTTTGACCAACCCATTCCTCAGGAACCGTGGTCTGATTATGATAAAACCATGCTCCTCCACCAACGAAAAGCAATAATGCTACAAAAGTAGCCACAAATAGTTTTTTATTTTTCATAGCTCACTTTCCCTATCTAGAAATATTTACACAAATAATAAATTTATATTTATCATTTGTTGTTTATAATTATCACAGCTTTTTCAGTTTTTATTCATTATGTTGTGCTATACACAACTAAATTTGCCAATATTCCATACAATTTTTATATCCACATTTCATCAGAAATTTTTTTATTTGAGCTGCTTCTTCTGTATTTCCACTAAATAAATTAAAATACAACTCATGACAAATTCGATAAAGCAAAAAATGAGTAGTCGTTTCTAAGCTCGCTAAATAATCTAATGCAGCTTCAATATTATCTCCGTCTAATTTTTGCTTATAGCAATAGCAAAGATAATTATTACAAATAATTGCTACTCTTTCCCTCATACTCTCAGAACAAGAATTCTTTTGATAATGTTTTAATAATTGACCAAGAAAATAGTCTACTTGCTCTAAAGAAAATATTTTCATACAATCAGAAAATAATTGTAATGCACCGATATTTTCCACCCAATTTTCATGTTCTGAAAATCTAGTAACTATTTTATTTTTAAAGGCTAAACTTAAGTCAGATAAGCTATTTTCTAAAGAAGCAATAGCAATTATTGTTCGATATTTAAAAAGTTGATGCTCTTTTAAATCTAGGATTTCATTTAAATATATTCCTACTTTTTCCCTTTGATTGTTATTAAAAGCATACAACATCTTTTGCTTCAATTCTTCAGCTTTTTTATCTTCAGACGTATAGTAATCATACTTAACTTTATTAAAAAAATCACTGATATCAATATGGTGTTTCAAAATAATTCTAAATAAAGTATCAATTGAAATATTTTCTAATCCACGCTCTATTTTTGAGTAATGACCCTTGCTAATAATACCCTTTATCATCTGTTCCTGAGTTAAGCCTAATTTTTGACGTTCTTCTTTTAACGCCTGTCCAATTTTCATAATCTCATCTCCTTATTCGCTTTTATTTATTTTTTGTTAATTTTATAACAAAAAAAGAATTCAGAAAACTGAATTCTTTACCTAGATGATTAATTTGACTCATGTTAATTAGTTACTTTTGGTTGTTAATGCCTCCATCTCTCTGGTTTAAAAACAATCCTAAGTTTCTGTCTAATTTTTCAAAACTTGTGTTTCCTTCTGTCCCTCACGACTCACCAAATAATCATTAGCCTTAGCCAAGATTGCTGACAAGCCTTCAGATTTAAATTCCTTAAAGTTTTGCTCTCTAATTCTTTCTTGAGCAGCTTGATAATTTAACCATTCAGTCGACCTAATTTCACTTTCTTGTCGCTTTATTTTTTGACCAGCTTTATATTCTGCTAAAAATAGAGTTACTGTCTTTTCAATTTCGCTAGTGACCTTGTATGAATAACTCTCATGAAAATCAAAATCAAATTCAGGCTTTAATCCTACTTCTTCAAAGACTTCTCTCTTTGCAGCATCCCGTTCTGTCTCACCTGCTTCAAAAGGACCGTATTGTCCAAAGCCTGAAATTGAAGCAAAAATCAATTTAGGATACTTTTTGACCATTTCTTCAGGATCAAAACCTAAACGAGTCATTACGCCAGGACGGAAATTCTCAACTACTACATCAGCTTTAGCAATCATCTTTTCTGCCAAAGCATGATCTTGGGCGTTCTTTAAATCTAAGGCAATCGATTCTTTACCAGTATTGCAAATTCTAAAGTATTCACTAGAACCGTCAGCAAGATAAGGTCCCATGTGACGTGTATCATCGCCAGTTTCTCTTTCAACATGGATAACGCGAGCTCCAGCATCGGCGAGCATTCTACTACAAGTTGGACCGGATAAGACATGGGTAAAATCTATTACCAAGATTCCAGCTAACGGATAAGGCTTATTTTTATCTAGATGGGGATAATTTGGTTCTGACATTTTTACTTACACTTTCTGTAATATCTGTCTTCAAATTTATTTTAGTTAAAAATAGCAAAAACAAAAAGTCATCCTATCCAAATAGTAATATCATTAACTTAAGACATTAAATATGGAATTTGACCCTTTTTTATTTTTATCTTATCGCACACTCCTAAATTATTAATCAGCCATCAAATATTCTTTAATTTTTCTTTTTGCACTAAATGCAAATTGAATTTCTTCACCAGTAGGAAAGAGAATCAATCTCTTCTTCAAATTTATACTTGTAATATTTTTCATATTAACTAAATAAGATTGAGAAACTTTAATAAAACTGGGTATTTTATCTTGTATATTCTTAATATCACCCGTAAATTCACTAATCTCATTTTTAGCAATAATTTTCAATCTATGCGGAAACGGCGTAGTAGAAATATAATAAATGTCATCTATATTTACTCTATAAAAATTATTACCTATTTGATAAGTAAAAATATTATTTTTCTTTTCAAGAAATTCTTCTAATTTATAAGCTGATTTTTCTAAATCTTGTGTTATTTTAGTTTGAATTTTAGCTTCTTCATTACCTTTTACAATATAATCCAATGCTTCTATTTGATATTCAAAAGTTAATAAGGCTAATTCATCATGAGTAGTTATAAATATAATCTGTGCGGTCTTCTGCCTGTTACGTATTAAATTTGCTAATTCAATTCCATTTTTATCATCTGGTTTCGAACTCAATTGAATATCTAAAAAATAAATGTCAGGAAGTTTAGAGCTAGAATTAATAAACTGAAATATTGACTCATAGGAATAAAAAGTGTTACTTATCTCAAATTTTTGATGTTCACTAGATAAAAATATACATGATTTTTTAATCATATAATTGATATGTTCATTTTGATCTCTATCATCTTCACAAATAGCGATTTTAAAAGTTCTCATCTATTCATCTACTCCAACTATATTTAAAGTAAAAATAAACCAATTATTATTTATTCGATAATTTACAAATAATGTAGGATATTTTTGTTTTAATTGATTAATATTTGAAAGTCCTAATCCTTGATGATTCTTCTTAGTAGAAAAACCAGTTTGTTGAATTTTAGACAGTTGAGGAATATTTTTTATTTTATTTCTAATCTCAAAAGTAAATGTTTTTCCATTTTGAAATATATATGCATTTATTTCACCAATTTGATTATTTTTACTTTCTTCAATTGCATTATCAAAAGCAATTCCAATAATTCTACTTAAATCAAAAGGATTAACTAGTTTATCTAAATTATCAATCTTAGTGGCACATTCAAAACTAAATTTTATATTATTTCTATCAATTTCATTTATTTTGCTAATCAAAATACTTTTAACTTGCAGATCCTTTACTCTTATCAAATCTTTGTATTCTTCAAAATTTTCTTGATCTAATTCATTTTCTGAATATCTGTCTAACTTATTAATTAATATATCATTATTATCTTCTTTAATAGCATTACGTAAGCTTATTAACATATTTCGATAATCATGTTTAAATCTACGTAATTTTTCTTCACTATATTCTAAGTTTTTCAAATATGACTTGAGGTTATTTTCTCTTTCTTTATTAAGTCTATCCTCTAATCGTCTATCAAATAACTTATTCTGAATATAGAATGCATATATCATAAACAAAAATTGAATAAATAAAAGGAGCGCAGTAATTAAAATTCCAGTTAAATCTTGATTTGCTTTCATACTTATTAAGCCAATTATATGGAGCGCTATAAATGCATAAACAATTAATCCAAGAAGAAGATAGTTTTTTTCTTTAATGAATAATTGGTATAATTTTACTCTTTTAATTAAAAAATAAACCAAAACATAATAAGTAACTGCTATTGGCACAAAATACGATGTAATTATTGGAAATGACAGTCCAATTAATCGTATAAACAAATCAGCCGCATAAGTAATCAAATTAGCAAATAAAATTGTACTAACTATTTTACTTAACTGGCTTTTCTTACTATAAAAAAATATTCGCTGATTGTAAAATTAAATTGAACACTTGATAAAAAATAAAAAGTCCATTCGGACCTGTTTGATAGAATGTTAATAACCACAAAAACTTTCTATTGGAGGTCAAAATGGACTCTTTACATTCTACCATGAACCAGCACGTTAAAGGCAAGCATTTATCATTTGAAGAGCGAGTTATTATTCAATTGCGTTTGAAAGATGGCTATTCTTTGCGTGCAATTGCCCGTGAACTTAACTGTTCTCCTTCTACTATCAGCTATGAGGTTAAGCGTGGCACTGTAAAACTGTATCATGGTAAAGTCAAAAAATATAAGGCTACTCAAGGGCATGATGCATATAAAGCTCATCGTAAAAATTGTGGGCGCAAATCAGACTTTCTCAGGAAAGCTCAATTCATGCGCTATGTCCACAAGCATTTTTTTAAAGATGGCTGGTCGCTTGATGTGTGCAGTAATCGTGCTACTGCTGTTGGCGAATTCGCTAGCAGCGATGTTGTCTGCACCAAAACTCTTTATAATTACGTTGATCAAGGCTTATTAGGAATTTATAATTACGACTTGCCAGAGAAGCTTAAACGCAATACTAAGCTTCATCGTATTCGCAAAAATAAGAAAAAACTTGGCAGAAGCATTGAAGAACGTCCTAAAGAGATCAATAAACGTAATGAATTCGGTCATTGGGAATGCGATTTAGTTCTCGGACATAAGAGCAAAGATGATGAGGTACTGCTAACCTTATCTGAGCGTATGAGTCGTGAGTTTTTAATTCTTCGTATTCCTGACAAGACTTCTGTCAGTGTCATGCAGGCCTTTAAAGAACTCCAAAGGCAATACAGCGAACATTGGAATGATATTTTTAAAACCATTACCACTGATAATGGCTCAGAGTTTGCAGATCTTTCCAACCTAGAAAAAGTATCCAATACACTGGTTTACTATGCCCATCCTTACACTTCTTGTGATAAGGGAACAGTTGAAAGACACAATGGTCTTATTCGCAGATTCATTCCTAAGGGAGAAGCAATAGCTAACTATTCTTTACAAGACATCATTAATATTGAAACCTGGTGCAATTCTTTGCCAAGAAAGATACTGGCCTATCATACACCAGATGAAATCTTTGAAAGAGAATTAGATCTAATCTATCAAGCAGCTTAACTAAAAGTGTTCAATTTATTATTGCAATTTGCGAAAGTTTTAATTTTAGCAAAAATAAAAAGTCGTTCAATCAAAACGACTTTTTATTCATGTTCAAGCAAATAAGTATTAGCCTTAGCCAAAATTGCTGATAAATCTTCAAATTTAAATTCTTTAAAGTTCTGTTTTCTAATTCTATCTTGCGCATCTCTATAATTTAACCATTCAGTCGATCTAATTTCACTTTCTTGCCGCTTTATTTTTTGACCAGCTTTATATTCTGCTAAAAATAGAGTTACTGTCTTTTCAATTTCGCTAGTGACCTTGTATGAATAACTCTCGTGAAAATCAAAATCAAATTCAGGCTTTAATCCTACTTCTTCAAAGACTTCCCTCCTTGCAGCATCCCGTTCTGTCTCACCTGCTTCAAGATGTCCCTTAGAAAATGCCCAAGCACTCTTGAATTGTTTATAAGGTTGACTTTGAATTAGTAAATATTGGATTTCTTCATTATTTTTACGCCAGATAATAGCGCCTGCAGAGTATTCTTGTTTCATAGTTGCTATCCTTTTCTACTACAAATCTTCCTTGAATCCACTTCTTGCCCATAGCCAAAGAGCAGCCTGAAAATCAATGGGTACATATTCTGTATCGTTTAAAGCTTCAATCCAAGCCTCTATTACATAATCTTGTACTTTTGAACTCTCTAATTCTTCATCTGTAATTAGTCCTAACCGATGTGTAGCTCTAATAATATGTCGATTAGTTGCAATATAAATTTTATCAGTGTTAATCAAAGGTAAATTCGTATATTGATACATCACATATAGCCAATAATTGCACAATTTTTTACCTGATAAGTACGGAAAATCTTTTTTCTTTTCAACCTGCATGTAGTGCCGTACCTTTTGAATGTCATTATCAAAATAGGCAAAAAAATCCGTTACTCTTCCATTAAAGTTATTAACTAAAGTCTGACACAACCTAATCCAAATTTGTGTTTGCTTATTTTTCTGCAAAGCCAAATTATATTTAGTCAAGGCATCTTGCACTTCAGTAAACTCTTTCTTTACTACTTCTCCTGGATTAAATACAAACTTAGTTTCATTATTTTCAAAAGTTGCTGTAGCACTTTTCCATAAGGTATTGGAATTTCTTTGATAATCCAGAGCTGTTGGTAAAGTATAGAAGATAGCATTTTCTTCAGAATTAGGATCTAACTTTTTAGGACGCGTATCTTCTGGTAGTTCACTTCCCCAATACCCATTTCTATAGAGCTTATTTAAATATTCCAGTTTCTTTAAAATTTCTTTCTTCATACTTCCCCTTATCCCAAACAAAAAACGCCTTGTCAGACACAATTATATCTAACAAAACGTCTTTATTTCTATCTTAATCTAAGCCGCACTTTTCAAAAATTTCATCAACATGCTTCAAGTGATAATGATAATCAAAAGCATCGTCTAGATCTTCTTCAGACAAGTAATTCATAACTTCACTGTCTTCAATTAACTTTCTAAATGAAGTTTGTTCTTGCCAAGACTTATTAGCTAGCTTTTGCACCATATCATAAGCCTTTTCACGTGATAAACCTGCTTCATCAATTAACTTCAAAAGCACACGTTGTGAATAGATCAAGCCATAAGTACGATCCATATTCTTGAGCATTGTTTCTGGGAAAACATCTAAGTTGGTTAAGATGCGGTTGAAACGGTTCAACATGTAGTCAATTCCAATGGTTGCATCAGGTAAAATTACACGTTCAGCACTTGAATGAGAAATATCTCTTTCATGCCATAAAGCTACATCTTCATAAGCTGGTACCATGTAGCCACGCATTACTCTCGCCATCCCGCATAAGTTTTCAGAACCAATTGGATTATGCTTATGAGGCATTGCAGAAGAGCCCTTTTGGCCAGCTCTAAAGTGTTCTTCAACTTCATGAATTTCACTTCTTTGCAAACCACGAATTTCAGTAGCCCAATTTTCAATACTGGTTGCAATTAAGGCAATTGTAGCAATGTAGTACGCATGTAAATCTCTTGGTAAAACTTGACTAGTTACAGGTTGCTGAGTTAAACCTAACTGCTTTAAAACGCTAGTTTCAACTGCTGGTGGCACATTTGCAAAAGTACCAACGGCACCAGAAATCTTACCAGATTCTACATCTTTAGCTGCTGCTTTAAAGCGTTCAATATCACGGTTAATCTCAGCATACCAGCGAGCAAGCTTCAAACCAAAAGTAGTTGGTTCTGCTTGAACACCGTGAGTACGGCCCATTTCAACAGTGTATTTGTACTTCTTAGCTTTTTCGGCAATAGTTTCTTTTAAAGCCTCTAAGTCTTTCAAAATGATCTCATTAGCTTGCTTTAAGATATAACCTTGTGCAGTATCCACAACATCAGTTGAAGTTAAGCCGAAGTGAACCCACTTCTTCTCTTCACCTAAACTTTCAGAAACTGTTCTCGTAAAAGCAACCACATCATGGTGGGTAATGGCTTCAAGTTCTGAAACACGCTCAACAGTAAAAGAAGCATTGTCTGCAATCTTCTTAGCATCTGCTTCTGGCACTTCACCAAGTTCTGCCCATGTGTTAGTTGCAGCGATTTCTACCTTTAACCAAGCAGCGTATTTATTTTCTAAGGACCAAATTTTGCCCATTTCTGGACGAGTATAACGTTCTAACATAAATTATTTTTCCCAAGGATTCTTCAAAACAATAGTTTGTTCACGGTCAGGACCAACTGAAACAGTAACTAGAGGAACACCTACTAATTCAGAAACGCGGTTCAAGAACTTCTTAGCATTTTCTGGTAAATCTTCCCAAGTCTTTACATTGGTAATATCTTCTTCCCATGCAGGAAGTTCTTCATAAACTGGCTTACATCTGTATAATTCCTTCAAACTTGCTGGGTAGTAGTCGATCTTTTCACCATCAAGTTCGTAAGCAGTGGCAATCTTAATCTTGTCAAAACCAGAAAAGACATCTAATAAGTTCAAACTTAAAGCGTTGATACCAGCAACACGCTTAGCGTGACGAAGAGCAACTGAATCAAACCAACCGACACGACGTGGACGACCAGTAACAGTACCGTATTCATGAGCAGTTTCACGAATGCGATCACCAACTTCATCTAATAATTCAGTTGGGAATGGTCCTTCACCAACACGAGTAGTGTAAGCCTTGCAGACACCAATAACAGTATCTAAGCGGTTAGCACCCATTCCGATACCAGAAGCAATCCCACCTGAAATAGTGTTTGAAGAAGTTACGTATGGATAAGTACCTTCATCAATATCAAGCATTACTCCTTGTGCACCTTCAAAAAGAACTTTTTCGTCGTTATCTAAAGCATCGTTTACAACTACTGAGGTATCAGTAACGTATTTCTTCATCTTTTGACCGTATTCAAGGTACTTTTCAAAGATGTCTTCAAATTTAAGTTCAGGCTTACCGTAAACCTTAGTGAATAAAGCATTCTTTTCAGCTAAATTAGTACGTAACTTCTCTTCAAAAGTATCTCTTTCAAGTAAATCGCAAACACGGATACCAGTTCTTGAAGCCTTATCCATGTAACAAGGACCGATACCATTCTTGGTAGTTCCGATCTTCTTGTCACCCTTTGCTTCTTCTTGATAAGTATCTTGCAAAATGTGGTAAGGCATAATAATGTGTGCGCGGTTAGAAATCTTCAAGCCGCTAATGTCGATACCTTCTTTTTCAAGGTTATCTAATTCTCCGAACATTACTTCTGGATTGATAACTACACCATTACCAATTACAGCACCCTTCTTAGCAGCAAAAATTCCAGATGGAATTAGGCGCATTTTGAAAGTCTTATCACCGATTTCAATTGTATGGCCGGCATTATTACCACCATTTGAACGAACAGCCATTGCTGCTTCTTTACTTAAGAAATCGGTAATTTTACCCTTTCCTTCGTCGCCCCATTGACTACCTACAACTGCTATTGCTGTCATTTGATTTCACCTCATAAAAATCATTTTCTTAAAACCGAAGACTAGTTTAACAATCTATATCTTAATAGTCAATTGATTTCCGAACATTTTTAATAATCAATAAAATAAATATTCATTTTTATTCTTGACTTTGACTAACTTCACCCGTATATTAACTCATGTAGTTTTTAAAGAGCACGAGGTAAATTAAATGAGCAATTATTTTAGTATGGAAGCTTTCGATTATGATGACATCCAACTTGTACCTAATAAATGTATTATTAAGAGCCGCAGCGAGGCTGATACAGGAGTTAAATTTGGAAGTCGAACATTTAAAATCCCAGTTGTTCCTGCAAACATGGAAAGTGTTATCGACGAAGATTTAGCCATCTGGCTTGCAGAACATGGCTACTATTATGTTATGCACCGTTTTTACCCAGAAAAACGCGCTGACTTCATTAAGATGATGCACGATAAGGGATTATTTGCTTCAATTTCAGTTGGAATTAAGGATAGCGAATACGACTTCATCGACTATCTTGCTAAGGAAAATATTATTCCGGAATATACAACAATTGATGTGGCACATGGTCATTCCGACTATGTCATTAAAATGATCAAGTATATTAAGGAAAAATTACCTGATACCTTCTTAACGGCTGGTAATATTGCTACTCCTGAAGCAGTTCGTGAATTAGAAAATGCTGGAGCTGACGCAACTAAGGTTGGTGTGGGACCTGGTAGAGCCTGCATCACAAAGCTTAAGACCGGTTTTGGTACTGGTGGCTGGCAATTAGCAGCGCTTAGAATGTGTTCTAAAGCAGCTAGAAAGCCTTTAATTGCCGATGGCGGAATTCGCCATAATGGTGATATTGCTAAGTCTGTTCGCTTCGGTTCTTCTATGGTTATGATTGGCTCACTTTTTGCTGGTCATGAAGAATCTCCTGGTAACTTAATTACTATTGATGGTAAGCGTTATAAACAATACTGGGGTTCAGCTTCTGAAGTTCAAAAAGGCGCCTACCGCAATGTTGAAGGAAAGCAAATGTTAGTTCCATACCGTGGCTCAATTAAAGATACCTTACGTGAGATGCAAGAAGATCTCCAGTCTTCAATTTCTTATGCTGGTGGAAAAGATCTAAGTGCAATTAGAGTAGTAGATTATGTTATTGTTAAATCTTCTATCTTCGATGGAGATAAATAATAAAACTAAGATAGACCACAAAATATTAATACTCAGAAATAACGATAGTAAAACGCTATCGTTATTTTTATTTTGGGCTTATTAATTTGATGTAAACTAGGCTTATCACAACCTTTAGAAAGCTGGCAGAAAATGATTAAAACGGCCAAACAAGTTTTAGCCAAACCATTTACATCAAATTTTTTCTTTATCTTTTTGCAAGGAATTATCATTGGATTAATTACTGGCCTAATTGTTGGGACTTTCCGGTGGATTATTGACCACACAATGAAATTTCTATTTTTTATCTATCCTTTAATGCGTCAAAAGCCGATCTATCTTGTTCCTTACCTGCTTGGGAGCATGATAATTTGTCTGATTCTTGCTCAAGTTATTAAACCAGTCCTCAACAATATTACTGGTTCAGGTGTTCCTCAAGTTGAAGCCATAATGCTTGATGAAAATAAAATGAATTGGTGGAGCATCTTGTGGCGTAAGTTTGTTGGGGGGCTTTTAGCAATTTGTCCGGGACTTTTTCTTGGACGAGAAGGTCCTTGTATTCAAATGGGCGCTATGGTTGGACAAGCTTTTGGTCAGAATCTTTTTCATGCCGATGATGAAGATCTTAAGAGACTCCAGGGATGCGGGATTGCTGCTGGCTTAAGTGCAGCTTTCTCAGCTCCATTAGCTGGGGTCTTCTTCTTAGTAGAAGAAATAACCTTTAGTTTTGATCCGAAAGAATGCCTAACTGCTCTAGCTGCTGCAATGACATCTGACCTAATGACATTATGCTTTTTTGGCACTACTCCCTGCCTTTATCTTCCCTTAGATAGGTCTTTACCTTTAACTTCTTATTGGTTTGTAATCTTAATGGGAGGTCTTTTGGGCTTACTTGCTTATTTCTACCAATACTGCCTCTTAAGCCTTAAACCCATTTATTCAAAACTTACTATCATCCCTAAAATCTACCACAGTATTATTCCGCTAATCTTAGTAATTCCAATTGGCCTTTGGAATGCGAAGCTGCTTGGCGGTTCTCACGATTTTATCTCTGGTCTTTTTGAACCAACCTTTATGAAAAATATCCAAACTGGGATGCTAAGTTTAACTTTGTTGCCACTTATTTGGTTTATTGTTCGCTTTATTTTTTCAATGATCTCATATGGTGCCTCAGTTCCTGGTGGTATTTTTATGCCAATTCTTGTTTTAGGAGCCTTACTAGGTGTTATCTTCGCCGTGATTATGATTCACTCCGGAATTGCTCCAAAGCGTTGCTATGGCATTATTATTGTTACCTCCATGTGTGCTTACTTTGGTGCTATTGAAAAAGCACCCTTTACTGCTTTAACCCTGCTAACAGAAATGGTTGGCTCAGTTGAACAGATCTTTCCAATGCTCGTGGCAACTTTTATTGCTTATTTCGTTTTAGATCTCTTAGGTGGAAAACCAATCTACGAGGCCTTAAGAATTCAAATGGATTTTCAGAAGTTATATGCTCCCAAACGTTAAAAATACAACTGACAAATAACCCTCACAACAAAAAAGATGTCGTTAATCTTCGCATTACGCGTTGATTAAACAACATCTTTTTTAATATTTCTACAAGTTGATCATAATGCTGAAGGCTAAGCCCCAAATAATAGCATAAATGACAACAATCATTACTAGGTAAATTACTGCACCCCAGAATGGATCGTGGATCATCTTTTCGGTTCCTGGATCAGGACAAACAACCAGTAAGAATGAACCTAAAGAAAACAGTGCATAGAAGATCCAGACTAAGGCTTCTCCAAATCCAAGCAAGCCTGAACTTAAGCTTAGAATTAAGAAGAAGAATGCACAAATTACAATCCAGAAATTCCAGTTAGTTACTTGTGCAACCTTGTTGACATACTGCCAAAAGCCACCGGTACTACCGAACACGAACAAGTGACCAACCATGGAACAAAGAATCGTAATAATTTGAACACAGAACAGAATTACGATTGACCAGAAGGTAAAACCTGATGCATGATGGATCAGCGTAATATCAAACATATTAGCAATATAATTACTAGTAATAGCTAAACCAATGAATAATACAATATCTTCACCTAATAAGGTAACGACTCCGTACCACTTTTCCCCTAGGTTGTGGCCGAGAGGATAGCGCCATGACTCTACCAGCCAACGCCAATATGTGTTAGGAGTTTCCTCTTGTGGAGCTTGAACTTCATCTCTCATAATAAATTCCTCCTCAAGATTATTGATCTTTCAATTCTTATTATAACAATAATCCTTATTTATAGGCAGAATAAGGTCTTTTAAAGTCAAAAAGTATCAAAAAAGCAAGTAACTATTAAATTACTTACTTTCAATGAAATGTTAAACAACCTTTTATGTAAAAATAAAAGAAAAGTGGATTAGGGTTTTCACCCTAATTAAAAATCAAACTGTTATTTATTATTCTTTGGAGTATCAGCCTTTTTCCATTTTAGGCTGTTTAGATCACCTCCTTTAAAGAAGGCGCGATAATCATCTACCGTGTTTTCGGGTTCTGAAGTTGAATTTTCGTTATCTACCGTGTCTTTGGATCCAGAATCTGAATTTTTGCCTTCATCAGATTTAGGATATTTACAATTAGGAATGAATACATGATGAAGTTCTTTAGAGTTCTGTATATCTATGATTCTTATTCGTGTACCAATCGGAACTATATCAGTCCATTCTTTACAAATTGCTTCCGCTTCATAGTAACAAGGCTTATTGTCCCGAGCTTCATTTTCAAAATCTAATTGAGATTTCCTCTCAGTATTAGAAATTTCATTTGCTTCTTTAACTTGAGGATAAATATTAATATTATTGACATTCTGATTACTTCCAAGAATATCCCCAATATAAGATGTTAAGCGTGTAAACCTGCCAAAAACATGGCCCGCATCAATACAATATGTAGCTGAGAGGTTTTCTTCATAATTTTTAGATAAGGCTTCCCGCATAAGAGTGTCAAGAAGCATAGCCTTGTTTCCCTTTTCTTTTTTTCTCTTATTTATCCACGATTCTTTATGGGAAACATCCTCAGGAACATATTCTTTCATATTCTCTGACAGACAACCACGCCAACCAGTAATTATTACTCTCCCATATTCATAATGGCACACAGGAAGAATAATCTGGTTATGTGATGAAAAGTCTTCTATGATCTTGGCTGGCTTTTTATTATCTGTTAGCCTGAAGTAATTATTGTTATTACCCTCAGTATACTCAATACTGTAATTACGTAGCTGCTTAACTTCACCTAAGTTCTCATCTTCTTCAAACCCAAGGCGCTTCAGCACTTCTTTTTCTTTCATAAAAAGACTAGTTACGCTTTCTCTTCTTGTCGCCCACTAAAGAGCCTAGGCCTAGGGATGCTAAAGACAATCCTGCTAAAGCAGCAAATACGCTAAGCTTATCGTTAGCACCAGTTTGTGGTAATGAATTCTTAGATGCATTAGCTTGGGCAACTAACTTCTTAGTTTGAGGACTTAAAACAGATGCATTATTTGATCTTACTACAGTGTTAGTTAAGACTTCACTTCTTTGGGTAGTAGATACAGCAGCTGCTGGAGCTACTAAGCTAGAAGTGCCAGCTTGAACACTAGTAGTTGTAGTAGCAGTATGCTTAGGAGCTGAAACATTATCTAAAGCCTTATTGATTTGAGCATCAAGAGCAGCACGTTTTTGGTCTGCCTTTTGCTTGTTGATTGTAGTATTTAATTGCTTGATCTTAGATTCATAGTTAGTGATAGCTGTTGATAAGTCTTCAATGTGGTTATTCAACTTAGTCAGTTCATCTTGAGCTGCTTGGTATTCTTTATCAGTCTTAGCAGCGTCTTCTTTTGCTTCGTTATAAGCTTTAGTCTTAGCTGCTAATTCAGCATTTGCCTTGTTCAAGTTATCAATTACATCTTTATGGGTGCTTACATATTCATCATATGCAGCTTTAGCCTTAGCTAAGTTAGCGTCAGCTTGTTCCTTAGTAGTTTTAGCAGTTGATAACTTAGCTTTCAATTCATCTAAATGAGAAGAAATAGCTGATAATTCACTTGTTGCCTTGTCTAAGTTAGCTTTGCTTTCTGTTACTGCACTTTCAGCCCTACTCTTTGCACTGTTAAGATCATTTAGCTTAGCTGTTAACTTATCTAAGTTGGCTTTAGCAGCGTTAAATTGAGCAAGAAGATCTTTATTCTTAGCTTGGTAAGTAGCCAAATCAGCTTCTGCCTTAGATTGAGTCTTATCTAGGGATGCTTGTTTATTCTTCAATTCTTGAACGCGACCTGGTAGAACTGCAATCTTCTTGTCTGCATCTGCCTTAGTTGCTTTTGCGTCTGCAAGAGTCTTGTTAGTATCACTAATTGATTTAGTCAAATCACTAATGCGAGTGTTAAGTCCTTTAATGTCGTTAGTTAAAACGTTAATTTGGTTATCTAAGTTAGCTTTCTTAGGAGTTAACGTGTTTACTAAAGCGAAGTTATCAGTGTATTGCTTTTTCAATTCACTCTTGTCATCAGTTAATGGAATAGTTGCATTAACATTAAATACTTTTGGATCGAGAACCATGGATTCATGAACATTAACTACGTGGATGTCCATGTCGTCAAAGCCCCAACGATCTTTTGTTGGTTTCACACTGAAACTAATTGCGGCATAGTTTTTACCTTTTGCACTATAATTGAAATACTCTTGTGACAAAATACCATATGCATGAAGCCATTCATTATAATTGAATGCGAATCGTTTAACTGCATTATATACTTGGTTCTTCAAATGATCCATATCATCTAATCGATTATTGTAATCACTTTGTGAATGATTATACGATAGTGCGACATTATAAGCTAGTTCTTGTAATGATTGAGTACTACCGTCAGCCTTCATTCGTTTAGCTTGTTCAAATGTTGGTTCTGTTTGCCCAAAACGATCAGTCATCATATTTTCATATAATTGACCAGATTTGCTAAATGATCCATCTCTATGCATTTTTGATTGCAAACCATATTGATGTGCTAATTCATTAATTGCTTCACTATCGTGGCCATCTTTATCGGAATCCCAATCATCTTTCACATATCTATCTGCGATAGCGTTTGCAAAGTTTAATGCTGAATCGTTAAACGTCCAGGGATCTACGCCAATTTGGCTTCTTAATTGATTAATCAAATCAATACCAAACTTATTTAATTCGATTTGGTCAGCTCTTGACATATGCTTTAAATCAACCATATGATTCTTTTCAGCTTCATTATGCGTGTATTCGTTTTGCGTCCAGCCAATCCAGCTTGCAGCTTCCATTTCTTTGTAGTAATCATCGGTATGTGATTTGCCATTCCATCTCTTCACAGTATCCTTATAAACTTGCGGCATGACCATAGTGTTGACTACCGCATCTTTATCCGCATCTAATTCGGCTTTTGCGATGTTCATCTGGTTTTGTGCGGTTTGCAAATCTTTAGCTACTTGATCTCTTTGACTAGTTAAGTCGCTAGCTTGTTTTTGCTTTGAACTTAATTCACTCTTTGCGCCATTTAATGCGCTAGTATCTCTATTTAATTTTGCTTGTGCATTATTAATAGTTTCTGCTGCTTTATTTGCAGTGTCTTGTGTAGTCTTTAACTCGTTTTGTGCTTTAGTTAATTCCTTAGCATTTTCTTGTGCAGCCTTCTGTGCATCTTGTGCTTCTTTAGCTTGTCTATCTAATTCGGCTTTTACTGGCTGATAATCCTTATTTACAGCATCATAAGTCTTTTGAGCTTGTTCAACTTGCCCTTGAGTTTTACTGATTTCTTCATTAGTCTTGTTCAAAGTTTCAGTATTAGTCTTTAATGCGTCTTCTTGCCCTTTTTGATTGTTTAAAGCTTCTGCTTGTTTAGTATTTTGAACATTAATTTGTTCTTGAGTGGTTTGAACATCAGCGTTAGCTTTATTCACATCGTTTTGTACAGACTTAACATTATTTTCGTAAGACGCATCATAATTTGCTTGAGCGTTAGCTTGAGCATTTTGAGCAGTCTTTAATTGATCTTGAGCGTTAGCTAAACCTGATTGAGCTGATTGATTATTTGAATCTGCAGTTAAGACTTTTGCTTGAGCATCTGGAACTTTACGAACAGCATTGTCACGATCTGCTTGTACTTTATTTAACTGATCTTGAGTTTGAATTAAATCTTTTCGATTTTGATCAATTGTCTTTTGTGCTGCATTCTTATCAGCTTGCTTTTGAACTTCAGCCGCATGAGCGTTTTGAGTATTAACGCCAGCTACTGCACCAGCAGCAAGTACGGCAGCCGAAACATACATTAACTTACTATTTTTACTTTTCATTCTTACTCCTCCGAATATAATTAAATAACTGGTTTCGATCTAAAAGGTAGACACAAGCCTAGTTTACCCCCCCCATTTTTTATTTTGTCAAGGTGTTTTACGAACAAAGCAAAAAAACCAAACGACATCGAAGAAAAACATTGTTCTTCAACATCATTTGGTTCTTTATAAAATAACTTATTCTGTTAACTATTCACTCTTGTGCATTGTCTAGCTCTTACTTCAACATGCTATAGGCATATGGCAACTCAAGTGATGGATCTGCATTCAAGTTCACATCACTAAACTTACCTGCTTGATACAAGTTATAAGCAGCTGCCCCAATCATTGCCGCATTATCTCCGCAAAGCTTCAAGTCTGGTAAGATCACCTTTGGCTTAATATCAGCAGGCAACTTTTCAATCTCTTCTGCTAATCGATCCCGTAAGCCATGGTTTGCGGCGACCCCGCCGCCTAGAATAAAGGTCTTTGGCTTATATTCCTTAATGGCCCTAATTGTCTTGTGACTTAACACATCAACAACTGAAGCTTGGAAGCTTGCAGCTAGGTCATACTTATTAAGCTCTTCATGAATTTGATCTGCATGGTGGCAAGTATTAATGAAGGCACTCTTAAGACCTGAGAAGGAGAAGTCATAGTCATCATCTTCCATCATTGCTCTTGGGAAGTGGAAGGTATCTTTCCCCTTATGTGCCCATTCATCAATGGTCTTACCTGCTGGGTAATTAACACCCAAAACGCGGCCGATCTTATCATAGGCTTCACCAGCTGCATCATCCCTCGTATCACCCACAATTTCAAAGTGGATCGGATCCTTCATCAAGACAATCTCAGTATGTCCACCAGACACCTGCAAAGCAAGAGCTGGATATTCAATCTCATCCTTTAATTGCGCTGCCATAATGTGGCCCATAATGTGGTCAACGCCAATTAACGGAATTCCAGTTGCCATTGAAGCTGCCTTTGCTGCACTAACACCAATCAAAAGTGCCCCAACTAGACCTGGTCCATAGGTGACCGCAATTGCATCAATATCAGCCCAAGTCGCATTTGCTTCATCTAAAGCTTCCTTAGTAATCTGCGTAATTACTTCAATATGGTGACGACTTGCTACTTCTGGCACAACCCCACCAAAGCGTTGGTGACTTTTAATTTGAGTAGCTACAATTAAGCTTTCGATTTCACGACCATTTTTAATCACAGCAGTTGAAGTTTCATCACATGAGCTTTCAAATGCTAAAATTCGAACATCTTTTTTAGTCACTTTATCTCTTCCTATTCTTAATCTGTCAATTCTTTAATCATGCTAATCGCATCTGCTTGTTCAGTAGTATAGTAGTTCTTCCGGATAAAGTTATCCTTAAAGCCTAACTTACGATACAAACTCTGAGCATTATAGTTATCGCTGCGTACCTCTAAAGTCATCTGAACTGCGCGATTTTTCTGAGCAATCTCAATCATGGTTCTGAGCAAGAACTCACCAATTCCTCTTCGTTGATAGGTAGGCTTTACCGCAATATTGGTAATATGTCCTTCTTGAGCCTGCATTCTCATCCCCACAAAGCCCACCAAAGTCGAGCCTTGATAAACTACCAAGTACAAGGAATTAGCATGCTTCTTTAATTCACTCTTAAAAGAAAATCGACTCCAAGGCGTCCGTCCAAAATACACTTCTTGCTCTAACCCTAACAAGTCCGCAATATTCTCATCGCTAGCCTTCATAACCTGATAAGTTTCATTATTCAGTCTCAAGGCAAAAGGCGTAAAGCTGAGGTCGATTTCTATCGGATGGAAAAATAAACTAAACTTCTTCAACATAGTCGCTATCAGGACCAAATGCCTTTCCAGTCTTATTATGCCAGTCCATTTCAGCTTGCGTACGTCTCAAATATTTTGGCACCATCTTATCAGGATCTACTGCTTCTTTATTAAGAGCTAACTTTCCAATTTCACCAGCATGAATTTGGTTGTCGCCAGCATCTTGAGTGAAATTGTCTGAACCTAGTAAGTCCTTAATTTCATCTTGGTATTTTTCAATTGGGCTACCAACAAAGATAACTTGTTCAGATAAGCCAAGGTCTTTCACCTTATTCATCAAGTCATCTAAATGATAGTGACCATCAGGAACTAGATTCTCTAACTTGCCGTTAGCCTTATGATAAACGCCAGCAAAGAAGTTCTTGTTACGAGCATCTAATTCACTCACGATTAAGCCATCGCTTGCGCCGTTAGCTAATGCAGCTAAAGTTGATACTCCAACTAAGTCTTTATTTAAAATAGAAGCAAACATCTTCGCAGTAGTAATTCCAATTCTTAAACCAGTATAAGAACCAGGACCTTCTGCAACTGCAAAACGATCAATATCTTTTAAAGTAAGATCATTTTCCTTCAACAATTCATTAATTAAAGGATCTAAATGTTCACTATGATTTCGATGATCTTCTTCGTTCTTTTCCCAAATTTTATCTCCATCATTCAAAGCTACGCTCAAATGATTGGTTGCAGTAGTAATACTTAATATTTTCATTTAAATTCTATCCTTATTATTATCGAAATTACCTTCTTATTTTAACACGTTGAAGAGCATTTAAAATCACGTAAAGAACGACAATTTGAATCCAAGGAGTGATCAACTCTTTTAGAATTCTTTGTAGAAATGCTGCTCTTAAATCTAAGCCATATAATAGATGAATCCAGTAAGTATTCATTAAGACATTAACCACTAAGGTAACTAATAAGGTTGAGGCAATAATACGCCACCACTTAATTGGTTTTTGATATAAGAAGAGGGCGTAAATTACCACACCAACAATTGCTGACAGCGTAAAGCCCGGGAAGAAGCCTCCCTCAACTCCAAAAATCGCTGACCGCAATAAGTCACTAACTAATGCCCCAATTCCGCCCCACAAGGGACCAAAATAATAAGCAAGCAATGCACTTCCAATAAATCCTAAACCTACCTTTAAGGTTGATGGGCCAAAAGATATCTTCTCAAGCACAATATCCATTGCTACAAAGAGTGCCAGGGTAACTAACCCCTGCAAATCTAATTTCTTTATTCCTGCCTTCATTGGCATCCCTACCTTTCAAAAAAAGCACGACTGTACTAACAACAAGTCATGCCTTTAATTTTCTTTCCAATTAATTTCAGCCAAGGCAGACACCTCACCCTGATTAGAAATTAAATGATACGAAGTCAATGTATCTTGGTCAAGCTCTACTTCTGCTAGTGCTTGATCTCCGTATTGAACTTCTTTTTTAAATGAAATATCAATACTTTTAACAGTATGAGAATTCAAGAACTCTCTTGGCAAGGTATCAATCATCCAATCAAAATAAATACTATTAGTTAAATGATGGTTTGTATCTAAATCATAATATCTAACAGTATATTTTTTACTTGAGCGATATTCTTTTAAGGGACGTAATCTCTTAAAGCGCGGCATATGTTTCAAGTATGGATTTCCAAATTTCTGCATCATTTGGTCATCTGCTTCAGTAATTTTGCGATTTTTTAAATCTAAAATTACCCATTGGCTTTTGACATCCACTATCTTTTTGTTAGTAGAATCAATTATACCAAAATCTCTGTATTCAAAAAAGCGATTATATCCACTACCGTTGGTAGTAACAGTAATTTTTTCACCAGCTTCAGGCAAGCGATCAATATCAAGATGATACTCAACTACAACCCAGCCTAGATTTTGCTTTAGTAAATCATGAATTCCAGCACCACCTGCTGTTAATTGATCATTTGAAACCTGCATAAAATGCTCAATTAAATGAGGAAGTTGAATTTTTCCTGTTTCATCACAATCACCATAGCTAACTTGGTGCTCTTCTTTAAAAATCTTTTCCATCTTAATCCTCGTGCTTAATTTTGATGGTATTTGTCATAAAGTTCATTCTTTGAAACCTTATTTGCCTTAGCAACTGACTTAATCGCATCTTTTTTACTTTCACCAGCTGCTACTTGGTCGGCTACTTGCTTGATTAACTCATCCCAAGAAAGTTGCTTTTCTTCCTCTTCATTAGGAGAAACTAAAACCACAAATTCACCTCGTGGATCGTTCTCAGTGAAGTATTCATTAATTTCACTGATTGATCCTCTGATATATTCTTCATGAATCTTAGTTAATTCACGAGCCAAGGCAATTTTTCGATCTGGCTTAATTACTTCAGCTAAAGTCTTCAAGGTCTTCTTCAAGCGATGCGGTGCTTCATAAAAGATTGAAGTAGCACGCGAAGTGTTCATCATTTCAAAGTACTTCTTTTGCTCACTGCTCTTACGCGGTAAAAAACCATAATAAGTAAAGGGTTGTGCATCAAAGCCAGAAGCAATTAGGGCAGTCGCAAAAGCTGAAGGACCCGGAAGAGAGACAACAGGAATATCATTTTTGATACATTCTTGCACCAAGACATAACCTGGGTCTGAGATTACCGGCATTCCAGCATCAGAGATCTCAGCAATTGTCTTTCCTTCCTTAAGCAGCTTAATCAATTCTGGAGCGCGTTCTTTAGAATTATACTTATGAAAAGAAATCATCTTATTATGAACGCCAATCTTTTCAAGCAAGATCCCACTAGTTCGGGTATCTTCAGCTGCAATGTAGTCAGCTTCAGTTAGAATTCTTTTAGCTCTTAAAGTAATATCTTCTAAATTTCCAATTGGAGTAGGGACAAGATACAGACGTCCCTTATCTTTTTTATTAAAACTACTCTGCACTTGCATAATTTTTATCCCCTACTCTTTTGTCCGTGATTTACAAAATTATCTAAAATATCTAAGCAGAACATGCAATCTTCACCTGATTCACGGTGAGAACCATAGTACATATTGCAGATATGGTAACCAGAATCGTAAATATTTCTCAGTGACTTCAAACCAGCTTGCGACTTATTCTCAGCTGGTTCTTTATTTGCATCTAGCTTACTAATTTTTTCTCTTAATAGTTGGTTTTCAACTTTTAATTCTGTATTTTCTTTCAATACTTCAAGCATGTCATTTTCCAGACCGGCAACAGTTTTTGTCATTGCCTGAAGATTGTGCTGTAATTGTGACAATTGTGAAAATGGATCCACTCAAAAACACCTACCGTTCAAAACTCAATACTAAATAATCTAATGTATTGTGGAAACTAACATTACTAGCTCGCATCTTATCGCAAGTCATTAATAACTCTAATAAAGATGCACTTTCCCTTAACTTTTTACCAGCTTCTAAACTCTTCATAGTCAAAGTCTTAAGCTGATAAAAAACAAACTTTTGATTCGCTGGCTTAGTAGCAAGACTACTAATCTGATTCACACGCACCAAGGCTAAATCATTATGTTCTAATAATTCTTGAAACAAGTATCTACTCTCTTCTTCAAGCTTACCTGTATCGCCTAGATCATCAATTTCTTCATCTGTTAAGCCATATTCAAGTAATTGTGCTCTTTTACTATCAATCTTTTCATCAGAAAAATTAAGAATCTGCGTTCTAGATTTAACTGTTGGTAAAATTTGATTTTCATTATTTGTGATCAGAATCGTAACTACTGGTGCTACTGGTTCTTCTAATAAATTAAGCAAGGCGTTGCTTGCAGCTAAAGTTAATTTTTCCGCATTTTCAATTATAAAAAAGCGGCGATTTCCTTCAACAGGGCTCTTAGCAAGTTCTTCTTTTAAAGGACGAATCTGATCAATTGAGAGAGTCTGCTTACCTTCTAGTTTTACTAAGAAGACATCTGGATGATTTCCATCTAAGATTCTCTGACAATTGTTACAAGTTCCATCTGGCTTATCTTCTCCCAAGCAATTAAAAAGGCAGGCCAGCCAGTAAGCTGTATTTATGCCCTTCTTTTGCATGGGATCAACAAACAAGTAACTGTGGGCAACTTTTTTATTTAAATATGCATCCCTTAAAAGATCAGCCTGCTTTTGGCCGATATTTTTTAAATCAATCATTAAAAGTGCTTAAATTCCTCAACTGGTAATACAAAGACAGTCGCTCCACCAACAGTAACTTGAACTGGTTTTCCAAGCATGGAAGTGCCTGCAGCATCCATGTTCATATTCGAGACATATTGTTCTCTAGTATGGGAGCTCTTTTTAATGATTTCTAATACTTCATTTACACGGTCATCTTCAATACCCACGATAAAAGTTGTATTCCCTGCTCTCAAAAAGCCACCGCTGGTAGCTAATTTAGTTGCACGAACATCATTTTGAATAAATTCTTTTGCTAGGGTATCTGCATCTTTATCCTGTACAATTGCTAAAACAAGTTTCATTCTTACCAAATCCTTACATAAAAATATCAGGTAATTGTTTTCTTATTATTTTAACACTATTAGCTGCAACATCCTTGATCGGCAAATTAGCATCTACTTTTTTAATTCGATCAGGATAGCGTTCAAGTAATTCACGATAACCAGCATAGACCTTATTATGGAAGTCAATTTTTTCTTGTTCAAGTCGATCTTCTTGACCAGCGCGCTCTTTTTCAATTCTAGCTAAACCAACAGCTGGATCTAGGTCTAAGAAGATGGTTAAATCAGGCTCAAGTCCGCCAGTTCCGAAATCATTAATTTGCTTTACTTCTTCAATGCCTAGATTTCTACCTACACCTTGGTAAGCGAGTGAACTATCAATAAATCTATCTGATAAGACGACCTTACCCGCTGCTAAGGCTGGACGAATCACTTCACTTACGTGTTGACTTCTTTGAGCTGCATAAAGCAAAGCCTCAGTTCGATTGTCCATTTCTTTATTTTCTGGGTCTAAAATAATTGTTCTGATATTTTCTGAAATTTTAGATCCACCTGGCTCACGCGTGACAAGAGTCCGTTCTTGTAAACTTTGTGGTAATTGCTTAATTATTTCGTTAATAACTGTAGTTTTTCCTGCCCCATCTGGGCCTTCAAATGTAATTAAATATCCTCTCATGTCTACCCCCACTTGGCATTGTACTGTAAAAGAAAAAAGAAAGACAGACTTGTTTTTTCAAGATTATTTATTTTTCCACAAAAAAAGTCCACCGCAGTGGACTACATTATCTAGTAATAACGCTTGATGAGCTACTAGATTTAGTGTTTCTTCTTCTTGCTTCTTCATACAAAAAAATAAATTTTGCATGGAGAATTTTATTTAAAACTCGATTATCAAATGAATAATCAATTGTCGTTTGATCGAAAACTTTTTGTTCAGCAAGTTGTCTTTGCAGTTGAGCAACAATTCTTAGTAATCGTTCGTCGCCTGCTTTTTTAACTTTGTTCCTTTTTCCAATCATAGATCTGTTCTCCCTTGAACAGCGCGCTTCAAAGTAATTGAGTTGGCGTATTCAATATCGCTACCTACGGCTAAACCAGCAGCAAGACGCGTTACCTTTAAGCCAGCTGGCTTAATCAGCTTAGCTAGATACATAGCAGTTGCTTCACCTTCTGGGCTGGAGTTTAGGGCAAGAATAACTTCTTTAACTTCATCTTGTTTTTGAAGTCTGGTAATTAAACTTTTAATGTTAATTTCTTCTGGGCCTACTCCATCCATTGGGGACAAGACTCCATGTAAGACATGGTACAAGCCATTATATTCGCCCATTTCCTCAAAAGCCATGACATCTTTTGGCTGCTCAACTACCATTATCGTTGAACGGTCACGGTTTTGATCGCGGCAAATCTCGCATGGATCACTTTCAGTAATATTCCCACAAATAGAACAAGAATGAAGATTTTCTTTTACCTGCATTAATGACTTAGAAAAGTCTTCCACGTCATCTTCCGGCATGTCCATTGTGTAAAAGGCTAAACGTGTTGCTGTTTTTTCACCAATACCAGGCAGCTTCATGTAATTATCAATTAAACGGGCAATTGGTAATGGATATTGCATCTTACATCAAACCTTTAGTGTATTTGCCCATTGATGCTTGAGTAGCATCATCTACTGCCTTGATTCCCTTGTTTACAGCATCGATAACAAGATCTTGAAGCATATCTGGATCATCTGGATCGATTGCTTCCTTATTAATCTTCAAGTCTTTTAGTTTACGGTCGCCGCTAAAAGTAGCAACTACCATGTCATCTGCAGACTTACCAACAAATTCTTGAGTAGCTAAATTTGCTTGTTCAGCTTCCATTTGTTGTTGCATCTTCTTAGCTTGCTTAATTAAACCTTGCATGTTACCCATGCCCATACCACCAAAATTAGGTCTCTTACCCATAGTTTTCTCTCCTTAATCTTTAATCTGTGCTAGATCGCCAAACAATTCTTTAGCCTTATCAATGACTTCTTTTTTTGCTTGAGGATCTATCTGATTACCATTTGCTTCTTGTTCAGATTTTTCTAGTCTTTGAAATTTTTTAGCAAGTAACTCTTCTTTATGACTTGCCACAAAATCATGCCGTACTTTCAACCATGAAGAATCTGCAACTAAAACAATACTATAATTATGCTTTGTTAGCTTCGCAATTTCAGTTTCAAGTTGAGAAATTAGATCTCCGTCTTGATTTGCTCGCTCAAACCATAATTCATACTTACATTTTAAAACAATTTGCTCGTGACTTGCAGCCACAGGATCTAAAACTTCCATTACAGCTCTTTGAGATACTTTTAGAGTAGACAGTAAGTCTGGCCAAATATCTTTTACTGTATTTAGGTCTTCCTTAGTGGCATTTTCAAGCACATGATATACCTGCCGGCGGTTATTTTCTTGAGCCGCTTGGCTATTAGAACTAGCCTTTCTTCTTTTCGACTTTTGTTCTGGTTTATTTTCTTTATCGGCAAGGCGCTTAATTTGCGACTTAGTTTCAGTTTTAATTGTGCCAGAAAAGTCTGAAGTAGTACTTCTAGCAGGTGCCTGCCTATTTTTCAATTCCGCAACTTGCTTACTTAAAATGTCAATTTGATTTTTTAGAGTTTGAACAACATCTGACGAAATTGCTTCAGCTTGTTGAGGTGTATTATCAGCTTTTGCTGGAGCTTGAGTTACTTGAACCACAAATACATCCAGCGGAATTTGTTGCTGGTTAGTGTAGCGCAAGTCATTTAAGGCATTATTAGCTGCTTGTACGAGTGAGTAGAATTTTTCTTCTGGAATTTTAGCTAATTCGGAAGCATAATTCTCAGTTAAAAAAGTTTCTTCCTTATTACTCTTAATTGCCAGCATCCCTTTAACAGTTAAACTAATCAACTCATCTAAAATATTCTTAGTTGATGCTCCGTCCTGCAAAAGTGCATGAACTATTTCAAGAGCTGCTGAAGTCTTGCCATTAAGTAAATTTAATAATACTTGTTCAATTTTTTCTTGAGCCGCATAACCAGTTATTCTTAAAGCATCTTCGTATTTAACCTTATCTTGATCATAAGATAAAATCTGATCCAAGATACTTAAACTGTCACGCATTCCACCATCAGCTACTTGAGCAATTACTTCAAGGGCCTTTTCTTCAAAGTCAATTTTTTCTTGGCCAAGAATATAGGTCATACGAGCAATTAAATCATGTTGATCAATCCGCTTGAAGTTGTAGCGCTGGGTTCTGGAAATAATAGTTGCTGGAACTTTTTGAAGTTCAGTAGTAGCTAAGATAAAGACTACGTGCTCTGGCGGCTCTTCTAGTGTCTTAAGTAAGGCATTGAAGGCACCCATCGAAAGCATATGAACCTCATCGATGATGTAGACTTTATATTTACCCTGTGTTGGGGCGTATTTTACTTTATCTCTGATATCTCGAATTTCATCGACACCATTGTTAGATGCGGCATCGATTTCGATGATATCATTCATTGTTCCTTGATCTGCTGCAAGACAGTTTTCACATTCATTACATGGTTCTCCGTCTTGCAGATTAGTACAATTTAAGGCCTTGGCAAAAATTTTAGCACATGATGTTTTACCAGTACCACGTGGTCCTGCGAATAGAAAAGCATGTGATATCTTGCCACGCTTGATTGCATTTTTTAATGTATCAGTAATCGCTGTTTGTCCTACGACTCCATCAAAAGTTCGCGGACGCCATTTACGATATAGCGCTTGATAAGCCATTTTGCACTTCCTTTATCAAAAAAACTCCTAGCTCAAACGAGCTAAGAGCTGTTTAAATTCTCAAAAAAAGGCACATGCCCAAGCAACCTTAGTGCTGCTACCTTCCGGTCCTGACACAATTTGGAGGTCGGACATTGCCCACAAACTATAATACAGTATTTTGATTTATTTTTCCACTATTTATCTTGCTTTTGTTTACGTCTAATTTCACGGAAAAAATCTTTTAGCATTTGGGCTGCTTGATCCCTAAATAAACCGCCATAAATTTTAGGATGGTGATTAAATTTTTCTACCTTAAATAAGTCAATGACACTGCCTGCTGCTCCAGCTTTTGGATCAAAAGCACCATAATAAACTTCAGCCAATCTTGAATTAATGATGGCACCGCTGCACATGGGACAGGGTTCAAGTGTAATAAACAAACTACAGTCGACTAGACGCCAAGAATTTAATTTTTTACAAGCTTGTCTAATAGCAATCATTTCGGCATGTTGCGTTGCATCTTCATCAAGCTCGCGTCTATTATATCCTTCACCAATCACATTGCCATCTTTATCCACAACAACTGCACCAATTGGTACTTCACCTTGTTCTTCAGCTTTTTTTGCCTGTTCAAAGGCTAGGTGCATGTATTTTTCTTTTTGCTCTTTAGTTAACATATATCTTCCTCTTTAATTTCTGCTTATATTCTAACAAAAAGAAAAAAGCTAGCGACCCGCTAGCTAAAAATTTTTATTGTTGGTTATAAAACTGATTTTTTGTAATATATGAAATTGATTTTACATATTGGCCCTTATGATGGATCTTAATATATTCCTGATTTGGATCATAGCCACCCACTTGTTTTATTTTATAAGCTCTAGTTTTACCATCCTTTGGGTTAATGATCGTTACTTGTTTGTAATTCTGAGTGTCTTTTGGAACCTTAGCATAACTAACTGTTTCGCTAACCAATGGATTTAAACGATCGGTCGCAGATGTATGAACAGTCAAAACGCCAATAATTGCTATTACCAGTACAGTCAGAAGTGAAATAACTCCTATTTTAAATTTCTTCATATTTACCCTTCTTATACTAAACTTATCGATTAATTATTTTAGATTGATTATATATTACTAAGAAAGCATAGTCATTAGCCATTAAATTTCGATATTTCGAATTATTTTTAGATCAACTTTCATTCTATAATCGATTTGCAAGTTTCGTTAGACCTGCATGTCTCAGAACATCTTTTAATTGCTGCATAGATTTTTTATCTCCACTTCTCATATCTTCAAAATATTGAGTAATGAGAATCTTTAATCCAAACCTATCATCAAAAGGCAATGTACGAATAAGAGCCATTGTTTCTGACACATATTTATCAATTTTTCTAATACAAAGTGCCGTATATAAATAATTAACACAAACTGTGGATACTCTCCGCTGAAAAGTAGCTGGACAATTTTCTAAATTTTTATAGTAGCGTAATACCTTTCCCATTCTAGCAATCAAAATGTCTGGATCAGAAATAGGCATAGAGTTACCAAAAATTGTTAATGCCTCGTTATCTGTAACCCAATTATCTTTTTGATAAATATATTGATTAATTTTTGCTCGAGTTGCCTTATCCATTGCAGTCATTTCATCCTTTAAATAAGCCCTGATTAATACAGCCCGATAATATGTGATTTTTGGAACAGCAGGCATATTTTCCAATTTATGAGTAATTTTCTCGACTCTTTCTAAATCATTATTATTAAAAGCAATTGATAATTGATTAGAAATATCCTCTATCATCCTTGCACGTTCATCAATTTTGTACGAGCCATTGACTGACTCAAAAAATCTTATTATATCTACATGATTAGATTTAAGAAGTAAAATTAATTTTTCACTATCAATATCTGCTTCTTTTCCATTTTTAGCATAACCTGTCTCTATTTCTGAATAGTGAGAAACAGACATAGGTATATTTTTAATCCAAGCGGCTTGTGTTTTATGTTGAGCCAATCTTTCTTTTCGAAGAGCTTCTCTTATTTTCATATCATCATCTATTCCTATGTTTAAACTTATAAGTACTAGTATTTGTAAATATAATACCCTTTATAACTAAAAAAGCTGGCTAAATTAACCAGCTTAAATAAATAAATTCATCATAAAACATATTCACGTATAGATTAAAACTTGAAAATAAAAAAGATCTTTTGACCCTTTCTATCTAAATACGACCACGTTTTTTAATCGTATAACAGTTAACAAAATAGCCGATTGATCCAATGAAATAAAGCATCGCTAACCCAGCTGCGCCTAAGAAACGATCACCATCAATCGATAAATAAATCATTCCACCAAGACCAGCTAAAACAATCAAGACTAAAATAATGTTAATAAACAGTTTCATAATGAATTCACTTCTTTCAAAGTATTTTTCTCTACTTTGTATCCGCTTTCATTATAAACCTTTATTGTTATTTTTTTAATTATTTGTACTCATTAAAATGTAGTAACCCTTATCACGAGCTAGAATCTCACAATTTCCGTATATCTTTGTCATTAATTTCTTGGCACTAGGTGCACCTTGTTTCTTCTGAATTACTACCAATAAGACGCCTTTTTCTACTAGATGGTCTTTTGCGTCAGCCAAAATTTGGTCGACTACCTTTTTACCAGCACGAATTGGTGGATTAGTAATAATTAGCCCGTATTTTTTATCCACCTGTTCATAAATATCTGACTGATAAATATTTACATTATCAATCCGATTAAACTGTGCATTTCTTTTAGCTAAATCTAAGGCACGCTCATTTACATCTACCATATCAACTTCTTGATCAGGCCAAAACTTAGCCGCAAATAATCCCATCGGACCGTAACCAGTCCCAACATCTAAGATTCCATCCTTTGGAAAATCAACGTTTTTCATTGCCTTTATTAAAACGCCGGAACCATAATCAACTCTTAATTTTGAAAAAACACCTGCGTCAGTTGTAAATTTTAAATCAATATCATCAATATGATAATCAACTAAGTGTTCATCATGCTTGGCATCAGGATTAGCCGCAAAATACATTTGATTCTTTTTTGTCATAATTATTCTCGCTTCTTTAATTTCTATTTATAGTTTATCAATTCTGCTTTGTTTTTTTCCATAAAGCCTTATAATTAGAATGTTACAGAAAGGAAGAGATAGAATGATGATTTCTATTCCTATATTTATTTTAGCAATTATTATTGGAATTATCTGTTTATGGGTAGGATTTAGAATAAAAGGCAATCAAGCAGTTTTTGGTCGTGTTCTTTCAACAAATAGACAAACCTGGGCAAGATTTTGGTTAACAGCCGGTTGGGTTATCATTATTATTGCTGGTTGTTATCTTCTATTCATGATTATTCTACATTTTTATTTGAAGATGTAAAAAAGCGTAAATTCATTTTTGAATTTACGCTTTAATTTTTGTCTTTTTTCTTTTCAATCCATTCCTTAAGTTTATCCCACTCCCGAGGAGGACGATTTTCTTTTAATTCTTGGATTTGTTTTTGCAAGTTTTGATTTTGCTCAGCCAACATCTTATTTTGATCTTCTAGCCGGTCTAATTTATCTAAAATTAAGGTCAAATCAGCATTCTTGTCTTTAATACTGATTTTACCTTCATTTCTTCTCATCAAGTAAGCAGTAAGCGAACTAGTAACGATTCCCATTACTCCTACTCCAATCAGAATCATTGCTAAAATCACTAATTTTCCCAGTAAAGATTGCGGTGAAATCGTGTGTTTAGAAATATCTCCATAACCGACAGTACTTGCAGTAGTTACGGCCCACCAGAATGCTTGATCAAGTGAAACATGCTCAGTAATCGAAATTGCAACTGATCCTAACATCAAAAAGGCAATACTAAAGTATATTACATATAAAATACCATGAGTGTGTAAGATATCTTTTAGCATCCCCACTAGACCAGCCAACCGGATTAAACGTAATAGCCTAAAATATAAACCAATATCTCCCAACTGAGCCAGTTTCATCCAACTAAAGGCAAGGCCAACAGGAATAATTGCTAGCAGCTCAAAAATATTATTTCTAAAAAATACTTTCTTATTTTTTGCAAGATAGAGCCGAGAAAAGTAATCTATTGCCAAAATAATTAAAATAAGGTTATTTAGCCAAAACCACTTACTATTCCTACTATTAATATCAATTATTGCCGCAAAATCTAACACAAGCAGAATAATTGAAATAATAGCTAAAGCGGCTTTAAACCATTTATAAAAATTTTTCTTAAGCATAATTTTATTGTAAACAAAAATGAGGACTCCGTAAAATAGAGTCCTCATTTTCAGTAGGATGTTCAGTTAAGACGTTATTACTTAACAGTAACAGTTGCGCCAACTTCTTCAAGCTTAGCTTTGATGTCGTTAGCTTCGTCTTCAGAAACGCCTTCCTTAACGTTCTTAGGAGCACCATCAACAAGGTCCTTAGAATCCTTAAGGCCAAGACCAGTGATGTCACGAACAACCTTGATAACCTTAACTTTTTCTTGACCAACATCAGTCAATTCAACGTCAAATTCAGTCTTTTCTGCACCTGCGCCTGCAGCACCTGCAGCAGCAACTGGAGCAGCAGCTGAAACACCAAATTCGTCTTCAATAGCCTTTACTAAGTCGTTTAATTCAAGGATTGAAGCACCTTTTAAATCTTCAATAATCTTTTCAGTATCTAAAGCCATTATAAGTTTCCTCCGAAATTAGATATGTGTAAATTTACTAATATTATTCGTCTTTTGAATCAGCGACAGCCTTAACAGCGTATGCAAAGTTGCGAACTGGAGCTTGTAATACAGATACAAGCATTGAAAGTAAACCTTCGCGACCTGGAATAGCTGCAAGTTTCTTGATTTCTTCTTGGCTGGCAACCTTACCTTCGAGCATACCACCTTTAATTGATAATGCGTCGATATCATCTTCGTATTTAGAAACAATACGAGCTGGTTCAGTGATGTCTTCTGCATCAGCAGTGTAAACAACAGCAGTAGGACCAACAAAAGTATCTTCTAAACCTTCAATACCAGCCTTTTCAGCAGCACGCTTTAAGTAAGTGTTCTTGATAACTTTCATCTTAACGTTAGCATCACGTAGATCCTTACGTAAGTTAGTTACTTCTTCAACAGTTAAACCTAAGTAGTCAATTACTAAGATAGCCTTAGCTTCCTTAAGTTCTGCTGCAAAGTCATCAACAAGCTTTTCTTTTTTAGCAATGATTGCTTTACTCAACGAATTCACCTCCAAATTTACTTTAAGATAAATTCTATCAGCCGAAATAAAAACTCCATGCCAAAAAGACATGGAGTTGTAAAACTCTTTGTTTTTCTGGCCTCGGCGGGATATTAAGGCACGTTAGCCACCCGAGTCTTAGGTAGAATTTACTGTACAATATATTACCTTAAATTAGATAAGTCGTCAATAGCTTTTTTTAATTAAACCATTTTTCGCGAATCTTTTTTAGCTCTCCCGTCTTCTCTAAATGGTCAAGAGCTTGATTAATCTTGTTTTTAAGAGTTTTATCTTTTTTATTGATTCCTACTGAAAATTTTTCACTTGGATATGGTAATTTTTCTTTTTTAAATTCTTTTTGATACTTGCTGTGAGCTAAATAATAATTTGCATATACCCCATCAATTAATAAGCCATCAATTCTGCCAGCTTTTAAATCGATAAAGGCATTGTTATAAGTATCATACAAAACTGTACTTTTGACACGTTTCTTTAAGACTTTAGGATAATTATCCAAATCATCGGCTCCTGAAGATCCCGTTTGAACTCCAAGAATTTTTCCTTTCATTTGTCGATAATTATTTATTCCTTCATTTTTTCGTGTAACCAGAATCTGATCATTTTCAAGATATGGTTTTGAAAATGCTACTTTCTTTGCCCTAGCCTTCGTCTTAGTATACCCATTCCAGATAACATCTATTGTCCCATTGCGAAGTTCTGTTTCTTTCATTGACCAATCAATTGTTTGAAAATCAGGTTTTAAGCCAATCTCCTTGCAAACGGCCTTGGCTAAGTCAACGTCAAAACCAACAAGCTTACCATTCTTTTGTCGAAAATCCATTGGTACGAAGCTGTCGTCAACACCAATTACTAAAGTACCACGTGATTTAATCGCCTGCCATGAGTTTTCCTGTCTTTGACACCCAGCCAGTCCAACAGAAGCTAGCACAATAATCAATAGACCCAAAAATCGTATTATTTTTTTCATCATTTTTCTATTGGCTCAACTTTTAAGATTTTATCAGCAACAGTTTTTCCAAACTGGTGATCATGAGTAATAATTACCTGCGTCATTCCTGTTTGTTTAAGCTTTAAGAAAATATCTTTTACTTTTCCTACTAACTCAGGGTCTAAAGCAGAGGTAGGCTCATCATAACACAAGATTTCGGGTTTCATTTGCAGGGCTCTGGCAATGGCTACACGCTGCTTTTGTCCCCCTGATAATTGGTATGGATATAAAGTTTTAAACTTGTCTAAGTCTAATTGATCTAAAACAGGTGCAGCTGCTTTTTCAGCCTCTGCTTTACTCATCTTATTTACCATAATTGGAGCAAGCGTAATATTATCCATTACTGAAAGGTTTGGAAAAAGATTGTAATCTTGAAAAACCATCCCTACCAAATGATTATTACGATCTGTAGGATCAAATTCTTTTCCATTATGGAGGAATTTTCCACTATCGGCACTTTCAAGCCCCGCTATCAAGCGAAGCAGTGTAGTTTTTCCTGCACCTGAAGGGCCAATAATACTTAAGATATCTCCTTGATCTAGTGACAAATTTAACTTATCAATAATTTTTCTCGTGCCAAAGCTCTTGCTTATATTCTTGAGCTCTAAAACTTTATTTCCAGACATTGCTTCTCTTCTCCACTACTCTCAATAAAGCTGTTAAAACTGCTGTCATTGCCAAATATACGCACCCTACTAATACTAGTGGAACTAAAGACACGTCTCTTGCAGTCGCAACATTTCCGGCACGTAAAAGGTCTCCTAAACCAATTACATAGACCAAACTGGAGTCCTTAACTAAGTTTATCAGCTCATTACCAATCGAAGGCAAAACAATCTTAACAACTTGTGGACGCACAATACGATTAATTGTTTGCCATCTACTTAAACCTAGCACTTGTGCTGCCTCAAATTGGCCGACGGGTACTGCTTGCAGTCCACCACGGAAGATTTCTGCAAAGTAAGCAGCATAATTGATAATAAATGCGACTAACGCAGCCTCGTATCTTGGAAAGACAATTCCAACAGTTGGTAAGCCATAAAAAATAAAAATTAATTGTAGTAAAAGAGGTGTACCACGAATAATCCATACATAAAATTTCAAAATAGCTTTAACTAATTTCAATTTTGAATGTAAACCAAAGGCAACTAATAAACCTAGCGGAATAGAAACTACAGTCGTCCAAAAAAAGATTTCAATAGTTAACCAAGCACCGGAAAATAATGATGGCATAATACTAAAAATATAATTTAGCATTTCCGTCAGCTCCTGTTCTAAAAATAGCGTATTGTTTAATTTTAGCTAAAATCTCACTACACTTTCAACCTTAGTACAAAAAAAGACTTCACAATTGTGAAGTCTTTTCGTTTAATTAAACAACTATTAATTAGTCTAAGTTTAATGGATCCAAGTGGATACCAGGGCTAAAGGTTGCAGAAACGGCAACACTCTTAACGTATTGACCCTTAGCGGATGCAGGACGTGCACGAAGAATAACGTCACGTAATGCATCAAAGTTTTGTGCTAATTTTTCAGCGTCAAATGAAGCCTTACCGATTGGTGCATGGATTAAACCTTGCTTATCAACACGGTATTCAACTTGACCTGCTTTTTGGTTTTCAACAGCCTTAGCAACGTCCATAGTAACAGTACCAGTCTTAGGGTTTGGCATTAAGCCCTTAGGTCCTAAGATACGACCTAAACGACCAACCTTAGCCATCATCATTGGAGTAGCAATAACTACGTCAAAGTCTAAGTAACCGTTTTGAACTTTTTCTACTAAATCATCAGAACCAACTTCGTCAGCACCTGCTTCTTTAGCTTGGTCAGCTTGTGGACCTTCAGCAAAAACAACAACCTTCTTAGATTTACCAGTACCGTTTGGAAGTACCAATGCACCTCTAATTTGTTGATCTGCTTGCTTAGGGTCAACGTTTAAGTTATATGCAACTTCAATAGTTGCGTCAAAGTTTGCGTATGAAGTTTCTTTTGCTAACTTCATAGCTTCATCTACTGAATAAAATTTAGTTGAATCAACTTTTTTAGCTGCTTCTAAATATCTCTTTCCATGCTTTGCCATGTAAAAATCCTCCTGAAAATGTGGTCAAACGAGTCTTCTCACACTCTCCCACCTTGATTCGTTAATTTTGATTAACGATCCGACGTTCCTAAAAACACTAGTCTTCGACAGTGAAGCCCATGCTTCTAGCAGTACCTTCAATCATGCGCATAGCAGCTTCAATATCTGCAGCGTTTAGATCTTTCATCTTGGTTTCGGCAATTTCCTTAACTTGGTCCTTAGTTACCTTAGCAACCTTCTTAGTGTTAGGTTCACCAGAACCCTTGTCCACTTTAGCAGCCTTCTTCAAAAGAACAGCAGCTGGTGGAGTCTTAGTAATGAATTCGAATGAACGATCTTCATATACAGTAATAACTACAGGGATAATCATACCCTTTTGATCAGCAGTACGTGCGTTGAAGTCCTTAGTGAAACCAACGATGTTGATTCCAGCTTGACCCAATGCAGGACCAACTGGAGGTGCAGGAGTTGCTGCACCAGCAGGAATTTGCAGTTTAACTACGTTAATAACTTTCTTTGCCACGGTCAATACCTCCTTGATTCCGTGATGCGGTTATAGTGGAGAATTTTCCTTCTTCTCCTCCCACAATAATAAAGATACTCTAATATACTACCAGCAATTTATTAAATTGACAATAGCTAATTAAATTTTTATTATTGGTCAAATTCTTTTACTTGGTTATAGTCAAGTTCAGCATTTGTTTCTCTGCCGAACATATCAATAGAAACATAAAGTTTATCTTTTTCTGGGTTAATTTTAGTAATCTTACCACTCATGCCACTAAATGCACCATCAATAATAGTTACTGTTTCACCAACTTCATAGTCAACTTTAGGTTCTTTAGCTGGTTGGCCTTGAGAAGCAAGAATTCTTTCAATTTCGTCATCGTATAAAGGAGATGGCTTTGATCCACCACCGTGACTGCCAACAAATCCAGTAACGTTTGGTGTATTTCTGACAACATACCAACTTTCATCAGTCATTACCATTTCTACTAAAACGTAACCTGGAAATACCTTTTCATCGACTTCTTGCTTCTTACCACGAACAGTTTCAGTCTTTTGTTCTTCAGGAACAATTACTCGAAAGATATAATTTTGCATACCCATTGATTGGGCTCTAGAAAGTAAATCTTTCTTAACCTTTTCTTCGTAGCCAGAATAAGTGTGTAAAACGTACCATTTCTTTTCGCTGGTTTCAACCATGTTTCTAAACTCCTTAAAATAATACCTTTATGCAAATAAAAAAACCTCCGAGGGAGGCTTTTTTAACTGATTTAATTATAACACATATACTGTTTTTATAAGAACATTTGCGTTAAGTAGCTAAATAATAAATCTAGCAAACCAAGGTAAGCACCAAACAAAATTGAGCTGATGATTACAACACCTGTATCACGTCTATTTTGTTTCCATGTAGGCCATGATACTTTTGCCATAGTTTGGTTAACACTCTTAATAAACTTAAACATTGCTTACCTACCTCGTTTCCTTGTGCAAAGTTTGCTTTCCGCAATGCTTGCAAAACTTCTTAAGTTCAAGTCTTTGCGTTCTATTCTTGCTTGCTGCAATAGAATAATTGCGAGAACCACATACAGTACATGCAAGAGCTGCTTTCTTTACTGCCATAAAACCACTCCTAAACTGCATTTATCTTAGCAAAAAAATGTTATTTTAGCAATTCCTATCAATAAAGTAAAGAAGAATCTAATTTACTCATCAAAAAATTATATCTCCTTTTAAATAATATTAATAGATAGTGTAGAATTATACTTATAAGATCTTTTTTAATTAAAAATAAAGCTATCTTCAAAATTGAAAATGAAATAAAAAATAACAATTTTACTTCATTGACTTTATTTCCGTTTAATTTTAACTGCTCTTATGCTGATATTCAACTGATTGGGAGGATTTATTAATTAAAAGGAGCAACTTTTCCTTTTAATTAAATATTTATCATGGCAAAAAATTCAACTCATCCACTACAAAATTCACTTCCCGAAAAAAGAAACAATAACAAGAGCAATTTCACTTTTTGGGACAATTTTCCAGAAACTCAAAAAGATATGATTGCCATCAATCGTATTATTTTAAAACATGTAAATACTGTTCCGGGTCTACTAGGAGACGCCTTAAAAGATACTTTTGCTTTCCCTGGGAAAATGCTGCGTCCTGCTTGTGTAATGCTCTTTGGCTCTTTTGGACCAAACGCTAACCAAAAACGCGAAGAACTACAAAAAATAGCAACCTCAATTGAGACTCTCCATAATGCTACCTTAATTCACGATGATATTATCGATGAATCGAGCATGCGCCATGGCAGACCCTCAATTCAAACTAAGTATGGCAAGCATATCGCAGTTTATGCGGGCGACTATTTATTTGCTTTATCGCTCACTCTTTTAAGTGAAAATGCTCAAAGCTTGCATAGTGTTATTGCAGATGGAAAAACCATGCAAAATATCCTAGTTGGTGAAACTGAACAGTACAACAATGCCTATAACATTACTATTTCTGAAAAGGAATACTTAGACCAAATTAAGGGTAAAACTGGAGTCTTATTTGGCCTAGCTTGTTTTATTGGCGCTTATGAGAGTGGTCTTAAAGTAACTAGGGCTCTAAAAGCTAAAAAGTTTGGTGAATACTTGGGCCAAGCTTTTCAACTAAGAGATGATATTTTAGACTATACAACTACTAGTTCTACTTTTAAAAAGCCAGTCTTATTAGATGTTAAAGATGGTATCTACTCTGGACCCTTAATTTTCGCCTTACAAAACGACTCTACAGGTCGCTTACATGAGTTAGTTAAGTTAGGAAAAGATTTGACTAAGGAACAATTACAAGAGATAGAAAAAATGGTTAATGACCTTGGCGGGGTAAAACGAGCACAAAAGTTAGCTGATAAATTCACTGATAAAGCTTTAAACAACTTGCAAAAGCATTGGCCAGACAACAAAACTCGCCAGCAGCTTGAAGAGCTGACAAATATTTTATTAAAGAGAAGCTATTAATTAAGAGAATGTTAAGACATTCTCTTTTCTTTCCTTATTCTTTACTAATTCGCTATAATCTTTTTTTGAATTATAATTCTAGAAAGTAGGAAAAGAAGTGAATAAGAAAAAAGAAAATTCGCATTTTTTTGCCTGGTGGGTTTTTATTGCCTCCTGTTTAATTTCTTTAGTAGGATTTGGATTAATTGTTAATACTATTGGTTTATTCTTTGAACCAATTAGTAAAAGTTTCCATGTTGGTCGAGCAAGCGTTGCCTTAATGACAACCTTGCAAAATGCTGCTGCCGCAATTACCTTGCTGTTTGCAGGTAAAATTATGACCAAGCTTAACTTGCGTTGGCTTTTAACTTTCTGTTTTGCTGTAATTGGAGTTTCCATGCTTAGCTTATCAGTAGCACAAAGTTTGACTCATTTTTACATTGCTTGGATCATCATTGGGATTTGCCAACCAATTGCTATTACTTTATCCATCCCTGTCCTATTAGGAAATTGGTTCAATGAAAAATTAGGAACTGTGATGGGAATTGCCCTTGGAGTTTCAGCCTTTGGTGGCACCATCTTTAACCCAATTATTGGTAACATCATTACCAACTTTGGATGGAGAGGTGGCTTCATCTGCGAAGGATTACTAATTCTCGGAATTTTAGTTCCTTCAGCATTCTTCTTAAGAGAAAAACCTAATCAAAAACACCAAGCATACGGCAAAGTGAAAAATATACCAGAAAAAGTTCTTGAAACTAGTGGTATTACCCTTAAGGCAGCTCTTAAGACCCCTGTCTTTTATGCTTTAGCATTTGCAATGCTTGCACTGCAATTTGTTTCTGGATCTGTGCAACATATTTCAGGTCATATTACCAGCCAAGGCCTCCCATTAACAATTGGTGCATCAGTAGTTTCTGGGGTAATGCTTGGAGCAGCAGCTGGTAAGATTTCTATTGGTTTTATGCTTGATCGTTTTAATACACGAGCTACTTTATTTATTTATTCTTTATTTGGCTTATTAGGCTGGAGCGGCGAAATTTTCTTTAAGACTAGTCTTCCACTTATTGCCTCTGCCTTTATTTTAGGTTTGGGTCAAGGTGTGTGTTTAGTTGCTCTTCCTTACCTTATTCGAGAAGAATTCGGAGCTAAGGACTACAGTACAATTCTTTCAGTAATTAATATGACTGGTGCATTTGCAATGTCTGCATCTGTTTACTTGAACGGTCTTTTATTTGATACTACTGGTTCTTACAACTTCGGTTGGGCAATCAACGCAACTGCTTTTGCGCTCAGTTTTGTTGCTTTGTTCCTTACTCTCAAAAAGCAAAATGCATCTCAACCATTAGAAGAAAGTATAGATTAATCTTATACTTATCTATGCTAACTTAATATTAGTAAAAGCTTACTCATTGACTTACAATAAATGAGTAAACTTTTTTTATTAATGGTGGGGTGAAAAAATATGAACAAACATCCAGAATTTTTATTAAACAAGATTAAAAGTCCAAAAGATCTTAAAAAATTAGATCTAAAAGAACTAGAACAACTAGCTAGTGAAATTAGAACCTTGATCCTAGAAAAAGATGCTGCTAAAGGTGGCCACTTAGGACCTGACTTAGGAATTGTCGAAGTTACAATTGCCTACCATTATGTTTTCGATGCACCTAAAGATAAGATTGTTTGGGATGTTTCTCACCAAACTTATCCACACAAGATGTTAACTGGACGTGCTTATGGTTGGCTTGATCCCGATAAGTACGAGGATGTAACTCCTTATTCTAATCCTGAGGAAAGTCCATATGACTACTTTGCTGTTGGTCATACTTCAACTTCAATTGCTTTAGCAACTGGAATGGCTAGAGCGCGTGATATGCTAGGAGAACATGAAAACATTACAGCTCTTATTGGGGATGGTTCTTTAACTGGTGGCTTAGCCTTTGAGGGCTTTAATAATGCGGCTGATGAAAAGCATAATTTAATTATTGTAGTAAATGACAATCAAATGTCGATTGACGATAATGTCGGCGGTGTTGTAACTGCTTTGAAGAAATTACGTGAATCAAATGGTCAAACAGCTGATAATCCATTTACTGCAATGGGACTAGATTATAAATATGTTGGTCAGGGAAATGATCTTAAAGCAATGATTGATGCCCTCAAATCAATTAAAGATATTGACCACCCAATTGTTTTACATATCAATACCCTTAAGGGTAAGGGATATGAGCCAGCTATTGAAAATGAAGCTAGTCACCACTGGGTATTGCCTTTTGATCTTAAGACAGACAAGACAACTGTATCAGCTCCAAAGACTCCTAATCCAACTACTGTAGTTTTGGATTTCTTAAAGAAACATATTGAAAATCAAGAAAACATCTTAGCTATCAATGCTGCTATCCCTGGCGTCTTTGGCTTAGGCGAGATTAAGAATAAATACCCTAAGAATTATAAGGATGTAGGAATTGCTGAACAAGAGTCTGTTGCCTTTGCTGCAGGAGCTGTTAAAGAAGGAATTACCCCAGTCTTATTCGAAAACTCTACTTTCTTACAACGGGCTTATGATCAACTTTCTCACGATGTAGCAGCTAATGACTTGCCAGTTGTAATGGTGGTAGCCGGCGGCGGAATTACTGGCACTTCTAAGACCCACTTAGGTATTTTTGACAACGCCATGGTCGCAAATTGGCCAAACTGGGAATACTTAGCTCCTACCACCTTGAATGAATTAAAATCAATGCTTGAATGGGCAGTTAAGCAAAGAAAGCATCCCATAGCAATTAAATCTCCAGTAAATCCAATTCCAGAAGGTGAACCAGTGGATGAAGACTATTCAACTATTAAGTATGATGTAAAGCCCGGTTCTAAGGTTGCCATCATTGGTTTAGGTGACTTTTATCAATTAGGTGAAAAGGTAGTTGATTTATTAAAGACAGAAAACATTAATGCCACTTTGATCAATCCAAAATCTGCTGCTCACCTTGATTATGACGCATTAGATAAACTTCAAAACGACCATGAATTAGTTGTTACTCTAGAAGACAACAGTATTGATGGTGGTTTTGGTCAAAAGATTGCTAGCTACTATGGTCCAACTAAGATGATGGTTAAGAATTATGGTGCTAAAAAGGAATACACTGATAATGAACCAAAAGAATCTATCTACAAGCGTGATCATTTAATGCCTGATCAAATTGTTAGTGATATTTTAGGAATTCTAAAATAAGTCAAATTCATATTTATATTAGAAAAAAGGTAAATTGTACTAATTTGATACAATTTACCTTTTTATTATTCAAATAATTTAGGATATTTTTTCTGAAATTGAGCTATTTTGTCATAGCTTTGATCTAAATCATGTTCTACTTCTCGATAGATCGGAATTATATCCTGGTAGACCTGCACATTTTTTTGATTTGGAAAATATACTTTACTGTCATCTATTTCTTTCACTATTTTGTCTAAGCTATCCTCTTCATTCAAGCCTAATTGTGCTAGAAACATGGCTGCTAAAGTTCCACTTTGATCATTTTTAATTACCACTACTGGTAAATTAAAAATATCAGCAATTAACTGCCTTACAAAATCACTTCTTACAAAGCCGCCAGTGACTCTTAATGCTTCTGGTTCCCCTATTTTTTCGCGTAAGCCTCTAGCTGCACCTAAAAGATTAAAGACAATACCTTCTAAAACACTCCGCGCCATTTGCGGTTTAGTGTGGTTTCGACTTAATCCAATAAAAGATCCGCGAGCTTGAGCATTCCAAATTGGTGCTCGTTCTCCCCCTAAGTAGGGATGAAAAATTAAGCCATTACTGCCTGCAGGAACAGTTTCAGCAACATTAATAAAATCTTCTGCAGTTTGATCGGGCCCAAAAATCGTTTTTCTAGCCCACTCAAAGACGATTCCCCCATTATTTACTGGGCCACCAAGAAGATAATGACTTTTATCGACTGGATAACAAAAGAAGCGATTTTTTGAGTCAACTATTGCTTTAGATGCAATGGCTCTTATAGCTCCTGATGTACCAACATTTAGGGCAAAGTATTTTTTATCTAAAACACCAACACCAATTGTTGATAAATATCCATCACTAGCTCCTAAAATAATTTTTGTTTCAGGATTTAAACCCAATTTTTGTACATATTCTGCTTCTACTTTTCCAACCACATATTCTGGTTTAGCTAAGTTGGGCAATTTTTCTGGATCTAGTTCAATTTTATCAAGTAATTTCCTATCCCAAGTTAAAGTGTGGAGATTAAGCAAGCCAGTTCCAGCTGCCATCGTTGTATCGGTCACTATCGTGCCAGTTAAACGCCAAATAATATATTCTTTAATTCCAATCCATTTTTGCACCTGTGCAAAAAGTTTAGGATTTTCTTCTTTAATCCACAGTAATTTATACACAGGAGCCATTGGATGAGGCGGCATCCCTGTCTGTTGATAAATATCTTGCGCAAGACCATTTTCTTTTGCTTGAGCCACAAGCTGGCTACTTCGATTATCTGCCCAAGTAATACTGTTAGTCAGTACTCGATTGTCTTTTCCAATGCCGATTAAACTATGCATTTGACTCGACCAAGAAATTGCTTTAATTTTTCCTGCAACTCTTTTACTTAAGTCAAAAATAATCTTTTGAGCAGCATTAAATATTACTTGTGGATCTTCTTCAGCCTGATCTACTTGTTCTTGAATTAAAGGGTAAGGAATTGATAATTCTTCAATCTTTTTACCATTTCCTCGATACAATACACCCTTACTTGCTGTTGTTCCGATATCCATCCCAATTATATAGTCCATAAGCCGCCCCTTTCTTTTAAAATATATTTTCTCACAAAAAAAGAACAATCCCTAGAGATTGTTCTTTGGTGGTCAAACAATGCGTGACCACTGTGCGTAGAATTATTGTTTTTAGGTGATGTTACTTCTTAAGATTTTCGTTGACGAAGGCTTCGATCTTATCGTCAGAGTCTTTCAAGAACGGAAGCATGTCACTTTCCGTCTTCATGGTATCTCTACCATTCTTTTCCATAAAGTAGTCCCATAGTGCGTCTCTAACAGGCATGTCAGAATCGCTCCAATCAAAAACTTCCTTCATGTGACGGTCTAACAATTCTGTCTTAATAACTTCATCTGCCATCTTAAAATTACCTCCTAAATAAATTCTACAAGTCTTATTATAGTCTTTTTATTCGTTCTATGCGAATTTAAAACAATTCTTTCCGCATTTTTGCCTTACACCGAGCTTTCGCTTGAAGTAATTGATAACGACTATAGTTTGTCTCCTTACTCGCTTCTTCAATCGTTAACTCTCCCAGAAAAATTTTGAGCGCAATTACCTCTTTTTCTGACAACTTATTAATAAATTTCTGGTACATTTCCTTTCTAGGCGTAATGTGCATTTCTTCAACTTCTTCTTTAATCAGATTTTTATGCACCACATTGTCATAGGAAATAGCTTTAGTAAACGATGTTCTCTTCTGTGCTAATTCATACCTTAAGAGCGATCGGAGATGATTATAAAATTTTGTCCGATAATACGCCCCAAAACTATTTGCTCGTTTCTCATCGTAGGTACAGCAACTTTGATAGCACATGATTAATGCTTCTTGTTCCCAGTCATCATGATCAAAATTACGAATGAAAAAATTTAACTTCGCTCCATTGATTAAAGGCCGATACCGCTCTACTAGTTCATGCAAAGCATCCATATCTTGCTCTTCTTTTACACGTCGAATCAAATAAACTTCATTCAGTCTTTCCATCCCGGAAATTCCTCCTTTTTTATTTGATAATAAGAATAAAAAAGAAAAAATCTCCTTCTAAGGGAACGAATGTTTATTAAACACAGGTATAGAGCAATTGTACTTTGTTAATGATCAAGAATTTATTGTGTGTTTGTTTTTATAACTATAAGCAATAAAAAATTGTCACTTAGCTTCTTATAAAACTAAATGACAATTTTTTCTAATCTTTAATTATTTTTCAGGATGACGACTATTGAACATTCCATAAAGCAAAACACCAGTTGCAACACTAGCATTTAATGATTGAACATGGCCAACCATTGGAATGGTTAAAGTTTGATCCATTTGCTTTAACAATAACGGAGAAATTCCCTTACCCTCATTACCAATCACAAGCACTGTCTTTCCTTTGGCATTCCACTTACGATAATCTTCACCTTCCATGGCAGTACCAAAAATCCAGTAACCACGCTTTTTTAGCATCTTAGTAGTTTGAACTAAGTTATTAACTCGAGCTACTGGCACATAATCAATTGCACCGGTTGAAGTTTTGGCAACAACAGAAGTTAACCCACTTGCTCTTCTTTTTGGAATAATTACTGCATCCACGCCTGTCGCATCACAAGTTCTTAAGATCGAACCTAGGTTATGCGGATCTTCAATTGAATCAAGCATTAAGATAAATGGATCTTTTCCTTCTTGGTCAAACTTGTCTAAAAGTTCATCTAAGTCAGCATATTCAAATGGGGCTACAGTTAAGACCAAGCCTTGGTGATTTTCATGGTTGACCATTTGATCCAACTTATTTTTAGGAGCATTTTGAACAACTAGATTTTTTTTACGTGCTAATTGATAAACTTGATTAGCAAATTCTTCCTGAACACCATTTTGCAAAAATACTTTATTAATTAAGTTAGCATCCTGCGTTTTTAAAAAATCGATGCCCGCATGACGTCCATATACAAATTCATCATTATTTGAACTCATAATTATCTAGTCCTCCTTGTTCTACTTGGTCAATGCACCATTTTGCAAGTTCATCAACACGTTCTTTTTTACCTAATAAATCTAAGTATCCAAACATCGCTTCAAATCCAGTTGAGAGCTTATAAGTGTTAATTGAAGTATTTTTTGCATGCGTATGACTTTTAGCATTTCTTCCTCTCTTGAAGGCGGCTAATTCATCTTCATCTAGCATTTCTAAGTCTTGCATTTTAGTAATTAATGCTGCTTGAGCCTTTGCGGAAACGTAATGTGTTGCATATCGTTGAAGCATTTGTGGTTTTACAATTCCGCCCTTAACCAAGTGACGTCTGATATAAACCTCATATACTCCATCCCCTAAATAAGCTAAAGTAAGAGGACCTAACCCATCTGGATTAGTATTTTTTTCTGTTAAAATCTTTGGCTTAAGCACGGTGCCACCTCGTTCCTTGTGGAGTATCTTCAATTACAATGCCTTTAGCCTGTAACTCATCTCTTAAGCGATCACTTTCAGCCCAATCCTTATTTTTACGTGCTTCATCGCGTTGAGCAATTAACTTTTCAATTTCAGTATCATTTTCAGCTTGCTCTTCCTTAAAGCTAACTCCAAAAATTTCGAGCCAAGCAATTAATAATTTTTTAGCACGTTTTAAAGCTGGCTTATCAACTTGATCTTTTTGCAAGTGATTATTTAAAGTTGTAGCTAAATCGTACATAATACTCAAAGCATTTTGAACATTAAAATCATCATCCATAGCCTCAATAAATTCAGCTTTTGCTTGCGTTAAATCATCCCTTAAGCCACTATCTTCAAGCGTTTCATTTTCATCATTTAGTCTAGCATCAAGATTACGCAAAGTATTTTGGTAGCGTTTAAGAACAGTTTCAGCTTGCTTCAAGCCATCTTCTGAATAGTTAATTGGACGGCGGTATTGAACACTAGACATGTAAAAACGTAAAACTTGTGGATCAATTTGCTTTAGAATATCATGCACAGTCACAAAGTTATGGAGTGATTTTGACATTTTTTCTTGTTTCTTACCTACTGTCACAAAGCCATTGTGCATCCAGTAATTAACAAATTTTTTACCGGTCTTAGCTTCACTTTGAGCAATTTCATTTTCATGGTGTGGAAATTCCAAATCTTGTCCACCACCATGAATATCAATGGTATCGCCTAAATATTTAGTTGACATGACCGAACATTCAATATGCCAGCCTGGACGACCCATTCCCCATGGAGAATCCCAAACAATTTCATCCTCTGCTTTTTGAGCCTTCCATAAGGCAAAGTCAATTGGATCTTCTTTCTTGCTCTGTTCTTCCTCATTAATATGCTCAGAGGCACCTTCTTCAAGTTCAGCAATATTTTGATCGCTTAGTTGACCATAGTTAGGGAATTTTTTAGCACGGTAATATACATCCCCATCAACTTCATATGCAAAGCCCTTATCAATTAAATCTTGAACAAAGTCGATAATTTCTTTGATTTCATGAGTTGCACGTGGATGAAGAGTAGCAGGCTCAATATTTAATGCTTCGGTATCTTCCATAAAAGCCTTAATATAGCGCTCAGCAAGTTTCTCGACAGTTGTATGTTCTTTACGGGCCTCATTAATCATCTTATCGTCAACATCAGTGAAGTTAGAAACATAATTTACATCATAGCCTCGATACTCAAAATATCGACGAATTGTATCAAATGCGATCACACTGCGGGCATTTCCAATATGAATATAATTATAAACAGTTGGTCCACAAACATACATCCTTACTTTTCCAGCTACTAATGGCTTAAACTCTTCTTTTTTTCGAGTTAAAGTGTTAAAGACCTTCATGATCATCCCTCTTTCATTTAAGACATTCTTTCATAACTATTCTAACAAAAAAAGCTACGCTTTCACGTAGCTTTAACTGTATTAAATAATTAAAGACCTAAATCACTTAATTGCTTTAAAGTTAAGTCAATGTGCTTGTTAACTTTTTCTTTACCCATTAACTCAATAGCTTCACCAATACCAGGGCCAACCATTGAACGAGTAGCAGCAATTCTAATTGGCATAAATAATTTTCTACCCTTTACGCCAGTTTCACGACGAGTAGCTTGAATTGCGTTCATAGCTTGTACAGCAGTAAAGCGAGGAACAGCATTTAATTGCTTCTTGAATTCTTCAATTACAGGACGAGCATCGTCTTTCTTGATTTCTTCAATTTCTGCTTCAGATAATTCTGGAGCTTCTTCAAAGAAGATCTTAGCAATATCTACAATTTGCTTAGTATAAGACATTTGTACAGCGTAAATATTTACTAATTGACGAACCCATTCCATCTTTTCTGGTGAAATTTCTTTATCAACTAAACCTGCTTCTTGTAAGTTATTTAAAGCAAGATCTAATAAAAGATCACGGTCTGCCTTCTTAACGTATTGGTTGTTAATCCATTCAAGCTTCTTTTGGTCAAAGGCAGCTGGTGACTTAGACAAACGCTTAGGATCAAATGACTTAATCAATTCTCTTTGTGAGAAAATTTCACTTTCACCAACAGGAGACCAACCAAGTAAAGTAATAAAGTTGAACATTGCGTCTGGTAAGTAACCAAGGTCACGGTATTGTTCAATAAATTGAAGAACTGATTCATCACGCTTAGAAAGTTTTTTACCAGTTTCAGAGTTGATGATCAAAGTCATGTGACCAAACTTAGGTGGCTCCCAGCCAAGTGCTTCATAAACAACTAATTGCTTAGGAGTGTTAGCTACGTGGTCGTCTCCTCTAAGAACGTGAGTAATTTCCATTAGGTGGTCATCAATTACAACGGCAAAGTTGTAGGTTGGCATACCATCACGTTTTTGAATAACGAAGTCACCACCGATAGTATCTGATTCAAATGATACCTTACCTTTAACCATATCTTCCCAAGCATAAGTTCTATTTTCAGGAATGTGGATACGAACAACTGGCTTTAAGCCCTTTGCTTCTGCAGCTGCTTGAGCTTCTTTAATTTCATCAGCAGTCATGCCTTCATATTCATAAGTGTAGTGAGGAGCAATTCCCATTGCACGTTGTTCTTCACGTTGTGCTTCAAGTTCTTCCTCAGTTGTGTATGAATAGTAAGCTTTACCTTCATCAATTAATTGTTGAATATATTTATTGTAAATGTCTTTACGCTCTGATTGGCGGTAAGGGCCAAAGTCGCCACCCTTGTCAGGACCTTCATCCCAGTCAATACCTAACCAGTGCAAGTTTTCCATTTGGGACTTAGAACCACCTTCAACGTTACGTTTTTGGTCCGTATCTTCAATTCTTAAGACCATTGTCCCTTTGTTGTGACGTGCAAATAGATAGTTAAATAATGCAGTACGTGCGTTACCAATATGCAAGTGACCTGTTGGACTTGGTGCGTAACGAACGCGGATTTTTTGTTTTGCCAAAATTAAAGCGCCTCTTTCAAAATTTATTAAAATTCATCCATTTAAGTGTAACTTTTAACGAGCAAAAGTTCAATCTCTCTGCTAGTTAAAAACAAGTTTTAAAGCTTGTGGTAAACTTGCTACTCCAATTACTTCGATCTCAGAGTTATTTTTAAGTTCCTGGCTTAAGTTATTTTTAGGAATAAAAATCCTCTTAAAGCCTACTTTTGCGGCCTCTCTGACTCTAGCTTCAATTTGATTAACTCTTCTAATTTCTCCAGTTAATCCAACTTCACCTACAAAGCAATCAGTAGAAGAAATTTCTTTATTTTTATAACTTGAAGCAACCGCCATGCAAATTGCAAGATCAATCGCTGGTTCATTTAATTTAATCCCACCAGTTGCAGTTAGAAAAGCATCCTGATTTTGAAGCATTAAGTTGCCTCTTTTTTCTAAAACTGCCAATAAAAGTGCTACTCGATTAAAATCTAATCCTGAAGTTGTTCTTTTCGCATATCCAAATGCAGTTGGAGTTACTAAAGCTTGAATATCCGCAAGAAGAGGCCGCGTTCCTTCAAGTGAAACAACAACTGAGGAACCAGTCGAATTAGGTAAGCGTTCGTCTAAGAAAATAGCCGAAGGGTTACTTACTTCTGCTAACCCTTCATTTTTCATCTCAAACATTCCAATTTCATTAGCTGCGCCAAAACGATTCTTGACTGATCTTAAAATTCGATATGAGTGGTGTCCATCCCCTTCAAAGTAAAGGACGGTATCAACCATATGTTCCATAATCTTAGGACCAGCAATTGCTCCTTCTTTAGTTACATGGCCAATAACAAAAGTAGTTATTTGTTCATTTTTAGCAATTTTCATTAGTTCACTTGTTACTTCACGTACTTGAGAAGCAGATCCAACCATTGAATCAAGTGAAGGTTCATTCATTGTTTGAATAGAATCAATTACCAAAAAATCTGGCTTAATTTCATCAATCTGGTCACGAATATTCTGCATATTTGTTTCTGGATAAAGCAAAATTCCGCTATTGCTTACTCCTAATCGATCTGCCCGCATCTTTATTTGACTTGCGGACTCTTCTCCTGAAACATATAAGACGCTATGTTCTTTAGCTAAAGCACCAGTAATTTGAAGCATTAAGGTTGATTTTCCAATTCCTGGATCTCCTCCAATTAAAACTAAAGATCCTGGAACAATCCCTCCTCCTAAAACTCGATTTAATTCTTCAAAAGGAGTCACAATTCTTTTTTCTTTCTCAGCTTTTACTTCAGTTAACTTTACTGGATCATTATTTCCAATTTTAGTCATCAACCGACTTGCAGTTGCCTTAGTTGATACTTTTTTAATTTCCTGTGTCTCTTCTTCAAATTGATTCCAAGCACCACAATTGGGACATCTTCCAAGATAGGAAGCAGAAATATATCCACAATTACGACACTTATAACGAGTTTTAACTTTTGCCATTAGTCATCATTCCTTGTTCCAGACGAACCAAATCCTCCAAGACGCTGTCTTTGAACTGGATCATCATTATCTGCTTTTAAGTAAGGCATAAAAATTCCTTGTCCAATTCGTTCACCCTTTTTGATCTTTAGCGGACGAACGCCGTAATTAATTAATTGAAAGTAAATTTCACCTTCGTTTTTTTCATTATTATAGTAGTCACTGTCAATTACGCCGATCCCATTTGGCAAAGTAACGTTTCGCTTATAAGTATTAGAAGAGCGATTAGCTAAAATTAGGACTTCATCCTCTGGCATGTACGCCTTAATTCCAGTTGGTACTAAAAATGGCTTTAATACTTTTTCAGCTAATTGTAGATCGTGTTCATTTAATTCATGACCATTTCTAATTAGTCTAAAAATTCGAACAAAGTTCATACACCAAATTGATGGCAAAACTATATCTTGTGCACATTCAAAGTCATAGCCCGCACTCGCAATTGTTTGGCGTTGAGGCAGGTGGAGGCCTGCATTACGGTATTTAGATACTATTTCAAAACCACGTTTTTTCATTTTTATCCTCTCTTACATTCACTTAGACCTATATTTTACGTTAATTTATTATACTTGTCCTACTTATATATACGAAAAAAACACTTATTTTTTGGGCCAACAAGTGCTTTATTTTTTTATACTTTATTAACTGGAATATAAACTTGAGCGTCATTTGGTAAAACATAATTCACATTATTATAGCCATTCCAGTTAGTTTGCATATCATTCATTTTGGTTTGAATATTATTAACTTTAACCTTCGTTAATCCGAGCGCTTGACGGGTATTATCTGACAAACGCTGCATTTCCTTATTTGGAGCTATTTGAAAACTAAAATTATCAATTGTCGCATTTTCTCCTTGTAAATGATCACTCTGAGTATTGGCTAATGCTCCATGATAGTTCTTATATAGGGTCATTAAATCATCTAAAGGCAAATCAGTCCGAACATTATCTTTAGCTGTGTCGAGTAAAGAATTCATTTGCATAATATTTTTTGATTTATTAACTTTTGTTAGAGCACTAAGTAGAACCTGCTGGCCCCGTTTTTGACGGCCGTAGTCATTATCGGGATCATCATATCTCATTCTACTGTAGCCTAAAGCTTCGCTACCATTTAAATACTGCTTTCCTTTAGGATAGGTATGCCCTTCATACTTAAAAGCAAAAGGATTATCAACAGTCACGCCTCCCACAGCGTCTACCGTCTTTTCTAAACCGCCCATATTAACCAAGGCATAGTAATCAACAGGAACATCTAGTAATTCATGAACCTGCTTTTTTATTTCTGTAGGTCCGCCTAAAGCATAAGCTGCATTAATTTTGGTATATTCTACCTTATTTTTAGTTTCAACCCTTACTAAGGTATCTCGAGGAATAGCAGTTGTGGTTAAAGTCTGTTTCTTAGGATTAACAGTAATTAATTCCAAGGTATCTGTATTTCCAGCATAACTAGTTCCTCGTCCTAATGCTCCCACATCAGTTCCTAATACCAAGATTGAAAAGGGCTTTCCTTGTTTTAATTGCTGACGACTAGCTAAAGAATGGTTAGTAGAAATAGTATTAGCAGTCGATTGAATTTTTTGGTATTCATAACCAAAAATTCCTAAAACCGCTACTATTAAAATCCCAACTATTGAGAAAAATAGATATTTTTTCTTGAGTTTCATATTATTTCCTCCAAATTCCGTGATCAGAATAACAAAAATAAACATCTAATTGTCTCTTTTATCTATTTTTTAAATAAAGCTTTAGGCTAATAAAAAAATTATTTATATCATATTTAAATTTTAAATACGGTGACTAGACGTAACTCTTTATTTTAAGCTAAAATATAATTAAGCTTTTTTTAATTAAGGAGGATTTTATGAGCAAGGAAATCACAAACGATCTTATTAATAATTTCGAAAATGCCTTTAACTCAAGTAAAGCTAACAAAATTGCGGCTCGTGCTGCGCAAGAAAATGGTATTTTTAAAGCTAGTCAAAATCTACAAACTAAGATTGACTTAGACCCAACTTTTTCAATTGAAATTGATACTGGGAAAGTTGCTAACCAAAAACAATCTGGTCGCTGCTGGATGTTCAGTGCTTTAAACACTATGCGTCATTCAATTCAAAAGAACTTCAAAATTAAGGACTTTGAATTATCTCAGAATTACACTAACTTCTGGGACAAATTTGAAAAGTCAAACTGGTTCTTTGAAAATGTGATTGCTACTGCTGACAAGGACTTAGGCGATCGTAAAGTTGCTTTCCTATTTGCAACCCCACAACAAGACGGTGGTCAATGGGATATGCTTTGCGGAATAATTGAAAAATATGGTATTGTTCCAAAGAAAGTTTACCCAGAAACTGCTAATGCAACTAATTCAAGTGCTTTAAATGACACTCTAAATACCCTTCTTAGAAAAGATGGTCTTGAATTACGTAAGATGGTTCAAGATGGAAAGAGTGAAGAAGAAGTTCAAGAACGCAAAAACGAAATGCTTAAGGAAGTTTACCGTATTCTAGCTATTTCTCTTGGTGTTCCACCTAAAACTTTTGACTTTGAATACAAAGATGATGATGGTAACTACCATAGAGATGCTGCCTTAAGTCCACAAGACTTCTTTAAAAAGTATGTGGGTTGGGACTTAAGTGAATACATTTCCACAATTAATGCACCAACTAAAGATAAGCCTTTCCATAAAGTATTTTCTGTTGAATACTTAGGAAATGTGGAAGGCGGACGTCAAGTACGTCACTTGAACTTACCAATTGATGAAATGAAAGACTTGATTATCACTCAACTTAAAAACAGTGAAGTTGTTTGGTTTGGATCAAACGTTGTTAAAGACTCTGAACGTCAAGCCGGCTTACTTGATACTGAATTATACAAGCGTGATGACTTATTTGATGTTGATTTTGAAATGTCTAAGGCTGACATGCTTGATTCAGGCGAAAGTATGATGGACCACGCAATGGTTATTACAGGTGTTGATTTAGTAGATGGCAAGCCAACTAAGTGGAAGATTGAAAATTCTTGGGGTGAAAAGCCTGGATTTAAGGGTTACTTTGTAATGAGTGACAGTTGGTTTGATAAGTTCGTTTACCAAGCAGTTATCAACAAGAAATACCTTAGCGATGACTTGAAGAAAACATTTGAGGCCGGCAGTAAAGATCCAATTCAATTACTTCCTTGGGATCCAATGGGTGCTCTAGCTAATAATTATTAGAACTTAAAAAACATTCAGATTGCAACAAAAGCAAACTGAATGTTTTTTGTTTTGTATCTTTATAAGTATCTACTATTATTTGCTTATTCACTCCTTCTAAACTATTGAGCGTAGACAAAATGTTAGACATGGGGCTCTAATTATATCTAATACTTACTTAAAAAAGAAATGTTTAAAAATAGCTTTTAAATATACTCTCAATGATTAAATAAGGCCTGTGTTGTAAAAAATTTTTTTCTTTCTTATACTTAAGAAAAGAGGAATTTCAAAGGAGAAATATGATGACAGTTCATATTACAAATATAAATGGAATGGCCATGAATAGTGTGGCTCAGAATGCCCAAAATATGGTTGTAGATTTTGCAAAACAATTAGGCATGAATGAATTTGGAATTTATGTTTATCATTGGACAGAAGAACCACTACAAGCAAGAAGCACCCGTTTTGATGGGATTATTGCTTCCCTTAACGGTGGTGATACTGTCATTTTTCAATCTCCTAGTTGGATCGCGATTGAATGGGATCAAGCACTGATTGACCATATCAATCTTTATCCTAATATTAAAAAAATCATCTTTATTCATGATGTAATTCCACTAATGTTTGAAGTTAATCGCTATCTGATGCCTCAATATATTGACTACTATAATAAGGCTGATGTTTTAATTGTACCTTCAAAAAAAATGTATGATCTTTTAAGAGAAAATGGATTAGAGGAAAAACCTTATGTGGTACAACATTTTTGGGATCATCCAGCAACGGTAAACTACTTCATTACTCCTGAAAACAATAAAGTAATTAATTTCGCAGGTAATGCAGAAAAATTTGATTTTGTAAAAAAATGGGACTGTCAAAATGTAAAATTAAAAGTTTATTCAGATCCAGTAAAGAACGATCCCGAACACAACGTTGAATTTACTGGCTGGAAACATGATCCTGTTCTATTAGAAGAATTACGTCAAACTGGTGGATTTGGTTTAGTTTGGTCTGAGGAACCATATTGGTCTGAATATATGAAAGTAAATGCTTCTTACAAACTTAGCACCTACTTAGCAGCAGGCTTGCCAATTATCGTAAATAGCACTACTCCAGAAGCTGAAACTATAAAAAATAAACATCTAGGCATTATTGCTGACAGTCTAGATGAAGCTCAAGCCAAAGTTCTTCAAATTAATGATGAAGACTATAAGCAATTGGTTGATAGCGTTAATAATTTTGGTAGTTTAATTCGTAATGGTTACTTTACTAAGAAAGCATTAGTTGATGCTGTGGTAAAAGCTCAATACAATAATTAACTAAAAACTCCCTGAGAATTTTATTTATTCTCAGGGAGTTTTATTTTTAATAAACTATATTTTTTTATACTTCTTCAAGATCGCCAGTTTCTGCTTGGCATTACGATATTTCAAGTAATCCCCGTCCTTTAATGCTGTATCGATACAAATATTTAGACGATAGTGATATGCTTCAATTTCTGTTGTAATATCAAAACCGAGCTGACTTAACAAACTTATTCTTTCTTCCACAGCTTCTAAAGGGAAAACGGCAGTCTTATTAGCCTGTGCAGAGACACTATTTTCAAAAATACGGTGCGTATAAATTGCTTTATTCATGTATGCAATTTTATCTGCTAATAAGTATATTTTCCATGTAGTTAGATCATCTTCTACGCGAGCATTAATGGGATAAACTATATTTTCAAAAAGAGATTTTTTATATAATTTTGCCCATGGCACAGCAAAAATGATGGACATATTATAAGGTACTGTCTCATATTCTACAGTAAACCATTCTTCTGGAGTGTAGGTCTTTTCAAAGTAATCATCTTCTTTAAGCCAAATCCCATATGCTCTTTTTTCTTCAATAAAATGATTAAAATTTCCTACAGCAATATCTGCATCATTCTTTTTCAACAGCTTATAAAGTTCTTCAATATGGGTTTCACCCAGCAAATCATCATGATCTACAAACAAAATATATTCACCAGTTGCCATTTCAAGACCAGCATTACGGCTTGAGCCTACTCCACCATTTTTCTTGTGTAAAATTCTTATGTTGGCATATTTTTCACGGTATTTTTCACATAATTCAGGTGTACTATCTGTAGATCCATCGTCTACTAAAATAATTTCTAGATTAGAATAAGTCTGCCTTAAGACACTATCTAAGCATTGAGCTAAATATTTTTCATCGTTATATACCGGGATAATTACTGAGATTTTTTCCATGTGCTGTCCTCTCATTGTTTTCTTACTACATGGTTACAACATATTTAAACCTATTATAGCTTAATATTTATGCTTTTCTTCATATTAATAAAAACAAAGCCTCGAGTTTCCAGAAAAGGAAGTCGAGGCTTTATTTATTATATTTAAGATCTATTAATCTTTATCTTCATCTTTACGTTTCTTACGTCTGAAGCCAAGCAATCCACCTAAAGCAGCGATCATTAATCCCAAGAAGCTTGAATTTGATTCTGCACCAGTTTGAGGCAATTTACCTCTACGGTGATCTTTCTTAGCTGCCTTATCTACAGATTCAGCATTTTTATGTTTTGGCTGAAGCGTATCAGTAGAAGTAGATTGAGTACTACTGTTATTCGGTGTTGATCTAGATTGACTCTTATTCATTGATACTGAGTTGCTCAAGCTCTCACTCGTGCTTACTGAGTTACTTAAGCTTTCGCTCATGCTTACTGAGTTACTCAAACTCTCACTCATGCTTACTGAGTTACTCAAACTCTCACTCATGCTTACTGAGTTACTTAAGCTTTCGCTCATTGATACCGAGTTGCTTAGGCTCTCGCTCATGCTTACTGAGTTACTTAAGCTTTCACTCATTGATACTGAGTTGCTTAGACTCTCGCTCATGCTTACTGAGTTACTTAGGCTTTCGCTCATGCTTACTGAGTTGCTCATGCTCTTACTCATACTTACTGAGTTACTTAGGCTTTCGCTCATGCTTACTGAGTTACTCAAGCTCTCGCTCATTGATACCGAGTTGCTTAAACTCTCGCTCATGCTTTCACTCATTGATACCGACTTACTTAAGCTTTCGCTCATACTTGTCGAGTTACTTAAGCTTTCACTCATGCTTACTGAGTTACTCAAACTTTCACTCATGCTTACTGAATTGCTTAAGCTTTCGCTCATGCTTACTGAGTTACTCAAACTCTCACTCATGCTTACTGAATTGCTTAAGCTTTCACTCATGCTTACCAAATTGCTTAAGCTTTCACTCATCGATACTGAGTTAGATAAGCTTTCGCTCATTGATACCGAGTTGCTCAAGCTTTCACTCATACTTACTGAATTGCTTAAGCTTTCGCTCATGCTTACTGAGTTACTTAAACTTTCACTCATGCTTACTGAGTTGCTCAAGCTTTCGCTCATACTTACTGAGTTACTCAAACTCTCACTCATCGATACTGAGTTGCTCAAGCTCTCGCTCATGCTTACTGAGTTGCTTAAACTTTCACTCATGCTTACTGAGTTGCTCAAGCTCTTACTCATCGATACTGAGTTGCTTAAGCTTTCGCTCATACTTACTGAGTTACTCAAACTCTCACTCATTGATACCGAGTTGCTTAAGCTCTCACTCATACTTACTGAGTTGCTCAAGCTTTCACTCATTGATACCGAGTTACTTAAGCTTTCACTCATTGATACCGAGTTACTCAAGCTCTCGCTCATGCTTACTGAGTTACTTAAGCTTTCACTCATCGATACTGAGTTAGATAAGCTCCCACTCATTGATACTGAGTTGCTTAGACTTTCACTCATGCTTACTGAGTTACTTAAACTTTCACTCATGCTTACTGAGTTGCTCAAGCTTTCACTCATTGACACTGAGTTGCTTAAGCTCTCACTCATGCTTACTGAGTTGCTTAAGCTTTCACTCATGCTTACTGAGTTACTTAAGCTTTCACTCATGCTTACTGAGTTACTCAAACTTTCACTCATGCTTACTGAGTTGCTCAAGCTCTCACTCATGCTTACTGAATTACTTAAGCTTTCGCTCATGCTTACTGAGTTACTCAAACTTTCGCTCATACTTACTGAGTTACTCAAACTCTCACTCATACTTACTGAGTTGCTCAAGCTCTCACTCATTGATACCGAGTTACTTAAGCTTTCACTCATTGATACCGAATTGCTCAAGCTCTCACTCATACTTACTGAGTTACTTAAGCTCTCACTCATGCTTACTGAGTTACTCAAACTCTCACTCATGCTTACTGAGTTACTCAAACTCTCACTCATACTTACTGAGTTGCTCAAGCTTTCACTCATGCTTACCGAATTGCTTAAGCTTTCACTCATCGATACTGAGTTAGATAAGCTTTCGCTCATTGATACCGAGTTGCTCAAGCTTTCACTCATACTTACTGAGTTGCTTAAGCTTTCACTCATCGATACTGAGCTAGATAAGCTTTCGCTCATTGATACCGAGTTGCTCAAGCTTTCACTCATACTTACTGAATTGCTTAAGCTTTCGCTCATGCTTACTGAGTTACTTAAGCTTTCACTCATGCTTACTGAGTTACTTAAGCTTTCACTCATGCTTACTGAGTTGCTCAAGCTTTCACTCATACTTACTGAGTTACTCAAGCTTTCACTCATGGATACCGAATTGCTCAAGCTCTCACTCATGCTTACTGAGTTACTCAAACTTTCACTCATGCTTACTGAGTTACTTAAGCTCTCGCTCATGCTTACTGAATTGCTTAAGCTTTCACTCATGCTTACCGAATTGCTTAAGCTTTCACTCATCGATACTGAGTTAGATAAGCTTTCGCTCATTGATACCGAGTTGCTTAAGCTTTCACTCATCGATACTGAGTTAGATAAGCTTTCGCTCATTGATACCGAGTTGCTCAAGCTTTCACTCATACTTACTGAATTGCTTAAGCTTTCGCTCATGCTTACTGAGTTACTTAAGCTTTCACTCATGCTTACTGAGTTACTTAAGCTTTCACTCATGCTTACTGAGTTGCTCAAGCTTTCACTCATCGATACTGAGTTACTCAAGCTTTCACTCATGGATACCGAATTGCTCAAGCTCTCACTCATGCTTACTGAGTTACTCAAGCTTTCACTCATGGATACCGAATTGCTCAAGCTCTCACTCATGCTTACTGAGTTACTCAAACTTTCACTCATGCTTACTGAGTTACTTAAGCTCTCGCTCATGCTTACTGAATTGCTTAAGCTTTCACTCATGCTTACCGAATTGCTTAAGCTTTCACTCATCGATACTGAGTTAGATAAGCTTTCGCTCATTGATACCGAATTGCTCAAGCTTTCACTCATACTTACTGAATTGCTTAAGCTTTCGCTCATGCTTACTGAGTTACTTAAGCTTTCACTCATGCTTACTGAGTTGCTCAAGCTTTCGCTCATACTTACTGAGTTACTCAAACTCTCGCTCATCGATACTGAGTTACTCAAGCTTTCACTCATACTTACTGAGTTGCTCAAGCTTTCACTCATTGACACTGAGTTGCTTAAGCTCTCACTCATTGATACTGAGTTGCTTAAGCTTTCACTCATGCTTACTGAGTTGCTTAGGCTCTCACTCATGCTTACTGAGTTACTTAAGCTCTCACTCATGCTTACTGAGTTACTCAAACTCTCACTCATGCTTACTGAATTGCTTAAGCTTTCACTCATCGATACTGAGTTAGATAAGCTTTCGCTCATTGATACCGAGTTGCTCAAGCTTTCACTCATCGATACTGAGTTACTTAGACTTTCGCTCATTGATACTGAGTTACTCAAACTCTCACTCATTGACACCGAGTTACTTAAGCTTTCGCTCATTGACACTGAGTTGCTTAAGCTTTCACTCATACTTACTGAGTTGCTCAAGCTTTCACTCATTGACACTGAGTTACTTAAGCTCTCGCTCATGCTTACTGAATTACTCAAGCTCTCGCTCATACTTACTGAGTTACTCAAACTCTCGCTCATGCTTACTGAGTTACTCAAGCTTTCACTCATACTTACTGAGTTACTTAAACTTTCACTCATGCTTACTGAGTTGCTCAAGCTCTCACTCATCGATACTGAGTTGCTCAAACTCTCACTCATCGATACCGAGTTACTCAAGCTTTCACTCATACTTACTGAGTTGCTCAAACTCTCGCTCATGCTTACTGAGTTACTTAAGCTTTCGCTCATGCTTACTGAGTTACTCAAGCTTTCACTCATCGATACTGAGTTACTTAGACTTTCGCTCATTGATACTGAGTTACTCAAACTCTCACTCATTGACACCGAGTTACTTAAGCTTTCGCTCATTGACACTGAGTTGCTTAAGCTTTCACTCATTGATACTGAGTTACTCAAACTCTCACTCATTGACACCGAGTTACTTAAGCTTTTGCTCATTGACACTGAGTTGCTTAAGCTTTCACTCATGCTTACTGAGTTACTTAGACTTTCGCTCATGCTTACTGAGTTACTTAAGCTTTCGCTCATCGATACTGAATTGCTCAAGCTTTCTCTCATTGATACTGAGTTACTCAAACTCTCACTCATTGACACCGAGTTGCTTAGGCTTTCACTTTCTCGTTCACTAGCACTAGTTGACTCACTTTCAATAATAGCTGTAGAGATACTTTCCGACGTTCTTATAGAATCCGAAATACTTTCTGAGTGTTGAGTTTCACTAGTATATTCTACCCTAGTTGTACCTGACTTATTAATATCGGCCATTACATTTTTAACAGCCGTTTCACCATTATTTTGCTCACCAATAGTTATCCCAATTGTATAATTTGTTCCGTTAACCGTACTTCGATTATTAGCAAAATAATTTGATCTCTTAGTTACCCCATTCTTAGTTACAATTACGTTTGTATCAGTAGCATTTATTGTAAGATTTGAAGAGTTAGTAGAGTAAGTCGTTCCAGTCGTTGTATTTAAAATCACATGAGCTGGATCATCAATATTTACCGTATTATCCGATCCACCGAAGTAGAAATTAGTATTACCAGAAAAAGTAGTATTAGTTGCTGCTTCAAAGTTGACAGTGTTATTCGTACTTCCACTCGCAATGTAAATATTTGCTCCACTGGTACTTAAATTAATATTTGAATTTTTTCCAGCAGTAAATTCCGCCTCACCATTAGTTAAAGCAATATTACCGACATTATTCCAAATTTCCCCACCTGAATAACTATAAGTATTATTAATTCTTAAAGTAGCATTTTCACCAACTCGTACAGCATGTTCTCCATTATTGGCCAACATTGCCACATCATACGCCGACATATTGTTATTAATGATTAAGCTCGCATTGTCATCAACAATTAAGTCGTTTCCGGCATAGAGCAAAGTGCTATACCCAACAAAATTAGCAGAACTCGTGTCATAAGTATTGCCATTATATTTATATGAGTTTACTCCATCAATTGTAGTATGACCTTGAATCTCAAAAGTTTTTAGATAGCCACTAGAAGCATAAGTATCTGCAAAAACTGCCGCTCCACCAGTAGCATGGACATTATCATATATTAATGTTTCTGCACCGGAATTAGTAAGGGCAAAGCCTCCACGATTATTGGCCGTATAAAGATTAAGAGACTTAATAATCGTGGTAGTCTTAGGTGAAGCAGAATTATTGAGCCAAATACAATTATTGCCTAAGTTAAGGTCATGATTAGCACCATCAATTGTCAGATTACGAGGAGGAATTCGAATACTTCCGATACTTGACTGTCCTAAATCAATGTTAGCTGTCAAGCGAATAGCGTTTACAGTTGAATTATTAAGAGCATTTTGAAATTCAGCACTAGTGCTTACATCTACTGCATTTTCATCATTAATTTGAAGTAGGTTGGTAAAAACACCAGTTAAATTCAATTTATCTATCTGTAGTTTTTTATTATTAGTTTGTGTTTTATTATCAGAACTATTGTTAATAGAATTTTGAATAACTACAGGGATTTGAAAATTCTCACCTATAAGCTGTCTACTGCTCAAACTTAAGCTATTTATTTCACTAGTATTACTTTGAAAAGGACCTTGACTTCTATCAAGAGAGGAGGTCTCACTAGAATAGAAATTTCTTATATTTGTTTTATTACTAGATCTGTTAGTATTTGAGCTTGAAGTAAGAGAGTTTTCTTCACTTATTTTTTTATTCTTCGAAGATTTAAAAGTACTGTGCGTCTCAGAATTAGATATCTTTTTTTGAGTATTACTTGAAGAATTTAGTTTACTTTTAGAATAACTTAAAGACTCCGAAAGACTCTGCGAATTACTTAATGACATAGATTGTGAAATCTGTTGCGATTGACTCAAAGAGGTAGATGCGCTCCGAGAGATCCTTAAGCTTTTTGAACTAGAAGTAGACATACTCTTAGCTTCTGAATTACTAGTACTGACTCCATTTTCATCAGATTTACTGTTTCCCTTTTTTGACAAGTCAGTCTGCGTACTTTCAGATACTGATCCAACTATTTGTGATTTAGCATCTACAGAAGTTTGTGCAGCATATACACGATCATTAGGTAAAATTGCTGCCCCTGTAGCTCCAGTTCCCAGAATTGCTGCTAAAGCTGCTAGTTCTTTAAGATATGGGTTAGAACTGTCTCCCGATTCCTTTAAACTATTAGGATCGACATATTTATTTTTTTGATTCTTCTTAAATTTTTTGTCTTTCATAACATTTCCTACTCGTTACTATAATATTACAATTAATTTTATTTATTAGAAGCATTTCAATTGTTATTATTGCATACTCTATAATAACTCTTTGGTAATTAAATAAAAGAAAAAAGGTTGATAAATCAAAGAAAAAATAGAAAATATTTTTCTTAATTGTTATTTATAAAATTTTATTATTAATAAAAAAGCAAAAATAATATAACTTTATTCGTTTTTTATTATTCAACAAGTAAAAGACAAGGGTAAACTAAAAAAGAACAGAAAAAAATCAGTCCGTAATACTGACGAACTGATTTTTTAATTTATATTTTAACTATTTGTTTGAAAAAGTATAAATCACAATAAGACTAGCCTTCTTTTATTTAACTATCATTTGGATTAACATCAAAAGTAAAATTATTCCAAAAAGTAATCCCATAGTTATTTGTTTCCAGGGAAAATCATTCTGCTTTTTTTCATAAGCTTTTCTCTGGTTCTCTTCTACTTTTTCTAATCGCTTCAACGCGTGTTGTTCCACTAACGTCGATTTTTTCTTTTCTTTATTCATTTCTCAAATCGCCGATAACCTCTTTATACTGTTCAACACTTACATCCCCAGCAAGTAAACGTTGCTCATCAATAAGCTCTCTCATATTATTTGTATCAGATAAAGCATCTGAAATCTTATCTGCCATCTTATCAACTTCATTCGGCTTAAATACATTTTCTGAACTAATAAATTGAGAATTGTGCAAAGTATTTTCAAATCCCAGAATTAACATATTTTGTTCAAAAGCACCACGAACCGCATCCAAAATTTCATTACCATGATTTATATCTAGATAAATATCACTAGTTTGATACAATTCCTGAATTTGTTTAGTTGTGGCATTAGGGTATAAACGAACATTGTTATACTTTTTGAAAGCTAATAACTTAGATGACATTTCAGTAATAGCCGCAATATTAAAATGAATATTTGGCATTGCTTGAACTACTTCATCTAAATGTTCAATCTGGTCTGAGTTAGTCAAAATAACTGCTTCAGGACGCATTTTGTTTCCTCTTGGATGAGGATAAATCATACCTAAAAATCTAAAATCAACATTTTTATCATTTGGTAATTTATTCTTCCACGTTTGCCAATCTACATAATTTTGGAAAACAATATGCTTAGTTCTGGTACTATTGTCCATTAAATACTTCATATTACCTGGTAGATCGTTAGTAATCTTTTCATGCCAAAACAGCGTATCACTACCATCATTTTGAAGGCCTAAACTTACCATCATTGACTGATTCAAAGTATTGTAGAAAATATGATCAAGCTGGTATTTCTTTTTTCTTAAATAGTAAGTCACAAATTGAGCTAAATTAGCAAAATATCGTTCATTATTTTCTTCATGTAAAAAGATATCGCCAGAAACTAAATATTGTGTAATAACTTCTTTTCCATCTTTATTAAAGTACCGCTTTAAAACTTGCTGTCCATTGTTAACATAAGTTTTAGCAAATAGCTTTCCCTGACGATTATAGTGATCAATCCAGCTCAAGTTACCATTCTTATCAAGCCAATGAACTTCTTTAATTAGCCTAGTATTATCAGTAGCAAGGAAGAAAATATCTGCTCTCTTTTCATAAAGATCGTAGACTTCTCCCTTACTTGCAGTTGCTACAATTCGATGAAATTCTGGCACCTTTAGACGGTCAAAGTACAGGGGAGTATTTTCATCACCAAATCCGCAATAGAATTTAAAGGGAGAGTCTACCTCAATTGGTAAAAAACCATCATCATTAATTACCACAGAAGGAATTTTAAGATTAGCAAAAAGCTGTGATCTTAGAAAGTCGGTTGATTCTACGTCTAAATTTTCAAATAAATTAATCATTGACCAATTCCCCCACTAATTTTTTCCATTGTTTAGCAACATTTGCAGTTAAATAAGGTTCTGCCATTTGATATGATTTTTTATTAAAGCTGTCTACATCACTCTTAGTAAACAACTCGATAATTGCTTTTGTTAAAACTTCTTCTTTTCTAAAGTCAGTCCATTCTTCATTATATGGTAAAAGCATTCCATTTTTTCCATTTTCAATAAAAGTAGGATTACCATAAGGAACATCAAAGCCAATCATTGCTAATCCAGATCCCACAGCTTCAAGCAGTGAGAGACCAAAGCCTTCGCTTGTTGAAGCGGCAATATAAGCAGGATAGTTTCGATAGACTTTTGTTAAATCTCTTTGTCCCATAATATGAATATAATCTTGTGCTTGATTTTGATTAATTAAATTAGTAAGCATCCCTGCTTCACCGCCAGTTCCATAGATATCTAAAGAAAGATCAGGGACACTATTTTTAGCTGCTACTACTGCATTCACAATCCAATCAATGTGCTTTTCTTTTGCTAAGCGAGAAGCTGTAATTAAGGTATGTTTCATCCGGCCTTGTGTAGGATGCTCCAACTCATTTAAACTTCCCACTGGAATACAATCAATACGCGGTTCAATATTATAGTATTTTTTAAATTGATTTTTTAAAATCTTCTTTTGTTCATTTGTAGCTACAATAAAGCTATCGACATATTTCGCATGTTGGAATTGATATTCATAAAAATTATTCCATAAGATATTTTGATCTGTGGTATAGTGCTTATCAAAATGATCAGCATGAACTACCACCACTAATTTAGCTGGTCCATGGTTTTCAAAAACTAGTTGACCATTAATTAAGTTCTTATCTTCATCTTCTCTGTCTAGAATAATTACGTCTTTTTTAGTAAAGTTCAATTCTTTAAGCATTTTCAGATAAAGGTCATCTTTACTATAAATAACTTCACCATTTGCAAATTCAAATGTTTCTTGATTACCATTTAAATGTTGTGTATAAGCAATTGTGCCATCTTCATTATAGAATTCCCGAAAGGTAACCCGATTATCTTTATCTGCACCTAAATAATACTCACAGGCATACTTAGTGTAAGAATAAAAGTCTCTCTTAAGTAAAGTATTATTTTTAACATAGCTAATCTGATCAATGGTACGTTTTTCGGCATCACTTAGTCGAGCTACTAGCTGTAAGCCATCATTTAATTGATAAAATACTTCTTTTCCAACAGTCTTTACATTACTACTTAGTTTTTTTAAATTGAGTTCGTTTTCTAGAGTATCTAAAGAATAATTAGACGTTGAAATCTTTACATCAGTAAAGAAGTTATATAACCAGATAATATTGTCATTATCAAAACCCAAATTGGCAGTTAAATCTCCGATATTATTCCCTAAAATTAAATCTGAAAAAATAAATTTTCGTTCAATTCCCACTTTATCAAAACTTTGATCACGATATTTTTGAGCGTATTCTACTCCAGAGCTAGCCCAACCTATTCCTAAATTTATGTTATATACGGTCATAATTTTCCCCTACTAATTAAATACTACAACTAATTGTCCTTTTTCATTCGTAAAAATCTTGCTTAATAAAAGATTATCAAAGGTAGACAAGGTAATTTTATCTAAGAAATCTTTATACGCTTCAAAAGCCTTTTCTTGGTGGAGAAGATCTTGCGGTCTTCCACTTCTTCCCCATTGCTGTGCATTAATCTTTATTTTTTCAATTCTATCTACTTGATCAATCCAATTTCCATCCATTGATGAAATAATCACTTGTTGGTAAAAATCATTTGCTTGTTTTTTGTTAATTAATACATGCTTCTTCTCATCAAGAATCTTGTAAGCTAATTCTTTCAAAAAGTCTTTAATTGCTTTTTTAGTTTTCAAATTATCTGGTACATTAACCTGTTGATAAGTAACATGCTGGTTAATAAAGTACTTTAAATCACTCTTATTTGATAAATCCTGTTTTTCTAAATAAAGATTCAGTGCATTATCGATGATCCGATCTACATCTTCCTGTAAATCATCAGTTTTCATAATTTTGTCTCTTCTAGTATAAAAATTCTTCCGTTGAAGCGATAAAATTATTTCCATCTTATTAGTTTGACTTCTCATCAACTCATTAAGATCTTCTTTACGGGTTCTCAGCATGAGCAAACTAAATCGAATTCGCGGACCTGAGAGAAGAGTAATATCCTTTCCCTTTGACTTCTTCTTCATTAATTTGCGGTAATACTTCTTCTGACGAGGAGTATTATTAGAAGAAATAAATGAATCCTCTAAGGAAATCAGAAATTGGCTGCTACCTGGATCTCCTTGTCTGCCAGCACGACCCGCTAGCTGCAATTCCACTCTTTTAGGTAACATTTCAGTTCCAATTACTGCTAAGCCACCTAGTTCCTTAACTCCGGGTCCTAGCTTAATATCAGTTCCTCTACCAGCCATATTTGTTGCAATAGTTACAGCATTTTTTTGACCTGCATTTTTAATAATTTGCGCTTCATAGGCTGCATTATAGGCATTTAAAACATTATGAGGAATACCAATATTGAGCAATAGTTCTGAAATAATTTCTGAATTTTCTACAGAACCAGCAACAAGTAACACAGGCCGACCAGTTTTATGCATTTCTACTACATCATTTACAGCTGTCATTAATTTATCTCTTGTAGTTAAGAAAATAAGTGGGCGATAATCTTTTCTAATTACCGGCACTCTTGTAGGGATAGTTACCACTTTTAAGTTATAGGTCTGTAAAAACTCTTCTTCATTAACTTTAGCAGTTCCACTCATTCCACTTACTTTATTAAACAATGCAAATAAAGCTGGAAATGTTATTGAAGCTGCTGTTTTCTGAATTTTAGTCAAATCAACCTTTTCTTTAGCTTCAACAGCCTGGTGAATTCCTGTACTTACCTGCACTCCACGTTTTAATCTACCACTATCTTCATCTAACAAGACCACTTCGCCTTTTACAACCAAGTAGTCATGTCCTCGTCTCATAGTTAAGTGCGCACCCATCGCTAAAATAATATGGCGATAAACACTCCTACTATCATTAGAAAATAAGCTATCTAGTTTAAAAAATTGCTCAGCTTTTTCAATACCGTGGGCTGTTAACCAAAATAATTGATCATCCTTTTTAAATACATAGTCCACCTCGGGATCTAATAGTCTTACAAACTGATCTGCCAAATGATATAGATTTGATTGAACATTAGGACTAGAGGAGACCACGAATGGAGTCTGTGCTTCATCTAATAAAACCTCATCCACTTCATCGACAATAACATAATTAAATGGGCGTAAATATTGATTTTCTTTGGAGCTGGCAAGATTATTAAACAAATAATCAAAAGCTAAAGAAGAAGCAGTAGTATATACAATATCGGAGTTATACCATTTTCTTTTAGTTTTAGCAGTTATTTTCTTTTTACTATCTTTCTCTTCTGCAAAAGCTAAGCTAACACTTAAACCTAGCCACTCATAAACTGGAGCTAACTCTTTTTTATCACGAGATGCAAGATAACCATTTGGAGTCACTAGCATTGCGCCTTTACCTTCTAAAGCATTTAGATAAAGAGCCATTGTCGCAACTAAAGTTTTACCTTCTCCAGTTTTCATTTCAGCAATGGAGCCATTATGTAATACAATTGCCCCTAAAACCTGTACATCATAGGGGAACATCCCCAAAATTCTTTTATCTGCTTCCCTTACAGTGGCATAAGCTTCTGGTAAAATATCATCTAAACTTTTACCTTCTTTAAGTTGCTTTTTAAAAATAGCAGTTTGTCCTTGCAGTTCTTCATCACTCATTGCCTGCATTTTAGGACCTAATTTATTAATTTTATTTAACAATTTCCTGGCTTTTTTTAGTCTTAACCTATCTGTTAGCATTGCATCATTCCTTAAAATAATTAATAGCTTCTTTTACCATTCGAACTTGATCAGGTTCTCGATAATTTTTTGAAAGATATGTTTCCTGCAAATTATGATATCCTTCATCTACAAAAGCCTTCGAATACACTACCGTACAGTTTAAGGATTTAGAGTTTGCTAAAAATTCATCTATATCAGCACTACTGCTAAAGAGGACTAATTCTTTATCTTTATGTTCATTAATATAGTCTTTCAACAGTTCAAGACCATGCTGTTTATTTTGCCAACTCAGATATCCAATAGTTAAATTGGCTCCCACATAACTCTTAATCTTAAATGGAGCAATAATTCTAGCTCGTTTAGAATCATCAAGTAGAATAAGCCCTTCTTTTTGGGAATTTTTATTTAAATAAATAGGATGAGGATAAAAATCATTGAAAACTTCTTCTAAATCCAAAGGAGAAATTTGAATTTTTTTAAAATTAATCTCTTCTACTCCACCACTAATTATTTCAATAGTGTATTTCACTGCTCGAGTTGGATATTTAAACTTTTGTTCTAAATCAGTGAAAATAACCTTATCAATTTCATTTCCCTGAATATCAAAAAAATGTATTCCAAAAATTGCACTATTTTCCGGCTTAATCTTTGCACTAATTTTTAACAAATATTCTTGTCCATTCAGCAGGAGTGGTAAACTAGGGACTTCTTTTGCTGCCTGATAATTTGCTATTGATGACCAGCTAATAAGAGTTTTTCCTGAAGGCATCAATTTATTCTTAAAAGTGACTTCATTTTTAGCGTTTTTCTTAAATGCCGTTCCATATAAATATGTCTCTGACATTCTATCCCAATAAACTTGATTAATTACGTTTTTCATTATCTCGACCAAAATCTTCTCTTAATAGTTCATTTAAACGATCAATAAACCAGTAGTTAACTTGTGGATCATCATTATGTCGTCCGGGAAATCCTTTAGCAGAAAACTGGGCTGCTTGCTTTACAGCAGGAGACTCTTTTAACTCTTTTACTGCTTTATCGTCATAGTCATCATTAATCATATAACCAGCAAAAAAGCGTGTTTTTGAAAGATCTTGCTTATCAAATTCTTTCCAAAAATTCTCATCAATTTTTTTCAAGTCATCTCTATCGGTAGCTGGACCGATCCCTTTATCAATATCGAACATAGTTTCAAATTCGTCGGGACGATCTAAGGCAGTCCTTGAAGCAATATAGCCCAAATTTACCAAGGGTTTTGCAACATTAATTGCATGAGCACTCATTTTAGCTCCATATTTTATCGCAGGATATGTTCCCATTGAAATTCCACTTACTAGTAGTTGCGATTCATCAAACCCCAATTCATTCAATTTTGACTTAATTGTTTTAATAATTTCTTGCTCAAAAAAATTATCCTCATCATCATAAAATTGACCAATATTTAATCGCATATCAGTAAATAAAAGCATCGGTGCTTTTAACCCTTTAAACAAGAAATATGCCTCAAAACCTTCTGCTTCACGCGCACCTGAAAAATATACATTTAATGGGGGCTTCAGGTCGCCAGGATTAAAGTAATAGGCAATATCATCTCTAGTCTGAGGATTAACTATTCTTTGCCCACCGGCAATGAAATTTCCGGCTCCATCTCGGCCCCAACGTGAATGAAGCACGCCAATGATTAAGTCGCCGCTTCCCTTAACTTCTAGATTTAGGGTTGCAGTCCGGTAGTGGTCAGATGCTTCAATTTGAGAAAAATATTCATCTTTATTAAAAGAGCTTAAGTCTATTACTCTTTGTTCTTTGACATCTCCATCTGTACCAGGTTGCTGAATAAAAATTCTCAGTCTAACTTGAAAATTGAAATTCTTTAATGAAAGCCAAAAATTGATCTGCTTATCAGGATCGATAAAGACCCCACTTTTATAAGTACCTAAATTGACCCATTCATTATGGGTATCTAGATTTACTTTAAGATGACCCTGTTCTTCAAACTCATAACTATTAACTATATGCTCATTTAATTTCAGTTGACTTGGAAAAATCCTTAATCCGGATTGTCCAGAGAAGTACCGAATTGGAAGTCGATCAATCAAATACTGCGGTTCTTCTTTTATTTTTTGAGCAGCAATACTTTTCAAAAAATATTTTTCATGATCATCCAATTCTGTATTTAAATTAGAACTGTATAAAACATGATATGGGGATATCAATTGCTTTAACTTCTTCAACTGGTCACTAGTTAAGTTAGTTTTACCAGTAACTAAAATTACATCATAACTTTTTATCCCCTTTTTCTTCGTAGCCTTTTTTTCTTCAAAAGAAAAGTCGTTAAAATGCCATTCCATATCTTCTGGGACTGTATATTTTTTCTCCCAGTTATCATTACCTAGTTGTAAAACTCGCATTCTACTCCGCTTTCCTCTCTTTAAATACTTCTTTCCATTTCTCAATGATGTTTTCTTCGGAATACTGGTTCATTAATTGTACGTTATATACTACTGTCTGATTCCAACTATTTAAATTAGTTAAATACTCATCAACTACAGGTAAAAGCTCACTTATTTTCTTTATAATTCGTCCATTTTTATTATCCACAACAGTGGCCGAAGAAAAGTTTTGCACTTGTGGAATTCCAATACTTACACCTGATATTTGCATTAATTCATCCGCTTTTCCCCAATTTATTAAAAGTCTCATTTTATCCAAATTACTTAATACATCTGAAATATTAGTTAAACGGGTATGCGCAACATCAAGTTCTGGTAAACTCACTTCATCATCAAGTCCATCAATTGGAGCATTTTCTGCTTGTTCTGACTTTCCGAGAATAAAACTGTTTTTGTTTTCTTCTTTTATTTGCTCAAGAATTTTATTCACATGATCAGCTTTCCAAAAATTGTATGTAAATATTTTCAAGCTGTAATTATCTGGATTTTTTAAGATGTAGTTACACAGCTTTTGAATAATTTGATGAATATCTTCGTCATTTGCATTTTCCGCAAAGAAGCCAATCTCCTGTACATTTTGTCTTTGACTATGACCAAGACGAAATTCCGAATTAAAGACAGGAATAACTGAAATATCGAACTGTTCTCTATAATTTTTTTCTAGATTTTGTTTAATTTCATTGCTACTTACAATTACTTTTGCCCTAGCTAGGCTACCTATTTTTTTACTATAAGGATGGTGTCTATTGATTAGATATAAAGGTTTATATGGCTCAATGATTTCATTATTAAAACTACTCTCATCATCTACTGTTACAATTATTTCATCATTATTCTTAGCATTGACCTTTAAGTATCGACTTAAAATCTCATCAACCAAATCTGTAATATTTTCATATTCTCTTCTTTTACAAAAATGCATTTCTGGATTAACCGTGATTTTGTCAGTGGTTTTGTCCTTTTTAAAACGCCAATTACCGTATGGATCAAAGTAGATAGTTTTTTCCTCATCATCTTGATTAGAGATAAAACCACGACTATCTATACCCAAAGTAAATGCTTTATGCTCGTCATTTTCAGGATAAGAGATCCTTAAAATATGCCCATCAATATCATAGAAAACTGTTGCATATAGTTTATTTTCTAAAACAATTAAGGTTCTAAAAGGACCATAATCAAAAATTGCATTTTTAGGCCAGTTAAAATCTTCTAATTCTAAAACCTTATTTTCAAATCCATGAACTCCTTGTAAAAAATCATATACAGAAAATAGGGTATTAGGGAAAAAGGCAATTTGATTTAATTTACTCAACAATTGAGGCTGATAGTCTGTAATTATCAGACCAATTTCTTCGTCAAACTTTTTTAAAACAGTCATGTATTCTGCTGCGTCATAGTTTTCAATACTTGGAATATTAATTGACCAGTCATCGTATTGTTTATGCCATGCAGGAATAAAATATTTCATTATTAGTTATCCTTTAATAAACGATCATAACGATATGGGAACAAAATAGTATCAATTTGATCTTTAATTCCTCCCATAAACATTGTAATCATAACAACATTCATTGGAATAATAGCAAAGCCAGCATAATTACCTAAAAAATTACCCCCATATAAACCAAAAACAAGTTGAAATGCATTTAAAACGGCTCCCGGAAAGGCAATAATCCATATTAGACGGTTTAAATATCGTTGTGTAGGACGTCCAGGAGCAATATTTGGAATATAGTAGTGATTATTTCGAAAACTCTTGGCTTGTTCTTTAGGATCGAAATTTACAAAAGTGAAGAAATAAAAAATCAATATTCCCATTACTGCAGAAAAAGAAGCTTGAAATACCCAATTATTGATCAAAGATGAAGAACTAAAGTATCTTCCCACCATTAAAGGAAGGGTCAAAATAGCCATTCCTACCATATACATCATCATGGCAGCCATGTTTAATCCTAACGGCACTGTCATCAAATTACTAGAGGCAGGGAGACTAGGATTAACTACTTTTAAAGGATAGTAGGCTTTAGTAAACGCGAGCCAAAATTTTATTAGTAACAAAATAAAAATAGCTAAAGCTGCTAACCAAACCCATGCATATTTCATGGTTAAAAGAAGTTTTACATTACTAATTATATTGGGAATAGCGCCATTAAGAATGCTTGTTAAAATAACTGGTGCACTTGCTCCGACCCCATATTTCATATTGCGGTAACAAAGCCAAACTACTAAACAAGACCCAGCACTCAATATCAAGATCATTTCAAAATCTTCTAAACCATTCCGTCGATTTGTAAAAGCAAAGACTAATAGTGCTGCTTGAATGATAGTGATAATCATAGTTAAAAATTGCATCAAGTACTGCACTTGTTTCGGTGACAAGGCATCAAAACCAAAGGAATGAGTAAAACTTAGCAGCTGAATAATTAACATCGAAAACATTAATGGATTCAGACCGATTGAAAAAATAGATATCTGTGTAAAATTAGCTCCACTAAATGCCCCTAAAATTGAAATAGGAGTATTTTTTACAGCTTCCATATACTGTTTAGTCACTTCTGCAAAAGGAAGAGGAATGTATAATCCCATTACATAAATTATTACTATGAATAGACTAAAGCTTACTTTCTTTATTACATTTAAAAGATTTTTCTTTTCCAAATGAACTTCTCCTCGATAAGTGAATTGAGCGATACTACTCTTTCAAAGATATATTTCTTCTACACATATCCTTTTATATTTAGTGTTATATTTTTCAAGTCTATACCCTATATACTACATTATAATCAAAAGCACTTAAGTGGAAATATATAAAAAAATAAAATAATATAATTTGTTATTTTTAAGAATTGATTAAATTTTACTAATTTATAATTTTATTCTTCTTCCCTAAGTAGATAGCCATTCTTTTTACGATTATATTACTATAACCAAATAACTATAATTAGTAACTTAATTCACAATATAATAAATAAAAGCTGGCTATAAATAAACAACAGCTTATTATAAAGCTTTTCAGCTCTTATATTTAATCCTTTTTATTTGTAGTTTGTGAAACATGAGACTAGTATACACATGAGCAGATTAATAAATAACATATTGATTTTGTTTATTGTATATATTTAAAGGAGAGAGAAAAATGGAGAATTCTCATAAAGCAGGATCTGCCAAAAAGCAAGCCTTTATCTCCATATGGACCCTAACTCTAATGAACGTGGCAATTATCGCTGGTTTAGGTAATGATGTTCAAGAAGCCTTTTATGGTTTATCGTCAGTTACCTATTTTGCCATCGGTGCTATTTGCTTCTTCATTCCTACCGCCTTAGTAGCTGCAGAGCTAGCCTCTGGCTGGAGCAACCGTGGCGGTATTTTCCGCTGGGTCGGTGAAGGTTTAGGAAAAGGATGGGCATTAACTTGTCTGTTGATTTTATGGTTTCAGGTAATGATTAACTTTGGGATGGGAATGCCGAGTTCAGCTGCAACTATTTTGTTCTACACGCCAATGTATAACAAGGCAGTTGCCTTCGCTCAAAATCCTACTCATGTTGTTTTAATCATGACTGGATGGATTATTTTATATTGGATTATGGCTATCATTGCTAATAAAGGTGTTAAAACTTTTACCACTATTACAAAATATGGTGTCTTAATTGGAACACTTATCCCATTAGCAGTAATGATTATCCTAACAATCGTTTGGTTGTGCCAGGGACATACCCCCGCTATTTCAATGGCACCAAAACAATTAATTCCAAAATGGAATGGAATGAGTACTTTAGCCCTCGCAGCTGGTGTATTCTTCTCTTATACTGGAATTGATGAAAATGCCGCCTTCATTAAACGATTACGGCACCCTGAAAAAGATTTTGTATCTTCAATTTTTATTACTTTGATCTTAGTATTCTTAATCTTCGTAGTAGGTACTGTAATCATCGCAATGATCGTTCCAGAAAAACAAATTAATGTTTTATATTCATTAGTTACGGTATTTAAAGTTCTTGGTGAAACCTTTGCCTTTCCTTGGTTGTATCTAGTTCTAATGTGGGTCGGACTTTTCAATTTAGTTGCTTCTACTGTGACTGAACTAGCAGCTCCATCAGTTATGCTTGCCCAAGCTGGTGGTAGTGGCTTTTTACCAAAATGGTTACAAAAGAAAAACAAGCATGGAATGCCTGCTCGACTAGTTTATGTCCAAATGGCTGGAATGACTATTATTGCATATCTATTTAAATTAATTCCAAACGTAGAAGGATTTGTAATTTTACTAACACAGTGTGTCACTGTTCTATATCTTTTCTACTACATTCTAATGTTTGTCGCATTCTTACGTTTACGTTACCAACAACCTAACCGTCCTCGTTCATTTAAAGTACCTGGTGGTAAAGTAGGAGCTTGGATTATTGCCGGTGTTGGCCTCATTTCATCAATTTTCGGTATTGTTCTTGCCTTTTATCCACCAGCACAAGTTAAAGCAGAAGTCGGATCTCCAGTAACTTATATAATTGTTATTGCAGTTTTAGTTGCGGTTGTATTACTTACCTGTTTAGGACTTTATCTTCTTTCTAAAAAGCATCCAAATTGGGTAAATCCAAAAAACGAATTTGCTCCCTTTACTTGGGAAATTGAAGGATTACCAAAGCCTGAAAAAGTTACATCAAATATTCCTACTGTATTGATGTCTAAAGGACAGAATCCAATGGGGATGCCGATTAAGCGCCCATATAAACCTGATCAACAAGTAGCTAAATCAGTAGTTGATGCAGACGAACGGAATGAGTCAGTTGAAGAGAATCAAAGCTAATTTATAGTAGACTTAAAATATATTTCTATCCTGTTGATGAATATTTCTTATATTTCATCAACAGGATTTTTTTGTTTAAAAAATCTGCTTAACTTTAAATAATGAGACGAAAAAAGGAATCAAACAGCTCTTTTTTAGCTGCTTAATTCCTTTTAAGATCTACAGAAGTTTTAATTTCTTCTCTTTTAGAGATATTTCTTGTACCTTAATTCTATTTTTTCTTTTTTCGATCGAGACTTAATCCTAGTAATCCAATTCCTACTGCAAGTGCTCCAGAGATAATTGCAAACATATCTTTGTACGCACCTGTTTGAGGTAATGTATGATCATTCTTCTTATTAACTTGAGCTCTATTTCTTAATGCTTGCTTCCCTACCTTCTTTTGCACAGTATTCACAATATTTGTTTTGCTTATCTTAGTAGTCGAAACTTGTTGCTTCACTGCCGATACTTTACCAGAATCCTTCTTATCTGCAGGTTGAGATGGAATAGTAGGAGTTTCTGGTTCTTGTTGTTTACTGTAACCAATTCTTATAGTTTGATCCTCAGTATCTGGAGTCACTACTTCTTCTGGTACTTCATTTGAAGTGTAACCTGAAATTTCTGAAGCATTATACTTATCCCAATTACCTGAGGACTTATCCCATTCTCCGTATGTCACTTCGCCATTTACTGGATCAGTGTACTTTGGACGGGTGAACGTTACTGTTTGAACTACTTTGTTTTCGCTGCCATCTGGATTTTCAACAATGATTGTTCTTGTCACTGTCTTAGTATCAGTAGTTTCAACCAACGGATTCTTCGTGTACTTCACGGTTACTGTCCTGTCTGCAGTACCTGGAGTTACTACTTCTTCTGGTACTTCATTTGAAGTGTAACCTGGAATTTCTGAAGCATTATACTTATCCCAATTACCTGAGGACTTATCCCATTCTCCGTATGTCACTTCACCGTTTACTGGATCAGTGTACTTTGGACGGGTAAACGTTACTGTTTGAACTACTTTGTTTTCGCTGCCATCTGGATTTTCAACAATGATTGTTCTTGTCACTGTCTTAGTATCAGTAGTTTCAACCAACGGATTCTTCGTGTACTTCACGGTTACTGTCCTGTCTGCAGTACCTGGAGTTACTACTTCTTCTGGTACTTCATTTGAAGTGTAACCTGGAATTTCTGAAGCATTATACTTATCCCAATTACCTGAGGACTTATCCCATTCTCCGTATGTCACTTCACCGTTTACTGGATCAGTGTACTTTGGACGGGTGAACGTTACTGTTTGAACCACTTTATTTTCACTGCCATCTGGAGCTTCGACAATGATTGTTCTGGTTACTGTCTTAGTATCAGTAGTTTCAATTGCTGGGTTCTTTGTGTACTTCACGGTTACTGTCTTATCTGCAGTATCTGGAGTCACTACTTCTCCTGGTACTTCATTTGAAGTGTAACCTGGAATCTCTGGTGCACTGTACTTATTCCAGTTACCTGAACTCTTATCCCATTCTCCGTAAGTTACCTCACCATTTACTGGATCAGTGTACTTAGGACGAGTGAAGGTTACAGTTTGTACAACTTTGTTCTCACTTCCATCTGGGTTTTCGACAATAATTATTCTCGTTACCGTCTTAGTATCAGTTGTTTCAATTGCTGGATTCTTACTGTACTTCACAGTTACTGTCTTGTCTGCAGTAGCTGGAGTTACTGATTCTTCTGGTACTTCATTTGAAGTGTAGCCTGGAATCTCTGGTGCACTGTACTTATTCCAGTTACCTGAACTCTTATCCCATTCTCCGTAAGTTACCTCACCATTTACTGGATCAGTGTACTTAGGACGAGTGAAGGTTACAGTTTGTACAACTTTGTTCTCACTTCCATCTGGGTTTTCGACAATAATTGTTCTCGTTACCGTCTTAGTATCAGTTGTTGTTACAATATTAGGTTCGACTAAAAATTTAGTTACACCATTTTCAATAGTGATTTGGGTTGAGACATTAGAATCTACCAACTTGTAATCTTTTGGCACATTTTGCTTTACATTAAAGTCAACTTTATCACCATAGTTAGATGAAGCTGTACCAATATTTTCGATAGTCTTAATGACATTGCCATTACCATCAACATACTCAATTTTTTGATGAGCAGCAGTAATAGTGTACTTAAATTCACCACTTACATTAACATTGTAGTTTAAATTATCAGCTTGAAGTTTCTTCAACCCGTTTTCGTTTAAAGTAATCGTGTAGTTACCCACTTCACTTGGAGCGTTGCCATCTGGAGTATTCCAGCTAAAGTCAGCTAGTGTTAAACCATCTTTATTAAGATTGTTACCAGTTAAGTTATCTGCCAATGTTGAAAGCTCAACTTTTGCTGGTTGCCCATCAGAAACTTTAGAACCATTACCTGATAAAGTTATATCCATAACAGCTGGAATAATAGTTAAAGTACCAACATTTTGCTCTGTGGTTGGCCAGTTGTAGTTTGGATTGAGCTTTTCAAGTTTCTGGATAGCAGCTGGAGTTAAGTAAACTGTGTAGTCTCCAACATCGGTTGGATCTACAGTTTTTCCATCTTTATCCTTAACTACAAAGTCATTACTTGTTAAAGTACCAGCTGGAATTGTTGGAACTGGACCATCACCTTCTGGGGTTAACGTAATTGGGAAGTTTCCTGGATCTACTACTTGTGGATTTCCTGTGTATGTTCCTGTTTGACTACCGTTTCCTGAAATAGCAATTGAAGCTGGAGTAATTGTGAACTTAGCACTGCCACTTACTGCAGTATTTGCAAGAGTTACGTTTCCAGCACCATATTTTGCAGTAAGAACTTCTTGCAAGTGACTTATTCCAGTACTATTCAAAGTCAAAATATAAGTACCAACATTAGTTGGATCAGATACATTCCAATCGTAATCTCCATCTTTTAGGGTATAAGTAATCTTATCATCATTAATTCCAACGATCGTAACATTAATGTCTCCACCTTGGTAAAGATCAGCGGTACTAATAGCTTCTCCATTGTAGACACGACTATTTTCACCGCTTACTATTGCACTTGCTTGAGCAGCTTTAATTACTAACTTACCAACTTCTTCTTCAGTTGTTGGCCAGTTGTAGTTTGGATTGAGCTTCTTAAGTTTCTCAACACCTTCTGGGGTTAAGTAAACTGTGTAATCACCAACATCAGTTGGATCTACAGTTTTTCCATCTTTATCTTTAACTATAAAATCACTACTTGTTAAAGTACCAGCTGGAATTGTTGGAACTGGACCATCACCTTCTGGGGTTAACGTAATTGGGAAATTACTTGGATCTACTACTTGTGGATCTCCGGTGTACGTCCCTGTTTGACTACTGTTTCCTGAAATAGTGATATCAGCCTTATTAATTGTGAAAGTAGCTTCTCCGTTAAGATCGCTATCTGTTATCTTAACGTTAGCTTTACCCCATTTACCATCAATTGCACTTTGCAAGTTAGTAAGAGCCTCTGGGCTTAGCTTAAATGTATAGTCACCTGCATCAGTTGGAGCATCCCCATTTAGCGTATTCCAAGTGTAGTCGCCGTCTTGTAACTTATAAGTTACAGTTTCACTACTGTTTGGAATGGTAATAGTTACTTCAACTGTACCATCTTTACTATTAACCTCAGTTGTAGTTACTGGATTACCATCATATGTTTTAGATGAATTACCCGAAAGATTTGCTGTAGCATTAGCCTCAGTAATTATATATGAACCTTGACCACTAATCTTTGCATTAGCCCAATCAAGATTTTCTGTATTATTACTATTTTGCAAGATCTTATTCTTACCTGATTCAGATAATTGGATAGTGTAGCTACCAACATTGCTTGGCGCAGTTGTATAAGTAACACCATCTTTTATCCAAACATAATCGCCTGCTTCCAGAGTAATAGTTGGATTACCTGGTGCAGTTACGGTGACACTTGGCTGAGTCTTGTAGTCCCCAAGAGCTATTGATGTGCCATCAAATATCTTTTCAGCATTGGCCTTAAATTCAACGCTTGGAGTAGCTTTTTGAATTTCAAAATTACCAGTACTAGCATTATCAAAGTTGTAACTATAATGAGTTGAATCCACCTTAGCAATATTTTCCTTACCTTGTGCAGACAATTGTACCTTGTAAGCTCCTGCATTAGTTGGATCTTGACTCGGACCAAATTCCAAATCGCCAGCAACTAACTTGTAAGTTTGACCATTTTCAAGAGTTACTTGATAGTCGTTAACATTAATATCACTATTTGCAAATGTATTACCGGTATAAATTACTTCTTGATTACCGATTAAGGTTACAGATACATCAGTTGCCTTAGTTACTATGTAAGTACCTTTTGCATTATTTACCCAGTCATAATTATTAGTCTGTGATTGAAGTTTCTTAAAGCCAGCTTCACTTAAAGTAACAGTGTAAGTTCCTAGCCCAGTTGGAACGGTAGTTGTTGTATTTCCATTGGCATTAGTAAACTCAAAGTCGCCAGCTTGTGCAGAAAGGCTCACCCCCTCTGGGACATTAACAGTTACATGATTATTTGTGGAAATACTTGGTTTGAAGTTATTTACATCAAAATCATTCTTCCCATATTCAACTGTTTGACTAGCTGGTTGAGCAAAGTTAACTGTAGCTTGAGCCTTAGTGATAGTGTACCTTGCATTTTCACTAATTATTACATTTGACCAATCAAGATTTGCAGCGTTTACTGCTTTGATCTTACCAATTCCGTCTGAAGTTAATGAAACAGTATAATTTCCTGCATCACTTGGAGTAGTAGTAAAGGTCTGACCATCATTAGTCCAAACATAATCAGTACCAGCAACTAAAGTTACATCATTTTTGCCAGGAGCTATAATCGTCACCTTTGGTACATACCCACTAATTGGTGTACCATCGTAAGTCTTTTCGCCTTGACCAGTAAATGATGCACTTGGTGTGGCTTTAGTAATATTGAAACTACCTACTCCAGTATCATTAAAGCTATATTCATAGTTTTTACCTTGAACGGCAGCAATATTCTTCTTACCTTGATCAGACAATTGAACAGTATAAGTACCGACATTTGTTGGATTTTGATTTGGAATAAATTCTAAGTCTCCATCAACTAGCTTGTATTCTAATCCGTTACTCAAAGTCACCTTGTAGTCACTAACCTTAATGTTGCTATTGGTGAATTCTTCAGCAGTATAAGTTTCATCTTGATTACCTGATAAAGTTACATTGGCGTTAGCCTTTTCAATAGTATATTTTGCACTTCCAGTAACTTGGCTGTTAGCAATAGTTACATTGCCGTTACCGTACTTATCGTTCAAGAGATCTTGTAAGTGACCAATTCCAGTACTATTCAAAGTTAAAGTGTAAGTACCCACATTTGTTGGATCAGATACATTCCAAGTGTAATCACCAGTTTGCAAGGTGTAAGTAAATTCTTGATCGTCAAGTCCAGTAATTTTAACAGAGATAGTTCCACCATTATAGATATCATTAATTGAAATAGCTTTACCATTGTATGTTCGACTATTCTCACCACTTACAGTTGCACTTGCTTTAGCCGCATTAATCTTGTAAGTAAAGGCATTCGTACCTAAAGTTAAGGCATAATTTGGATTTGCTGCAGCAATCTTATTAATACCAGTTTCACTCAACTTGATAGTGTAATTACCTACATTCGTTGGGGCAGTACCGCTAGACCAAGTAAAGTCATTAACATCAAGCTCAGGAATAACTAAATCTTGACCATTAACTGTATTAGATGAAGAAATTGCATCCTTAAGTTGATCCATTGGTAATTCTACCGCAGAACCAGTATAAGTAGTTTCACCACTGCCTGACATTTGATAGTTCGCTTTAGCATTAACAATTTCTAACACTCCATTACCAGTATTATTCCAAACATAGTTTTCACTAGTTGAAATCGCCTTTTTAATCTTTTCAATACCTGAGTCAGTCAATGAAACTTGGTAAGTTCCTGGTGCAACTGGTGAAGGAGTAACTGTGTAGTCACCAACTGCTAAAGTACCAGCAGAAACAGTGAGCGTCACACCATTATCAGTGGTAATAGTTGGTACAAAATCAGCTGGATTTATAGAAATTTCATTTCCAGTCCAACTACTTGTTTGCTTGTTCTCATCAGGAGTTAATGAAATAGTGGCTGCAGCTTTAGTAATTTCATAAGTTGCACTACCTGTAATTGCATCATCAGTCCAATTAATGTTGTCGCTATTGCCATAATGAGCTTTAATGTTGGCAATTCCCGTACTGTTTAACTTAATCATGTAATTTCCAACATTAGTTGGTGCACTACTTAATCTAGTTGAACCATCTGCGCTATACCAGTCATAGTCACCCGCTTGAAGTTGATATGCACTTTGAGTAGTGCTTGGAACATTCGCAGTAACCTTGATATTACCATCTTTAGTAACTTCAACATTAGTTACACTTTGACCATCATACTGCTTAGAATTATTTCCTTCTAGCTCAGCACTTGCTTGTGCCTTTTCAATCGTGTAGTTAACGTATGACTTACTTGGATCATAATTAATTGTTAAACCGCCAGCGACTTGCTTTAATTTATCTAAACCATTTTGGTTCAAAATAATGCGGTAATTACCAGCGTTAGTTGGTGCGCCAGCTAAAATATTACCTTGGTCATCTGTGTATGAATAATCATCTGACGTCAAGTTAGCATCTTGAATAGCTTGAGCAATATTTTGAACAGATACATCAGTATTTGATGAAACAACCGTATGAGTAATTTCACTAATTATATCGGTAGAAACTGGTTGTTCACTGCCATTGTAGGTATTAGTAATAGTATCATGATTAATCGTTAAATCAAGATTGACCTTGTTGTAGACCACATTAACTGTTATCGAACTCATCTCTGGAGTCACTGTAATACTATTTAAACCAGTAATAATGCCATTTGCATTAGTTGTTACTGCAGGATAGTCAGTATTACCGACTTTTGCACTTTCAATATAGTAGCCTTCTGGAACAGTTGAGCTAGCCCAGCTACTCCAAGTTGCATTGGTGCTCGTCCATACAGCATCACCATCTGTAATTGTCTTAGTACTATCACTTGGATCTATATAACCTATTACTTTACCTGTGACTTCATCAACAATTGCAGTTCTAGTAAAGTTAACATTTTGTTCAACAGATGGAACATTTGTAGGAAGTCCAGCCACAGTAATAGTGCGAGTAATCGTTTCAGAAAGTGGAACTTTGTCTGTCTCAGTACTACTACTTGGCCAAGTGTCATTAGGTCCAACAATCTTATGTTTATGAACAAGTGGAATAGTAATTGGGGTGTTAGTTGCTTCAAAGGTATAACTTGTTGGTAAGCTTGCTCCATTAGCCAGTTCATAGCCTTCTGGAACAGTTAAATTAAGATTGCTATCGGTTTCTCCAACACGACCGCTAATGGTAATAGTTTCTCCAACTTGTTTATTGTTATCATCAGTATCAATAAAAGTAATTGTATTGCTTACTTGATTACCTTGATAAGTGATAGTTACTGTAACATCACTTTCGTTAGCTGAAACAGTAGTTTGTGCTACACCTTTTAGTTTACCATCTGCGCTAGTAACATCAGAATAATTACCGTTTGCATCAGTAATTGATTCAATTGAATAGCCCGCTGGAACGTTTGATGGAACAAATGCATCCCATTGATTATTGGTGCTCGTCCATGCAGCATCACCATCTGTAATTGTCTTAGTACTATCACTTGGATCTACATAACCTATTACTTTACCTGTGACTTCATCAACAATCGCTGTTCTGTTAAACGTTACGCTTTGAGTAGTTCCTTCAACTGGTGTTGGTAAGCCTTCAACTTTGATAGTTCTAGTAAGTGTTTTCGAAAGTGCAACTTTATCTGTATCGGTACTACTACTTGGCCATTGATCTGGTGTACTTACCTTTACACGCTTATGAGTTACATAAATCGTTAATGCAGTATTATCTGGACTAAAAGTTGTTGGTACAGTACTACTCTTTGAACTAATAACATAGCCTTTAGCTTCTAAAGCACTCTTAACTGCATCATATGCAGTTGTTGCATCAGTTGGAACATTACTTCCTTGATTCCCAGTAATTGCTTGACCATTACTTAATAAATCAGTTAATGATTGAATAGTTACCGGATTTGATGGATCGTTTTCATCAATGACCTGATACTTAATCGTACGTTGAATTGGCACTGCCTCTAATATTACAGTTGCATTATTATAGAAGTATTGAACATTTCCACCAAAGACAGGAGTACCTTCTGGTGCATTAGTTTGCCAAGTCTTACCACCAGATTGCAAAATCGCTGACTTAATTTCGTAGTTAGCAGGGATAGAAGATGCTGCATTCCTATTTGCAAGATTGATAGCTTCCTGTTCAGTCAACATTGTATTGTTTTGGGCTAAATTGTAACCAGTACTTAATTCAGGAAGATCAACAGTCTGAACTTGACCATTTTCATCAGTATATCGAAGCTTGAAGTTAATCTTAGCCTCACCAGTTACGGTAATATTAGCTGGCTTTACTTTGTTAGGAACAGTACTTGTATTATATATTGCCTCACTGCTTATAAATGGCTTCGTAGTATCTGAATAAAATCCAGTACTAATATATCCCGTCTTACCAGCATCATTTACCAAGTTAGGATCTATTCCTGTGAAAGTCAAACGATCTGAACGTTCAGTATTACTTAAGGATGATACCTTAATGATAATTGACTTAATCTTAGACCAATCCGTTACTTGATCTGCTGTAACGTATCCTGTCTCATCTGGCTTAGTACCATCAGGGTCATTATTACTCTTAAGATCACCTAATTCTGTAGAATATAAGAAAGAGTACTTAGTTCTATCACCATCGTAAACAGTACGACCACTTAGTTGAAAAGTAAAGCTAGTGTCGGAAGCTTGTGGTAAGTTCACCAAAGCAACAACATTAGTTAAAGTAGAACTTGATCCATTAATCAAACGAACAGCATATTCCATCTTGTTAGTACCATAAAGATTGGAAACTCCAGAATCAACTAAGGTATTATTTTGATTCCCTTGAGCAACGCTAGCAGTATTAGCACCACCGACTTGATTAATTGTATAGTTTTCACTTCCAATGTAATAAAGACTAGAAATGTTCCCCTGTACCCAATCTGGATTAAAAGCAATACCACTAGGAGCAAAATTGCTTGTATTATTAGAATTATAAGCAGTGTTCGTTAATTTGGTCGTTGGACTAACAATATAAATCATCCCTTGATAGGTGCCGTTAGTTCCATCAGGCAAGCTATTAAGGTGAATTTGATTATTGGAACCTTGACCAGCAAGAAAGTTATAGCCCGTACCAGAGTAATCAATCTTTACAACTTGACGAGATAGTCCTGGGGTTTCTGTTGGAACAGTAAATACTGACAACTTTGGCGCACCAGTAACACCATTATTAGTGTTAGGGACAAAATTAGGTAGCTTAGTATAGTCAGTTGAAAAATCATAAACTGAGAACCATTCTGGCAAAACATAGTAAAAAATCGGTTCATAAATATTGTTGGTTTGTCCACCACCCGCGTAGACAGATAGATATCCTATATTAGATTGACCTGTTGCTGTGTTAGTTTGATATCCAAATATGCCTGAACTAGAAGTTAAATCAGCTGGCGAAACGACATTCTGACCAAATTGTGCCTTACTAGTCAAATATCTAGTTACATTTCCTTGTTGAATTGTTCCAGTAAAAGTCATATTGGCGACTAATTGTGTACCCGGCTTAACTGTATCTGGGACTGCACCATATGCTTCAAACGCGTTCACTGACTGAGTAGTTTGATTTGCAAAATTATTAAGTGGCAAGTTAATAGCAGTGCTTTGATCTCTTTCAAAGTCATCAGGACTAACCACAATGTTAGTAATTACTCCAGTTCCCGTAATAGTATTACCAGCACTTACCTGCCCTTCACTCGTTGTACCATCTGCGTAAGTAATTGTGTACTTATAGTTACTTGTACCAGGAATAGTAGGTGTTTTTAGTTCAGTTACACCTAATCCCTCATCAAAATTAAAAGTAAGTTTACTACTATAATCGTTGTATGAAGCAATTGATTCATTAGTAATACCAAAGTAAGCAACAATTTGTTTATGACCATTATTTAAAAGCTGATTACCATTATAAGCAGCTTTAGCATAAAGCGGCATTTGGCCCAGTGGAATTCGATCATTTGCGCCATAAAAATCTTGACTTACTGTTGGGCCATTCCAAATTTTTGTTTGACTACCATCATCATTAAGCTTTTGCACAATCGTAATAGGGGCATCAGCCGTATAGGTGGTAGCGATAGCTGGCATGGCAATATCATATGACCCAACAAGTTGGTATGCCGGTCCGCTATTCCAGTTCTGCGTACCAGAACCTTTTGGTACAGTAATAATAACGTTATTACCTTCTTGGGTAATGGTAGTTTTATCCCCAAAATTATTAAGTTGCATTGTGGCAGATTGATCTAACACATAACCTTTAGGCATTGGGATTGTAATTATAGTGCCATAATTAACGGCACTATTAATTTTTTAAGAAGGAAAAGGCGTGTTGCTGTAGTCTTGGCCCGGAGCAACCCCGTTAGTTTCATTAATTGCTAGTTGATAGATTGATTCATAATTAGGAATCATCTTCTTTAACGCATTTTGATCAGTAGACTCTGGATTAGGTTTACTTAAAGCAAATTTCGGATTCCATACAGGGTTAATATCAATATGAAATTTAGCTGATGTTTGCTCTACACCATTAATTGTCCAAGTAATATCCTTAACCGTAGGCTGAGTAATTTGCATTGGCGTGGGTTTAGCACCATATCCATTGTCAGCGGGAATCGTAACGATCGGATTAATAACCCCAGAAGTGGTGAAGTTATAGATAACTACCTTATCATTACCCATATCCTTTAGAGAAGCACTCCCATAGTTAGCATCGATAGTTGGCGAATTGACACCGACAATACCATAGCTTGGGATTGAAATAGTTACAGTATCACCACTAAGAACATTTCCTGAAAGTAAAACCTTAGTTGGTTGATTACCATCTGTAGTATTTCCCCACGTATTTCTTGAAATATATAAAGTATAACGTCCGTCAGTACTTGGAATTGTCACTGCTGCGTTGGCTTTAATTTTATCAGCCTCAGCGATATTTTCTGTTAATGCTGCCAAAACTTGGAAATTAGCTGCATCCGAACTTCTAAGTAAAGATGTAACTGATTTAGCATCTAATGCTTTTCCATTATTTTCCTTAGCTTGCTGTTCAAGACTTTCTTGAATATTTTCCAAGTCTAAATTACTAGTATAGCTGGAAACTTTTGTATTCTTAGTGTCAGTAGTGGTTTCAGCTACATTTTTGTTTACATCATTAACAGCCTGACCTGACGTCTTTTGCGTAACTTTTTTAGAATCAGTTTGTGTATTAGCTTCTTTATTTGTAACTTCTGCCCTATCAGAATTTACCGTATTCTTAGTGTTATCAGTGATTTCCGAAGATTCTGCATTATTAGAACTTTTATCTTCAACTGTAGACCGATTATTAGTAACTACATCTGCAACCTTTTCCCCACTTTGCTTGTCTTGAGCTACTGCAGATTGAGAGTCTTGTTGCTCATTACCAGCAGAAGTTTCTTTCTCATTAACTTTAGTAGCTGTTTCATTTACTTCACTAGAACTTAGGTAAGTATTTTTATTTTGATGATTATCTACTAAGTCTGTCGAACTGGCAGTGTTAGAAGTTTCTGTAGTAGCAGCCTGAGCTTTTGAATTTTGCTCTTGAGTTCCTATTCCTAAGATTAATGTAGACAATAATACGGAACAAGCTCCTATAGTTAATTTTCTAATGCCGAACCGTTGTTTACTATCGTTATCTTTCTTATTAAAAAACATACCCATCCCTATCCTTTTTTCTGAATCTCTCTCATCGTTTCAATTATACCTAATTTTCAATATAATAACGCAAATGATGTCTTATTATTGTTATTTTTCAATAGTTTACCTATATGGTTTTTTGATATTCCTTCCTTAAATTTATACTTTATCTAATGTATTAGGACCTAATCTCAGTTATTGAAAAAACAATAAACTTTTCCAAACAAAAATGAGAAGGCAAAAACCTTCTCATTTTTTACTACCAAATATGTAACAAACGGGTGGGATCAATTTTGCTTAAATTAAATTGATGAACATGTTGATGCTCATTCTCAGGAAATTCTTTTACAAAATCAGCAATATTATATAGCCCAGTTGAATAAGACCAAACTCCCTTTACTTTTCGAATAGGATCTAACATTTCATTTCGAATTGGATATGCAGAAATTAAAAAGTGCTTATGGTGGAATTTAAATACAAAATATGGAAGCCTAAATTGCTCAATTACTTCTTCTCTAGTTTTACCTAAAGTTATAACGTTTCTATATGTTCCGTATTTCTTAGTAAATTCATCATTAAAAGAAAAGTAAAAGTTGGAAATATGCACATGTGGGAAATCTTCTGGTCTTACCTTATCTGGTACACAAATCACATGTGAATAATGATCTAAATTCTTTTCTTTTTGACTTAAGGCCCGTTCCATTCCATTCGGCAAAATTGAATAAGCCCAAGATGGAACTTCCGGATGAGCTTTATATTGCTCATACATCATTTTAATTACGTCAGGTTTCACCCAATCATAGTGCATTCTAACCTGATTACGCTGCAGTAAGCTTTCTAAAGTGTTATTTTGCATTAAATCGACTACAAATAATTCATAGCGATACTTTTCAACCCATGGACGAAAATGTTCAATTTTATCTGGCGTAATATGAGTTCCATCGACAATGATAGTTTCTCCATAAGCCATCTTATGCTGTACCAAATTATCAACCATTTGCTCTGTACGTACAGTAACGTGGCGTGGAATAACTTGATGCAGGTGATCTGTGCTTTCCTCATAATAAACCGTCAAATCAGCTAATAGCAGCCTAATTTCATCACGAGAAATAGCGTAAGGCTGCAAGTGGTGACGAGCAATAAAGGAAGATTTACCAGATCCAGGTGCTCCTCTTAGTAAAAATATTTTACGCATTATTTTCTCCTACTCTACAAGAATTTGTTCAAATATACTCGTAAAAAATTTTACCATAAAAATACCTATACAAACTATTAAAAAAGAGTAGACCAGTTGGCTACTCAATCAATGTAGAATTTCTTTCTTTACAATATGCAAATCAGTATCAAAAGTATAAACAATTGGCTCCGCATTGGGCACTTCTACTTTTACAATATCCTCATTACTGATATCTTCAATTTTTTTAATCAAGGCACGTAAACTTGAGCCATGGGCTACAACCAATTGATCATGACCTGCCATTAATTCAGGTGCAATATGATCCCAAAAATAAGGCATTAATCTCTCCTGCGTTTGATGTAAACTTTCTCCTTGGGGCATTAGACGCATATCATACTTTTGATATCTACGATCTTGCACGGGCTGCGTTAATAAAGGAGGCACACTGTCAAAACCACGTCTCCATTCTAAGACTTGTTTAGTGCCAAAAATTTTCTTTGAAACATCCTTATTAATACCGCGAAGTGCCCCATAGTGACGTTCATTTAAACGCCAAGTCTTAGTGATAGGTAAATATAAAAAGCTGCAAACATCTGCAATAATATTAGCTGTCATAATTGCACGCGATAAGACCGAAGTATGAATATGCGTTGGCACAAATCCGGCTATTTTTTCTACCTTAAGACCTGCATTTTTTGCCTGTTCAATCCCCTTTTTACTTAAAGGCACATCATTCCAGCCCGTATAAACATTGTCACGATTAGCTATACTTTCACCATGCCTAACTAAAACTAATTTGGCCAACTTTCTTCTCACCCGTCTCATTTAAATCATAAAAAACAAAATAATTCCAGTAATGGTAAAAACGACACCTAAGATTGTAAAAGAAATGATATCAACTTTACTGTCAGATGGAATACCAGTAAGCAATTTCTTTGTTCCATTAATAGAATCACTTTGAAATTCTTTCGTTGTTACTTTATGTTTTTGATAACGATTGTAAGCAGTATATAAATCCCATAATCCAATTAATAGAACTATGACTGCAACCCAAATATTTACCTTCATTTTATTTATCATCCTTGTGTATGCTTGTACCATTTACTTTTTGGTCTAAGTTTCGAACTGCTTTCTTGAAAGCTTTAACCGAATTCTGATAAACTTTGCCACCGTTTTGTTTCAAAAAATCCCCAGCTTGTTGGCCTTTTTCAGTTAAGTGGTCTTTGATATCGGGCCAATCATTTTCCGCAAAATCTTTAAATTGGTCTGTAGCTTTCTTTTGATAATTTTTTAGATTTTCTTTTAGATCATTAGTATCGAATTTCATTTTTTCTCCTTAAAATAAAAGGCTTTGCCCCTATTTTACCAAATAGCAGCAAAACCAGATTAACTAATCTTCTTTATCATCAAAAATCATTTTATCACTAATTCCACGTGTGCATTCTGCTTGAAGTGTCACATGGTTAATTCCAAGCGGCTTTAATTTTTTAGCAATTTCTGTGTATATCTTTTCTAATTGCACAGCATCTAAATTTTTATCTACATTAATATGTGCGTCTAACATCGTCACATTGTCTGAATATTGCCAAACATGCACATGGTGAATGTTATTTACATGTGGACAAGATAAAACTAATTCATTTATCTTATTTAAGTCGATGCTAGGGTTTGTTTCCATTAAAATATTAGCAGCTTTAATAGTAACTTCATAAGCTTCTTTAAGTAAAAATACAGAGGCTGCTATCGTCAAAACAGGATCGACCCAGTAAATTTTCCAAATTGAAATTACAATTGCTCCAATTACAACTGCTACACTAGTTATTGCGTCTGAAAGCATATTTAAAAATGTAGCTTTTGCATTAAGACTCGTCTTAGCTTCCTTCATAACTACTAGCATTGAAATTAAATTAGCAGCTAACCCAATTAAAGAAACAATTAACATGATTTTTCCTTTAATTGGTTCAGGATGACTAAATCGTTGAATTCCTTCGATAAATAAATAAATGCTGATTACTATTAAAATAATCCCATTAGTAAAAGCTGCTAATATTTCCGCGCGGTCATAGCCAAAAGTCTTGCTGTTATTTCGCTTTCTTTTAGCAATTAAATTAGCAACAAAAGCTAAAATAATTGATCCAACATCGCTTAAATTATGTACGGCATCTGAAAGCAGAGCAAGTGAGCCTGAAACTGCTCCACCGATAAATTCCGCAATTGTAATAATAATATTTAATAAAGTTACCCAAAAGTAACGTAGTGATGATTTATCCTTCATATTTTTTCTCCATAAATATATCGAATTTGGTATACTTATTGCAGAAAGTATAATATTCCATTTTTGATATATTGTCAATAAGAGGTGCTAAATTATGACACAAACAGATACAAATTTAGTCAGTGAAGCAGCTAAAATCTATAAAGTTTTAAGCAATAGTAGACGAATTTCAATTTTATTTTTTTTACGGAATGCTTCAAAAGAAGTCGATGTCTCAACAATTGCCACTACTCTCACCCTTGCGCAGCCGGTAGTATCAAAACAATTAGGCATTTTAGAAAAATACAATTTGGTTAAACATCATAAACATGGAACTCATGTCTTTTATTTTTTAAATGACTCGGACGTTTTATCAATGATTGACGCCATGATTGAACATGTAGAACATACTGCCAAAGAACATCCCACAAACTTATACTAAAAAAGATGCAACTGGATAGCTGCATCTTATAAATTTGGAATGTCAGTGTTTTTTACACCATAATTAATTATTTTAAATTTTCCATTATCATCAATTATTCCACGCGTCACACTACCATTATCTGGGAAAGGAATATCATGATCGTGCGTAGTTTGATCCCAGTATTTAATTCCCAAGGTCTTAATAAAGTCTCCATGAGACACAATTAAAACTCGTCCTAGCCCTTTTGTTTCTTCAGCTAGTTGGCTAACAGCTTGGTCCATTCGATTATTAAGGGCTTCTGCATCTTCTGCTAAATGACGTGGATCAGCTTTCTTAGTTGCTTCACGAAAATCATGGATTCCTAAGGTTTGAATGATTTTTACCACATCATTTGTTGGTTTCATCCCTCCAGCTACAGCAACTTTTTCCCAAGTTTCGTCAATATCGTCACCTTCAAAAGTACCAAAGAATACTTCACGAAAAGCTGGAAGTTTTTTTATTTTACCAATCTCAGAAACTTCATTTGTATCGGCAATTAAGTGAACTGTATCAATGGCTCGCTTTAAATCAGAACTATACATTTTATCAAAATGAACCTGAGATAAATTAGATGCTGTTACTTTTAGGTCATTAATTCCTTTTACAGTTAGTGGAGAATCAGCCCAGCCTTGAACTTTATTCAACTGATTAAACATTGTTTCCCCATGTCTTACTAAATAAACTTCAGTAGCCATTTTTACCCTCTTTTCTTAAATTGTTTCACAAATTTTCTTTCAATTATCTAAATGTTAACAGAATATTGCGTTAATTCAAGTATTTTTAAAGGTAACACTACATTTAGTGTTTCACAAAATTATTAGTACAATATCTCATAGGTTAGCTATTATTATGTACGCAATTTTGGATTTATTTTTTTAATCTTTAAATTAAAAATTACTATTTTAATGGGTTAAAATAAAAGTTGTATAGTGCTTAATAAAAAGGAGGACTTTTTTATGACGAAAGTTGCTGTTGTCTTTGCGGATGGCTGTGAAGAAGTTGAAGGACTTAGTGTCGTTGATGTACTACGTCGCTTAGATATTGATTGTGACATGGTCGGTCTTGATAAAAAAGAAATTAACGGAGACCATCATATCTTACTAACCTGTGATAAAGTTGTGGATGATTCACTTTTAGAGTATGACTTAGTAGCTTTTCCAGGTGGAAGAACTGGAGCTTTAAACCTTAGAAACAATGAAAAATTAGCTAAGCTTATGATTCAAAGAAATAAAGAAGGCAAATGGGATGCAGCAATGTGTGCCGCTCCGATTGCTTTAGGTCACTACGGCTTGCTAGAAGGAGCCAACTACACCTGTTACCCAGGCTTTGAAAAAGAAATTGAAAAGGAATGTCCAAACGGCCACTTTAGCACTGATATTACAGTTGTGGATAAAGAACACAAAATTATCACTAGTCGTGGACCAGCTACAGCTTGGGCATACGCTTATACAATTGCTCAAACTTTAGGTTATGACACCAAAGAATTAGAAAAAGCAATGCTTTATGATTATCTAGCTAAAAATATTAATCAAAGCCTATAGTTAAACATATCGAAAAAGAGACCAGATTTTATATCTGATCTCTTTTTTCGTATATAACAGCTAAAATAACTTTTAATCTATCCCTTAAATTAAAAGCTTGTGTAGTTAATAGCAAGCTTACGGTCTTGTCTCAGCACTGCACTACACTTAATTACAATTAATTTTTCTCTAAGCACTTACTATATTTATTATAACATCTTTTATTTTAAATTAAACTAATTTATTTTATAAACGTGCAATTTGATAGCCATTTCTTAAAAAATGTTCCATTTCTTCTGGTTCTCTACCAGTTAAGCGATGAAAGTCATCAGATGTTGCACTAAGAAGTCCCTTCGCTCCTCCGGCATACATTGATGCAAGTTCTTTTCCATCGCCTTCAGCGGCATAAATCTTTGCAAATTCACCCGTTGTTACAGGTGCATAGCCAATTTTATGATCAGTGATCCGAGACATAATGTATGATAGCTCAACCATGTTATAATTTTTGTCCATACTTAATAGATATGTTTGGCCTTGATCGCGCATTACTGGCTGCATTGCTAAACACGCAATTGCATGAGCACTATCATTTCTTGTAATAAAGGATAGTGGTTCTGCCCCAACTGGATAAATAATATTTTTTCGTTTAATTAGTTCTTCTATATATGGGACCAGTGGATCTGCATACAAACTATTTTTTATAATACTGTATTCAATTCCTGAGCTAGCAAGTCTCCTTGGTACATATGCATAAAATGGAGACATTACAAATGGATTATTTTCTTGATCTGCAAAAAAACTTACAAAAATCAATTTAGATTTAGCTTCTTTTACAACTTGTAAGACATTTTCAAATTCTGTAATTCTTTTCTGCAAGTTATAAGTAATGCTGGGAATATAAATTACCAGATCAACGCCAGCAACTGCTTCTTTGAGGGTGTTGAGATCAAAATAGTCTAATTTTACTTTTTCCACAGCTAAGTCGCTAAACTTATCAGCCTTTTTTAAATTATGGATTCCAACTCGGATATTAGTTTCCGGAGTCATTGTTCTCAGCCAGCGAGTAACTTTTTCTCCTAAATTGCCCGTTGCTCCTGTAATTAAGTATTTCATATAAATAATATATAACCTTTCTTAAGATTAACTTTCTATATTATTATAGTTCAAAACCTTTAGAAATCCTTAATGTTAGTTTAAATATACGGTTTTAGTTATCAAGTTATTACGTCGTTTAATACTTTTCAATTTTTAGAATTAAAAGCAATAATTTGATAGTCTACTTTATCGCCATTAAAGTTAAATTTGGCAACAAAGGGCATAATCGGTTGAATTTTTGAAAAAGCAGGATATTCAAAACTACTATCAAAATAATTAATTATTGTTCCAATGGCTGTTCCATGACTACCAATAATTATATTTTTATCCGGATAATCAGTTAAAAGATTTTTTAACGCGTTCATATTTCTTTTTTGAACATCATTCAAAGATTCACCATTTTCTAACTTATAGTCAAAATCAAACCACTGTTTTTGACAATATTCATGAAAATTAGAAATCCACTCATCGCCAATTTTACGTTCACAAAATTCCGAAATTTGGTTAATTTTTAAATTTCTACTTTTAGCAACTGGCTCAATAGTCCTAATTGCTCTTCTAAAAGGACTTGAAAATGCCACGTCTAATTTCTTATTTTTAAAGTAATCAATTAAAAATTTTCGATCCTCTATCCCTTTTGGAGTTAAATCTCTTGTCAAATCATTATGATTACTTAAATCTGGTTCAGCGTGTCTTACAAAATAGACTGTTGTCATTATATTTTTCCCTGTCTAAAATTTTCATAGTCTAATCTCTCGATCAAACAAATTCCGCATATTTTCATTAAAATTATGAGCAATAAAAACAATTGTTGCCTCAGTTTGCAATAATTTCTTTAAAATCTTAAAAGTAGCCTGTTGATCAATAGCACTTGTCCCTTCATCAATTAAAATTATTTTACTGTCATGAATTTGTGCACGGGCCATAACGATCTTTTGTCTTTGTCCACCAGAAATATTTAATTTGTCTAAGTTTAACGGAGAATTTACGCCATCTTTAAACTTTTTCATGTCATCATCTAAGTTGACATCCCTTATTGCCAAGTTTACTCGATTATCAAGCTGACTATTAAACATCGTAATATTTTGTTTAATTGTCCCAGGAAAAAGATTAGGTTCTTGTGGGATATAGCCAATTTTAGACATATCAGGTGTAACAGTATTGCCATCCTGGTCTTCAAATTCTATCGTTCCATAACTAGGTTTAATAATTCCTAATAGTAATTTAAATAAGGTTGTCTTACCTGATCCCGAATCACCAGTTAAGAGAATTTTTTCACCCTCTTTTATATTTATGTCAGGATACTTCAACATTTCACCATTAGGAAATTTCAGAGACAATGAATTAGTTTTAATTACGGAAGGAATACTGGCCTCTTCTTTATTGTTCGATTCAAGTAGTGCTGTATCTTCACTAATTTTATTCATTAATGGTTTTGAGGAACGCATCATTGTCAATCCTTCAATAGTTTCTTGCATTCCAAAAGCCACATTATCCGCAAAATTTTGTACTGATAAAATCGCACCAAAAATGACTAACTTTTGTTCAACTAATACTCCAGTAAATCCTAATAATAGAATTGTAGAAACCAAAGCACTGAAGCCATTTAAGATACTTAATATCTGTTCTTGAATCGTTTGATTAATATTTGCTTTTTCTAGTCTCCTTGATGCTTTGCTCTGCACTTCTAATAATTTATTACCTGCAAAGTATCTTTTTAATTCACTTAAACCAGAAAACCATTTACTCAATATCGCAAGATATTCTTTATTCTTATCGGAAACGTTAATTGTAGTTTTCTCTATTTTTTTACTAATTAGTTTAGGTAAAAAATATGAAACAGTATCTACAACTAAACTTAATGCAAAAATTGACCAATGGATTGTTAGTAACGCAATCAAAGAGGTTATTAACATCGATCCATAAAAAGGAACAGTTACATACCATTCAAAAAAGTTATTTTTTACAATGTTGAAATCATTAGTTAGTCTATTTTGAAAAGCGGCTACTTCATGAAATTTTTGATCTTTAAAATAATGCTCGGCTATTTCATCGCGTAATTTCTTGAAATATTCTTCTTCTTGAACATTATTTAAATATTGAACAAAATAAATCACTGATTGAGCAAAGAACCAGCATAGAGCCATTAAGCTAGTTGTAACTATAACCTCATTCCAATTTTTCTCTTTAATATAGGTCAACCAATACATCTGTATATAGCCAGCCAGAATACCACTCATCCCTGATAAAATTGATAAAATAGTAATCCAAAAGAAACGAGTCCTATTAGTATTGATAAATCCTCGAAAAGACATTTAATTCACCTCTTTATTCAAATGAATCTCTCGATCAAACATATTAATCGACTTTTGCGAAAGATTATGAGCAATCATAATAATGGTTTGTTCTGACTTCAATAATTCTTTTAAGATAGATAAAGTTGCCTTACTATCAATGGCACTCGTCCCTTCATCAATCAAGAGCAAGCTACTATGATGGATGTTAGCTCGGGCTAAAACTATCTTTTATTTTTGACCACCAGATAAGTTTTCAGAGTCTAAGTTAATTAAAGTTTTTAATCCCTTGGGAAATTTTTCAATATCAGTAGAAAGATTTACCTTTTTGATTGTATTATTAACTTCCTTATCTAACTTGGAATCAAACATTGTAATATTATTTTTGATAGTATCGGGAAAAAGCGTATTATCTTGTGCAAGATATCCTATTTCTTCTGGATTCGGTATAAATACTTTTCCTTCTTTATCTTTATAGCTAACTGTACCCATTTTAGGTGTAACTTCACCTAGTAAAACTTTAAATAAAGTTGATTTTCCACTACCACTATCTCCAGTTAAGAGTATCTTCTCCCCTTTGTTAACGACTATATGTGGATAAGAAATCCTTTCTCCATTTGGATAAGAGACTTGAAGATCATTAATTTCAATCTTGTTAATTCTTTTATCAGAATTGTCTTTTACATTAAATTGTACTGATTCTTGCAAGTTAAGAATCTTAAGGCGCACTTTCTTAGAAGATTTAATTTGATTGAGGCTTTCCGCTAAATAGGTAATAGCATTCATAATTTGATTTGCAAAAATTCCAGAAGTAATGATAGCACCAAAGACAATCTGTCCTGTCGCATACAAATATATTGAAAGTGCTAATAGCAAAATTATGCCTATTAAAGATATTAGAGATGTAAGTGCAGTCGCCAAATTTCCCCAGAAGCAATCCTGAATTGTAGCTGCTTTTAACTCCGAGGTTGATTTCTTTATTGCACCTTCATAGCTGCCAAAACTGGCATACCTTCTTAATTCATCTAATCCTCGAGCCCATTTCTCTACTGTATCAAGCAGATATTCATTTTTTTGAGTAACTTCAAGAGTAGCGGAAGATGTCATTTTCTCAAAAAGTTTTGGTAAATAAAGACCGACAAAAGACAGCAACAAAGTTAAAACAACTAAACTCCAATTAAAGGTAAATAAGACTCCCAGAGAAAAAGCAATAGTTAATATCCTGCGCCATAAAATGAATAAAGGATTGGTATATTTATTAGTTAATTCCTGAATATTCGAATTTAGATTATTTTGAATTTCAGACACATTTTCATCGTCATTAACAAATAGATATCTAGTAATATTATTCCGAATCTGATGAATATAATCCTGAATTTGATGAGCATATAGAATATTACCAAGGGAAGTTAAAATTGTACTTATAAATTGCAAGCTAGCTGATAAAGTAATAAATATTAAAAATAAATTTAATTTATTTTGCTTTATATAATTAAATGCAGGTGTCATTAAATATGTAACACTTGTTGCACTAGCTGTCTCTAGGATTAATAAGATACAAATACTAATGAATCTTATTTTATTCGTATTAAAAATACCTTTAATGTTCATTTGTGTTACTCCAAAATATTAAGATAGATTTAATATTATTACTATTTTATGAAATATTCAATCTATCTTTTTTTCTTATTAAATTTAGACAGAAAAAAGACCCAAAAGTATTTCACCTTTAGGTCTTACTTCACAGCTATCTATGATTTTGATATGTCTTTTCTCAATTTAAAATACTTCCATTGATCATTAAGTGTATCTATTAATGATAATCCGAATCCTACTCTAACAAATGTGCGCACCCATGACCATGATATCAGATCGGAAAATATAGAAGCTACTAATAGTACAAAACATACACTATAAGCAACATATAGGTCTTCTTTCAGATCTTTTTTATCCATGTTCATAATATTTTCCTCACTTCTACTCACAATTTTTTAGTAATTAAGATTAAATGTATGCTATCACATACTAAACAAAAAAGACATCCCTTTCGAGATGTCTTTTGCATAAAACGTAATATAAAATATTAACGCTTTGAGAATTGTGAAGCTTTGCGGGCTTTCTTCAAACCTGGCTTCTTTCTTTCCTTCATTCTTGGGTCACGAGTTAACATGCCAGCCTTCTTAAGAGGACCACGGAAATCTGGGTCAACTTCAAGAAGTGCACGTGCAATACCTAAACGAATTGCACCAGCTTGTCCTGAGAAACCACCACCGTTAACGTTAACTAAAATATCGTATTGACCTTCAGTTTCAGTTAATGCTAATGGTTGCTTCATATCTTGAACCAAGTTAGGGTATGGAATGTACTTAGTTACGTCTTCTTTGTTAATGGTAATTTGACCGTTACCTGGTACTAAACGTACGCGGGCAACAGAATCTTTACGACGACCAGTTCCAGCGTAAGCTGCTTGTTGTGCCATTATTTAAAACCTCCTAGATTAATTCGTTGATGTCTAACTTTTCAGGCTTTTGTGCTGCGTGTTCGTGGTCTTCACCAGCGTAAACATGCATCTTCATGAATTCTTGGTGACCAAGAGTATTCTTTGGCAACATGCCTTTTACAGATAATTCAACTAATCTTACTGGGTTCTTAGCTAATAATTCACCGGCAGGAGTAGCTCTTAAGCCACCACGGTAATCTGAGTGGCGGTAGTAGATCTTATCAGTTGCTTTTTTACCAGTCAACTTCAATTTAGCTGCGTTAACAACAATAACATAATCACCAGTATCAACATTTGGTGTATATTGAGGCTTATTCTTACCTCTTAAAATTGATGCTACAGCAGTTGATAAACGACCAAGTGAAACATCAGTCGCATCGATAACATACCACTTACGTTTAATATCACTAGTTTTAGCTAATGGGGTAGTACGCACTTTAAATTCCTCCGTTTTTCTTCTGTTTGACAAACAATAAGTTTCCGGGGCCTATCGTGGACAAACATACGTATACTAATTTACGTCGTTTTGCCTGAAAAGTCAATCCTTTTTAAGGTCCAAACGATATTTTTTAGGAATATCTTCATAAAAAACATGTTGTAAATATAATCCACTGGCTGGTGCAGTAGTTCGAACTTCTTGTCGGTCTTTTGCCTTTAAAACTCTTGGTATATCATCAACAGGTCTTTTTTTATTGCCTATTTCTAACAAAGTTCCAACTAGGATTCTTACCATGTTATATAAAAAGCCATTTCCAATAAAATCAAAAAAGATCTGCTTTTTATCCGGGTCTGGCGTAATATTCACATAGTAAATTGTTCGCACCTTATCCACAATTTGTCCACCGCTAGCAGCAAAACTTGTAAAATCGTGTTCACCAATCAAATCTTTAGCTGCCTGCTGCATTAGCGAAATATCTAAAGGATATGGATAGTGGCCCGTATAAAAACGATTAAAAGGGTCTGTAAAACGATGTTGATCTACTATATATCGATACCATTTTCCTTTAGTTGAATATTGAACATGAAAATCTTCATCAACAATTTCACTTTCAAAGAAAACTGTGTCAATCGGCATGAGGGCATTTAAAGCAAGCATCATATTTTTAGCTGGGATTTCTTTTCCCGGATAGTCAAAGTGAATAACTTGTCCTTTAGCATGAACACCAGCGTCAGTTCTTCCAGATCCGTGCACTACCACTCTTTTTCCTTTAGTCATCTTTTTTAATGCTTCTTCAATCACGCCTTGGACAGTTCGTTCATTTGGTTGAATTTGAAATCCATGAAAAAGATGACCATCATAGGCCATGGTTAATTTATATCTTGTAGTCATTAATTAATACGTCCTTGTAAGTAATAAAATTAGCGTCAATAGCGCGAAATAGCCTAAGTTAATCCAATCATACTTTGACCACTTTAAAACTCGATAGCGGGTCCTTTTTGCCCCTTCTCGATAACCTCTTGCTTCCATAGCCGTAGCCAAATCAATTGCAACAGTTAAGGAACTAATAAATAAGGGAATTAAAATTGGGATAATCGAATGAATTCTCTTAATTAAGCCCCCACTATTAAAATCGGCTCCACGTGCTCTCTGAGCATTCATAATTCGTACTGCTTGATCTAATAATGTCGGCACAAAGCGAAGCGCAATAGACATTACAAGAGCAATTTGAGCTACTGGAACTTTTAGGTAGCCAAGAGGTTTTAAGATCCATTCCATTCCATCTGCAATTTCTAATGATGTGGTCGTCAGCGTAAGAACTGTCGAAATCAGAATAATCATTACAAAACGAATAAAGATAAAAATAGAATTCTGAATCCCATATTCACTAATGTTGAAAATTCCCCACTGCCAATAAACTTTTCCACCTGTAGTAAAAAATAATTGCAAAACTGAAGTAAATAGAATTAACCAAATTAATGGCTTTACTCCATCCCAAAATACTTTAGGCTTTAATTTTGTTGCCCAAACAGCAAGTAAAGTAAATATCGATAAAAAGAAATAGGACAACCAATTATTAGCCAGAAAGATAATAACAATAAATAAAAATGTTGCAATTATCTTTCCTCGAGGATCCATTTTATAAACGATAGAATTACTAGGAATATAACGTCCAATAATAATTTTACTCATCCATGTCCCCCTTCTTCTTTAGCTCATTTGCAACTTTACTTACTAACGACTCAATAGTTAGTGGCATCTCTGAAAATTGAAAACCACCTTTTTGTAGCTCCCGAGTTAGTCTACTAGTTGCGGGTTCATCGAGATAGTGTTTTTTTACCCACTCCTGATCAGAAAAAATCTCTTGTGGACTAGCATGTTTTATTAAATGACCATGATCAAGGACTAACATATCATCTGCATATTCACTAATATCATCCATATTATGTGAAATTAGAATGACTGTATGGCCAGCTCGTTGGTACTCCTTAAATATCTCAAACATTTGCTTCTGTCCTTCAGGATCTAGTCCAGCTGCAGGTTCATCAAGACATAAAATTTCTGGTTCATATGCCATCACACCTGCAATTGCCACGCGACGCATTTGACCTCCAGAAAGTTCAAAAGGAGATTTATCCATCATATCTTCAGAAAGGCCTACTTTTTTAATCCACTCTACTGCTTGCTCTTTTGCCTTTTGTTCTGAAAAGCCAAAATTAAGTGGACCAAACATCACATCTTTAAGCACAGTTTCTTCAAATAGTTGATTTTCAGGAAATTGAAACACTAGGCCCACTTTTTTTCGAATTGCTTTTAGTGCCTTGCTTGAAGTATTTGCATTAATCTGCTCACCCGCTACAGTGATTTCACCCTTACTTGGAAGCAATAAGCCATCAAAATACTGCATGAGAGTAGACTTTCCACTTCCGGTATGGCCAGCAATTGCTACAAAGGATCCTTTTTCTATTTTAAAAGATATATCTATCAATCCTTGAGTTTGAAATGGAGTTCCAGGTGCATAAACATAATCTACATTTTTGAATTCAATTGACACAAATACTTCACCAACTTTTCCTCACTATTGACTTCTCGAGGGATATGAATTTCTTTTTTTATAAGTTCATTTTTAACCTTATAAAATAAAGGGAGCTCTAATCCGGCACTTTTTATTAAAACCTCGTTTTCAAATATCTCTCTTGGAGAGCCACTAGCCAATAATTTTCCTTTATCTAAAACTAACATCTGGTCTGCTTGTACCGCTTCATTAATATCATGAGTAATGGAGAAGATAGTCAGACCATTTTTATTTTGTAAATCTCGTATAAGGCTAAGAATTTTCGTTTTACCTGCTGGATCTAACATACTAGTTGATTCGTCTAAAATTATTAATTTTGGTCCAATCGCTAAAATGCCGGCAATAGCTACTCTTTGCTTTTGACCTCCAGACAAATATTGAGGTTCGCTTTTTTGAAAGTCAAGCATATCCACTTGCTCAAGCACATCATGAACAATAGTCTGCATCTTAGAACGAGAAACTTGACGATTCTCAAGACCAAAAGCTACATCATCTTCCACCGTAGCACCAACAAATTGATTATCAGGATTTTGGAATACAATTCCTACACGGTCTCTAATATCCCACATTGTTTTCTCTGTCAGCTCAATACCATCAACGTTAATTACCGTTCTAGGATTATCATGGGGTAAAAGAATGCCATCCAATAAACGGGCAATTGTTGATTTTCCGCTCCCATTATGACCTACCAAAGTAGTCCATGATCCTCTAGGAATTGAGAAACTAATATCATTTACAGCAGGTACTTTACTATCTTTATAGGTAAAAGAAAGATGCTTAACCGTTACTATATTATCTTTCATAAATATTCACTGCTCTTTTTCCATAATATGTCATTGTATCAATTATATATAAAAAAAGAGCAAAAAAAAATCATCCACAAAGAGGGATGATTTAACATCTAAGCTAGACTAGGCAAAAGCCACCATCATCACGCTTATTCTCGCTTTTGTGAAAGATTTATAAAATAATATTATATTTTACCTAATTAAACTAATTCAATGATTACCATTGGAGCAGCGTCACCCTTACGTGGGTTAGCTAACTTGTACATTCTGGTGTAACCACCATTACGATCTTTGTAACGAGGTGCAATGTCACTGAAAAGTTTTTGAAGTGCTGATTTTACAACAACTGCATCTTTTTCTTCATGAATATCAGCAATTTCATTACGAACAAAAGCAGCTGCCTTTCTTCTAGCACTTAAATCACCGCGTTTACCTAAAGTAATCATTTTTTCGGTAGTTGTGCGGATTTCTTTAGCACGGGTTTCAGTAGTAACAATGCGTTCGTTCATGATCAATTGAGTAGTCATTTCTCTAAGCATTGCTTTTCTGTGTGCACTATCGCGACCTAATTTACGGTATGCCATGAGTTTTCCCTCCTTATTATTCCTACTTAGTCATCTTGACGAAGTGATAGACCAAGATCGGCAAGTTTATTCTTTACTTCTTCTAATGACTTACGTCCTAAGTTACGTACGCGCATCATATCTGCTTCAGATTTATCAGTTAATTCTTGAACAGTATTAATTCCTGCACGTTTCAAGCAGTTATAGGAACGAACAGACAAATCAAGCTCTTCGATCGTCATCTCAAGCTTCTTTTCGTTCTTATCGTCCTCTTTTTCTACCATTACATCATCAAACTGCGCATCCATATCAGTAGACATAAATACTTTGAAGTGTTCTACAAGAATCTTCGCAGCGAAACTAAGGGCATCATTAGGTGTGATTGAACCATCAGTCCAAATTTCTAAAGTTAATTTGTCATAGTCATCTCTCTTACCAACACGAGCACTTTCAACTTGGTAGTTAACTTTTTTGATTGGTGAGAAGAGTGAATCAACGGGGATGACACCAATAGGCATGTCATCTGTCTTGTTTTCACTTGCGGGAACATAACCACGACCAGTCTTGATCGCAACGTTCATATGCAAATGGCCACCATCAGCAATACTACAAATATATTGATCTGGATTTAAGACCTCAATATCAGAGTCGACCTTCAAATCAGCAGCAGTTACAATTGCTGGTCCAGTTACATCGATTTCAGCAATTTTTTCTTCATCTGAGAGTGACTTTAACTCTAGTTTCTTCAAATTAAGAATGATCTTCGTGACGTCTTCTCTAACGCCAGGAATTGTTGAAAATTCATGTAACACACCATCAATCTGAATGTAAGAAAGTGCCGTACCTGGAATAGAAGTAAGTAAAACTCGACGGAGTGAGTTACCTAAAGTAGTCCCGAAACCGCGTTCCAGTGGTTCGACAACAAACTTACCGTATGCCTCCTCTTGGTCTACTACGGTAATATTTGGTTTTTCAAATTCAATCATTACTGGGCCCCTTTCAAAACGTAATGTCCTGCACGCAGGAATAAACTAGACACGACGACGTTTTGGTGGTCTGGAACCGTTGTGCGGCACTGGAGTAACGTCGCGAATAGCAGTGATTTCAAGACCTGCAGCTTGAAGTGCTCTAATAGCAGCTTCACGACCTGCACCTGGGCCTTTAACTGAAACTTCAACATGCTTCATGCCTTGATCCATTGCAGATTTTGCAGCTGCTTCTGCGGCCATTTGAGCAGCAAATGGTGTAGACTTACGACTACCCTTAAAACCTAAAGCACCAGCGGAAGACCATGCGACTGCGTTACCTTGTACATCAGTAATCATGACCAAGGTATTGTTAAACGTAGAATGAATATGAGCAACGCCGCTTTCAACATGCTTCTTTACACGGCGTTTACGTGCTGTTTTCTTTGCAGCCATTAACTTAACCTCCTATTTAATAAATTATTTTCTCTTTGAACCCTTACGAGTACGAGCATTATTCTTGGTATTTTGACCACGAACTGGTAAGCCACGACGGTGACGAATACCACGGTATGAGCCAATTTCAACTAAACGCTTGATGTTAAGGCTAACTTCACGACGAAGATCACCTTCAACACGGTACTTGTCTACTTCGCTACGTAATTTTTCTTGATCTTCTGGAGTCAAGTCATTAGTACGAATGTCTTCAGAAATACCAGCATCTTTACAAATCTTTTTTGCAGTTGGTTCACCAATACCATAGATATAAGTTAATGCGACTACAACTCTTTTATTTCTGGGTAAGTCAACACCAGCAATACGTGCCATTAAATTGCACCTCCTAATAAAAATATCTAACTATTAACCTTGACGTTGTTTGTGCTTAGGGTTTGCAGAGCAAATCACCATAACACGACCATGTCTTTTGATAATCTTGCAATGTTCACACATTGGTTTAACAGATGGTCTAACTTTCATGTTTGCCTCCGTAATTACTTAATAAAACGATACGTAATCCTACCCTTAGTTAAATCATATGGTGATAATTCAACTGTTACTCTATCACCAGGTAAAATTCTAATGTAGTGCATTCTAATTTTACCAGACACATGAGCTAAAATAGTTGCACCATTTTCTAATTCAACTTTAAACATAGCATTAGGTAAGGTATCAACTACCTTACCCTCAACTTCGATGACATCTTCTTTTGCCAAAATTGTTCCTCCACATGAACAAATAGTCACACTTAGGCATTATAACACGGAATTGTAAAAAAACAATAACAGACTAGTCTTTACTTAAAATTTTGTCAATGTCTTCAAATACTTTTTCCGGAGTTTGTTCACCGTTAACAGTTGAAAGAATTCCTTTTTCTTCATAAAAATCACGAAGAGGAGTATTCATTTTCTTGTTAACTTCTAAGCGATTTTTAACAACTTCTGGCTTGTCATCCTCACGTTGGAAAAATTCATGTCCTCCGCAACGATCACAAGTACCTTCTACTTTAGTTGGATTTGAAATCTTATTGTAAGTTGCACCACATTTTTTACAAATGTAACGTGCTGATAAACGTTTGATCAAAACATCTTCATCAACATCAATTGCAATTACATTAGTTAACGGTTTTTCCAACCGTTTAGTTATATCTTCAAGAAGTTCTGCTTGAACAGTGGTTCTTGGAAATCCATCCAAGATGAATCCGTTTTTAGTGTCGGGTTGCTTAAGTCGTTCTTCAACTAACTTAGCTGTAACTTCATCTGGGACCAAATTTCCTTTATCAATATAACTTTTAGCTTCCAAACCAACAGGAGTTTCATTAGCCATAGCTTCTCTAAACATATCACCGGTAGAGATATGTGCTAAGTGATACTTATCCACAATGCTTTCAGAAGCTGTTCCTTTGCCTGCACCAGGCAAACCTAAAAGAATTAAATTAATCATTTTTATCCTTACTATCTAATAAATCCAACGTATTCGCGTTTCATTAGTAACCCATCAACTTGACGAGCTAATTCTAAAACAACACCAATAACGATTAAAAGACTCGTTCCACCAAGACCAATTGAACTTGGTAAACCAAAAATATTTGTAGCAAGTTGTGGTAACAAGGCAACTAGCCCTAAAAATACCGCACCTACTGTAGATAATCTAATCAAAATTTTAGATACATATTTTTGTGTATCTTTTCCTGGCCAAACGCTAGGAATATAGGCTCCTTGCTTTTGCAAGTTCTCAGCCAACTTTTCTGGATTTACTTGAACAAAGGCATAGAAGAAAGTGAACAAAATAATCAATAGTGTATAAATCAGTGCACCAGGTGTAGTTTGTAAACTAAATATTTGATTACAAATCTTAAACCATTGTTCATTTCCATGAGATCTTTGGAAAGCCATCAAAATTGTAGCTGGTGTAATAATAAAGGAACTGGCAAAAATAACTGGAATAACTCCAGACACGTTAACCTTTAATGGTAGGAAACTTTCGGAGCCACTTGTTGCTGCTCTACGAGTATATTGAATAGGTACTCGTAAATCAGCTTGTTGAAACCATGTAACAAATTGAGTTACTAGTAAAATGGCAATAATGATCGCGATGAAGAACAAAATCCCTTGCCAACGATCGCTAGCACTATTATTAATGATGAAATCTTTATATAGTTGATAAATTCCATTTGGAAGGCGAGCAATGATACCTGCAAAAATAATAACAGATACACCATTTCCGAGCCCCTTATCAGTAATTTCATCACCTAGCCAGGTCAAAAGCATTGTCCCAGCAGTCATAATAATGGCAATCTCAATATAGGTTTGAGGAGTTTGCGTTTTAACCAAACCCATTTCAGTTAAAACGTTAAAACCAAGAGTAATTCCTAGACTTTGAACAAAAGCAACGACTAAAGTAAGATAGCGCGTTACCTGATTTGTTTTTCGTCTTCCGACTTCTCCTTGTTTCCCCCATTCAACTAACTTAGGAACAATATCCATTTGGAGTAATTGAATGACAATTTGGGCAGTGATGTAAGGTGAAACACCTAATGAAAAAATAGAATAAGTATCTAATCCACCACCACTAACTGTATCCAACATTGGGACTAAACCAGTTTGTGCAACCCGTGTAATAGCTTTTGCATTAACACCCGGAACCGTAATATTAGCTCCGATTCGATAAAGCAATAGGATAAAGAGAGTAAAGAAGATTTTTGATCTAATATCTTTATCCTTAAAGGCGTTCTTCAAGGTCGAGAACATTAGATCACCTCAACAGTTCCGCCAGCGGCTTCAACAGCTTTTTTAGCAGCTTCTGAGGCTTTGTTAACTTTTACAGTTAACTTAACCTTTAATTCACCGTTAGCTAACAACTTAACTCCTGCAAGTTCTTTTTTAACTAAACCTGATGATTTTAATGTATCGATAGTTACTTCACTACCATCATCAAATCTGTTTAAATCATTTAAATTAATAATAGCGTATTCTTTGCGGTTAACGTTCTTGAAACCACGCTTAGGCATTCTTCTGAATAATGGCATTTGACCACCTTCGAAACCTAAACGAGTCTTACCACCAGTACGAGCTAATTGACCCTTTTGTCCACGACCAGCAGTTTTACCGTAACCACTAGAAGTACCACGACCAACACGTTTTCTGTTGCGACGTGAACCTTCATTTGGTTTTAATTCATTAAGCTTCATTAATTGGCACCTCCTTGGATTCTAATTACTTATTAACCTCTTCAACTGAGATCAGGTGAGCAATCTTCAATAAAGCGCCACGAGTTGCAGCGTTGTCTGGAAGAACAACAGTGCTATTTACCTTACCAAGACCAAGAGCTTTAACAATTTTTCTTTGTTTTGGAAGACGGTGTGCGACGCTTTTAATTAAGGTAACTTTTAAATCCATTATTTAATCTCCTTAATCTTCTAAGCTTTTTGCTGACTCACGAAGCTTCAAAACATCTTCACGAGTCTTTAATTTACTCAAACCGTCCATAGTAGCACGGATAACATTGATTGGTGTATTTGAACCAAGTGATTTAGAAGTAACATCTGAAATACCTGCTAAATCCATGATAATACGAACAGCACCACCAGCAGCAACACCAGAACCAGCTTCAGCAGGCTTCAACATAATGTTACCAGAACCGTAATGGCCCATAACTTCATGTGGAATAGTAGTACCAACAGTAGGTACCTTAATCATTCTCTTTTTACCAGCTTCAACAGCCTTGCGGATAGCTTCTGGGACTTCTTGAGCCTTACCAGTACCAAAACCTACATGACCTTTTCTATCGCCGACGATTACAACAGCAGCAAATCTCATGCGACGACCACCCTTAACAACCTTGGTGATCCGGTTAATTGCTACTAATTGATCTTCAATATCGTCTTTTTTACGATCTTTACGAGAATCTCTACGAGAATCGTTGCGGTTTGCCATTAGTTAATTCTCCTTTCCTAGAATTCTAATCCGTTTTCACGTGCTGCATCAGCAAGAGCTTGAATACGACCGTGGTATAGGTAACCACTTCTGTCAAATACAACACTCTTGATGTTCTTCTTAGCAGCAGTTTCAGCTAAAGCTTTACCTACTTCAGCAGCTTGTTCCATTTTAGAACCTTCTGCTGAAATATTTTTATCATTTGTTGAGGCACTTGCAAGCGTTACACCCTCTACATCATCAATTAATTGAGCGTAGATGTTTTTGTTTGAACGGAAAACACTTAAGCGTGGGCGCTCAGCAGTACCAGAAATCTTTCCACGAATACGTTTATGACGCTTTAAGCGTAATTTGTTTTTATCTGGTTTAGAAATCACAATTTCACCTCAAAAATTTTCTATTTATTATTTACCAGTCTTACCTTCCTTGCGACGTACATATTCGTCTTCGTAACGAATACCTTTACCCTTGTAAGGTTCTGGTGGACGAACGTCACGAATTTCTGCCGCAAATTGACCAACAACTTGTTTTGAAATACCTTCGATTTCAATTGAAGTTGCTGATGGAGTTTTAACAGTAATACCTTCTGGTGCTTCAAATTCAACTGGGTGAGAGTAACCAACATTTAAAGTTAATTTCTTACCTTGTGCAACTGCACGGTATCCAACACCAACTAAAGTTAACTTTTTAACATATCCATCAGTTACACCTTCAATCATGGAAGCAAGGTTTGCTCTTTCAGTACCGTGAAGAGCTTTGTCAGCTTCACTTGAACGACTAAAATGAATTTCTCCATCTTTTTGTTCAAAGGTAATGCGTGGATCAAAGTATCTAGTTAATTCACCTTTTGGTCCCTTAACAGTGATGTCGTCACCATTTTTGGCAACTGTGACCTTTTCAGGAACCTCGATGACCTTTAAACCAATTCGGCTCATTAATAGTTCTCCTTTCTGTCAAAATTACCAAACGTAAGCAATAACTTCGCCGCCGACGTTCTTTTCTCTAGCTTCTTTATCAGTAATCACACCTGCAGAAGTAGAAATGATAGCAATACCAAGACCATTAAGAACTTTTGGTAAGTTTTCAGCACTTACATAGTTTCTTAAACCAGGCTTAGAAATACGCTTTAAACCTGAAATAACACGTTCGTTATTAGGACCGTACTTCAAGAAAATCTTGATCATACCTTGTTTGTTATCATCTTCAACTTGGTAATCGCGAATAAAGCCTTCGTTCTTTAAGATTTCACTAAGTGATTTCTTCATTGATGATGCAGGAATCTCAACAGAAGTATGTTTTGCCATGTTGGCATTTCTAATTCTAGTCAAGTAATCTGCAATAGGATCTGTCATGACCATTTAATTTGCCTCCTTTACCGTTAATTACCAACTTGCCTTTTTAACACCAGGAATTTGACCCTTGTGTGCTAAGTCTTTTAAGCAAATACGGCATAATTTGAACTTGCGGTAAACAGAGTGTGGACGGCCACATCTCTCGCAACGAGTGTATTCACGAGATGAAAACTTAGCAGGACGATGATTTCTGACGATTTGTGATGTTTTAGCCATTAATGTCCTCCAAATTATTTAGCAAAAGGCATACCAAACTCAGTAAGAAGTTCACGAGCTTCTTCATCTGTCTTGGCAGTAGTTACAATAACAACGTCCAAACCTCTAACACGGTTTACCTTGTCGTAATCAATTTCTGGGAAAATTAATTGTTCTTTGATACCTAAAGTGTAGTTACCACGACCATCAAATGATCTAGAACTAATTCCACGGAAATCACGAACTCTAGGAAGAGAAACGTTGATTAATTTGTACAAGAAATCGTACATTCTATCGCCTCTAAGAGTTACCTTAGCACCAATAGACATACCTTCACGTAAACGGAAGTTTGCGATTGATTTCTTAGCTTTAGTAATCAAAGGCTTTTGACCTGAGATTAAAGTCAATTCTTCTACAGCTTCATCAAGATTCTTTGCATTAGAAACTGCATCACCGACACCCATGTTTAAAACGATCTTATCAATCTTAGGAATTTCCATAACTGAATCGTAATTAAACTTTTTGTTCATAGCTGGTGCGATTTCATTTGAGTATTTTTCTACTAAACTGTTTGCCATGTGCGTCCTCCCTCCTATTTGTTGTTATCTTCTTTTTTAGCAATAACTTTTACATTAGATGCATGGATAGAACCTTCTTTTTCTACCACACCACCATTAGCGTTGGTTTGTGAAGGTTTCTCATGCTTTTTGATCTTATTAACACCTTTGACAACGATACGGTTAGTCTTGGCGTTGACTGAAAGTACAGTGCCTTCTTTGCCTTTATCTTTACCGGCAATAACTTTTACTTTGTCACCTGTTTTAACAAACATCAGTGCACCTCCCTAAAAAATTATAAGACTTCAGGAGCAAGAGATACGATCTTCATGAAATCGTGCTCACGCAGTTCACGGGCTACAGGCCCAAAAATACGAGTTCCACGAGGACTCTTATCAGCATTAATTACAACTGCTGCATTTTCGTCGAACTTGATGTATGAACCATCTTCACGGCGTGCACCTGATTTTGTTCTAACAATAACTGCTTTTACAACATCACCTTTTTTGACAACGCCACCTGGTGTTGCTTGTTTAACAGCAGCAACTACGATATCACCAATATTACCGGTCTTACGCTTAGAACCACCTAAAATCTTGATAACTAGGAGTTCTCTTGCACCGGAGTTGTCAGCAACCTTTAAACGGCTTTCGTGTTGGATCACTAGTTTATCCTCCCCTCAATAAAATCCGCGTAATTAAATTGACTTCTTAACAATCTTAGTTAGACGGTAACGCTTCGCATGTGATAATGGACGGGTTTCCATGATACGAACAGTATCGCCAATCTTAGCTTCGTTGTTTTCATCGTGAGCGTAATACTTCTTTGAGTACTTGATACGCTTCTTATAAACAGGGTGGTTCTTGTAGGTATCTACAACAACTGTAATAGTCTTATCCATCTTGTCAGAAACAACTCGACCTTGGTATACGTGACGATTATTTCTTTCGTTAGTTTCGCTCAAGTTAATAACTCCCTTCCGTTAACTAATTCTTGCTCAATTCTTTTTCGCTAAGAATTGTCTTAATTCTAGCAATGTTCTTGCGGACTTGTCTCAAGCGAGCGGTGTTCTCTAATTGACCCGTTGCTTGTTGGAAACGCAAATTAAAAAGTTCTTCTTTATATTGCTTTTCCTTTTCTAACATTTGATCAGTGGTTAATGCTCTGATATCTTTAGCCTTCATTAGATTCGCCACCTACTTCCGAACTCTTCTTAACAAACTTAGTCTTAATTGGAAGCTTGTTTGAAGCAAGTCTTAAAGCTTCACGAGCAACGTCTTCTGAAACGCCACCGATTTCAAACATAATCTTGCCTCTTTTAACAACAGCTACCCAACCAGCTGGTGCACCTTTACCGGAACCCATACGAACACCAACACCTTTTGCAGTGTAGGATTTTTGTGGGAAGATTCTAATCCAAACTTTACCGCCACGCTTCATGAAACGAGTCATAGCAATACGAGCAGCTTCAATTTGTCTATTAGTAATCCAGTGAGATTCAACAGCTTCTAAACCATATTCACCAAATGCAATGGTCTTTCCACCTTTGGCTTCACCACGCATTTTACCGCGGAATTCACGACGGTGCTTTACACGCTTAGGTACTAACACTATTAGTTTCCTCCCTTCGCTTTCTTAGAAGGTTTGTTCTTACGTTGTGGTAAAATTTCACCACGGTTAATCCAAACCTTAACACCAATTTGACCATAAGTAGTTGCAGCTTCTACCCAAGCATAATCAATATCTGCTCTTAAAGTATGAAGTGGAACACTACCTTCAGTATGCCATTCTCTTCTTGCCATATCAGCACCATTCAAACGACCAGCAGTTTGAACCTTGATACCTTTAGCACCAGAACGCATAGATCTTTGAGTTGCTTGACGAGTTGCACGTCTAAATGCAATTCTTGCTTCAAGTTGGCGAGCAATGCCTTCGCCTACTAATTTAGCATCTAAATCAGGCTTCTTAATTTCAACAATATTAATGTGAACGTTCTTGTTAGTTAAAGCACTAAGTTCTTTTCTTAAAGCTTCAACTTCCTTACCACCTTTACCAATAACCATACCAGGCTTAGCAGTGTGGATAGAAATGTTAATTCTGTTTGCAGCACGTTCAATTTCCACAGTGGAAACAGATGCATCAGCTAACTTTTCAGAGATGAACTTTCTAATACGTAAATCTTCATTTAAAGTGTCAGCGTAGTTTTTGTCTGCATACCACTTTGCTTCCCAATCACGGTTAACACCGAGACGGAAACCATTTGGGTTAATCTTTTGACCCATTAAATTTACCTCCCTTAATCGTTCTTCTCAGATACTACAACTACTACGTGGCTGGTTCTCTTATTAATTGGAGAAGCCATACCCTTAGCACGTGGACGGAATCTCTTTAAAGTTGCACCTTCGTTAACGTATGCTTCTGATACGTAAAGGTTTGCACTTTCAAGATCGTAGTTGTGTTCAGCATTTGCAATAGCTGACTTCAATACTTTTTCAACGATTGGGGAAGCAGCTCTTGGCGTAAATTGTAAGATTGCGAGAGCTTCAGCAACACTCTTTCCACGAATAAGGTCTACTACCAAACGGGCTTTTCTAGGAGCGATGCGAACTGTTCTTGCTTCAGCTTTAGCTGAACTAATTTGTTCTGCCATTTAGATGTCTCTCCTTCCTATTATTTACCTACTGTAGTAGTGGCCTTATCAGCGACCTTGTGACCGCGGAAAGTTCTAGTAGGTACGAATTCACCTAACTTATGACCAACCATATCTTCAGTAATGTATACTGGCACATGTTTTCTTCCATCGTAAACAGCTATTGTGAAACCAACAAAGGAAGGGAAAATAGTTGAACGACGAGACCATGTTTTAATTACTTGTTTCTTTTCGGAACCTTCTTGGGCTTCGATCTTCTTTAAAAGGCTTGCATCAGCAAAAGGACCTTTTTTAATACTACGGCTCATTAATTAACCTCCTTCGTTTAATTATTTGTTACCTTTACGGTGACGAATAATAAGTTTTTCACTTCTAGCCTTAGAGTTTCTAGTCTTAATACCACGAGACTTCTTACCCCATGGAGTCATAGGTTGTGGACGACCAACTGGAGCCTTACCTTCACCACCACCATGTGGGTGATCGTTAGGGTTCATTACGGAACCACGAGATTGTGGACGTTTACCCAACCAACGACTACGACCAGCTTTACCTAATTGAATTAATGAGTGTTGTTCATTACCAACAGAACCGATAGTAGCACGGCAAGTTGATAAAATCTTACGAACTTCACCACTTTGAAGTCTAACTAAAGTATACTTACCATCATTACCAAGAACTTGTGCAACAGTACCAGCACTTCTTACTAATTGTCCACCTTTACCAGGCTTTAATTCAATATTGTGAATTTCAGTACCAGCTGGAATAGCAGATAATGGTAATGCATTACCTGGCTTAATATCAGCATCTGGACCAGATTCAACAACAGCACCAACTTTTAGACCCTTAGGTGCTAAAATGTAAGCTTTAATACCATCAGTGTAGTGAAGAAGAGCGATATTAGCAGTTCTGTTTGGATCGTATTCGATAGCCTTAACAACTGCTTTTACATCATCCTTGTTACGCTTGAAGTCAATGATACGGTATTTTTGTTTGTGACCACCACCACGGTGTCTAACAGTAATATGACCGTATGAGTTACGACCAGCAGTATGACTTTGAGATTCAAGTAAAGTCTTTTCAGGCTTTTTCTTGGTAATTTCAGCAAAGTCGGAAGAAGTCATATTACGTCTGCCGTTTGTAGTTGGCTTATATTTGATAATTGCCAATTGACTGACCTCCTATTTACTAATTTTCTTTATTATCATTGAAGATCTTAATGTCATTAGAATCTTCAGTTAAAGTAACGATTGCTTTTCTACGGCGAGCAGTCTTACCAGTGTAACGACCAACTCTCTTTTCTTTACCGCGAACGTTCATAATGTTAACATTTTTAACTTTTACATCAAAAATTTCTTCGATTGCATTACGAACTTGAGTCTTGGTAGCTGATACAAGCACATCAAAAGTATACTTTTTATCATCCATTAAGTTCATGGATTTTTCGGTAACTACAGGCCGTAAGATGATATCACGTGCATCCATTATGCCAAAACCTCCTCAATTCTCTTAATAGCGTCTTGAGTTAATACAAGTTTTTGGTAGTCAACCGCATCAACAACATTTAAGCCATTAACAGGTACAACTTTCACTTTTGGAAGGTTCTTACCTGATAATTGAACATTCTTATCATCAGACACAACTAAAACCTTACCAGAAACATTAGCATTATCTAAGATAGCTTTTAATTCTTTAGTCTTAGGTGCTTCTAAAGTTAATTGATCAAGAATGATTAGATCATTGTCAGCAACTTTTTGGGAAAGAACTGACTTCATAGCTAAACGACGTGCTTTACGAGGCATATCCATCTTGTATGAACGAGGAGTTGGGCCAAATACAGTACCACCACCACGCCATTGTGGAGCTCTAATAGAACCTTGACGAGCACGACCAGTACCTTTTTGTCTCCAAGGCTTCTTACCACCGCCACGAACAGCTGATCTGTTCTTTACAGCAGAAGTACCTTGACGCTTACCAGCTCTTTGTCTAATGATAGCATCAAAAACAACACTTTCATTAGGTTCAATACCGAAGATTTCTTCATTTAAATCTACATTACCTGCAGACTTACCTTTTTGATCGATAATTTCTAAATTAGCCATTATAGTCCTCCTTCCTATTTAGCAGCTTTAGCAGCAGATTTTACAAAAATTAATGAGTTCTTTGCACCTGGAACATTACCCTTAATTAAAAGTACGTTCTTTTCAGGTACAACTTTTTCAATTACTAAGTTTTGTACGGTAACTTTCTTGCCACCCATGTGACCAGGTAACTTTTTACCCTTAGGTACACGGTTAATGATTGAACCCATTGAACCTGGGATTCTGTGGTATCTTGAACCGTGGGTTTCTGGACCTCTTGATTGGCCCCAACGCTTGATGTTACCTTGAGTACCATGACCTCTTGTAGTTCCAGTAACGTCAACTACGTCACCTTCACTAAATGAGTCCACCGTGATTTCTGAGCCGACTTCGTAGTCCTTAAGCTCGACATCGCGGATTTCCCGAATGAAGCGCTTAGGTGAAGTCTTTGCTTTTGCAGCATGACCTTTGGCAGGTTTGTTGCTCAATACTTCACGCATATCTTGGTAACCTACTTGAACTGCTTCGTAACCGTCTGATTCGTTAGTTTTAACTTGTAAAACAACGTTAGGGGTTGCTTCGATAACAGTTACAGGAACCAAAATACCGTTTTTAGTGAAGATTTGAGTCATACCGACCTTTCTTCCTAAGATTCCTTTGGTCATGATTACACCTCCATATATGTTTTAAATTATAATTTAATCTCGATATCAACGCCGCTTGGTAAATCAAGCTTCATTAATGAATCAACAGTCTTAGGTGTTGGATTCAAAATATCAATTAAACGCTTGTGTGTACGGATTTCAAATTGTTCACGTGAATCCTTGTTCTTGTGTGGTGAACGTAAAACAGTGAATAAAGTTCTTTCCGTAGGTAGTGGAACAGGACCAGAAATTTGTGCGCCTGTTCTTTCAGCAGTAGCTACAATCTTAGCAGCTGATTCATCGAGAATACCATGTTCGTATGACTTTAATCTAATACGAATTTGTTGACTTGCCATCTAATAACCTCCTTCGTCTTCTTTAAAAGATGACTAGCTCGGCAAAAATTACCGACTCACCTCTGTGGCAATGCAGCCTGGTGTGCCGCAACCTTTTGCGTCAAAGCATTGCTTTTGTGCACGGGGTATACCCCTCCAATATTTTCGCACGTTTACTATTGTACTGTGTCTTTCCTTAAATAGCAAGCTTTCTCAGCATTTTATTTTATTTTTTTGTACAAAAAAAGAGATATCCTTCGATATCTCTTTTCTTTAACTCTCTAATTAAAATTATTCAGCGTCTTCGCCACCACGTTTTTTGATGATGTCAGCTTGAATAGACTTAGGAGTTGGTGAGTAGTGGTCAAATACCATAGTAAATGTACCACGACCTTGAGTTGATGAACGCAAAGTAGTTGCGTAACCAAACATTTCTGAAAGTGGAACAAATGAGTTGATTACTTTAGCACCAGCTCTATCTTCCATACCTTCCATAGAACCACGGCGTGCAGTGATTGAACCCATTACATCACCTAGGTATTCTTCTGGAGTAGTTACTTGAACTTTCATGATAGGTTCAAGAATAACGGCACCAGCCTTAGAAGCAGCATTTCTCAAAGCAAGAGATGCAGCAACCTTGAAGGCAGCTTCTGATGAGTCGACTTCGTGGTAACTACCATCATATAACTTAGCCTTAACATCAATTAATGGGTAACCAGCAAGAACACCATTCTTCATAGCTTCTTGTAAACCTTGGTCAACTGAAGGAATAAATTCACGAGGAACTACACCACCAACGATAGCGTCTTCGAATTCGTAACCCTTTCCTTCTTCATTTGGAGTAAATTCGATCCAAACATCACCATATTGACCTTTACCACCGGATTGACGAACAAACTTACCTTGTGCTTTAGCTTCCTTAGTGAAGGTTTCACGGTAAGCAACTTGTGGTTCACCAATAGTTGCTTCAACGTTAAATTCACGTTTCATACGTTCAACCATGATGTCTAAGTGTAATTCACCCATACCAGAAATCAAAGTTTGACCAGTTTCTGGGTTAGTTTCAGCACGGAAAGTTGGGTCTTCTTCAGTAAGCTTTTGTAAAGCAACATCCATCTTATCACGGTCAGCTTTTGACTTAGGTTCAACAGATACTTGGATAACTGGATCTGGAACTTGTAAACTTTCCAAGATAAGTGGGTGAGCTGGATCAGTTAAGGAGTCACCAGTAGTAGTGTTCTTCAAACCAATAGCACCAGCGATATCACCTGAGAATACTTCTGAAATTTCAGTTCTTGAGTTAGCGTGCATTTGAAGCAAACGACCAACACGTTCACGAGAGTTCTTTGATGCATTTAATACGTAAGAACCTGATTGAAGTGAACCAGTGTAAACACGGATGAAAGTTAAACGACCAACAAATGGATCAGTTGCAATCTTAAATGCTAAAGCTGCAAATGGCTTCTTATCGTCAGCCATAAGTTCAACTTCGTCACCAGTCTTAGGATCATGAGCAACGTAAGGTTTTACGTCAAGTGGTGATGGTAAGTAATCAACAACACCATCAAGCATCATTTGAACACCCTTGTTCTTGAATGCTGAACCTGCGTAAACTGGGAAGAATTCTAAGTTTAAAGTAGCTTTACGGATAGCTGCCTTTAATTCGTCGTTAGAAATTTCTTCACCGCCTAAGTACTTGTCCATAATGCCATCATCAACATCAGCAACAGCTTCAATTAATTCGTTACGACGCTTTAAAGCTTCTTCCTTGTATTCATCAGGAACTGGAATAGTATCCCATTTTGAACCAAGTTTATCTTCATCATAAACATCAGCAACCATGTTGATTAAGTCAATAACACCTTCAAAAGTGTCTGCTGAACCAATAGGCATTTGAACAGCTTGTGCGTTTGCATTTAAACGTTCATGTAATGATTTAACAGACTTATCGAAGTCAGCACCGATCTTGTCCATCTTGTTAACAAAAACAATACGAGGAACACCGTAAGTTTCAGCTTGACGCCAAACATTTTCAGTTTGTGGTTCAACACCAGCTTGAGCATCAAGAACAGTTACGGCACCATCAAGAACACGAAGTGAACGTTCTACTTCGATAGTGAAGTCAACGTGTCCTGGGGTATCAATAATGTTAATTCTGTAATCCTTCCATTGAGCAGTAGTAGCTGCGGAAGTAATAGTGATACCACGTTCCTTTTCTTCTTCCATCCAGTCCATTTGTGAGTCACCTTCGTGAGTTTCACCAATTTTGTGGATCTTACCAGTATAGTACAAAATACGTTCAGTAGTAGTAGTTTTACCGGCATCAATGTGGGCCATGATACCAATGTTACGTGTCTTATCCAAAGGGAATTCACGTTTGTTAGCCATAAGATTAATCTCCTTTTACAAACTAACGATTAGAAGCGGTAGTGAGCAAATGCACGGTTTGCTTCTGCCATTCTGTGGACGTCTTCACGTTTCTTAACTGCTGAACCAGTGTTGTTAGCAGCATCCATAATTTCATTTGCAAGACGTTCATCCATAGTATGTTCATTACGTAAGCGTGCGTATGAAACAAGCCATCTTAAGCCAAGAGTAGTTCTTCTTTCTGGACGAACTTCAACTGGGATTTGGTAGTTAGAACCACCGATACGGCGAGCTTTAACTTCCAAAACTGGCATAACGTTGTTCATTGCTTCTTCAAAAACTTCAACTGGTTCCTTACCAGTCTTATCTTGAATAATACCAAAAGCATCGTAAAGAATTGAAGATGCCTTTGCTTTCTTACCATCAATCATTAAGTGGTTAATTAACTTAGTAACCAATTTAGAGTTGTAAACTGGATCTGCTAAAACATCTCTCTTAGCAATATTACCTTTTCTAGGCATTAGTAGTCCCTCCTATTAACTGTTTAACCCTTCTTAGCACCGTACTTAGAACGGCCTTGTTTTCTACCATCAACACCTGCAGTATCCAAAGCACCACGAATGATGTGGTAACGAACACCAGGAAGGTCCTTTACACGACCACCACGAATTAAAACAACGGAGTGTTCTTGTAAGTTGTGACCAATACCAGGGATGTAAGCAGTAACTTCAATTAAGTTTGAAAGACGAACACGAGCGTACTTACGTAAAGCTGAGTTAGGCTTCTTAGGTGTCATAGTACCTACACGAGTTGCAACTCCACGCATTTGAGGTGCTGGGTTGTAGTTCATCTTTTTCTTCATGCTGTTGTAAGCATAGTTTAAAGCTGGTGAATCAGATTTAGTCGTCTTTGAGTGACGGCCTTTTCTAACCAATTGGTTAATTGTTGGCATTAAAATTTCCTCCTAAAATTGTTCACACATCCGGGAGTTTCTTTTCTGACCTCACGGACATCATGTTTTTAATAGCACAATGGCTAGTGTAACACGATTTTTTAATTCAGTAAACAATTTAAAAAACTTTTTTTAATTTTGCGTATATAAATATTGGAGGTAAAAAATGCCAACATTATTCATTTATGGACTTAATTTTATATTCGGAACTATCATCGGTTCCCACTTGTTAGTAATCGTACAACGTTTTGGACAGGAAAATTTTATCTCAGAGAAATCTCACTGTGATAGTTGCAAAATTCCTCTTACCCTTCTTAATCAAATTCCTATATTTTCATTTATACGATATAAGGGACATTGCTTTTTCTGCAAGGCACCTATTCCTATAGAAGCATTATATTGTGAATTACTCGGTGGGATTGCATTTTTGCCTTTAAATCCCTATCTTGATCAATCTTCCTATTTATTCATTACCTTTATTTTTCTAATTAGTATCTTTGATTATTTTGACCACTCTTTTCCTATCTTTGTCCTTTTGCCGTTAATTTGGCTTATCTCTCTCAATCGTTCTTTTTCAAGCTACGACATAACTGAATGGATCCTAATAATTACTACAATTTTAATTTTTCTAATAATGAATTTAAAAAATAAATTCGGCTATGGTGATACAATCATTTTTATTATTCTGATTTTTTACTATGATTTTTATACTGCACAATATATTTTCCTTTTAGCTTCTATTCTTTTACTTATTAATCACATAGTTGGTGACAAACGAAACACCTATCCCTTTGTTCCTTTTATTTTTTTAAGTCTTATATTTTATAATTTTCTCTAATAACACAAAAAAGCCTACTCGTTTCTACACGAATAGGCTTTTTTAACACAAATGTTTAAGTTTTGAAAGGACGATTAGTCAGCTGAACCATTGTCTTTCTCTGCATCAGCTGCAGCTAATTTCTTTTCAATATCAGCTATAGAATAAACTGACTTTTTCTTTTCATCTTCAGGAACATCAACTTTAGGTTCCATTTCACGGTAAACTGGCATACCAGTACCTGCAGGAATAATCTTACCAATAATAACATTTTCCTTAAGACCAAGTAATGGATCGTTCTTACCACGAATAGAAGCATCAGTAAGAACACGAGTAGTTTCTTGGAAGGAAGCTGCAGATAAGAAACTGTTAGTTTCAAGAGCGGCCTTGGTAATACCAAGAATTACACTTTGCGCAGTAGCAGGAATACCACCGGAAATAATTACTTCACGGTTTCTTGCCTTAAATTCACCAATATCCATCAATTCACCTGGTAAGATATCGGTTTCACCTGGGTCAAGAATACGAACCTTTTGAAGCATTTGACGTGCCATAACTTCAACGTGTTTGTCGGCAATTTCTACACCCTGCATTCTATAAGCTTTTTGAATTTCACTTAGAATGTATTTTTCGGTAGTCAATGCATCACGTACACGAATCAATTCCTTAGGATCGATAGAACCAAGAGTCAACTTATCTCCACGTACAACATGATCGCCTTCAGCAACTGCTACTGAAGCAGTATATGGTACGTCATAAGTACGAGTATCAGTTTGTCCCTTAACGGTAATTTGACGAGTGTGTTCGGCTGGATCTTCTTCAATTGAAGTTACTTCACCAGTTACTTCAGAAATTGTAGCACGACCCTTAGGATTACGAGCTTCAAACAACTCTTGAACACGAGGTAAACCTTGAGTAATATCTGCAGCACCGGCAACACCACCGTTGTGGAAGTTACGCATAGTTAACTGAGTACCAGGTTCACCAATTGATTGAGCGGCAACAGTACCAACTGCTTCACCAACTTCAACGTCGTCACCAGTAGCAAGGTTCATACCGTAACATTTCTTACATACACCATGTTGAGTGTTGCAAGTAAATACGGAACGAATTGTTACTTCAGTAACTCCGGCATCAACGATCTTATGAGCCATATCTTCGTCCATTAAGACATCAGCTGGACAAATTACTTCATGAGTTTCTGGATCGTAAACACTCTTAGAAGTGTAGCGACCAACTAAACGGTCAAATAATGGTTCAATCATTTCATCGCCTTCAGTAATTGCGTGAACAGTTAAACCACGATCAGTACCACAATCTTCTTCACGAATAATGACATCTTGAGCTACGTCTACCAAACGACGAGTTAAGTAACCAGAGTTGGCAGTCTTCAAGGCAGTATCCGTCATACCCTTACGAGCACCGTGAGTGGACATGAACATTTCCAAAACAGACAAACCTTCACGGAAGTTTGAAGTAACAGGAATTTCCATCATTCCTCCGTTAGGAGCGGCCATCAAACCACGCATACCAGCAAGCTGAGTAAAGTTAGAAATGTTACCACGAGCACCAGAATCGGCCATGATTGTAATTGGGTTTCTTGGTGCATGAATTTGAGCAATTTCATTTTGAACAATGTCTTTACAGTTATTCCAAATACTAATTACTCGATCATGTCTTTCTTCATCAGTGATTAAACCACGACGGTATTGCTTAGAAACAACATCAACTTTCTTACGAGCTTCTGCTACAATATCATCTTTATCACTAATTGTAGGGATATCTTCAACACCGATAGTTAAACCAGAAGTAGTACATACAGTGTAGCCTAGTTCCTTCAAATCATCCAAGAAATCAGAAGTTCTTTGAACTTTGTAATCCTTGTAAATTTGAGCAATAGAATCTGATAAGAATCCCTTCTTAAAGGCTTGACCAAGTTTCATATTGTCAAGCTTTTCATGGATATCTTCACCTGGTTGTAAGAAGTATCTTTCATCTACTGGGTGAGTAAGATTCTCTTGAGTAGGATCGTTAATGTAGTAGAAATCCTTAGGGAAAATTTGGTTGAATACTAACTTACCGTAAGTAGTTACAAAAATTCCATGTTCGTAGCCCTTTGGCCATGGCTTTTCTGGCATTGAGTCAGCTGCTAAACCAATACGAGTATGATAGTGAATATCACCATTTGCATATGCAATAGCTGCTTCAGCTGGTGAATCAAAGATCATTCCTTCACCTTCACGACCACGCTCTGCTTGAGTTAACCAGTAGTTACCCAAAACAATATCCTGAGAAGGTGTAACGATTGGCTTACCATCCTTAGGAGCCAAGATATGGTGAGCAGCAAGCATCAGCAAACGTGATTCTGCTACAGCTTCATCAGATAATGGAACGTGAATGGCCATCTGGTCACCATCAAAATCGGCATTGTAAGCTTCACAAGCAAGTGGGTGAAGACGAATTGATTTACCAGGTACCAGAACTGGTTCAAAGGCTTGAATACCTAAACGGTGAAGAGTAGGTGCACGGTTTAAAAGAACTGGTCTTTCTTTAATTACATCTTCTAAGATATCCCAGATATCATCATCTTCACGATCAATCTTACGCTTAGCATTCTTAATGTTAGATGCTAAACCACGTTTTACTAATTCGTGCATTACAAATGGCTTAAATAATTCTAGAGCCATTGGACGTGGTACACCACATTGGTAAAACTTCAATTCAGGTGAAACATCGATAACTGAACGACCTGAGTAGTCAACACGTTTACCAAGTAAGTTTTGACGGAAACGTCCTTGCTTACCTTTCAACATGTGAGAAAGAGATTTAAGAGGACGATTACCTGGTCCGACAACTGGACGTCCACGTCTACCATTGTCAATTAATGCGTCAACTGCTTCTTGAAGCATACGCTTTTCGTTTTGAACGATAATTCTTGGTGCATTTAAGTCTAACAATCTCTTTAAACGATTGTTACGGTTGATTACACGTCTGTATAAATCATTCAAGTCAGAAGTTGCGAAACGTCCACCATCAAGTTGAACCATTGGTCTCAAGTCTGGTGGAATAACAGGAATACAATCCATAACCATCCATGAAGGCTTGTTACCTGAATTTTTAAAGGCATCCAAGATGTCTAATCTTCTGATAGCCCGAGTTCTCTTTTGACCAGTAGCAGTCTTTAATTCTTCTTTTAGTTCATGAACTTCTTTATCAATATCTACTTGTTCTAGAAGTTCTTTTACAGCTTCAGCACCCATTTTAGCTTCAAAACGGTCACCGAATTTTGCTTTCTTTTCACGATATTCAGCTTCTGTTAAAAGTTGTTTATCTTCAAGATCAGTATCACCTGCATCAATAACAATGTAAGCAGCAAAATAAATTACTTCTTCCAATGCACGAGGTGAAATATCTAAGACTAATCCCATACGAGATGGGATACCTTTGAAATACCAGATATGTGAAACCGGTGCAGCTAGTTCAATGTGACCCATACGTTCTCTTCTAACTTTAGCAGAAGTAACTTCAACACCACATCTATCACAAACAATGCCACGGTAACGAATACCCTTGTACTTACCACAAGCACAAGACCAGTCCTTAGTTGGTCCGAAGATTCTTTCATCGAACAAACCGTCTTTTTCTGGTTTCAAAGTACGATAGTTGATAGTTTCTGGTTTTTTAACTTCACCATAAGACCAACTTCTGATCTTGTTTGGAGAAGCCAAACCGATTTGCATACTTTCAAACTTATTTACGTCGATCAAAAGTTTAACCTCCTATATTACTTAGAAACCTTATCATCAGATGAAGTTGAAGAATCACTTTCATCTACAGGTTCATCTGGCTTATCATCCTTTTTTGCAGCTTCTTCAGCTAACTTCTTCTTTTCTTGTTGTTCAGCAAGTTTAGATAAAGTATCGATGTTGAAATGATCGTTAGAGTCATCATCCATATCACGTAACTCAATTTCTTTATGATCCATATCCAACACCTTGATATCTAAACCAAGAGATTGTAGTTCTTTAACAAGAACGCGGAATGATTCTGGAACACCAGGTTTTGGAATTCTTTCGCCCTTAACAATAGCTTCATAAGCCTTAACACGACCTACAACGTCATCTGACTTGTAAGTTAAGATTTCTTGTAGTGTGTAAGCAGCACCATAAGCTTCAAGAGCCCAAACTTCCATTTCACCGAAACGCTGACCACCAAATTGTGCTTTACCACCAAGTGGTTGTTGAGTAACAAGTGAGTAAGGCCCAATTGAACGTGCGTGGATCTTATCATCAACCATGTGAGTCAACTTCAAGTAGTACATAATACCTACTGAAACACGGTTGTGGAATGGTTCACCAGTACGTCCATCGTAAAGAACAGTTTTACCATCTTTTCCAATACCAGCTTCACGAACCATATTCCACATATCATCTTCAGAAGCACCATCAAATACTGGAGTAGCAACGTGAATACCAAGCTGTTTAGCAGCAATACCCAAGTGTAATTCAAGAACCTGTCCAATGTTCATACGTGAAGGCACACCCATTGGGTTCAAACAAATATCTACTGGACGACCATCTGGTAAGTATGGCATATCTTCTTCAGGACAAACTAAGGCAATAGTACCCTTGTTTCCGTGACGACCAGACATCTTGTCACCGACTTGAATCTTACGTTTTTGAACGATGTAAACACGAACCATCTTATTTACACCAGGTGGCAATTCGTCGCCTGCTTCACGAGTGAATACTTGAACGTTTTGAACAATACCGCCACCACCGTGAGGTACACGCAAGGAAGTATCACGAACTTCACGAACTTTTTCACCAAAAATAGCGTGAAGCAAACGTTCTTCAGCTGATAATTCAGTCACACCCTTAGGGGTTACTTTACCAACTAAGATATCACCATCTTGAACTTCAGCACCTATGCGAACAATACCTTCTTCATCAAGGTCTTTAAGTGCATCTTCACCAACATTTGGAATTTCACGTGTGATTTCTTCAGGTCCTAACTTAGTATCACGAGCTTCTGATTCATAATCTTCAATATGGATAGAAGTGTAGACATCATCTTTAACCATACGTTCAGAAATCATAACGGCATCTTCATAGTTGTACATGTTCCAAGTCAAGAATGCAATGATTGGGTTTTGACCTAGAGCTAATTCGCCGTTTTCCATTGCTGGACCATCAGCAATAACTTCATCTGCAACTACTCGTTCACCTTGCTTAACAGCTGGAGTTTGGTTGTAGTTCTTAGTTGCGTTTGAACGACGGAATTTTTCAAGAACATACTTATCTAAAGTATCATCGTCTCTTCTAATTCTAATTTCGTTTGCATCAACATATTCAACCACACCAGGAGCTTTAGCAACTAATGCATCCCCAGAGTCATGTGCTGCACGGTATTCCATACCAGTACCAACAATTGGTGCATGTGGATTAATCAATGGAACAGCTTGACGTTGGTGGTTAGCTCCCATCAAAGCACGGTTAGAGTCGTCGTTTTCAAGGAAAGGAATACATGCAGAAGTTACTGAAACTACTTGCTTAGGAATAACGTCCATGTAGTCAATCTTATCAGGGGTAACTTCTAGGTTATCTTCCTTATGACGGGCTAAAACAATCTTATCTTTGAAAGAACCATCTTCATTTAAGCGAGCGTTAGCACCAGCAATAATGTAATTATCTTCTACATCAGCAGTTAAGTAGTCGATCTTATCAGTAACCTTGTGAGTATCCCAAGAAACACGACGATATGGTGTTTCAATGAAACCATACTTGTTAACAATAGCGTAAGTTGCTAAAGAGTTAATCAAACCAATGTTAGGTCCTTCAGGAGTTTCAATAGGACATAGACGACCATAGTGAGTATAGTGCACGTCACGAACTTCATATCCAGCACGGTCACGAGACAAACCACCAGGTCCTAAGGCTGACATACGACGCTTGTGAGTTAACTCACCAAGTGGGTTGTTTTGATCCATAAATTGTGATAATTGTGATGAACCAAAGAATTCCTTAACTGAAGCAACAACAGGACGAATATTGATTAATTGTTGTGGTGTAACAGTAGAAATGTCTTGGATTGACATTCTTTCACGTACAACACGTTCCATTCTTGCTAAACCAATTCTAAATTGGTTTTGAAGTAATTCACCTACACGACGAATACGACGGTTACCTAAGTGGTCAATATCATCAGTAGTACCAATATTATCTTGAAGGTCGAAGAAGTAGTTAATTGATGCCAATACATCAGCAGGAGTTAAATGTTTAACATCATCTGCAATGTGGCCGTTAGACATTAACTTAACTACACGTTCAGGATCAACTTTAGAATATACCTTAATTTCTTGAACTGTTACTGGATCAGGTAACACACCTTCCTTTGAAGGTTCATAAGTTACCATCTTAAAGTCATCACGATCTAAGTAAGGTGATAATTTATCAAGAAGTTCGTGGGTAACAACGTCACCCTTTTTAGCAATGATTTCACCAGTATCAGGATCAGCTAAAGTTTCAGCCAAAGTTTGTCTTAGTAAACGATTCTTTAAAGAAAGTTTCTTATTGATCTTATAACGACCAACTGGAGCTAAATCATATCTTCTTGGATCAAAGAATCTAGCATATAAAAGTGAACGAGATGAATCAGTTGTCTTAGGTTCACCTGGACGTAATCTTTCGTAAATATCCTTTAATGCTTCTGCAACGCGAGAATCAGCAGGATTCTTGTGGATATCTTTTTCTAAAGTGAAACGAATTGAATCACTTTCACCAAACATATCCGCAATTTCACTATCAGAACCAAATCCTAAAGCACGAATTAAAACAGTTAAAGGAAGCTTACGAGTACGATCGATACGAACATAAGCTAAATCTTTAGCATCAGTTTCATATTCAAGCCATGCACCACGGTTAGGAATAACTGTAGCACCGAAAATTTGGCGACCATTTTTATCAAAATCTGAATGGTAGTAAACACCAGGAGATCTAACAAGCTGAGAAACAATAACTCTCTCAGCACCATTAATAACGAAAGTTCCTGAATCAGTCATTAATGGGAATTCTCCAAAGAAGACGTCTTGAGTCTTAATTTCTCCGGTCTCATGGTTGGTTAACTTCAAAGTTACATGAAGAGGAGCAGAGTAATTAGCATCGTGATCACGTGCTTCTTCAAGAGTGTATTTTGGCTTCAAGAGCTTGTAATCAACAAACTCTAAAGAAAGTTTTCCTGAAAAGTCTGAAATCGGCATAATGTCGTCAAACATTTCACGAATACCTTCATTAAGAAACCACTTGTAAGATTGCGTTTGTACATCAGTCAAGTTAGGTAACTTCAATACTTCTTTAATTCGAGAGAAGCTACGTCTTGTCCGGTGACTACCGTAGTTCACAGCGTGTCCTAACAAAGAAAACATCCTTTCTTATATAAGAATCTAAATATTACATTTGTGTTACAAATTGCAAAAAGTCAAAATTTGGGTACAAAAAAACAAAAACAACGTAAATGTCGTTTTTGTTTTATCATCTCGCTGGACAATAGATCAGCGAAATCCTGAATTTCAGCCTTTTAAACGTTTAGTATTTTACACTTATATTACTAATTTGTCAAAAAACTAATTTTTCACTAAAGTGTTATCTTTATCAAGAATTGTAAATTTTAATTTACCTTGATGAGCTCCAACTTTTACAATTTGGTCAGCCTTAATTTTTTCACTAATTAAATCTTCAGCAATTACATCTTCAAGTTCATGTTGAATTGCACGACGTAATGGACGAGCGCCCATCTCTGGATCAAATCCATCTTTAGCCAATACATCTAAAGCCGCTGGTGAAATCTTTAAGGTTACGTCTTTTTTAGCTAAGCGATCTACCAAATGACCAGTCATTAAGCTAACAATTTCACGCAATTGTTTCTTAGTTAAGCTATCAAAGACCACGGTCTCATCAATTCTGTTTAAAAATTCTGGTCTGAAGAATTGTTTAACAGCCGCCGTAACTTTTTCTTGTTGAAGTTTATTTTTATCAGCATTATCCGCTGCAAACCCAACTGTCTTATCTTCTTGCAAACTACGTGACCCAAGGTTAGAAGTCATGATAATAATGGTATTTCTAAAATCGACTTTTCTACCTTTAGAATCAGTTAAAAATCCTTCATCCAAAACTTGAAGCAATAAATTAAACACGTCCGGATGAGCTTTTTCTACTTCATCCAATAAAATTACTGAATATGGATTACGTCTTACACGTTCTGAGAGCTGACCACCCTCTTCATATCCTACATATCCTGGTGCCGAACCAATTAATTTGCTTGTTGCAATCTGATCCATGTATTCAGACATGTCTACACGAATAATATTTCGTTCTGAGCCAAAAACTGCTGCAGCAAGAGCCTTAGCTAATTCTGTCTTACCAACACCAGTAGGTCCTAGGAATAAGAACGAACCGATTGGACGATTTTCATCCTTGATTCCACTTCTACTTCGTCTAATTGCTCGACTTACGGCACTGATAGCTTCGTCCTGTCCAATTACACGTTCATGCAAAATACTTTCTAAATGAGCTAAACGTTTAGTTTCACTCTTCTTCATTCTAGTAACGGGCACACCAGTCCATTCAGATACAATTTGAGCGATCTTATCAGAATCAACAATCGACTTTTTAGAGTTTTTATTCTCTACTTTTTCGATTAATTTATCCCGATCCTGTGTAAGCTTATTTTCCTCATCCCGTAACTTAGCTGCTTGAACAAAATTTTGATTTTCTGCAGCTTGTTCTTTCTGATGAATAACATCATTAATTTGTGTATCCAATTTAGTTAGACGAGGATCACTTTTACCGATTGCTTGAATTTTTACAGCTGCGCTTGCTTCATCAATCAAATCAATTGCTTTATCAGGTAAGAATCGGTTAGCAATATACCGTGTTGAAAATTCAACTGCATCATTAATTGCCTCATCTTCAATTTTTACATTGTGAAATTTTTCATATTTAGGGCGCAAGCCTTTTAAAATATCCACAGTTTCTTCTTTTGAAGGTTCACCAATTTTTACTTGTTGAAAACGTCTTGCTAAAGCTTGATCTTTTTCAATATATTTTTGGTACTCATCAAAAGTAGTAGCGCCAATCATTTGAATATCGCCACGTGCTAATGAAGGCTTTAAGATATTTGAAGCATCAATTGCACCTTCCGCGCCACCTGCACCAATCAAAGTATGCATTTCATCAACAAATAAGATAACTGAACCATCCTGTTGAATTTCTTTTAGAATCTTCTTCATTCTATCTTCAAATTCACCACGATATTTAGTTCCAGCAATTAAACTTCCTATGTCCAAGGCCATAACTCGTTTTTTAGCTAGAGTATCTGGAACTTCATGATTTACAATTGCGGCTGCTATTCCTTGGGCAACTGCAGTCTTACCAACACCAGGTTCTCCTACCAAAACGGGATTGTTTTTGGTTCTTCGAGATAAGATTTGAATTACTCTTTTTATTTCTTTATCTCTCCCAATTACCGGGTCAATTGCACCTTCACGGGCTCTTTTATTTAGATTCACACTAACTTTATCTAAATTTGGAGTCAATGACTTACCTTTTTTCATACCAGTGGCTGAAGAAATACCAAGAACATTATTTTCTTCCCCAGAACCATCCATGAAACTATCATTTACATCCTGACTTAAATCTCGTGGATCTACACCAATATTTTTCAAAATTAAACTTGCTAAAATTTGATCACTAGCTAACAAACCTAGCAAAATATGTTTTGTCTCAATTTGAGCAGTCCCTAATTCGTCAGCCCTTTGTTTAGCAAAATTCAAAACTAAACTTAAACGTGGGGACATTTCCATATATGTGGCCTTTGGACTTGAACCATAGCCAGTATATCTTTCAATTTCTTCTCGCACTAAGGTTGGTGTTACATTTCTTTCACGCAAAAGTTTTCCAGCATCCCCATTAGCTTCAATTACTAAAGCAAGCAGAACATGCTCTGTTCCAATAATTCGATGGTGAAAGTTTTGTGCTTGCTCTTTAGCAATTTCAAGAACATTTTTTGCACTATCACTATATGATTTTTCCATTTTGCACCGCCTTACTTCTTTTAAGATCAATATTACAATCTTTAGACAAATATCTTATCACTTACAATTAGTAAATGTAAACTTTTTGATATTTCATGAACATTATATACAAAAAAGTTCGTCTTTCTAACCCAAGACGAACTTTTTAACAAAATAATATTCAATCGGGATGACAGGATTTGAACCTGCGACTTCTACGTCCCGAACGTAGCGCTCTACCAAGCTGAGCCACATCCCGAATAACAAAAAAGACTCACACTTCGGTGAGTCTTTTATACTGGAGCGGAAGACGGGATTCGAACCCGCGACCCCCACCATGGCAAGGTGATGTTCTACCACTGAACTACTTCCGCAGTACATTTATTAGTATAGCAAAACATCTTTTTATTGCAAGTATTTTTTGAAAAAATATTAAAAAAATAGACCGTCATTTACGACAGTCTATTTAGCAAAAACTATTTGTTCTTTTTCTTCAAATCTTCTTGAACTTCTGCTTCAACACTTTCAACCTTTTCAGGGCGCATTGTTGGGAAGAGTAAGACATCACGAATAGCAGGAGCATCAGTTAAAAGCATTACCAAACGATCAATACCAATACCTAGACCACCTGTAGGAGGCATACCGAATTCCATAGCACGAAGGTAATCCTCATCAATCATATCTGCTTCATCGTTACCAGCTTCTCTTTCAGCCATTTGGTCTTCGAAACGATGACGTTGATCATCTGGATCATTTAATTCTGAGAATGCATTACCATATTCTGCACCCATAATGAAGATTTCAAAACGATCAGTAAATCTTGGATCATCAGCATTCTTCTTAGCAAGTGGTGATACTTCTACTGGGTGTCCATAAACAAAAGTAGGTTGAACAATTGATCCTTCACCGAATTCTTCAAAGAAGGCATTAATAATGTGGCCAACCTTCCAGTAGCTTTCATAGTGAACGTTGTGTTCATCAGCAACTTTTCTTGCTTCTTCAATAGTCATTGGCTTCCAGAAGTCAACACCAGTCTTTTCCTTGATTAAATCAACCATGTGAACACGGCGGAATGGCTTACCTAAGTCAATATCAGTTCCTTGGTAAGTAATCTTACCATCTGGTGAAACAACTTTAGCAGCTGCTCTAATAATTCCTTCTGCCTCATCCATTACATCATGGAAGTCCCAGTAAGCTGCATAAGTTTCAAGTTCAGTAAATTCTGGGTTGTGCTTAGTATCAAGACCTTCATTTCTAAATACACGGCCGATTTCATAAACACGTTCCATACCACCAACAATTAAACGCTTCAATGGAAGTTCCAAAGCAATTCTCATGTAAAGATCAATATCCAAAGCATTGTGGTGAGTAATAAATGGACGAGCTTCAGCACCACCAGGAATATTGTGGAGAACTGGAGTTTCAACTTCTAAGAAATCTCTATTATTCAAATAGTCACGAATAGCTTGAATAATTTGAGTACGGTGAACAAAACGCATGTAACTATCATGATTTGTAATTAAGTCAAGGTAGCGCTGACGATAAATTTGTTCAACATCCTTTAAACCATCCCATTTATTAGGCAATGGACGAAGAGCCTTAGACAAGAAAGTAATGTGAGTAGCACGAATAGTCAACTCACCAGTATCGGTCTTCATTACTTCACCATCAATACCTAAAAAGTCACCAATATCAGACTTCTTAAAAATCTTGTAGTTATCTTCACCAACGATATCTTTACGTACGTAAATTTGAATTTTACCAGTACGGTCATAAAGATCTGCAAATCCAACTTTACCCTTACCACGTTTTGCAAGCATACGACCTGCAATCTTAGTCATAGGCATATCAGCATTTAATTCATCTTTATCCTCATTACTATACTTTTCATTCAAAGTACGAGCTAAGTCTTGACGATCAAATTTTCTTACGCCAAAAGGTTCAATACCGTTTTCACGCATTTCGTCCATTTTTTCACGACGAGCGATTAGTTGGTCGTTCATTTCATTCTTTGCCACTCTAAAAACTCCTTTTATTGGTTAATTTGCTTTTGTCTCGCTTCATATTTTTCCACAAAATCATCTAACAAGTCAAAAACTTCTTTTTTCGTCCAAACATCATTTATTTTAGCACGGGTTCGAGCTGAACGGGGAATTCCTTTTAAATAATAAGCTGCTTGTCTTCTAAATTCGGGAACAGCAATTTTTTCTCCCTTTAAATCAATCAATCTATTTAATTGATCTTTAGCAGTTTCTACTTTTTCTTCAACAGTTTGTGGACGTAGTTTCTCTCCGGTATCCAAATAGTGAACCATATCTTTAATAATCCATGGATTCCCTAAAGCCGCTCTACCAACCATCACTGCATCTGCTCCAACATCTTCTAACATTGCTTTTGCCTTTTCAGGAGTAGTAACATCCCCATTACCAACAAAAGGAATAGTCAAAGCATCTGCTACATCCTTCAAAGTTTCCCAGTCAGCTTCGCCCATGTACATTTGCTTTCTAGTCCGGCCATGCATAGCAACAGCACTAGCACCTGCTTCTTGAGCAGCTAAAGCATTTTCAACAGCAAAAATATGTTTTTGATCCCAGCCTGTTCTCATTTTAACAGTAACTGGTTTACTTACATTACGAACAACTGCATGGACCATTTGATAGATCTTATTTGGATCTAATAGCCAACGAGCTCCGGCATCAGTTTTTGTTACCTTTGGTACAGGACAACCCATATTAATATTGATAATATCAGCTGCTGTATGAGTATCAACATAATGAGCAGCTTCAACTAAAGTTTCCTCACTACCACCAAAAATTTGAATACTCATTGGATGTTCACGAGGATCAACCGTTAACATTTCCAAGGTCTTTTTATTGCGATAAATAATTCCATGATCTGAAATCATTTCACACACTACTAGGCCTGCACCAAATTCTTTACATACTACTCGGAAAGCAGCATTTGAAATTCCAGCCATCGGTGCAACTACTACACGATTAGGAATTTCAACATCCCTAATTTTCCAACTATCGTTTTTCACACTTGCTCACCCTTTCAAATACCCTAATATCATAGCAAAACTATTCATTACACACCACTTTAATTTGCCTTCTTAAGGACATCTTTTAACTCATCTTCAGTAAAATGATATTTTTCTTTACAAAAGCGGCAAACTAACTCTGCGCCATGATCCTTCTCAATCATTTCTTTTAATTGTGCTGGTTTTAAGGTAGCCAAGATTTGACTATATTTTTCTTTCGAACAATCACAAGCAAAAGAAACATCTTCTTTAGCTAAAATTTTACAATCAGTCCCTAAGATTCTCTCTGCCAAATTTTCAGGTGTCATTCCATCTAAAAATAAAGTAGAAAGATTAGGAAGAGCCTTGATTCTCTTTTCAACTTCAGCCAATTGCTCATCAGTAGCTCCAGGTAATGCCTGTAAAATAAATCCGCCAGCTGCCCCAATCTCATTATTAGGCTCAACAAATACTGATAGACCAACAGCTGAAGGAATTTGCTCTGATTTGGCTAGATAATATGTAAAATCTTCTGCAATCTCCCCACTAACAATTGGAACTTGACCTGTATATGGTTCCTTCAAACCTTGATCTTTGGTTACCTCAAGCCAACCTTTTCCAACGGCTTTTGCCACATCGATATGTCCATCTTTTTTAGGTGGAAGGGCTATATGAGGATTTTGGATATATCCTTTAATTGTTAGATCAGCTTTTGCTGTTACAATAGTTGCTCCCACTGGACCATTTCCAAGTAACCTAACAGTTAATTCATCTTTATCTTTCAATAAAGCTGCTGACAAGAGTAATCCTCCAATAAGTGTTCTTCCAAGCACAGCTGAAGATGCACTCCAAGTATCATGTCTTTTTTGTGCTTCACTTACTAAATCTTTAGCATCAACCGTAATTAATCGTAAATTTTTAGTTTTATCAATTGCTTTTACTAAATAATCTTTCATTTTTTCTTCCTCCTAAAAAATAAAGCCTATAAATTATAGACTTTATTCTTTGACTAATATTTTTTCTTTTCCAAGTACCCATTAAATACCACTAGTAAGATTATACCTATGATACTTGTTATAACTCCAATAAGCAATCCGGGAGTCCTATATCTCATTACTACAGTATGTTTACCAGGTTTCATATTTAAACCAATAAATACATCCAAAGTTCGGCTCACTTTAATTGGTTTACCATCTACTTTTACTTTCCAGCCCCTACTGTATGGAATAGTAGTTACCAGATTTTCGTTTTTAGTGGTATTTATTTTTCCTGATAGATAATTATCTCTAAAAGTTGTTAAGTGCATCTGTTTTTTATTATTAACTTGTGAAACTTTAGAGCGCAATAAAGTTGAATTAATATTTACTAAACGTGGCATTTCACTAGTCAGAATTCGTTTATTTCCTGCTAGGCTCCACTTAATTTGGACCTGTCCTTTTTGATTTGCTCGAACACCAATTAGTTGTTTAACTTGTGGTTGAAGTCGAACATCTTTTTTATTAACGGTAATGCTTAATTCAGGCTTATTATTTCCATCCTGACTTGCATGATAAGTAGTTAGTGGATCCGCAAATCCCATTAAATCTTTACCAAATTGAACATACGCCGTTTCTTTTGGTTTCAAACCGTCAAAAGTAAAAGTTACACTTCCCGCTTTATCAGATGTCCGAGTTACTGTAAAATTCTTCTTTTCTTGATTCAACTTACTATCAGTTACTTTAATTTTTGCAACTTTTGGACTATAAGTTAAGACATTTCCTTGAGTTTGAGTTAACGAATTTAAAACTAAATTTTGATTATAAGCAGGATCATCACTCTTAAATTTTAAATTATTAGATAAATTACCAGCAAAAACAAGTGGTAATGTATCAGTTCGATATGCTGTGTACTGCTTTTCTTTTAATAAAATTGGATTATTTTTCAAATCATCTCTCAGCCCATAACTAATATATTCAGGGGAGATACTCTGACTTGGTAAGGAATTATCAATAAAACCACCAATATTGAAAATAGCATCAGTCACTACTGTTCCGGTTTTATAGAAATAATAATAACCATATGCTGATAATCCTAAGTTAGCATATAATTTACTAATTTTGGGATCATTATTAGAAGAAAAAATCTCTGCTCCTTTGTAGTTAAATGCGTAGCTTTCGCCACGATCATTATTTAAAAAATAATTTTTGGCTATTCTTTTACTTTTAACACTAGCTGGCAAATGATCAAATAACTCTTGGTTTTCAGTTACATAATTAGAGTATATATTACTTCTCATCCCTATTCGATCCAACATAAGATAACTACTAATAGCAATCTCTACTACTCCTACCATCACGAGAACAAAACGAAATGATTTATGGTCTGAAAAATAAAGTAAAATACTAAACAAAATAATTAAGCCCAGCGAAACCAACATATACATATCGTATTTTCCATAGTGCAGTCTTAAGACAGTCACTAAAAGTCCAACAACGAAGTAGATTCCTGATGCTAATAGAAGTTGTTTTTTCTTTAAATCAAAACCTGCTAATTCTTTTGCAGCTAATAATAAAATCCAAAAGATAATAATAAAACTAAATCTATATGGAAAACCAACTGGTTTTTGTCCTCCATGCCAGAAAAGATAGATTTTTGTTTGAACCAAACTTAGTAGAAAAACTAAACCAATCACTAAGTTAATAATTCTTTCTTTTTTTGAATTCTTATTATCAATAAAGTACAAAATAAAAATAATTATTGCTAAAGTACCAATAAATAAAAGGGGCGATCCATTAAAGGTATTTTTCATAAAGAGAGCAGATATGCTTTTAGCAATTGAAGAAACTGGACTTAGTCTAAAACCTTCATTGATAGTGTGTTCAGCAAATTTATTATTAGATAGATTCATCCAGGTTGGTAAAGTAATAACCGCACTAATTAGCCCACTAATTAGTGAACTTATTACAAAATCAATTATCTGCTGGATGAATATTTTTTTATCCTTAAAATTATTGATTGTATAAGCACAAAAGGCAATTACCATGAAGATACAAATCATGTAGCCAATATAATAGTTAAAAATTATGGCACATGCTAGCAAGACAATATAAAGAGTCCAGTGTCTTTTAACTAAACCTTTGATCAGAGCATAAATAATTAATGGTAATAGGATTACTCCATCGAGCCACATTAAATTTGCTCCATATCCGATGCAGTATCCACTTAATCCATAAATAATTCCCAGAAAAACTGAATAGATCTGATTTTTAAAATTGAAAAAATTTAAGATTAAAAATGTAAATGCTGCACTAGCTAAACCTAATTTGATAATAATTATTACATAAAGTGCTAAATTTATTTGACTAGCTGGGAATAATAAAATTAGTAAATTAAAGGGGCTAGCAAGATAGTAACCAATGTTTCCAGCCATATCCGCGCCTAACCCATTAGCAAAACTAAATTGCAAACTACTCCAGTTTCCTAAAATCAAACGACGAAGATATTGAAAAAATGACAGATATTCATCTGGTAAATCTCCACCCCATAAAACTCCACCTAAAAACGGATTACAATTTGCCAAACTAGATACAATTAGGAAAATCGCTATAGTTATTCCGAAACTTATCAAACACAGTTTCAGAATATTTTTCTTTTCTTTACTCAACTTTTTCATTATTATCCTTAATTCTAAATACACCCCTCTAATTTTAGAGGGGTGTACAATCTTTATTTCACCTATTTATTAGTTTTCTGACTAATAGATGTTTTATTTTTCTTTAGATAGACCGTATATATAGCTAAGGCAATAATACCGATAATGCTTAGTAAAGCACCGATGACGAAACCAGGTGTTCTATATTTGAAAGTTATTTGATGAGTTCCCGGCTTTAATTTTAAGCCAATAAATACTTTCAAAGTTCGATTAATTTTAACTGGTTTTCCGTCAACTTCTGCTCGCCATCCTTTACTATAAGGAATGGTGGTTGCTAAGTTTTCATTTTTATCAGTCTTTACTGTTCCAGCTACATAGCTATCCCTAAACGCAGAAAACTTCATGCGATTATTTTGAGCTTTTTTAACCTTATCTTCTAATGCAGTTTGATCAATATTCACAAAACGTGGATATTTAAACTCAACTTCATTTGACTTTCCGTCTAAAGTCATCTTCACTACCAGTTTTCCGTCTTTATCAGCTTGAACTCCAATAAGTTGATCTGTGTATTGTTGAAGATGAACATCTTTTCCATTAATTGAGACAGTAAATGGTAAACGGTAATCCGGTTTTTGCTTCATTTGATAGCTATTTAAAACCACAATCTGCTCCATTAAATTCTTACTAAAGCGGATATAACCAACTTGATCAGGTTTCAAATTGCTATATGTAAAGGTTATAGTACCAGGATTTTCGGAAGTTCTCTTAGCTTTAAACTTACCTTTCTTAAATTTAAGATTTATATTCTTAGAATTAATTTCAGCATTTTTAGAGCTATAGCTCAAAACATCTTTTTTAGTTTGAGTTAAAGAATTTAAAACCAAATTTTGATTATATACTGGATTTTCTTCTTTAAACTTCAGCTTATTAGCTAAACCACCTGCAAAGGCAAAAGGTAAAGTTTCATTTCGATAGGCCGTCTTATCACCCTGTTTTAGAATTACAGGATGGTTCTTTAAATCATTTCTCAAACCATAGCTAATGTATTCTGGTGAAACACTTTGATTAGAAAGCGAACTATTAATAAACGTTTTTACATTAAAAATAGCATCTGTTACTACAGTACCTGTTTGATAATAGTAGAAATAACGAAAAGTTGAAAAACCAAGATCAGTCATTAATGAACTAATGCGAGAATCATTATTTGATGAAAATTCTTCCATCCCCCGGTAATTAAAAGTGTATCCCTCACCGCGATCATTATTTAGTTCATAGTTTTTAGCCAATCTACCCGTTTTATCAGAATTTGGAATTCGAGAAATAATACTCTGATTCTCAGACACATAAGATGGATATGCTCCACTTTTCATTCCGAGGTGATTCAAACCAATATAGGCATTACCGGCTAATTCAACTAATCCTACCAATAATAAAGTTACACGAACAAATCGTTTATCAGAGAAATAAACCAAGATTCCAAATATAATTACTAGGACAACTGCCAGCCAAGCATAACCATTCCATGGTCCAATTCTACGACGAATATATACAGCTGCTAAACTAACAAGTAAGTAAATTCCAGCAGCAATGAGTCTTTCGTTTTTACTTTCTTTTCGATACTCACTTAAATTAGAGAGTTCTTTTGCCGCCAAAAGTAAAAACCAGAATACAATAATAAATCCAAAACGATATGGATAAGCAATAGTTTGTTGACCACCATGCCAAAAGAGATAGATTTTTGGCACAGTAATACTCAACACAAAAAATAGTCCAATAACTAGATTAGTAATTCTTTCTTTGATAGAGTTACGTCCATCAATAAAGTAAAGAATAAATACAATTAAAACTAACGTACCAACAAAAATTGGTGCCCAATCATTGTAAGTATCGCCAATAAATAATCGTGAAACAGCTTTTCCGCCACTAATTAAAGTTTTAATTTCAAAATTAGAATTAAAGTCTGCCTGAGACAACTTATTGCTAGAAAGGTTAAAGAAAGTTGGCAGAATAACTACTGCGCTGATTAACCCACTAATGATTGAACTAATTGCAAAACCGGTAAATTGATGAAGAAAAGTTTTGCGATTTTCAAAATTGTTAACTGTATATGCCAAAAACAATATTACTAAAAAGATACAAATCATGTAGCCAATATAGTAATTAAAAATGATAGCACATGCTAGTAAAATACTGTAAGCCAGCCAAACATTCTTCCTGATTCCTCTGATCAATGCATAGGAAATTAACGGAAGTAAGACTAAACCATCAAACCACATTACATTTCCAGCATAGGCAATCGAATAGCCGCTCAAGCCGTAAGCAATTCCTAAAAAGACAGGATATGCTTGATACTTAAACTTAAACCATTTCAGAGTCAGCCAAGTAAAGGTTCCACTCATTAAACCTAATTTGATCAGGATAATAATATACACAGCAATATTCATTTTACTTGCTGGGAAAAGGAACACAATAAAATTGAGTGGGCTAAGAAGATAATAGCCAATATTTCCGGCCATATCTCCACCCAAACCATTGAGAAAACTAAATCCTGCGCTACTCCAATTACCGAGCATTAAATGACGATAATATTGAAAGAAGGACAAATATTGATTTGGTAAATCCCCACTATACAGAACTCCCCCAAAGATTGGGTTACAATCGGTCAAAGTAGATAAAAGGAAAAAGAGAACTATAGTTGTTAAACAACTTATTAGGCTTACCTTTAAAATCTTTTTTTCTTTTTTACTTAAATATTTCATTCTTAATACCAAAAAACTCCTTTCTAAAATCTGTAATTTCAGTATTAGAAAGGAGTTTAAACATCACTCTTACAATAAACTCTTAATCATCCTTGTTTTCATCTGAACTATGATCATCAGATTCATTCTTTTCAGATGGTGGATTAAGAGGAATATTATCAATATTCTTATGATCATCAGGAAGTGGATGAATATCTTCTTTATCATCCTTGTTTTCAGTTTCTTCTCTTTGTTGATCCTTCTTTTCCATTGCAGCTTTTGCCTCTTCATAAGTTGAAGCTTTAGACTCACTTGGAAATTCATTTTCATCATTTTCAGGCATTTTACCAGTCTTGAATAATGAAAGAATTTGTTTTTCGTTTAAAGTTTCATACTTGAGTAAGGCTTCAGCAATAATCTTATGAGTTTCACGGTGACTCTTAATGATATCAACGGCTTGTTTATGACCTTCATCAAGAATTTCTTTAACTGCTTCATCAATCTTAGCAGCTGTAGCTTCACTATATGGCTTAGTTCCATAAGGTGATTGCATACTTGGAGATTCAAGCTCAGTCATACCAACATCAGTCATACCATATTGAGTAACCATACCCCGAGCGATGTTAGTTGCTTGTTCAAAGTCATTTGAAGCACCAGTAGACTTATCGCCCACAACTACTTCTTCACCAGCACGACCACCCATTAAACCAGCAACTTGTTCCATCAACTGCTTCTTAGTGATGATGTTTTCATCTTCTTTTGGAAGCATGATGTTATATCCACCAGCACGGCCTCTAGGAACAATTGTAACCTTACGAACAGTTCTTGAATCACTAAGAACCAATCCAACAATTGCGTGTCCTGCTTCGTGGTAGGCAACACGTTTTCTTTCTTCTGGAGAAATAACAGTATCTTTCTTAGCTGGGCCGGCAATAACTCTATCTTCAGCTTCATCAATATCAGAAGCTGTAATTTCAGTCTTATTACGACGAGCAGCAACTAAAGCAGCTTCGTTCAAAACATTTTCAAGATCAGCACCAACGAAGCCAGGAGTTTGACGTGCTACTTCCTTTAAATCAACATCAGGGGCTAAAGGTTTATTCTTAGCATGAACCTTTAAAATAGCTTCACGGCCTTTAACATCTGGGCGACCAACTAAAACCTTACGGTCAAAACGACCAGGACGAAGAAGTGCGGGATCAAGAACATCAGAACGGTTAGTAGCTGCCATAACAATGACACCTTCATCACCTTCGAAACCATCCATTTCAACCAGTAATTGGTTTAAAGTTTGTTCTCTTTCGTCATGGCCACCACTTACGCCATTACCACGTTTACGTCCAACAGCATCAATTTCATCAATAAAGATGATACTTGGTGCATTTTTCTTAGCTGTTTCAAACAGATCACGTACACGAGATGCACCAACACCGACAAACATTTCTACAAAGTCTGAACCAGAAATTGAATAAAATGGTACACCGGCTTCACCTGCAACTGCACGTGCAAGTAAAGTTTTACCAGTACCTGGAGGACCCTCAAGAAGAACACCAGCCGGAATTCGAGCACCTAATTTAGTATATTTTGCTGGATTCTTTAAGAATTCAACAATTTCAACCAATTCTTGCTTTTCTTCTTCTTCGCCAGCTACATCTGAGAATCTAACCTTGTTTTTACTTGGATCTTGTGGCTTAACATGTGACTTACCAAAGTTCATCATACCGCCGCCACGGCCTTGTCCACCTTGATTCATCATCATCCAAAGCATGACAATAAAAATCAAAGTTGGGACAAGCATCACAATCGTAGAGATCCAGGTTCCAGATTGAGATTCACCTTGTCCAGAAATAGATGCCCCACTCTTTTGGGCAAGATCGGAAATTGTCTTAACCATTGAGTCATTTTGAAGCATCGTAGTACTGAACCGGGTTACTTCATTACTACTTTGTGAACTTGGAATTAGTCCAAATCCATTATTATTTTGATTATTTGACTTTTGAGCTTTCTTATAAGATCCAGTAACCGTATATACACCATTAGATGGTTGTACATTGATACTCTTGACTTTACCCGCTTTTAAATCTTTTACTAATTGAGAATAACGGATATTTTCTGTGGAACCGTTACTACCGGAGCCTCCCACGGCCCAATTGATTCCAGCCAAGAGGATCACGAATACTATGATATAGAAAAGACCGTTAGAAAGCAGTCTATTTCTTCTATTTTTCATCTATTAACCTCCGCGACACTTCTTGGAATTACTCCAACGATTTTACCACAAATTATGCTTTTACCATAGAACTTTGCATAAACTTAAAAATAAATATATACATTATAGCGTATAAAATTGGGGTTATATTCTTGATTTTGATAAACACTTTCAACATAGACTGGATTTTCCTCTTGCCAGACTGTCAAACAATACGGCCTTAAAGCTAAAGGAATCCCATTTTCAGCAAATTTTTTCTTAGCCTTAGTTTGTTTTCCTGTAGCTAACTTTAATGTACTACCTTGTGGCAAGCTCCCTACCTCTAAATACTTTGCTTTTTCGCCATAAAAATAACCAGCCAATTTTTGTGACTTTTCATCCTGGGTAATTAAATATTTTTTTCCGTTAAAAGAAAATTTTTCATTTAATTTAACTAGTTTTCTTTTAGGATCAATTACAGCTAATTCATTTCTATTAATCAAATAGTAATATTTTTGATAAAAAAGCAATTGAAAATTTTCTTTATTGAAAATCACATTTTTATTCAAGTCAATTTCATCAAAATGGATTCTTTGATGCCACTTTTTATAGATTAAATAATCAAAAAAAGCTGCCGCTTCATGTGTATTTAACCGAGCTATATCTTCCTTTTTACCCCGTAGTGCTTTACTAAAATTTATTGGAGAAGGTAAACTATCAAAGAGATCACTCTGACACTTTGAAAGTAACGCTACACTCTCACTAAAGTGGTTAGCATTTTTAACTAGATGACTTGTCTCTTTCTTTAATAATGGAACAACATAATGTCTCAAACGATTTCTTAAAGTGTCATCTTCAAAATTAGTTTTATCTTCAATGAAATCAAGATGGTGGTCCTTATCATATTTCAATAATTCATCTTTAGAATATTTAACTAAAGGGCGCAACAATTTCATTGAACCGAGATTTCCCACAATTTGAAGACTATTCATTTCAGCTACATCCCCAGAGCGAATAAACTTCAATAAAATATTTTCAATTAAATCATCCCCGTGATGTGCTGTTAAAAGATAATCAGTTTGATACTTTCTTCCAACCTTTGCCAGGAATGCATAACGGTACTCTCTGGCTTTTGCTTCAACCCCAGCTTGCGGATGAAGTTCAACTGGCCACTTTTTTTCTACTAGCTTTACTTTAAGGGCTGAAGTTAATCTTTGTAAAAGTTGGCTTTCTAAAAAGCTATCATCTCTTAGACAGTGGTCCAAATGTGCAACAATCAATTGTTCAGATGGATTAGGTAAAAAATTAAACAGCATCTTCAGCAACGCTACTGAATCTGGACCGCCACTTGCAGCCAGTAAAAATTTTTTATTTTTTATTTCAATATTATTTTCAGTAAAAAAAGTTGTAAATTTTGTCATTTTTAGATTAAAAAAGTGACCCCTACCGGTCACTTAAATTCAATTGATTTTTTAAATTAGCTATTTTATCAGTAGATTTCTCTAATAATTTAGCTAGTGGAGTAAAATCTTTGCTATCTTTAAATTCATTAGTTGGATCAACTAAATCAGAATTATTTACCTGACTCAATGATAGAGAAATTTTTCCTTCATGATTATTGATCACAACAACACGGATTTCGTCTCCAACACTATACTTCTTTTTAGCACTTTCCCACTTATCACCGAAGTCTTTATGGAAAATCAAACCATGATGTCGATGTGGTAAAGTTACAAAAATCCCAAGTTTAGTAATATTATTCACTTTAGCATTGAGCCTTAATCCAATTGGAAATTTCACTAATAATCCTCCTCTTTTTCAGGAAGAGTATAAATTGATTCACCAGATTTAGAATAATAGAACTTATAGCGAATTACTTTAGCCACATAATCAGGATCTTTTAAGTCTGCAACCTGTGATTTTAATTTTTTATTGGTTTTGTTAACCTGGTTTAACTCTGCTTTATTAGTTTGAATTTGACTATTAATTCTACCAGTTTGCACATGAACCATAATTAGTTGCAGCCCAAAAATTAAAATTGCAATTGCAAAACAAGCAATAATTCGGTTCTTCCTTACGCGATGAACCTCTTTTTCTTTTCTAGCTGCTTTACGTCGCAAACGTGCTAGGCGTTCTTCATCGCTTAAGGCATTATAAAGTCGTGGCCCTCTCTGCATACGGATGTCCCTGCCTTTTCGTTAATATTCTAAATCTTAATTATATCACCACTTGGTATTAATATAACACCTTACTCTTCCCTTGTCATTAATCAATTAGCTCATACAAGTCACTGGCTTCTGCCTTCTTAGTTGTTTCTCTTAAGTCAAGTACACGAGCTTTTAATTGTTTTGTACCGAATCCGATTTCAATAACATCACCCAGTTTAACATCATAGCTAGATTTTACTACTCGGTCATTAACTTTTACTCGTCCTTGATCAGCCATTTCTTTAGCAACAGTACGTCTTTTAACTAATCTAGATACCTTTAAAAACTTATCGATTCTCATTACTTTCTTTCTCTCCTTATTTTTGAACAATCTCACTAGCTGCTTCTAAGAATGTATGAAGCTCATTAAATAATTGTCTAGTACTCATATTTTTCTCAAGCTCAAGCATTACGTTCAATCTCTTTTGCGGATCCATAGTAATTCGTGCTCTTAGGGATACATGTTCTAGGGCCTTAAAAATATTTGGCCCTTCTAATTCCTCACTAGCCTGATTATTAAAAATGACTTGCAACTTATCATTTGATTTTTGAGTAAGAGATACAACTTGAGCTAAATCTGCATCTGCCTTAACTGTAGATACATTCAAAAGATTTTCTACAGCAAGTGGATAATCACCAAAGCGATCAATTAATTCATCTGCGATATTGTCCGCCTCTTTTTGATCATTGATCCCCTTAATTTTCTTATAGAACTCAATTTTTTGCTCTTGATCTGCAATATAATCATCGGGAATATATGCTTCCAAATTAAATTGAACTTCTGCATTAGATTTAACCACAACTTTTTTACCTTTACGTTTCTTAATTGCTTCGTCTAACATTTGGGCATATAAATCATAGCCAACACTATCAATGAAGCCATGCTGCTGTTTTCCAAGCATATTACCGGCCCCTCTAATTGATAAATCACGCATGGCAATTTTAAAGCCGGATCCTAATTCAGTAAAGTCGCGGATTGCACTAAGCCGTTTTTCACCAATTTCAGTTAAGACTTTATTTGGTTGATAAAGGAAATAGGCATAGGCTAAACGGGCACTTCTGCCTATTCGACCACGTAATTGATATAGCTGACTTAATCCATAATGATCTGCATCTTCAACAATCATAGTATTAACATTTGGCATATCAACGCCCGTTTCAATAATTGTTGTTGTTACCAAGATATCAAATTCGTTTTTTGAAAAACGATACATAATATCTTCCATTTGGTTTTCACTCATGCGACCATGAATATATTCAATTTTGGCTTCTGGAATCAGTTCCTCTAATTGGCTAACAACTTTATCGATATCATCAATCCGATTATGTAAGAAAAATACTTGCCCATTACGCTTCATTTCTCTAAGGACTGCCTCACGAACAATACTTGGCATCTCCTCCATAACATAAGTTTGAATTGGATAACGGTTAGTAGGTGGCGTTTCCATCACTGAAAGATCTCGTACTCCTACCATCGACATATGTAAAGTACGAGGGATTGGAGTAGCAGTCAAAGTCAAAACATCGATATTGGCTTTTAATTCTTTTAGCCTTTCCTTATGCTTAACTCCAAATCGCTGTTCTTCATCAATAATTAACAAGCCTAGGTCTTTAAATTGGACATCTTTTGAGAGCAAGCGGTGTGTTCCAACGACCATATCAATCTTGCCACTTTTTACACCTTCAACTATCTCCTTCACTTCAGCAGGAGTTTGAAAACGTGATAAAAGCGCACAATTGACTGGAAAATCTTTAAAGCGGTCTTGCATGGTCTCAAAATGTTGTTGCGCCAAAATAGTAGTTGGAGCTAAAAAGGCAACTTGTTTTCCATCCCGAATTGCTTTAAAAGCGGCTCTCAAGGCAACTTCAGTTTTACCAAAGCCTACATCTCCCACTAAAAGTCGATCCATTGGCTTCGGACTTTCCATATCAGCCTTAATTTCTCTAATTGAACGAAGCTGATCTGGAGTTTCAGGATATGGAAAAGCATCTTCAAATTCTTTTTGTAAATCATCATCTGGACTGAAAGCAAATCCTTTTTCAGATTCACGTTTTGCGTACAGTTCAATCAAATCATCTGCGATATCTTCAACTTTTGACTGAACCCGTTTTTTAGTCTTAGTCCACTCAGAGCTTCCCAATTTATTAATATGAGGAACTCTGCCTTCAGAAGCCACATATTTTTGTACTAAACCTAATTGGTCAGCAGGGACAAATAGCTGATCATGATGTTGATAAGTAATAGTGATATAGTCACGTTTTTTACCATCTACATCTAATGTTTTAATTCCTTCAAACCGTCCAATACCATGATTGACATGAACAACATAATCGCCTGGTTTTAATTCATTATAGTTTCTTAACCGTTGAGCATTTTCAAGAGTTTTAACACGTTTGCGGTGATGTGGTCTTTGATTGAATAATTCTCGCTCAGTTAAATAAACCAAATCTAAACTAGGTAAAGCAAAACCATGTGCAAAATTACCTACAGTTATTTGAGCTTTATTTGATAAAAGTTGATCTGCTTTTACAACCGGAATATCAACACCATAATCAACTAAATTTTGAGCGATTTGCTTGGCACGAGTTTCCGAATCAGCTTGCAAGATAACTGTATTTTCTTCATTAGAAAATCGTATTAGCTCACTTTTAATCAAAGGCATTTGACTAAAGAACTGTTGAACTTCTCGTGTGGTAAAGTTAAGAATTTGATCAAATTTTAATCGGCCCATTCCTTTTTGGAAAAGCGAGAATAAAATCTGAGCTTGCTTTGATTTTTGAACAACTCGCTCAAAACTATGGCGTAATTTTTGAATATTCAGCATTGCTCCGGCTTTTATTTCTTCGGAAATAAAAGCTTCATTTTGAGCATCCACATCAGCTACATTCTTTTTTATGGACTGCCAATCATCAAATAGTAATAAGCCATCTTTATCTAAATAATCAATTAAATTAAAAGATCGCGGAAGTAAATAATCAATTAAAAAGGCATAGTTATCTGGCAAACCACCAGCTTCTAATAGATCAATTGCCTTAACAAAATGATTTTTAACGCTCTCTTCTTCAGCAATTGATTCGCTCATATCCTGCTTTATTTTTTCTACCGCTTCTTGAAAATTATGTGGTGAAAATACTCGATCTAGAGCTGGGCCAATTGAGATACTGTCTTTTTCTTCTAAACTACGCTGTGTAGCTGAATCAAACTCCTTTACGGTATCAACTTCATCCCCAAAGAATTCAATTCGAATCGGATTCTCTTGATCCAAAGGATAAATATCAAGAATATCTCCTCGACGAGCAAATTCTCCAGGACGGGCTACAATGCTTTCTCTGCGGTAGCCTGCCTGCGTAAGCCATTCAGTTAACTTATCTAAGTCGAATTCTGCCTCAGGCTTAAATATCTTTTTTGCCTTAGTAAAATCTCTCGGATCACTCAACTTATACTGTAAAGCTTGAGGCGTTACTACAACAATCCCCGCTCTCTTTTCAGCTAAAAACTCTAAGGTCTGCAATCTTTGACTAAGTTCGTCCGGAGATGCAATAGCCGTTTGGGTAGCAATTGTAGCATCAACTGGAAAACTAAATACCATATCATCAGGCAATAAGTTTCCCAATTCATCTAAAAGCGTCTGCGCCTTTTCTTCATTATCTTCAACTAAAATCAATGGCTGCTGCCAAACTTTTAGCATTTGCATCAGTACAGCAGCAAAAGCACCTGAATTTACTCCAGTTAAAAGTGATCTTTTTTCTACTGGAGCTTTTTCAATAAAATTATTTAACTCTTTATCTTTTTTTATTAACTCTGTAATGTTCATTCTAATTATACTGATTCATTAAATATTGGGCGTTCTTCCCTTTAATAAAATCATTAATGACATTCTCACTAGTCTCAAAAGCTGCATCCATCAGTTTTTGCTGGTCATTATTAAAGGGACTTAATACCCAAGAAACAACACTTTCGTTTTCAGGATGACGAATTCCAATTTTTAATCGATTAAAATTGTTCGTTCCTAAGCAAGCCATAATGCTCTTAATTCCATTATGACCTCCTGATTTACCATTTGCACGAATTCTAATCTTTCCAATTGGCATGTCCATATCATCATGAATAACTAAAATATCTTCAGGCTTAATTTTAAAGAAATTAGCTACTTGCGCGATTGATTTTCCCGAATCGTTCATAAAAGTCTGTGGTTCAAGAAAAATCACATCTTCACCATTGATATTTTGTTTTGTCCATAAGCCGTCAAACTTATTCTTATCTAGAGTTAAACCATTTTTCTCTAAATAATGATCTAATGCCATAAAACCTGTATTATGCTTAGTCTGATCATATTTTCTACCTGGATTTCCTAAACCTGCAATTAACTTCATTCTTTTTCATCCTCTTTGATAAATATTTCATTCTAAATCTGCTTATTGCTCTTGAGATTATAGCACACGCTTACTTACAAATAATTAATTAGATCTTTAAAATTATATTTTTAATTTTTAAATTCCAATATGATATAATCGTTATTGTTAAATAAATCACTAATATGGAAGGAAGTATTAGCAAATGTCAGAAGAAAAAATTCATAAGATTATTCTTGTTGGTGACGGTGCTGTAGGTTCTACTTACGCATTCTCATTAGTTCAACAAGGTATCGCACAAGAATTAGGTATCGTTGATATCGTTAAAGAAAGAACTCAAGGTGATGCTATTGACTTAGCAGACGCTACTCCTTGGATTGCACCAAAGACTATTTACTCTGCAGAATACTCAGACGCAAAAGATGCTGACTTAGTAGTTATTTCTGCTGGTGCTCCACAAAAACCAGGTGAAACTCGTCTTGACCTTGTTAACAAGAACTTAAAGATTTTATCTTCAATCGTTGAACCAATCGTTGAATCAGGTTTCAATGGTATTTTCTTAGTTGCTGCTAACCCAGTTGATATCTTAACTCACGCAACTTGGAGAATGTCAGGATTCCCTAAGGATCGTGTTATCGGTTCAGGTACTTCACTTGATACTGGTCGTCTTCAAAAAGTTATCGGTGAAATGGAACACGTTGACCCACGTTCAGTTAACGCATACATGCTTGGTGAACACGGTGATACTGAATTCCCAGTATGGAGCTACAACAATGTTGGTGGCGTAAAAGTTAGCGACTGGGTAAAGGCTCACCCAGAAGTTGGTGAAAACAAGCTTGAAGCAATCCACAAGGAAGTTGCTGACATGGCTTACGACATCATTAACAAGAAGGGTGCTACTTTCTACGGTATCGGTACTGCTTTAGCATTCATTACTAAGGCTATCTTGAACAACGAACACAGAGTTCTTCCACTTTCAGTACCTATGGATGGTGAATACGGCTTACACGATATTCACATCGGTACTCCAGCAGTTGTTGGTCGTCACGGCTTGGAACAAGTTATTGAAATGCCATTAAACGCTGACGAACAAGCTAAGATGGAAGCTTCTGCAAAACAATTAAAGGAAGTTATGGACAAAGCCTTCAAAGAAACTGGCGTAAAGGTTCGTCAATAATAATTAAGACTTTTTCCTGTAAGAGAGCATTCACATTTGTGGATGCTCTTTTATTTTCTAAATTAAAGTTGTTTAATCAGTCTTTAATTTTTATATAAAACTATGGTATAATGGCTTGTAAATTTCAGATGTATGGAGGCTAATCATGCTAATTAAATCTCTTGTCTATAAAAAAGATTACTTAACTACAGTCAACGAAAAAGCTACTCTTGCCGAAGCATTAAAAATATTAGAAGACTCCGGCTTTCGTTGTGTCCCTATTTTAGATGATACAGGAACCATTTTTCGGGGAAACATTTATAAAATGCACATTTACCGTCACAAGTCTCAAGGCGGCGACATGAATCTACCTGTAACTTACTTGCTTAAAAACGCTACCAAAACAATTAAGGTAAATTCACCATTCTTCCGTGTATTCTTTAATATTAAAGACCTCCCATACATTGCTGTATTGGATGAAGAAAACCATTTCTATGGAATTTTGACTCACTCCCGTTTACTAGATATGCTTTCTGATGCTTGGAATATCAAAAATGGTTCTTATGTTTTGACTATTCTTTCAGATAATGGTCGTGGTAATTTAGTTAAAATGGCAAAAATTATTTCTAAATATAGTAATATTGCCGGTTGTTTAACTTTAGATGTTAAAACTGGTGAATTAGTTCGCCGTAACTTATTTACTCTTCCTATTGGTGTTTCTCGCGAAACAATGACTGCTATCGTCAACCGACTTGAAAAGAAAGGTTTCGTTGTTGCTGAAATTGAAGATCTTCAATCAGGTCTAACAATCCGTAGCGCAGAAAAACCTGGAGAATTAAAAGACTAATTATCTTGATTACTATAGTAAAAAAGCTTGTTTAGCCAAATTGGTTAAACAAGCTTTTATTTTTAATTTTCGTAATATACACGTGGTAAACGATCATTTAATAAGCAAGCAACTTCATAATGAATTGTGTCAACATAATCGGCCGCAGCTTTAATATTATTTTGATCATTAGGATTAGAAGAAATGATGGTTACTTTGGTCCCTACTGGCATCTTTTTAGGCATCTTAACCATAAATTGATCCATACAAATTCGGCCAACAATTGGACAGTACGTATCTCCTACTTTAATCTTGAAACCCTGGAATTTTCTAATAAAACCATCCGCATAACCAACGGGTACGGTTCCAATAATTGTATCTTTATCTGCAACAAAGGTCGAACCATATCCAACACCATCACCTTGATGAATTGTCTTAACATGAGTCAGTTCACTTTCAAATGACAAGGCAGGTTCTAACTGAATATTTGATTTTAAGTCTGGAGAATTAGGATTAGAAGAAGGATTTAAACCATAAATTCCAATACCAAATCTAACTAAATCACTTTTAATTCCATCATGAAAAATACTTGCGGCCGTATTATCAACATGAATCCACTTTGGCTTTACAGTAAGCAGGCTCTTCATATGATTAAATTTTTCACATTGATGTTTGAAATAAGTTTCATCACTGCTATCAGCAGAAGCAAAATGGGCAAACATTCCTTCAATAAAGAAATTATCGTTATTCTCTAAAAACTCATTAGCGGCAATAAAGTCTGCGTCTTCATTAAATCCGATTCTACCCATTCCAGAATCAATACCTAAATGAATCTTCAATTGCAAATTTGCATCTTTTAAGTACTTCTCTGCTTCTTTAAGCCATTCTAAGTTTGGAACAGTCAATGAAACGTTATTTACAGCAGCAATTGGAGCATATTCCGGAGAAACAACACCTAAAACTAAAATTGGTTTTGTAATATCTGCACGTCTTAACTCTAATGCTTCGTCCAAAATTGCAACGCAAAAGCCAGCTGCTCCTACCTTATCTGCAACTCTAGCTACTTCTACTGCACCGTGTCCATAACCGTTAGCTTTTACAACTGCAAGCATCTTTTGTCCGGGCTCTAGATGCTCCATCTCATTTTCAAGATTTCTTTTAATAGCGCCCAAGTTTACCTTTACTACGGCTGGACGATGAATTCCTGGAACCATTAGTTTAATTCCTCCAAAACTACAACTGTTATAATCTCATGATCATCATGTGTGATACTAGGAAAAATATTTCCAGAAAACTTTGTCGAGGTCATTACTGGATGTCCTAAGTCATCCCATAATGTTTCAATATCTTGAAAACCAACATATTTGCCTAATCCAGTTTCCATTGCCTTTGAAAAAGATTCTTTTAAAGAAAAACGTCCACCAAGGTATTCTACCTTGCGCTTTCCTTTTAATTGTTGATATTGCTCAAATTCTTTCGGAGTTAATACCCTTTTAGCAAATTTATCGCCTTTTTCAACTATCTTTTTCATGCGTTCAACTTCAACTGAGTCAATTCCTACGCCTCTAATCATTATTTTCACCTCACACATTGATACATTATATTACAAAAAAGAGCTGTAGCAACTACAGCTCTCCAGTAACAAAAATTAATCTTTTTTCTTTATAACGAAATCATGCTTTCTACCACCTTTACGGGCACTAGGCTTACGATGATATCGTTCATTTCGATCTCCACCACGTTTGAAATTACGTTTAAAGTTTCGATTATTACCATGCTTTGATTTAAATGGTAACGGCTTTTCAGGTGTAATTTTTACTTTTACACTATCTGCATCTTTAGACAAGTCCTTCAATAAAGCGGCCACTAAATCAATCGCAGAATAATCGTCAAGAAGTTGAGATGCTTCTTCAGTATATTTAGAAAGATCACTATCGAGTAATTCTGCTACCTTTTTATTAGCTGCACTTAGCTGACCTTTAAATGCTTCTTCATCAGTTGGTGGCTTAAGTGGCATCATCTTTTTATGCGTTAATTGTTCTATAGTACGCATATAGCCAATTTCATTTGGAGTAACAAAAGTTACAGACATTCCGTTCTGACCAGCACGTCCAGTTCTACCAATACGGTGAACATAAGAATCTGGATCCTGCGGAATATCATAGTTATAAACATGACTTACCCCAGAAATATCTAATCCACGAGCTGCCACATCAGTTGCAACTAAAATATCTAGCTTACCTTTACGGAATCTCTTTAACACGCTCATTCGCTTAGCTTGAGAAAGATCACCATGAATTCCAGCAGCGTTATATCCACGTGCTTGTAGCCCACGTGTTAATTCATCAACACGTCTCTTAGTTCTACCAAAAATAACAGCTAAATCAGGATTTTGAACGTCAATTAAGCGACATAGAATGTCGAACTTTTCATTTTCTTTTGCTCTCACAAAATACTGATCAATTAAATTAGCAGTTAATTCTTTTCCTTTGATTTTTACAATCTCAGGATCATTCATGAATTTTTCACCAATTCGTAAAATTGGCTTTGGCATTGTAGCAGAGAAAAGTAATGTTTGATGTTTACTTGGTGCATATTTCAAAATACTTTCAATATCTTGAATAAATCCCATATCAAGCATTTCATCTGCTTCATCTAAAACAATTGTTTTAACTTTAGAAATATCAATTGTGCCACGTTTTAAATGGTCAAGTAAACGTCCAGGCGTTCCCACCAAAATTGCTGGTGTTTGTTTTAAAGCACGAATCTGACGTCTAATATCAGCACCGCCATAAACTACTTGAACGCGAGCTCTTTCATCACGACCTAAACGGAACAACTCTTCTTGGGTTTGAATAGCCAATTCACGGGTAGGTTCAATAATAATAGCTTGAATTGAATCGTGTTGCTTATCTAAGTTTTGTAAAATTGGCAAACCAAAAGCAGCAGTTTTACCAGTTCCTGTCTGGGCTTGACCAATTACATCTTTTCCCTCCAAAACGAGGGGAATGGTTTTTTCTTGAATTGGTGTAGCTTCTTCAAAACCTGAACGCTTAATAGCTTTTAAAATCTCAGGTTTTAAGTTCATTTCAGAAAATTTCAAATATCTAATTCCTTCCTACATGAGACGGTCTAAAACCTTTTCCAAATGCATCCCATGTGATCCCTTTAGCATTACAATATCAGCTGGCTTAATATCATTCTTTAAGTCATCAATCATATGATTCATTTGATCTTGTGGATAATAGTGCAAGTTTTCTGCTGGGTACTTATCAACAAGAGCATCATATAAGTTTTTCATCTCTGGACCATATAAATATAGTTCATTAATAATTGCTGGATCCAAGCTAGCTGCAAGAGACGCATGAAGATCAGCTGATTCATCTCCAAGCTCTAACATATCACCTAAGACAGCAATTCTGCGCCCACCATCTTCGACCATTACTTGTCCAAACGAAGTCGTAACAGCCTTAACCGCAGTTGGATTTGAGTTGTAAACATCATCCATAATTGCTTCGCCTACATCACCCTTCTTCCATTGCATTCTATTTGCTGTTGGGGTGAAGTTAGCTAAAGCTTGGGCAATTTGTTCATCATTTTCACCAAAATGGCGGCCTACACTAATGGCTGCAAGAGCATTAGAGACGTTATGTTTTCCAATCATTGGAATCTTAAATTGCTGTGCTGACCCATTTACTTCAAAAGTAGCATGGTGCATGTAAGATCTAAATGTAGTCGCAAAAACAGTATCTTCTTCTCTAAAACCAAAAGTACTCTTTTCTTGCTTAATCTTAGCTGCACGCTCTTCTAGTAAAGGTTCATCGCCATTGTAAATAAACTTACCGTCTTCTTTTAAGAAGTCAGTAATTTCCATTTTAGCGTCTGCAATCTTATCTCTAGTACCAAAGAACTCAATATGAGCTTCACCAATCATTGTGATGACACAAACATCGGGTCTTACTAATTCACTTAAATGATGTAATTGTCCAGGGCGATCCATCCCCATTTCAAGAACTAAAATTTCAGTAGATGGTTTCATCTCTAAAATAGTTACAGGTACCCCAATTTCGTTATTAAAGTTAGCCTGTGTCTTATGCACGTTAAATCTTTTTGATAAAACAGCTGCAACCATATCCTTAGTTGTAGTTTTACCATTAGATCCAGTAATTCCAACAACAGTTGGATTAACTTTACCTAAGTAATATTTAGCTAAATTTTGAAGCGCAGTTAGCGGATCTTCCACTTCAATAACTGGCACATCAGTAGGCATACCCTCATGGCCTTTTTTCCAAAGGGTTGCTTCTGCTCCGTTTGCCATTGCATTAGATACAAAATCATGTCCATCCCTTGCACCATCTAAGGGAATAAACAAAGAATTGGGAGTTGCTTTTCTTGAGTCAAAAACAACAGATGTAATGACCTTGTCTTCTCCCATATTAACTGAACTATTTAATGCTTTAGCGATCTCAGCAAGTTGCATTTTCATAATAAATAAATTACTCCTACCTAAAATTGCATGTACTCCTATTATACTGACTTATCGCAGTCAGAAAAAGGTCTCACGCATATCAATAAGAATTATACCACGTTAAGCATAAAAAAAGAGCAGTCCAAAGTGGGCTGCTCTTTTGGTAAAAACCAAGAATTATTAGTTCTTTGAAGACATACCGTACTTCTTGTTGAATTTTTCGATACGACCATCTGCTTGTGCAAACTTTTGCTTGCCAGTGTAGAATGGGTGAGAATCTGAAGAAATTTCAACACGAACTAATGGGTAAGTCTTACCTTCGAATTCAATTGTTTCTTCTGGTTTTAAAGTAGAACCAGCTACGAACTTAGCACCAGTTGCTGAGTCCATGAAAACAACTTCTTGGTAATCTGGATGAATCCCTTTTCTCATTGTTTAATACTCCTTTGCCATGACCAATATTTCAGATCATAGATTATTTTACGACTAGTTAAGGATAGCACCTTTCCAACTATAATTCAAGCTAATTTATACTAGTGTACTTAATTCTAGTCCTCCTTAAGCTTAATTTTTTCGTTTACTTTTATCGCCGCCGGATCAACTTTTTCTAGTCCTGTATCAATTGCAACTTTATAGAAGATCAAGGAGACAATTGCAATCAACAGAAAATCCCACGGATATTTAATCCAGTTTTGTCCACCAAAGCCGTCGCTACCACAATAAGACATAATAGAAATAAATACTAAATACCCTAAAATCCAAGCAGCATGCTTAAACTGCGATTTAAAATCTTTCTTTTGATATTTAACTTCATAATAGAAATAAATTGGAATTCCCACAAGAATAACCAGAATAACTTGAATTGTTGTTGGCCACATCGTCCAATAAATAGCTAAACTAGTTAATACAAAAGTTAAAGGAGCAAACCAGCGCATATAATTAGGTTTATATGGTCTTTCCAAATCTGGTGCTATTTTTCTCAAAGTAATAGTAGTAACTGGACCAGTCAAATAAGCAATCAAAGTCGCACAAGTAATTACCGTTGCAAGTAAATTCCAGTTCCTAAAGACACTTACTAAAATCATCGCTAAAATTAAATCTGCAATCATTGCAAAACGAGGCACCAGATAGCGTCTATTAAGTCTCCCTAACCACGCTGGTAAGTGTTTTGTATATGTCATTGCAGCAAGCGCTCTTGATGCTGTTGCGACAAAAGCTACTCCAGTCCCAAAAGGCGAAACAAAAGCATCCATATAAAGTAAAATCACAAGCCAATTAATTCCTAAAAGGATTGCAATATCTGCAAATGGGGATGCAAAATCAATTCCATGCCAGGAGTTTTTAGCAAGCATTGCTGGATCAACTGCTCCAATAAAGGCTACTTGAAGCAGAATATAAATTGCAGCTGTCGCAAACATGGAAATTAAAACTCCACGAATAATGTTCTTTCGAGGATTCTTTAACTCACCACCAATATTAATTACTGTCTGAAATGCGTCATAAGACATAATGATACCAGCACCAGAAGCTGCTTCAAAGATTGCTCTACTTCCATAAGGCATAAATGTTTTTACATCATGACCAAAGTTAGTAGGATGAAAACTAGATGCAAACAGCATAATAATTGTTATAGTAGGCAAGAGTACTTTAAAAACAGAAATCAAGTTAGTAAAGTGCGTCATGATTTTAATTGACCAGAAGTTAATTAAAGTAAAAATAATCATGAACACAAATACCAATAATAACCCAGGTGTAGTTATATTTCCGTCTTGCATAAAGTGATGTGTCCAGTTTGCCCACTTCCATGGCCAAGAACTCATGTATTGAACAGCAGCAACTGCCTCCATTGGCACCAAGGTTACCAAAGAAATCCAATTTGCCCAGGCAGCGATAAACCCAAGCATGGGACCGTGGCTATATTGAGCATATTTGCTCATTCCCCCACTTTCAGGAAACATAGTTCCTAGTTCAACATAGGTTAAGGCAATTGCAATAATAATAACTGCACCAATGATCCAAGATAAGATAGCCGCTGGGCCGGCAATTTTTGCTGCCGAGCCTGAGCCAAAAAGCCATCCGGATCCAATCAAAGAATTAAGGGCTAGCATTATTGCTGAAAATAAACTTATTTTGTGTCCCTTATTCACATCTCTTCCATCCCTTCTTTATAAAAATTAAATCTATACTTAAAACAATTAAATCTTTATAAAAATTAAATCTATACTTAAAACAATTAAAAATTATTTTAACTAAAAAACCTAGAACCGACAACCAGCCCTAGGTTTTAGATCAATCTTCAAAATAGCTATAAAGATCACTTACTTTTAAACTCTTTTTTTCTTCTTCACTAATATCTGCTTTAACTTTACCATCCTTCAACACTAAAAGACGATTTCCATATTTTAAAGCATCCTCCATGTGATGTGTAATCATTAAGGCAGTTAATTTATTTTCTTTAATTTGCTTATCAGTTACTGCTAGTAGATTTTCACTAGTATGAGGATCTAAAGCTGCTGTATGCTCATCTAATAATAAAATATCGGGCTTTTCTATTGTAGCCATCAAGAAGCTCAAAGCTTGTCTTTGGCCTCCAGATAAACCTTCTACAAACGTATTTAAACGACTCTCTAAGCCATTATTCATAACTGCAGCTAGCTTTTTAAAACGAGGTAAGTTTTGCTTAAGTCTTCTAATCTTTAAAAATCTTCTCTTTCCCCGTTTTGTTGCTAGTAATAAATTTTCTGCCACAGTCATTCGCGGAGCAGTCCCCATCTTAGGATCTTGAAAAACTCGTCCAATAAATTGTGTCCGCTTTTCTTCACTCATTTTCGTAATATCTTGCCCATTATGCCGAAGAATACCACTATCAGGTTTTAAACTACCCGCAATCGTATTAAAAAGTGTAGATTTGCCCGCTCCATTTGTCCCAATTATAGTAATAAAATCTCCAGGTCTAATTTCTAAATTAATTCCTTTTAAAATTGGAACAATTTCACCATCAGCTGTTTTAACAGTTGTTTTGACATCTTTTAATTCTAGAATTGGCTTAGTCATGCTTTTTCACACCTCTTTCTACTGGCTTTTTCAAATGTAAGACTTTTTCTAATTGTGGAAGCATCATACATAGAGCTAAGACAATTGAAGAGATTAAATTTAAATCATTAGCTGAAAATCCAAGTTGCAGTACAGCGAGTAAAATCAAACGATAGATAATACTACCTAAAGTTACCGCCACTAAACGCTGATTTAAGGTCAATTCTCCAAAAGCTACTTCACCAATGATAATTGAAGCTAAAGCAATAACAATAGTTCCAATTCCCATATTAATATCGGCATAACCATTATTTTGCGCAATTAATGCTCCACATAAGGCAACTATTCCATTTGATAGCATTAATCCGACGATCACCATAAAATCTGTATGAATTCCTAATGATTTAGCCATGCTTGGATTATCTCCGGTAGCAATAAAAGCTTGACCAAAATCTGTATTTAAAAAGAAAATTAAAATTCCAGTAATCACTACTACAATAACAATACCCAAAGCAACACTATTAAAATATTGGGGTAAATTTTCTAAAAATTCATTGTTGAGTAATGTCTTCTTGCCAATCAACGAAATATTAGAACCGCCCATAATCCTTAAATTAATAGAATAAATTGCCGTCATTGTTAAAATACCAGCAAGTAGAATTGGAATTTTTCCTTTTGTATATAATAATCCCGTTACTAAACCTGCTGCCATTCCAGCTAAAAGGGCTAAGAAAGTAGCTAAGTATGGGGACATTCCGTGTGAAATATTAGCTACTGCAACAGCTGCACCCAATGGAAAGGTTCCTTCTACGGTCATATCAGCAAAATTCAAAATTCTAAATGTCAAATATAATCCTAAGCCAAGCAAAGCCCATAGCAAACCTTGGCCAATAGCAGATACGATCAAGTTCATCTATATACAGCTCCTTTTTTCTGACATTCTTCTAAAAATCTTTGCGGTACTTGAAGATTTAATTCTCTGGCTTCTTTTAAATTAACGATCGGTTCTCCCTTTTTCACTCTTTCGATTGGTAAAGAACTAACTTTTTTACCCTTTAAAATTTCAATAGTCATCTTTCCAGTCATTTTTCCTAACTCATATTGATTAACACTATAAGTTGCAAGACCGCCTTGTTTTACCATAGTTGCTGCTGCAGGAAAAATTGGCTTTTTAGCAGCATTACCATTTTTAACTAGTGTTTCCATCGCTCCAGCAATTGTGTTATCAGTTGGTACAATGACGGCATCTACTTGACTAAATATCTGCTCTGAAACTTGATTAAGATCGTTACTATTTGCAATTGAGAAAGATTTTAAAGGTATTTTTCTCTTTTTACATTCCCGTTCAATCTCATGAAAGCCACTAACCGCAGACGAATCACTAGAAGTATAAATTACTCCTAAAGTTTTTAAATTAGGTAAAAATTCTCTAATTAAATCTAATTGTTGCCTAATTGGAGCAGCATCTGATACCCCAGTAATATTTTTTTCGGGATGTTTTTCATTTTTTACTAGCCCACTAGTTTTTGGACTTGTTACAGCACCTAAAACTATTGGAATCTTATTCGTTGTATTTGCTAATGCTTGGGCAGCTGGAGTAGTAATTCCAACTAATACCCTTGATTGCTCATCAGTTAGTTTTGTTGCCATCGTACGTAAATTACTCTGATCATTATTTGCATTTTGATAGTCAACTTTGATATTTTTTCCATTTACGTAGCCCTCTTCTTTCAGCTCATCTCGAAAACCGCGATATATCTCATCAAGAGCTGGGTGACGCATAAGAGTTAATACACCAACTCGGGGAATTTTATTATTTTCTTCTTTTTGTTTATTTTCTCCAAAAAAAGCTATGGTTAAAAAAGCTACTAAAATTACAATTAATCCATACATTCTTTTCATAATTTTTCTCCAAAAAAACAGGAATCTACCTTCACATGCAGATTCCTGTTACTTTTTTATCACAAAAAGAAAAAGGTCTGCATGTTATTCCATGCAGACCACAATAAATACACAGCCAGCACAGATACAATCTGAGTCTTTCAGGTTGCATCTTGCTTAACAACCTGATTTACTGGCCTTGCCAACGATTATTTTTCATAAACTTAGCTTGTGTATTCATAATTAACTACTCCTTAAAAAATTTAATTATATTGTAATTGGCTTATATTTTTCTGTCAATAGCTTTTATTTGATAGGGTATTTAGTAACTAAATTATTAACTCTTTCTTTTGCCTGAGCTAGTACTCCTGCATCTTCAGGAGTATCCAAAACTTCAATAATTATTTTAGCAACTTCTTTAGCATCAGATTCCTTAAAACCTCGGCTAGTTATTGCTGGTGTCCCAATTCTTAATCCACTAGTAATAAATGGGCTTCGCTTATCACCAGGAATAGACTCTTTGTTAGTCGTAATATTTACAGAGTCTAGTAAATTTTGGGCATCTTTTCCTGTTACGCCAGTCTTGGTAATATCAATAATCATCAAGTGATTATCAGTTCCATCTGAAACCACGCGAATATTTTTGCTATTTTTAAATTCTTCAGCCATGGCTTTTGAATTCTTAATTACTTGATCAATGTATTGAGTAAATTCTGGCTGTAAATCTTCATAAAAAGCTTGTGCCTTTGCAGCAATAACATGCTCTAGTGGTCCACCTTGCGTTCCTGGAAAGAGAGCAGAATCAATTTTCTTCCCTAATTCTTTATTGTTAGATAAAATCATCCCTCCACGCGGACCACGTAAAGTTTTATGTGTGGTTGTTGTAACAACGTCAGCTATAGGAATTGGGCTCGGATGTGCTCCAGTTGCAACTAAGCCTGCAATATGCGCCATATCAACCATTAGATAGGCACCAACTTCATTCGCAATCTCACGAAACTTCTGCCAATCAATAATTCTGCTATAAGCGGAAGCGCCAGCAATAATTAATTTTGGCTTCTTCTCTATAGCAATCTGTCTAATTCGCTCAAAATCCAATTCTTCAGTTTCAGGATTTAGGTCATAACTAATAGAATTAAAAATTTTCCCTGAAAAGTTAACCTTAGATCCATGAGTAAGATGCCCACCAGCATCCATACCCATTCCTAAAATCGTATCTCCTGGCTTTAACAAAGCATTATAAACTGTCATGTTTGCCTGTGAACCAGAATGAGGCTGAACATTGGCATATTCTGCATTAAATAATTTTTTGGCATAGTCAATTGCCAATTGTTCTACCTTATCAATATATTGACAGCCACCATAGTATCTTTTCCCGGGATATCCTTCTGCATATTTATTTGTTAGAACAGATCCTTGTGCTTCTCGGACAGCATCGGAAACAATATTTTCTGATGCAATTAATTCAATTGTATCTTCTTGTCTTTTCTCTTCACTTTTAATTGCATCCCAAAGTGCAGGTGATTTTTCTCCATAATTCATCTATAAATTCCTCCCATGCTTGCAGAATTTTTTCATTAATCAAATTATACCTTATAATTATTGTAAATTTGGGTTCAAGGTTTGCTTTGCATTAGAATAATCTTTTAAAATATAAATTAAATACGTTAATAGAAAAGGAGTTTTTTAATGAAACCAACCGAATGTACTACTATCTTAGTCGGAAAAGATGCAACTATTGATGGTTCAACAATGATAGCCCGTAGTGAAGATGGCGGCCGTACTATTATTCCTGAGCGATTTGATGTAGTAATGCCAGCTGATCAACCTAAACACTATGAAAGTGTAATTAGTCACCAAAAGATCGATGATGAAGATCTTCTCCCTAACCCACTTCGCTACACTAGCGCACCTGACGCATCAGGTGAAAATGGAATTTGGGCTGCTGCTGGTATTAATTCAGATAATATTGCTATGACTGCAACTGAAACTATTACCACCAATTCAAGAATTCAAGGCATTGACCCACTCCTTGAAAAAGGCGGCTTAGGCGAAGAAGACTTCGTAACTTTAACTTTGCCATATATTCATTCTGCCTATGAAGGTGTAGAACGCGTAGGCTACCTCCTCGAAAAGTATGGTACTTACGAAATGAACGGAATGGCTTTTTCTGACAAAGACGAAATTTGGTATCTTGAAACTATTGGTGGCCACCATTGGGCAGCTCGCCGTATTCCAGATGATGCGTACGTAATCGCTCCTAACCGTCTAAATATCGATGAATTTTATTTCGATAATGATGATTTTGCTTCATCAAAAGATTTAAAAGATTTAATTGAAGAATATCACTTAAATCCAGATCTTGAGGGTTATAACTTGCGACACATCTTCGGCTCCTCAACAATTAAAGATGCTCACTACAATAATCCCCGTGCTTGGTATATCCATAACTATTTTGATCCTGGTTTTGGTGGTGAACCAAGTGATCAAGATCAACCATTCATTTGCCACGCAAATCGCAAGATCAGTATTGAAGACATTAAATGGGCTGAAAGTTCTCACTATCAAGATACTCCTTTTGATGCATATGGAGATCAAGGTACACCTGAACAAAAGAAGACCTTCCGTCCAATTGGTATTAATAGAAACTTTGAAACTCATATTTTACAAATTAGAAATGACGTTCCAGAAGAAATTGCTGGTGTTCAATGGTTAGCATTTGGACCAAATACTTTTAACAGCATGGTTCCTTTCTACACCAATATCACCACTACTCCAGCAAGCTTCCAAACTGGTCCTAAATTTGATTTAAATAAGATCTTCTGGTTGAATAAATTAACTGCTCAATTAGGTGATACTAACTTCCGTGTTTATGGTGAATTAGAAGCCGATTTTGAACAAAAGAGTCTTGCTCAATGCCATAAAATTCAACATGAAACTGATAAAGAAATTGAAAACTATTCTGGCGATGAACTCCAAGATAAGCTAAACAAAGCAAATCAAAAGATGGCTGATACAGTTTACAACAATACTGTTGAATTGCTAGGAAATATGGTTAACGAAGGTCACGGCTTAATGACCTTAAAATATGACTTACTTGATTAAGCGAAAATAAATACATACAAAGATGCATAGAAGGTATCTCCTATGCATCTTTTTTTATCCAAAATTAATGACAAAAAGAAAAATAATGATAACTATCTGCTATAATATACTTACTAATTATTAGCAAGAAGGATAAAAATGATACATAACAAGACTATTGATGCACAATTAAATCACCGTTCAATTCGAAAATTTAAAGATACAACTTTAAATAAAGAACAATTAGAAACTTTATACTCAGTTTTTGCACAAACTCCAACTAGCATGTTCATGCAAAATGCTAGCTTGATACATATTATTGATCCTGAGCAGAAGAAAAAGATTAGAGAATTATGTAATCAAAAATATGTTGGTGCAGAAGGTGATTTATTCATCTTTGTCGTTGATTTATATCGTAATCAACAAATTAGAAAACAACTTGGCACGGATGATGGTCGTGTGCATACTACTGATATCTTTTTCCAAGCAATGGAAGATACCTTACTTGCCTACCAAAATGTTGCTAATGCCGTAGAAAGTATGGATTTAGGCTACGTACCACTTGGAACAGTTAATGATCATCCACTTGAAATGCTTAAGACGCTTGATTTACCTAAATTGACTTTTCCAGTATTAGGGATGCAAGTTGGCGTGCCTGATCAAAAGCCACAATTAAAACCACGTTTACCATTACAGTTCACTTGTTTTGAAGGAAAATATAATAAGGACTTCGATGTAAAAGAACTACGTGATTATGACAAAGTAGTTACTACTTACTATGATTTACGTGATTCAAATCGTCGTATTGATTCATTTACTAAACAAATCACTGGCGCTAAGCTAGATAATCATAAAACTGATCGTGACGAATTACCTGAAGAACTGCATAAACAAGAGCTTTGCTTAGACTGGAAGTAAAAATATTAGAACCGGATCAAATGATTCGGTTCTTTTTCTTTCTAAAAATAAAAAGTGAGAAGAAAATAATCTCTTCTCACTTCACTTGTTTGTTCAAATTTATCAGTATCTTAACCTAACGAAATTACTTGAAAAAATGTATTTTATTATTTAATCAACTTAAATACTTCATTTTCATCAAGATAATCTTTCTCACCAGTTGGAGCTTCAATAGAGCCAAATGGCATTTGTGCACGAAGTTTCCACTCTTTAGATAAAGCAAAGGCTTCATGAATTGCATCATCAATTAATGGATTGTAATGCTGCAAACTTGCACCAATATTTTGTTCAGCTAAAGCAGCCCAAACAGCTTGTTGTGCTCCGCCAATTCCTTGCTCTGCCCAGTCAGCAAAATTAGCTGCATACAGAGGAAAATCTCTTTCTAACTTTTCCACAATTGCTGTATCTGTTAAGAAAAGAATTGTACCAAATCCAGCTCTAAAAGTAGCTATTTTTTCTTTTGTTTTAGCAAAGGCTTCCTCGTTAGGTACCTCAGATTTTAATCTGTCTTCAACTATGTCCCATACTTTATTTGAGGCTTTTCCAAATAAAACAACTGTACGCACAGTTTGACTGTTAAAAGCAGTTGGAGAATTGCGGACCGTATCCTTAATCAAAGTATAAATATTCTCAAGAGATTCTTTTACATTATCCCCAAGTGCATAAATTGAACGACGTTTTGCTAATAAATTATTAAATTCTGATTTCATACTTGTACCTCTCTATTTACAAAACAAGTTTTACAAGTTAATGTATTTATATATTTCACTTACTTATAGTAACTTACTTTTAAAAAGTAACAAGACATGAATTTATTTTCACCTAGTCACAATTTATTCACCAGAAAGGAATGTTATTAATGGAAAAACTATCTGCTTCTAGTTGCTCACTCGAAAATACCTTAAGTATAATTGCCGGAAAGTGGAAAAGTGTTATCATTTACTATCTATTGCAAAGAAAAGTATGCCGTTTTAGCGAATTACAGAAATTAATTCCTGACTGCTCTAAAAGAATGTTAGCTCTCCAATTAAAAGATTTAGAAAAAGCAAAAATTATTAACAAGAAAGTTTATCCGGTAGTTCCTCCTAAAACTGAATATTCATTGACTGATTTAGGAAAGACACTTTTTCCAGTTATTAAGGTGATGGATGATTGGGGTGCAAACTACCGTAATTCTTAATTACTTACTAGCCTTAGGTGGACGAAGGGAGCCACGTTTAATTGTGATTGGTAGATCCTTTAAAGCTCCATAAACCCTCTCAAGTTCAACCATAACCTCTTTTTCATCTAATCCTTTTTTCTTGATAACTTCAGAGGCCGCTTTAGCATAATTACGTTTAAATTTTGCATTCACTTCATTCCAATTAACTGATGCAAAATTATCAGCCAATTTTTGATCAAAGGGTATTTTTCCTTGCAACATCAAAACCGCAATTATCGGATACCCTGCATAACCTTGCCAATAAGTCGCATTGTCATTGGAATGGTAAATGTCATTATCCCAGCTTACCGTATAGGTCTTTGCACCATTTGATGAGGTAACCAAAGCTTCATTATTTTTTAATTCCACATGTTTATCCACAATTGCTGTGTAAGCTTCTAAAATTTTTTGAATTGGTGGCATCTTTTTCATTATCTTTCCCTCCAATTTTTATTTAAATTTACTTTACTCAATAAATATAAGATAATTAGTCCTAATTATTATCTTAGGAGTTTTTTATGAAAAATATTAGTAAAAAGTTTGCATTAATTTTTATGCTCTTATCTCTTGTACTGACTCTTTCAGCTTGTAGCATTATTATCTCTAACTCTAATAATAAACCCGAAATTAAAACTACTATTAGTAATCAGGGATTTAATCAACTAAAAGTCTCTGCTGCCATAACAGATATTTCTGTTAAATATGGCGATAAATATAACGTTGAATATGAAGGGCCTAAGAATTTAAAGCCCACTGTTAGCAGAAAGAATGGTAGTCTAACAATTAAACAATCAGCCTCTGGTATTCACCGCATTAACGGAGATCCTACTATCACTATTACCGTACCAAAACACCTATTGAAGAGTTTAAATCTTTCAACAGATGACGGTGATATTGAAGTGGAAAACATTGATACCACAAATCCTATTTCTTTGAATACTGATGATGGCGATATTGATATTAACAATTTAAAATCTCCAAGTGGAAAAATTGATACCAGCGATGGAGATATCACTATCAACAAATTAAATAGTAAAAATGGATTTAAGATAAACACAGATGATGGAGATATTCACATTTCTACGTCTAATTTTAGTGGCTATAACCTTAATGTAGATGATGGAGACATCAAAGTTAAAGGTGATTCATCTAGCGATACTTTTACACAGAATAAAAATAGCGCTAATGTCTTAACAGCTTCTACACAAGATGGAGATATCAAAATTAAATAGAATGTAAGTAAAAATGACAGATTGTAGCTTTTACAGTCCGTCATTTTTACTTACTTAAATATAATTTGTTACTTCTTGGGAATTCTATCTTTTGTAACTTTTTCATTTTCTTTAACACTTCTGCTTTAGTTAAATTTTCCCACACCATTTGGCGATATCCATTTTCAATTATTGTAAAAGTATCTCCATCCTTTTCCACAAGAATGCTTCGATCTTTCTTATAAGTTAAAAATCTAATTTTATCACCGTTATTCATCTTTTGAAGTTCAGTTCTTAAGAGCTTCAACAAATTTTTATTATCTATCATAGCTTAATTCCTTCACAAAAAAAAAGATAGGACGCTCGCCCTATCCCTTAATTATATCCATAATTTTTATTTAAAACATATGTGCCAAGATTGGTAATAGCCAGATCCAGAAGATACAACTCACTGCAAAGAATACTGTTGAAACAGCCACTGAACTAGCACCTTCCTTAACATAAATGTTGTAACGACTGGAAATAATAATTCCAGAAAATGCTGGTGGCAATCCAGTTGCTAAACAAAGCATTGAAATCTTCGTCGGATCAGATCCCATACCGCAAATATAAGCAGCTGCAACAATTACTGCTGGGGTTAAGAATAATCTAAAGAAAGTATTCCAAATAACTTCCTTATCAATTGAAAACTTAACTGTGGATAAAGCTAGCCCAGCTGCTAAAACTGCAACACCAGCATTTGCTTTGGCAATCAAATCAAAGGTTGGTGCCCAAGAAGTAGGAATTCTAATACCAATTAACACCAAAATAACCGCAAGTAGTGGAGCTGCAGCAACTGGCTGTTTAACGGCATTGATAACAGATTTTACAGTTGGATTCATTTGCTTATGCGGTTCATCAGCATGATCAGCAATTTCTGCACGTGCTAAATCAATCTCACGTTCTATGCCTTTTTCTTTCAAGGCTTTTGCTTCTGCATCAGTAACTGGTATTCCATCGGGAATAGTTACCATAACCTTTTTCTTAGTCTTGTTCAGCCCTTTACCCTTTATATCTTCTACTTCTACCTTTGTACCCTTATTATTCGGATTAGAAGCAGCCTTTTTCTTGGTTAAGGCTTGACCCTTATTAATTAACGCTAAGCCTAATGGAATAGTAATTGCATTAACAACAATTGACACAATCCCAATAACTAAGTTAGTTGTTGCATTATTTCCATAAATCGGATCTAGTACTGCAAACCCAAGAAAACCAATTGTTGGAGAACCCGCAATTAGAGCACAAACTGCAGCTTGTTGCGTAGTTCTGTGGAAAAATAACTTATCTAAGTAATAACTCAACATAAAAAGTCCCACAACACCAACAATTGAAATTAACGTTAATACGATATCTTGCGCAAACATTTTTCTGGTAGCTTTAACAATTGAAATAAATAAAGCTGCTGGTAATGCGATATCAAGAACTAATTTATTTAATCCTTGTCTCTGATCATTATCGAAAAAGTAAAACTTTCCGCAGAGATAACCTAGTAACATAATCACCAAAATTGGGATTATGTCATTGATCAAGATACTAATCATCTCTATACCTCGTTCATAATCTGACCAGTCTAATATTTCCCGATGAAATTATTCTTCATCGCAATCTTAAATATAAACTTAATCCAGATATAAGCAAGCGAAAGATTTTTCGAATTTAACTAAAATCGTTATTTTTAATTTTCTATACATTAATTGCCTCGTAACATTCTTAATACCGTTAATTTTAAAGAAAATTATTAACATATACGTATGTATTTCATTTCTTCCTTTATCTTAAGATAAAAGTTTTTTTATAGCGTTTTTCTTGCTAACTAATTCAAAAAAAGCTATAAATTAGGTGTACGCATCCCTTATTGGAATAGCGCCTTTATATAAAAAAGTAATATTTATCATTACCATGGAGGTACGTTATGGTAGATGACTCTCTAAGCAGAACGGGTGCCAGTTTATTAATTGACGCTTTACAAAAAAATGGTATTAACAACCTATACGGAGTTGTGGGAATCCCAATTACAGATTTAGCAAGATTGGCTGAATTAAAGGGAATGAAGTATTATGGCTTTCGTCGTGAAGACTCTGCCGTAGACGCTGCCGCAGCTGCTGGATTTTTAACTAAAAAACCTGGTGTAGCTATGACTGTATCTGCTCCAGGTTTTTTAAATGGATTAACAGCTTTAGCCCAAGCTACTAAGAATTGTTTTCCATTAATTATGATTTCTGGATCATCAGAACGCCACATTATTGATTTATCCCAAGGTGATTACGAAGGATTAGACCAATACAATGTTGCTAAACCTTTCTGTAAAAAGGCATATCGTGTTGATCGAGCACAAGATGTTGGTTTAGCAGTTGCCCGTGCAATTCGTACTGCGGTTTCTGGCAGACCTGGTGGTGTTTATCTTGATTTACCAGCTGATACTATTGCTCAACTTAACAATGATCTCGGTGAAAAGAACATGGGAGTCTATAAATTAGTTGATCCAGCTCCTCTGCAAGAACCAAGTGATGAAGCAATTAATCGTGCAGTTGATATTATTAAACAAGCTAAAAAGCCTTTAATCATTCTTGGTAAAGGTGCAGCTTACGATAGAACTGAAAAACAAGTCCAAGAGTTAATTAATAAGACTGATATTCCATTCCTACCAATGTCTATGGCTAAGGGATTGGTACCTGATGATGATAAACACTCTGCAGCTGCAGCTCGTTCATTATCCTTAAAAGGTGCTGATGTCGTAATTTTAATTGGTGCTAGATTAAACTGGATGCTTTCATATGGGGATGCACCACAATTTAACCCTGATGCAAAATTCATCCAATTAGATATCGATGCAACTCAATTCGATTCTTCTCAAAAGATTTCTGCTCCGCTTCAAGGTGACTTAACCTCTATTTTAAACAAGTTAGTCCCAGCTCTTACTGCAACTGGCTATAAAGTACCTTCCGATTGGCTTAACGCTATTGCCCAATATACTGCCAAGAATGATGCTAAGTTTGCCAAGAGAATTAAAGCTGGTGAAACTAACCCAGAATTTGGTTATTATGGCGCTATTGAACCTATTAACGAATACTTCCAAGAACATCCAGATACTTATCTTGTAAGTGAAGGTGCTAATACTCTTGATATTGGTCGTGACATGATCGGTATGAAACTCCCTCGTCACAGACTTGATACTGGTACTTGGGGCGTCATGGGCGTTGGTATGGGTTATGCCATTGCCACTGCTATCGAGACTGGCAAACATGTTGTTGCCTTAGACGGAGATAGTGCATTTGGTTTTGATGGTATGGATGTTGAAACTATGTGTCGGTACAACCTACCAATTACTGTGGTCGTTATTAACAACGGTGGTATCTACAACGGGGTCGACAATGTGGTGCCTAACCAATTAGGTCCAACAACACTTGATCCAACTGGTAGATATGATCTAATTGCCAAAGCTTTTGGCGGTGACAACTATTACGTAACTAATTACCAAGAAATGAAAGATACCTTTGCTACAGCAGTTGAATCAGGACGTCCAAGTGTTATCGATGTCCAAATTGATCCATCAATGGGTAAAGAATCAGGTCACATTGGTAATTTGAACCCATCATTAAACTTAAAGCCTCTTGAAGAAGCTGAACAAGAAAAAATTGATAAGGAGTAATTAAAATGAGTGAGAATGAAAAAAACGAACAAAATGAATATGCTCCATTAAAAGGAATTAAAGTAGTTGACTGGACTCAAGTTCAATCCGGCCCTTCATGTACTCAACTTTTAGCGTGGCTTGGAGCTGAAGTTATTAAAATTGAACGTACTAATACTGGGGACCCAACAAGAAATGAATTACTTGATATCAAGGATTCATGGAGTCTTTACTTCCTCCAACTAAATGCTAATAAGAAGTCTTTAACTGTTGATATTAAAACTCCAGAAGGTAAAAAGATTATGTACGACTTAATTAAAAAAGCCGACGTATTCGTAGAAAATATTGCTCCTGGTTCTGCTGATAGAAATGGTTTTGGCTGGGAAAAGCTTCATGCAATGAATCCTAGATTAATCTACGCTTCATTAAAAGGTTTTAACCAAGGATCACGTTTTGAAAATGTTAAGGCATTTGAACCAGTTGCTCAATCTGCTGGTGGTGCTGCTTCTGCAACCGGTTGGAACAAAGGTGAAGACAATGTTCCTACTCAATCTGCTGCAGCCTTAGGTGACTCAAACTCTGGGATGCACTTAACTATCGGTATTTTAGCAGCCCTACTTCAACGTGAACACACTGGTGAAGGTACCTTTGTTTACCAATCAATGCAAGACGCCGTATTAAACCTTTGTCGTATTAAATTACGTGACCAAATCATGTTAGACAACTTAGGTGCTCTTCCTCACTACGCTGTCTACCCTGACTGGAAATGGGGTAAAGCAATTCCACGTGCAGAAAATACTGAAGGTGGACAAGTTATTGGTTGGTGCTATAAGGCTAAAGGTTGGGAAACTGATCCAAATGCTTATGTTTACATCGTTGTTCAAAACGAAAACAAGAAGTGGGATAAGCTTTGTGAAGCAATGGGACATCCGGAATGGGAAGAAGATCCAAGATTCATTGACTGGCAACACCGTCAATTACACAAGGAAGAACTTTATCCATTAATTGAAGCTTACACTAAGCAATATGATAAATATACTTTGACTAAAGAGCTTGGTGCTGCTGGTGTTCCAGTTGGTCCTGTTCTTGACTGGCATGAACTTGAAAATGATCCTGATTTAAACAAAGATGGTGCTATTGTTACCATTGATCAAGGTGGTAATCGTGGTGACTTCAAGACTATTGGTCTTCCATTTACTCTTTCAAACTACACTCCATCTTATGATCGAGCACCAGATCTTGGCGAAAACAACAAGGAAATCTTAACCAAGCTAGGCTATGATCCAGATCAAATTGAAGACTTGGTTAACAAAGGAGTTATCTCCAAAGCCAAGGGTCCTAAGAACCCACGTGTTCATGTTATTATCGACGGTAAAGAACACTAATTAACTTTTAAATATTTATTGAAGACAGTTAGAATGAAGCTCTAACTGTCTTTATTGTTCTCTTTTTAGAAGCATTAATTAACTTTTTTGGTATTCTTACAAATACTTAAAATCCTAATTTAATCACTATACTTTACTTTAAAATGCGTCTATAATATAGATTCATAAGATATATAAAGAGGTGAATTTCTGATCATGAAAAGTGTAAATTACACTAAAAAACATCACATGTATTTAATGAACCATACTAATGGTGACGTTATTGAAGTGAAGACGGATAAAAATAATAAATCATTCAAAAAATTACGTCTTTACCGTCAAGATGGTCTAGGGAACTACTATCTGGATCCACATGCAGAGTTAAAAGATCGGAATAGTTTAGCCACTAAAGAAAATATTGTGGAGGCTGGCAAAAAAGTTAGTCGTCATGTTGCTAGTGCTCGTCACTGGCACCATAAAGTAAGACCAATTTTTAATGCCGATCATAAGATTATTGATTTTGAACCTCGCTTAAATCTAAAGCATCACACTCAGGTTCAAAATGCTAAGAGATATCTACGTCACCTTGAAAATCATCATGCTGATTTCCTTTTCCGTAAAAATAATAAAGGTCGCTTAATGGCACCTTGGAACTACGTAAAGGACGCAATTTATGAAGATCGAAACAAAGAAATAGTTTTGGCTCATAAAGTACATAAACTAACTAAATAAAAGGCTCCTCGTTCAAATTGAACGGGAGCTTTTTTGATTTTGAACCTTTGTATCATGATACCGATAATCATTAAAAGAAATATACAATTACATCAGTTTCTGCCCCTTAAGTGTATTCCGGAGTTTCATGGATTTACCAAAATCTTGTAGATCTTATCATTTGATATCTTTTATTTTATATAATAATGTATCAGCAAAAGATACATTATCTACTTAAGAGTATTTTAGATGAAAGATACCAAATTTCCCATTGCAATCCATATTCTATCCATGATTGCGCTTAGTCCACACCCTATCAATTCAGTTGACATTGCGAAAAGCGTTGGCACAAATCCAAGCTATATTCGGAAAATAATGAACCTACTCAAAGATCATAAAATCATAGAGAGCCACCGTGGAAAAACCGGAATTCAATTGCTAGTCGATCTCGCTCAATTAGATCTCCTCACTATTTATAAAATTGTTGAAGAAGACAATCCTCATATTTTTCAAGTTCATCAAAATGCAAATGCAGAATGCCCTGTCGGTCGCAATATTGTTAATGCCGTCTTTCCATTTTTAGATGATGCCGAAAAAATACCCCATAATTATTAGATTTTATGTCTAACAATTATGAGGCACTTCAAGCTAACATGAGATTTTTATTTTACTCTTCTTTTTCTTTACAATGACTCTGACAAACGCACTTTTTCTCACTTACCATGGAACAATGACAAACACCATCTTTACCAGCACATGGACATCCCTGTTGACATTTCATTCCATTATGACAAAATTCATTGCTCATAGTCAGGACCTCCTTTTATCACCATTATAAATCTCTCTTTATTCATTTCCAAAAATTCACTTTTTTAGCTCTTTCACCATATTGTAGCTACTTACGTTTTCTGGATCAGGGATATCATCACTGGTCTTGCCTTCATTGACAAAACCGCGCGTTTCATAAAAATGGAAGAGCTTAGGTAAACAAGTCAGTGTAACTGTACTTCTATCCTGCGCTTGAGCAATCTTGCATAATTCCTCAATTAAAGCTGATGCAATCCCGTGCTTACGATATTCTTTTCTAGTTGCCAAACTCAAAATCGTTTGATAAGGATACTGTATGTTATTCGGTTGATTTTTAAAATACAGCTCATCTTTAATATAGCGATCTTTACTTACTGGACCAAAAACGTGCCCTACTACTTTGCCATCAACTTCCGCAACTAAAAAAGTATCTGGATAATTTTCAATTCGGCCGATCATATCTTTACGCGTCATTTCCTCTGACATATGAAAAGCACTTGATTCAAGTTCAACAATTGCATCTAAGTCATCCATTTTTACAGTACGAATATTTAATGTCATCTGTTTTCCTCGCAGTTAGGTTTTCTATTTTAGATTTCTTTTCTTAATCCTATCATTGATTCGGTTTACTGTCTTTTTTTGTTCCAAAAGGCAAATGAGCCAAATCACAACATACATAAGAATGAACATTACGATACTACTTATATTAATTACCCAGTGATTAATAGTAGCCATCAACATGAATAAAATAAAAGTACCTATAAAATGAATCGCAAAAGCTGCACTCATTGGTAAATCAGTTTTAAAAATCATCGATAGAAAACCAATTATTCCAGAAATTCCAAGAACCGAAACCGTTTCTTTAACAGTCAAACCCACTCCAGGATAAAGAAAAGTCATAATACATACGTAGCAAATTGCGCCAAATCCCATTCCTGTGAAAAAATAATCTATGCATTTTCCAAACCATTTCATTTTACAGTCCCAGCTCTCTTTCTAAATCTGGCAAATAACGACGAGAGACCTCAGTCTTCAATCCTTCAGCTAAAATCGCAACCATGTTTCCTGCAAAACCACTCTCTAATGATTCTAAATAATTCAAATTAATGACAGAATGACGTGAAACTTGCACAAAATCTTCATTCAGGTTTTCCAAAACTTGGTACAATCGCCCAGTTGTTTTTACTACTTCGCTCAAGGTGTAATAAGTTAGGCTGGTGCCCTGAACTTCAACTTTAATCAACTCATCCCTTTTAACAGTAACTATCCGGTCACTCGTTTTCACAGGTAAAAGATTTCGATCTCTTTTACCAAATTTATTTAGGTAACTGACCAGTCGCTTAACTGTGCCACTTTCTGCACTTGCTCTAACTTCAACCTCTATCTCATCCTCCAAAGATGGATCTTTTTGAAACTTAACCTTCAACTTGAATTTTTCTCTTTCCTATTGCCAGTGAAGCAAGAATAATCACTAGGCTTAAAATTAAAATCATTCCAATCATCACATAGCCTGTATCTGCACGCGTTAGCTGATAGCTATTAATTTTGAAATGAATTCCTAAATAGTTAACCATCGTACTTCTTACACTCGCTGGCATTTGATTTTCGCTAATTTTATTTAAAAATAAACTTCTCAAAGCAGAAGCTTCATAACTACTTGGGACTAATTTTACCAAAGTTTGCGCCGTAGAAGACAAAGTTCCATAAGGAAGATACGTAGCGACAGCAAATCCAGCGATTGCCCCGATGACTGCCGATAAACGACTAAACGTAGTTGAAGAATGAATAAAGAGCACAATTATTTCATTGAGCAGTGTTGCTCCAACTGCTCCTAATGCCATAAAAATTAACGCTAATAAGCTATTTTCAAGTGAGATATTAATTTTATCAACAGCTGTAAAGTAAACATCCATCACCACAAATGTAATGATTTGCATTAAGAAACTGATGATTGAACTAGACAAAACATAGGCCAAATTTTGCTCTGAAAGAGAAAGATCAGTCAAACACATATCATCAGCAGTGCGCGTTTCTCGATCTTTGACTAATTGACCTAGTGCTTGAAAAGAAGTTGTAATCCCTGCAATTGCTACAATTCCTGCCATCATCCATAAATCAAGCATTTGCTTGACATTTGCAATTTGAGGCCAGGAGCTTTCTAAATTTTTCTGTAAAAATCCTACATAGATAAAGAATGAAATTAATGCTCCAAAGCATGACATAATTACGCCAGGGATGTTAGAAAAATAAATCTTGATATTTCGTTGAACTAAAGCAAACATTATTGAAGTTCCTTTCCTGTAATCTTGATAAATGCATCATTAATTGAGCCTTGGTGATATTCAAAATCTGCAATTTTAACTTTATTTTTTGTTAGAAAATCAATTGCTTGATTTGAATCTAGATCATCTAGCTCAAATTTATTGTCTTTAAGAATTTGAGAATGAAGCGGCTGTTTAGCATCTTTCATCTTCACTATCAATTTAGTTGGTGCATATTTGGCCTTAATTTGACTTGCAGATCCTTTGGCTAAAATATTACCGTTCTCTAAGATGTACATTTGATCGGCATTTTCTGCTTCTTCAAGATAATGCGTAGTTAAGAAAATCGTTAACCCCTGTTCTTTCTGCAATTTTTGGAGTAAATTCCAAATTACCAATCTTGTCTGTAAATCAAGTCCAGTGGTTGGCTCATCCAAAAACAGCAAATCAGGATGATCGATTAAGGCTCGGGCAATATCAACTCTTCTTCTTTGACCACCAGACAAAGTACCATATTTTTGATTCAAAAATTTCTTAATTCCAATTAGCTCAATTAATTGCTTTAGCCAATCCTTAGAGAAAGTTTTGTACATTTTAGCTCTTAGATACAGATTGTCTTTAACAGTTAGATTGTCATCTAGGACACTATCTTGAAAAACTACCCCAATTTTTAAATTTGGCGCGTATTTAATTGTTCCAGAAGTTGGCTTCAACAGCCCAGTCAAGATATTAATTGTCGTAGACTTCCCTGCACCATTAGTTCCAAGATAGGCAACCAATTGACCTCGATCAATTTTGAGATTAACCTTATTCAAAGCTAATTTTTTGCCATATTTTTTAGTTAAACTATAAGTTTCAATAAGCATGTGATTACTTCCTTTATTTGATTTAACTAAAGAATACTTAAATAAGTCGGAACTGTATCGTCATTTTTAATAAGCGGCAAAAGTAAAGACATGAACGGCTAAATTTAGAACATAAAAAAACTCACAAATTTAATTGTGAGTTTTAATTTTCAATATATGTTTATATTTATTCCTCTTGATAGCTATTCCTTACTATTTTGGCTGTATAATTTTTCCTGTTGATGAATATCTATGATATTCTTTTTTTACGTAAAAAAAGAGGCCATAGTCCTCTCTTACTTAAAATCCTTCTTCGACCAATTCAATTAAGTGTATGGAGATTTAAACTATGTCCTCTTTAAATGATTATATTAAATTTACTCTTGATATTGAAGATAAAAACATTATTTTTTCTGATTATTCAAATGAAAATATTAACAGTAAGATTTACAAAATATATTTAGCTGAGCTGATCCAGCCTACTTGTCCTTATTGTCGTTCTACTAATCTTAAGCATAACGGTCATTACGTCTCTAACGTTCGTTTCATTACTGCTGATGCTAGTAAGCCCGTTACTATCAGATTAAGAAAACAACGTGTTCTCTGCAATTACTGTTTAAAAAGATCTATGGCTCAATCTAATCTGGTTAATAAAGGCTGCTATATCTCTAACACTTCTAAGCGAAAAATACTTTCTGCTCTTACTGAAGATCGTTCAATGACCAGCATTGCTAGAGAACATAATGTATCTGTCAACACGGTTCAAAGAGTATTAGAAGTCTGCTCTTCTAAGTTCTATGATGCCTTTGATCATCTCCCTGAACACTTAGCTTTTGATGAATTTAAGGGCGTAGGCAAAAAGCTTCACTTTATTTGTCTAGATGGTGATACTCACAAAGTTGTTCAAATTCTTAGAACTCGTTTCAAACCTGATATTCTACGCTATTTTTACAAGTTCACTCCTAAAGCTCGTGCAATGGTTAAAACAGTAACTATGGATCTTAATTGTTATTATCCTTTAGTTGCTAGAGAATTATTTCCAAATGCTCAGATAGTTATTGACCGTTTTCATATGGTTCAAATGCTTACTAGATCGTTTAATATTTTCAGAGTTCAAATCATGAAGCAATTTAATAAAAGAAGCCGTGAATATAAGCTTTTAAAGTCCCCTTGGAAGCTTTATCTCATGAAATATGACAAACTTAATAAGACTACTCCTTATTACGACTGGCATTTTAAGGACTGTCTAACACAGGAACATGTTGTCTTAGATGGTTTAGATTGTGACCAAACCTTAGAAAATACTTATTGGGTTATGCAGGACTTTATGACTGCTATTCAGGATAACGATGAAAAGAAAGTTATCCATCTACTTCATTCAAAACAAAATGTTGGTAAACAAATGCATCAAACTCTATTAACTTTTAAACGTAATTATTCTGGTGTCCTAAACGGTATTACCTCAACTTATTCTAATGGTTGTCTTGAAGGAGTTAACCGTAAGATTAAACAAATTGAACGTACTGCTTATGGCTATAGAAATTTCAAACATTTATTAATTAGAATTAGACTCAAAGAAAATATTATAAAAGAAAAGGAATCAAACAGCTATTTCTTAGCTGCTTAATTCCTTCTTAAAATTATCCATCAACAGGATTTGCAAAAGAGCCACTATTTTCGGAACCCTTGAATTTAACTTTTAACTTAATTACCCGATCCATATGCAGTAAATTAGGATTTTGACGGTAAAATGCTGTAGCTGATTCAAACAACATATAAATTTCACCATCTTTACCAATAATTTGTTCCATATATGGCGGTAAAATAATGGTTTTATCTGCTTCCGAAAGATCAAGATTATAGTTTGGCTTATTCAATTTATTTTTAAAGATTAATAACTGGGAATTTAAATCACCATATGAAGTAGATAGTAAAATATCATTTTTATCAAAACTAATCCCTTGAATTTGAGAGTAAGTTGACCAGTTTTCACTAGGAAGAGCTAGACCATCTTGCATTTTATCTTTTTTAAATAGGCCCTTCTTATTAAGTTTATAGGCAAAAAGCTGACCACCTTGGACTTTATCGAAGTAGCCGATATAGAGTTTATTCTTATGATAAGTCATATAAGACGTTCGAAGTGGCGCTGATAAGTTAGTACCATGCTCAAATTTTATTGGCTTTTTCTGTTTCTTAAAATTATATTTTTCGCAAATTGCAATAATAAATTGAACACTTTTAGTTAAGCTGCTTGATAGATTAGATCTAATTCTCTTTCAAAGATTTCATCTGGTGTATGATAGGCCAGTATCTTTCTTGGCAAAGAATTGCACCAGGTTTCAATATTAATGATGTCTTGTAAAGAATAGTTAGCTATTGCTTCTCCCTTAGGAATGAATCTGCGAATAAGACCATTGTGTCTTTCAACTGTTCCCTTATCACAAGAAGTGTAAGGATGGGCATAGTAAACCAGTGTATTGGATACTTTTTCTAGGTTGGAAAGATCTGCAAACTCTGAGCCATTATCAGTGGTAATGGTTTTAAAAATATCATTCCAATGTTCGCTGTATTGCCTTTGGAGTTCTTTAAAGGCCTGCATGACACTGACAGAAGTCTTGTCAGGAATACGAAGAATTAAAAACTCACGACTCATACGCTCAGATAAGGTTAGCAGTACCTCATCATCTTTGCTCTTATGTCCGAGAACTAAATCGCATTCCCAATGACCGAATTCATTACGTTTATTGATCTCTTTAGGACGTTCTTCAATGCTTCTGCCAAGTTTTTTCTTATTTTTGCGAATACGATGAAGCTTAGTATTGCGTTTAAGCTTCTCTGGCAAGTCGTAATTATAAATTCCTAATAAGCCTTGATCAACGTAATTATAAAGAGTTTTGGTGCAGACAACATCGCTGCTAGCGAATTCGCCAACAGCAGTAGCACGATTACTGCACACATCAAGCGACCAGCCATCTTTAAAAAAATGCTTGTGGACATAGCGCATGAATTGAGCTTTCCTGAGAAAGTCTGATTTGCGCCCACAATTTTTACGATGAGCTTTATATGCATCATGCCCTTGAGTAGCCTTATATTTTTTGACTTTACCATGATACAGTTTTACAGTGCCACGCTTAACCTCATAGCTGATAGTAGAAGGAGAACAGTTAAGTTCACGGGCAATTGCACGCAAAGAATAGCCATCTTTCAAACGCAATTGAATAATAACTCGCTCTTCAAATGATAAATGCTTGCCTTTAACGTGCTGGTTCATGGTAGAATGTAAAGAGTCCATTTTGACCTCCAATAGAAAGTTTTTGTGGTTATTAACATTCTATCAAACAGGTCCGAATGGACTTTTTATTTTTTATCAAGTGTTCAATTTAATTTTACAATCAGCGAAATTATATTTTTCAATTTCTTTCAATGTTACAGATTGAACTTGTGCTCGTTGATATTGATTAATTGTGGCTACCCATAGACGTTTGTGATCTTTATCATAAGCAATCCCTCCAACATGATCAATATTATTTAAGGCAATTGTTTTTATGAAACGCCCAGTCTTAAAGTCTAATACCCACAGAACTGAATCAAATGTCTTGCTCTTACTATACGCCGAAATAATCAAATATTTATGGTCAATAATCGCTAAGCCTTGTGGATCCATATCATATGCAATACCTGGTTGTCCCTGACCAGGAGGAGTATATTTAATAGCTGCTGACTGAATCAAACCTGGAATCACATAGAAAGTTGGTTTTTGCTTAAAATTCAAGTTTTTATAAATATCTGGATAATTTTGGGATAATAAATTTTTGAATTCTTTAGTTGTATATGAAGCTGGACGAGTACTAGTGTTGTCAATTAAAGCAGGTTGAGGCTTCAATTTATGATGTGGAGTTTTCTTTTTAGAATTATTCCACCATGTAAAAGTACCTATACATATTATTAAAACTATTCCAATTGTAACCCAATAATTAACTCTTTTTAGAATTTTTTTATCTTTCAAAAATTCCTCCACCTTACTCCAAATAAGTTTTCTCTTTTAACTCTATCATATCAATAATTTTACTATAGTTTAGTATCAGCTACTTACGATGATACTTTTCAAAGAGAACTAGTTTTTGAATATAATTATGGTAAAAGCCCACGAAATTAATCGCGAGCTTTTTGACTAATCTATATTCTTTTGCAAACAAATTTTCGCTATAATTATATCCGCAGAAAGTTTTATGAGCGGTGGCTGTTTTACCTCCTGGAGGTGAGGCCTATGGACCAACATCAAGCAGAAAGGGTTCAGCCAGATGAGCGTATACGAGGCCATCTCGTTAATGCTGTTGTTTGGTACTTTTATGTTAGCTTTGCTAACATATATCGATCATCACAACAAAAAATAAACAAAAACGCCGCTCAATTCATAACTTTGGCAGGTTTATTGAGTAGGCGCATGTCAACTTTATAACTTTAGCCACCGCTCTTAAAGCGGGCTGTCTGGGAGATCTTCGGATCTCCTTTTTTCTTTATCTAAATTATAGCATATTTATCAACAAAAGCCCGCAAATTAATTGCGAGCTTTTGTTTATTAATGACCTCGATGTTTTTTTCGACGTTTAATTTGTTTTTGTAAAAAACGCTCTTTTTGCATTTCACGCTTTCTATCTTTATTCATCTTTTTTCTAGTTATTTTCGATTTCTCAAATTGCTTTTTTAAAGCTTGTTGAGCTTTAGTACCAATTCCACGTTTTCGAACTTCTTTATGCGCTAATCTTTGAGCTCTTTTCGGGTTAATATGATGCATTACTTCCTGATCTCGAGTTGATTTGCTAAATCGTAAGTCAGAATAATGCTCATTCACCAAGTTAATTATTTTTGGCATCGTTGGCAATGATGTTCCCATATTAACTTGAGCTACTTTATATTCAGTACCATCAAATTGCTCAAAAATTGCTTTGTAGAATGGTTCATCAAAAATAATAGTTAATACACCTTTAATCACTATGTACCCTCCTAAAAATAAGAGGAAAGAGGGACATCCTAGGAGGGAAGGTTACTGATATGAATAAATCATACATTCGGACTACCAACCGAATTGTGTTTTTACTTTCCTTAGCGTGTATTATAACAAATTATTTATCTTTTATTGTCATAATAACAGTGTTATCATAGACCCAAAAAGATAACACCGTTATCAAGAAAGAAGATAAAAATGACAACCGAAGAAAAAATTATAAATCAAACCGTTCATCTAATCGACACTAATGGGTATCAAAACTTAAGTTTACGCAAACTTACAAAGGAACTGGGACTTACAACAGGGGCTTTTTATAGACATTTCAAAGATAAAAATGAACTATTTCAAAAAGTAGTAATCCAATTATCTAAACGATTTATTGAGCAGATCCCATTAAATGAAGATTATTCATCTAAACAACAGTTACTCATTATCGCTAAATATATTTGTCAGTCTATAACTATGCATCCCAACCAAATGGACTTCTTATTCTACCAATTATCAGCACTAGATTTATATTCAAATGCTAATCAATATCCCTTTTTGCAGAAAGTAAAAGCTTTAATTACTAATCTTAATTCATCAACTACTCTTTCTGATCAAGATTTATTTATTCAAATCTGGTCCTTTATTCAAGGATATGCATTACTAATTAAAAATAAAATTACTCGCTATGACGCACAATTAGTGGAATACACTTTAAATCAACTTTTGAAAGGAAAAGATTAAAATGGATTTCTTAATCATCTATTGTCATCCTTATGAAAAAAGTTTTAACCATGCAATTTTAGAATCAGTAAAATCAAATTTAGCACATAAGCATAAAAGCTTTAAAGTAATTGACTTGTATCAAGAACAATTTAATCCTATTTATGACAAAGAAGAATTACGTTTATTTCATACTGGTAAAACTCATGATCCTCTAGTAACAAAATACTTAAATTACTTAAGAGAAGCTTCCGCAATAATTTTTATTACTCCACTTTGGTGGAATAGTATCCCGGCAATGCTTAAAGGCTTTATTGACAAAGTTATGAAAGAAGGAAAAGGATTATCCCATACTGTAAGCAAAACTGGTATTCATGGCGAATTAACCAACATTAAACATACCTATGTCCTCACCACTTCAACTTCACCAACTTTTTATGTCAAAATCTTTTTGGGAAATGGTATTAAACGAATTTTTGTTAACAAAACTCTAAAGCAATTAGGAATGCAACATCGACATTGGATTCATTTTGGTGGGCTTACAAATTCTACACAAAAGCAGAGAATAGCTTACTTAACTAAGATTAATCACTATAATTTTTCCTCTCGCAACCATTAGTTGCCCACAATGCAATCAAAAAGTGGTTGTCTGCAACCATGATTTTTAATAAATTGAAATCAATCAATAAGGAAAGGACAATCCATATGAGATTAGGTCAAAAAATCACGGAATTACGAAAAAAGAATAATCTTTCTCAAGAAGGCTTAGCTGAAAAAATGAATGTTAGTCGCCAAGCCGTTTCAAAATGGGAAAGTGATCAATCAATTCCAGACATTGAAAAAATCGTTAACTTATCAGAATTATTTGGTGTTACCACAGATTATTTACTAAAAAGTGGTGCTCCATCTTTTGAAATTAAAACGGCAGATATTCCAGTAGAAGATCCATTACCTATTTTACCTGATGAATTGGTTCAAAAATATTTATCTACTGCTAAGAAGAGCTCACAATTCCGTGCTTTGGCAATAGCTCTTGCTATCTTCAGTCCAGCATGTATTAGTTTTTGCAGTGCTCTTTCAGGGTTCCCAATAGGTGTCAGTGATAAAATGCAATTAATCATTTCACTTATTGGATTTGCTGCAACCATTGTAGTTCTTGCAATTTCATTTGGTCTTCTAGTTTATAGTTTTCTTATTATGCGTGAATTTAAGAATCTAAATAACCAAAATTTTAATCTTATGGAAGAGAAAAAGAGATTAAAGTCTACTATTCAATCATTTCACCATACTAATGATAAGTATTTAGTTTTATCATGCATCCTAGCAGTCTTAGCTATTGTTGGACCAGTAATGAGTGGTCTCAGCAACTCTAACGGAACAATATCTCTTATTGCCTGGGGAATAACTTTCTCAATTTTCAGTGGTGCCACATATTTCTTTATATCTTATGTATCGCAACTCCGCTATCTTTCTCTTTTAGTTAAATATAGAAAGCATCTACCGTCCAACTTACACAAATTATTTGTTTACGGAAGCTGGATTTATATTTTCGGTGTTTTAGGTATAGATTACATTGTTAGTAGATTTATTGAACCTATTTTTAGCGCTACGAATGTTTTTTATTTAGGAATTATAATCTATTGTCTATTTACATATTTTTTCATTAAGGAAAAAGCAGAATAAGTTTAATAGTAAAAGCCCGCGAAATTAATCGCGAGCTTTTTCACTAGTCTATGTTCTGTTGCAAACAAATTTTCGCTATAATTATATCTGCAGAAAGTTTTATGAGCGGTGGCTGTTTTTCCTCCCGGAGGTGAGGCCTATGGACCGACATCAATTGGAAAGGGTTCAGCCAGATGAGCGTATACGAGGCCATCTCGTTAATGCTTTTGTTTGGTACCTTTGTGTTAGCTTTGCTAACATATATCGATCATCACAACAAAAAATAAAAAACGCCGCTCAATATATAACTTTTGACCGAGTTATTGAGTAGGCGTTTGCCAAAACTATAATTTTGTCACCGCTCTTAAAGCGGGCTGCATAGGAGATCTTCGGATCTCCTTTTTCTTTACTTAAATTATAGCATATTTATTAGTAACTTCGACTTTTATTTTGCTCTACTTGGAACTGAAATAGTCGCACTATCAATTATATGACCTTCCATCTCACGCAAAAAGTCGTTTAACCAATAATCTTCTTTTAGATCAAGTTTTGTGTCTAATGCATACACGGTTAAAGTGTAATAGTGCGTCTTATCAGGAGGCATCGGACCTGTATAGCCTTCAACTGGGCCAGAATTTTCACCTAAAAACTTGCTAATATTACTATTATTTCCTTGAACAAAATCAAGGCTGCTATTCTTAGAATGACTAATATTAGCTGGAACATCTCGAACCGGAAGATTGGCAGCTAACCAGTGAATCCATGTAAATCCACAGACTGGAACTGAATCAAAATCTCTAAAATATATAGCTAAAGTTTTTGCCTTATCAGGTGCATCAGTAATAAAAATTGGGAAAGATCTACTAGGCTTCCCTTCAATTTTTTGATCTTCATTAGCAAATTTACTGTAGCAATCTGGAATAAATCCATTCATAGTTGGAATTTCTATTTTCATTGATGTATCCCTAAAACTTCGTTTTTAATTACTATTCTTCTTATGCTACTTCATATTTAAGTACAATTATTTCTCAATTGCCAACAAAACCACTTAATTCAATACTTTAGCCAGTTATCGTGGAGTTCAGCCTAATATACTATAAATTATTTTATCGTCTCTATTTTTTATTTATATTCATGGAAGCTACCGGTGACTCACGTAAAAATGTAAGTATACTTTGACGAACGTCATATGGAGCTAACCTATCGCTGTATTCAAGCAAAACTCTTACCATGCCAATAATGCTATGTACAAATACCTGTACACTAATCATCATTCTCATTTGCTCTTTTTCGTCCATTTTTAACTCATCAATATTTTTCATCTGGCTCATACGCTTCATAATTTCCTCACAACCAGTCTGGAAAATCATATTATAGAAACGCGTATCTCCATTATCCGATAACAAAAGTTGAATCTCTTTTTTATGTGCATAGCAGAACTCAATGGTATTTTTTGTTGCATTTAAAATAGTTTCTAACTGATCTTCAAAAGGTGTATCTAAATCAAGATCTCCTAGTGAATCACGATCTTTTTCAACATTTTTTAGATACTCTGCAACAAAACTATCTTCTGTATCTCTTAGTAGATCATTGACATCTGAATAATATTGATAAAACGTTCTAGTACTTACGCCAGCTTTATCAATAATATCCTTTACTTTTAACTTATGCACACTCTTATTTTCTAAGCAGCTTAAAAGAGCAGCAATCAAATTATTCTTTGTATTCTGTACCCTAATATCACTCAAACTTGTTCCTCACTTCTCTTTCCTAGATATTTATCATCTGTAACTTTCTTTTACTTAATTATTAAAAAAATTATATCAAAAGTAAAATAATTTTTTACTTTCGATATGAAAAGTTTTTCTTTTTCAACTTAGTTAACATTCATTGTTTTTACTTTTTTCAATTTATATACTTTAGGTGCAATAGTAAGAATAGGAATTGATATACGATGATTAATTTAAACAACAATGATTATCAAATTAGTAAAAAAGATCAAAAATTACTTAGACAATTTGAAAAACAAGTATTAAATTCTCAAATTTTATATCCTTTTCATCCGATTAGACATATCAATTGCGAATTTTTTCACTTTATTAAAGGTTCTGGAAAAGATCTATTACTGGATTTCGTTATGCAGCCTCAAAAACGTAATTTGATTTTTTCTGAACTACTATTTATTAGTTATAAATACTTAACTAAAGTTAGATACGACATTGACGACTATTTTCTTAGAAAAAATTGGGTTAATGTGATTAATGTTTCATACACCAATGATATTATTACTGATGTTTCATCTTTCCTAACTAAGATCGATGAAGCAAATAAGCTTGAGTTTAATTAAATACTATAAAAAGCCTATTAAGTCTGAAGTGCCATAGAAAAGTTAGCAGAGCACAGAGTTAGGGAAGGAAATCGTCTTCTTCAAAGGTTCAATCGGCACAGTGAATGGTATTCTGATAATCAAAAAATTAATACTTTTATATCAATTCTAACCAAACTAATTGACTCTCTTTCATAAAAAGTCTAATATGAGTCATGAGGAAATAACGGTTAGACCGTTAGCTAATTAAGACATTAGTTAAGATTGGTTATAGAAAAAAAGCTCCAACGTAAGTTGGGGCTTTTTTTGCTTGGTGTATTTTACACTAGGTTTGCAAACATATAGTGATTAACACAACTAAAAATAATTAAAATGCTATTCATTGTTTTTATTAATTTCTACCAGTCTAGCATTAGTCTTAAAAAAGCAAAAAAAGGCCCCTAGCTTGTAAACTACTGGTCACTGGCAAACAATTAATGCTTGTAAGAACTATCTTAATTATTCTCCCAGTCAGAAACCACAACTTTTCCAGTCATGTGACCACTTTCCACTAATTTATGAGCCTTGCGTAAATTTGTTGCATTCAAAGGTGTTAATGACTTAGTCATAGTGCATCTAAGTTTACCACTATCTAACATTTGCGCGATTTTGTCTAAAATATCATGCTGAGTAATCATATCATCTGTTTGATAATAGGATTTTGTATACATCTATTCCCATGAAAAGTGTGCTTTCTTTTTAGTTAACAATCTCAAATTAATTGGACGATGGTTTTCAGTAATTGAAACAATGTGTCCTTCAGGCTTAATTAATTCACACATTTCTTTCCAGTGACCATCTAAATCTTTTAATTCCAAAATATAATCAACATACTTGAAACCTAATTTTCTCACTTGTTTTACCAAATCTTCACGGTGATTTACTACATAATCAGCACCATGATCTTGTGTCCATTTGATACTGTCTGGGCGAGATGCAGTAGCAATAACTGTTAGCCCTGCTAAATGTGCTAGTTGAGTTGCAACAGACCCTACTCCTCCAGCACCATTAATAATTAAAATTGTTTTATGTTGATTATTCTCTTGATTCCAGGTTAAATCCATTTGTTCAAATAAGGCTTCGTATGCGGTAAGAGAGGTTAAAGGCATTGCGGCTGCTTCATTATCTTTTAAAGTTTCTGGAGCATGACCAACTATTCTTTCATCAACCAGTTGATACTCACTATCACTACCTGAGCGAATAAATGAACCTGCATAAAATATACGATCACCAGGTTTAAAAAGGCTAACCTTAGATCCTACTTCTTCAACTACACCACATGCATCCCAGCCAATTGCTTTTGGAGTCTTTAAAACTGAATGTCCTCCTTTTCTTACTCCAATATCTACCGGATTGACTGATACTGCATTTACTTTTACCAGCAAATCATGTCCCTTAGCAGTAGGCTTTTTCATTTCAAAGTCAATCAGGCTTTCAGGATCATCAATTTTCAAATGTTTTTTAAATCCAATTGCTTTCATTTTTATCTCCTTTTCTATTTACTAATTAATTGTAAGTGGAATATAAATAAAAACAAGAAGTGAATTTTTTCTTACTAAGTAACAAATTCTTCCCTAGCTAGATCCAATATAAAGATTTAAAATGAATTATTATATCGAGGTGAGAGAATGCCACATCATATTTATAATTGTGCCGAAGGTTGTCCTGTTGAAAGCACACTTCAAATTATCTCAGGCAAATGGAAAAGCGTAATTATCTATCATTTAATCAAAGAAAAGAACTGTCGCTTCAATGAATTGCAGAAGTTGATGCCTAATTGTTCAAGACGAATGTTATCACTGCAATTAAAAGAATTAGAAAACGATCAAATTATTGCTAAAACGATCTTTCCAACCGTGCCGCCTAAAACCAGTTATCAATTAACATCATTAGGTAAAACTCTTACTCCATTAATTCTAGAAATGGAAAAATGGGGAAATAAGTATAATCAATTACATGAATAAAAGCCCTTAGTTTTTATACTAAAGGCTTCTTATTTTGGCATACTTTGGCAAACATGATACTTCTTCGAATCAAATATCATCTTCTCCAATTACTGCTATTACAAAGGTTTTACCATGCATCCCTATTTATATTTTTGGCATATATTTTGGCATACAACCTTATCTTTTTTTATTATTTTTGAGCTGGTTTCATTCCTTTAAATGCTTTTAAATCAAGGTTTACCATTCAAATTACATTGTCCGCTTATTCCCATTCAATAGTGGAAGGTGGCTTACTGGTAATATCGTAAACTACGCGGTTAATGTGGTCGCATTCATCTACGATTCTAGTAGAAATTTTACTTAATACATCCCATGGAATTTGGGCAAAGTCTGCAGTCATCCCATCAATTGAAGTTACGGCACGAATACCGATAGTGTAGTCATAAGTACGGCCATCCCCCATAACACCAACTGAACGAATACCTGGCAAAACTGTGAAGTATTGCCAAATATCTTCTTGAAGACCAGCATTCTTGATTTCTTCACGTAAAATCGCATCTGATTCACGCACGATCTTCAGCTTGTCTTCAGTAACTTCGCCAATAACACGAATACCGAGACCTGGACCTGGGAATGGTTGACGCCATACTAAGTCATGAGGAATGCCAAGCTTTTCACCAAGTTCACGAACTTCATCCTTGAAAAGCTTACGAAGTGGTTCAATTAATTCAAAGTGCATGTCTTCAGGAAGGCCACCAACATTATGGTGTGACTTAATAGTTTGAGCAGTATTAGTTCCGGACTCAATAACATCAGTATATAAAGTACCTTGGGCTAAGAAGTCAACATCCTTTAACTTTTTAGCTTCTTCGTTGAAGACTTCAATGAATTCTTTACCGATGATCTTACGCTTTTGTTCAGGATCAGTTACTCCTTTGAGTTTGTTCAAGAAACGTTCTTGTGCATTAACGCGAATGATGTTAACCCCAAGATCCTTATTCAAAGCTTGCATTACTTGATCGCCTTCGTCTTTACGAAGCATCCCGTGATCAACAAAAATCGCAGTTAACTGATCGCCAATTGCCTTGTGAAGAAGAGTTGCAGTAACACTAGAATCGACCCCACCAGAAAGGCCTAAGATAACCTTCTTATCGCCAACTTTTTCACGAATTTCTTCAACTTGCATTTCAATAAAGTCATCCATGGTCCAGTTTGCTTCGGCACCACAAACCTTAAAGGCGAAGTTCTTCAAAATATCTAAACCATACTCTGAATTACGAACTTCAGCATGGAATTGAATTCCATAGAACTTCTTCTCGTCGTTAGCAATTGCAGAAATTGGACAATTCTTACTCTTAGCAGTTACAGTAAAGCCTTCTGGAGCCTTAGTTACTAAGTCACCATGACTCATCCAAACGTATTGTTCTCTTGGCAAGCCCTCAAATAAAACTGCATTAGGATCAATTACCTCAATATCAGCACGACCATATTCGGAATTATCAGCCTTTTCAACCTTACCGCCTAAATCGTAACTCATGAGTTGCATCCCATAACAAATCCCCAAAATTGGAATTCCAAGCTTAAAAATTTCAGGATCAACTTTTAAAGCACCCTTATCGTAAACACTGTTTGGACCACCGGAAAAGATAATTCCCTTAGGGGCCATTTCTTTGATCTTTTCAATACTTAAGTCATGTGGTAAAAGTTCTGAATAGATACCAAAGTCACGAATTCGACGAGTAATCAATTGGTTATATTGACTACCAAAATCAAGCACAATAATCTTGTCAAAATCATTTAGATTAGTCTTAGCCACAATTTTCTCCTTCTAAAAAATAATTTATCCCTATTTACTAGAAACTTTACTAAGAAAAATTCAATTGGTCAATCATTAATTTTTTTTTAACTTCACAAGCATCAAAATAGCGCTTTAATAATTTGTTATATAAAATTGAAGTAAATCTATACTATTCAATTTTTATATACAAAAGAGGTGATACCTATGTCTCAAACAAAATGCTTATCTCAATCTTCGGTTCACGATTTCTTATCTGCTAGGAAGCGCAGTTCTACGTTGATTGCTATTGGCGTCATGCTATGTATTTTCTCACCAATTACTTTATTAATCTTAATCAGCTTAACAAGATTAGATATCTTAGCTTCATCGATTAATTTTGTAACAGGAATTGGCGTAATTGTTCTAATACTTCTAGTTGCAGCCGCTGTGGCTCTCTTTATTGCAGGAAATCACTGGCTAAAAGTTCACGAAAATTTTGAGTATGAAGAATGTAATCTTTCTGAAGAAACAAAAGAGCAAGTTCTTAAGTTAAGTAAAGAATATGAAAATCAGCACCTAGTTCTAAAGATTATTGGCATTACTTTTTGTATTTTATCTGCTATTCCACTTATGACTGGCTCTTTATTTATTGGTTCTCTTTCAAATAGCCGAATTGATGACCTAATGACTGGTCTTTCAACTGCTACGATTTTTCTTGTAGGAATTGGTGTCTTTTTCTTAGTCAAAACCAATATTGTTCGTGATAGTTTTAATATTATTTTACAAATAGAAGACTATACTGCTGAGAAAAAGGCCAGCAAAAAAATAATTGAAAAATATGCCACTATTTATTGGATGACTATTTCTTTTATCTATCTTGCTTATAGTTTCATTAGCAAGAATTGGAGCCAAAGCTGGATTATTTGGCCACTTGCTGGAATTACATATGGAATTCTTGAGGCAATCCTTTCTTTAAAAAAGAAAAAATCAATTTCAGAATAATACATCAAAAAAAGAGGCCTTGTGTTCGGAAAATGATTCTGCTACACTCTAGATATCAAATATCTATATATCGTCGTAATAAGGTCGACAGTTTCTACCCGGAACCAATTAATTCTGGACTATAGGTAATCGATGTCATAAGTAGCACTACAAAGGACTTCTTTTACCCTAATTTACGGGTAGAAGAAGTCTTTTTTTTGCAGGAGGATAAAATTGAAATTACTTGAGGAACGGATTCGTAAAGATGGAGAAGTATTAGATGGCAATGTTTTAAAAATTAACTCTTTTCTAAATCATCAAGTAGATCCGCAACTTATGATGGAAGTCGGTAAGGAATTTAAGCGTTTATTCGAAAACGAAAAAATCACTAAAGTTCTTACTTGTGAAGCTTCAGGAATTGCTCCTGGTATTATGGCTGCATATCAATTAGGAGTGCCAATGGTTTTTGCGAGAAAGAAAAAACCTTCAACTCTTAATGATGCTGTTTATTGGGCAGAAGTATTTTCTTACACTAAAAAAGTTAATAATAAAATTTGTGTTGAAAAGAAATTCTTGAGTAGTGACGATCACTTATTAATTATTGATGACTTCTTAGCCCATGGAGAAGCTGTTAAAGGGATGCTTAATATTGCAGATCAAGCAAATGCAACTGTAGCTGGTGTTGGTGTAGTTGTAGCTAAAGAATTCCAAGGTGGCAGCGAATGGGTTAAAGATCACGGCTACAGTCTTGAAGCCTTAGCTAGAATTTCTGATTTTGAAAACAATCAAGTGCATTTTGTAGGAGAAGAATAAATGAAGCACACACAAGTTAACCACAAAAAAGCTGCTTTACTAGGCTTGCAACATTTACTCGCAATGTATTCGGGAGCAATTGCCGTTCCTCTTTTAATTGGAACTGCCTTGAAATTCAACTCCACTCAAATGACTTATCTAGTTTCAATCGATATCTTCATGTGTGGTTTAGCAACTGCTCTCCAGCTTCTACGTAATCGTTATTTTGGAATTGGCTTACCTGTTGTGTTAGGATGTGCTATTCAAGCTGTAGCTCCTCTTCAAATGATTGGGAAAAAATTCACCATTGGTACTATGTATGGTGCAATCATCGTAGCGGGTGTTTTCGTATTTTTAGTAGCAGGCTATTTTTCTAAAATCAAAAAGCTCTTTCCACCAGTTGTAACGGGAAGCTTAATTACAGTAATTGGACTTTCCTTAATTCCGGTTTCTATTCAAAATCTTGGTGGGGGCAATTCTACAGCTAAAAACTTCGGTGATCCTAAAAATCTTTTAACTGGCTTTATAACTGTAGCAATTATTCTTGCCCTTCAAGTTTGGGGCAAAGGATTTATCAAATCCATCGCTGTTTTAGTGGGATTAATTGCAGGAACCTTAATTGCCAGTACTCTGGGTATGGTTTCACTTACTCCAGTTGCTCAAGCTTCTTGGTTCCACTTACCTCAACCTTTTTACTTTGGAATGCCACAGTTTGAGTGGTCATCCAGTTTAACAATGATCATCATTGCTCTCGTTTCAATGGTTGAATCTACCGGAGTATTCTTTGCTATTGGCGATTTACTCCACAAAGACATCACTAGCGATGACCTCAAAAAAGGCTATCGTGCTGAAGGGCTCGCACAGATCCTTGGTGGAATCTTTAATACATTCCCCTACACTACTTTTTCACAAAATGTAGGTTTACTTGAATTATCAGGTATTACTACAAAAAGACCAATTTACTGGGCATCAGGATTTTTAATGTTAATGGGACTACTCCCTAAATTTGGTGCTCTAGTAACTATCATCCCTGACTCTGTCTTAGGCGGCGCTATGCTTGTGATGTTTACAATGATTGCCGTCCAGGGAATGAGAATGCTGAAGAGAGTAGACTTTGAGGATACTCGTAATATCCTAATCGTAGCTATTTCAATTGGTCTCGGATTAGGTGTTACTGTTTATCCACAAGTTTTCCAAGCTTTACCAGAAACTATTCAATTATTCCTTGGAAATGGTATTGTTGTAGCAAGCTTAAGTGCTACGATTCTCAATTTACTATTTAAAGGAAAATCTGGCTTAGAAGAGCAACATATTCCTGCTGCCCCAGAAAAAATTGAAGTACAAAGCTAAATAAAAATATTTTCTTAAAACCAATAAAATTCTTAAAACCAATAAAAAAGGACTTGGAGATTCCAAGCCCTTTTTTAATGTTCTATTTTAATTAAACATCAATCACAGATACCTCTGCACCTAGTTGACGCAACTTTTGTTCAATTCTATCATAGCCACGCAAAATGTTTCCTGCATTTGAAATGATAGTTTCACCATCTGCCATTAAGCCAGCAAGCATCAAACAAGCGCCTGCTCTAATTTCACCAGCACTAACATGTGCTCCATGCAAATGATGAGTTGGATGAACTAAGATAATATTATCTTCTACCTGAATATTTGCACCCATCTTCTGAAGTTCAGGAATATGACCAACACGCTTAGGATATATTTGATCAATTACTACGCCTTCACCGCTCTTAGCTGTTAGAAGAAGTGGAGTAATTGGCTGCTGTAAATCAGTCGCAAATCCAGGATATACATCAGTTCTAACTTGAATCATTTTCAAGTCACCTGCTGGATAAACATAAAGTGAATCTTCATCAGCATCAATTACTACACCCATTTCTTCTACTTTAGCCAAGTAAGAATCTAGGTGTTCTTCGATAATATTATGAATTCTAATACCATTTCCGATGCAAGCAGCTAGAGCTACATATGTTCCAGCCTCAATTCGATCAGGAATAATAGTATGAGGAGTTTGTGCTTTTAATTCCTCTACTCCTTCAATTCGAATCACTTCAGTACCTGCACCACGAATAACGGCGCCCATATTATTCAAAAATGTAGCTAAATCAATAATTTCCGGTTCCTTAGCAGCATTTTCAATAATAGTTTGGCCCTTTGCCATTACACTAGCCATAATTATATTCATCGTTGCGCCTACAGAAGGCATCTTTAAATGAATTTTTGCACCACGAAGCCCAGTTTTAGGAGCTGTAATGATAATTTGATCGTTTTTATTCTCAACAGTTGCACCTAATGCTTCAAAGCCTTTAATATGCTGATCAATAGGACGAGGGCCAATATCATCTCCGCCTGGAAAGCCCACCACAGCTTTACCAAAGCGACCTAATAATGCACCCATAAAGTAGTAAGAAGCTCTCAAGCTCTTAATCTTTCCTGCTGGAAGGGGACTACGCTTAATGTTATCCGGATTTATTCGTAAAGTAGTTTCATGAAAATCACACTTTACATCCATTTCACTAAGTAGATCCATCAAATTATCTACATCAGCAATTCGCGGAACCCCTTCTAGGGTAACAGGAGTCCGCGAAAGTATTGACGCTGGAATCAATGCTACAGTGGAATTCTTAGCACCGCCGATCCATACGTCGCCCTTCAGGGGCTTTCCACCATGAATAATCATCTGTTTCATTGGGGAAACAATCCTTTTCTCTATTTGTAATACCCAAATGTATCACAAAATATATTAAATGAAAAACGCAAAAAAAACAAGAGAAGCCGAGGATTATGGCTCTCTTGTTACCGAAATTTAATTTTTAAAGTCTAGTTAAAATGTTGTGCTGGAAGACCACTTGCTGCACCAATAAATGCTTTAAACAATCCTTCTGGTCTTTGTGGACGACTTAAAAATTCTGGATGATATTGAGCTGCGATAAAGAATTTTTTATTTGGAATTTCAATAATTTCTACTAAATGATTATCTGGGGAAACACCAGAGAAGACCATGCCTGCCTTTTCAAATGCTTCACGATATTCATTATTGAATTCATAACGGTGACGGTGTCTTTCTTGAATTACATCTTGGTCATCATATGCTTCACGTGTCTTAGTACCCTTCTTTAAAGTTGCTGGGTATAGACCTAAACGAAGCGTACCACCAATATTCTCTTCATCACGCTTGTCAGCCATAATATCAATAATATTATTCTTAGTGTCTGGATTAGCTTCTGCACTATTAGCATCTTTTAAGCCAAGTACATTTCTGGCAAATTCAACGCTTGCCATTTGCATACCTAAGCAGATTCCTAAAAATGGGATATCGTGTTCACGGGCATATTTAATTGAAGTAATCATACCTTCAAGACCACGTGTACCAAAACCACCAGGTACAATTAATCCATCTGAATCTTTCATAATTTCTGCAATGTTATCTTCAGTGATATCTTCTGCTTGGACCTTATTTACTTTAATCTTAGTGTCATATAAGTAGCCAGCGTGTTGCAAAGCATCAGTAACAGAAATATATGCATCTTCAAGTTCTACATACTTACCTACTAAGGTAATAGTAGTTTCGTGCTTTAAGTTCTTTGCACGTTCATCTAATTTCTTCCAAGCTTCCATATCTGCTTCTGGCTTTGGACTTTCTAAATGTAAAAAGTCGCAAACTTTTTGGTCCATACCTTGAGCTTGAAAAGCAAGTGGTAAATCAAAAAGTGAAGGAGCATCGATAGATTCAATAATCCGGTCTACTGGAACATCAGTAAAGGTAGAAATCTTATTTTTTAACTCTTGAGCAATTGGTTTCTCAGCTCTTAAAACAAGCATATTTGGTTGAATACCAATACTTCTAAGTTCAGCAACTGAATGTTGTGTTGGCTTAGTTTTCATTTCGTGAGCAGCATGAAGATAAGGTACCAATGTACAGTGAATGTACATTACATTTTCTTCACCAACTTCACGACGCATTTGGCGAATTGCTTCCATAAATGGTGTAGATTCGATATCCCCTACTGTACCACCAATTTCAGAAATAATAACATCTGAATCAGTCGTTAAGGCAGCACGCATGATTTTTTTCTTAATCATGTCCGTAATATGCGGAATTACTTGCACAGTTGCACCATGATAGTCACCGCGACGTTCTTTATCAAGCACTTCTTGATAGATTTTACCAGTAGTGACATTAGAATATTTACTTGTTCTAACATCAACAATTCTTTCATAGTGACCCAAGTCAAGATCAGCTTCTGTACCATCATCGGTAACATAAACTTCCCCATGTTGGTATGGATTCATTGTACCTGGATCGATATTAATGTAAGGATCAAACTTTTGCATGGTAACTTTTAAGCCACGATTTTTAAGTAAACGTCCTAAACTTGAAGCTGAAATTCCCTTACCTAGCGATGAAACAACTCCACCAGTTACAAAAATATACTTTGTCATGCCGTGCTTCCTCTCTTTTCTTTTATTCTCTGTTAAAATCAAAAAAAGCTCCCAAATACATGGGAGCTTAATTGCACATAGAGTGCCCATACAAAATACTAAAGGGAAAATTACTTTCCGTCAAGTACTTTACTCATCATCGTCATCAAGATCATCTTGATGAAGTTCAGATAATTGGCCTTCAATACCATCATCTAATTCATTATCATCGGCATCATCAAGATCATCATCTGAGTAGTCGTCTTCATTAGTATCTTCTTCGTCAACATCCAAATCTTCATCTTCTGGATCATCTGAATCGTAGTCGATAATATCATCATCGTCAGAATCACCAATGAAAGCATTAACTTTCTTGTGGTGTTTCTTACGTGGTACATCTTCTTCATCTTCTGGATGGTTTACTTCTTCATCAACAGATTCATATGGGAACCAAGAACGCAATGCCCAAACATTATCACCCATTGAAATGAATTCACCATCAGTGTTCATATCAGTGTAAAATTGTGGCAAACGCTCACGAATTTCTTCGTCACTCTTACCCAGAAAGTTCTGGACGGCGTTAACGATATCAGCAAAGGCCATTCGCTTGCCGCTATCTTGTAAAATTGCACGAGCAACTTCGATCATTGACAATTCGTCTTTATTTTGGCCTTGAAAATCATCTAACCCCACAGTGGCACGTCCTTTCACGTAATCAATTTATCTAAATTTGCTAAAGATCTATTCTATTATATCAATCTTTATTGCATAGTTACCTACTAAGTATAGACCAGAAAAGAGATCATATTCAACTTTTAGTTGCATCTTTCCTAGAGAAATTTCAGAAAAATTCAATTTATTAGTCAAAGATTCTAAATTCATTTGCTTACCAGAAGCTACAACCTTGCATTTTCTTTTTTCTCCTGGCTCAAACTTCATTAGCGTATGATCACCTTTAGCATCTCCTCGTTGCATTACAAGCTCATTTGGCTTAATTAATAATTTTACTTCAACATCGCCCTCTTTATTCTTTTCGCTATATTTTATGCGCCAATCTTCGCCAACTTTTTCAATTGATCCTAAGCCATCTCTTTCAAAAACGGCTGATTCATCTTCTTGGTGAATTTTACTAGTAATTTTAATCTCAACTTTCTTGCTCATATTTTCACCTTCCTTCACGCTAGGATAGCCTTAAAGTAGCATTATTGTTATAATCAAGTTGATTATACGTTAGCAAAATTATTTTATTATCCGAGAAAATAGTATAAGAAAAATGGAAAAATTTCAAAGTAAAAAGCTGGATCATGAAAAAGTATTAAGAGATCCAGTTCACAATTATATTCATGTTAAAGATCAAGTTATTTTAGATATCATTAATTCAAAGGAATTCCAACGTTTACGCCGAATTAAGCAATTAGGACCGGCATCTTACGTTTTTCAAGGAGCAACTCATACTCGCTTTGAACATAATCTAGGTGTTTATGAATTGACCAGAAGAATTTGTGATATTTTTGAAGAAAAGTATGTAAGTAAAGAGCCAGGCGACGGATTATGGAATCCAGACGAAAGACTCTTAGCAGAATGTGCAGCTTTACTTCATGATATTGGCCATGGACCTTATTCTCATACGTTTGAGCATCTCTTTGGTACTAATCATGAAAAAATGGGCCAACAAATTATTACTGATAAAAATACTGAAGTTAATCAAGCCTTAAGAAAAGTAAGTCCTAATTTTCCAGAATTAGTGGCTAGTGTTATTGCTAAAACCTATCCTAATCCTCAAGTAGTCAAACTAATTTCAAGTCAAGCGGACGCAGATAGAATGGATTATTTATTACGCGACGCTTATTTCACTGGTGTTACTTACGGAAGCTTTGATTTAACTAGAATTTTAGAAGTAATCCGTCCATATCGTGATGGCATCTGCTTTACAGATAAAGGAATTCACTCAGTCGAAGATTACATTATTAGCCGTTACCAAATGTATCAACAAGTTTACTTTCACCGTGTCAATCGTTCAATGGAAGTTATCTTACATCACTTACTTGAAAGAGCTCAAATTATCTATGAAGAAGGCAAACTTCAAGTTACTCCTCAACTAGAAGCATTTTTAAACGGAAAATGGACTCTTGAAGATTACCTTAAGTTAGATGATGGCGTAATGGAAACCAATTTCTTACTCTGGACCAACTCAGGGGATCAAATTTTATCTGATCTTTCAAATCGTTACTTATACCGTCATCCCCTTGAAAGTGTCAAAATTAATGAAGATACTAAGAGTTTACTGCCAAAACTAAAGAATCTCATTAAACAAGCTGGGTTTGATCCTAACTACTATACTGCTACTAATTCAGCTTTTGATGAGCCATATGACGCATATAAGCCAACTGGAAAAAATGCTCACAGTCCAATTGAAATCATGCAAGCTGATGGTAGCTTAGTCGAACTGTCTGAATTGAGCCCACTCGTTAAATCCTTAAATGGAACTCTCCAAGGAGATGAGCGTTTCTTCTTTCCAAAAGTAATGGTTAAAGAAACTGATGAACCTCAAATTTTTGATCCAATTTATCAAGAATTCCAAAAATATATTCGAAATAATACTTTACGTTACTTACGACGTCCAAATAAAAAGAAATAAATTAAAGACGCATTGATAAAATTCAATGCGTCTTTTACTATGCCTTAACTGCAAAAGCTTCATAAGGTTTTAAAACCATATCTTTTAAACTGTCTCGTTTTTCATAGTTACTAATCAAAACTTCTTTAAAGGGAATATCTAAATTTAGATTTTGGTCCTCACCAGACAAGTTAGCGACTACTAGCCAGTTTTCATCTTCTAGTTTTCGCCAAAAGGCCAAAATATTATCACTAGTATTTTCAACAAGTTCAAAATCTCCATCCACCACAACAGAATTTTCATGGCGAAGTTTAATTAATTTTTGATAGGTATAAAAAATAGAATTTGGATCTTCTAAGGCTTCTTTAACGTTAATGGTCTTGTAGTTTGGGTTTAATTTTAGCCACGGTGTTCCTGTAGTAAAGTCAGCATTTTCTCCATTTGACCACTGCATTGGACGGCGTGCATTATCTCGACCTTTAGTATTAATTGCTTTAATTAGTTCATCCTTACTGTAGCCTTTTTCAATTCTTTCGCGGTACATATTAATACTTTCAATGTCCTCCACTTCATCAATTGAATTAACAGGACAATTTGTCATACCAATTTCTTCACCATTATAGATATAAGGTGTTCCGTGCATTAAATGCAGTACAATCGCAAACATTTTTGCGCTTTGAACGCGATATTCTTTGTCATTTCCCCACCGTGAAATAACCCGCGGAATATCATGATTTTCCCAAAAAAGACTATTCCATGCATGATCAAAATCAATTTCTGTCTGCCATTTAATTAGAACTTTTTTCAATTCGCCTAAATCAAGCGGACGTAAATCCCATTTTTCTTTTCCTTCTTGCTGATCTAAGCCTTGATTTTCAAATTGAAATACCATCGATAATTCATGACGAGCTGGATCTGAATATTCGGCAGCAATTTTTGGAGTAGAGTTCCACGTTTCACCCACTGTCATTAATTCTTTACCGGCAAAAGTATTCTCATTCATCTCTTTTAAATATGGATGAAGCATTGGACCATTCTCACGAATCTTTTTATCGGGATCTTTTCCAATAAGTTCAATCACATCCATCCTAAAGCCGCCAATTCCCTTATCGATCCAGTAATTCATCATTTCATAGATTTTATTTCTTAATTTTGGGTTCTTCCAATTAAGATCGGGTTGTTGATCTGCAAAGAAGTGTAAGTAATATTGACCAGTTTTTTCATCAAACTTCCAAGCTGAACCAGAAAAAGCAGATTTCAACTCATTAGGTTCATGGCCCTCTACCGGATCACGCCAAATATAGAAATCTCTGTATGGATTCTCCTTACTTTTTCTTGCTTCAATAAACCAAGGATGCTGGTCAGATGTATGGTTAACGACAAGGTCCATAATAATGCGTATATGATGTTTTTTAGCTTCTCTAATCAGATTATCCATGTCAGCCATTGTTCCGTATTGTGGGTCTATTTTTTGATAATCAGAGATATCATAGCCATTATCTACACCAGGGGATAAGTAAACAGGCGACAGCCAAATAGCATCAATTCCTAGTTTTTCTAAATATCCTAATCGTGAAATGATTCCGGGGATATCTCCAATTCCATCACCATTACTATCTTGAAATGACTTAGGATAAACTTGATAAACAACAGCTTTTTTCCACCAAGGTGTCATATTTTTCTCCTTCAAACAAACAAAAAAGTGCCCTGTTAAGACAGGACACTTTTTTCACATAAACTTTAATTTGATTAACCTTTATCAGCACCTGCTGTGATTCCATTAACATAGAATTTTTGCATTACAATGAACAAAATTGTAATTGGGATCGCAATGATTACACATCCGGCAATGAACTGAGTAAAGAATTGGGCCATCGTACCCTTTGCCGAGTGAACCATGTTGTATAGTCCATAGGCAACAGTGTAGGTCTTCGGATTTCCTGAGGTAGAGAGGATGATACCTGAGAAAATGAAGTCTACCCATGGTGCCATGAATGAAGTAAGCGCAGTATAAACAATCATTGGCTTTGAAAGTGGTAATCCAATATGAATGAATACTTGCCATTTCGTAGCGCCGTCAATTTCAGCAGCTTCATCAATTGCTCGTGGCATAGTATCAAAGAAACCTTTAGCAATGTAGAAGCCAAGGCCAGCACCACCAACATAGACTAAGATCAATCCACCAAGGTTTAACATGTTTAATGCCTTTAAAATGTAGTACAAGGCAATCATTGACATGAAACCTGGGAACATTCCTAATACCAAAGCAATTTGTAAAAATGGCTTACGGAAGCGGAAGCGTAATCTTGATAATACGTAAGCAACTCCAATAGTTACGAAAGTTGATAGAGTTGCTGAAATAACAGCAACAAATAAGGTATTTAATACCCAGTTTATAAATGGATATTGTGAACTAGTAAGAATACCGACATAATTTTGCCAAGTAAATTTTTCTGGCCAAATTGTAGATACAAATCCTGTATTATTGTATGAAAAACTTGCTAAAATAATCCAAATAATTGGGAATATCCATAAAACAGCCAGGATGGCTAATAGAACATATCTAAAAATTAAAGCAATTCTTCTTTGGTTATGATAAGACTTCATTTTTAGCCCTCCTTGTATGCGTTAGTATGACGATATGCAATTAGTGAGAATGTAGCACTAATGATAAAGATCAAGATACCCAAAACAGCCGATGCATTATAGCGTTGCTCTTGACCAAATGTTAAGTTATATAGCCAAGTTACAAGCAAGTCTGTAGAGCCAGCACCGTTATAGTTATTGTTCATTGGTGCACCACCAGTTAGTAAGTAGATAACATTAAAGTTGTTGATGTTACCAATAAATTGTTGAATCAAAGCTGGGGACATTACGAATAAAATTTGAGGGAATGTAATGTGATTAAAAATTTGTACTGGACTTGCTCCATCAATACGAGCAGCTTCAATTTGATCTTGTGGTAAGTTTTGAATAATAGCTGTTGAAGTTAACATTGAAACTGGGATACCAATCCACATATTAACCACAATAACTGTAATTCTAGCAACAAGAGGACTAGCCTGGTTATCAATGAAGTGAATTGGGTGGCTAATCCATCCCCAATTCATAAGTAAGGTGTTCAATGGTCCTTGATAGTCAAGGAATTGTGCCATCATTAATAGAGAAACAAATTGTGGTACAGCATAAACAATTACGAAAATTGTTCTCCATAGGTTCTTATGTTTAATTCCCTTAGATTCAATCAAAAGAGCGAGTAAGACACCAAAGAAGAAAGTAGTAGCTGTAGCAGCAACTGCCCAAATTAAGGTCCAACCTAAAACTGGGAAGAAGGTACCTGCTAAATCACCACTCAACACGTTTCCAAATGCTTGAAAACCAGTCCAGGAAAATCCAACTGAGTGTTGACGATCATAGTTAGTAAATGCCATCGAAATCATGAAGACTGTTGGCAAAACCGTAAATAAAATGATTAAAACAATTGGAATTGTCATCAAAGTTGCATGTAATCTTTGATCAAACAAAGATGCAATTTCTTCACGGTTAGTTGGAATATGGTAATGTCTCTTTTCTAATAAGAAAGTATGCTTATTAGATTTCAAATTAATGATATATAGATAGATAAAACCAGCAACAATGAATAAAGCCAGAATACCAAATAAGAGAATTAAAACAGAATTATCTGGTTGTTGAGTAACATATACTCCCTGTGCTTTATCAAATACAACGCGTTTACTCTTTATTGCACCTAAGTTCCTTAATCCAGCAATTGAATGGATTCCACTTAAAAAGAACCAAACTAAAAATACAATTTCAGCAAATAAAAGTGAAAATCCTTTTACCCATTGCCGATGTTTAATAGCATTTAAGCCCATGATGAAGAATGATAATTTAGTTACTGCATCTCCATCTTTCCATGTTTCCTTTAAGGTAACTGCAGGCGTAGCATGTTTTTTCTTAAACATAATTAATCAAACCTTTGCTTATGTGTTTTTTCAAGATTATTCTTCTTTAGAAATCTTCTTTTGTAATTTAGCAAGCTTACTCTTGTATTGTGATGGCTTAATCTTGCCGTCGTAAGCACCACTAATTAATGGAGCTGAGTCGTTCCAGAAGATTGACATTTGTGGCAATTTAGGTTGAAGAACTGAGTAGCCTGGTTGAGCCATTTGAATTACAGCTTTAGCAACTGGATCGTTCTTAACCTCTGCAGTATTTTGAGCTGCCTTGTTTACAGGAATTTCACCAGCATTCTTGTGAACAATTAATTGGTTTTCTTTGTTAGATAAGTATTTAGCCAAAATTGCTGCATTCTTAGCATTAGAAGTATGTGAGTTAACAGCGAAACATTCAATACCTAAGAAAGCTTCCATTTGAGCAGTCTTACCACCAACTTCAATAGTTGGATATGGAGCAACTCCTAAGTTCTTACCTAAAATCTTCTTAATATTAGCTGCGTTCCATGGACCATCTAAGATAGCTTGAGCATTACCCTTCTTCAATTGGTTAAGGGCATTTGAAGTTTGCATAACGCCTTTATTACTCTTTTGTTCGGCATACCACTTCATTGCGTTTACACCATTTTGTGAATCCATAGTAGAGCCTTTTACATCTTCTCCGCTATTGCCAAATAACTTTGTACCTGCAGAGAACATTACTGGCCACATTACATAAGCATTAGTGAAGTCAGTTGCAACTACACCTTTAGAAGTCATAGTCTTCCAAGATTTAACATCTTCTGGTGAAAGCTTAGACTTGTCATAGTAAACAGTTTGAGCTTGTTCAGAGTATGGATATGCGTAAAGCTTGCCTTTCCATTCAACACCCTTGTATGCTTCTGGAACGGAATTCTTCTTAATTTCCTTAGTATCAGTTGGTGACAATGGGTTAATGTAACCTGAATCTGCCATTTGTCCTAATTGGTCATTTGGAACACCAAATACATCTGCGGCTTTTGAAGGGTCTTTAGCAACATCAGTTTTTGCATTAGCTGAACCATTAGGGTTTTGAGTAACCTTAACTTTAATATTAGGATGTTCTTTTTCAAAGTCCTTTACCACGCCCTTATACCAACTAACACGAGCAGTATCTACCCAAAGAGTTAATTGCTTATTTGAGCTCTTTGATTCGTTTGAGTTAGAGTTGTTACTACAAGCAGTTAATGAAATAGCAGATATTGCTACAACACTACCTAAAGCCAATTTTTTCCATAACTTCATGATTTTTCCTCCTAGCCATGACTGGCTAAATACATTATTACAACCGTGAACCAAGTTTCACACTCGTTGTAAACCCAATCAATATTTTGCAGAAGCGTCCTCTCCTGCAAGTTAACGAATAGCATTCGTTGTATCTTTATCAAAGAAGTGGGCTTTATTAACATCAAATCCCATTCTTACTTTATCGCCTGGAGTATGGTAATCACGGGCATTTATAATGGCAACAAATTCTGTTCCATCTACTTTTTGATAAAGCTGAATAGTTGAACCAAGCAATTCTGAAACAACAACAGTTGATTCAACAATTTGGTTAGGCCAAGTTTCAAGGAATGCTTCCTCTGAATGAATATCTTCTGGACGGATACCAAATACTAGATCTTTATCGTCATATCCCTTTTCTTTAAGCATCTTTGCTTTACCTTCAGGGATTTCGATATCTAGACCTTTTCCATCGCTAATTCGATTTCCTTTAAAGTGAACATTAAAGAAGTTCATTTGAGGAGATCCGATAAAACCAGCAACAAACATATTTACCGGCATATTGTAAACCTCTAGAGGTGTGCCAATTTGTTGAACTTTACCAACTGACATAACTACTACCCGATCTGCTAAAGTCATGGCTTCAGTTTGATCGTGAGTAACATAAATCGTAGTAGTTCCCAAATTTTGGTGCAACTTAGCAATTTCAGCACGCATTGTGACACGTAATTTTGCATCCAAGTTTGATAAAGGTTCATCCATTAAGAAAATTGGAGCATCCCGGACAATTGCCCGTCCTAAGGCAACACGCTGTCTTTGACCACCAGATAATTCAGCTGGCTTTTTATCAAGATATTCTGATAAACCTAAAATATCTGCTGCATGCTTAACTCGTTTATCAATTTCATCTTTCTTATAATGACGAAGCTTTAATCCAAAAGCCATGTTGTCGTAAATTGACATATGAGGGTACAAAGCATAGTTTTGGAAAACCATGGCAATGTCTCTATCTTTAGGTGCAACGTCATTCATTACCTTATGGTCAATCTCTAAAGTACCTTTAGAAATATCTTCTAGACCAGCAACCATTCTCAAAGTAGTTGATTTACCACAACCAGATGGTCCAACAAAAACGATAAATTCTTTATCTTTGATATGTAAATCAAAGTCATTAACTGAATATTTATCATTTCCTTCGTACTTTTTATAGATATGGTTTAAATCTACTTCAACCATTCTCTTTCCCTACTTCCCTCTTATTTTTTATTAAAAACTGATTCAATTTCTGAAAGTTTCAATTCTTTAGTAGTTGGAACAATATAATCAGCCTCTTTCAAGACCTCTTTATCCCCAATTCCAACTGCAAATTGACCAGCACTTTTAATTGATTGAACACCTGCTTGAGCATCTTCAAAACTAATTACTTCGTCTGCATTTAAACCAGCTAATTCTTGAGCTTTTTCATAAATTTCTGGATCTGGTTTTCCGTGATGAAGTGTTGCTGGATCAACAATGCCATCAAATTCATCCATAATTCCTAACTTTGTTAAAATCTTAGGTGCATTTTTTGAGGCAGAAGCAATAACCATTTTTAAGTTTTGTTTCTTTGCATCACTAAGTAGTTCCGGAATACCTGGCAAAATATCTGCTGGCGTCATTTTTTCAACTTGTTCAACAAATTTGGTATTCTTTTCTGCTGCGAACTTTTCTTTTTCTGCTTCAGAATATTTATCTTCCTGGTCGCCATATTTCAAAATTAGATTTAAAGAATCCATTCTTGAAATACCCCTTAAGCTATCAAGTTGATCATCCGTTAAGTTAATCCCTAATTCCTTAGCTAAATTATTCCAAGCAGTTAAATGATAGACAGCTGAATTTGTTAAAACTCCATCTAAGTCAAAAATTAGTCCTTTAAGCATTCACTTTCACCTTCTTTAAGCATTACCTTCTTATCATTAACAAGAATTTCTAGATCTTTACCTTCAAGTAAAGAGATCTTGGTTTCTTGATGATCAACATAAACCTTAATTAACCGACCACGGTAGTTAATCTTAAAGCTATAGTGGTCCCAGTTATCTGGAATAAATGGCTTAAATTTCAATTGGTCATGGTCGTATCTCATCCCAGCAAAGCCCTGAACAATAGCTAGCCATGATCCACTCATCGAAGTAATGTGTAAACCATCTACCGTATCATTGTTGTAATTATCTAAATCAAGTCTTGCAGTTCTTTCATACAGTTCAACCGCCTTATCTTTCTTTCCTAATTCAGCAGCTAAAACTGAGTGAATTGAAGGTGAAAGGGAACTTTCATGAACAGTTAACGGTTCATAGAAATCAAAGTTCTTTTCTTTTTGATCCTTCGTATAGTTTTCTGGGAAGAAATAGATACCTTGCAAAACATCAGCTTGCTTAATAAATGGTGATCTTAAGATCTTATCCCAAGACCAATGCTGGTTAATAGGACGTTGATCTTCAATTTCACTTACTGGACGAATCTCTTTATCAAGAAAATCATCTTGTTGTAAGAAAATCCCTAGCTCTTTATCTTCTGGAAGATAAATCTTATCAACAATGTCTTGCCACTTTTCTTTTTCTTCTTCAGTAACATGAACTCGTTCTTGAGCTTCTTTAGTTGCAAGTGGCAAACGCTCTAGTGTATATTTCAGAAGCCATCTTGCCATAGTGTTGGTAAACCAGTTGTTGTTAACATTGTTTTCATATTCGTTAGGACCAGTCACACCGTGCATTACATACTTGTTACGCCATTTAGACCAGTGAACTCGAGCTGCCCAGAACCTTGCAGTTCCAACTAAGACATCCATACCTTCATTCTTAACATAGCTATCATCGCCGGTGTATTCGGTATACATAGCAATTGCATGTGGAATATCAGCATTTCTGTGGATTTCTTCAAAAGTAATTTCCCATTCGTTATGACATTCAATACCATTGAAAGTTACCATTGGGAACAAGGCACCTGGAAGGCCTTGTTCTTTAGCATTGTGATATGCTCCTGGTAATTGATTATGACGATATTGAAGAAGGGCTTTAGTAACGCTTGGGTTAGTAATCCCTAAGTACATTGGAACGATGTAAGCCTCAGTATCCCAATAAGTAGCACCACCGTATTTTTCACCAGTAAATCCCTTAGGACCAACGTTCAAGCGTTCATCTTCACCGTAGTATGTCATGAACAACTGAGCAATATTAAATCTAATCCCCTGTTGGGCTGCTGCATCACCAGAAATTTCAACATCACTCATGTCCCAACGTTTTTGCCATTCAGCAGTATGATCGGCTAAGTTTTCTTCAAAGCTCTTTGATTGAAGCTTATTCATTAAATCTTCAGCAACACTTGCTTGATCTTTTTCTTCAACATCTCTACTTGTTACAACAATAATGTCTTTTTCAAGTTCGTAACTTTGTCCTTCACTTAATTCAACTGAAAATTTTTCGCTCAACTTGGCTTCTTTAGTAGAAACTTCAGTTTGAATTAGTTCACCATTGTGGCGCAAAGATTCTTGAAGTAAAACTGTGAATTGAGGCACTTCATAAGGATTAGGCTTAGTTTTTACCTGGATAGTTTTTGTATCCTTATTCTCACCAAGTGGAATCCAGAAGCGTTCATCATAGTTACTGTCTTCGTTAACAACTGTTCCATCTAAAGTAGAATCAAAATCAATCTTAGCCTTTCCTTCAAGTACCGTAGCTTTTACTTTAATTAAAGCAGCTTCTTTTTGTACAATATGAAGAAAACGTTCAAATTCAAATTTAACTTTGACATCTTTACCTTCATAGATAAAACTTCTTGAAAGAAGCCCTTGATGCATATCAAGTGATAATTCAAAATCACTAAACTTTACTTTAGCTAAATCAATTTTTTCACCATTGACGGTGATCCCAATTCCAATAAAACTTGGAGCATTTGGTGTCTTACCGAAGTATTTTGGGTATCCATTTTTCCACCAACCAACAACTGTCTTATCTGGGAACCACACACCTGCTAAATATGTTCCTTGAAGTGTGTCGCCAGAGTAACCCTCCTCAAAGTTTCCTCTCATTCCCATATAATCATTACCAATTGCAGTAATACTTTCTTGTAACCTTTTATCTTCCTTAGAAAATTCATGTGTCGTTACTTTCCAAGGATCAACCTCAAAAATTCTCTTCATCATCATTCTCCGTCACTTTCGTGAAGTCTTTTTATTTACAAATCTATTATCTAATCATTGAAAGCGCTTAACAATGTTTGTTTTAATGTTACCGGTATCAAAAATTTATAAGAAAAAAAGCAGCCTCTTATTGCTGCTTTTTATTCTTCATATATTAAGCTTTAACCTCAATCAAAAAGCCATTTGGCGCTAACACTCCCGCTTTATAATTCTGACTAAGAGCTGCTGTTTTATCAATTTTTACATTATGTTTACCGGTATTATAGTAGGCCTTTATTGTTTCTTTGCCTGTTCGTTCAACTTTTAGAAGTCCTTTTTCTGTTACCGTTAACTTAACAGTACCTTTATTCAAGGTATCACTATGATCTAGTCTGAATTTCACTAATTCATGAACTCTTTGCCATACCGGACCATTTATCTTACTCCAATCCATTGGTTTACGACAATCCGGATCATTATCACCGCTCATCCCCATCTCTGTTCCATAGTAAATACATGGCACTCCAGGTTGAACAAATTCATACGCAACTGCTTGCAAAGCTAAATCTTGATTGTCTTTTGCTAAAGTTAAAATTCTAGCCGTATCGTGGGAATCAAGCATATTCATCATAGCCTGGTCAACCATATCTGGATACATCATTAACTGATCAGTTAGGTGTTCACTAAGGTCTTTAGCATCCATTTTATGTTTAAAGAAGTGGTCTTCAATTTGTAAAGTATATGGATAATTCATTACACCTGTAAATTGATCCCCCTGAAGCCATGGACGAGCTGAATGCCATATTTCCCCAACAATATAAAAATCAGGCTTTATTTTAACTAATTCATCATGGAATCTCTTCCAGAAATGGTGGTCAACTTCATTTGCAACATCTAGCCGCCAAGCATCAATATCAAAATATTTTACCCAGTAGGTCGCAATTTCTAATAAAAAGTCCTGTACTTCTGGGTTAGCCGTATTTAACTTAGGCATATGTTTTTCGAAGGCAAAAGTTTCATATGGTGGATTTTTTTCACCTTTACTTGGGTCACGATATGGTTCAACAGGATATGAATTAATGTGGAACCAATCTTTAAAGCGTGATTTTTCGCCATTTTTAACTACATCTTGCCACTGCATTGATTGATCACCTAAGTGATTAAATACAGCATCAAGCATCACTTTCATCCCACGCTTATGTGCTTCATTAACTACTTTTGCAAATAAATCCTTGTCTCCAAAAGCTGGATCTACTTGTAAATAATCAATTGTGTCATATTTATGATTAGAACTTGCCTTAAAAATTGGGCAGAAATATAATCCCGTAACCCCTAATTTCTGTAGATCATCTAGATGATCTAAAACTCCCTGTAAGTCTCCACCATAAAAATCTTCTCTGCCTGGATGATCTTCTGGATTCCATTCTTTAACATTTGCTGGGTCATTACTTTTATCGCCATTAGCAAAACGCTCTGGAAAAATTTGATACCAAACAATATCTTTTAGCCATTTTGGTGTTTTGATTCGATCAATATCGTGGAAGTATGGAACTTTAAAATACATTCCATCTTCTCTTAATTTTTCATCACTAAATTTTTCAATACTACGATCACCAAAGATATAACGACTTCCATCTTTTCCAATTACTTCAAAGGTGTATTTAATCCGATGATAAGGTGCAGTTAAAGTTGCTGTCCAGTAATCACTAACTTGACCTCTACCCGCTTTCTCCATCTCAAGTTCCTTAGCTTGCTCTGGTGGTAAATAGTTATCAGTGTAATGAACAATTACTTTTTCCACATCATCTTTTGCTGTATGAAGTCTAATTTTAACGTGTGAATGATCAATAACAAAACAATCTTCACTTTCAGTTCTGTGTTTTAAAGCTGCAAGTTGCATATTTTATTCCTCAATCTTTTTAATTTTCTAATACTACTCCGGCATATGGCTCTAGTCTTAATTCTCCTGCCACTAAATCATATTGACCAGCTGATAATCTTTCATTACTAAATTCTTTTCCTACTTCAAGTTCAATCGGTTCTTGACTTAAAGAAACAGCAATAAGTGCTTTTTTGTCTTTTAAATTACGCTCATAGACATAGCTACTATTTGACGTTGGCCATAAATAATAATTACCCTCTTGAAATAGTTGTTCTTTCTTCAAGCTAATAAGCTTTTTGTAAAAGTTAAACATACTACTATCATCCGCTATTTCATCAGCTACATTTGCCTTATCAAGCTTCTTACCTTTAATCCAAGGCTCTTTCTCTGTAAAGCCATTATTTCTTTCGTTATCCCATGGCATTGGACCTCGAGCAGGCAGCTTATGGGTTTTGCTTGCCATTAACAATGCTTCTTTTGAAGTCTTACCTGCTTTTTCTGCACTCGTCACAAACTCTTTTACAGTATCATCTTTAAAATTATTTATATCTTCAAACTGTAAATTTTTCATCCCCAGCTCTTCACCATAATAAATGATTGGAATACCGCACTGTAAGTACATCAGCATTGCTAAACTTCTTGCTTGAATATCATTTTTAGCAATCCTAGTTGCCAGCCTTGCCATATCATGATTATTCCAATAGAGAGTAGGTTTAGAAATTCCACTTAAGGTCTGTTGCCAAATAGTCTGATTTTGTTTAAATTTAACCCAATCTAATGGCTTAGGTTGATAATTACTCAAAAAACTAGGATCGATCTTACTTTGATCTTCAGTAAAATATCTAAAAGTAATTACGCTATCCATTAAATGATTGTCCTGATTTGTATAATCCACAGCCAAATTCACATTTGCACTTGCTGCTTCCCCTAAAAGTAATGCATCAGGATAATCCTGTTTTATTTCTTCACAAAATGGACGCATCCATTTTTGAACTTGTGGTAAATTAGCAAAAAATGGTTCTGCAATTACTGGTTCTTCATCTTTGCTATTAACGGGAAAATTCTGTCTTAGATCTGCTTTTGCAATATGAATAAAAGCATCTAATCTTAATCCATCAATTCCCTTTTCTAACCAATATTTTGCAATCTCAATCATTGCATGTCTAACTTCAGGATTCTTCCAATTCAAATCGGGCATTCTTTTATCAAAAAGATGGAAATAAAATTGTCCAGTTCCTGCAGGATCCTTTTCCCAAACACTTCCTCCGAAAAAACTTCCCCAATTATTTGGACGCTGATTGTTTTCTCCAGCAAAAATATAATAGTCACGATATATACTTTCTGGATTTTTTATAGCATCTTGAAACCAGGGATGCTGATCAGAAGTATGGTTTAATACAAAGTCCATAATTACATGAATACCAGCCTCATGCATCTCTTTAATTAAGTTGTCCATATCCTCCATTGTTCCCATCTTTGGATCAATAGCAAAATAATTTGATACATCATAGCCATTATCCACTTGTGGAGAAACAAAAATTGGATTTAGCCAAACAGCATTGATTCCTAATTCCTTTAAATACGGTATTCTCTTTCTTATTCCATTTAAGTCACCAATACCGTCATTATTAGAATCTTGAAAAGACTTAGGATATATTTGATAAATAATTGCTTGATCATACCAATGTCTCATAATACACATCCTCCATGAATTTTATTTTAAGCAATCGTTATAAGCGCTTACAATATATTTTATCTGTTACCGGTATCAAAAAAAGAAGCTGTTTAGACAGCTTCTTACTTTCTTGTAGATTCACTTTTTATTAGTTCTGGTTCAAGCAAGACTTCACCCTGCTGGGCTCCATCTTGTTTAATTTTTTGCAGAATCATCCCAGCTAAGAGCTCCCCAAGCTTAAATAAATTTTGCTTAACGGTAGTGAGTTTTGGATTTGAGACTTGATCTAAAAAGACTCCGTCAAAACCAATCACACCAAAATCCCGAGGAATATTTCCATTTTTTCTTTGTATAGCTCGTACTACCCCCACTGCAATTCGATCACTAGCACAAATAAAGCATGTATTCGGTGCAAATTTTCTCCAATTATCAATAATTAATTTTTCAGCCAGACTACTATGGTTTTGGATTCGAAAAATTTTTGGAATCATATTATGTTTCTGAAGTGTATTGATATAGCCGGCTTCCCTTGAATATTCAAAAGGCTCTTTTTCATCAATTCCAATGAAAACAATTGATTGATAATTTTTATTAAGTGCATACTGTGTAGCCAGCTGTTCACCTAATTTGTTATCTGTATCAATAAAATCATAGCCATAACGATTTTCTCCAAATAAAACAAAAGGTTTATCTAATTGATCTAACCATTCTGCATCCGTTGCTCGCCCACCAGTTATAATATAGCCGTCTCCTCCGCCAACATTCCTGTCTGTGGCTAATTGAATTGCGTAGTGTTTTTTGCTTAGTCCTTTAGCAATCCCAAAAAGTAGATTCATATAGTATGGCTCGGTTGTATCAATATCTTCTAAAATTACCAATTTAACCACATTAGTCCGATTATGAGCTAAAGCACTCGCAATTGAATTGGGATGATAATTCAATTGCTCCATTGCTTTTTCCACAATTTTTCTTAATTCTGGCGTCACCTGTTGCGGATGATTAATAACCCGCGATACTGTCATCTTAGATACACTAGCTTTTTTTGCTACATCAGATAAAGTAGTCATATTCTCATAGTTCCTTCTTCAAAACTGTATAGTTTAATACTACCTTAATTATCCGAGATATGTAAACGCTTTTTCTATTTTTAAAATAAAGGTATAGCTCTTATAGGACAAAAAAACCAATACCTAAGTAGATAGATATTGGTTTTTATTACTTAATTATGTGATTGAAAACGAGTATTAAATAGTGGACTAACTGGTTTATGTTCTTGAATCAATTTAATTGCTTCACCCATTAATGGTCCAACAGAAACAATTTCAGCCTTAGATAAATCTTTTTCTTCAGGTTGGTTAATTGAATCAGTTAAGATCAATTTCTTAATTGGTGAATTATTCAAACGTTCAATTGCGGGACCTGATAAAACAGCATGGGTAGCTGAAGCATAAACTTCAGTTGCACCAGCATCCATTAAAGCTTGAGATGCTAAAGTAATAGTACCAGCAGTATCGATCATATCATCAATAATAATGGCACGCTTGCCTTTTACATCTCCAATAATGTTCATAACTTCAGCAACATTTGCCTTTGGACGGCGCTTGTCAACAATTGCAATTGGAGTCTTAAGGAATTCTGCTAGCTTTCTTGCTCTAGTTACACCACCATGATCAGGTGAAACTACAACAGCATCTTTTTCTAAATCATGGCTTAAGAAGTAGTCCGCAAGAAGAGGTGCACCCATCAAATTATCAACAGGGATATCAAAGAATCCTTGAATTTGTGGGGCATGTAAATCAAGTGAAAGTACTCGATCAGCACCAGCTTTTTGTAACATATCAGCTACTAACTTAGCTGTAATTGGTTCACGTGCACGGGTCTTTCTATCTTGACGTGCATATCCGTAGTAAGGCATTACTAAGTTAACACTTCTAGCCGAAGCACGCTTAACAGCATCAATCATGATTAACAATTCCATTAAATTATCATTTACTGGAGCTGAAGTTGATTGCACTAAATAAACATCTTTACCACGAACTGATTCATCGATGTTAATTTGAATTTCACCATCGCTGAAACGTTTAACATCAGACTTACCAAGCTTAACTCCCACCTTATCAGCAATTTTTTCTGCTAAAGGCTTATTAGAGTTGAGCGCAAAAATTTTAATTTCTTTGTCTAATTGAGACATAATTTCCTCCACCGAAAAATTACAATTCCACATTTAATAATAGCAAAAAAATGCTTGTTACGCTTGTAAATAGCAAAAAAAGAAGTTGTATTTAACAACTTCTTTTAAATTTATTCCCATTCTTTGTCTTTTGCCAAAGGTAATTTGTGCCAATAATCTGGTTTATTAGTTTGTCTACCTCTAGCAATTGCCATATCGTACTTCTCAACATCTTTAGTAATTGTAGAATCTGCTGCAACAAATGCATGATCAGCAATATTAACTGGAGCAATAATCGTAGCACCTGCACCAATGAATGAATGATCACCAACATTAGTATGGAACTTCTTAACGCCATCGTAGTTAGAGAAAATAGTTCCGCAGCCAATATTAATATCTTTACCTAAAGTTGCATCTCCAACATAAGTTAAGTGTCCTACCTTGGTATTTTCTCCAATTTCAGCCTTCTTAATTTCAACAAAGTTACCAATATGTGCACCTTTGCGAATTACGGCCTTTGGACGAAGGTGTGAGTTAGGACCAATGTCAGTATTATCATCCATTTGAGCTTCTTGAAGAGTTGAAGAAGTGATAGTTACATTGTTGCCGATCTTAGAGTCAATGATTCTTGAACTATTAGTAATATAGCAGTTACTACCAATTTCGGTTTTACCCTTAATAACAACATTTCCTTCGATAACAGTATCGTTGCCAATTTTAACATCGCTATCAATATATGCAGTATCAGGATCAATAAATGATACACCATTTCTCATGTGTTCCTCATTGATTCTTCTTTGCATAATTTTAGTTGCTTGAGCAAGAGCTATTCGGTCGTTAACCCCTAGACTTTCACTAAAGTCTGGCATTTCATATGCACCAACCTTGTGACCAGCCTTGCGCATAATTTCTAAAACATCAGTTAGATAGTATTCACCTTGCGCGTTATCGTTACCTACTTGTTTTAGAGCTTTAAATAATTCTTTATTGTCAAAACAAAAAACACCAGTATTAATTTCATCAACAGCTAACTCTTCTGGAGTACCATCTTTTTGTTCAACAATTCTCAGAACATTTCCATCTTCGTCACGAATGATACGTCCATAGCCAAATGGATTTGGAGCTTTTGCGGTCAAAACAGTTGCACTATTTCCGCTCTCTTCGTGTTTTTTAAATAAGTTATTAAAGGTTTCGGCTGTAAATAATGGAGTATCCCCAGTAGCAACTAAAGTTGATCCCTCTAAATTCTCTAATAGATCATTTGCTGCTAAAACTGCATCTCCAGTTCCTAATTGCTTTTCTTGAAAAGCAAATTCTGACTGACCTGCTAATACATCTTTAACACTCTCTGCGCCATTACCAACAACAGTGATAATCTTATCTGGATTAGTTCCCTTTGCTGCCTCAACGACATGTTCTACCATCGTTTTTCCGCAAACCTTATGTAATACCTTGTAAAGTTTTGACTTCATACGGGTACCTTTTCCAGCAGCTAAGATAACAACATATTTATTCATGAATTTAATATCCCCTCAATATTGTATTTAAGCTATCTATCAGTATATCATTTTGGGAAACGATTGAAGTCTGTCTGCTCTAAGAAATTACCTGGTCGTACTTTGATTAGTTTCTTATCCCTGTCAACTTCAGTGATTTTAATTAAAGATTGGTAGTCATCAACTACTTTTTGAGAGGCATACTTTGTTTCGCAAAGTACACACATACCGGCAACAGTACCTTTAAATTCTTTAACTAGTTCTTCCATCCCAGTTAAAGTGCCTCCACCTTTCATGAAGTCATCGACAATTAGTACATTACTTCCTTCTGGGAGGAGTCTTTTGGCCAACTCCATTTTTTCAACTCGTTCACTTGAAGAAGCAACATAATTAACTGAAATTGTTGATCCTTCAGTAATTTTAGGACGTCTTCTAACCATTACAAATGGCACATTTAAGAAACGACTTACTGCTTGTGCAAGAGCAATTCCTTTAGTCTCAATCGTCATTACATAGTCAATATTACTGTAGGCATATTTGGTAGCAATCAGTTGTCCAATTTGACGTAAATCTTGCGGCGAACCTAAAATATCGGATAAGTAAACAAAATTACCGGGTAAAATACGATCAGGATCTTCAATACGGTCAGCTAAATCATGAAGATAGTCTGTAGCTTCTTTTTTTCCTACAAAAGGAATGTATCTTACTCCACCTGCTGCTCCCGCTACAGTTTCTAAAATTCCATTTTGATCGTTGGCTAAAGTTTGACGTAAAATTGCCAAATCTTCTGAAATTGAAGATTTTGCTGCACCATAGCGATCTGCAAAAAATGGTAATGCAATCAAAGTATGAGGGCGAGCCAAAAGATACTTAACCATATCAACTAATCTTTCTGAACGTTTCATGCTTTTACCTTCCTAAACATTAAATAGATTTCTACGTTTAAATATACTCTATATAAAGAAAAATCACTAGCATTTTAAGTGAAATACTAGTGATTGTTCGTAATATTCTATTGTCGACTACATTTCATCAAACTCAAGTTCAATGTTTTTGGTTAATAAATCGGTATAACTATAAGATACTCGTTCAAAATTATTTTGATCTTGGTCAAGATCTACAACAAATACAGCCCGATAAGTCTTAGTTAATCTACCTTTACGACGGGTTACTTTTTTTCTTCCTGCTTGAGCTACTACTACTAAGTTTTCACCCAAATGAGAATCCAAACTTTGTTTAATTGCCATTAGTGTTGTTGGCACTGGACGTCACTCCTTTGCTTGGATTCATTTTATCAAAAATTTAATATTTTTTCAAGTCTGTAATTTGTAACCGTTTTATGCTTGCCGATCTTTTAGAAGATGTGCCAACTGAACAAATTGATTTAGAGTTAATTCTTCCGGACGAACTCTAACATCTAACCCTAGATCATTAATTAATTTCTCGCGTTCATCTTTATCTTTAATTAAAGTCTTCAAATTATTAGCTAAAGTTTTACGACGTTGAGCAAAACACATTTTCACTACATGATCGAAGAATGCATAATCATTAATGTCAGGCTTTTCAAGAAGTGGCGTTAAGACAACAACCGCGGAATCAACTTTAGGTCTTGGCATGAAAGATGTGCTCTTTACTTCTTCGGCTAAGCGAACATTCATCCGGCTTTGCACTGCAATAGACAAGGGACCATATTCCTTTGTTTTAGGCTTAGCAACTAACCGTTCAGCAACTTCTTTTTGCATCATTAAGGTTAAACTTGAAAAATCTAAATCACTCTTAATCAGATTAAAAATAATTGGAGTTGTAATGTAGTAAGGTAAATTAGCAACAATCTTAACTGATTTACTTAAATCAAGAAAGCCATCATTATCCTCTACAAAGTTAGCTTTCAATACATCTTTCATTACTAACTTAAACCGATCTTTCAATTCTTCACCATCAATTTTTTGTGGCAATTCATTGTTTAAGATTTCTGGTAAATCTTGATCAACCTCATAAGCCAAAACTTTGGCTCCAGCTAAAAGAAGTTGTTCAGTTAATGAACCAATTCCAGGTCCAATTTCAATAACTTGGTCTCCTGGCTGAATATCTGCTGCTTCAACAATTCCTTTAATTGCTGGTAAATCTACTAAAAAGTTTTGACCTAAATTCTTTTTCGCATGCATAAAATAGCGATTAACAATTGCTTGAGTTCTAACTGGACTTGCAATCGGCATACTATTTGACATCTTCAACTGCCCTCTTTAATTCATCATAAGTAATTCCAAACATCTTTAAGCGTTTATAAAATTGTTTACTATTTCCATATCCAATTCCTAGCTTAATCCCAACCTTCTCACGTAAAAGACGAGCACCCGAGCTCATTCCTAAGCCTAACTCATCGTACTTTTCCTTAGTGATATCACTTTCTATCGGTTTAACTTCATGCAAATCACTTAAAGCACGAATCAAAGCTTCTTTTGAAGCGTGTTCAACTCCTAAACTATTTCCACGCTTAGTTGGTTCTCCTTCTTTGCGTGTAATAAAAGCTTGCTTAGCCTGAGGAGCTGCTTGGGTAACTAAACGTCGAATCCTTTCGCCATTATAATCTGGGTCAGTAAAAATAATTATTTCTCTAGTTTGCGAAAGTTTCTTTATTTCAGCTAAAGTTTGTTCAGATACCTCTGAACCATTGGTTTCAATAGTTTCAATTCCAGGAAAAAATTGTTTTAGACGTTTGGTATCATCTCGACCTTCAACAACTATTACAGCATTAAATTGTTTTTTATTTTCTGATTCCATATGCCCTCATCGTATTCTCAAATGTATGCTTGGCTACTTCTTCAACAGAGCTTCCACGCAAATCGGCAATTGCTTCAGCTACATAACGCACATATCCTGTTTCATTTTGTTTTCCACGGTATGGCTTCGGTGTTAAATATGGAGCATCAGTTTCAATTAAAAATTTGTCCCACGGCACAACCTTAGCTGAAGCATGAACATCAACTGCTTTAGTAAAAGAAACCACACCAGAAAATGAAACCATCATCCCTAAGTCAAGAAACTTATTGAGCCATTCCGGATCACCATTGAAATTATGAATTATCCCACCATATTCACCGACATGACTATCTTTCAAAACTTGATAAGTATCTTCAAAAGCATCTCGAGTATGAATATTAACAGGCATTTTCAAACTATGAGCCAAATCAAGTTGTCGCGCAAAAACTTTGCGTTGTACCTCTCTCGGGGATTCATCCCAATAATAATCTAGTCCAATTTCTCCTAACGCGACAGTTTTAGGTTCTTTTAGTTGCTCAACTAGCTTATCCTCAGCTTTTTGATCATAGTCTTTAGCAACATCCGGGCAATAGCCAACAATAGCATATAAGTTATCGAATCTTTGACTCAAGTCAATCGCACGTTCGTTAAATTCAGGATCTTGTCCAGCAACCGCACTTTTCACAACACCTAATTCTTTAGCTCGTTCAAGATAAATGTCTTCTTTTCCGCGAAAAGATGCATCATTTAAGTGTGTATGCGAATCAAAAATCTCCATTAGCCTAATTCAGCTCCAACCTCATGTTCATCGCCAACAATAGCTAACTTAACCTTGCCATCCTTTTCACTAGATAAAAGCATACCTTGACTTTCATGTCCTAGCATCTTACGTGGCTTTAAGTTAGTAACTGCAAGGACCTTTTTATCTAAAAGTTCACTTGCATCTGGATAAAACTTACGAATACCACTTAAAATTTGACGTTCGTTTCCATCACCAAAATCAAGTTTAAACATTAATAATTTACTTGATCCCTTTACTGGCTCAACGGATAAAATTTGACCTACTTGAATTTTGACTTTGTCAAAATCATCAATTGTAATGTGTTTTTCTTCTTTTTGTTGACTTCTAGTCTTCTTCTTTGGCTTAGCCTTCTTCATTTCTTCCTTAATGTACTTAACTTCAACATCATTTTTAAGTCGTGGGAAGATTGGCGTCGGCTTTTCTGTTACCTTAATGTTCCAGTCAAAGCCGCCAAAATCAAGTTTCTTTTGATCATCATTCTTCCAGTCAAGTCCGAGTTGTTCAAACATCTTAACTGGGCTCTGCGTCATAACTGGTGCAATTAAAATTGCAATTAAACGTAAACTTTCAGCCAAGTTAGTCATTACTTTAGATAGTTCTTCACTCTTGCCCTCTTTGTTTAACGTCCAAGGTGTAGTTTCATCAATATATTTATTTGCACGAGAAATGAGCTTCCAAACACTATCTAAAGCTTGAGAGAAGTGGAGGGCATCCATTTGTTTTTGATATTCAGCAATTGTTTCATTAGCTGTTTTAATTAAATCTTTTGCAAATTCATCCTGTTCTGAAGCAACTGGAGCAACTTGGCCATCTTGATATTGATTAATCATTGAAACAGTTCTATTTAACAAGTTACCTAAGTCATTAGCCAAATCAAAGTTAACTCTTTCAACAAAATCTTCCGGAGTAAAAATACCATCTGAACCAAATGGAATTGCACGCATCAAGTAATAACGAAGAGCATCTAAGCCATAACGTTTAACAATCATTTCTGGGTAAACGGCATTACCCTTTGATTTAGACATTTTACCGTCTCTCATTAATACCCAGCCATGCCCAAAGATTTGCTTTGGAAGAGGAAGATCAAGTGCCATTAACATAATTGGCCAATAAATAGTGTGGAAGCGAACAATTTCCTTACCAACTAAATGTACGTCAGCTGGCCAATATTTCTTAAATAATGCATCATTATCTGAACCATATCCAAGAGCAGTAATATAGTTAGAAAGAGCATCAATCCAAACATAAACAACATGCTTAGGATCACTAGGCACAGGAATTCCCCAATCAACAGTCGTACGAGTGACAGATAAGTCTTCTAAGCCTGGCTTAATAAAGTTATTTACCATTTCTTTCTCACGAGAGTGAGGCAAAATAAAGTCTGGGTGATCCTTGTAGTATTGAAGTAAGCGATCAGCATATTTACTCATTCTGAAGAAGTATGATGGTTCCTTAACTAAACGTACTTCATGTCCTGATGGAGCCTTTCCGCCAATCACATTGCCATCATCATCTTTATATACTTCAGCAAGTTGTGATTCAGTGAAGTATTCTTCATCTTCTACAGAATACCAACCAGTGTACTCACCTAAGTAAATATCTCCTTGTTTTAATAATCTTTCAAAAATCTTTTGTACAGCTTTAACGTGATCTTCATCAGTTGTTCTAATGAAGCGATCATAGGAAACGTCTAACATTTTCCATAGGTCCTTATAGGAATCAGCCATTTTATCTACAAATTCTTGTGGTTTAATTCCTTGTGCTTCAGCTTTTTGCTCAATCTTAAGTCCATGTTCATCAGTTCCAGTTAAGAAGAATGTATCAAAACCGCGAGATTTTTTATAACGAGTCATGGTATCAGCAGCAATAGTAGTGTATGCATTACCGATAGTTAATTTTCCAGATGGATAGTAAATAGGTGTAGTAATATAGAAAGTTTTCTTTTCAGCCATCTTTATTCTTCCTCTCATAAGTCTTTTAACTGCTAGTATAACATAGCATGCCTACATAAATTTGTGTACCAAAAAAGGAATTTCTTTTTAGAAATTCCTAGTTAGATTGATTTTGTTTTTTCATTACCATGCTATTACTCGGATGGTGAATTGAATTTTTTAGTAATTGGCTAGTGATAGAAATAGGAACTGCATCAGAGGTTAATCCGACAACTACTGCAAGAGCAAATACTAAAGTATTTTCCCAGTTGCCATGCATCATACTACTAATTACTAAAAACAAAGGAACAATAACTGCAGCTAGAATTAAAAATACTCTTGTTAAATTTCTGGTATCTAAATTAAACACGTGCTTCTTTAATTCCATCTTGGAAATATTTTGAGATAATTTTCCAAAAATAGTCTCTTTTCCAGTCGCAAATACTACTCCAACTCCAGAACCAGAGATAATTCTGGTACCTGCGTATAAAATATTGGCATAGTCTACATAACCATGATTGTTTCTCTGACCTAAAGAAGTAATTTCACTCTTATATACTGGATTATCTTCATCCATAAAGAAATCGGCTGAACAAATTATATTATTATTCTTTAAAATTCTTACATCTGCCGGAACCACTTCTCCAGCTTGTAACAAGATAATATCCCCAGCCACTAACTCTTTAGTTGCCAACTCTTGTGGCATGCAGTCGCGCATAACTTTAGTAGTGGGTGATATTTTATGTAGTAAATTTTGAATAGCCGCTCTAATTTTGATATTTTGAATGAAACTTAATATTCCAGAAATAGCTAAAACTAAAATAATTAAAACAGGTGTATCTAAATTATGAACTTTTAATTTATAGTTAAGCATAATAGATACAATTGCTAAGCCTAAAAGAATACTTGTAAAAGGCGTCATAAATGCTTCACATAAAAATTGAAGTCTAGTATTTTTAGGTTTATTTACAATTTCGTTAGGACCATTTTTTGCTAAGCGTTGCCTCGCATCTTTAGTTTGAAGGCCACTAATTGAGGTTTTTAATCGTTGCAGTGTTGCAAATTTATCTTCGCATGCAATCCGGCGCACCAGCTTGGTGTCTGTAGTATGTCTTTTGCCGGAAGTGTTGATTTTTAACATCTTCAACATCCTTTCTTAAGAACCTAGCAAACAAACAAAAAGCCGATGCAAAAACTGCATCGGCTTAAATCCAAGCGATTTTTATACTCGTCGTTCAGTTTTAACACTACGTGACGTAAGGTTATAAAAATATAACTAGCTGGCTGGGGAGGGCCTTATATCGACGATCCCTGTTTGACCCGTTGGCATCTCTGGATGTTGCTGGGCGACAGCATGTGTTCACGTAGGAGTCTCACCTAACAGTTTATTTGCTCTAATATTTAATTTCTATTGATACTTTAACGGCTAACTAGCTTTTAGTCAAGCCCTAATGTGGCTTTCGCGTGCTTTTGAATAAAACTAATCCAAAACTAATTAAAGCTGCAATCACTAATCCCCAAACTAAACTTACACTTTGTGGATGATCAATTTTTTGTAACTCTTCTTGCGTCAAAGAATTTTTATCATAAGATAACTTATCTTTTTGGGCAATTAAAGTTGCACAGGCATTAAAAACTAATCGAATTCCTGAGTTGAAGCTTGATTTTTTCTCACTTCTTAATTTATCGCCTGCATATCGAATAATGTTGCTACACTTATTTTGTGTCAAAACATCTTGGTAATTTTTACCAACAAGAATTTGAACATTTTTTCTTTTATTTTGTAATGCAGCTACAATAATTACCTGATTTTTCATCGGCCTAATTTTATTTATATCATTACTATTTTTTAGACTTAAAAGCCGAATCTCAGGTTTATTTTTTGTTTTTTGATACTCTTTATTTTTTTGAGTTACTAATTCTTTAGTTTGGTTATTAAATAAATTTTGCAGATCACTAACAAAAGAAGTTGTACTAGCAGTAAATAGTAAAAAAGAAATTAGGAGTATTCCAAAACTGATAAACTTATTTTTCATTATCCGTCTTCTCTAACCTCTCAGCTAAGCTTTGAACATATTTATGATCTAGCGTTACTTGTTCAATCGCCACACCCTTTTCACGCAGTAACTTGAGTGCTAACGGATTATCATGATAATCATAATAATAGTTAATTTTCTTAATACCAGCCTGAACTAAGCATTTGCTGCAATTAAAGCAAGGAAAATAAGTCACGTAGATTTCAGTACCTTCAGTTGAAATACCATTTTTAGCACACTGAATTAAGGCATTCATTTCTGAGTGAATAGTTCTAACACAGTGTCCATCAACCATTAAGTGACCAACGTCATCACAATGAGGTTGTCCAGAAACACTTCCATTATAACCAGTGGCAATCATCCGGTCGTCCTTGACCAACACACTTCCCACTAGGGCTCGGTCACAAGTTGAGCGCTGTGCAATAACTAACGCCTGCATCATAAAATATTGCTTCCACGGAATCCTGTCTCTTGTCATCAGTCTTACCCTCTTTAAATTATTTATTTAACCTATCAAAATAATTTAAACCAATTGCTTCTCTAACTTCTTGTAAAGTTTGGTTAGCAACTTCATTTGCCTTCTTTGATCCCTCTAGTAACATTTCGTATACAGCATCTGGATCTTGAGCAAACTTCTCTCTACGCTCTCTAATTGGCCCAAGTTCTTCTTCAAGAACCTTATTCAAGTAGCGTTTAATTTTAACGTCCCCTAAGCCACCTTTTTGATATTGTTCCTTAAGTTCAGCCACCTTATCTTTATCTGGTGCAAAAACATCAAGATAAGTAAAGACAGTATTACCCTCTACTTGACCAGGATCTTCAACATGAATATGGTTTGGATCCGTGTACATTGACATAACTTTCTTTTGTACAGTCTTTGCATCATCGGACAAGTAAATTGCATTTCCAAGTGATTTAGACATTTTTGCATTTCCATCTAAACCTGGAAGTCTACCTTGTCCCTTTGGTGGGAAGTAACCCTTTGGTTCAACTAAAATATCAGTGTTATAAACTCTATTAAAAGTACGAACAATTTCTCTAGTTTGTTCAAGCATTGGTTCTTGATCATCCCCAACTGGAATTATTGTTGCTTTAAAAGCAGTAATGTCTGCTGCCTGAGAAACTGGGTAGTTTAAGAAACCAACTGGAATTGAATCTTTAAAATTCTTTTGCTTAATTTCAGTTTTAACAGTTGGATTTCTTTCTAGACGTGCAACTGTTACCAAATCCATGTAATAAGCAGTTAATTCAAAAAGAGCAGGGATTTGTGATTGCACATAGATAGTAGACTTTTCAGGATCTAGTCCAACAGCTAAGTAGTCCAAAGCTACTTGAATTAAGCTATTCTTAATTTTTTCAGGATCTCTAGCATTATCAGTTAGTGCTTGAGTGTCCGCAATCATAATATAAGGGTCATATTTACCTTCATTTTGTAATTTTACACGGTTTTTTAAGGAGCCAATATAGTGACCAATATGAAGTTTTCCGGTTGGTCTATCTCCAGTTAATAAAATTTCCTTTGTCATATTTTTTCTCCAATATATCTGTAATCTTTAGCTTTACCTCCAATTCTAGCAAAAATCCTTATTTGTTTAAACTTACCTAAAAGTTGCTAAAATTAAATTGAGAGAAAAATTACATAAAGAAAGGATGAATAGAGATGTGTAGTCATTATGAAATGCCATCGCTTAAAGAAATTAAGACATATCTAAAAACTGATTTAGAATTACCACTAGTTGTATCAAAAAACATTGAAGACAAATTTGAATCTGTTACTCAAATTTATCCTAAATCTCCATCTTTAGTTATGCTATATAGCGATGACGAACTAAAGTTAGTTGAAAAGAAATGGGGCTATCCAAGTCCATTTAAAAAGAATCGAGTAATTTATAATGCTCGGGTAGAGCGTTTTTATGAAGAAAAACCATCAATGTGGGATGATTCATTTGCTCGCCAGCGGTGCATTATTTTATCTAATGAATTCTGGGAAAGTAGTAAGCAAACTTACCTTGCATCAAATAACAAAACCTATCATGAACACTCATCTTTTACTGCAAAAGATGAACCGATGGCATTAATTGCTGGTATTTATAAAGGGGATGACTTTTCAATGGTCACTACTGCTTCTAATGATACTGTGCTTCCAGTTCATGAAAGAATGCCCTTAGTGTTAAAGCCATCTGAATTACGTCGTTGGCTCTTTCAAAACTTTACTTCTCTACTTGACCGGTCAGAATATAACCTAGACAGACATCAGTTGCCACATCGTTAGCAAAATGATATAATCATTTTGCTTATGCGGGTATAGTTTAATGGTAAAATGTCAGCTTCCCAAGCTGAAGATGCGGGTTCGATTCACGCTATCCGCTTATATTAAAAAACGAGGAACTTTATGAAGTTCCTCGTTTTTTGTTAGGCTAAAATCACCATAAAAATTCCATTTAGGATTGCTAAATAAATTGGCATCATGATTCTTTGTGAATATAAGTAAGACCAAGCAAAAAGCATCCCGTAAAGACTATTGAGAATAAATAAACTAAATGAAGTTTGAAAATTAAGTATTCCATAGAAAAAGCCTGAGCACATAATGCCAACTATACCGCTAACCATATTCTGTGCTCTAAACCCATAATTAAAGAAAAAACCTGTTGTTAAATATACTTGCATTGCTGGTAGCAAAAGACCAGTCGAAAATATAAGAAACCAAAATAAAAGATTACATTCAGCCTTTTGATAAATTATTTGAAAAGACATTAAGGGCACGCTTCCTTTAGCTTGAAGATAGGAAACAAAAACACGTCCTAAAATCACCAGAATAGATACACCAACTATAAATCCATAATCTGCTAATAAAGGCATCGTGGGCTTTTTTTCAAAAAATCGTTGTTCTCGATTAAATTGTCGAATATAAAAATATAAAGTAAACAAGGCACAAAGTAAGAAAAAAAAGTACCCTATTTTATTTACATGATCATTTAACAGAGCTAATTTTTTAACTCCAATTACAATTAAATATAAGACCAAATAAACAATATATCTAGTCAAATTTCCTTGTCTGGACGATGGTGTATTCATGTATTTTCCCCTTTATATCAATTACTTTCAATTATAGCAAAGCATTTACTATTAGTTATACTTCAGGAAAAATATATACTTATTGACAGCGCTTACGTTGATGATTAACATGAAAGATAAGATAAAAAGAGAGGTAATACTAATGAACTTAATCGCAATTGATATTGGCGGCACAACTATTAAAATCGCTACCTGGATAAATCAAAAATTAAAGATGGCATTTACTATTGATACACCGGATAATTTAGATACTTTTTATGAGGAATTAACTGATGCAGTTAACGAAATAAAAGCTAATCATAACATTGATGGTGTAGCCATCTCTTCTCCTGGTGCTGTTAATAAAGCTACTGGCGTGATTGAAGGAGCAAGTGCTCTACCGTATATTCACAACTTTAAGATCGTACCTGAATTAGAAAAAAGATTTGGTTTGCCAGTAAGTATCGAAAATGATGCAAACTGCGCAGCTCTTGCCGAAATCGCTGACGGAGCAGCTAAAGGATGCAGTAGTATGGCATTTTTAGTTATTGGTACCGGCGTTGGGGGAAGTATCATTATTAACAATCAAATCTGGCATGGTGCACATCTCTATGGCGGTGAATTTGGTTTTATGATTATTGATGGTAAGCAGTTAAGTGAGCTAGCTTCACCTGTTACCATGGCCAAGCGCTACAATAAAAAGACTGGAAAAGATTTTGATGGTAAGACTGTTTTTGAACTTGCTGACACTGATGACCCAGTTGCTCAAGAAGAACGGGGAAAGCTCCTCCATGCTCTTGCTGTAGCAATTTTTAATATTCAACACAGTTTTGATCCTGAAAAAATTATTATTGGTGGTGGAATTTCACAAAATCCAGAATTAGTTCCCCTACTCGACGATGAAATTGCTAAATTAAGAAATAAGATGGATATCGAGACCGTGAAACCAATTTTGGATATATGTACATTAAAAAATGAAGCAAATTTGCGTGGAGCGGTTGCAGATTTTGAAAAAGAGCATTAAATTTTATATAGACACTTTTTTATTATTAAATAAATGTGTTTGAAAGCATCATGAAAAAGGACTGAGGAAACCATCCCAGTCCTTTTTTGTTATCTAATTAAACAAAAGTATATATTTTTATATGAAAGTGCTTTACTTTTGTTCCAAATAAGATTATATTTATACATGTAAAACATGTAAGCGATTGCAAAGAGGAAATATTATGAATAAGCACAAAATGCCTAAAGACTTCTTCTGGGGCAATTCGGTTTCAAGTATGCAAACTGAAGGTGCCTGGGATGAAGACGGTAAAGGCTTATCAGTTTACGATGTACGACCTGCTACAGAAAATACTACAGACTGGCACACCGCGATTGATGAATACCATCGTTATGATGAGGATTTAGACCTAATGAAAGAAATGAATATGAATATGTATCGTATTCAAATTTCATGGTCAAGAGTTTGTCCCGAAGGAGACGGGGATTTTAATCCTAAAGGAATTGAATTTTATGACAAATTAGTAGATGCCATGCTTGATCGCGGAATCGAGCCGATGATTTGTCTTTATCACTTTGACATGCCCCTACACCTAGCAAAAGAATACAACGGTTTTATGTCACGCCATGTTGTTGATGCTTTTGTTAGATTCGGCAAAAAGATGATTGATCATTTTTCAGACCGAGTTAAATACTGGATTGTTTTCAATGAACATAATCTTTACTTCCAAGACGAAGTATTTAACATCTCTGGTTACGAAAAAGGTGACAAAACTTTAGATGATATGTATACCATCTTTCACCACACCATGATCAGTCATATTCGATTGGCTAATTACATCCATGAAAAATATGATGATGTAAAAATCGGCGGAATGCTTGCCTTCCAACAAATTTATCCTGAAACTTCAAAATCTACCGATGTTTGGGCAGCAAAACAAATTCAAGAATTTTTGAATTTCAATATTTATGATGCAGACACTGGCCGTGGTTATTCACCGGAAGTACTACAATACGCTAAAGACCACAACATTAATTGGGATATAACTGAAGATGATAAAGAAGAAATGAAAAAAGCAAAGGCTGACTTTTTAGCTTTTAGTTACTATTCTTCTTGGACAGTGTCAGCTGATAAAATTCCTGCCGACGTTGCTCCTAACCGTTACATGAATTATGGCGGTGTAGAAAACAAGTATCTCAAGACAAATGCTTGGGGCTGGACAATTGATCCACTTGGTTTTAGAAACGCCATTACCACTATGTACAACCATTACAAGATTCCAATCTTCCCAATTGAAAACGGAATCGGCTTAAAAGAAACGTGGGATGGTGAGCATATGATCGAAGATGATGAACGTATTGCTTACCACGAGGAACATATTAAGGCTATGAAAGATGCCATGTTCTTAGATGGAGCTAAAGTTTTAGGTTATCTAGGTTGGGGATTAATCGATATTCCAAGTTCACATGCCGATATGGAAAAACGCTATGGTGCTGTTTACGTCAACCGTTCAAATCATGACTTAAAAGATTTAAAACGTGTTCCAAAGAAATCATTTTATTGGTTCCAAAAAGTATTAAAAGATAATGGAGACGAAATATAATGAGCGAACAAAAACAATCAGGCAGTATGTGTTTGTTAATAAACACATACTGCCTCCAGTAATGAAATTTGTTAATACTAAGGCTATCCAAGCCTTACAAAATGGTATGATTTATACTTTACCATTTATCCTTATTGGATCTATTTTCTTAATTTTAGGAAATATTCCTATTCCAGCCGTAGCTAATGCAATTAATGCTTCCGGTTGGGGTGCATTCTTCAACCAAGCCTACACTACTACTTTTAGTATCATGGCTATGTGGGCAGCAGTTGGTATTGCCTATATTTATGTTAAAAATGAAGGCTATGAACCACTAGCACCCGGTCTTACTTCATTAGCTGCATTCTTAATGCTTCAAACTTTAACTATTGACAGTCCATTAAAGAATGCCATGGCTAAAGGTATTGACGGTGGAATGAGTGCAAAAGCAGTAACTGAAAATATTGATAAGTTACCACACGCTTTACAAACATTCCTAGAATCACCAGTTACAGGTGTCTTCAACATTACCTGGCTTGGTGGCGACGGAATGATCGCCGCAATCATTGTTGGTTTGTTAGTCGGCTGGATTTACTCAGCTATTATGAAAAAGGGCTGGACTATTAAGTTACCTGAACAAGTTCCAGCTGCTGTTTCTAACCAATTTACTGCTATGATTCCATCAGGAATTATCTTAATTGGTACTATGCTTATTTACGCAGGCTTTAAGTTAACTACTGGTTCAGACTTCTTACAATGGACCTACCAAACTCTTCAAATTCCACTTCAAGGTATCTCTGATTCACTTGGTGGTGCCATCGCTATTGGATTCTTAGTACCATTCTTCTGGTTCTTTGGTGTTCACGGCGGTTTAATTGTTGGTTCTCTTGCTGGCCCTATGCTTCAAGCTAACTCTTTTGATAATGCTCAATTGTACAAAGCTGGTAAATTAACTATTGCCAATGGTGCTCACGTTGTTACTAACGAATTCTACAACAACTTTATTAACTTGACTGGTTCAGGTATCACTATTGGTTTAATTATCTTTATTTTAATTGCTGCTAAATCAGCACAATTACGTTCAATCGGTAAAGTTGAATTAGTTCCTGGTATCTTTAACATTAACGAACCATTCCTATTCGGTTTACCTATTGTTATGAACCCATTCTTAGCAATTCCATTCTTCTTAACACCAGTTGTAGTTGCTATCTCAACTTACTTCGTAATTAGAACTGGTATTGTTCCCCCTCTTAATGGTTTTGCTTGTCCGTGGACAATGCCAGCTGTTATCTCCGGTTTCCTAATTGGTGGCTGGAAGATGGCAATTTGGCAAGCATGTACATTAGTTATTTCAACTTTGATCTACTGGCCATTTGCTAGAAAGTACGACAAGATCTTAGTCCAAAGAGAAGCTGCAACGCTTAAGAAAGACGAAGCTGAAGGTAAATAATTTTTTCAGCTATTAACTAACACTTATGATCAAAATCGTGCTATAATGTAAATGCTTTCAATGATGAAAGTGCATACATTTAATTTATAGATCAACACTCAAACACTGAAAAACACTTAATTAGATTTACAAAGGAGATAATTATTATGGCAGATAAAACTATTATGTTAGCTTGTTCAGCAGGTATGTCAACTTCACTTTTAGTATCAAAGATGCAAAACGCAGCTAAAGAAAAAGGTAAGGACTACAAGATCTTTGCTACTGCAGCATCAGGTATTCAAGATGAAATTGATAAGGAACACCCAGATGTATTAATGCTTGGACCTCAAGTTCAATACATGGAAGACAGTGTTAAAAAGATTACTGATGAAGCAGGCATCCCATTAGCAGTTATTAACATGCAAGACTACGGTATGATGAATGGTGAGCATGTTCTTGAAACTGCTCAAGAATTAATGGGCGATAAATAGTCAAATGAACGACGAAGTAAAAATTGTTAACGAATTTGATCGTAACGGTCATCACTTTAAAATTGGAGTCAGCGCAGATGGACAAGTTTCTATTTATTTAGATAATGAAACTAAAGCTCATCATGGCTATCATTTTCCTGGTATTATCCAAGTCCCTAAAGGTCTTGAGATAGACGGACAAATGCTACTGCAATTACCAATTGATTGTGATGCAGCAATTGATCAAGGAATTCAAGAATTAAAACAAAAATAATTTATGGGAGATGCTTGCTGACATAGTAAAATAAATAATTGTCAGGAGCATCTTTTATTTTAAAAATACTATCTAGGAGAATTAAAATTATGGCACAAGAAAATAGCGATAACATGCAAGTTGTAATGGGAATTATTATGCAAGCTGGTAATGCAAAGGCTGCTGCTATGCAAGCAATCCAAGCTGCTAAAAAAGGCGACTTTGAAAAGGCTGATGAGTTTATTAAGCAAGCAAACGAAGGCTTAGTAAATGCCCACAATGTTCAAACTGATATGTTGACCCAAGAAGCACAAGGTAACCATGTAAAAGTTGACCTTTACATGGTTCATGCTCAAGACCACTTAATGACAGCTATTACTTTTATTGATTTAGCTAAGGAAGTAGTAGCTGTTTACAAAAAAATGGCTGAAAAGTAATGACTGCTGAAGCAAAGTACTTAAAAGTTGCTCGAATTCTACAAAAAAGAATTGAAGATGGAGTCTATAAACCTCAAACTCCCCTTCCTGACCAAAAAACACTTGCAGAAGAATTACACGTAAGCCGTTTAACTGTTAAGAAGGCCTTAGATGGTCTACAAAGAAAAGGTCTGGTTTATAAAGAATCTGGTCTCGGCACTTTTGTCTTAGGCCCAATTCCAATTCAAGATAAATTTGATTCACCAGCAAATGCTTTTAGTGGTTTAGCTAATCTACTAGGATCTAATGAGGTCACTAGCGATATCATTGAGTTTAATGTTGAATTTCCAAATGAAGATGTTCAACATTACTTAAAATTAAAATCTAGCGATCCAGTTTACAATATTCGTCGTCTAAGACGGCTTGAAGGTAAACCTCTGATTCTGGAACATACATTTATGCCAGTTAACTTAGTTCCAGATTTAAATGAAGATATATTACATAATTCTATCTATAATTATCTTCATCATAATTTGAAACTTAAATTTGGCGTTGCCTATCGTAAAATTAAGGCTACTAAGGCTGATGATTGGGATCAACAGTATCTTCAAGCCAAAAAAGACGATCCAATCTTAGAGCTGGAACAAATTGTCTGGTTAAACAATGGTCAACCAGTTGAATATTCAACAAGCCGAAATCGCTACAATGAACGAAATTATGTCGTTTTAGAGACAAATAGCTTTTAAGTAAAAGTTCTAGAGCAATTCTAGAACTTTTTTTATAAATTTAACCAAATTAAGAAAGGAAAAAATATGACAAAAAACTACTCTATGCCTAAAGACTTTTACTGGGGCGGTGCTAGTGCTGCAAACCAGTATGAAGGTGGTTATAAAGACGGTGGAAAAGGATTAAACGCCGTTGATGTACTAACTAATGGTTCTGCTAGTGAACCAAGAAAAGTCACCTGGAAAACTGCTGATGGCAAAACTGGATCTACTCCAATGGTTTGGGGAAAAGAGTTTAAACTACCCGAAGGAGCAAAACCAGCTCCTTTAGCTGACTATTACTATCCAAGCCATGAGGGAACAGACTTCTATCACCACTATAAAGAAGATATTAAATATATGGCTGACATGGGCTTTAATATGTTCCGTCTATCATTAAATTGGTCACGTATCTTACCAAACGGCGATGATAAAGAACCAAATAAAGAAGGCTTAGCCTTCTATGATAAGGTCTTTGATGAATGTGCTAAATATGGCATTGAGCCTTTAGTAACTCTCTCCCACTATGAAACGCCCCTATCTTTAGTTAATCGTTTTGGAGGCTGGAAAGACCGAAAAATGATTGACATTTTTGTTCATTATGCTGATATTGTAATGAATCACTACAAAGGAAAAGTTAAATACTGGCTAACCTTTAACGAAATTAATGCTATGGACATGGCTCCTTATATGGGCGGCGGATTAATTGATGGTAGTGAACAAAATCGTGCTCAAGGAGCTCATAATCAGTTTGTAGCAAGCAGTAAAGTAGTTAAGCTAGCTCATGAAATCGATCAAAACAATCAAGTAGGTCAAATGCTTGCCTACTCTGCTTACTATCCTTATACTGCTGACCCAGCTGATCAAATTTTAGTTATGAAAGCTAAACAAGAGATGCTCTTTTACTCAGATGTTCAAACTGGAGGTCGTTACCCTGAATATCGTTTAAAACAATATGAACGTGATGGCATCAAACTTGATGATAAGCCAGAAGACTATGAGTTAATAGAAAATTATCCAGCAGACTTTCTAAGCTTTTCTTGCTACACTTCTAATGTTCTTACTACGCATGAAGCAGACGCAAAAGCTAATGGTAATGTTTCCGCAGGTGGCGTTAAGAACCCTTATCTTGACTACAACGCCTGGGGATGGGCAACGGACCCAGATGTATTACGAATTGCCTTAAATGACCTTTGGGATCGATACCATAAGCCCCTCTTTATCGTTGAAAATGGTCTTGGTTGGGGCGATGAATTAACTGAAGATCATAAAGTTCATGATGACTATCGAATTGACTATCTTCGTGCCCAAATCAAATCAATGGAAGAAGCAGTTAATGAAGATGGTATTCCTTTGATGGGTTATACCATGTGGTCAGCAATAGACTTAGTCTCAAATGGTACTGGTGAAATGAAAAAACGCTATGGCTTTGTTTATGTTGATCGTGATGACAAAGGAAATGGATCTTTAAAGAGATATCCTAAGGATTCCTTTAACTGGTATAAAAAAGTTATTGTCTCCCATGGAAAAGATTTAGACTAAAAAACAAGATAGAACCTAGCTTTTTCTAGGTTCTATTTTTTTGACAAAATAGATAGAGAAAGACAGACAAAATGATTACAATCAAAGAACAAGCAAACTTCGAATCAAAAGATTTCTTTAATTACCTAGATAGGCAACTTACTCAAGCAATTAAAAAATCCCGTGGTAATGACTTACCTGTTAAAATTGCTGCAGAAACAACATATCAACAAAGAAATGTAAAAGCCGAAATCACTGAATATGAATTCGGTAAAAAATATGTTTCAGTTTTTAAGTCACCTAAAATATATATTAAAATTGGCTACTATTTAACCGATACACCGCAGGGTTGTCAGATTGTTTTTAAAGAGGATGTTCTTAGCTATGACGAAAAGAAACATTCTAATATCGGTACCTGGTTTTATAACTGGCAGTTAAAGCAAGGCGCAAAAAAACAACTAAAGCAAATGAAAAATAATGTCTTAGCCTATACAAAATAAAAATAGTCCTAGTCTCAAAGAATTTGTATTTTGAGACTAGGACTATTTTTTTAAATAATATCATCAGAACTTTGATCATAGAATTTAGAGTTTTGATAATTGTATACCAATTTAGAACTATCAAATGGTGTCCCATTGGCTAAATAGAAAGTATCATAAACTTCTAAACAGGGATCTCCTTCTTCTAATTCTAGATATTTTGCTTCATCGGCTCTTAACTTTCTAACGCGCATATATTTATCAGAGAAACGAATTTCTTTCTTTAAACCATCCTTGATATAGTCAAAAATCGATCCCTCAGCAATTTCCTTACTCATAAACGGAATAATGCTCTTAGGATAATACGATTCTTCTAAAACAAATGGCTTCCCTTCTTGTCTGCGCAATCTTTTTATAAAGTAACATACTTCATCAGAATGCAGATAGTCACATAAAGGTTTAGGGGGCCTTTTCTCAGCAAACTCAATTACTTCAGTAGTAGGATCTTTTAAAACATGAGCAAACCCGGCGTTATCAGTAAGTGACATATAACCATCTCGCCCTGTAGGTCTGACAAAAACGCCAGAACCTTGAACTTTATAAACTATTCCTCGTTGAGTTAACAAAGTAATCGCCTGTAAGATAGTAGATTTACCAACTTGATATTCTTTCATTAATTCGGTAATTGTTGGTAACTTATCTCCATGATGAAGTTTGTTTTTGGTGATATAAGCTTTTATTTTATCCGCAACTAATTCATATTTTTTCATTACTATGTCCTTAAAATAAAAATCTTCATAGTTATATTTTAAACTACGAAGATTTTAAAAGTCTATACTTTTTAATTATGCTTTAGTAGCATCTGCTTGTTCCTCCTTAAGCAATTCGTTGTCATAGTGCTTAATAAATGGATACCAAATCAAGAAGGCAATTATAGCATTGACCAAGGCTAAAACGAAACCTTGCCAACTAGCAGTAGCCATCATACCACCAAGACCTACAGGAATTGGCCATGGTTGTTGAACAATGATCTTAGGAACTAAGTGAGTTGCAATTGCAGCATAAGCAGTCATTGAACATACCATTGGAGCAGCTAAGAATGGAATAAACAATTTAATGTTATAAACAATTGGCAAACCAAATAGTAAAGGTTCGTTAATGTTAAATACAGCAGGAACAGCTTCAAGTTTACCAAGTTCTCGTAATTGCTTTGATCTAGCAGCAAATGCCATCCAAAGAGCCATACCAAGGGTAGCACCAGAACCACCCATAATTACAAAGGCGTTTGAGAATTCACCAGCAAACACATAGTGAGCACCAGCAGCATTAGCAGCCATATTTGATAAAACAATGGCTTGATAGAAACTTGAAATAATGGTTGCACCATGAATACCAAACCACCATAAGAAGTGGATCAGGAAGAAGATAATTAATACTCCCCACCAGGTATTAGCAATATTTGAAACAAATGAGAATGGGATAAATAGGAGTTGGAAAATATCTGTACCAAGTACAATTAAAATTACATCAATTACCGCAATAACTACTGCAATGACGAAACCAGGAATTAAGGCAGTAAATGAGTTAGCAACACCAGATGGAACAGATGCTGGCATCTTAATACGCCAATTATGTTTAATACAGAAGCGATAAATTTGAACAGTTAACCAAGCAACGATCAAACCAGTAAAAATACCAGTCGCACCAATTCTTGTTAAACCTGATCCAGAGATACCATATCCTCCGGCAACAACATTATCTTTCTTTAAGATATTAACAAAAATAGTATTGCCGCCCTTCCAAACTAATTGTGGAACGGTAATGAATAGGCCCATTAAAGTTAAGAAAACAGCGTTTAATGGATCAAGCAATAAGTTTTCTTCTTTGCGATAAATATCGGCATAGTTATAAGCGAATGATCCAGCAAAGTATATCGCAATAATACCCATTGTGGCGTTGTAAATAACAGTATAAATATTGTTAAAACGTCCAAATGTATTGTTATAAAAATCTACAAATCCTTTAGCAGTAATAACTTGTGTTAAAACTGTTAAGACCAAAAACATAGATCCAATGATAGAAAAGGCAATAATAGAATAACCAGCACCCATAATTGCACGTACAAAACGTGAACCTGAGAACTTACCTAAAGCCTTCATCATTTTATCTTTAAATGATGGTTGCGCAGTGTCAGACATAGTACATCTCCCTCAATTTGTCCTACTGTCTATTACTTTCAAATGTCTTAATTGCTCCTGCATATTTGTCGCGACCATTTTGAATGTTGCTAATTCTTCTTAAGATCAAAATAGATCCTAATATTCCAACAACTAAAATTGTAAAGATCACATTTGCGACATCGTTTGTAGCCATAAAAGGAAATAGAGTCTTTCCAAACGGTAAATAGCAACTGATAGCAAAGATTACATTTGCACCTAGCTGGAGTTGATAATACAGTTTTGTAAATTTTAAGTCAGTATTTCTGACGTTCCACTTACTTATCTGCTCTACTGAAGCTATTAATAATAAAACAAATAATAATCCCGAAATTATCGAAGCAACAATATTTTGGTAACAAATTGCAAAAACTAACCAAAAGAGATTAGTGAATAAGAACGCCGCAGAAAAATACCGAATCATTAAATAGCGGCTAAAATTTATAGATCTCACACTCATATCATGTTTCTTTTGTTCTAAACTCTGATCTCTTTTGGTCATTATTGTATCTGTCCTCCTAATATTGTTCCTGAACAATTCAGACAACACCTGTATAATACTCCATAATGAAACCGTTTGCAATAATTATCACTGTTTTCTTATAAAAATAAAATTCTATACTTTTAAGCTTTACAATTAAGTTTTTAATTTGTAGAATGAGTTTCGAAAACGCTTACTTTAGAAAGGACGTATTGAATATGACTGGATACACTATGCCTAAGGGCTTTTTATGGGGCGGCGCTGTTGCTGCTCACCAACTTGAAGGTGCATGGGATGAAGATGGAAAGGGAATTTCTGTAGCGGATGTTATGACAGTAGGATCAGCCACTAAGCCGCGTGAAATTACTGATGGCGTTATTCCTGGTAAAAACTATCCTAATCATGAGGCCATTGATTTTTACCATCACTACAAGGGTGATATTAAGTTAATGGCTGAAATGGGCTTTAAAGCTTTTCGTACTTCAATAGCTTGGACTAGAATTTTTCCTAAAGGCGATGAAGAAGAACCTAATGAAGCAGGTCTTAAGTTCTACGATGACTTATTTGATGAATGTCATAAGTATGGAATTGAACCTGTAATTACCCTTTCTCACTTTGAAATTCCTTATCACTTAGTCAAAGAATATGGTGGTTTTACTAATCGTAAATTAATTGATTACTTTGTTCGCTTTGCCCGTGTTTGCTTTAAGCGTTACAAGAATAAAGTTAAATATTGGATGACTTTCAACGAAATTGATAATCAATCTAGTTTTAACAATGACTTCTTAATGGCTACTAACTCTGGTATCTTGTTTAAGAACGGAATGGGCGATAAAGAAAAAGAAGCTGCTATGTATCAAGCAGCTCACTATGAATTAGTTGCTTCTGCTTTAGCAGTTAAAGAAGGCCACAAAATTAATCCAGACTTTCAAATTGGTTGTATGATTAATTACTCACCTGTTCGTCCTCTAACTCCATCATCAGATGATGTTTTACTTGCTGATAAGTTTGAACAAAGACGTGACTTCTTCTCTGATGTCCACGTTAATGGTGAATATCCAAATGCTGTTGAAGATTACATTGAAAGAAATGGCTACCGTCCAGATATCACTGAAGAAGATAAAATTGCCTTAAAAGAAGGTACAGTAGACTACGTTGGCTTCTCATACTATCAATCCACTACTGTTTCAAGTAAGAAAGTTAAACCAGATGAATTAACCGACTTACAAGAAGCTATCGTCGAAAACCCTACTTTAGAGCGTAGTGACTGGGGTTGGGAAATTGATCCAGAAGGTTTGAGAATCTCTCTTAACCACCTAACTGACCGCTACCACAAGCCACTATTTATCGTTGAAAATTGTCTCGGTGCTTACGACAAACGTGAAGCTGACGGGTCAGTTCATGATCCATATCGAATCGATTACTTGAGAAAACACATTGAACAAATGGAAAAGGCCGTTGTGTTAGATGGTGTTGACTTGATGGGTTATCTTCCTTGGGGATGCATAGACTTAGTTTCAGCTGGAACGGGTCAAATGGACAAGCGTTATGGCTTCATCTATGTTGACAAGAATGACAAGGGTGAAGGAACGCTAGAACGCTCAAAGAAGGATTCATTTAACTGGTATAAGAAAGTTATTGAATCTAACGGTAAAGATTTAGACTAACCATCAAAAATAGGATTTAGAGTGCTTCTAAATCCTATTTTTTTATTTTTATTAGCACCGCTCTAATTAGAGTGCTAAATATTTTACTTTCCCTACGGACCTACTACAATAGAAATTGTAGAGAGCGTAATGGAAGGAAGTTTTATTATGGCAAACGAAATGATGAAAAATCGTAACAACGATAATATGATGGATCAATTAAGTGATTGATTTAGTTTTCCAAAAGACTTTTTTGACGACAGTTCCATCAAGAACATTATGCAATCTGATGTAGCAGAAACTGATAAGGACTATATTGTTAAGGTTGACATGCCAGGAATGGATAAGAAAGACATCAAAGTTTCATATAAAGATGGCGTTCTAAACGTTTCAGGTAGTCGGGATTCATTCGATAACTTAGACAATAACAATGGCAATGTTCTTCACCGTGAAAGAAGCGTTGGTCACATTCAAAGAAGTTATCGTATTCCTGATGTTGACTCTAAAGACATTTCCGCAAAAGACGTCAATGGCGTTTTAACCATTACCTTACCAAAGTTAACTGAAGAAGATAAGGAAAATACAATTAATATTGAATAAATATTTAGATAAGAAAAAGACATCCCGCATAAGCGAGATGTCTTTTAATTTACAGCGATAATTTTAACATCATAACTTCCAGCTGGCGCTTCAACAGTTACTGTTGTACCAGCTTTTTTCTTCATCAAAGCTTGCCCCAAAGGTGAATCAAAGGAAATTTTTCCCTTAGCTAAATCTGCTTCCATCCTACCAACAATCCGATACTTTTCAGCTTCATCGTCACCATCAAAAAGTAAAGTAACATTTGATCCTAAATCAATAGTCCCACTTTCATCTTTTTGAATAATTTCTGAATATCTTAATTGCTTATCTAAATAGCGTAAGCGACTTTGTAAATGTCCTAATTCCATCTTAGCTGTAGTATATTCAGAGTTTTCTGATAAGTCTCCCATACTACGAGCTTCTTGTAAGATTTTAATTCTTCGTGGCCGATCTTTCTTTAAGCGAGCTATCTCGTCTTTAATTTCCTGATAGCCTTCAGGCGTCATTTTTTGATAATAAACCATTATTTAACCTTAACATCGTTTCCAGTAATCACATCTTGCTTGTAAAGATCACCATTCTTTACAGAATAATGACCAACAATTGTTCCAGTTGACTTCTCAGCTAAAGAATATTGTCCATTACCACCATCAATTAACGTAAAATTATCTGGGCCATAGCTACTTGAGTAGCCATTTTCTTTGATAGTATTAGAAACCATCTTATTAAACATAGCATCTGAAGAGCTATTAGCTGACGCAGCACTTTGACCGCCATTATTTTGAGTATTAGATGCTGAAGAATTGGATGAGCCATTTGAATTATTTGTATTTTTTGATTCATTTGAATTAGAAGAAGCATTTGAGTTTGCTGATCCATTCTGGCTAGCTTTTTCACTAGTACTACTCTTGGAACTTTCGCTGCTCCTCTTATCAGTTTTTTTATCTGAGTTAGTAGTTTCTGAATTATCAGTATCTATATCAGTCTTATCTTTCTTAGTTGTATGTTTTTTAGCTTTGTGGCTCTTTTTATGGCTTGTCTTAGTACTTTTAGCTTCATTATTAGTATTTGATTGGGTCGCATTATTACTACAACCTACAGCTAAAAGCATTGTCATTAGGGTAATTCCTGATACAAAAATATTCTTTTTCATAGTTCTTACCTCCGATATTGTTATCAATATTATACTTCAGAATCATCCCTTAAATACTCATGAAAGTCACTTTCATTCAATAAAATTAGTGTATTAACTTGTGATTTGCTGTATAGTAAATATAATGAAAAACATGATAAAAAAATTAAAGGAGTGTAATCTATGTCTCACGAATTAACCCTACAAGAAATTAATCAATTCCGTAGTGACTTTGATAATTCACGTAATCAAGTAGTTTCTCGCGCAGCAATGCGGTCCGGTGTGTTAGAAGCTTCATTTAATCCAGCAGTTACTAACCGTCTAAACGATGTATTCTCTGTCGAAGTAGAAACTGATAATGTTACTAACCAAATGCAGTCAGGTCGTTGCTGGTTATTTGCGACCTTAAATACTTTACGCCATGATTTTGGTAAAAAATATAAGGCTAAGAACTTCACCTTATCTCAAGCATATAACTTCTTCTGGGATAAGATTGAACGTGCTAATATTTTCTATGATGCAATTATTGATTCTGCAGATAAGCCCTTAGATGATCGCACAGTTAAGGCATATATGAATTTTGCTGGTGCAGATGGTGGTCAATGGGCAATGGCTGCTTCCTTAGTGAAAAAATACGGTGTTGTCCCAACCAATGCAATGCCTGAAAGTTTTAATACTAATCATACAGCTGGTTTATCTGATGCGCTAGCTCGTAAAGAAAGAAAAGATGCTTTAGTTTTACGTAAATTAGTTCAAGAAGGTAAAACTGAAGAAGTTGAAAAGAAACGCAAAGAATTTCTAAGTGAAATCTATCGCATGACTGCAATTGCTGTTGGCGAACCTCCTAAGACTTTTGACTTAGAGTACCGCGATGATGAGAAAAAACTTCACTTGGATAAAAACTTAACTCCAGTTGAATTTTTCAATAAGTACTGGGATATTAATTTCAATGATTATGTTTGCTTAACTAATGCGCCAGATCATGAATATGGCAAACTTTACTCTCTTCCATTTGAAGACAATGTTAATGGTGGTATCCCTATTACTTTCTTAAATGTTCCAATCGAATACTTAAAAGAAGCTGCCATTAAACAACTAAAAGATGGTGAAAGTGTTTGGTTTGGTAATGATGTCTTGAAAGAAATGGATCGTAAGACTGGTTACCTAGATACTGAATTATACAAGACCGATGAATTATTTGATGTTGATACTTATATGACTAAGGCAGAAAGATTGGCTACTGGTGAAGGCGAAGTTAGCCACGCTATGACTTTAGTTGGTGTTGACTTAGATAAGGGTGAAATCCGTAAGTGGAAAGTTGAAAACTCATGGAGTGAAAAATCTGGCCGTAAAGGTTACTTCACAATGAGCGATAAGTGGTTTGACGAATTTGTTTATGAAGTGGTTGTTAGAAAAGAGTTCTTAACTGAAGATCAAAAGAAACTTGCAGAAAGCAAGCCAACTCCACTTCCTGCTTGGGATTCACTAGCTTAGTAAAAATAAAATATAATATATACCAAAAAGAGATTTGTATCAATACGGGTACAAATCTCTTTTTCTTCAATTATACATTCCATTCATCCATAAATTCTTGAACAAACTCACGCATATATTCAGTTCTCCGGTGTGCTTCCTTTTTAGCAGCAGGCGTATTCATTAGGTCTTCTAGATCAAATAATTTTTCATAGAAATGATTAATTGTGGTTTCTACATGGTTGCGATATTGAGCATGACTTATTAGCTTCTCAGGCTTAATTTTGGGATCATAAATCTTATTTCCATGCTTACCACCATAAGTAAATGCTCTAGCAATTCCGATTGCCCCTAAACTTTCAATCCGATCAGCATCTTGCACATATTGTCCACTCAAAGGAAGGTGATAATGATGCTCAATATTAGCTGAAAAAGACATATGCTGAATAGTAAATAAAATATCTTCTATTTCTAAAGAAGTAAAGCCACCCTTAGGCAATAATTCTTTGATTTCGTCTATAACTTCATCAGGATTGTCACAAATTTTTTCATCGATTGTATCATGTAAATAACTTCCTGTCTGAATAATAGCTACTATTCTGCTGTCTTTATGTGCATCTGGATAATCACTTAGATACATTTTTGTGGCTAAATTTGCCACTCTTTGTCCATGGTAGTAATCATGACCTGTTTTTTCACCTTTTAGATGATCTTTAGTAAATTGCTTAACTAATTCAATGTTCATGCTGCACCTTCTTCTTTAATTAATTCAATTTTAACAAACATAAGAAAAAGATCTACCAGATACTTTTATCCAATAGATCTTTAATTTATACATAACTTTTTGCTACTTTTAAGTAGTAATCCACTTCATCGTCAGCACATCTCACAAAGTGTCCCGGCTCAATTTCATGTAAAGAACGGTCTTTCCTCGATTCAACCTTAGAATCATCATATTTAATTCTCTGTCTTTGACGTTCAATGTCGGGATCGGGAATTGGAACAGCAGATATCAAGCTTTTTGTGTAATCATGTAATGGACGATTATATACTTCATCTGCAGTTCCTACCTCCAATAGCTTTCCAAATCGCATAACCCCAATTCTATCAGAAATAAATTTAACCATTGAAAGATCATGAGCAATAAACAAATATGTTAATTTCTTCTTCTCTTGCAATTCTTTCATTAAATTAACCACTTGTGCTTGAATTGACACATCTAATGCAGAAATGGGTTCATCAGCTACAACAAACTTAGGATTAATTGCTAAAGCTCGTGCAATTCCTATTCTTTGTCGCTGCCCACCAGAGAATTCATGAGGAAAACGTGATGCATGTTCTTTGTTTAAACCTACTAAATCCAATAACTCATAAACCCGTTTTTTTCTATCAGCTTTGTTTTTAACTTCTTGGTGAATATCTAATCCTTCTGCAATAATATCTTCGACAGTCATTCTCGGATTTAAGGAAGCATATGGGTCTTGAAAAATCATTTGAGCATCACGCCGAAATTGCATTTTTTCTTTTCTACCTTTTAGTTTGTTGATATCTTTTCCTTTAAAAATAATTTCACCGGAAGTAGGTTCATACAAATGCAAAATACTGCGTCCAGTAGTCGTCTTACCAGAGCCCGATTCTCCTACTAAACCAAAAGTTTCACCTTCATAGATATCAAAACTGACATCATCTACAGCTTTGACAGTTGATCGACCTACTTTAAAGTATTGTTTTAAATTCTTAACTTCTAAAATCTTATTTTTTTCTGTCATCGCTTTTTCCTATCTATTTTTTGTTCATTTCTGAAAATTTTTTCTGTCTACGAATAATCTCTGCTGGAGGAGTAACTTTAGGAGCACTTGGATGCAATAACCATGTAGCAGCGTAATGACCATCCGATACTTTAAAGAAAGGCGGCTTTCTTTCTAGATCAATTTTCATTGCATATTTATTGCGGGGAGCAAAAGGGTCTCCTTTAGGAGGATCTAATAAATTGGGTGGAGTACCTGGAATTGATTCTAATTTTTTGCTTTTCAGCGTAGGCATTGAATTAATTAATCCCCAAGTATATGGATGTTGCGGATTATAAAAAATATCATCCACTGACCCATATTCCAATATTTCTCCGGCATACATTACAGATACGCGATCAGCCATTCCTGCAACCACTCCCAAATCATGGGTAATGAAAATAATTGATGTACCAATTTTCTTTTGCAAATCTTTCATTAAATCCAGAATTTCTGCTTGAACTGTTACATCTAACGCAGTTGTTGGCTCATCCGCTAGTAAAATTTCAGGTTCACAGATTAAAGCTATTGCAATTACGATTCTCTGACGCATTCCTCCAGAAAACTGATGCGGATATTGGTTAATTCTTTTTTCTGCATCAGGAATTCCTACAGCTTTCATCATTTCGAGGGCTTTTTTCCAAGCTTCTTTTTTGCCTGCTCCCTTATGTTTAATTAACGGTTCAGCAATTTGCTGACTTACCAGAACCAGATTCACCTACAATCGCTAGCGTTTCTCCTCTGTTCAAATGAAAAGATACATTTCGAATTGCTTTTACATCTCCAGCGTACGTATGAAAATCAATTTCTAAATTTTTAACATCTAAAACTTTTTCTGTCATTTTTCTACCTTCTACTCTTGGGATCTAATGCATCTCTTAATCCATCACCTAATAAGTTAAAGGCAATCATCAAAACGCATAAAACAATTGCTGGAAACCACATTTGATATGGTAAAAATTGAAAATTCTTCTGTCCCTCATTAAGCAAGACGCCAAGAGAAGTTTGAGGAGCAGAAATACCAATTCCAATAAAACTTAAAAATGCTTCAAAGAAAATAGCGGTCGGAATGGTATACATCATTTGAATGATAATCAAACTAGATAAATTAGGAATTAGATGCTTTAGTGCAATTTTCCAAGATGATTGACCCAAATTTCGTGCAGCTAAAACATATTCTTGGTTTTTTAAAGTTAAAGTTTCAGCTCGGATTTGTCGTGCCATGGTAGTCCAAGAAGAAATAGCGATTGCCAAAATAATTGACATCATTCCTGGCTTCAATACAACCAACATCAAAACAACAATAACAAGATTAGGAATCGAAGAAATTATTTCAATAATTCGTTGCATGGCATTATCCACGCCGCCACCTTTCCATCCCGAAATAATTCCATATAAAACCCCAATTGTTAAATCGAATAGAGCTGCCACAAAAGCTACAGTTAATGAAATTTTAGTTCCATAAATAATTCTCTGCCCTAAAGGTCGTCCTAAATAATCTGTACCGGCAAAGAAATATTTATTTTTGGGAATATGATTTTGTTCATAGACATCTACCCATTTATCTCCCTGCTTTAGTTTTCCATTCAAACCATTAATTGCACTCATTCCTGGCACACGTGCTGGTAAGTTAGCATATTGAGGATGAGATTTTACTAAAGTTTTATTATTAATGAATGGCGTCGATCCAAATGAGATAACTACCATCAAAATAATAATTATTGCCGAAATGATTGCTGATTTCTTTTTCTTCAATTGTAGCCAAACATTTTGACCAAAGGATAAGGAAGGTCCTGAAATATTCTCATTGTTTTGAACTTCATCAGGGGTTAATTTTTCAAAGTCCGCAGGACTTACATTAAATTCTTCGTTCATTCTTTATCCTTCCTTTCCTTGTAATCTAATCCGTGGATCAATCAAACCATAAATAATATCAGTAATCAGTAATACTACTACTAGACCAATTGAATAAATCATAGTTACACCCATAATTGTTGGATAATCATTAGTCAAAATTGATTTAACAAATTGTTCTCCAATACCAGGAATATTAAAAATATTTTCAATAACCATGGAACCCGTCATTAAGGCAACAGTATACGGTCCAAGAAGGGTTACAATTGGAATCATGCTATTACGCATAACATGTCCACGCACAACTTCCATCTTACTCAATCCCTTAGCACGCCCTAGCTCAACGTAATCTTGATTCATGTTATCTACCATACTAGTTCTAACAAAACGTTCTGTTTCAGCCATTGGAGCAACTGCTAAAGCGATAGTAGGTAAAACAGATTGAGAAAATGAACCCCAACCCGCAATTGAAAACCAACCCAATTTTAAGGCGATATAATACTGAAGAATAACAGCCAAAACGAAGTTAGGAACTGATCTTCCAATAATGGCTAAAACAGTTGAAGTAGAATCCACCCAGGTTCCTTGTTTTACAGCAGCTAAAGTTCCAAGTAATACACCAAATACCACTCCTACAACCATGGCCTGTAAGCCCAATTGCATAGAAACTGCCAAACGTGGCAAAATCAAACTAGTCACTGATTGGTTTGCATATTGGAAAGAAGTTCCAAAATCCCCTTTGAACATTCCACCCAAATAGATTAAATACTGAACGAAAATAGGTTTATTCAAACCATATTGTTCATTCATGATTTTAATTTGAGTTGGTGTCATTTTTGCTTCATTTGCATAAGGCGACCCCGGCATGGCTTTCATTAAAAAGAAAGTTGCCGTTGCCACAATAAACAAAGTTAAGATCATATAAAAGACACGTTTTAAAATATATTTACTCATCTTTTGCCTTTCATTAACTCATACTTTTTTAATGCTATATTTAATAAAAAAATCGGAGATTTTATAATCTTCGATTTTTTATTACTTATTTTGCAACGTATGCATGCTTAAAGTTGTAAGATGCTCCAGCTCCATTGTAGATAACACCTTTAACTGATGGTTTTACCATCCATGCTTCTTGTTGATGGAATAAAGGACTTACGCCTTGCTCTTCTAGTAAAATCTTTTCTGCATTTTCTAAGTCTTTATTACGCTTATTCACATCACCGGTAGTCTTAGAATCAGCTAATAAGTCATTATATTTTTCATTATTCCACCTACCAAAGTTCATTGCATTATCAGGCGTTTCAAGATCTAAGAAAGTAATAGGATCAGCAAAGTCTCCACTCCAACCAGAGAATGAAACATCAAAATTACCGGAAACCATTCTATCAATTGCAGTCTTCTTAGGAATATTTTGAACATGTACATTTACGTCTTTCAAGCTATCCTCTAACTGACTTTGAAGGGTTTCTGTAGCCTTCTTACTTGTATCATCATCGTATCCAAGTAAGTTAAAGGTCAAACTACTCTTTCCAAGCTCTTTAAGGGCTTCTTTATACAATTCGCGTGCTTTCTTAGGATTATGTTTCATATACGCTTCTGCCTTTGGAGTTTCAACGTAATCTACATAATCTTTTCCATTAACATCTACAATTCCTGGTGCAGTAAAAGTTTTAGCTGCTTGGTTTGCACCACCAAGTGCATTAGCTAAAGCTTTACGGTCAATTGCCATTGAAATAGCCTGACGTAACTTAGCATTTTTAAATTCTGGTCTCTTAGCCATATTGTAGCTTAAGTATTGTGTACTTGCTTTCTTTCGAATAGTATATCCAGTTTGATTCTTCAATTGCTTAGTTCCCTGTGCATCAAGGACTGCAGCATCTAATTTACCTGATTGATATAAGTTATATGCCGTAGTAGGTGTCTTTTGAATTGAGTAATCGATCCTCTTCAACTTAACATCTTTTTTATCCCAGTATGCGTCGTTTTTAACTAACTTCCATTTCAAGTTTGAACCAGTCCATCCCTTTTGAACAAATGGTCCATTATAAACTTGATACTTAGAAGCAGTACCATAGCTACTACCTGATTTTTCAACAGTTTTTTGATTTTGCGGGAAGAATAATGGGAAGCCCATCAATAATTTAAAGTATGGAATCCGGTGTTCAAGGTTCACTTCTAATTTATAATTATCAACAGCCTTGATTCCTAAAGAACTTGGAGATTTCTTTCCTTTCGTAATTTCGTAATTTCATCTGCATTTTCAATTCCAGAAAATAGAGAAGTATATTGGGATCCAGTTTTTGGATCAACAGTTCTTTGCCAAGAATAAACAAAATCTTTAGCAGTTACTGGATCACCGTTTGACCACTTTGCACCTTTTCTCAAAGTAAAGGTCCAACGTTTTCCATCTTTACTTTCCTCAGTTTTTGTAGCTAAAGCATTTTCTACCTTAGAATTTTTTCCTAAACGATATAATCCTTCATAAACATTATTTAATTGATTAAAACTGGTTTCATCCGTAGCTTTAGAAATATCCATAGTTTGAAGTTCAGTTTTTTCCATCCAAGTTAATGCTTGATCACCTGAAGCACTATTATCCTTTTTGCCACAAGCAGTTAGGGCAACAGCGGCAAGCGTAGCAGTACAAACCGCTGCAAATACTTTTTTAACTTTCATATTTTCCCCTCCAAAAATATTTTTCATTAAATTAATATGAGTTTTATTAAACACTATTTTATGAAAAAAGTAAATATTTTTTAAATAAAAAATTAATTTTCTATCTTATCTCTCATTTTGAATATTTTGCAAAGCAAAAAAGGACTGATAGGTAGCAATTTAAGCTATTATCAGTCCTTTTTCGATTAAGCCATTGAATCCCAGCAAGGAACAGGAGTTGCTTCGCTTTCAGCAATTTTTACTAGTTTCTCTGGTAAATATTGCTTCTTAACTACAACTTTAAATAAGTATTCGTCAAACCATTTATCATCCATGACAAAGTAGCCTTTATCGCCGACTTTTGTTCCCCAGGAATTTTCTACTTTCCACTGACGAGGTTTACCATCAACTACATCCACACCCACAAAGGTCATTGCATGAGTTGAACCACTAGCACCAGTTTGAAGACGTTCTTTTTTATTTAACTTAGTTTCAATACCAAAAATCGTATCAGTTTCATATAAATCAGCGGCTAAAATTCCTTTTTGACGATCACTTTGCTTGCCTACATCACAACCAAACCAGATTGTTTCTCCATCTTTTAACTGCTTAATTGCGGCTTCCTTAAGATTTTCAATCTTTGTATTCAAAAATCTAACTGGGCTACCGCCTTCAACATTATCTTCAAATGGAAAAGCGTAAAGCTTATCATACTCATGATCTGGAGCATTAAAAAGTACTACGTAATCATCTAAGTCATCTTCAAAATAATTGTGGAAAAAGTCTAATGGGGTAATATTTTGGTCTAACTTGTAATTTCCATCGTCATCTTTAAATTCTAGATCAAACTTTTGCACAGGTTGTCCAAAAGCAATTACAGCCATACGGTAAATTTCACTTAAATATTCTTGACGTTTTTGTTCAATTTCATCATTTTTACCGGCTTGAGCAAGTTTGCGTAAAACTAATCCATCTTCACGTAATTTCATATTCAATGCTTGATTAAAAGCCGCCGTATTATTAGCTGTAAAACTTTCGTCTTGTGCATAAGTTGGTACCAAGCCATATTTTCTAATTAATGAAATAGCCATGTGCCATTGTCCACCATCGGTATCAGGTGCTTGTAAGTAAAAATGTACAGTACGATCATCCACAGGTTTATCCGCAGTTTCTAGAATATGATTAAAGAAAATATTTGCTCTTTCAATTCGATCCCAGAAGAAAAGATAGCTTTGTGAAAAAGTAAAGTTCTTTGTATGATATTGCTTGGCAAACTTATGACGTAAAACATTCAAAGCCGCAAACAACCAACAACGACCTGATTGCTTTTGGTCGGTCACATTATCAGTTGGAATTTCAATTGAGAAAGTTCGATTTAAATCACGGATACCCTCACCGTTGAAACTTGCTTTTTGCACACCGTTATTCACAACAGCCAATTCAGCAATTTTATTTTGCTTATTTTGTTGATAATCTTGTTGAAATTTTGCAATTTCATCTAGCGTAAGTTCATGAGTCATATTAATTCTTCTTTCATAAATTATTTATACTATTTATAACAATTATAAAAAGGGATCGCCTTTTTGACCATCCCTAGAATTTTTTTGTTACTAAATTATTCACTAAGCCGTTTCCCAGATTTGAACTGGGGACCTCCTCCTTACCACGGCGGTGCTCTACCTCCTGAGCTAAAACGGCAGATATCAATTTAATTATAGCAAAAAGGACCAGGAACGTTTTTACATTCCTAGTCCTTAATTTTTATTTATTATTTAATTTTAACTAGAGTATACTTTCTCTTACCCTTACGGATAATTACATATTTTCCATCAAAATCACTATCTGGTTCGATGATAAAGTCAATATCATCTTGACGTTCGCCGTTTACGTAAATCGCACCATTCTTAACGTCTTCACGTGCTTGGCGCTTAGAAGGTTCAATCTTAGTTTCAACCAAAAATTCTACGATATTCTTAGCTTCATGGGTTGCTTCAGCACTTGGAGCATTCTTCAAAGCTTGTTCAATTTGAGGAACTGACAGACTCTTAACATTACCTGAGAATAATGCTTCAGTAATTATTTGAGCTTCTTTCAATCCTTCTTCACCATGAACAAACTTGGTAACTTCTTCTGCTAATCTCTTTTGAGCAGCACGTTTCCAAGGTTCTTTTTCAGTCTTTTCAGCCAAATCTTCAATTTCTTCACGACTAAGGAAAGTAAAGTATTTAAGGTATTTAACTACATCGCGGTCATCTTGATTAATCCAGAATTGGTAGAATTCGTAAGGACTCGTCTTTTCAGGATCAAGCCACACAGCTCCACCAGCAGACTTACCAAACTTGGTACCATCAGCCTTAAGCATTAATGGAATAGTTAAACCAAATGCTGGACGATCTGAACCGTCAAGCTTGTGAATCAAGTCAATTCCGGCAGTAATGTTACCCCATTGGTCACTACCACCAATTTGCATTTGAACGCCATTATCTTTATTCAAATGATAGAAATCAATAGCTTGCAAAATTTGGTAAGAAAATTCAGTAAATGAAATTCCGTTTTCGAGACGACTAGCAACAACATCCTTATTAATCATGTTGTTAACTTGGAAGAACTTACCGTAGTCACGCAAGAAATCAAGCAAATTCATCTTACCAAGCCATTCCGCATTGTTGCGAATTTCAAAGTTTTCAGTTCCAAATAACTTCTTCATTTGAGCAGTTAACTTTTCTTCGTTGTGCTTAACTTGCTCAGCTGTTTGAAGAGTACGTTCAGTCTTTCGACCGGATGGGTCTCCAATTGCACCAGTTCCCCCACCAATTAAAATTACTGGGTGATAACCTGCCATTTGGAATCTCTTCAAAATCATGAATGGAATAAGGTGACCAATGTGAAGTGAATCTCCAGTTGGGTCAGTTCCACAGTAAAGAGCCAAATCGTCATGTTCTGCTAAGTACTTACGCAAGCCTTCTTCATCAGTTTCTTGATTAATAGCTCCACGCCATTTTAAATCTTCTAAAATATCAAATTTTGCCATAAAATTTTCTCCTAACAAAAACGTCCCTAGACTTCTTTCGAAATCTAGGGACGACTAAATTACTTTATTAGCCGTGGTACCACCCACGTTTACGCCTAATGCGCCTTAAATATAGTTGATACGGAAACTACCCCACCATGTACTTCGCTCACTTAACCTGCCTAGCTCACACCAACCGCTAGTTCTCTGAACACTGAATTAAGTTGCTACTATTATTACCTATGATCATAAGGGAGAATGTCTATTTAGTCAACTGCTTATTTATAAAAGCCCTTAAGCTTTAAGCTGTATCCTTTCCCTGCAGACATATCATATTGAATTAATTGATAATCCTTTAGTAACTCTTTTTGTTTCTTAGTTAATTTCTTCTCAGAAACTTGCTTACCATTTTGATCGATTAATTCAAAGCCATCATCTCCAGAATAGTTAATAGTGATAGCAGGTAATTCTTGATAAATCTTAGTAAGCAACGCTTGATAAGCTGTTACTTTTGAATTAGTTTGCTCTAAAGCCATTGGAATAAAGGAAGCTGTTGAGACATATTTATTTGGCTTGATTTTACTCTTAGCACCATGCTCACGGGCATACTTATTTGAATAGATAAAGTAGTTCGTTGCATGTAATTTTACCGGATACTTGTTTAATTGTGTCTGATCAATAATTGCTGGGTAGTGGTCACCATAGAATACAAGGGTAATTGGCTTGTTGATTTTATCAATCTGTTTAATAAACTTTTTCACAGCCTTATCTGTGTATTCAATACCTTTAGTGTAGGCAGCAAAACTATTTTTAGTATTTTCATCAGAAATTAGAGATCCACTAACATTTTCTTTATATTCATTTGGAGAGTAATAATCACCATATGGAATGTGGTTTTGCATTGAAATTAAATTGATAAACTGACCATCTTTTTGACTATTAATTTGTCGTAAGCCATTTTGATAAGCTGTCTCATCAGATAAATATGGATTAGTTCCGATAGTCTTTTTATCATAAATCTTATACTTCGAGCCTAAGTACGCGAATTTATTAAATTTAAAACGACGATAATTATCAATTCGGCCGTAGAATGTACCATTGAATGGATGTAAGGCACTGCTGTACTTAAAGTCCATCCCAATTGTTGGATAAAACTTGTAACGAGATGTCACTTGCGTGTATGGCGTGATTGCAGTAGAAAATACTCCCATGTTAAATCCAGTTAAGGATTCATATTCCATATTTCCAGTTCCGCCACCATAACCAGCACTAAGCATGTGGCCAGAAGTAGTGGTTGTCATCAACTTTCGAATATATTTAATTGGATCTCGAACATCATTAGAAATCTTAACACTTGGGAATTCTTTTGGATCAACAAAACTTTCGCTAAGATTAAAGACAAGTGTTTGATCGCTTAATTTATTCTTTCTCGTCTTATTAATACTTACTGCTTCATTCTGATATTTTTCAACAACTTTTTTTATAGAGCTTTCTGAATAATTAGTTGGTTTATCCATAATTGGTACTTTAATAAAGTCTAGAAAAGTCAGAATTGAACCGTTAGCACCTGTACTATCTGGTGGATTTCTAAAGTTAGGACTATTATCAAAACCTTTTGAAATATAATAGATCGGTGAATTTTCATCGTTAAACCACAAAGGTGTAATTAAAACTAAGAGGCTAATAACCAATTTTACCCAACTTGATTTTTTACGCTTGAGGTTAATTGGAAACTTCTTTTCTAAAAAGACAATTAAAACGATTAGGGCAGCTAATCCAATTAAAATATAAATCAAATTGTTTGTCCCCATCATTGGAATTAAGGTCTTCCAATTAACAATTTCACCAATTTCGGTTGGATAAACGGGCTCTTCTCTCAAGCTCATTTTAATGCCGTTAGCAATCGCAATTCCTAGCCCTAAAATAGTCGGAATACTTGTTGCTACCCAGAAGCGCTTGGTAAGTACATAAAAGACTTCAAAACACGCTAGAAGAAAAATACTGGACAAGATGACAGTGCCAAGTCTATTAGTAAAAATATAAGTCAACGTAACGTTAACATTACTCTTAAATGTAAAGAAACCAATAATACTTACAACCATAAAATATGCAAAGAGACATATTATTGGCCTATGCTTCTTAAGGAAATTCAAGCCGCTGTTTAATAGATTAAGAAGATCATTTAAATCTGTGCCAGTAAATTTATTCAGAAAGTTTTGCACATGCTTGTTTGAAAGAACAAATCTATTAAAAATAAAATTAATAATAAAACTTGCAATCAATAAGGACAAAATTAAGAGAAAAGTGACTTTTTTACTAACAGGAGCCAGTAATAATTGAAGCTTTTCCTTCCATAAAGTCATTCCGTAAGCAGTTGTCCCAAAGATAATTGCAGGAATTAAAAGAGATAATGCACTATGTGATACATCTACCAACCATTTTCTAAAAAGCAATCCGCCAGTTACGACAAATAAGATCATTACTGGCGATGATGGACTCATTAACAAGCTCGTATTCCATGCCATATTCATCTGGGTGAAGACAACGGCTTGTGGAGTTTGAATTGGTATTAATTGAATAGTGAAATAATAAACTGCGGGAAGTAAGATTACTGTTGCCACTGTTAAACCAGCTATTAACTTTTTAGATACAGTAATTTTTGAAATAAGCATTCCCCAAGCAAAAGGCAATACCAAATAGAGACCAAAAATACTATAGCTAGTTAAAAGCGAATTACCTGCACTTAAGGTAAAGATCAAAATTGTAATTGTAGTTAATAACAAAACATTTTGCTTAGTACTTAACTTATTTTGCAGCCTAAAAATAAAAGGTTGAAAGAATAAAGAAATAATAATCCCACTAAATAAGGCTGATGTACTTGTTAAAACGGGAAAGAAGATTCCCCATAAGTTCCAAGCTGAGAAAAATTGCGGTAAAGAAATAACGAAAACAAGATAAAAGATGACTAAAGTAATTACTCCTTCAAGCCAACTTTTAACTGATTCCTTAAAACTGTATTCCTTATTGCCGTAGCTCATCCCATACCAAACCATCACAGCTAGCTCTACTAAACCAATCATTAAACCAATTTTAGTTCGGCCAGCAACGGTTGGCGGATTATAATTCCAAAAGCCTAAGGTTTGAATTAATATTCCCAGCAGTAAAACTATAAGTAAAATCCACTGGATTGTCTTTTTCAATACTGATTTCATTTGTATATCCCTAACTTTTTCTTAATTGTGACTAATACATCCACACGCTTACCCTTACCAGTAAAGAAATCGACAATATCTTTTCTAAATTGAAAAATCATGATTAAGGTAGCAATTAAAAAGATTAACCCTTGTTCCCAGCCAAAATTAATCCAAGTAAAAATGCTGAATCCTAACATATAGACCAACGGTGGTATAGTAAGGTTCTTCATAATAATGACTAAAAATAGGCCAATTAATAAAGCAATTAAGCCCGCTCTCCAATCAAAAAAGACAATCCACAAAGCAGTGACTGCTACTCCTTTACCACCCTTAAAATGATTCCAAAATGGGAAAGAATGTCCTAAAACCACTCCAAGACCTGCAAAAGACAAATCTAGACGATTACCATGATAAATAAAGTAAACAATTAACAAAGCAGCTAAAGTTTTGGCTAAATCACCAATGCAAGTCAGAATACCCCATTTTTTACCAAAAACTGCTCCGACATTAGCCGTTCCTGGATTACCAGAACCGTATTTAGTCGGATCTTTATGCAAAAATATTTTTGTAACAATCATAGCAAAAAGGATATTTCCGAGGAAATATCCTATTACTAGCGAGACAAATTCATCCATTAGTACGCCCTATCTCCATTCCATAATTCATCCGTATACGGATCATATATGTAGTATACCTGATTAGAGTCACCACTGTTCCAATCAAATTGAGAATTCATTGAATTTTGATAGGTTTCATTATTATCAATATCCATCGAATCTAACCCAAGATCATTTCTCACAATATTTGAAGTTCTTTGTAATTCTCTATCAGACATTACTTGGTACGAAGCGTCTCCAATCATTGCGCCTACTCCATGTAAGTAGTCACTAGACATATTATTAGTACATTTACGATAGTTTTTACTAATCTTAACCATTGAATCAAAAGTTAAGTTTGTCCTCAGGCTAGTAGACACTGAACCTAAAATTGAATCTAAATTTTTGAGAGTATTAAAGGATAGTGCGTGCTCTAAAACGGACATAATGACCTCACGCTGTCTCAATTGACGACCGTAATCTCCCTTAGGATCATCATAGCGCATTCTAGAGTAAGCTAAAGCTTGACTACCATTTAAGTGAACTGTTTTTCCTTTAGTAAAGGTATAGCCATCATAAGTAAAGGTCAATGGTGGCGTCACCGTAACGCCACCAACACCATCAACAATCTTCCGCATGCCGCCCATATTCATCGAAATATAGTACTTTATTGGCACATTGAGAACTTTACTTGTGGTCCGCATTGCCATCTTTGCTCCGCCAATATTATAAGCCGCATTAATTTTATGCACACTAAAATTGTCCGTACCAATCATCCGGGCCATCGTATCACGCGGAATAGACATTAAAGAAAGTTTCTTTTTGGCCGGATTCACGGTCACTAAAATCATGGTATCCGAGTTTCCACGAACTTCTTTTCTGCCGAAAGCTCCTGTATCTGTCCCTAACAACAGAATATTAAAAGGTTCTTTACCAGAAAAGCTATCCTGCTTGACGGCCGTTTTAGGATCATAAGTTTTATCAAAAGCATTTTTTGCTTTTAAATAAACGGAACTTGCATAAATTCCAAGTCCTAAAAACAAAAATAAAACTATCCCAATAATAATGTGGACCTTTTTTTTCTTATTATGTTTTTCTCTATTCAACTCAACTCTTGAGTGAATAGGTTCTTGGGGCTTATTATCCATAATATTCTTTCTCAAACTTTCTTAAAACAAGGATATTATAGCAAAATTACATTCTTAAAACTTAATTATGACAAATCTTAACTAATTAGTAAAAAAAGAGGAAAACTTATTGCTTCCCTCTTTCTATATTATTTTAAAGTAATTGTCGTTGAAAAATGTGTGCTTTCATCTGGCTCTAAGAAGTTATTTCCCTCTTTTTTCATCCAATCAGTTAATTCGTCACTTTTAACATCAGGTAGTCCAGCAAAAGGCTCCATACATAAGAATTTGGCTTCTGGATCTGTCATTGTCCAAAGTGCCACATATGGAAAATCTTCTAAAGTTAAAGAAATCTGATGGTCAGATTTTGCACTCGATAATACAATTCCAGTTAATCCAGGATTGTTAATAATAATCAACCCATTATCAAATTCTGAATATGATAAAGGTAATGTACTCTTTTCTGCCTTAGGTACTGGAATAACTTTACCATTTCTAAATGGAATAGGATCAATTTGGAATTGAGTTAATTCTGTAACTTCTGGACTTAATGAAACTTCATAATCAGAAAATTCCAATTCATCTCCAGCGATTGGAACATTAAATCCTGGATGGAATCCAAGACCAAAAGGCATCGTTTCTTCTGAATTATTTTTAACTAAAAACTCTACCTTTAATTGGTTAGCCTCTAACGTGTAAGTAACCATTAGACTAAAGTGAAAGGGATAAACAGTTAAAGTTTCTTCATTTTCAGTTAAAGTTAAACTTACTCTATCATCCCCCTTGTCCACAACTGTCCAAGGATAATCACGTGCAAAGCCATGTTGCTTCATTTCATATATTTTTCCATTTAAAATATATTTATTGTCATTCGATTTTCCGATTGCCGGAAAAAGAATCGGAGCATGTCTTTCCCATTCACTCCCATTCCAGATATAGTCGGCATTCGTAGTCTTATCAACTACATGAGTAAGTTGAGCGCCGACTTCATTAATTTCAACCTTTAACTGGTTGTTTTCAATTGCTAGCATCCATTGTCCTCCTAAACAATTTCGACCAATCCCATTTTGAAAATATCACGCTATACTCAATATGTCAACTGTAAGCGATAACATATAATTTATTATTGAATTCTTTATTTTTTAGCACATGATTGTATTTAACTTGACTTTTAATTTAGTTCTAATACAATTAAATGTGTTCTAATACTAAAAATGATTTAAGAATTAGGACAAGTTGATACAAAGAAGGCATCCCAGACGTGGGATGCCTTCTTTCATTCCTTAGAATAATGTAGTTAACATTGCACCGCCAATAATTAAAATTAGGCCTGCAATGGTAAAGATCAAGCCTTTGCGAGTTTTCTTTTCGTGTAAGAAAATCAAGCCACCTAAAGTAGAAATCACTACACAAAGTTGAGAAATAACGAAAGCCATGTTAACTCCGTTATCTTGAACAGAAAGAATGTAAGCTAATGCGGCAATTGCATAAAGAATACCTGCCCCACCACTTTGAACTGTAGATTTTTCTTTCCAAACATGTAAATTCTTAGTAACCAATGTATAAATAAATACAGCTACTAACATACCAAAAGTTTGACCAAAGAAAATAGAAACGCTGTTTCCATGTAAAGCCTTTGGAATAGAACTTGAAGTAATATATCCAAGTGAAGTTAAAACAAGCAAGATAATAGTACTTACTTGATTAGATTTGTTTCCTTCGCTTGTTCCACGATCAGTAAATGAAGTTAAAACAACCCCAATAATCAAAACTAAGATTCCAATAAAACCGTATAGCTTAGCTTGAGGACTGCTCCACTCACCAAAAGCAAGCACACCAACAAGAGGAACCCCGATTAATTGTAACCCGGTAGAAATTGGCATAGTTTCAGAAACACCAATTTTTTCATAGGAAATATATTGACCAACTTGACCAATCACCCAGCAAGCTCCTCCTAATGCAGAAAGCAAGAAGAGTGACCAGCTCATTGCTGGATGCATGATTGCCATTACAATTGCGCCAAAAATAAATGAAGCAGCAACAGTACCAACGATTTGATTATAAACTGTACTATTCTTTACACTTGCAATAACTAAGGGCATAAGTCCCCAGCCGATTGCTGGTAAAAACAAATAAACATATTTCATAATTTTGTATCTCTCCTAAATTTTTAAACAATTAATTCTATCAAGGATCGATACAGTCTGACAAGAGCTAATTATGAAATCCTTTTCTTTTTCATTAAAATTCTGTTACTCCGCCAAGCTAGAATAAGTAAAATAACCTCTCCAATTAAAGGCAAAAAGATAATATTTAAAGAGGTGGCACTTGCAAATAACATATGCAAAACAACTGCTACTAAAATCATGATCCAAGAAGTCCATCTTCTAAACCATGGTTGCCAAATACTTCCTGCTAAGACGAGATAATATACACACAGAACAAAACCCAAAATAAGTAGCCAAGTTTGTCCTTGTACTGTAAAGATCTCAGCTCCCATAAGAGCTGCAAAACCGCTGATATAGGCTAAATATGCTAAAACCAGCATCATGACAAGTCTAATGATTAAAAGCTCACTATTTTTTTGCTTCATGACTAAATTATTTTTAAAAATTACCATTCCAATCCAAGTTAGTAAAAGCAAAGCAATCACTAGACCAATAGTAAAATTCATTGCCATTTGATTAGTCATGAAAAAGACAATAATCAAAATCAAACCTAATTCATAATAAAAATTAAGTGCAAAAATACTGCTCTTTAGCTCCATTGGTAGCCAAAGTAAAACTATCGCAATAATAAAAAAGATAGCACATCTACCTTTGAGCCCTTGATCAACTAGAGCATAGTTAGGTACATAGACCAAAATAGCAGCCAAAACTCCTAGAAGAGATAGAGCAATCTTTATCCAGATATCTTTTGTTAATTTTTTCATTCGTAAATTCTCCCTTGTTCAAATTATCGCACTTTTCAAATTTAGAATCTCCAAAAAAATTACTTACGATAAAAAATTTTTTCTGTTAGTATGATCAGCGACGCTTTTTTAGAAATTAAATACAGGAGGGATTTTTTTGGAAGAAGTACAATCATAAACAAGTCTAACTTAAAGAATACTAACTTTTGTTATCAAAAAAGACCGAAGCTCCACGTGAACTTCGGTCTTTTATTACGTTTATTTTTTCTCTTTAATAATATAAATTGGTCGATTCTTAACTTGAATATATACCCTACCAATATATTTACCTAAAATACCAATGCAGAGAAGTTGTAGACCACCAAGAAGCAATATAATGCATACCATTGAAGCCCAACCAAAAATGCTTGAATCTGGGTAAAGCACACGACGGATAATCACTGCTATCAATCCAATAAGTGATAAGATAAACGATCCTGTACCAATCCAGACAGCCAAGTTAAGCGGAGCCTGAGAAAAGTCGGCAATCCCATCCATGGCATATTTGAATAACTTCCAAGTGTTCCAGTCACTTTCACCAGCAACACGTTCAACATTGTGATAGTCTAAGTATTTGGTCTTAAATCCAACCCAAGAGAAAATCCCCTTTGAAAAACGGTTGTATTCAGGCATATTCAAAACTGCGTCTACCATTTGACGAGTCATCATTCGATAATCACGAGCTCCTGGTACGATTTCAGTATCAGAGATCTTATTAACCACCTTATAAAACATATCGCTTAAGAAGGACTTAAATTTAGCTTCTCCGGTACGATCCACTCTACGGGTTCCAATACAGTCGTATTCTCCCGTTTTAATTAGATCATACATTTGTGGTAAGAACTTAGGAGGATCTTGTAAGTCAACATCCATTACAACCACATAATCTCCAGTTGCCGCTTGAAGTCCAGCGTAAAGAGCGGATTCCTTACCAAAGTTTCTTGAAAATGAAACAAAGTGTACATGCTCTGGATCCTTCTTGCGTAGTTCTTTAATTTCTTTTAGGGTATTATCCTTCGATCCATCGTTAATAAACCAATATTCTGGTTCTAGATCAGGAATAGTATCCATTACTTTATTCACTGCGGGATAAAAAAGTGGTACAGATTCCTCTTCATTATAACAAGGAACTATAATTGATAATTTTTTCATACTTTAACAGTCTTTCTTATTACTTTCTAACGTCTACTTTTGGTTTAGTAGTTTTAATTTTTCTAAAGGTAAGTAACTTATTAATTACAAATTGGATCAAGGTAGCGATAAATGTAGAAACAGCCTTTACAATCAATTGATTATAGCCAAGTTGAGTTACAAAAATAAATAGGCAGACAGTTGTAAACAAAGTTGTAATTTGTCCTACTAAATAATAGGAAATAAATCTTACTAATAATTTATCGTGAACCTTAAAGTTAAGAAAACTATTCCAGAAAAAGTTGTTGATCAACCCACAAGATGATGAAATAAAATTAGCTACTTCGACTTGCATCTTAAAGTGAGTTAGAATGGCAAAAATTCCAAAGTCAACACCTAATCCTAACACACCAATTAATACATAAATTATTAGCTGTCGCAAGTCTTCATTATGAAGTATTCTTTTAAAAATACCCACGGCTTATTTTCCCTTCTTTAATCAATCATTACTTATTTTAAACTAATTCTTTTTAAAATACTTTCTTTTTGACAAATTATTAATAATTTAATACAATATACTTACTTTAAGTTAGCTCAAATTAGTCCTTTTTTATTCTTAATTAAACTATTTTTTATACTCTATATTCGAAAGGAAAGATATATGGCAAAAAAATCCAAAATCGTTAAGGCTGCTAAGCAGCGTGAATTAATCAAGAAATACTATGAATTAAAAGAAGCTGGTGACGTAGAAGCATTAGCAAAATTACCGCTTGATGCTCACCCAACTCACTACCATAACCGTGATTTACATGATGGTAGACCACATGGTTATATGCGTAAGTTTGGTATGTCACGTTTACGCTTTAAAGAATTAGCACACAAGGGACAACTTCCTGGTGTGCGCAAAGCTAGTTGGTAAAATTATAAAACTAGTTCTTAGTTAAATCAAAATTTAAACATATAGTCACACTTTAGACATTCCTGATGGAATGTCTTTTTTTTGTGTTTAATACTACAAATTCTCAATTCATATTTTGATATAATTTTTACTAGGCTTTTATAGATAGCTAATATAAGAGCTTAGTAACTTTTCATGGCTCTACACCCCTCACATATATTTTAGGTTACGGAGGTGGAAGCCATGATAATTTGGATAGGCTGGAGTGTTGGTGTGCCTTGATAATAGCTGCTATTGCTATCGGCATTGTCTTAAACGCATTGGGTATTTTCCTAATCCGTGCAACAATTGCTTATGCAATAACAAAAAAGGCTAATCACAAGGATTAGCCACACACTCAGTCATCTTAAGTTACGATTGGAGGTAGAGACTCGCACTCTCTATCTCCTTTTCTTTTACAATTATATAAGATTTTTAAGGGAATGTCATCATTAATATATTTTAGCTTTGCCTGGTAATTATTGATAGTTCAATTTTTTCCTAAGTACTTCTGTTAATACTTTGGAAAAATTAATTTTCTTTTTCTCAGCTTGGAGGACCAGCTTAGCAGGTATAGTTATATTTTTTCAAAGCTAGCTACTGACTTAGTTAGATCAGTCGATACTAATGTGACAAAAGTGCCAGGATACTCTATTTTAATCTCAGCGGGATCAGTCATTTTTGGCAATTTCTTTTCATCAAACAAAATTGTTCCCCAAGCATCTGCTGCCATTTCAAAAGCATCTTTTAGTCCATGCCCTTCAGTAATAGCTCCCTTAACATCGGGAAAACTAATAAAGTAAACATTATCTTCAATTGGTTTAAAGATTGCTGGGTATGTTACAATTCTTTCTCTCATGATTATCCCTCTCAACAAAAAAGCTCCGACTTTCGTCGGAGCTTCTTTTACTCAAGAACTAAAAATTAGTCGTCAAGCTTTTCTTTGTTAACAACATCTAACTTGTCGTCAAATGTGTAAACAACTGGTTCACCAGTCTTCATTTCTAAGTCCATGATGTCATCATCAGAGATGTTTTCAATGTACTTAGTTAAAGCACGAAGTGAGTTACCGTGTGCAGCAATAATAACGTTCTTGCCGTCAAGTAAATCTGGAGCAATGTGATCTTCCCAGAATGGCATTACACGATCTAAAGTAACGTGTAAGTTTTCTGCCTTAGGAACGATATGTGGATCAAGATTTGCGTAACGACGGTCATGTGCTTGACTGTATTCGTTATCGTCATCAATAGCTGGTGGCAAAACATCGTATGAACGACGCCAAATGTGAACTTGTTCGTCACCGTACTTTTCAGCAGTATCCTTCTTGTTTAAACCTTGAAGAGCACCGTAATGACGTTCGTTTAATCTCCAAGTCTTAGTTTCAGGAATCCAAAGTTGGTCACTTTCTTCAAGTGCGTAGTGCAAAGTCTTGATAGCACGAGTTAATAATGAAGTGTAAGCTTGATCAAATTCAAGACCGTGTTCCTTAATTAAACGACCAGCCTTCTTAGCTTCTTCAACACCTTTTTCTGAAAGGTTTACATCAACCCAACCAGTAAATTGGTTAGAAAGGTTCCATTCACTTTGACCGTGACGAATTAAAACTAATTTCGACATGAACTGTATCTCCTTTAAAATTCAATGTTTCACTAACTATTTTACACGCTTATTCAAAATTTTCATAGGAATTACGGAAAAAAGCTTGATTAATTCACAAAATATTTAATGTTAAAATAACGATAGATATATTAATTTTGATGAATTGGAAGTATTTAATTATGGAAAATATCAAGTTAGATGGTGGGCATCTCTCACTTGAACAGCTAAATGCAATTTTTAGAACAATTCCACAAGAAATGGACGTTTTAGATGAAAACGACCGTGTTGTCTGGTCCTCTATGAATGAGAATCGCCTATTTAAGCGTACTGAAAAAGACATAGGTAAGACTGTTTTTGAAGTGCATCCCGGCCACAGTCAAAAGCATGTTAAGGAAGTCCTAGATCAAATGCACGCCGGCAAGCGTAAAAACATTTCAATCATGATTACCAAAAATAAACAACCAATTAACATTTCCTTCTATAGTCTTCACAATGAACATGGTAAATATATTGGCTGCATTGAAGTAACCCAAGCAGTAAGTAACTTACAAGTTAAAGGCAGTAAATTGCGCAATATTTTAAATGTCCTTAAAAAGCACTAAAGTTAAGCTCTTAGAATACTTTTTTCAGTCAAAAATAGAGTAAAATAAAATAAGATAGATACATTTATTGGGGGAATATATTTTTATGAAGAAAAAATTCAGCTTCCTAATTTTATTGGGAGTAATTTTAGTTTCTTTAACTACAGCTTGTTCAAATAAAAGCAGTAAACAAGCAAAGAGTACTGGACCTTCTGCAAGTTCATTAATCAATGCAAAATTTAATTCTAGCTTTGCTAACGGTCACTTCACTCAAACTACTAATTCTAATGAAATGAACCAAAAGTCAAAATCAGAAGGTTTATTCAAAGACAAAGGTGATGTAACTAACCTTACCTATACCTTAACTCAAAAGAAGAAATCTCAAACTGAACAAATGTGGCTTACCAAGAAGGATATGTACTTACTTTTAGAGCAAAACAAGGGCCATTGGATTAAAAACTCAATTGATGCAGATAGCTTTGATTCAGACCAAGTAAAGGAAAGATTCGATCCTGCAACTTTTAATAAAATTAACAAATCTTTAGCTCAAAAAGCCACTGTTCAAAGAAAAAATGGAAATTATGAAATCAGTTTTGATGGTACCGATGCCAACCTATGGAATGCCGTCAATCCTTTAATTATTGATGCCATGAACACTCCTGGTTCTCAAAATATGCAGGTAGCCCGCTTAGTAAAATCAGCTCAAGTTCAAAATCTTAAGATCACTTATTTAATTGATCCAACTACCAAAAATGTCGAGTCAATGACCTTTAAGGCCCAATATACTGCTGGCGGAAAATATAACTTCACTTGGAACCTAACCTACGACCAATTAGGTCAACACAGTGATTTAGCCGTTCCTTCTGACATTCAAAAGAATGCAATTAGTGCTGAAGACATCAAGAAAGCACAAGAAGAACAAAATAATCAATAATCATTTAGAAAGATACACTGATGGAAAAAAATAAAATCAAAGATAAAAAGATTATTTTTTCTAACAATCAAGGCGGCAAAATTGCCGCTTTAATTTTAGGTATTATTATCCTAATCGTAGTAGTTTGGGGCGCAATTATTGCATTTAATAAGCCAAGCGTTAAAGATGCATTAACTACGGCCGCCAATACCCAAATTGCTACTGCACGCGTTAATGTCAAAACTACCAATGCAAAGTCAAAAATGTATTCAAATTATGTCGTCGGTCCAGATAATGCCATCCATATTACCATGAAAAGCATCCCTAAGTCTGATACTAATTCTGAGTTATGGGGTAACAAAGACTATGTTTACCACCGTGATGGCACGAAACAATGGAATTACATTAAACAAAATGCCATCTTTAGTGAAGTTTATTCAGGCTATAAAAAGCTTTATACCGCACATGATTTCACCCAATTTTCTGACGATGCCTTTAAACATATGACCATTAAATCTAACGGATTCAATGGCTATATTATTTCTTATAAGGGTGATAATAGCGATGTAATTAAAAGCATGCAAAAAGCAACTACTGTCGCTCCCACTAGCGATCCACAGTCAACTAATGTTAAAAATATTGATTTAAGAATTTCTACTAATCGAAAAGAACAACTAACTGATATGTACTATAAAGTTACTTATAATACTAAGAAAGAAGGTACGCTCACCTTACATCTTTATGACATTAATAAAGTTAAAAAGTTAACCGTACCTTCCTCAGTTACTAAAAATGCTAAAAAATTAAATTTTAAACTTAATTAAAGGAGATTACCTTATGAAATTAGGTATTATTGGCTCAGGAAAAATTGTTCATGATTTTCTATCAATTGCTGATCAAATCCCAGATCTTGAACTTGCGGCTCTTTCAACTACTAAAAGAAGCCATCAAATTGGTCTTGAATTGCAAGAAAAGTATAATATTTCAAAATTATACGATAACAATACTGACCTATTTAATGATGCTAATGTCGATACTGTCTATGTAGCTGTTCCAAATAGTTTGCATTTTAGTATTGCCAAGGCCGCATTAGAAGCAGGAAAAAACGTCATTTGTGAAAAACCATTTGTTGCTACAACTGATGAAGCACGTGAATTAAAAGAAATTGCTGATAAAAACCAAGTAATTATTGTTGAGGCGATCACTAACATTTATTTAGAAAACTTTAAATTCATTGAAGATAACTTAGCTAAAATTGCCCCAATTCATGTTGTTAATCTTAATTACACTCAATATTCAAGTCGCTATGATGCTTTCTTAGAAGGGGACATTCAACCAGCTTTCGATCCTAAAAAAGATGGTGGGGCTCTAATGGATTTAGGCATCTACAACTTACACATTATTATTAAATTATTTGGTAAGCCAGATTCTGTTAAATATTTCCCAACTATTCAAAAAAATATTGATACTTCTGGCATCCTTCACTTGGGCTATTCTGACAAACAAGCCAGTTCAATTGCAGCTAAAGATAGCTTTTCACCTAATGTCAGCACCATTGAAGGTGAAAAAGGTGCACTCATTATTTACGGCCATCCTAATGAAATGCCAAAAGTTGGCATCCAATTACTAGGAGAAGAGCCGAAAGTTGTTAACCACAACAAGTATTCTCATCGAATGATTGCTGAATTTATCGAATTCACTAAGATTATTGATCAACATGATTTTACAGCTGCTGATCAAGCTTTTACCCATAGTCTAAATACCCTAGCTGTTTTACAAGAAGCGAAAAAGCAACGTTAACAAAAATGACAGGACTAAAAATCCTGTCATTTTTTATATTTAATTTCTTCTACCTAGTTCTTCTCTAATTCTTTCTGCATCTTCACCTTTAGCTGTAAAAATTAGATGATCTCCTACTCCAATGATTGTATTTCCATGTGGCACTAACCATTTACCATTCCGCCAAATTCGACTAACAGTCATTTGTTCAATAAAGTCTAGATTCATCAATTTCTGACCAGCATACTTATGATTTCTAACCGTTACTTCAAACAGGCCATTCTTAGTATCTGTTAAAATTCTCAAAATTGAAGGTGATTCAATTAGAGCTCTTAATACAGAAGTCTGAACATTGAAAATATTGTAAATTTCAATTTTTTCACTGACTAATTTCTTAATTGTTTCAGGCTTTGGTCTCTCTTGACTAGCAATAACTCTTTGAACACCATGCTCTTTTGCTAAACGGGCAATTTTACGATTTAGGTCATCTTCAATAAATCCAGCTACTAAAATATCACAGTCAAAGACACCGGCCTTTTCTAAACATGACTCTTCTAAGCTGTTAATTAACTTCAAATTAGCAACCTTGCTCTTATAAGTATCATAGTTTTCTTTTTTATGGGTTACTAATAATACATCATACCAATTATCATGAAGCTCCTGAGCAACAGGCACCGTCATTACATTGGTTCCCATCATGACAACTCGTTGCTTAATTTTATCTTCTTTAGTTAATCTAAAGAGCGAATTAAATAAAATTGGGCCTAAGATACATACGACTACGGCTGCCAAAATAAAGGCATCTGATTGAGTTTCAGTAATTGCATTTAACTTACGAGCAACCTCTAATGTTGGAAGTACAATTGTAATTGTAGTCATAATTAAAAATGTACCCGCAAGACTGTTACGTTTATTGAAATTTCGTGTATAAACCAAAAATATAGGCAATTTGGCTAAAAGTAAGAATAATACTAAAACTGGGATCAACATTAAAGCATTCGGATTAGCAAGAAGTGACTTTAAATCTAGCTTAACACCCGTTGTAATAAAGAAAATTGGAATGAAGAACCCATAACCAATAGAAGTTAGCTTATCCATTGTGGCTTCACTTGGTTCAAGTAACTTCATAACCATCCCAGCTAAAAAGGCACCTAAAATATTTTCTGCCCCTACACGTTCTGCAACTGTTACTAGGGTAAATATTAAGAAGAAGGCCAATCGAATATCTAGTTGAGTAGTTGCTTTAGAGATCTTATTAAACCACCGATACGGTTGTTTAAATCGTCTCAACAAGATAATTGCTGCTAGGAAAAGCAGAACAATAAGCCATAATCTTCCAGCATTCCCACCGTTAATTGAAGCATAAATAGTCAACAGCAATAAGGGAATTACTTCCCCTAGAACGGCTGTTAATAATATGGTTTGCCCAATCGGTCGAGATAAGATTTCTTTTTCTTTTAGAGTGGCAATTACCACTCCTAAGGCTACAGTCATAAAAATAATCATAGCCAGCATAACATCATTAAATAGGCCTATTAATTTTAGAATATAGGCTAAAGCAAATGCCGTTATTGTGATAGCAGTAAAAGCAATAACTGCTATTCGTGCTGGATTAATTTTACTCTGTTTAGACTCAGGTAAATCCTTCTTTTTAAAAAGATCAAAATTAATTTCCATACCTGATAGAAACATCAGCAAAATCACACCTAAATTTGATAGAAGCGATACGCTGCTTGTGATTTTTATGGTATCTAATAAGCTTTTTCCTAGAATTATTCCAGTCACAATCTCAGCAACTGCCGTTGGTATAGCATTAATCCTAAATCGCGCCATAACGATTGGAATTACTAAAGCTGCTAAACTAACAATAAATATAGATAGATCCACTTTTCTTCCCCTTATAGTAAATTTAGTACCATTATACTAAAAAACAACAAAAAATAAGTCGGCTTTTATAAGCCAACTTATTCTATTTATTCTGCTTCTTCAAAGGTAATTCTTCTAGCAATAACTTGCTTTTGAAGTGCGGGGGTTGTTCTGAAATCAGTAAGCCATTTACTTTGAGCCGTATCACTACCTGCAGCAATTGCATCAGCTAAATTTCTAACAGGAGTGTATCCTTTAAGCATCCCAGCTAAGAAAGTTCCAAGTAAGGCATCCCCACTACCACTACTATCAACTTCTTCAATTTCAGGCGCATGTGCCATTAAAGCATCCATCATATTAACAATTGCAGCACCATTTGCACCTAAGGACAAAAGAACATGTTGTGCTCCTTTGACTACTAAGCTATGAGCCATATCAATTAATTCTTTTGTAGTTACTTCCTTGTCATCCTTTTCGAACCAATGCTTCAATTCAGTCTCATTTGGCTTAATTAATAATGGGTTCATTGGTAAGATATCAAGTACGTTTTCATAAGGAACATCTACTACTAATGCAGCTGCTCTTTGATCAGCAACTTTAGCCAAATCAGTTAGATAAACTGGGTCTATTCCCTTAGCAAAGCTTCCGGCAATTACTAAAATGTCACCAGCTTTTAAGACTTTCAAATAATCCAATAATTTTTGTTGGTTTTTAGCAGTAATTTTAATTCCACGAGTTTGCTCAATAAATTGGTTCTCAATCTCAGCTTTATCAAGCTCTTCTGCTACTTGCTCTACATTTTTGTGATTTACAATTCCAGTCGCAATTGAATCAATACCTAGTTTTTTTAAAATAAGTGAAATATTAATTCCTTTACCTACTACACTTTCACTAGGATCTAAAGTTACTGTATAAATCAAAATTATATCCTCCATGCTTTTTTCATAGTTTATTATAAGACAAAAAAGACATGATTCCCATTAGGATCACGTCTTTCATGTATTTAGTCTATTTGAAAATTGTTATCAAATTATCTGTAAGTTCCCCATGCTTGGTTATTCAAACGACCAACTAAATAACCGTATTGACCATTTGCACGTGGTTGTCTTAACCATACATAGTTACCAGAACGGTAGTATGCATCGTATTTAATTACAGTATTAATTGGTAAAGTTTCAATAATTGGGCTAGTAGTACTTGCACCAGTTCTTAAGTTAATTGCTCCACCGGTAATGAAAGTACCATTTTGCTTAGTCCAACTAGCATTGTTATTAGTATTTACTTGCTTAGGAGTAGTTTGTTGAACAGGCTTATTAGCTACTGCATTAGTAGCTTTAGCAGAACCTTCTTTGAATGTTCCCCATGCTTGACCATTATTACGTCCTACTAAGTAACCATATTGACCGTTTGCACGTGGTTGTCTCAACCATGTGTATTGACCTTCAGTACGGTAAGCATCGTACTTAACTTCAGTGTTTGTTGGAAGCATTGCAATTACTTTACTGTTAGTGCTTGCGCCAATTCTCAAGTTAATTGCTCCACCTGTTACAAAGACACCGTTCTGCTTAGTCCAATCACTGTTTACATTAGTGCTTGTACTTGGCTTTTCTGCTGGTTGTGCTGGTTTATTAGCAGGCTTAGTTTCTGCTGGCTTACTTACTGAGGCAGAACCTTCTTTGAATGTTCCCCATGCTTGACCGTTATTACGTCCTACTAAGTAACCATATTGACCGTTTGCACGTGGTTGTCTTAACCATGTGTATTGACCCTCGGTATGGTAGGCATCGTACTTGATTTCTGTGTTTGTTGGAAGCATTGCAATTACTTTACTGTTAGTGCCTGCGCCGGTTCTTAAGTTAATTGCTCCACCTGTTACAAAGACACCATTTTGCTTAGTCCAATCACTGTTTACGTTAGTGGTTGTACTTGGCTTTTCGGCTGGCTTAGTTTCAATTGGTTGTGCTGGTTTATTAGCAGGCTTAGTTTCGGCTGGCTTACTTACTGAGGCAGAACCTTCTTTGAATGTTCCCCATGCTTGACCATTATCACGTCCTACTAAGTAGCCGTATTCGTTGTTTGCACGTGGTTGTCTTAACCATGTGTATTGACCAATTGTACGATAAGCATCGTATTTAACTTCTGAGTTTGCTGGTAATTGAATAATGACCTTGCTATCAGTGCTTGCACCAGTTCTCAAGTTAATTGCTCCGCCAGTTACAAAGACACCGTTTTGCTTAGTCCAGTCACTGTTTATGTTAGTGGTTGTACTTGGCTTTTCTGCTGGCTTAGTTTCAGTTGGTTGTGCTGGTTGTGTACTGTTATTATTATTTGGCTTAGCAGTAGCATTACTATTGTTAATAATTGGATTTGCAGGTGCTTGACTACTGCTTTGACCGTTATTAGCATTGGAATTATTGGTATTAGCAGCGTTAGTTGAGGTGTTGTTATTATCAGCAGTAGTCTTATTTGAAAGAGGAACTACATTAACATTTCCGTCAACATTTTGGCCACGCCAATTTTGCGTATATTGCCAAATAGCTACATTGTCCATTGATGGGAAGTAATTGTAGTCAGGATTATCTTCACGACCATTAGTTTTGTACTTAGCTACCCATAATGCATTTGGATACTTTTCAGAAATCTTATTAGTATCAACCTTATTCTTTAGTAACCATTCACTAGAATAAAGCATTGGGTTGTATCCACCATCATGAACAGTATCCATGAAGCTAGTGATTGCATTAGTATTAGCTGCAACACTACCGTTAGTATTATTATTAACGTCTTGTTCCCAATCAGTTGCTAAGTATGAACCTTGTGGTAAACCAGCTTGTTGTGCTGAATTAACTGCATAGTTTCCTTCTTGAACTGCTTGATTGCTGTTAGAGCCAAAATGAGTGTAGTGGTAACCCATAGTCATCATATTATTTTGTTCAGCACTCTGGATTTGGCCTTGAGCATTAGGGTTTTGGTAGTTAGTACCTTCAGATACTTTAACGACAGCAAATTGTGCACCAGATTTGGCTTGTTGATCCAACTTGGTACCTTGCCAACTTGAAACATCTACACCTGTAGACTTTGCAGGTACAGTATCAGTTGCAGCTTGTGCTACTTGATGAGTTTTAGTAACTCCCATAGGATCTACAATTGCTAAAGCTGTCATAGCACTAGCACAAGCTAATGCACTAATAAATTTCTTATTTGTTGAACGCATTAAAAAACTTTCTCCTCCAAAAAATTTTAATGAAACAATCTAATCTTTTATAAATTAACGAACTAGTACTGACTTGGCAGATATCCATTGATTTCCACCAAGGTCGTACCAAGTTTGTCCGTTAACATTAGCTACACGGAAGTATCTCCAACTTGAACCATCTTTTAAGAACTTACCTGAAATTTGATCTTGGCCTGGAACACGCCATACTGCTACACCATAGTCTGGTTTAGAATTAATAGTTAATACACCAGATTTTGCAGTAATTTGTGCTTCTTGAGTAGTATATTTTGCCATAATCCATTTACCATTACTAATTTCATAATATAAATTTCCGTTAGCATATTTTGAAGCTATAACTACAAATGCACTACCAGCTTCAACTTGTTGGTTTAATTTTTGACCATTTGGAGCTGATAAAACTTGGGTAGTCTTAGTTACTTTAACCAAAACAGTAGAAGCAGCCTTTGGAGCAGTATTAGTACTAATCCATTGAGTACCATAGCTATTATTTGCAGCTGCAGTAGATACAGCACTTTGGTAACTTTGTACTGGTGCAACATTTTCAACTGAAGCAGTTGGCTTTACAACAGTTTTAGCACTAATAGTTACTGGAGTGGTCTTAACTTCTTTAACTTCAACCTTCTTAGGTTTTACTACTGGAGCTTCAACTACTTTAGCTGATTCTTCTACGGGAGTAGTCTTAACAGCTGGAGTAGTTTCTTTCTTTACAGTTTCAACTGGTTTTACTACTGGGGCTTCAGCTTTCTTAACTTCAGCCACCTTAACAACTGGAGTGGTTTCCTTCTTTACAGTTTTAGCTGGTTTTACTACTGGGGCTTCAGCTTTCTTAACTTCAGCTACCTTAACAACTGGAGTGGTTTCTTTCTTTACAGTTTCAGCATTTTTAACTGTATTAGTAGTCTTAACTTCAGGAGCTTTAACTACTGGTGCAGAGTTAGTTTCTTTATTTTCAGCTTTAGGAGCTTCAACTTTTACAGGCGTAGTCTTAGCTGGTTCAGCCTTAACAGCCTCTTTTTTAACTTCTTCTTTCTTAACTGAAGTTGCTGCTAATGAAGTAGCTAATTGTTTAACTGGCTGAGCTGCCTTAGTTTCAGCTTTAACATTCAAAGTCGTAGTTTGGGCTGGAGTTTTAACTTCTGCAACTTTCTTTGTTTCAACAGTGGCTGCTTTAACTGGAGCTGCAGGAGCTTGAGGCTGAGCTTGTTGAGTTTGAGCTACTGGAGTCTTAACTGGTTGGCTAGCTTGGTTGTTAGTAGTTGTAGTTTGCTTATTACTATTATTAGTATTAGCAGTGGCATTGTTAGCAGTAGTGTTATTAGTAATTGGGCTAAATGCAAGTGCATTAATCCAGCCATTACCAATAAATGCACGTTTTACACCGTTGTTATAAGTAATATACTTAGTAACATTTACGTTTTGACCAACTCTTGCAGTATCTACTTGTATACCAACACTAGGATCAACTGGTGCACTCATAACTGGTGTTGTTTGTGCAACTGTACGATTTTCGTTAACAACTTGTGTAACGGGATCATATTTGTCAAAACCATTAGTTGCAATCACACTATTAAGCGTCTTAGCATAATTTGGATCAGTAGCGTATTTACCTTGTAAACCATTTTGAGTTGCTTGAGCATAGTTATTTGAGTTTTCTACCCAAGTACCAGAGTAATAATTACCCATTTGGTTACGTAATAAAGCACCATTATCTTCAAATGATTCAGTATATGATGGGTACTTTCTAAATCCGGCATTAGTAGTGTAGTAACCACCATTACCGTATTCGCCAGTATTCATATTTACTGACTGACCATTGTAAGAGCCTTTAATACCAAATAAGTTATTATTAGGTTCTTGAGCCAAACCTGATTGACCCCAAGCTGATTCAACTGTTGCTTGAGCAAGCATAACTGAAGTATAAGTACCATACTTAGATGATGCAGTCGTAGCAGCTGGAATAGCTTTATCTAAAAATTCTTGTTGATAGGTTGCAGCTTGAACAGTACCTTCACCAGTTTTTAAAGGATTATCTGGTTTAAGGTTGTTGGTAACTGATATACCGGCAGTGGTTATAAGTGCCGCGGTAGCAATACCAGTGAATGTTCGTTTTTTCATCACTTAAACTCCCTCCAATTTACATACACCCTTTATTGTAGTTTGGCAAGTTGCCAGATACAACCGAACAAACATTCTGAAATAAAAAAGTAACATAAATTACATACTTTCATCTCAAAATAAAAAGAGTAATGCCGAAACATTACCCTTTTAAGAGTTTATTTAATAACTTAATCAAGTTTCTTATCTCAAAAAATATCGTCCTAATTCTTTTCACTATCATCAAACACAGAAGTAACTGTACGTTCAACATATTGAGCAGATAAAGGAGCCTGATATTGATCAACTTCTTCCTTTACAAATAAGTTAGCTTCACACATTTCGTTCATAGCATCCTTAACTTCATTTTCAGTCAAGTTTTCTGCTGCATCCGGTAAAGATAGATTTACTTTCTTATTTTTAGCGTTTTTAAATGTAAGTCTTAATGTTTTAGTAGTAGTCATTTTTTATTCTCCTAAATTTTTCTTTATTTATGTGTTTTTCTTAAGCTTGAATATCTGAATATGAAATTAGTCTAGCAGTTTTAATACCATCATCTTTCTGCAACTTAGATAAGGCATTTCCTACCTTCATTACTTCTTCAGCACTAGCTTGCTTCTTAACATTTTTTAAAATTCTACTTTTCTTACCATTGCTATATTTTTCACCTGCAAAAGTAAATTGAACTGATTGATCCTTTAAAATAAATTCCATTTTTATACCTCTAAATAGTCAAACTGATAATTAATTTTTGTAAGTCAGCACCGGTGAATTGCCTTACACTATTACTAACGATTTATCTCAAAAAATTGTGCCACTTTTTCAACAAATTTTTCATACGTGAATTTGGTATAATTTAAGTAAGATAAATTCATTTTTATAGGAGGAAAAAATGATGAAACGATCAAAACTCGGAGTTGCCATTACGGCATTCTTCATTACCTTTTTAGCAGTTGGATGTTCAAACACATCATCAAATAATTCATCTAATAGTGGTTCCGACAAGTACACCACCTATATGAATCAAGGAAAAGATGCTGCTTCTAGTCAAAAATATGAAACAGCTGAAGAAAAATTTGAAGATGCACATGATGTAAAATCCACTTCTGAATCAAAAGCTTATGCAGATCAAGCTGGCGACATGAAGGATGCTCAAGAAGAAATTAGAGAATATGAATTTAAAGATGCCTTAGGTGAATTAGATAAAGCAGCCAACAAGACCAATGGCTACTCAGTAATGACTAAGCAAGTTTCTAAACTCTACAAGACAATCGACAAGGTTCAAGATCATATCACTAATGATATTAATCCTTTGTACAAGAAGGCTAAACTAAGCTACAGAGACGGGGACTACCAAGCAGCAGTCGAATCTTGTGATCAAATTTTAGACTTACCTTACATTAATAGTAAGTATTATAAGAAGGTAAAGAAGAACGTTAAACATTTACGTAAAGTTGCTAATGCAAAATTAAACAGCGAAAATGTTAACGATGACATTGACACTGAAAACCTAGATGCTAATGATGACGATGAAGCTACTACTTCAAACAAGCAAAGTTCTAACTCAAAATCTAGCTCATCAAACAGTAGTAATACTAACAACACTAGTTCTAACTCTAACAAGAGTTCAAGTAATTCAAATAGCTCAAACTCTCAAGACAACAATGCTGCAAGTCAAAAATCTAGTGCAACAAGCTCAAGCAGCAACACTACAGCTAATAATAACAATTCAAATACTAATTCTTCATCAACTTCAAGTAATGATAGTATGATGATTAACGGTCAAACAGTTACTGGTAGAGTAATTTCTCAAACCCGTAATCAACTAAGTTCAATTGGCGTTGATACTAGTTCATGGTCTGATCAAAAAGTAGTTAACTTCATGAGATCAGCTGCTAATAGTGGTCATACTACAATTGATTCTTACACCAAACAAGATGTAGAAAACTTTAAATAAGCCCTATAAAATTTGCTTTTGATTGTAATTCAATGTAAGATTATATTGAATTTTTGTACAGCTAGACAGTAAAGGAGCTCTTAACTTTGACTGAAGACAAGAAGAACACCGAAGAAACTCAAGAAAAAGAAGAATTTGAAGTAGTTATGCCAGAGGCAAATCGTGTAGAAATGCCAGCTACTGAATTTAAAGAACAACCAGATTACTTAAAGACATTTGCTAACTTCTACATTTCAAAATTTGACGAAAGCGATCTTGAAATTATGGATGTTTATGATGGTAATCATGATGTTATCGAAATTAATACATACTTAACTAACAATATGGCTTTCAGCCGTCGCAACTTGGTTAAGCATGTTTTAAATATTCATGGAGACCGTTTTATGGATATGCTTAACAACATCCAAAAACAAACTGGCGTAGATCCACAAAACATGAAGACTTACGAAGATTGGGAAAAATGGTACACTGATCGTCGTAACGAGATTAAACAAACTCTTTCATAAAAAAATCACAAATTATTAGTTGCATATTGAATCCTAAAGGAACAAAATAGTGCTAGTAAAAAAGAATGTATTGTTTTAATACATTCTTTTTTATTTATCTAAAATGTCATTACGTTTTATTTTATTAGGAAATTTTAATATGAATAATGGTGTACGAAAAAAGGTCACTCTAGCTGGCCTTTTAGTTTCAATTGGAATCGTCTATGGCGATATTGGTACAAGTCCTCTCTATGTTATGAAGGCAATTGTGAATGAAAATGGAGGAATTGCTAGTGTTAACAGAGAATATATAGTCGGATCTATCTCTCTTATTCTTTGGACAATAACTCTTTTAACAACAGTTAAGTATGTTCTAATTGCTCTTAAAGCGACTAACCATGGTGAGGGTGGTATTTTTTCACTTTATGCTTTGGTTAGAAAAAAGGCCAAATGGTTAGTTCTTCCTGCTTTAATTGGTGGAGCTGCCTTGCTTGCAGACGGCACACTGACACCTGCAGTTACTGTCACGACAGCAATTGAAGGTCTTAAAAACATGAGATTTGGCAATGATATTCCCGTTCCTAATCAAAACAGTGTTCTTATTATTACCATCATCATTCTTTTATTTTTATTTTCCATCCAAAGAATGGGAACTAGTATAATTGGAAAAACTTTTGGGCCAATTATGCTTATCTGGTTTACTTTTTTAGGTTTAACTGGTGCTATGAACCTAAGTCATGACTTGTCGCTCCTTGAGGCTCTCAACCCTGTGTTAGCAGTCAAAATTTTGTTTAGCCCAGCAAATAAGGTTGGTGTTTTAATCCTAGGAGCTGTCTTTTTAGCAACTACAGGGGCAGAAGCGCTTTATTCAGACGTAGGCCACGTAGGAAAAGGCAATATCATGGCTTCTTGGCCTTACGTCTTTATTTGTCTAGCCTTGAACTATCTTGGTCAAGGAGTATGGATTTTAGAAAATCCTAACTACCATGCTGGTAATACTGACTTTAATCCCTTCTTTGAAGCTCTTCCAAGTCAGTGGAAATTTTTCGCCATCATTTTAGCCACCTTAGCAGCCATTATCGCTTCTCAGGCTTTAATTACTGGATCTTTTACATTAGTTTCAGAAGCAAGTGGCTTAAAATTTTTACCAAGAATGAAAATTATATATCCCTCAACTGAACAAGGCCAGATCTTCATCCCTTCTATTAATAAAATGCTTTGCGCTGCTACAATCGGAATTGTCTTTTTATTTAAGACATCAGAACACATGGAGGCAGCTTACGGGTTAGCAATTACTGTTACCATGCTAATGACGACAATATTACTTTTTGAGTACCTATCTCTAAAAAAAGTTAACATCTTGTTACGCTTAGTTTTTCTGTTTTTGTTCGGTGCAATTGAAAGTATGTTTTTAATTTCCAGTTTAGCTAAGTTTTTACATGGCGGTTATGTAACAGTAATTATTGCTGCCTTTATCGGTGCAATTATGTATATTTGGTATTTTGGTAACAAAGTTCGTGATAGACGCGAAGCTAAAAATGCTTACGTGCGTTTAGACGAATACACTTCCATGCTAAGTAATTTAAGTCATGATGATAGTGTGCCTTTATACGCGACAAATTTAGTTTATATGGCTAAGGTTAAGTACAATAAGTTTATCAAGCGCGATATACTCTACTCAATTTTAGACAAACGTCCAAAACGGGCCCATGCATATTGGTTTGTCACTGTTAATGTAACTAACGAACCCTTTACCGCCGAATATGCAATTAATACTTACGGCACAAAAAACGTGATTAACGTTCAACTATATTTAGGTTTTAAACAACAGCAAAAAGTTAATGTTTATCTACGACAAATAGTTCACGAGCTAATTAAAGATGGTACAATCGAATCTCAGCCACAAGAATACACCACGACTCCCGGTCGTGACGTTGGAGATTTTAAATTTGTAATTGTAAATGATGTGATTAGTCCACAAACTCAATTAAATACTTATGAAAAGTGGTTAGTTGAAAGTCGTGTCTGGCTTCAAAATTTATCTTCTAATCCTGCTGTTTGGTTTGGATTAGAATATGCTGATACAGTAGTTGAACGAGTTCCATTAATCCTAGGCTCACAAAATATTAAATCAATTCAAAGAACTAAATTGAAATAAATATTTTTAATTAATCGCCTGCAGATACTTGCAACTCTTGCGCAAATAGATGAAAATAGATATGTTTAAAAAAAGAATGTCTTTTCGGCATTCTTTTTTACGTTATTGAATATTTAGCTATTTGGCTATTTATTGGGAGAATATAATAATGAATGAAAAAACACGGAAAAATATATCAGCCGCAGGCTTACTGATTGCTATTGGTATTGTCTACGGAGATATCGGAACAAGTCCGCTATATGTTATGAAATCAATTGTTGCCGGAAACGGCGGAATTGCGAACGTAAATCGCGACTTTATTGTAGGTTCTATTTCCTTAGTACTTTGGACAGTTACCCTGTTAACAACTTTGCAAACTGTCTTTATTGCCTTAAAAGCTACTAACCATGGTGAAGGTGGTATTTTTGCCCTCTATACTTTGGTCCGGAAACGAGCAAAATGGCTTGTCCTTCCTGCTTTGATTGGTGGTGCAGCAATTTTAGCTGATGGTACTTTAACTCCCGCAGTTACTGTTACAACTGCGATTGAAGGATTAAAAGGAATTGAATTTGGTCATGGTAACGTTCCAGTTTCTACTCAAGGAACTGTTATTGCGATTACAGTAGTAATTCTTTTACTTTTGTTCTCAATTCAAAGAATGGGGACAAGTATTATCGGTAAGGCTTTTGGTCCAATCATGTTTATCTGGTTCACCTTCTTAGGTGTAATTGGATTAATGAATATGATGGGGGATCTTTCAATTTTACAAGCTCTTAATCCATACTACGCAATTAAACTTTTATTCAGTCCTTACAACAAAGCTGGAATCTTTATTTTAGGTTCTATCTTCCTTGCTACTACTGGTGCTGAAGCTTTGTATTCAGACGTTGGTCACGTTGGTAAAGGAAACATTATTGGTTCCTGGCCATATGTCTTTGTTTGTTTGTCACTTAACTACTTTGGTCAAGGTGTTTGGATTTTAAACAATCCTAACTACAATGCGGGAAATGGTGATTTCAACCCATTCTTTGAAATTATTCCACAAAACATTCGTTTAGCTGCGATTGTTTTAGCAACTATTGCAGCTGTTATTGCTTCACAAGCTTTGATTACTGGTTCATTTACTTTAGTAGCTGAAGCCAGTGGTTTGAAATTTTTACCAAGAATGAATATTATGTATCCTTCCACTAAAAAGGGACAGATTTATATTCCTTCAGTTAATAAAATGATTTGTGCAGCGACTATTGCAATTGTTCTTTGCTTCCAAACCTCAGCTCACATGGAAGCAGCTTATGGTTTGTCAATTACCATTTCAATGTTAATGACAACAATTCTGCTCTATGAATGGTTGGCAATGAAGGGCGTTCATACTATTTGGAATTGGCTCTTCTTAATTTTCTTTGGCTTTTTAGACGTAATGTTTATGTTAGCCAGCTTGAGTAAATTCATGCACGGTGGTTACGTTTCACTAGTTATTGCCGGATTCATCGGAATCATTATGTACGTTTGGTACTACGGTAATAAAATTAGAGACAAGCGTGAATCACGTAACGCTTATGTTCGTCTTGATGAATACGTGGATATGTTAACGAACTTAAGTCATGACGAAGATTATCCTACTTTTGCAACTAACTTAGTCTATATGGCAAAAGTTAAGTACAATAAGTTTATTAAGCGAGAAATTCTCTACTCTATCTTAGATAAACGTCCTAAGCGAGCACGCGCATATTGGTTTGTAACAGTTAATGTAACTAACGAGCCATTCACTGCTGAATATGCTGTTAACACTTATGGTACAAAGAATGTTATTAACGTTCAGCTCTTCCTTGGTTTCAAGCAGCAAACTAGTGTGAATGTTTACTTGCGTCAAATTGTTCATGACTTGATTGCAGATGGAACTATTGAATCTCAACCACAAGAGTACACTACTACTCCTGGTAGAGATGTTGGTGACTTCTCATTCGTTATCGTTAACGATGTAATTAGTCCACAAACACAACTTAGAAGTTATGAAAAATTCTTAGTTGAAGCCCGTGTATGGCTTCAAAATCTTTCCTCAAACCCGGCTTCATGGTTTGGCTTAGATTATGCAGATACAGTCATTGAACGTGTTCCATTGATTCTAGGAAATCAAAGAAGACAACATATTACTCGCATCCCTCCTAAGAAATTTGAAGATATCAAAAAGAAGCTTCAAGCCGAAGGAGAACTTAAAGAGTAGGGCAAGTTAATGGCTAACAAAAAGGCATCCCAAAAGGGATGCCTTTTTAGTGTTCAAATATAAAAATTTTTAAGAGGATTTCTAACTATGTTTAACTAATTTAATTCCTTAATAATACCTTCCAAGGTCTTCTTAGCTTCTTCTTGAATTGGTTGAGTAGGGTGTTCTTCATCATACTTATTCAACCAGTCTAACCGATCTTGCATTCTCTTAGCCAAAGTCTTTTGATATTCAGGGTCATCTAAGTGAACTTCGTAGCCTTCAATTGGCAAGTATGATACACCCTTGAAGTTACCAAATTGCTTCCAGTCACTGTCTTTGATAGTACCATTAGCAAGATCTTCAACTAACTTCTTAGTTACTTCCTTTGGAATATCCTTACCCATAAATGCATCAGTATTCAAGATGTAACAAGAAGCTCCACGCTTAGTAAATAATTCCTTAAAGTCTGAGTAGTCACCAGATACTGGGTAAGCACGGAATGGGTCCGCAAATGGTTCAATTACCAAAGTATTCATGTCAAAGCCCTTTGGTAAGTTTTCAGCACTAGTTCTCTTGGTTGCTAAAGTAAGTCCCATTGTAGTTGCTAGAACTGGATCATCAACCTTTAAGATTGGTGGTAAGGAACCATCCTTCATAATCCAGAATAAGGCAGTGATTGGTGCACTTTCATAGTCAACTCTATGTGGTGAAGTATAACGTGTCTTAATAACACGACCATTATTGTTACGAAGATCTTCAGTCACAATAACTTTCTTACCATCTTCATCTTGAGTAACAGCACAGTTCATAATTGTAGTGTAGTACTTAGTCTCATGGTGGCCTGCTGGATAGTCATGCGTCTTATCAAAATATGAAGGCTCTAATGCTACTGAAGATCCATCTTCACGAGAAATAATAAATGCATCATCGTGCAAAACAGTAATATCATATTTACCATCATACATTTCATGAGTCAAAGTAGATTTGCCTGAACCAGATAAGCCGTAGAAAGCAAATACTTTATCATCCTTATCCTTAAAGTGGAATGACTTTTCACCACCGTGACAAGCAGTATAACCGTTTCTGTGAGCCATAGCCCAAGCAAGAGTTAAAGTACCCTTCTTTAATTCACCGAAGTAGCGTAAGCCAAAGACTGCAGCACAGTTATGTGGAGCATCAAAGACACCAAAGCCCTTTTGATAGTCTTCATCTTGTGTATTTGGATCAAAGTAGAAGTAAATATCTCCTTCATCATATAACTTCGAGTTCTTATAGATCTTTTCTGCTTCTTCATCAAAGAAATGGAAGTTCAAGATATATGAAAGTAAGTTAAAGGCTTGATCTTCTGGCATCATAATATGTGCTTTAACAGTAAAGCTTGGATCTAATCCTACTAAAACTGTTGCTTTTAAGAATTTTTGATCATGGCCCTTATAAATATCTTCACGTAAATTGCCAGCTAATGCTTCAGGATCCTCTTTTGGATCGTCAACAAAGTGACGTGCACTTGCTGTTCTACCCAAGATTTTACCGTGATTATAAACTAATTGCTTTGCACCCTGTGGTAAACCGAGTTCTTTAGTATGTAAAATTGGTAGGTCAGTTTCGATAACACCAGATTGTTTCTTAGCTAAATTATAAGCTTCAGCAACACTAGTTACTTCGTGTACATTGTTACCATAAAAGGCAGATTCAATAGTAGAACGAACCCGACTAAATTTTTTGTTAGCTTTTCTTAACTCATCATGAGAATAACGTTCTTGTGTACTCAACTTAAATTTCCTCCTCTGAAACCATAGAAAGCGGTTTCAATTCTTACAGTTAAATAATAACATAACAAGTTAACTATAGCCATGTATTAATTGAAAAATAAATTGATATTAATCGTAAATAACCCATACAAACAAAAAGCAATTCCCTAATACATTTAACTTATTAAGGAACCGCTTTTGTATATGATTTCGATATCTTTTAATTGTTTTTATTATTTATAAATTTTTTCCATAGTAAAAATACAATAACTAAAAGCCAAGAAATTAATGAAATTGCACTAATTACATAGAACCAGCTTGGCACGGCAAAGTGTAAAATAGCGCGATTTAATCCAGCTTTTTGATTAACAATTGGATTCCCAATTATATTTTTAGCACCGGAGAATTTCTTACTATTCACTGTTAGTTCACTTTGCGTGTAAAGCACAACAGGTAAAACTATCTTATTATCTTTATTAGCCTTCCAAGATAATACTAAATCACCATTTTTAGTAACTCGGTGATCAAATTTTTGGTATCGCTCAACAACATTAACTTTATATAGATAAGCTGCATTTTGGTCAATCGACTTATCTTTCGTTGGTAAATAGTCTGGTAAATAATGCCACTTCAACATTTCTAGCATCTTGTCACTGGTTGATTGTTTAGCGACAACTTGAACTTGTGCATCTTTTTGACAAGCAACTGTGAAAATGTGGTTGGTAATTATATTTGGCACAGCTGCTTCTAAAAGTAAAATTGTTACCAAGCTAATGCCAACTGCTTTTGGCTTAACTCCCTTTTTTAGTAAGTAGTTAACCGTTAAAGCCATCCCTAGTAAAATCAATGGATATACCACAACTGTTAATCTAAATGGAAACTGAAAGTAGGATTTTAAGCTTGGAAAAGCTCTTTGAACTAGTCCCCATGGAAAAACAAATGAAGATAAGCCTAATAAGACAGTCCCCCAAATGGTTACAAAAGTATTTAGCCTGTCTCGTTTATAGTGCATGACAACATAGATAAATTGCGCAATAATCAATAAAACAAAAATTGGCAAAATATATGCAAATGCTGTTCCATATTCATTATGCCAAAGCATATGTGGTCGTAACCCACCGCGAGATAAATCAAATTCAGTAGTTGCAGAAAGGTGATTTGTAGGCATTAAAACTAAAAATGCACCAATTACATTTGCTGATAAGACAACGGTTCCTAGAACTGCCTTAATAAAAGGTATCCAAACTTTTTTAGAATTATTGTTAATAATTAAAGAGTAGATAAAGAATGGAATCAGTAACAAGACTGCCATTAAGGTACTTAAGACATGGACTTGGATAAGCAGACTCATCACAATCATTAACTGAATCCAGTTAATTGGTTGTTTTTTATCGCAAATCATGCGAACGCCGCATAAAACAACTAGCGGCATTAACGCCTGGCCCCACCCATTAAAAGAACTACGATTGATAAAGGCTGGAATCATCCCAATGTTAATATAGATAATTCCCATTACAGTAGCTAAAAGCTTATTAATACCTACCTGCTTTAGGAGGTAATACATACTCCCAGCACCCAATAAAGAAATTAGATAGGCTAAGATAACTTGATAGTTAAACCAATTACCAGCAATAAGAACTAAAATCCCGTTAAAATAGGCGAAAAGCGGCCCATAAATGGCATTAATAATTCTTCCGCTCTGCTGAAAAGTAAAATTAGTTTGGAAAATGCTAAAGATTCCACTTTTAAGCTGCATCCCTGCATCATAAAAGCGACTATAGTGAAATAAGGTATCAGCAGTGTCATCACTAGCTAAAATAGTGTGTGAGATTAGCTGTGGTGAAATGACTATGGTTGTAGCCAAGATGATTAATAAATATGGCCAGATGAATTGGCAAAATCTATTAGTTTTTATTTTTTCTAACATGTTTAACCTTTTCTAATTAAGAATATTGTCTTAAGTGATAAGAATACCAATTCATAATATTATTAATAATTTCTTTTTGCAAACAATGAAAAAAGAACCAAACAGCTTTCGCCATTTGATTCTAAAATTAGTCTTTGTTTTTTTACCAAATCACAACACGTTTTTCTGGATCTAACCACATACCATCTTCTGGCTTAACATCAAATGCCTTGTAGAACTCTTCTTGGCATTGTGATTGAACGTTAGCTCTTTCAGGACCAGGAGCATGAACATCAACTGAAACTTGTGTCTTAATCGATTCAGGAAGTTGCTTGTTTGCCCAAACACGAGCAAAGTTTTCAAATACTTCCTTCATGTTTCCATCTTCACCCTTATTAGCTTCAACAGCTGCAGTCAAACCACCTTGGTCAGCAATATTTTCAGAAACAATCTGCTTACCATTCAAGGTAACTGGACCATATTCAATACCATTAAATAAGTCAATTTCGGCTTGAGTACGTTTCTTAAATTCCTCAAAGTCTTCGTCTGTCCACCAGTTCTTCAAGTTACCAAATTCATCAAATTTAGCACCGTTGTTGTCAAAGGCGTGAGAAATTTCGTGTGCAATAACAACACCAATACCACCGTAGTTTAAGCTACGAGATTGTTTCAAGTCATAGAATGGCTTTTGCAAAATTGCAGCTGGGAAAGTAATATCATTTCTCTGTGGATCGTAACATGCATTTACTAAGTTACCAGGCATGAGCCATACAGTTCGATCAACCGGTTGCGTTAATTTTTCAAGATTATACTTAACTGATTCTACAGCAGCTGCGCTTTCATTAGAGTAAAGGCTACCACCTTCTGCTTCAGGGACAACTTGAAGACGATCATAGATTTCTTCAATCTTTTCTGGATAACCAATCTTCAAAATTAAAGCACGTAATTTAACAATTGCTTTTTTCTTGGTGTCTTCAGATAGCCAATCATTTTCAGAGATACGTTTTTCATAAACGTCAATCATCTTATGAATCATATCTTCTACGTCAGCCTTAGCTTCAGCGCCAAAGTAAGTTTGACCGTAGTACACACCAACTACTTCGCTAAACATACCATTAGCTAAACGGTAAGCTTGCTTAGTACCAGAAGATAATTCAGGTTGTCCTGATAAAGCTTGACTAAATGGAAAAGCAGCTTCACGGAAGTCTTGAGAAAGATATGCAGCTACACCATTAATAAACTTAACAACCATCCAGCCTTTAATTTCATCAAAATTATCTTCGTTGATCAATTCCTCAACATGATCTAAAAATCTTGGTTCAGTGACAATAATCTTCTCAGGCTTTTGAGTAAATAAATTACTTAAGAAGTTGTCAATCTTAAAGCTATCAAACTTATCTTCAAATTCAGATAAAGGCATTGGATTGTACATTGCTGGGTAATCTGCCCATTCTTCAGTTGACTTAAGCACCTTAGAAAGTTTCTTATCAAACTTCAATGCACCTTCTACATACTTCTTAGCATCTTCTTCACTTACATCAGCCATCTTAAGTAAGTTTTCAGATTGATCTTGTAATACCTTCAATAAATCAGCTGCTGCAGGATTGTCGTAGGTAGTAGTATCAGGCAAGAATAAACCAGGTCCGCCAAAGTACACAACATGAACTTTAGTATCCTTCATGTCAGCATCAACTGACACACTGATTGGTAAGTCAAAAGCATTCTTGTAAAAATCAGCTACTCTTAAGTTAAGATCAGTTAAATTACGTAAACTAGTGATTTCTTCAAGGTCAGCTTTAATTGGCTTTGCCCCATCTTCATTTCTCTTGTCAAAGTTATTAGCAATTTTGTAAAGTTCAACTGCTTTTTCAAAATTAGGAACATTTGGCAATTTCTTTTTACCATCTGCAAAATCCGCAAAATCTTGCATTAAGCTCTTTTCAATGTTCAAATCAATACCATCAAAAGAACTAATTCTTGAACGGTCTGAAGGAATTTTTGCTTTTTCAATCCATTCAGAATTCACTGCTAAGTAAAGATTATCTTGTGGTCTTGCATTAAGATCGGGCTTAGTAATATCACCAGCACCGCCACGTACATTGAGTAATGCCATTAATAAAATTCCTCCTTGTAAGTCATAAGTAATTATATAAATGATATCATTATTAAAATTATTAGTCTATGATTAAACATAAAAGAAAACTACCATTTCTGGCAGTTTTCTTTTTTAGTTGTTAGCAAACAAATTTTTAATTTCTTCTGGTGTCTGAGCTTTTTTAAGTTTCTCAATGAAATCTTGATGTGTTAACAATTTAGCCGTATTAGACAAATATTGTAAGTGCTTCTTACTATCCTTTTCAGGAATCAAAAATGAAATTACAGTATCAATCTTTTGACCGTCTAAAGAATCCCACTCAATCGGATTCTTTAGCTTTAAAATTAACATAGCTGACTGTTTAATAGCTGCAGATTGTGCATGCGGGATAGCAAAGCCATCTGTCATTCCAGTAGAATTTTCTTTTTCACGAACTAAATACTTATCATAGACAGCTTGACTACTAGTAGCCAACCCATTTTTCACTGCTAAATTAGCTAGGTATTTTAAAGCTGAGTCTTTATTGGGTACATCAACATTTACTTCAATATTTTGCGTTTCCAAAATATCATTTGGATTATAGTCCGTAACAGCATTATTTTTTTCTACAGTTTTAGGCTTTTTGACATTTTCTTCTTCACCAAATACATCTAGATCAGGGCCATCTTCAAATTCTGGCTCTCTTTTTGCAAATCTACCAGCAATCAAAGCTAATAAGATTCCTGAAATGAATGAACCAATTACGATCCATAATACCCATAAAAATGGTTTGTTAACTAATGGTAAAATAATGAATCCGCCATGAGGGGCTGGAACTTGAATTTTAGAGATATAAGTCAAGGCTGCCGCAATTGCTGATCCAACCATAAATGCAGGAATATTCCATAAAGGATGCTTTGCAGCAAATGGAATAGCACCCTCCGTAATATGGGTTGATCCTAGTAGAAAATTAACATAACCAGCTGTACGTTCATTCTTGGAATATGCCTTCTTATTTAATAAAACTGCAAAGCCAGTTGCTAAAGGTGGAGCAATACATGCAGCAGATACACCGGCCATAAAGTAGTAGTTACCTTGTGCTAGTAAGGCTGTACCTGTTACATAAGCAGCCTTATTAATTGGTCCACCAAAGTCAGATGCACACATTACACCAATAATAATTCCTAAAAGAATTGGACTAGAATTTTCAAATCCCTTTAACCAGGACATCATACCCGTATTAATTGCTTTAATTGGTCCATTGAGCCAAAACATAATTGCTCCAGTAATGAATACACCTAAAACTGGAAGTAAAAAAATTGACTTTAGTCCTCTAAATTCTTTATCAGGAAGTGGTTTTAACAATCTCTGAAGTAAGAGAACTACAATTGCTGCTAGATAACCACCAATAATAGCTCCTAAGAAACCACCGCCGCCAACACTTGTAATCATCCCAGCCGCAAAACCAACGACTAGGCCTGATCTTTTAGCTAACGCTTCAGCAATAAAAGCCCCTAAAACTGGGACCATTAATCCCATCGTCGTACTACCAATTGTATTTAACATATAAGCAAATTGATTATACTGACTGCTCTTAGGATCAGCAGAATAAATTCCCCAGAAAAATGAGACAGCAATTAGCACACCACCTGCTACAACAAAAGGTAACATGTGGGAAACACCATTCATTAAAGACGTGTAAATTTTAGTTCCTAAATTTTCAGCGCTATTTCCAGCTGTAGAAGATTTTTTAGCTGGTTGTCCAGGTTTGTAAATAGGTGTATCAGGATTTAGGGCTTCCTTAATTAGTGTCTCTGGCTCTTTTATTCCTTTGGCAACGGGTACAATCACCGCTCTTTTACCAGCAAAACGGTCTGGATCAACATCTACATCTGAAGCAATCACTACACCCTTAGCATTCTTTATTTCTTCTGGTGAAAGTTCATGCTCAACACCCGTTTGACCATGGGTTTCAATTTTAATTGAATACCCTAATTTTTCAGCAGCCTTCTCTAATGCTTCTTCAGCCATAAAAGTATGTGCTACACCAGTTGCACACCCAGTTGCTCCGACTAAATCATATTGAGTCATCTTTTTCATCCCTTCTATTACTTAACTTCACTTACGTGAATCTCATTTAAATATTTTTCTAGTTCAAAATCTGTTAGTCCCATGCGACTCGCAGTATCACTACCAGCAGCTATTGCAAATTTCAATGCCTCTACCGTGTTACATCCCAATTCTTTTTTTCCAATAAATGTACCGAGCATGGTATCTCCAGCTCCAGCTGTGTTGATGACTGAAATTTTAGGAGCATTACCAAAATAAGCATGATTCTTATCAATGAGGGCCGCTCCTGAATCTCCAAGAGAGACTAAAACATTTTTACAACCGTCATCAATCAGCTTTCTAGCTAGTTTAATAATTTTTTCTTGATCCAATTTTTCATTTAAATCAAAAAAACTAGCTAATTCTTGATCATTTGGTTTTAGTAAATAAGGATAATAAGGCAAAGTATCTAAAACTGCCTTAGAACTAGAGTCAATTACTAGTTTTACTTTTTTATCAGCCATAACTTTGGCAATTTTAACTAAGTAGTCTTGGTTAATCCCTCTAGAAAAACTTCCTGAAATAATTAAAGTATCGCTTTCTTTTAGTGTTGTCCTTAAATACTTTAAAAATTGCTCTTGAACTTTTTCACTTACTTCTGGACCAGGATTTACTTCTTTATATTCTCGATTTTGATCTATTACCCGAGTAAAGACATTAATTCTAGTCGGTTCCTTAACCTTAAGAAAATTATTGCTGATACCTTTTTCTGTTAAACCTGCTGTAATGTAATCAAGTGTAAAGCCGCCTCCGATTCCGGTCGCCACATTTTCTATACCCATTTTTTTCAAAATAAATGATACATTTACACCCTTACCATTAGGTTGAAGCTCAAAGTTCTCAGTTCTATTAACAATATTTGGCTCTAATTTTTTAGTAATAATTACCAAATCAATTGCTGGATTAAGTGTTATTGTATAAATCATGAGCTTTTCTCCTTTTCTTACCGCTTACATTATTAGTATACTTAGATAAGAAGGTAAGGTTTTTCTAAAATGAAAGCGTTTCATTGAATAAGTGGTAAAGTTTTACAGAGAGGGCACATACATGCAAAATAATGATCTTAGTAATGCAGAACTACATTTGTGGGAAACAGTTCAAAAAAATCCACAAAAAATTGCAAAAATGTCAATTGTTAAATTAAGTCAATTTGCTCATGTTTCAACTGCTACAATCGTCAGGACTATGCAAAAAATGGGCTATAGCGGCTATACCTCTTACCGAGAGTCACTAAAATTGCAAGACCGTTCCAATAGTAATTTTGATGTCTTAAATGATGCAGACGATAAAATTAAGAGTGTGATTACCAAAAATGAAATTGAAATGAACAACACTCTCCATAATCTTAGCTACAGTAACATTGAAGATAGTATTTCAATGACCAAACAAGCAAAGGTAGTCTATATTTTTGCACGTGGTCTATCGGAATCAATTGGACAAGAAATTATGGTTAAATTGCAATTAACAGGTAAGTATGTTGAATTTCATTCGGATCCAAATATTATTAAGACGGCCTCCAAAAGAATTAAAGAAGATGCATTAGTTATTTTTATTAGCTTAAATGGTAATACTCCCGAATTAGTTGAAGCTGCACAAAATTTATCACGTCATGATGTTCCTACTATTACCTTTACCACTAATCCTAATGGACAACTTGCTTCGCTTTCGACATTGACTTTTATGGGCTACATGTCAAAAACCAATTATTTTCCTGATTATGAGGTACGCTCTAGATTACCCTTACAAATCATGACTCGTATTTTTTCAGATGCATATTCAGTTAGAACCGGTTTTGCTAGACAATAAAAAAGAGTTGATAATCCTCGTTTTTCAACGTTGATCTATCAACTCTTTTTCTATCGATATATAATTTTATAAATTAATTATTCTTTTTCTTACGGTTAATGCCAAGGTAACTAACCAAAGTAGTACCTGCGACTGCTAATCCAGAAAGAGCTGCAATTAGTTCATTCTTTGCACCAGTTTGTGGCAATTTATTAGTAGTTACATTACCAGTTACAGCAACTACATGAGCTTTATCATCTTTAACCCAGCGGTTTGCACTAACTTTGTAGTAAGTAGTACCGTTAACTGTCTTTTCTCCAAAGGTCTTAACTGGAGTATTTGAACCGTTTAAGACAACAGATACGGCTGAACTATCACTATTATCAATAATCTTAACAGTAGAGGATTTTTCTTCAGACTTATTGTTAGTCTTAAGATCTGCCTTAGCATTTTCTTTTACAGTATCAGTATCCTTTACATCTGACTCAGTAGCAGTTGTAGTAGTTTCAGATGAATTAGTTGTTGATGCTTCACTATGTGAATCCGGCTTATCCGTTGGCTTTACAGTGCTATCTTCATCAGTTTTATCTGAAGTTTTTACAACATGACTGGTGTCAGGTTTGTTGGTTGGGGTTACAGGATTTTCAGCATTAGAAGCTTCTTTATGACTGTTTTCAGTTTCTTTCTTATTAAATGCGTCTAACCTTGCCTTAGCATCTTCAAGCTTACTTTGTTCAGCAGCTAATTCTGCTTCTGCCTTCTTAAGTTCTTCTGATGCATTTGTAACTTGTGCATCAGCTTTAGATTTAGATTCCTTCAAAGTATCTAAGATTAATTGTTGAGCTTTAACTGCCTTATTAGCAGCAGTTACGTCATCATTAGCCTTATTAAAAGCTGTTTGAGCAGCGGAAAGATTTGATTGAGCATTTTCTAAATTGTTCAAAGCTTGATTCAATGAATCTAAAGCAGCTTGGACACTCTTTAAATTATTATCTTTAGCTTGAACATCATTTTGTGCTGCATCTACCTTAGCTTGACTTGCCTTAACAGCAGCAGTAGCTTCAGATAAAACATTTTGTGCTTGAGCTACAGCTTCTGCTGCCTTAGCTTGGGCAGCTTTAGCATCCTCCAAAGCCTTTGCTTTTGTACCAACTTTAGCTTGAACATCTGCTAAGGTTTGATTTGCTTGATCTAGTTGTTTTTGTTCGAATTCCAGATTTTCTTGGCCTTTAGCAAGAGCAGCTTGTGTATCTGAAATTGCCTTATTGATCTTAGTAGAACCATTGTTTAATTCTGCTAGGTTAGCTTGTAGACTCTGAACGTTATTTTGTGCTGATTTAACTGCATTTTGTGCTGCAACTAGGTTTTGATTTGCAGTAGCTACGTTAGCTTTAAGGGTATTAATCTTATCTTCTTGCTTAACATCTTTCAAGTAGGATTGAACTAAGTTTTGGTAACTATTAAAATCTATTCCATTGATTGGATTAAATATAATCTCATCCATACTATCTGCATTATTCATCATTGGTTGAATTTCATATTCATTTCCAGCCAATCCAACGTAGTTAGCATCTGGCTTAATCATGGATGTATAGTGTCCAATATATACTGGTTTATCGTTCCAAAAATCAACATCTTTTTCCCACTCATCTTGAGTTAGAGGATGGGTACTTTCAAAACTATAAGCAGCTGCATCTGGATGAGCTTCAATATATTTATCAATATCGTCTTTTTCACTCATCCAATTGTCAATTGGGTTAACCTCTCCAGCTGATATATCTTCTTCATCGCTATAAAATGGACCATACTTACTAGTTAATAAACTAGGATGATTAAATTCATCAGAGTAATGTTGAAAGTCCGAGCTAAGCATGGCAATAGCCACAGCTGTCAAAGAAATTGATGGATGGCTTAAGCCATACTTATCGCGATATGTCATCCAGTGTTGATAGTATCCAAGAGCCTTTTCTATATTACTTAATGAAGTTGAGTCGTTTTCTTGACCTAATTTAACAGCTTCCTTAGCCCATTCTACAGTAATATCCTGGTAAGCATTTGGTTGACCAGTGATGATATTATATGCAGTTTGAGCATCTTCTCTTAAACTTTCAGAATTATCTTTATTGTCAGCAATTGCCTTAAAGAAACCAGCTGCTCCGCTTGCTTGATCTTGAGCAACTTGATCTTGTAAGTCTTTCAAAGCTTGTTGTGCATCAGCCAGCGCCTTTTGTTTAGCATTAACATTGTTTTGAGCATCTACTACAGCCTTGTTTGCCACTGCAAGATTATTATTAACAGTTGCTATCTTTTGATTATTTTCAGCTAAAACAGCTTGATTCTTAGACAAAACTGATTCGTTATCCGCATTTGTCTTCTTAATATCATTTAATGCGTTTTGAACTTTTTGAACATTTTGTTTTGCTTCATCTAGTCCACTATTCTTAACAGCAGTTTCAGCGTTAGCAACATTATTATCAGCAGTTTTCTTTGCAGCTTCTTTACTGTTAACTAAATTTTGAGCATCAGCTTGTTTTTGCTTAGCAGTCGCCAATTGACTTTGTGCTGTACTTAAATCTGCATTTGCATCACTGACATTTTGCTTAGCAGCTTTAATTGCATCTTGCTGTGCAGCAATATTCTTTTGAGTCTTTTGAATATTTTCAGAAGTTGCTTGCTTTGCTACTGCACTTGCACTATCTAACTTATCTTGTGCTTGCTTTGCAATAGCTTGCTTATCAGCTAGATTCTTTTGGCTATCATTTACCTTAGCTTGTTGAGCATCACAAGCATCGTTTGGTGCTTTTGCCTGTGCTTGTGCGTCAGTTAATGCACTCTTTTTACTATCTACGCTTGCTTGAGCATTATTAACCGAGTTTTGTGCTTGGTTAACAGCATCTTGTAATTTTTCTTTATCTGATTTAGCAACTGTAACAGTGTTATTTTTATCAACTGTAGCAGCTTGAACTTTACTATTATTAGTACTTGCTAAAAGAGTAGCTGTTAATGCAGCAACAGCCAAACTTGTATATTTTAATCCCTTCATTTTTTCCTCCAAATTAACAATTCCTTTTTTATTTTATTGCGTTAAATACGTTTTTTCAAGTTACGTCTAAACTTATGCATACACAAAAAAACAAGGCCAATTCTGACCTTGTTTTTCGATAGTTAATTCATTTATTATTCTTCAATTTCTAACTTATCTTTCCATGATTTGGCACCTTTAAGGGCATCATTCAAGTTTTCGATATTTTTCTTTCCTTCAGTTGAAAGCCATTCTCTACCTTGCTTTTCTCCTTCGGCCGCAAATGGCTTAATTGCTGGCTTCCAAGTTGCACGTCCGCAAAGAACGCCATTAAAGTCAGCACGAGCTTCTTCAGCCATCTTAATTTCTGCAATAAATTCTTCTGAAGTTACACCAGCAGATAAAAAGATATATGGTAAATCAGTTAAATCTGATTGTTTCTTCAATAACTTCTTTGCTTCTTCTTGTGTGTAAACAACGTTATTGTCGCCATTATAGCCTTCTACAAACTTGATATTAAATGGCATCTCAACTTTTAGAACTGTTACATCATATTGAGGCTTAGAAAATTCTTCCATAGTTTTGAAGACTTTTTCAGGCTTTACCTTTGCGTACTCTTCACCTTTAGCATCATCAATTTTCCCATCATAAGTTAATAATTCAAGGAAAAATGGCAATCCATTCGCTTTAGTCTCGGCTCCTACTCTTTCAACAAAAGCCTTCTTTTTATCTTTAATTTCATCACTTTCGTCTGGATCGTAGTAAAGTAAGAACTTAACTGCATCGGCACCATCATTTTTAATTCTTAATGCTGATTGATCAGCAATTAAATCACACATTCTACCTGGTTCAGTAGTGTCATAACCGGTCTTTTCATAAGATAATAATAAACCACAATTCTTATCTCTAACCTTAGTTGCTGAAAGACCATATTCCGGATCTGTCAAAATGGCAGAAGCATATGGAGTCAACTCACTAGAAACAGCTTCCTTAAAATCAACAATTGTTGTTTCATCAGCAGGCTTATTTGCTGCCTCAGCTAACATTCGTTTTAATGATCCTCTTTGGTCAATTGCTAATGCGCTGATTACTCCAGCCTCATTAGATAAATTATCCATATGTTTTGCAACTTCAGGTGAAATCTTTCTCATCGTGTATCTCCTTTTCATTTACCGCACATTTATATTATAAGATGGCGCTTTCATAAAAAGAAGAGATCGCTTTCATTCTGTAAAGCTTTTCACTTAATAAGAAAAATCATGTAAAAGTTTACCTAAATATTTTCAACTTTCCTTTTAATCTCGTATGAAGGGGAACAATAATGGCTAACATCATAAAAATACCAAATGCGGCAACAATAAAGAAATTGATATAGCCAAACTTATCAATAACTAAGCCTCCAAATAAAGGGCCAAATGCCCTCCCAACAGCCGACGTTGAAATTGTTAAGCCTTGATATTTACCTTTACTATCGATAGGTGACAAGTCATTTACATATGCGGGCATCGCCGGCATTGCTGTTGATTCACCAAGCGTTAAAGTAACCATTGAAAATACAAAGTGAGCATAGTCTTTTGCAAAGATTAAGGTTACAAAAGAAATAGCAAACATAGTAACCCCAAATACTACTTGATGAAACAAGTTCTTAAATGTGTTAGGGAAACGACTTAAAAATGCTTGAACAATTACAATAATACCTGCGTTAATTGTCCACAATAAACTATATAAATGAAAAGGTATTCCCAAAGAAACCATATAAACTGAAAGGTTAGATTCCCAGTTCATATACATTAACCAAATTACAGCTAAGGTAGTGAAAAAGCCAACAGTCAGCTTTAGATTGGCAGCAGGCATCGGAGTTGCCTTATTTTTACTATCTTTATTTTGCTGAGCTTTTCTTTCTAAATGAAACTTAATAATCGGTCGATAATTAATTACTGCATTTATACTTACAATCACAAAAAGACTGGCCGCAATTATAAATAAAATTGTAACTGAATAATCATAGATATAACCTACAATTAATGTCCCTAATACCACACCAAGATTTTGTGCAAAATAAATTGTATTAAAGACATATCGACCGGGCTTAGACTTGATGCTAGTTGCAATTGAATTAATTAACGCACCGTTCCAGCCGCCCAGGAGACCGGTCAAAGTCATCCAAACCCAATAAATTGGCCAAGTATGATTAGCAGCCATCCCAAATAGTACTAAGGCATCTAAACCAGCGCCGGCGATAATTAAATAGTATGGATTGAAATGATCATATGCCCAGCCAGCAATAAATGAACCAAGCATATTAGCTAAACAATTAAATAAAAGTACTATTCCAATCATAGCTAAAGAAACATGGAGTCTTTTATTCAAATAAACTGAAGTTAATGGCCAAATAAAACTGGCTCCAATCCAGGTAAATAACTCACCTAAAAGAAGCCAATGTAACTTTATCTCATCATCTGGTTGAATATTTCCCTTATTATGCAACTCTCTCACCCTTTTCTTCTATATTCTTACATTCAGTCTAGCAATTAATAAACATTTTTGCACGAGCGTAAAAAAGACTCCGCCCAAAGGTAGAGTCTTCTAATTATTTCTTTTCATTCTTCCAATTTCTAATATCAGTAACATCTTGGGCAACCTCTAAACAGCCCAAATATTTATTATCTTTTCTCACAGCAAAATACTGTAAGTATAAGTATCGTCCCATATGTCTTGGCTTAAACCAAAACTCATACTTATCTTTTTTCCCTTGGTGAAAATCGTCAAAAATCTTTTTAACTCGTGGTACGCTCTCAGGTAAATGACAAGAATAAACACTATTGCCGAGTGCATTTTTAGAATGGGGAAAAATATTGGCGCCTCCGCCAAAATAAGCTACTTTATCATTTTCATCAATAAAAGTTAATGCAAAAGGCAATAAATCCAAAATTGCAGATAATTGTTCTAAATTTAAGCTCCCTTCTGCAAAATTTAGTGCTAAGCTACTTAATTTATCGATAGAAATAGGCCCATCACTTTTCGGCTTTTCCTTAGGTTTCCAATTCATTGGTTTTTGAATCAAGGTATAGCCAATCTGCTCTTCCTCATTTTTGACATTACCCCAGTCTTCTTCACTAGCAACTTCATCAATCATTGGCAACATGATTTCTTCTTCCTTAAAAATCATTTCAAGAACTTCATGTGCTGTCTCTTTTATTGCCTTAGACACTTCAGCCTTATTAATATCTTTTTGACTAATAAGTAAATTAGCTTGACCAATAAGTTTTCGGATTTTATCATCAACGCCCCACATAACTTTCGGTGGTGCAGTAATTCCATATTTAGTCATAATGGGAAACATGGAAGTTTCTTTACGAGCATAATGATAATGAATTTTGGCTAGGTCTTTTAACTCCTGCCTTAACTTTGAGAGTGCACTCTTATCTCCCTTTTCCCACTTAGCAAGGTCTGGTAATAAGGCGTCATTTACCAATGACTTAAGAACAATATTCTCTAACTTGAATGTATGAACAGGATGACCTGGTTTTTCAAACTCAGAATTCTCCTTATTTTCCTTAATATTACCCTTAAAAACATCAGCATGAACATTGCATAAATATTGAATTTTTCTTGGATCAAGACCTTGTGCAATTAATTCTCTTTCTGCCGCAGTAATTTCGGCTACATCAACTTGATCAAAGGCAGCTTGAAACATTTTCTTTGCTTCTTCAAGCTCTCCACCGTCTTGAATAAAATTTAAAATTTTTAAAATAGCTTGTTGTCGTTCTTTATCTAGTTCTTTCATTAATCAATCACCTTGTAGCCTTTATCCTCGAACGCCTGCTTTACTTTATCTAAGTCAATCTTCATAGCCTGCGCACCAAGTGGAATCGTCATTACTCTTCCTACAGTAGACAACAAACCTGGGATTTTAATTCTTGTAAAGCCGCAGTCATACATAATTTGAATAAAATCTGGATATTCTTCAGCCAGCTTTTTTATTGGAACAGAAAAATCAATTATCTTCTCTTTTTCTTCTGTCTCTTCAATTTCATTTTCTTGGTCAAGGGCCTGCTCATTATCAAGTATCCCTAATTGTTTCTTAGCAGCTACTGTCATACGCTCGGGATTCCAAACTGGATACCAAACTAACTTTATATCACACTTATTTATTTCTGGCACAGACAAAACTGCTTTTTCAATTGCGTTTTGTAGATATGTAGATAAGGGACATCCCACAATAGTTAGGGTCATCTTAATTGTTGCATGATCTCCTTCAATATCGATTCCATAAATCAAGCCTAGATTGACTACGTCAATCAACAACTCTGGATCTTCGACACCTTGAAGAGCGGTCATAATTTTATCTACTAATTCCAAATTCTTTTCTTGCATCTTTTCACCTAAAAAAATAAGAGAAACTCTCTTGTTTCCCTTATTCTATCAAATTTATCTAACCAGTTTATCCCAAATAACAACCTTATTAGCCTTGATTGATTTTTGAACATCAATAATTCGCTGGTTACTTGAACCACGAAATTGTAGTGTCAGATCTTTCAAATCATCCATGAAACGTCCATCAACTAAAATATCAATCTTTGAAAGCATTTCTTTCTTATCAGGAGTTTCTTTTTGAAGCTCATCCCAGGTATAGCCTGACCAAGACCAAATATCTTTACTATGTCCAAATTCCTTACGCACCCGGTTAATTAATTTCAAGCATACCCAAGTATTTAAAAAAGGTTCACCGCCTAATAAAGTTAGCCCCTGTACATAGGATTGAGACATATCTTCAATAATTTTATCTTCCAATTCTTGAGTATAAGGACGTCCATAATTAAAATTTTGGGCTGCTAAATTATAACAACCGGGACAGTCAAACAAGCATCCACTCACATATAAGCTGCATCTAACCCCTTCACCATCAACAAAGTTAAATGGCTTATAGTCAGCAATTTTATGCTTAGAGTATTCTTCTGACTTCCATTCTTGGGGCTTAGGATTCTTCGGTTTTCTATGTTGTTGTTTTAATTTTTTAGCATGTTCAACTTGCGGCTTATATTGATTAGAATCAACAAAAATAGTATCTCCACCAACATTAACCTTAATTAAATTTCCTCGAACATCAGGACCTTCTTGATTATTCTTATCTTTCTCTGGCATCAGTATTCGTCATTCTTTCTAACTTCATCCTTAGCCATCTTTTCTTCCATTCCCATATTCAAGTGCTTTACACGGTGGACAATTTCTTCATGACGACCATGAACCATTGGACGTTTCAAAGGATTGCCTAGATAGCCACACGTACGCTTTACACAGTCACAAGTTTCTGGATCATGATTTCCACATTGTGGACATTCAAAGCCTTTAGCGGTTGCCTTAAATTCACCCTTAAAACCACACTTGTAGCATTGGTCAATTGGAGTGTTGGTTCCTAAGTATCCTACTTTATCATAAGCCCAATCCCAAACAGCCTCTAGTGCCTTAGGATTTTGCTTAAGGTTTGGATATTCACAATAATGAATAAATCCACCTGCAGCATAAAATGGATAAGGAGCTTCAAAAGCTAATTTTTCAAATGGAGTTGGATGCTTTCTTACATCGTAGTGGAAGGAATTAGTGTAGTATTCCTTATCAGTAATATCTTTAACCTTACCGAATTTTTTAGTATCCAGGCGACAAAATCTATCAGTCAAACTTTCACTTGGAGTTGAATATACACTGTAGTGATAGTGATTTGGATCTTCTTTTTCCCATTTAGCGCAGTAATCGTGAAGTTCTTTAACAATATTAATAGTAAATTGGTGCGCTTCCTCATTATGTTCCCAATTAGGACCATAAAAGACTGTACCAACTTCATAAAGTCCAATATAGCCTAAGGAAACTGTACAGCGTCCATTTTTGAAAAGATCATTTACATTATCTTCTGCATTTAGTCTTTTACCAAAAGCACCATATTCATAAAGAATTGGAGCATTATCAGGTACAGCATCAGTACAACGTTTAGCCTTAATTTGTAAAGCTTCATGTGCTGTTTGGACTTTTTCTCTAAAAATTTGCCAGAATAAATCTTTGTCTCCCTTTGATTCCATGGCAATTCTAGGTAGGTTTAAAGTAACAACACCTAAGTTCATACGACCAGAATTTACTTCTTTACCAGTTTCTGGATCTTTCCACCCTTGTAAGAAGGAACGACAACCCATTGGAGCTTTAAATGATCCAGTAATTTTCTTAATCATGTCATAACTAACAATATCTGGATACATACGCTTAGTAGAACATTCCAAAGCTAATTCCTTGATATCATAGTTTGGATCTCCAGGATGTAAGTTAAGTCCCTTCTTTAGCGTAAAGACTAACTTAGGAAAGATAGTTGTTCTCTTATCTTTTCCTAAACCCTCAATTCTAATCTTTAAGATTGCTTTTTGGATTTCACGTTCAATCCAAGATGTTCCTAGTCCAAAACCTAAAGTAGTGAATGGTGTTTGCCCTTGACTTGAAAATAGAGTATTAATTTCATATTCAAGAGCTTGCATAGCATCATAGATATCCTTTTTTGTTCGCTTAACTGCAAAAGCCTTGATCTTTTCTTCATCGTCAAAAAATTCGCTAGCTTCTTTAATATTCTTGTGATAATTCTTTTCAGCATATGGAGCCAAAACTTCATCTACTCTGTCGGCAGAACAGCCTCCATATTGACTAGAAGCAACATTAGCAATAATTTGAGACATTTGAGCAGTGGCTGTTTCGATTGAATGAGGAGATTCAATATTTGCATTTCCAATTGTAAAGCCATGACCTAGCATTTCTTTAAAGTCAATCAAACAACAGTTAGTTAGAGGACTGAGCGGTGTGTAATCTAAGTCATGCCAGTGAATATCACCACGCAAGTGTGCCTTAGCAATATGTTCTGGCATCATCGTTAAACCAATTGTTTTACCAACTACACCAGCTGTTAAATCACGCTGAGTTGAAAAAACACGTGAATCTTTATTAGCATTTTCATTAACAATTGTTGGATCATGGTGAATTAAACGTCCCAGACGGTTAGTAGTCTCAGTTTGCTTCTTAAAATTAGCTTCATCTTCTCTACGGTAATCAACATAAGCATTTGCTTCATCACTAAAGCCGAGTTCGATTAATGTTTGAACAAATGCATCTGCTATTTTCTCAGTAGAAGTCTGCTTTGCACCATTTAATTTTTGAAGGATAGCAGGTAAAATATCTGCTTCATGTTCAGTCAGATGCAAGCTATCTAAAACCATTTCAATTTTGTAAAGAGCAAAAGGATAGATGCTGCCGTCTCTTTTAATAGCTGTTTCTGGCAGTGTCATTTGAGTAATTGATTTAATTTGAGCATCTTGTTGTAACATGGTTATTCTCTTCTTTCACAATATCTATGGTTCTATTCTATCAGAAACTACATGATATTGTAGGTATTGACATTTTGGATCATATATATTGTATTAAGCAAAAGTCACGTCTAGCAAGAGAGAGGCTCATTTTCAAAATTTTCTATAATTAGTAAAGTAGTCAAAAAAATACTGCTGAGAGTAAAAAATTCTCAGCAGTATTTTTCTAATTAAATTTCATTCTCATGGTTTTCTTGTTGACCATCACGAAGAGCTTGCTTTTCTAATTTTTTAGCTTCTTCTTCAAAATATTGTCCCTTATTTACTTGGTAGTACTTCTTATATCTAGCATAGTAGTTATGGAACATGTAGTGCATCAATAACCAACGTTTTAAGCTACGATCTTTATCATAGAAGACAGTTGTACCATAGTGACCCTCGTCAATTAACTTTTCAGCTAGGCGTTTTGAACCGTTGTCGTAAGCATATTCCTTAAAGATCTTCTTTGGAACACCAAGCCACAACATATAGTTAGCACCGTCTTTATTTCCATAAACTGTTGGCTTATCTTTCAAATTATCTTCAACATAATCATCTACATACCACTTAGCTAAGTTATAGCCATTTAAAGTTACATAGAAACTTGAACGACCTTGACGGAGGTTGATCTCAAAGAATTTGTATTCTCCATCTCTTGGATCGTACTTAATGTCAAAGTTAGCCATACCAGTATAGTTCAATTTTTCAAGGAATGATTGAACAGTATCGTAGAGCTTTTGACTGAAGGCTGGCAAAATTGCCATGTAATTACCGATAGATTGAGGAGTTGGGTCTTCAAGAAGTGGGTGACCTAAGCACATCATCTTAACCTTGTGATCTTTATCAACATAAGCATTAAGAACACGCATGTTAGAATCATCGCCTGGAATGAAATCTTGTAAAATCAAGTCTTCAGTATAACCATTGGTATAGATTTTACCAACGATATCTACTAATTCTGCCTCATCGTGAATAGTAAAGGCTTTTTTACGGCCTTCAAATTGACAATTCAACCATGAAACTGGATCTTCTGGCTTCAATTCAACTGGATAATCAAATGGTAAATTCAAATAATTTTCAGCCTTATAGTCATCCATAGTCACAATCTTAGTATGTGGATATGGAAGACCATATTTTTCAGCAATTTCGTAGAAACCTTCTTTAGAAATTAGCTTCTCTAGCAAGTCATAATCAATGTAAGGAACAACAAAAGTATCCTTCAACTCACCCTTATGCTTAGCCAATAATTCTGCGTATCCATCTCCACAAGCAATTAAAATAACTGGTTCTGGATGATTCTTGTATTCTTCAATCTTTTGCTTCATAACGTTCATAAAGCCTGGATCTTCTTCAAAGCCTTCATGAACTTCTACGTCAACAATTTTAGAATAGCGCGTTGCTGCTAATTGACTAGCAGCCCAAGCTTGAACCTTAATTCCATAAGCTTCGTTGAAGGAGCGAGCCATTCCGTAAACATTGATGTCACTACCGAGTAAAATAGGAGTAAATTTTGCTTGTACCATTTTGTATCCGTACTTCTCTCTAACTTTAATTAAACAAGTCTGCCACTTTCGATTAATTCTGCTACTTCTGGTTGAACATGTTGATACTTCTTAACAGTTTCATCATAATCAACAAAGAATAATTTATACCAAACTAAGAAAGTGTAAATAGCCCAAATTTGACGACGAGCTGAACCATCGCCCTTGTAGTTATCATCAAGCAATTTAACAATCTTCTTTTGGTCAAAAATGTCATCTACAAAGTCTTCAGTAAACAATGCTCTAACTTGTTTGTAAAATCTTGGTTCCTTAAGCCATTGCTTAATTGGAGTTGGGAAACCAAGCTTAGGTCTTTGAGCCCATTCTTCTGGTAAGACCTTCTCAGATGCTTTACGAAGAGCATATTTAGTATCGTGCCGGTTAACTAAATATTTAGTTGGAATTGAGTTAGCAAGTTCTGCAATCTTCTTATCAAGATATGGCACACGTAATTCTAGAGAGTGAGCCATTGAGATCTTATCTGCTTTTTGCTCAATATCATTAAGCATAAAGTGGTGAAGATCAATATATTGCATTTGCTTAACTTCATCAATATTTTTAACTTTCTTAAAGTCTTCTTGATAAATACCGTTAACTGTCAGATCATTCTTGTATTTATCACGCAAAATACCATTAGCATCTTTAGAAGTAAAGATAGTTGGATAGTCCATATCATAAATGACAGATTGTCCAACATAAAATTCACTTGGCTCTGCCAAGTTAGTGTACATATGTACTTTACCTGGGAAGTTAGGCATCTTCTTAATCTTATGAGCTAAACGAACACGACTTTTCTTAGGTAATTTCTTAAGGCCAGCAGTAAAGACCTTAATTACATCATTATGGGTATGCATTCCATAGTTAACGTAGCCTGCAAATAATTCATCAGCACCTTCACCAGAAAGTGCAACAGTAACATGCTTTCTAGCTAATTTACACAAGTACCATAATGGAATAATAGATGGGTTAGCATCTGGTTCGTCCATGTGATATTGCATTTCTGGGAAGTCGCGCATTGCTTCATCTGCATCAACTTTATCTGCAAAGAATTTCCAGCCGTGTAAGTCAGAAAGTGCCTTAGCTTTTGATGCTTCATTATATGTAGAATCATCAAAAGAAACTGAGAAGACATCTTCAGGATCAAGTAAACTAGTTAAGTAAGAAGAATCAATACCTTCAGACAAGAATGCACCAACTGGTACGTCCGCATTTCTGTATAAATCAACAGTTTCTTTTAAGTCTTCATTGATTTTGTCTAAGGTTTCTTCAAAACTTAAGCTATTTTCAACATACTTAGCATCCCAGTATTGATGAGTCTTCATTTTGCCATCTTTATATTCGAACCAGTGACCTGCTGGGAAGCGGTAAACACCTTTAAAGAAAGTTTCCTTTAAGTCATTATATTGGTTCATTAAGTATGGCTTAACTGCTTCAGTATTTAATTCCTTTTTAAAGCCTGGGTAAGCTAAGAAGCTCTTCAATTCACTACCAACAATTAACTTACCATTTTGGTCTGAGTAGTACATTGGCTTAATTCCGAAGAAGTCACGAGCACCATATAAAGTCTTGGTATTGTCATCCCAAATTACAAAAGCAAACATACCACGAACTTTCTTCAATAAGCCATCCATTCCCCATTCTTCATAGCCGTGAAGTAAAACTTCAGTATCAGCCTTAGTAGTAAAGGTATGACCTGCATCAATTAATTCTTTTCTTAATGGTTTAAAATTATAAATTTCCCCATTAAAAATAATTGCTCTACTTTTATCTTCATTAAAAATTGGTTGACTTCCACCACGAAGGTCAATAATTGACAAACGTCTAAAACCTAAAGCCACCTTATCATTAGTATATTTTCCATCGGAAGATGGACCACGGTGTTTAATTGTATCCATCATTCCTTGAATAGCACAGTCTTTATCCTTTAATTCAGGATCAAAAAACGCACAAATTCCACACATAAGTAACTTTCACCTCAAAATAAACAGTAGTCTTATTATAAGCTATTTACATTTCAAAAACTAAATTCGATAGAATCGTCTCTTAGAAGCAGCTCCGTATCCAAATACTTGTAATAAATGTCTTTGAACATCAACATTTACTATATATCCAGCTGCTTCATTAGCATGATCCATCTGTCTATTCCAGCGCTTATTGTATTGCGTAGTAAGCGCATGGTTTGGGCCCATGAGAGCCGAGCAATTAAAAAATATATATTGTATACCGTTAATGCGATATTGGTCTTCAGTATGACGGTGTCCACATAAATATGCAACTACTTTTGCATTTTTTATCTTTGTGAAATCAAAGCTATTAGCTAGGGTAAATTCAGGAGGAACATCCCTTGAATTAAGATAGCCTTTTTCACGTTGATTGAAGGCAACCATTAATTCATGTAGAGAACGCCCATTAAATTTCAAGGCATTCGTTCCCTTGCGAGTAATAGGATTTGCATGACTCATGAAAATAATTGTTTTACCATTTGAATTTTCAAGAATTTCGATAATTTCTTGCATCTGATCTTCACGAATCGCTAAAGCAAGTTTAGTATCGTATTTTTTCTTACCTTGCTCATCTAGCTCATAAGGTAAATCAGATGTATTGACCGTAATGATTCTGACATCATCTTTATCAAAATATGCAACCCCGTGCTTGCGCGTGATATAGTGAATACCATCTTGCGCATACATACTTGGCCACATTATATCTTCAAATTCATTTTCCGGAAAACTAGCTCTCAGATCATGGTGCTCATCAAATTTATCATTTTCATCGTGATTACCTTTGATGACAGCAAAGTTAGTTTTTTTAGATCTAAACGTTCTAGACAAAGATATCAACTCTGCTTCGCCAACTAATCCTGGATCGGATCCATCCATCCAATCACCTAAATGAGCCTTTAAATCTAAAACATCTTTATCTTCAAGATAATTAAACTCTTTAACATGACGAAGTCCGTTATGCCCATAAAAATCAATACTGTCAGCATCTTTATAGTGTGTATCGGTTAAAACACCGATATTAATTGAGTTATAGCCATCTCGGCTATGCTTTTTTACATAATCTACTAACTGATCTAGTTGATCTTCAACGATATAACGACGTCCTGTCTGCTTATTAACAAATGCAGTATAACGATTTAGCCTTTTATCAAACTTCCGAACATAAGCTGGTGCTAGATCAGACGCATTAATCGAACGTAAAGCTTGGTGTAAGACATTGTCAGTATCTTTATAAACAATAAGCTTATATTCTTCACCATGTGGAGTTCCTTCAGGCGCTCCAACGTTATACTCACCAACAGTCATATACTTTTGCATTCCATCAAATGGAATATTACTTTTCTTTCGCATCATCTTCCGGGTAACACCGGAAAATTTATCAATCATACCCTTGGTTTTCTTGATAATTTTCATGATACTCTTCCCCACTCATCACACAAAAAAAGGCCTTTAGTTGGCCTTGGGGTTAATTATTTGCCAAAGCATTTGCGGCAAGACCCAATGATAAAACCGCATCTTTAGACAAAACCTTTTTCAAATCATTCGGAGCAATAGCTCTCACAGCGCCAATGACTTTTAAACTATATAAAAGTACATGTAAATCAGTAGCACGATCATAGCTACCATCTTGCAATGGATCCTCATGATTATAGGTTAAATTAATCTCGTCTTGATCTACATATCCATCTACGTGGTTAGTTAAAATACGATCATTTAATTCACGTAATGGTTTATCTAAATGTAGTAAAGTTAATTTACCATCAGATTCACTATTGTAGTATTCATCTTGAGTCATATCAAAGTATTCTTCGATTGGCTTATCAAGAATATCCAAACTATTAATTTCATTATAAATTCTCTTGGTATTCAGGTCTTGTTGGCCGTTGATAATCTTTTCTTGTGATAAAGCCATATCGTCAGCCAATGTCATGGTAGTTAAATTATCCATATTGTCCTCCTTGAAATACAACTTCCATTATAACAAAAAAGTTCTTTTTTTCCTGTACTTATCCATATTATAGGTAGATATTACAAAAAAATTTATAATTTACCAAAATAAAAACATGTAGTTTAGATAAACTACATGTTTTACTAATTAATTAAACTAATTTCTTTCGAATCCAGCCAGAAATCCAGTCAATAACAACAACCATGACAATAATACCAACTAGAATTACACCAACACGATTCCATTGACGGTATTGCAAGGCAATGATTAATGGATAACCAATACCACCAGCACCAACTAAACCTAGAATAGATGCTGAACGAATTGAAACATCAAATCGATACAAAGTATTAGAAATCAAGGCTGGCATTAAGTTAGGCATAGTAGCAAACATAATAATGTTAAACTTAGATCCACCAGCTGCAGTAACGGCTTCATTTGCACCTTCTTCAAGGTTTTCAATTGCTTCTGAAAACAATTTAGCAAGCATACCAACTGAGTGGAAACCTAAAGCTAGTACACCGGCTGCAGAACCTGGTCCTACTGCCTTAATAAACATCAAAGCTAAAACAATTTCTGGGAATGAACGAATAACGGCTAATACAACTTTTCCTGAACGGGATGTATACCATTTCTTATGACGAGTATTAGCTGCCCAAAAGGCGAAAGGTAAAGAAATAATTGCAGAAATAAAAGTACCCAAGAAAGCAATACAGATTGTTTCCCATAATTGAGAAATTAAATCTTCACCACTTCCGTTATATACATATGACCAATCTGGATGAAAAATTCCGGCAACAATAGCTCCTGCGATTTGACCTGCACTTGCTTTTATTCCGCCAAAATCCATTCCTACAAATGACCAAATAATTAAAATGATAGTAACAATGGCAATTGTCCAGTGTTGAACCTTCTTCTTAGTATCCACTGGTTTAGGAGGTAATTTTTTCATTGTAGTATCCATTATTTCATCAACGCCTCCCGAGATTTAGTAGAAATGTAGTCGATAATAACTACGACAACGATAATAACTAAGATAATCATACCGGTCTTAGCATAGTCAAAGACTTGAAGAGTTTGTTGTAAGTACAAACCAATACCACCGGCACCAATATATCCAAGAACTGTTGAAGCTCTGACATTAATTTCAAATGCATATAAAACATAAGAAATAAAGTAAGTAAGTATTTGTGGCATCACAGCAAAATGAATAATTTGTAGTTTATTTGCACCAACGGCTGTTAAAGCTTCGATTGGACCTGGGTCAATTGTTTCAATTGCTTCATAGAATAATTTAACAACCACACCAAATGTAAATACAGTTAAGGCTAGAACACCGGCAACTGGACCAATACCTACAACGGCAACAAAGATTGCACCTAAGAGTAGGTCTGGAATAGTTCTAACAATATTCATAATTATTCTTAGAATTCCAGTAACGGCCTTATTCTTAACAATATTTCTAGCGATTAAAAGAGAATAAACAAAGGCGATGGCTGATCCCATTACAGTTCCTAAAATTGCCATTTTAATTGTTTCAATTAAAAGTGGAACTGCCGTAGCGGCATATCCCCAATCGGGGTGACACATTTGAACAAAAATATCAGTGAATTGACTAAAGTTATTAAATAAAACACTAATATGGGTATTTGTTACATCTACTGAAAGAAAGAGACCTAAAACCATAATTACGACCCATACAAGGTTCATAATTTTGAATTTCTTTTTAGGCAATTCAGCTAAATGCTGTTCCTTAGATTTAGGCATCTTCTTCCCCTTTCTTGCCATTTCCACCATTGTAAATATCGTCAAAGACAGCTTGAGAAGTTTCACTCATCTTACCATCATAAACAATTTGACCTGCACGAACACCGATTACTCGATCTCCAAATTCCTTAGCAAGTTCTACGCTGTGAAGGTTAGCAACTACAGTCATCCCGTATTCTTCATTAAGCATCTTCAAATCATGCATAACTCGACGTGAAGTTTGAGGATCAAGTGAAGCTGTTGGTTCATCAGCTAAAATAATCTTAGGATTTTGAGTAAGCACACGGGCAATAGCAACACGTTGCTGTTGTCCACCGGAAAGTTGATCCGCACGAGTATAAACTTTATCTGCTAAATCAACACGTTGGAGCGCTTCGTATGCTTTTTGCTTATCTTCCTTAGTAAATAGGTTAAAAGTTGTTTTCCAAGTTGGATAGTAGCCTACTCGACCAGTTAAAACATTGCGTAAAACACTTGAACGTTTAACCAAGTTAAAGCTTTGGAAAATCATTCCAATATCACGGCGAATTTCGCGTAAGTCTTTACCCTTAGCAGAAGTAATTGATTTACCATCAATTATAATATCTCCTTCTGAGACATCTTGTAGACGGTTAATTGAACGAAGTAAAGTAGACTTACCTGCACCAGATAGACCTACTACTACTATAAATTCTCCCTTATCAATATTTAAGTTAATATCCTTTAAACCAACTGTTCCGTTATCATAAATTTTACTAACGTTTTTTAGTTGAATCATCGGCTGATTAGTAGCTGCCATTTAATTTAAAAATCTCCTTAACATTATTTAAATTGACTACAGTGCATAAAAAGATAATCGTCTTTTAGAGACAATTATCTTTTACTAACTAAGCTTTATTTAATTGACTATTTCTTGTCCTTGGCAATAATCTTGTCATACTTACGAACAATATCGAAGTTGCTGTCCTTAGACTTAGTGTAGCCTTCGTGACTATAAATTGATTCGATAATCTTCTTACCTTCTTTAGATTCACCAACTTCAATAAATGCCTTTGCAAGTTTCTTTTGGAAGGACTTAGACATATCACTTCTAACAGAAATAGTATCGTTAGGAATTGGCTTAGTGAAGTAAATTGGGACAACTTGGTCCATAATCTTAGGATTGTCTTTTTTAACAGTGTTACGAGCATCTTCAAACACAAATGCTGCGTCAGTATCACCATTTAATACATTCAAAACTGCTTGGTCTTGGCCAGTAACAGTAACTAACTTACAATCCTTTGGCACATCCAAACCTTTTTCTCCAAGTTCAGCAATTGGGAAAACATAACCTGCTGAAGAAGTTGGGTTTTGAACTGAAATACTCTTGCCTTTTAGATCCTTCCAAGATTTAATTTTAGAACCCTTCTTAACAAGAATTTCTGCTCTATAGTAATCAACTAATTTATTAGTTGCCTTACCACCAGGTTGCTTAACGCCGTAACGTTGAGATTGGAGTAAAACGTCAGCAGCTCCTTGTTTATGAGCTAATACATAACCATCAGGTGGTAAGAAACCAACATCAACTTTTTTAGATTTCATAGCTTCAACAACTGTGTTGTAATCAGTTGACATTGAAACATGAACTGGGATTCCAAGCTTTTTAGAAAGCATTTTTTCTAAAGGCTTAGCACGAGCTTCAAGCTTATTAGCAGCTTGACTAGGTACAAATTGGATAGTTAATGATTTTGGTGTATAACCATCCTTTGAACTGTTTGATTTGTTAGAACAAGCAGTTGCAACAACAGCAAGTAAAATTGCAAAAAGGCCTACTAAGACTTTTTTGAACTTTTTCATCATTTCCTCCTAATGAAAAAACATTAAATGACAAATACAAAAAAAGACCCAACATGATGAGCTGACAAAAAGAGCTAATCACATTGAGCCAGAAAAGTCGCTAAAAAAACAACGAAAGCGCCAACACTAATGAAGACTGATCCACCGAAGGAATCAGCCCAAGAACGAGCCACTGAATCTTGGTTACATTTTATAATGTTGTAATCGAAATTCACCATTATCGTTCTCCCTTTCCCTAGTACTAACGTTCGTTCTTAAGTATCATATCAAAAATATTCGTACTTGGGTACTATTATTTTAATGTAAGCGCTAGTAAATATTAATTTATTGAATTGGATCGATCCACTTTATAAAAAAACACTCTATCATTACTGATAGAGTGAATTTCATAATGTTCTTTTTTTAAAAGTACTTTTTCTTAGGTTTTGCAACCTTGTTATTATCAAGATCAGTCTTAACAATTAACACATCTGATAAAGCATGTTGGTTAACATAAGCAGTAACACTACCCATTAACATTCTTTCAACTGCGTTCATACCAGTTGCACCCATAATAATTAAATCGTTGTGGTGATCTTTAATAAAATCAACAGCAATAATTCTCTTAGGGGAGCCATAACGAATATGGTAAGAAACATCAGTAAAATTAAAGTGTTCCTTAGCCCATTCTTTTAGACTCTTTAAATACTCTTCGGAATCCTGCGTCATTTGATAAATGGTATCCCCAGAAATCAAAGTATCCTGCATTTCCCCCATAAATTGACGAGTATCAATAACATTCAATACATCCAGATGAGCATTGTTATCAAGAGCAATCTTTACTGCTTTATCAAACGCACGCTCTGCAGTTTCAGAACCATCAACAGGAACTAAAATGTTGTCATAATCTTCTACCATAAGTAATCATCTCCGCATGGAATTTGTATCTTTACATTGTAATTTTACCATTAATTATACCAATTAATAAGTTTGTTTTCTTTTTATAGATCTGAGAAAAATAAAATATCTAAGAAAAAATATGTTAAAGTAATAATACTGTATTTAAATAACTATAGTGAGGAAAAATACTAATGAGCGAAAATTATGAGACGAAATTAATTGGCATCCAAAATGGTCGCAATTTCCGCGAACTTGGAGGCTATAAGACTGTATCCGGTCAAACAATTAAATATAATAAATTACTTAGAACTGGTAATTTAGCTGATCTTTCTTCATCAGACTTAGAATTATTGCAAAAGCATGGCGTTAAGTATGACGTTGACTTTAGAACAGAAAAAGAAAAAAATGATCATCCTGATCGTGTTCCAGAAGGCGCTAAATATGTTTTTGATCCAGTTTTTAGTGATGATTTAACTAATGCATCTAAGGGGATCTTTGCTTTAGAAGAGAATGCCGAAAAAGATCCTGAATTTGGCTTTAAGCATATGTTCTTTGCCTATGAAGACATGATCAATGGACAGACTGCTCAAAAAGCTTACCGTAAATTCTTTGACCTTTTGCTTACAAATGATAAAGACAAGAATGCTCTTCTTTTCCACTGTACTGCCGGAAAAGATCGGACAGGATTTGGAGCTTTATTGATCTTATCAGCATTAGGTGTACCTTTTACTACTATCAAATATGACTATACTCTAACCAATATCACAACAAAAAGTTTTGTTGATGCCATGCTTAAGCAAGCAGCCGCTGACGGTTCTAGCAAGCGTGTATTGCAGTCTATTAAAGATATTCAGTCAGTCTATCCAGAATACTTAGACCATGCTGTACACGTCCTAAACCAGCAATACGGTGGCATCAACGAATACCTTCGTTCTACCATGAAGCTCTCAAGCAGTGATATCATGGATCTTAGGAGAATCTATCTTGAGGATTAATATAGATTATGGATATTCCAAAATATTTACAAATTGAAAACGAGCTAAAGCAAGAAATTATCTCTGGCAAATTTAAATATGGAGATAAATTTTATAGTGAAGCTCAATTAAAAGATAAGTTTAATGTTTCTTCAATTACTGTTATCCGAGCTGTGAAAGATCTTGTCAAGGCAGGATATTTAGTTCGTCATCAAGGAAAAGGCACTTTTATTTCACGATCAAGAAAAGATAAATTAGTTCGTCTTAGTGATAATGAAGTCTTCTCAAACAAACAAGAAGAAGATACAGTTAAAGTTTTGAAACTCCAAGAGGAAAAGCAGAGCGAAATCTTAAAAAAACTCGGCTTACCCAAATATGATAGTTACTACTATATTGAACGTTTACGTTTAATTGGTGACACACCATTTATGGTGCACCGTTCATTTATACCAGCTAAATTTATTAATCGAAATTTAGCTAAAGATCCGAATAATTATCATAGTATCTATGAAACCTTGCAAAGCGATAAGCAATTGTATCTATTTGATGAGCCCTTTACTGAAACAGACACAATTGTAAAAGCTGATAGCGAAATTAGTAAGCAACTAAAAATAGCTAAAGATTATCCCGTTGTACGACAAGTCAAAAAAACTATTTTATCTACTACAGGTGAAGTAGTTGAACTAGTTATTGGCTATAAACGGTGTGATTACTTTTCACTTTCATTTTCAAGTACTGATTATCCGGAAGTTTAATAATTTAATCTGGAGACAAAAAGAAGCTGCAAAGCAGCTTCTTTTTATTTTTCAATTTCAAAATTATTCTCTAAAAAATCATAAATTTCTTCATTTGAATCTGAATTAAATAATTCATTTAAATCATCAACTGAAGTTCCAGCTAGAAAGTCCATAATTTTAGCCAAAATAGTTGAATGCATATCTGGATCATTATTCAAAATCAAAAATAAGAACTTAACTTCCAATGCTTCGCTTGGATTAACCATATTATTAAAAGTTGCTGAATTTCTAAGAGCAATCGGTACAATTAATTGTGCGCTAACATAATCCCCTTCAGTATGAGGAACTGCAACATCTGGAAGTTCTCTAGATAAAGGTCTCATTGAAATTCCAGTTGGATACTTATCTTCACGTTCAATAATATCGCCTAAAAAATCTTCTTTAACATAGCCTAAGTCATATAATTTTTGAGAAACGGTCTTGAATATCTCGTTTCGATCAGTTAAGTCTGTTACAAAGACAGCTTGCGGATCGAAAAGACTTTTTTTAGTATTCGTAGTAGGTTCCGCCTTTCCTAAGCAAAAATTTCTAGTTTCATTATATAAAACCGATTTCAAAAACACAAAAGTGGGTGTTTCTTTTGAGCAAATTTTGTTAAAGTTAGTTAATGTAAAAAATATTCCACCAATAAGAAAGAAAGGTTTTTCCATGACAAAACAAAAAACAGTTTATTTTGGTGCTGGTTGGTTTACTGAAACTCAAAACAAGGCTTACAAAGATGCAATGAGCGCTCTCAATGCTAATCCTACTATTGATTTAGAAAACAGCTATGTTCCTCTTCAAAATCAATATAAAGATATTCGTGTTGACGAACATCCCGAATACTTACATGATAAAGAATGGGCACAAGCAACTTATAATGGTGACTTAGTTGGTATTAAAACTAGTGACGTTATGCTTGGCGTTTATGTTCCTAAAGAAGAAGACGTTGGTTTAGGGATGGAATTAGGTTACGCTATGTCTCAAGGAAAGTATGTTTTACTTGTAATTCCTGATGAATTATATGGTGAATCAATCAATTTAATGAGTTGGGGCGTTGCTGACAACGTAATTAAAATGAGTGAATTAGCTACATTTGATTTCAACCGTCCAAGATACAACTTCTATGATGGTGCTGTATATTAATAAATAAAAAAATCTGGTAGATGGTTTCTACCAGATTTTTCTTTTTCTAATCATTATTAGCAATTTCTTCAAAGTTAGAAGTTAAGTCATGGTTGGCAGTTGCATGAACCACGGTGTATTCTCCATTAGTTGTTTGATCAACAAGAGCTACTGGTTCTCCATGGTAAAAGCAAAAAAGATAAGTAATGTGCTGTTCAGCACTTTTTCCATTATAGTTAAAGATTGCAACTACATTGTATGTATTACTATCATTGTCTTTATCAGTAACATCTGGATTCCACTTGAGGTTAATACTATCCATATCTTCAGGATCACGACTATCCTTATCACCTGAACTCAATTTGAATTTTCCTTCTGATAGAAAACTCTGGTATTCTTGACCAGCTGCAGTTGTTATACTTCCGCTACCAGTATAATGCGAATATGGTTGGTGCATTTTATCACCAAATTCATCCATATAACTAATTAACCTGTCTCTCTGCTCATCCGACCATAATTTAGTTGCCTTAGTGTCTTTCTTTTCTTCAGTCGTAAATTTTTTTGTACTTGAAGAGGCAGTACGATCTTTTCCCTTAACAATTGTTAAATTATTATTCCAATTACTTACATTCTCTTCAGTATTTTCAGATTTAACTACTGGATAAATTTGTTCTAAAACATCTCTATTACTATAATTCGACTTATTTCCGACATAAGTTATCTCTTTTTTATCTTTAGAAATAAGATATCCTACTTGGTTATTTACAGCATACAAAGTACTACCATTTGTAGCACTAATTTCGTAGTCGCCAAATTTATGGCTTGAGTAACTCTTAATTGTTAAATGTCCACTTCTTAATTCATCTGCTGCTTCTCCCCATTTTTTACCATATTTTTTATCTGCGTAGAGAATTGCCCAAGCAGCTAGTTGTTTATTTGGCATCTTTTTTATTTCAGCAGTAGTTAGTCTGCCATTACCACCAATTATTTTGCTTTCTGCTGAAGAGCGGCCATGTTGATAAATTGCCCACCCTCCAGCAACAAGCACTACAATAGCGATAACTACTCCGATAATAATATTTCTTGTTTTGAAATTTCTCTTAGAATTACGAATTTCACTTCTTTTGACTTGTGGTCTTTGCTTAATAGAATTTATTTTTTCCAGTTCGTGTTTACTGTTACCATCAACAGGAGTACCACATATTGAGCAAAATTGATCATCAGGTTTTAAGGGTGCTCCACATTTTGAACAAAATTTTCTCATTTTTTCACTTCTTTAATCTTTACTAGTATTTATCTTACTTATACTTCATACGTATTAGCTTATCCTAAAACTTCCTAAAGATTAAGCATCAATAAAAAAGAAATGGCTCGCGTAAGTTTTACCAACGTGAGCCATTCTTTATTTCTTTAATGTATTTATTTCTTAATGCTAGCAAGCATTTGATTAATATCTACAATCCCTGCTTTACCAGCAGCCACAGAATCTGCATCATTACCAATCATTTGACTATTGAGCCAATCAATTACCATTGCCAGATTCATCCCTGCAATTAGGTGAATATCTTGACCACTCATAATCAAGCGACTAACTGTGTTAGCTGGTGTGCCACCCATTAAATCAGCAAATACTGTTAAATCTTCTTCCGGAATGCCGTTAATGGTAGCTTGAAACTTCTTTTCAAAATCTTCTGGTCCTTCTTCTGGAAGTAAACATACTACATGAATATGTTCTTGAGGACCCATAATCAATTCTGCACTTTTTTTAACTTCTTCAGCCATCTTACCATGACTGATTAGCACTAATTCTTTTGTCATAATATTTTTCCTTTAATTTACTGCTAAATCTTAGCAAGAACACCAACACCGCCAAGAATAACTGAAAGAACTAAAACAATTAAGATAGCCTTAGTTGAAGTCATCTTCTTCTTTCCAAGTAACCAGTAAACAAAGCCAACAATCAAAGCAGGCAATAGTTTAGGAATGATCATATCTAAGTTGTTTTGGATGTCCATGGTAACTTTACCAATTTGTGGTACCCAAGCAAACTTAACGTTAACCATCGTAGCTACTAAAGCACCAACCATAAATACACCAAGTACTGTAGCAGCATCAGTTAAAGCATTCAAACGGTCTCTCATATCAGTAACAAGAGTTACTCCTTTATCATAAGCAAACCGTAGTTGCTTCCATCTGAAGAAACAGATAGCAATTTGAGCAGCAATCCAGATAAATACACCAACTGGGTTTCCTTGAGAAGCCATAGAAGCAGCCAAGGCACCGAAGATTGTTGGAATCAATGCAGCAAAGATTGAGTCACCAATTGCGGCAAAAGGTCCCATTAATCCAACCTTTAAACCAGTAACAGTATCTTTACCTTCAACACCTTCATTTTCTTCAATAGCTAAGTCAATACCAGTAATAATAGTGTTGAAGAAGTTAGAAGTGTTAAAGAACTGAACATGCGTCTTCATCATTTCTTGTAATTCTGGAGTATTATCACCATAAATCTTACGAAGTTGTGGCAAGATTAAGAATAAATATCCAGTATTCTGCATTCTTTCATAGTTCCAACCTAGTTGGAAACCGAATAGAGAACGTCTGTTAATTTGATTAAAGTCTTTATCTGTTAATTTATAAGTTGGTTTAGAGTTCATCATCGGTGATTTCCCCCTCTGAAGCTACATTAGTGGATTCTGTAGTAGTTGTGGCTTCTTTTGTTCCGCCTTTACCACTACCACCTTTGCCACTAATTTCATCCTTGTAGTGTAAGATTGCGAATGCTAATCCAATCAAAGCCATTGCAAGCATTGGTAGGCCATTGAAAGTTGCAGTAAATGATTTATTTGCTGCTTGAATACCTGTACCTAAGGTTTGAATGCTTGTAAATAAAACTGAGAATAAAGTAGTAAATGTGAATCCCATAATTAAGTAAGCGATGTGCTTCTTAACTGGTAAGTAACGAAGCAAAATAGCAAAACCAACTGCAGGAAGGACAGCACCGGCTACTGTTAAACCAGTACCTAACCACTTTAAGTTTCCATTCAATGAGTTAGCAATTGTTTGAACCAAGCCGCGTCCAAATGCTAAAGCGATAAAGACAGGGATTGCACGAGATAAAGCCCATGGAATCGCACCGTAAAGGAAGTTTCTCTCGATTCCCTTATAATTGTTTTCTTCAATTAAGTGATCAATTCTGTGAGCAAAATAAGTGTTAGCAAATCTTGCCAAAACGTCCAATTGAACCATGATTGCAGCTACAGGAACCGCAATTGAAGAAATAGCTACTTGTGGGCTCATTCCTTTAATACTTACAGAAAATGCTGTTGCTAAAACTGTACCAGTAGTTGCATCAATCTTAGAAGCACCACCGAAAGTACCAACACCTAAAACTGTAAGTTGCATGGCACCACCAATAATTAAACCGGTTTTTAAGTCACCCATGATTAAACCAGCAATCAAGCCAGCTCCAACTGGTGTATTCAATGATGAATAAATTTGTAATTCATCAAGAATTTCATATCCAGCATAGAGGGTAAGTAGTAATATTTGCCACCAAGCCATAATTAAACCTCCTATTTAATCTTTTCGTTCATTAATTTCATAAAGTCATGAGAATCATCGCTTGGAGTTAACTGAGCTATGATTTTCACACCCTTATCTGCTATTTTTTTAAAGTCTTCAACGTCTTTTTCCTCAACATTGATCTGCTTAGTCACTTGCTTAGTAGTATCAGTTTGAGACATGGTACCTACATTCAAGGTATCAAGTTTAAGACCCAAGTTAATTAAATCTAAGAAGGCTGCTGGTTTTTTAGCGACAATAAATACTCGCTGATTACCATAACGATCATGAATTAAGTGATCGGCTGCAACCTTTGCTGGTAAAACACTAAGACGAGTAGTAAGAGGTGTAGCCATTCTTAACCCACTTTTTTGAATGTCGCTTTTTGCTGCTTCTTCATCAACAACAATAATACGATCAGCTTGAAGTTTTGGTGTCCAAAGATTAGCTACTTGACCATGGACAAGTCGTCCATCAATTCTAGCTCCCACAATATTCATAGAGATTCCTCCATTTTTTGTAAATACTTTGTAAACGCTTTCTACATTTTCAATCTTAGTATATTAAGTTTTGCTAGTCAACTGGTTGCAACCACTTTTTAAGATTTTCTAAAGTTACTTGTAAAGATATAAACTTTTAAGCTTTGTAACGTGATTCACCATTTAAATAAGTTTCACTTACAGTCATATCATGGTTTAATACAACAAAATCAGCTGGGTGATCTGGCTTAATCACTCCACACTTATCAAGTAAATTACAACTCTTAGCTGGCACATAACTCGCCATCATAACTGCATCTTCAGGTGTTGCAACATTCCAATCAACTACATTCTTAACTGCATCCTTTAAGAGCAAAATACTACCTGCCAAATTATTAGTTTCTTTTAGACGTGCCATTCCATCCTTAACATAAACTGGCAATTCACCTAAAACATAGTCCCCATCTGGCATTAAACCTGCTTGCATACAATCTGTAATCAAGGCAATATGTTCTGGTCCACGTGCATTTACCAAAGCACGAACAGCTGGTTCTTCAACATGGTGACCATCGCAGATTAATTCATCTGTTGTTAAACGTGAAGAAAAAGCAGCACCAATAATATTAGGTGAGTGTTGTGATAAACTATTCATTCCGTTGAATGTATGAGTAAATACGCTAGCACCAGCTTCAACACACCCAATAGCGTCTTCAAAATTAGAATCTGAGTGACCTAAGGCAACGACCAAGCCCATTTTTACTGTCTCACGTACAAACTGACGAGCATTTTTTCTTTCAGGTGCCATTGAAATCTTAATTAGCATGTCATCTGAAGCTTTACGCCATTTTTTCAAAAGCATAATTGATGGATCAGTCATGTACTTTGGATTTTCTGCTCCACCATGCTTTGGAGTAAAGAAAGGTCCTTCAAAATGCAAACCTTGAATTTTAGCACCAGTTTCTTCACCCTTATGTGCAGCAAACTTTTCACAAGTTTCTGTTAATTCTTTGTCACTAGCAGTAATAGTTGTTGGTAACCAGCTAGTTACACCTGCTTGTAATAAGCCATTTGAGATCTTGTCAATGCCTTCCCAGTCACTCTTCATCGTATCTTCATCAAGCAAACCATGAATATGTGTATCTACATAACCAGGGGCAATCCATTGATCGCCATATTCTTTAATTAAGCCATGACTCGGCTTTTCATCTTCTCGATAATATAGACCAAAGTTACCATCATCTTGAACCTCAAGATAACCTCCCTTTTCAGTTCTATTTTCTAAAAAGAATTTTCCCGCATGGATGTAATATGACATAATAGTTAACTCCTTAAATTAATTTATATTTTAGTCTGAAACTGTTTTCAAAATTTGAATTTTATTTGATGAATTTGTGAATTGTTACTCCTTTAACAACACGGTTAACAGTGCCTGTTGGGGACGGAGTATCTGGAGTGTTTCCTACTTTGATTGAAGTAAGTAATGCAATTGTTTGTCCAAACATAATATCTGGTAAGGCTAAATATGCATCAGGCACTTCTTTTCCAGCAAAGGCAAAGAATTTTCCCTCAAAGTCTTGCCCCTTTTTAAGCTGACCTACTCCCATTACTAATGGAACAATTTGATCAGCCTTAATCTCATCCAAAATATCCAAATCATATTTTCTCGTATAAGTATTGTTAGAAACAAAGTCAAAAACAATCGTCTTCTTATCTAAAAATGACTTAGGACCATGTCTCAATCCCATCGAAGTATCAAATAAGGCTGCTATTTTTCCGGCGGTTAATTCCAAAATTTTAAGTCGTGCTTCTTCAGCTAATCCACCTAAAGCACCACTACCTATATAAGTAATTCGATCAAAATTAATATCAACTAGTTTTTGAATTTCATCTTCACGGTCAATTACACTTTGGCCCATTTCAGCAATTTCATTAACAATTGCTTCTTTTTCAGCATCACTTCTAGTGTCAAAAACTAATAAAGTGGCTAAACTCATGCATGAAAACGAACCAGTCATTGCAAAACCTTGGTCTAATGACTTAGCAGGCATTAAAAGAACTAAGCCATTTGGATCATCCTTTAAGTCTTGAGCCAGATGTCCTTCTGGAGCACAGGTAATAGCAATTTGATATAAATTAGTAACTAATTGCTTAGCAAGCTCAACAGTTGCAACTGACTCAGGAGAATTACCGCTACGAGCAAAAGAAACCAAAATTGTTGGTGTATCCTCTTCAAGATAATCTTCTGGTGTTGAAACAATTTTAGTTGTATCAATTGCTTCAAAGTCATACTTGGTACGGTCGCCATGCTTTCTCAAATAAGGCATTACTGTATTACCCACATAAGCACTAGTTCCTGCACCAGTAAAAATCACTTTTACCTTATCGAATTTTTTAGTAATTTTAGTTAAAAAATTATCGATTTCTGTTTTCTTTTCTTTGTATATCTTAAAAGTTTCTTTCCATAAAGAAGGCTGTTGTTGAATTTCTCTAGTAGTAATATCTGCACCCATCTGTTTTAGTTCTGCGTCGGTTTTAGTAAACATGAGCCTATTCCTTTCAATAATTAAACTAAATGATTATATTGACGTGATCGATAAATAAATCTATCTCCTCTAGCGAGAGAAATAGTGAACTCGATCGGCACATTTTTATCATTGATTGCCCGTCTAAAAATCTTCAAACTTGCATCCCCAGGCTTAACACCTAAAATCTTGCTGTCATTTTCGTCTAAATTAACGGCTTGTACATCTTCAAAAGCAAGAATACTTTGTTCATTATATTTTTGCTTCATCACTGTATATAAGTTTTCCTTTAGGTCTGACATTTTTAGATTAGGGAAAATTTTTTCAGGTAAATAAGTTTCTCCATACATTAGTGGTACTCCATCAGCTAGACGTAACCTAACTAATTTGTATGCTTTCTCACCAGCTTTTAAATTAAGCTGATTTGCAACGTCTTCTTCAGGTGTCACAAGTTCTAATGTGCGGTTTTGTGTTGTTGGCTTGTGGCCTGCTTCAGACATTTGCTCACTAAAAGAATACATACTTCCCAAGTTAGTTTGATCTAGATAAATTGTCGAAACAAATGTACCTTTTCCATGCAATCGATAAATAATGCCACGTTCTTCTAAATCATTTAATGCTAATCGAATCGTATTTCGACTAACACCATATTCTTTCAAAAGTTGTCGTTCACTCGGTAATCGATCATTTGGCTTCATTTCAGTCTTAATTTTCTTTTCGAGATCTGAAATAACTTGCTGATAAAGTGGTTTTTTCATCTTCTAACCCCATCCAATCTTTAACTGGTTAGTACCACCTTCTACAGAATATTCCAGAAAGCGCTTTATGTCAAATCTAAAAAAACACGAAACTCATTTTTTCGTTATAATATGAACTATACATAAATGAAAAATTTAATTTAAAGAAGAAAACTAATTATGTCTGAAATTACTAACAAACAACAACCTCAACATTTAAGTCGTTTAGTCCACGTGGCTAAGGGTACTCGCTACTATGATTTGCAATTTGCAGATGGAACAAGAGCGCGTCTATACATTATTGCTAAAGGTATCTTTCGTTTAATCGTTGATCCAGCAGCAGAATTTAAGCCTTTAACTCCATCATTAACTATCGCAGCAAGTAACTTTAGTTTGCGTCCATTTGAAGATTCTCAGCTTTTAGTAACCGATGAGACTTTCACCATTAAAAGCGGTCAGTTTTCACTTCGCTTACAAAAGAATCCAGCTATCTTCAGTATTTTCGATGATCAACTACATCGCTACCGCATGATGCAAAGTAGTCCAATTGAACTGGGGAGCGATTATTCTAGCGAATTCTTACGTCAGAACAAAAACGAATTCTACTACGGTGGCGGGATGCAAAATGGAAGCTTCAGCCACAAAGGAAAAATTATCGAGATTAAAAATACTAATTTAACTGGTCCCGGTGCTGTTGCTTGTCCAGAAGGATTTTTCTGGTCAAATGCTGGTTTTGCAGAGTTGAGAAACACATGGAAAGATGGTATCTACAACTTTAAGAGTGATGACGGGACTACAGCAGTTATTACCCATCAAACTCCTATTTTTGATAATTTCTATCTTTTAGGAGATTCTCCAGCGGAAATATTGCGTCAGTACTATAAAATTACGGGGTCTCCTCTTTTCTTGCCAAAATATGCACTCGGTCTGGGTTATCTTGGTAACTACCTTGATACTTGTTGGACAGCAGCTAAACCTCAAGAAAATAGTGCAATTAAATTTGAAGACGGCAATACTTATAAAATTGCGCATAGCAATGATGATATTGTGGCCAAGTCCTCTCTTAATGGAGAAGAACAGTACCAATTTTCTGCTCGGGCAATGATTGAAAGGTACAATTCATATCATCTTCCACTTAGTTGGTTTGTTCCTAACTATGAAAGCAAACAAGACTTAAACGAAGATGAAATGAATAATTTAGTTGATTTTGCAAAAGATCAAAATGTAAAAATAGGATTCTATGGATCCTTGCCTACTGATGCACCAGCTAATTTTTTAAAGTTCAAGACTGATCCTGCTAATTTTCCTAATGAAAAAATAATGCAGGACTTTGCTATCGCTAGTGAACCTCTAATTGATAAAAATCAAACCAATCGTCCTTGGGCAATGGCAAGTAATGGCTGGAGTGCTATTCAAACTTTGGCTACTACTGCAAATGAAGGTGTTGGTGGTGAATGGGAACAAATTGCTACTGAAATTGCTAGCTTTTTAAGTATGTCTCTTTCTGGGCAGCCAAATGTAGGAAGTGCTATTGATGGAAAAGAAGGCGGCGGTAATGCACAAGTAAATATCCGTGACTTACAATGGAAAGTCTTTACTCCACTTCTTTATTCAATTGATAATTATGGTAATATCCAAAAAACACCATTTGCATTTAATGCAAAAATGACTAGAATTACTCGCGCCTATCTTAAACTTAGAGAAAAAATCACTCCATATCTCTATACTCTTACGCGCGCGGCCCAAGATGGAATGCCAATTGTTAGACCACTCTTCTTAGCTTTCCCTCATGAACGAGTTAACTATACTAACCAAGTTAAACATGAATTTATGCTAGGAAATAACCTACTAATCGCTCCAATCACTAACGGGCGAGAAGATCCAAGTGGCGCTTCCCTAAAGGATAACCTCTACTTACCTGATCATCGAACAATGTGGATTGACCTCTTCACTGGTAAAAAACTAATTGGTGGTCGAATTTACGATAAGTTGCATTACCCACTCTGGCATCTTCCTGTATATGTACGCGGCGGTGCAATTTTACAAGAGTCATTAAGAAGTGCCCTTGTTTACCCACAAAGTAAAAGCTCAGCTATTTTATATGAAGATGACAATCAAACTAATGATTATGAAAAGGGTCATGCAGCTACCACACAAATCACTAGCTCTGTTAGCGGATCAAATCTTCATATTACAGTCTACCCAACTGAAGGCAGCTACACTGGTCTTGAAGAGAAACAAATTACTAATTTAACTATTATGTCTGATCGTTATCCTGGTAAAGTTTCTCTTAAACTAAACGATCAATTTGTTCCACTAACTGAATATAACGATCTTGATAGCTTTAACAAAGCTGAAGAAGGTATCTTCTACCAACAAGACTATATGCCATGCAAAGAATTTGGTTACTTTACTGGTCAACTGCAACCAGCTCTTAGAGTGAAGATGCCTGCTGTTGATATTCATGATAATAAGTTCGAACTGATGATTGAAAACTTTAGTTATGGTAGCGAAGTAGAACAACATGCTATTATTGACTCAGCAATGGCTTCTCCAAGAAGTGCAGCAATTTTAACTGACCGCTTAACTTCAAAGAGCATTACTATTACCTGGACTAATCCAACTAATTTCGCAGATAAAAATATAATGGCCGATATCGAAGTTAACGGAATTGTTCATACTAATATTGACGGTAATACTTTTACTTTCCATGAGCTTGAACCTAATACACGCTACCGCTTCAGAATTAGAAATAAGTTCGGTAATAAAGTATCTGATTGGTCAGAATACTTTGGCACCCATACAAAGCGTGATCAGATGGATTATGCCATTTCAAATGTTACAGTTTCTAGTACGGGAGAAAGCGAAGAGGATTTACCAGTCGAAAATCTAACTGATCTTAAATTAGCTAGTGAGTGGCTTTCTAAAGATCAAATCACTAAAGATAGTCCTTTAGACTTAACTTTTAATTTCAACCATATTTATAAACTCAGCCGCATGGTTTATGTTCCTCGTTCACGTGATCGCATCGGTCATGTTTTACGTGTTCAAGTTGCTATTTCCAAAGACGGAGAAAACTTCAGCGACTTTAGTAAAGAAATTAATTGGCCAAATGATGCTAAAAACAAGGTAATTGGCTTAAGAGATGTAGTTGCTAAATCAATTAAACTTAGAATTTTGGCAACTTCCGATAATTTAGCCTCTGGAAAAGAAGTTCTATTCTTTATGGCAAAAGAATAAAATTAAAAAGTCCGAAAAGAAAATGTATAGTCATGTCATCTTTTCGGACTTTTTCTATATATGTTTTTGTTTCACGTGAAACCAAACGTAAATTCTTCTATCTTTCAACCATTCAAGGCTCAATTCAAACCAATGAGCAAGATGCGCATCAGCTTTACGTTCTTTAGTAGCTAACTCAGGAGTAGCAAGAGAAAAACCATGTCCACCCTTATTAAACAAATGGGCCTCAAAGCGAACCCTATTTTTTCTTAATGCAGTAATATATTCAATCGTATTATCAATTAATACAACCGGATCATCTACTGCCTGAAAAATAAAAGTAGGAGGAGTTTGGGGAGTAACCCCGACAGCTGTATCAAGTAAATCTTTTGCACTTGACATTTTTTCCTTAGCATCAGGTGGTAAGGGAAAACCAATATCTTTAATATTAATTAACGGATAACCTAAAATAGTCGCATTTGGTGATACTTTATCATGCTCAAAATGATATTCAGACTGCCACTTTTGACTTTCTGCCATTACATTCATCGAACTAACAACATGGCCGCCAGCTGAAAAACCAATTGTCGTAATTTTATCCTTAGCAAGACCTAACTTCTCACTGTTTTCTCTAAAGTATGCAACAGCAGTTAAACCAGATAAAGCAGCGTCAGGATAAATTCTGCCAGGATCGGTAGTTAAATTATATGACACTATTGCTGCATCAAATCCATGAGCTGCATAAGCTAGGGCAACTGGTTCTCCTTCTCTTAATGATAAATGATCAAAACTACCACCTGGAAAGACTAACATTAGTGGTCTTTTCTTTAGGAGAAGTTGCGGATTATCTTGCAAACTATAATAAGTAATGTTAAATTCACGCCCATTAAAATTTGTTAACGTTAAATTATATATTTTCATCTTACTGTGCCTCTATTTATCTCTACTTTTTATTTTCTTTATTCGTTAAAGTATGTGCTAAGAATATTGTAGTTAATGGTACCGTTAAAAGCACGCCAATGAACGAATATACAATAATTAAAAACTCATCCACAAAAAGTTTATCATTTAAAATTTCAAATAAGGAATAATTTAGTCTCATATACCAAATAAATATTGGGAGAAAACTACCAAATAAACCAAATAAGATTGTATTCATGGCGGTCCCTAATACATCCGCACCAACTTCATTTCCGCTTTCGATTAATTGCTTTTGAGTAATGTTAGGGTCATGCCGCTTTAACTCAAGTAAACCAGCACTCATTGCAACACTGGCTTCCGCAATTGCACCTAGCATTGAAAAGATTGCAACTAAAATTGCGATTTGAGAAAAACTAATTCCTACATTTAATGATAAACCAATTAATTCTTCCCCTGCCTGGTCTCCAAAGCCTTGAGTTTGCGCTAAATTTTCAAACAAGATAATTATCAGCATTACAATTACACTTACACATAAGGCAGTTAAAAAGGCATTTTTGGCTACAGTATAATCATGTGTTCCTAAATAAATAATCGTCAGTAATTTCAAAGGAATAAATATTGCTCCGACTAATACAATATTTACTCCCCAAGAAATAAGCAGTGCAACTAAAATCAGTAAACAGGCATTGATAACGACGCTTAGATAACTCTTAAAGCCAGTTTTTCCTCCAACTATAATCATCAATATCAAAAGAATTAATAAAAGAGCAGTTAAAGTTGTCATTTTTCTACCACCTCTGCTTTTTTATTTCTTAAAAAGAGAGCACTACATAGAGTTGCAAAAATCACTGTCAGTACAATTCCGATCGCCGAGCTTAAACTCTGGATGACCCCTAAAGAAAGGGTATATTTAAAGGTATAGACTAAAGTATTATTATCTCTTAGATACAAAATTGTCATAGGTAGGGCTTCAGCCATAAAAATTAAAACCAATACATTTATTAGTGGCCCCATAATTTCTTGCCCTAAAGTTCGTCCGCTAATAAATAGTTCTTTAAATGTTAAGTCGGCCTTATGTTTTGCAAGTGCATAAAGACTAGAAACAATATCAGTTGCTTCATCCATGACTGCGCCAAGAACTCCTAGAATTGTTTGAGATAAAAATAAAGCTCGAGGATCTTGAGTAGCATAGTCAACTGCCTCATAATCAATTCCACGCTCATGAGTTACTCTCATAACTAAATAAAAGATACCAAAAGAAACAAAAACTCCTAACAAAGTAGCAGTTAAAGTCACCAGCATCTTTTGATTAAAGCCTTGTACTATTACTAGAGATACAAAAGTAAACAGAATTGCTGCGATACTATAAATCAAGAAAATTCTTGTTCCATTTTCCTTTACATCACTCTTAATTACAAAATAAAAAATGATACTATTTAAAATCATTGAAATTAAAAGTAAGCTAGCCTGTTTTCCTGTAATTAAAACAATTACACTAATCGTCAAAAACATACTTAAAACAACAACCCAGTCACGTTTTGGTTCAACTAATTTAGGTTTACCTTTAATAAATGAAATAATTACACGCTGATGAGGCCGATACTTTTGTGAAACTGCTTGGGACGGCGAATATGTGTTAGTAACTAAGAATGTCTTCCCTTTATATTTTCCGGACAAAATTTTTAAATGTAAATTTTGTTGCCGTACCTCGTCTTTATTTTCATAGTTGTCTTTTGTCTTATCAACTAGTGTATCTTTTATTTGACTATCAGTAATGACTGCAATTGGCTTACTTGCAAAAGCAGTTGAAAAATAGGTAATTAGAGTAAAAAATATTCCCACAAATAAGACTACTAAACTAAGCCAAATTTTCGCATTCTTCTTCACTTTTTCGCCTTCCCTAAATAATTCAATGGTTAGTATGCTACTATAGTAGCATTAAAAGTTTTTACTAATTATTAAAAAATAGTAATTTATCTGAGGTAGATTTAATGGAACTTATGATTTCAACTTTTACCCTAGCAATTGCCGCGGCAATTAGTATCATCATTGCGCAAGCAATTGATAAGGTATCTGTTAACTATGTAAGCATGCTTGTTGGGATAATTATTGGTCTTATCCCCTTCTTAAATAGCCAAGTTGCTAACTTTGATTCAGAAATTTTTATGGAATTGATCGTAGCTCCACTTTTGTTTTTTGAAGGTCAAAAAACTAGAATTCATAACATTGGTAGAAGAATTAAGGAAATCATTGGGTTGACTGTGGTTATGGTTTTACTCGCCCTAATTGTAAGCGGCTTTAGTATCCATTTTCTTACTGGCATCAGTCTTCCACTTGCATTTATTATTGGGAGTATTAGTACACCAACGGATGCAACAGCAAGTGAAGCCGTAACTAATGGTTTACGAATGCCTAGACGAGTAACAGCTTCATTAAAAGCTGAGTCACTTTTCAATGATGCTTCAGGAATCATTTTACTGAATATGAGTTTGCTTTGGTTTGCCAATGGTTACATCAACTATGGGCAAACTATTCATGACTTCTTTGTTTCCTCATTAGGTGGAGCGGTATTAGGTTTTGCAGTTGCTTGGATAATTATTATTTTTCGACAAAGTCTGGTTAGATCACGATTTAATTCTTTAAATGCACAGAATTTAATTTATATCCTTACCCCGCTAGCACTTTATGCGTTAGCAGAAGATTTACATGTTTCGGGAATTATTGCCGTTGTGGTTGCTGGCTTATTACATAATGCAGAATCTCAGCAAAGTTTACTTCTTAATTCAAGACAAATCCATATGGGACGAGACTTGCAAAATCTTATTTCAGATATTTTCAACAGTATGGTTTTTATCATTTTGGGACTAATGATGGTCAGAATATCCCGAAATAAATTATTTAATGGTGACTTAGCCAAGTGGATTCTTGTTGGCTTCATTGTTTATCTCGCAAATTTACTTGTTCGTTATGTCTATGGACGTTTAGTTATTCGCTATGATCGACGAGAAAGTACTGTATTTTCACTTGGAGGTATTCATGGTGCTGTTACTCTTGCTCTAGCCTTAACAATTAGTGCTAACTTTTTAGGAACTAAAAACTACAATCTAGTTATTATGTCTGAAGCAGTTTTAATTATTTTGAGCATGCTTGTACCCACGATTGTATTTCAATTTATTCTTCCCTATGAAGTTAGTGATGAAGAAGCACACATTGTTATGGAGAAGATCCGTAATGAAATGGTTAAACGAGCTCTAATTTCAGTCCATAAAATGTACCTACCTAAAAGAGTTAAGCGCCATGTTATCTATACTTTACTCAATCAAAAAAGAGTTGTTAAAACACGAGAATACATGCGTGTGTTGCTAAAAACAATTGATCAGCCTAATCTAACTAAATCAGAACAGTATTTACAGCGTTTAGCATTTTTTAGAGCATTTGCTATTGAGCGTGAATATTTAGAAATGATTGGACAAAAAGAGAGTAAATATAGAACGTATATCTTAAGTCTGTATAACGACGTATTACTAGCTGAATCATTAATTATTGAATCTGATGATGAATAAAAAAATAGGATGCCGCATTTCGGCATCCTATTTTACTTGAAAAAGCGATCCCACCAATGGTGTTTTTTCTTAGGACGAATTTGCATTTGAGCTAGGGTACGATGAATATTTTCTTCTACCTGTTGCTTACGACGCTTTTCTTCGTTCTCTCTAGCTTTTCTTAAAATTTCTTCATGAGCCTCTTGCTCACTTTTTTGTTCTTCAGTAATCTCTTTGGCAGCTTCCTGATCTTTATTATTAGCTTTTTCTTTAGAATCTTCTGATTCCGGCTCAGCTAATTGGTGTGAACGATCAATTAATTTTTTGTTTTGAGCTTCAACACGCGCTACCTGCTTCTGCAAATCTTCAATTGCTTTATTCTGACTTGCAATAGTATTTTGTAGCATTGTTAAAAGTTTTACTACTTGATCAGCATCAACAATGGCAGTATTAGTAGCAACTGATTTTTGCATTTTTGCTGCTTTTTTAACTTCTTCAGTTTTCTTATCGCTTACTGCAAAGATTTGTCTAGCTGCTTCTTGCAAGGTTAAATCCGCATTTTTAGACAATGCTCTAAAAGCTTTTAAATCTTCAATATCCTTTGCCGAGTACAAGCGAGACTTTTGCTTGGTTCTTTCATAGTAATCTTTATTTCCAGTAACCTTTTCCACAATTAAAGAATACTTTCTTAATGTTGCTACGCTAATATGAAGTTCTTCTGCCGTTTTTGCTGGGGCCTCAAGTTCTTCAAAATTATGGTCGCTTGCCATCCTAAATTCTCCCTTTACTTAAACTAAGTTTAATCATGTTTATGTAACAAAGTCTTCTTATGATCGTAGCGTTCCATTGCGTAATCAATTAATTTAGTAATTAAGTCAGTGTATGGAATTCCAATTTCTTCAAATAACTTAGGATACATACTAATATTAGTGAAACCAGGAAGAGCATTTACTTCTGTTAGAACAACTTCATTATCTTCACTACGAAGCATCGAATCGATACGAGCCAAGCCGCTACATTCAGTTGCTTGGAACACCTTTAAGGCATTCTTTCTAACTGTTTCAACAATTCCCTCAGGAAGCTTAGCAGGAATTTCTAAAGTTGATGTTGAGTCATCATCATACTTATTTTCATAGGTATAGAACGAATCTTTTGCGTTAATAATTTGACCAACACCAGCAACGATTGGTTTATCATTGCCTAAAACAGCAGTTTCTACTTCAGTACCATGAACAGTTTCTTCAACTAAAACCTTATCATCGTATTTAAAGGCTTCAGCTAAAGCAACCTTATATTCTTTTTCGTTAGTAACATGACTTACACCAACTGAAGAGCCTTGGTTTGATGGCTTAACAAATAAATCTGATCCCAATTGGCTAGCTACGTATTCATAGTCTAACTTCTCGTTATCTGGATCGTTATATTCAAAACGCTTAACTGCAATCCATTTTGCTACAGGAACACCAGCACGTTGAGCGAGGATCTTAGTCATTTCCTTATCCATCGTTACAGCTGCTGCTAAAACATCGTCTCCAACAAATGGCTTATCTAAAACTCTAAATAGTCCTTGTAAACAACCATCTTCACCTAAGTTTCCGTGTACAATTGGGAAAAATACGTCAATTTCAGGACGATCTTTTAATTCAATAATGTTAGAAATATTAGCTACTTTATGAGGATTAGCTACTTCCATTTTAGGATTATCTAATACTTTGCGAGAATCTGCATCATCAGCTAAGTATCCATCGTTAGTAATCCACATTGGATAAACATCAAATTTATTAGTATCAATTTCTTCATAAATGTTGTGGGCAGACATGATAGAAACTTCATATTCTGAAGAATTTCCACCGAAGATCAAACCTACCTTAATTTTGTCAGTCATATTTTTATCTCCTTTTTGTCCTCGAAACCTTATTATAAACAATCGTGACGCTATAATGCATCAATTTCGAAAAAAAGTCTAAAAAGAATGCAATTTTTTTATAATTACGTTATATATATTACTATCATGCTACTATATGATTCGCTAAAAGGAGTAATTATGACTTTTACCAAAAAAGCAGCCACTTTTTTAGCAACTATTGTGTTAAGTACAACTACTTCTACCGTTATAGTTACTAACGCACAGGCTGCAACCTTTACTAAAGATGAAATTCAAGAAGTTCATCAAATTCAAAATCAATATAAAAATTTACCTAAAGAAAATTTTAATGCAGATAATCTTTATGCCAGCACTCCTCATCTCACGGCTCCCTTTTCACCCGGTTCTGTTACAAATTCTTATATCAATTCTCAATTAGATTATATTAATTTTTACCGAGCTTTATTTGACTTACCAAGTATTTCAACAAATAAAACCGATAATGATAACGCTCAAATCACGGCAAGCGTTATGGCTGCAATCAAAGCTAACCCATTCACTAACCAACATGGCCTCCCTAGTGAAACTAAACCTGATTATATTAATGAGACGTACTGGACAATTGCCAAAAACGTCTCTGCAAGTTCAAACCTTAACTTTAACGTAAGTAATCAATCCGCTGGGGACGTAATCACAGATTTATTAACTGATACCTATAATCTTGATGGTTCAGACACGGGACACCGCGCATGGCTTTTATCTAGTCGACTTACAACTACAGGTATTGGCGCAGCTTATGGTGAAAATAATTATCGCTATTCTGTTCAACAAGTTGCCTATCCAAGTGATGGCTACAAAGCAGCTGCAAAAAGTACAGTTGCTTATCCAAATAGTGGCGTTTTTCCAATCGAATTACTTCAGGGAAATAATATCGCCTGGTCCCTCTATTTATCGGACAAAACTATTTCTGGTACTCCCAAAATTACAATTACTGATCTTGATACCGGTCAAACAAGTCAAGCAACAAAAGTTAATAACTTTAGTAACAAAGGATACGGTTATTTCGACACTATTCTGACCTATTTTCCTGGAGATATTAAGTTAGTCTCAGGACATGAATATAACGTAAATATTTCTAATGTCTATCAGTACAGCTTTAAGCTTTTTAATCAAGTAGCAGCCAATCAACCAAAATTAGAAGTTTCGGAAGATAGCACTAAGACTAAAAACAAGGTTAAAAATTCACCTACTATCTCATCCTCTCAAAATATTAAAGAGGCTACTGATGAAACAACCCGCAATATCTTAAAACAAGCTGATGATCCTTCTTCAAACACAACTATTAAATCTGCTCTTTTACTTCAAGCAGAAGAGTTACGTGATTCTTTAAATAAAAATCGTCGCATGAACCCGATAATTTTTGGTCGTTCTTATCAAGACGGTTACTCTTACTACAATTTAGGTGAAGATCAATGGTTCCATAATTTCTATGTTTACAGTAATCCAGATCTAACTGCTGGCGTAGTAAATATTGATAATGCTTCTCTTGATACTCATATTTACACTAGCCCTTATCCTAGTTTACAAAAAACAACTTCTAATCACGTTACCCCTAGAAAAAGCTATGCTTACGGTCAATCTATTACAACCAACCATACAACTTGGTATTATCTTGGTAAAAAGCAATGGATTAGGCAATTTAATTAATAAAATAACACTCTAAAAGAGCCTATAAAGTAACTAATTATATTATTTAAGAATAATTAATAGTTTCAACTTGATTTAAAGCTTAATTACTGTAAAAATAAGGACTGAGAAATGGTTGAGGACCCTTACAAGAGCCATTATGGCTGTTGCAAATTACAATTATTTTATACCCTAACTACTTTACACTTACTTGAATACAATTAAGATCATCCAATCCGGCGCCATTTCTTAGAAAAAGGTCTCAGGTTAAAACCTGAGACCTTTTTTGCATCTTTATTTTAAATTTTTATTTGGCACTAGTAATTTGCCAAGTAATAGTACTAATTACAAATAAAACTACACCAACAATTACTAATTCCAAGAAAATACCACTAGCTATTTCTAAAAAATAACCAATATTTAAAATAAAGCCTTCAACATCAAAAATTGTTGGAATAAATGCTAGTAATCCAAAGATCACAATCATGCAAATTGCTGCTCTCATCCCTCCAGCAGCAACCATATGAATTAAACGTCGAGTTGAAACAATTTCTTGCAATCTTTTAATTTGCTGATAAGCAAAGATACCTACAAAAATAATTATCAAAATACTCAAAACTAATAATACTATCTCGATATTTGCCATTAATGTAGTATTTGCTAAACCAAAACTCGTTATAATTGCATACAGACTGCTATTTTTATTCTTTCTGAGCTTTTCTTGTACTGATTTGGCTTCCATAGAAGAATTATCATCTATTTTTGTTAATATAATTTTTCTAATTTGACCAGCTAAACTTGAATTTTCAGCTCTAAATAGATGGATGCCCAAGGTATAATCAATCATCGCATCTGCAATTGGTCTTGTTTGTTCAACGGTAAGAAGATTATTAGTGCTATTATTACTACTTCTATCAGCACCAATTGCCGCAGCGAAATTATCAAACTTCTGATTAATATATCGTTCAGCTACTACTCCGTTGCTTTCCTTTGCAATTTGACTCTTCATAAAAATTGGATTCATAAAAGTTACTAAGCCAAAAAATAAGACCACAATTGTAAAGATTGCAATTCCAAAGGATCTTTTATCATGCACAGTTTGAGCTTGATCAATTCTACGTAACTCACTGCGTGTGCGTACTGCCATTTCCTAGACCTTCCTTAAAAATTAATTGTCAAACATCTCATTGATTGTTTGGGTCAAAGTAGCTAGTTCATATTTTTGTAAAGCAGATTTTGCCTCATCAATTGTTTGATCTATCTTAGACTCATCCATTGATAGAAATGTTGACATAAAAGTTTTTACCATTATATCAGAAATTTCATCTGCATCTAAATCCAATTCAGCACGTTTTATGTATAAACTTCCGCCAGCTGTGACAATAAAGTTTAAGCCAATCTGAACCTGACGGTCACTTCCAAGATCATGCTTAACTCCTTCATTTCTAAGCCAATCGTCAAGAATTTGACTCCAGCGATCTAAGGAATCACTATCACTTAAAATGCTTTTAACTACACGCTCTACTCCTTCATCTTGAATACCTTGTTCTAAAATTAAATAAATAAAAATTTTCATTTTGGAATATGTATTTAATTCTTTAAAGTCAGTCGCATTTAAACTCTTTAACACAGCGGTCATAAAGTTGGTAACAATTTCTGTAATTAACAAATTTTTATGTGGGTAGTAAGATTGGAGCAATGATTTAGAAATCCCCGACTTATCTGCAATCATTTGCAGCGATACATTCTCCATCCCTCTCTTTTTCAGAAGGATAAAAGTATTGCGTAATATTTCATGCCGTCTTACTAAATTTTTTTGTCTTGCCATATCTTTTTCCTCGTACTATTTATTCTATTCCTATACAGTATAGCGTTTTCATAGTGTTAATTACAATTATTATACCAAGTGCTATTACTAATAACGAATTAGGATTTATTTTTTTAATTAATCCTATATAAAAAACTGACGCTTTGTCCGTCAGTTTCTTCTCACTATTTACTTTTTCTTCTCTCTAAAAGAGTATAGCTTAAGGCTAAAACTAAAATAAAAATAATTGAAATAATCAATGGTAGTCTAGTTGCTGGAATTAAAGCTAATATTACTAAAATTACTAAATAAAAAATTATTGTAATCCAGCTCGTTATGGGAAAACCAGGCATTCTAAACTTGCCAAGTTGTCCCTTATTTTCTGCTCGATACTTCAAGTGAGTCCACATAATAATTATCCAAACCATAATAAAGTTAATTGTTGAAACACTAGAAATAATATCAAAAACTTGAGCCGGCATAATATAGTTAAGAATTACTACAATGAATAGAATCAAAGATGAAAATGTTAAGGCATTATTCGGAACAGCCTTTTTACTTAACTTACCGAATCTCTTAGGTGCATTATTGCCTCGAGATAAAGCATATAAGGATCTACTAGTTGAAAAAATTGCACTATTTGTCGCTGACATTGCTGCTGTTAAAACAACAAAGTTTAAAATTCCGGCAGCTGCTGGAATACCAATTGCTCCAAAAACTTGTACAAAAGGACTGGTTGTAGTAACAATCTTATTCCATGGATAAACTGCCATAATAGCAATCATCGAGCCAACATAAAACAATCCAATTCTAACTGGCAAAGTATTTATTGCCTTGGGAATATCTTTGTCAGGATTAGCTGTTTCACCAGCTGTCAGTCCCACAATTTCAATTCCTACAGATGCAAAAACTACCATCTGAAATGACTTCAGAAAGCCCCAGGATCCTGTTGGGAAAAAGCCACCATAGTTTACCAAGTTACTTAGTGAAACAGTTCTAGAATCGATTTTAGTATGCATAATTAAAAGAATTAGTCCCGTAATGATCAAAGCTAAGATAGCTAAAACTTTAATCATTGAAAACCAACTCTCAAGCTCTCCAAATAGGCCCACATTAACCATGTTAACTAGCATTAACAAAATGACAATCACTAATGGTCCGACCCATTGAGGCAGATTTTTAAACCAATATTTCAAATAAATTCCCGTTGCAGTTAAGTCAGCCATAGCTAAACTAAGCCAGCATAGCCAGTAAGTCCAGCCTGCAACAAATTCCATTCTATTTCCAAGATATTTTTTCACTGATTCAATAAATGAGTGTTGCTCAGGATCCGCTAAAATTAATTCTCCTAAGGCCCTCATCATAAAAAAGCTAATAATACCAACGATCAAATAAGATAAGATAATTGATGGACCAGCACTTTGAATAGCTGTACCAGACCCTAAAAATAATCCAGTACCGATGGCTCCACCAATTGCAATCATTGTTACATGACGACTCTTAAGTGATCTTTTTAACTTTAGCTTCTCCTTTTCATCCAATTTTATAGTCCTCCCTTAAAGACAAAAATGCCTCTAGTATTTAACATATACTAGAGACATTTCTTTTTATGAAATTAAAATTCTTGTATAGTCAATTAATTGGCTATTTTATTTGTTTGTATTATAACTTGCATGAGAAAATTGTCAAATTGTGTCTGGAAGGCTAGGCATAATTTTAAGGATAGATTTAATTAGATTTTACTCTTAATTAAATATAAAATATTCAAACACAAAAAGACTGATCTAAACTTTAAACCAAGATCAGTCTTTTCTTAAATATTAAATTTTAATGTGAATTATCCTTGAATTCTGTTTTGTTCATCAAAAATTTGGTGAATTGACTTATCGTTGTAAATATAATCAATACCTTTAGCAAGTAAACGTGCTACAGATAAACGAACCATTCTATCTGGGTACTTCTTATGCTTAATAGTATCAGTTACTACGATTTGTTCTACTGGCAATTCGTTCAATACATCGATCGCATTTTGAGAAAGTAGTGCGTGAGTTGCAGCAACATAAACTTTCTTAGCACCGGCAGCTAAGACTGATCTAGTTGAAGAAGCAATTCTAGAACCAGTATCAATCAAGTCATCAACGATAATGACTGTCTTGTCTTTAACATCCCCAATCATATCATGAGCTTCTGCGTCATAACGTGCACCGCGTTGGTCAACAATAGCAATTGGAGCATCGAAGTATGAACCAAAAGTACGTGCAAGTTTTGCACCAGAGTGATCAGGAGAAACAACTACTACATCATCATTTTCCTTACTTGCAATACCATTGTCTAAGAAGTATTGAGCTAAAATTGGCATCGCATGTAAGTGATCAACTGGGATATTGTAGAAACCTTGAATTTGAGATGCATGTAAATCAACTGCAATTAAATCATCAATATCAGTCAATTGAAGCAAGTTAGCCAATAATTTTGCAGTAATTGGTTCACGTGAACGATTCTTAGTATCTTGACGAGAATATGCCATATAAGGAATTACTACGTTAACAGAGTGAGCAGATGCACGATGTAAAGCATCCAATACAATCATTAATTCCATGAAGTTTTCATTCACAGGATCTTGAATAGATTGAATTACGTAGACATCACAACCTCTAACACTTTCTGTAATGTTTACTTGAATTTCTCCATCACTAAAGTGTTGAACAGCAGTTTCAAGTAATGGCTTATCCAAAGCAGCCGCAATTCTTTCTGCTAGAGCTTGGTTTCCACCAAGTCCGATTAATTTCATTGGGTGCAACATTTCGTGCAATTCTTCTTTTTTCATTAATTTGCCCTTCCTTGTAAAATTAACAGCTATTCTTATTATAACGAAAAATTCCTATTTTGCTCTACTTTTCAGCTGTAGATTATAAATGATTATTTTCAGATGCCTTAATTTGATCTAAACGACCAACAACATAAGTATAAAAATCTTCTGCATCTTGTGGGTTTGTATTTTCAAAAGCACGTAAAATAATGGCTAGCTCGTCTTTCCCCATTTGATGTAAGCTGGCAGTTTGATAAAGCATGGGATTATCTCCCTTAGGTACTAATTTTAGAAAGCCGTTAATTAATAGATGTGCTTTTTTATAAACTACTGCTTGCAGACTATGAATATCTAACACTACTTCACGCTTACCTAAAAATAAAGGTCCTGTATGCTTCACAGTAATCTTATCTCCCTCTACTACCATTTCTCCATTCATTCCCTGCACTACTATTTCTTTCATAATCCTTATCCTCTGCCTCGTTAATTTATACTTTATATATTAATTCTATCTGATTTAAGTACAAAAAGAAAAAGAGGACTAGTAAATTAGTCCTCTTTACAAAAATCTTTAATTAAATCTAATAATTTTAAGCTATGAACAACATAACTGTAGTGAGTTTGACGCGGCATTAAGACTAAGCGACAATTAGGTAATAATTGACTATACCAGCGAACATGTTCAACTTTAACCCAATCTCTTTCTCCAACTACACATAGAGTAGGAGTTTTTATTCGCTTTAGCGTTTCAACAGGGATATGACTTTCTCTTAAGGCCACCTTACTATCGCGATCCCCTTTAAAAAATCCACGAATTGTATTAGCAGCAATATGTTTTGCGTTCACACCATTTCCATTAACATAAGTACCTGCAACTATTACTTTAGAAACTAATTCTGGAGCTTGCGCAGCTAAAGAAAGGGCTACCAAGCCACCAGAGCCAAAACCTAAGATATATGGTTTATCTAACTTAAGTGCGTTAATAAAGGTCCGTAAGTCTTCTACTTCTGTTTGATAGTGCTCACTGGCCTCTCCTTCACTTAGTCCATGACCACGCATGTCAGGAACTACCACAGTATAGTATAAAGAAAGGGGCGCAACTAGCTTATCAAAGATCCCACCGTCTTGATGATGTCCATGCAATAAAATTAAGGGATGTCCTTTACCTAATTTTTGATAGTAAATCTTTACCCCATTAACTTTTACTTTCATATTGATTCCTTTAGTTGTAAGTTCTTATAAATCTTGATGGTCAAAATCACTTAAAGATGCTTTTTTGGCGATTTTTTTACTTTCCTTTTGAGTCTCACGCTCTGCCATCAAACTTTTAATAATTTGGCGCCAAACCCGATAATTTGCTCTAAAATTATCTGGTATTTTCTTTGGATTAAGGTCGTGCACCATGCTATCTGCTCGCTGCCAGTAATGATAATAAGGTGTTGAGCTGTAGTAAAAGCCATTAGTCAAAGATACATATTTAACATTGAAAATCTGATCTTCCATAAATGCCAGATCTTCTACAAACCGCAAGTGATACTTTTTAATGATGCTAATTTTGTATCCCTTATTCCAGGTATAACCCTTAACGGGTGAACCAAATACATTGGTCATCTTTAAATAGGCTTCTCTTTTATCAATTAAGCCACCACTTTGCTTACTTCCGACAGGATGACTTTCATGGCGCTTTTCAGAATCAATCCAAAAACCACAAGAAACAATATCAACATCTGGATGCTCATCAAAGGCTCTGACAAAGTAGGCAGTATAGCCTGAATCTACCCAATCATCCCCATCATGAAAAGTAAAATATGGTGTAGTTACGTGAGTCATTCCAACATTTCTAGCGTCAGAAAGCCCTCCATTTTTCTTATTAATAATATCAAAATAAAGAAACCGATCCCGGTATGACTCGGCTATTTCACGAGTTCTATCCTTTGATCCGTCGTTAACAATTAGTAATTTAAAATTTCTATCTTTTTGTTTAGCTAAAGCGTCAAGTGCCCGACCTAAATACTTTTCCATATTGTAGACGGGCATAATTACCGTTAACATTGGCTGGCGTAACACGGCGTCTGCCTCCTTTTGCTTATGATTATAGCATCTTAATACTTATTTACATAATTCAGTTAACTATTTAGGTTATAATATAGCCATCAAATGAGTATATTTCATAAGGAGAAAATTTTATTATGAAAAAAATACTGACTACACTTGTTGCTATCTTATCAAGTGGAATCTTAGGGCTAAGTGCCATTACTAATACTAAAACGGCTAAAGCCGATGATAATGACACTCCTGTTGTAACATTAGGTACATCCCTGACTGCCTCTCAAAAACAAGGCACGATTGATACCTTAACCCAATCGTTAAATGGCGCTAATTATACTACCATTACCATTACTGGATCTGATCTTGTAAAATATCTTAATCCGTCTGGTTATGACTTTACTGATAACTCCGGCGTTTGGTCTAGTGCCATGGTTCAAAAAACTAGCTCCGGTAGTGGTATTAATGTTCATATTTTACCTTATAACGGTCATAATAACATTACAACTATTACGGCTAACCAATATAAAAATGCAGCCCTAACTGCCGGAATATCTGATGCAGATATTTATGTAACTTCTGCTACTCCAATTGATGGATCAGGTGCTTTAGCCGGGGTTTATGCAGCTTACGCTAAAAATGGGGATTCTTTGAACCAAAAGCAAATTAATGCGGCACAAACTGAAATGAACACTTTGAGCAAAATTACTAGCCAAAATAAAGGTAAAGATGGCTACTCTGATGCTCAATTAAATAATGCAGTTGCTGGTGCTAAAAAAGAAATGGCTAAGCAAGGTCAAAATATTTCTGACAGCCAAGTTAGAGATATTGTTAATAATCAAATCAACATTAACCACCTTGGCGACACTATTACTAACAACCAAAAAGAACAAATTATCAATGTTCTAATCAAAGTTAAAAATTCTGGTGCCTTAAAAGACAAGAATTTCCAACAACAAGCTAGTCAATTAACTGATCAAATTCAATCAGGAGCTAAAAATATTTTTTCTAAGTTTAATACTCCAGAAACTAGAAATTGGTTCCAAAAACTAATCGATTCTATCGTTAGTTGGTTCAGAGGTATCTTTGGCGGTGCAATTATCTTAAACTAAAATCTAAGAAAAAAGACGGCTACTTTGTAGTCGTCTCCGTCGTCAAAACTAGTACCTGCGTGCGTTCTAGTCTTTCACTTATTATTATAGCAACTACTAAAAAAAGTACATCAAAAAAGTCTGCAATTTTGCAGACTTTTTTATTTAGCAAGCGGATTTTTTAATAATTAGTTTGTTTCAGTTGAATCAGTAGTCTCAGTCGAATTTTCAGTACTATCATCAGATTCTCCATCTTCAAACTCTGGTTCTTCGTCTTTAACTACATCTTCGCCACTATTATTGTTTTTATCTATAAGCTTCTTGGTTACAGCAACTGCCGCACCAATGCCAGTACAAATAGCTGCACCAATACCAACTACTTTAAAGAACTTTTTCATAATATCACCTCATTTAAATTGGTTTATGCGCTTTCACTTCTAATTATAGTCTCTCTTAGTGATATTACGAATTTTTGAACTTTCTATTTCATTTGATCCATATATTTGTTTAACTCGTGATCAACGAAATTATTTCCTTGATTGTCAGCATGTCCCTTGGTCCAGCTAAATTCACTGTCAGAAAAGTGTCCCAATAAACTATCTAGTTTCTTCCATTCAGAAGCATTAATCAAAGGCCCATTTGATCTCTTCCAGCCACGCTTCTTCCAGCCCTCAATCCAGTGTTTATTGATTCCGTTTAAAACATATTGTGAATCTAAAACAAACAATAAGTGCTTGTCATTGAATTTTAGCTCAATTAATTTTTCCAGTGCATTGATTAGTCCGAGTAGCTCCATTTTATTATTCGTGGCACCAAATTCTCCCCCAGAACCATATGTACGTCCATTATCCCATTCAATTAAATAAGCCCAAGCTGCTTTATCGGTCTCATTAACATGACCGCCTTTATGAACACCAGTATTTCGAGATCCTCCATCAGTGTAAATAGTGGCAAAATAGTCAGCCGAAGTCTTAGAGTTAGCTTGAGATGCTCCACTAGCTGACTTAATTTTTTTAATTGCATTACTTAAAGAATCTTCTTTAACAATATCAGGTTGTGTTTCCTTATTCCAATCTAGATATTCAGTTGCATCAGTGATTTTTTCAAAAGATTTATACTCTGCACCAGAGAATCCATCTACTTGCTTTTTAGCATCTTCCCATGTTCGATAAACACCTGGTGTGCGGCCATTTTTTACTGCGTAGTATTTCATAATTGTTCCTTTCTTCATTTGCTCTAACCTAGAAAATGTTAGAATAATTTTAACGCTAAAATTACAAAGAAAGAAGGGAGGAAAAAGAGTGTTTTTTATCCAGAAAAAATATAGTGAAGAAGTTGAAAAAAACAATAAGCATCAAAACAAAGAACCTAGCATTGCTCGAATGACTGTTTTAGGTTTAATGGCTACTTTTACTCCTACTCGCTGGCTCCTACGAATGCACAAAAGAAAAGTTGAAGATAGCTCGATTACTGAAGAAATAGATCCAACGATGGAACAGATACCTGTATTTTATGTGCATGGTTTTCGCGGAGGAGATTATACAACAAATAAAATGGTCCAAGCTGCCTGTGAGGCAAAAGGGACTGATAAGTTTCTTAAAGCTACAATTGATCCATTTGGTAATTTCATCTTAGAAGGAACTTGGACAGCAGATAAGCAGCCCATTGTGCAACTTATTTTTAAGGATCGAATTGCTGGTGTTTATGCTAGTTCTTATTATCTTCGAGCAGCTCTTTCTTATTTAAGTAAAAGATATCATTTCAAAAAATACAGTGCTGTCGCCCATTCCTTAGGAGCTCCTTCAGTAATCAAAGCGGAGATGAAAACCAGCTTAAGAAAGAATTTTCCTCATCTAGATCACTGTGCCTTGATTGCAGGACCTTTTGATGGAGTAATGTATTTAGGTGATTTACCTAACGTCAATCGTCTTAATGAAAAAGGGCGACCCGTTTTAATGAGTCCCTCTTATATGGGAATGCTTTTTAATCAGAGACGTTTTAACCCCAATATTTCAGTTTTAAATATTTATGGAAATATTTTAGATGAAACTAATACGGATCGGTTTATTTCTGTTGTTTCTGCTAAATCGATTCGCTACATTCTTGCTCCTGTTGCTCACACCTTCCAAGAAGTAGAGGTGCGGGGAGATGCGGCTGAGCACAGTGTTTTACACGATAATCCTTTTGTAATTAATATTATTAATAAATTTTTGAAGTTAAGTGATTAATTTTATAAAGAGAGAAAATAATTATGTACTATATGCCATTTTTTTACGACCCATATTTTTGGATGATTATTCTAGGTGTAGCAATTTCAGGCTGGGCCTCAATGAATGTTAATTCAACTTTTAATCGTTATGATCAAGTTCGAAATCAAGGAAATTATACTGGTAAAGCCGCTGCCCGTTATATTCTTGATCAAGCTGGTCTATACGAGGTAGAAATTCGTGAAGTTGCCGGCAACTTGACTGATAACTACAATCCCACCAATAAAGTTCTAAGTCTTTCACAATCAGTCTATAATTCCTCTTCAATTGCGGCGGTTGGCGTTGCAGCGCACGAAGTTGGCCATGCCTTGCAAGACGCTAGTGATTATGCCCCAATGAGAATGCGTTCTGCCTTAGTGCCAATTGTTTCTCTTGGTTCCAATTTATCAATGCCACTAATTCTTTTAGGATTAGTATTAGGAATGAACCAAACCCTAATTAAAATTGGTATTTGGTGCTTTGCCTTAGTTCTGCTTTTCCAAGTAGTAACATTACCGGTTGAATTTAATGCTTCTCATCGTGCTTTGCGGATGCTAAATAATGGGGCTATTTTATCCCCACAAGAAATGCCAATGGCCCGTAAAGTCTTATTTGCAGCAGCTTTAACATATGTCGCAGCCGTTTTAACAAGCATGTTACAATTGTTTAGACTTCTACTCATTTTTGGAGGCCATAACAACGATAATAATTAATTAGTTGGGAGGAATACTTATTTTTTCGAATGAATTTTGGGCACTTCTTTGGGCTGTCAACACAATCTTAGCCTTCTATGTTGTATTCCACCGAAAAAGATCTGTCGCTACCTCTTGGGCATGGTTAATTATTTTACTAATTTTTCCAATTTTAGGCTTTATTTTATATGGTTTTATTGGACGTGGATTATCACAAGAAAATCTTTTTGCCATTAACAATCAAAAACACATTGGTTTAAATAAAGTAAATAAGATGATCCCGCGTGTTCCTAAATCCACTGGATCAACAGATACTTCTAAAGAAGCCAAAATTTTAATTGATTACTTTAACTTTAAGCACGATTCCCCCCTTTCTAAAAACAACAAAATCAGTTTTTATACTGATGGCGAAAAGAAGTTTGAAGCTCTTTTTAAAGACATCGAACAAGCTCAAGAAACAGTTAATGTTGAATATTATTCCTTCATGAATGATGATTTAGGTAATAAATTTCTTAATTTATTAATTAAAAAAGCTCGCGAAGGTGTTAAGGTAAGACTTATCTATGATCCTTGGGGTTCTCCTGGAGCTTCAAAGACTTGGTTTAAACCTTTAACTGATTTGGGCGGTGAAGTTGTAGCCTTTATCACAGCTCAAAACATGATTAAAAAGTATCGGATGAATTATCACCTTCACCGTAAAATTGTCGTTATAGACGGGCGAATATCTTGGACGGGCGGCTTTAATGTCGGAGACCAATATGTCAGCAAAAGCAAAAAATTTGGCTACTGGCGTGATACTCATCTTAGAATAGTGGGTTCTGCTTCTCTCCTCCTCCAGGAGCGTTTTGTCATGGATTGGAATGCTTCAATTACTGATAAAAATCAGACAATTTCATTTAATGAAAAACTATTTCCAAAAATTGAAGAAAATCAGCTAACAGAAGATGATGTTGCAACTCAAATTGTTTCAGATGGTCCTGATACTTCTACGCCATATTTACGTAATGGCATGATTAGAATGATGATGATGGCTAGAAAAACACTCTGGATTCAAACACCCTATCTTGTTCCAGACGATCCAATGATTGCCACTTGGGTTATTGCGGCTCATTCAGGCGTTGACGTGCGTATCATGATTCCTTCAATGCCTGATCATCCCTTTATTTACCGCGCTACACAGTGGTATGCAAATTACCTGCTCCATGAGGGAATAAAGATCTATGTTTATGATAATGGTTTTATTCATGCAAAAACCGTCATGGTTGATGATCGCTTCGCTGCAGCTGGATCAATGAATCAAGACTTTAGGTCATATAGCTTAAACTTTGAGACTGATGCAGTCTTCTACGATAAAAATATTACCCGGGAATTAAATCATATTTTTGAAAAAGATTTAGCTAAATGTACAGAATTGACTTTAGAAATTACCGATAACTGGTCGCGTTATCTTCGATTTAAACAAGCTTTTTCTAGATTACTTTCTCCCATTCTATAAAATAAAAAGGATAGATCCTCCCTACTCGCAATATGAGTACTTAGAGATCTACCCTTTTTTATTAACTTTACATCATTGATTGGACTTCTATTCCAACATTTGAGCCGAGATATTTTCTGATATTAACAATCACATCACTAACCTGCTGTGAGAATCTAAGATAGTAAGCCTGACGATTATTAGTTTGAAAGATTGCCATTACAGTTGGCTTTTTAGGATTGGGAACTGTAATTAATGTAACGTGAGCAATGTCGCTATACTTAACTGTTCGCTTAAAATATCCACTTACAACTAGACGCTTCTTAGCTAGCCCACTAACACCATCAATTATGCTCATTAGCAAAAATGTAGCAATAAAAACATTCATAAGAACTGTTGGATCAGTAAAATAATCTAAATAAAAACCGATTAGTAAAAAAATTAGAGCCCAGATAACTGAGGAACTTCTAAAGCGGGCCTTATAATCAATGTTTGCTTGCCAATACCAGCTATAAAAAATATAGCCAATCAGCAAAATATCAAAAGAAATATATAAAAGTGACATAATTTTCCTTCTAAAAGTATTTATTAACGTTAAAAATCTTACTTTAATTATAACAAATACCACTTTTTCTCTCAGCATTCTATAATTGACTTAGCTGAAAATTAATAATAGTAGGAGGTTTTAATTATGGATGTAGATAAGCAAATTGCTGCACTTCAAGCTGATCTTAATGCAGCTCATCATATTACCTACTTAACGGGTGCAGGCGTTTCAACTCCGTCGCATATCCCTGATTATCGTTCAAAAAATGGAATTTACAATGGGATTTCGGAAAGCCCAGAACAAATTTTAAGTGAAGAAACTCTTTTTCATCAACCAGCTAAATTTCATCACTTCGTAATGGAAAATATGTATTTTCCAGATGCAAAACCTAATATTATTCATCAAAAAATTGCTACTAGTTGCAATAAAAATGGAACTTTAATTACTCAAAATGTAGATGGTTTAGATAAAAAAGCTGGCAATAAACACGTCATAGAATTTCACGGTGATCTTTATAATATCTACTGTACTAAATGTCATGAAAAAATTTCATATGACAGCTATAAAAAATCATACCTTCATGAAAAGGATCAAGGGATAGTTCGTCCGGGAATTGTTTTATACGGTGAACCAATTAACGAAAAAGTTCTTACAAAATCTGTTAAAAACATTCATGATAGCGATGTAGTTATTATTACAGGGACAAGTTTTGTTGTTTATCCTTTTGCTCAACTTCTTGCCTATCGGCAAGCTAATGCAAAAATTTGGGTAGTTAATAATACTCCTGTACCAGCTCCCAAAGAAGTTTCAACAATTATTGAGAATGCTGAAAAAGTATTTGACAAATTATATATATAACCGCTATTATCTTAACTAACATTTTATTTAATTTGTTTCCCTCCTCCTTATGTTATTTTTTGTTGTACAATATAAGGTACAGCTAATATATCAATTAAAAGAAAGGTTAGGATTAAATGCCACTTGCCCAAGCAAAAGTTTTCTATTATGATTTTGTTGAAATTAAACCATGGATCTATGAACTAGTTATCAGCAACTTGGGATTAGCATTTGTTGGATCAAAGAATAGTAACATTGAAGCATCCATTTTGGGATTCTATCCTAATCATATTTTGATTCAAGACTCAAAAAAACTTGCTCCTTATGTTCAACAATTAAAAGAATACTTTGCTGGGAAGCGCCATTCTTTTACTGTTCCAATTGATTATTCAAGTTTTGGGACACCATTTCAAAATAAGGTTGTAAAAATGATTGAAAATATTCCATATGGGACTACTATTTCCTATCGTGACCTAGCAGCTTCCATCAATGGTTCTACTTCAGTTCGATCAGTTGCCCATGCAGTAGCTCTAAACCCATCTTTAATTTTCATCCCAAGTCATCGTGTAGTTTTAGCTCCAGATAAGGTAGGAAGTTATAGAATGGGAGAGAAAGAAAAACAACGTTTAATAAATCTCGAAGAAGGCTATTTAAATGCAGCTAATTAAACTTTATCAACCTTTTTTTGACGCTAATAATTGGGCACACGTCTTAACTAGCGGTCAAGATTGGATGATGATTCTTACCCTAATTTTGATGGAATGTTTACTTTCCGTTGATAATGCCGTTGTCCTAGCAGCTCAAACACAAGTATTACCCACTAAAGATGAACAAAGAAAATCTCTAGTTTATGGTTTATGGGGAGCCTATTTATTTCGTTTCATTGTAATTGGAATTGGTACTTACTTAATTAACTTCTGGGAAATCAAGTTATTAGGAGGCCTATATTTACTTTACCTAGTTTACAAATACTTTTATGACGTTCGCCACCCTGAGCTAGTTGCTAAAAAAGAAGAGGCTAAAAAAGAAAATCATAAGAAAAAGAACTCCAAAAAAAGAAAGCACCATCTTTCCTTATTTTGGAGAACTGTAATCTCAATTGAGTCAATGGATATTGTTTTCTCAATTGATTCGGTTTTAGCTGCCTTAGCCATGTCAAATAACCCAGTAGTAGTTCTAGTTGGTGGAATGATTGGAATTTTATGCATGCGTGGCGTAGCCGAAATTATTATTAAGCTAATGGAAATTATTCCAGAGCTTCAGACTATGGCCTATGTCTTAATCTCAATTATTGCGATTAAACTGCTTATTTCACTGCCACCGTTAAACTTTAAATTACCTGATGCAATCTTTGCTGGTATTGTATTTGGCACGGTTATTTTAACAATTATTTTTCACTATGTACGACAAAATGTACACGGTAAGAAAATGCCTTAACTTAATTGCTTATCAATAAATTCCTTAAGTACAACTGCTTGGTTGTACTTTTTATTTTTAGCTCCATATAAGAAAAGAACATTTTCTTTGACTAGTTTTTCTTTTACATTTTTAATAAAAGCTGGTGTTGCTGGATTAGCTTTCAATTGCGCTATATACTTAGACTTGAATTCAGGATATTTATCGTCTTCATGATTAAACCATTTTCTCAATTCATTAGTTGGCCCAATTTCTTTATCCCATTCATCTAAGTGAGCCTTTACCTTGCTCATTCCTCTAGGCCACAAACGATCTACCAAAATTCGATAACCAGCTGGTTGCTCATGGTCATATATTCTAACTACTTTTATTTCATTCATGGTTACATTCCTCACTCGCTGCTAATATTTATCTTCAATTATCAGTGTACAACTTTTTTTAGAAAGAAAAATTAATATGAATTACACAGAATTTTTCACTAATCGTTCTACAAGCGAAATCAGTAAAGACCTACTAGGTAGAACCTTGTCTTACAATAATGGAGAAGAAATTCTATCTGGTACTATTGTTGAAGCAGAAGCCTATGTCGGTGTAAAAGACCGAGCTGCTCATTCTTATGGCGGCAGACGTAGTCCCGCAAATGAGGGTTTATATCGGCCGGGTGGCAGTTTATATATTTATTCCCAAAGGCAATATTTTTTCTTTGACGTTTCTTGTCAAGAAGAAGGTGAACCGCAAGGAGTATTAATCAGAGCTATCGATCCTCTAACAGGAATTGACACGATGATTAAAAACCGTAGCGGTAAAACGGGGCCACTTTTGACTAATGGACCTGGAAAAATGATGCAAGCCTTAGGGATTACTAGTCGTAAATGGGATTTGGTTGATTTGGCCGATTCGCCTTTTGATATTGATATAGATCATAAACGCGAAATAGAAGAAATTGTTGCCCTTCCAAGAGTAGGAATTAATCAATCAGATCCTGAGTGGGCTCAGAAGAAATTAAGATTCATCGTTAGCGGTAATCCTTATGTTTCAGACATTAAGAAAAAAGATATCAAAAAAAATCATGGATTTATTTGACAAAAGATTAAAAATCGTTTAATCTTTTCATCAGTTAAATAAATCCCCAATGCAATAGAGGTTGCGATAATCACAGAATCTACTTGAGTACGCGAATACAGTGAGAGTATATTTTAGGATTACCGCCGAAATAAATTTTCTTTCGTGAAGTTAATTTGTTGGGATGTAAGAGAATATCTTACATACTGTCCTGGTCGTCCCCAGGGAGCGCTATATGATTTGGTTTAATTACTGATGATTTTCAAGCCTCGTTGTTTTTGGCAAACAACGAGGCTTTTTATTTACGCTTTTATTGTATTGGCTTTATTTGAAATAATTTTTGGAGGTATTTCAAAGTGAAGTCAAAAATAAGATGGTTTGGTGCTTTATTAGCCCTAATTTTAAGTTTAGTTATCGGTTTTAGCTTTAATTCTAATCAAACCGAAGCGGCTAAAAAAGAAGCACCCCTAAAAATTGGTATGGAAGCTAACTATCCACCATACAATTGGACTCAAACAACTGATGCAAATGGTGCGGTTCCAATTGATGGATCTAAGCAATATGCAAACGGATATGATGTCCAAATTGCAAAAATCATTGGTAAAAAGCTTCATCGTAAAGTAGTAGTAGAAAAAACTGAATGGGATGGATTATTACCAGCCTTAACTTCTGGAAAGATTGATTTAATTATCGCTGGTATGTCTCCTACTGCTGAACGTAGAAAGGCTATCAATTTCTCTGAACCTTATAGAAAAGGTACTTTCGTAGTAATTATCAATAAAGATGGAAAATTTGCTCAAGCAAAAGGCTTAAATGACTTTAAGGGAGCTAAATTAACTGCTCAACAAGGTACTCTTCACTACGATTTAATCAAGCAATTACATGGTGCTAAGCGTGAACCTGCAATGAGAAGCTTTTCTGCTATGCGTCAAAGTTTACAATCAGGTACTATTGACGGTTATGTTGCTGAAGATATTGAATATCAAAGTTACAAGACTGTTAACCCTAACATTGTTGCCGTTAACCTTAACAAGATGCAAGGTTTCCACATTCCTTACGAAGACTCAATTACCTCAATTGGTGTTAAGAAAGGTAACACTGAATTATTAGATCAAGTTAACAGTATCTTAAAGGGTATTTCTAATAAAAAGCGTGACCAATTAATGGCCCAAGCTGTTAAGGAACAACCTCAAGCAGGTGGTAGTAAGAAGGAAAATTGGTTTATGTCAATTATGCGTCGCTATGGTTCAATGATCCTTGGCGGTGTTGGAATGACTCTTCTTTTAGCCTTAGTTGGTACTATTGCTGGTTTCTTCATTGGTTTACTTGTTGGTATTGTTAGAACTATCCCAACTCCTAAGTCTACTGGTAAAAGATGGGGCTTAAAGATTGTTAACTGGCTTTTAGCAGTTTATATCGAAGTATTCCGTGGAACTCCTATGATGGTTCAAGCAGCTGTTATTTACTACGGAATTGCTCAATTATGGCACCTTAACTTAAACCGTACCGTCGCTGCCTTAGTTATTGTTTCAATTAACACAGGTGCTTACCTAGCTGAAGTTATTCGCGGTGGTATTAACGCAACTCCTAAGGGACAATTTGAAGCAGCTTCTGCTCTTGGTATGACCCACTCTCAACAAATGTGGCATATTATTTTGCCTCAAGCAATTAGAAACTCTTTACCATCAATTACTAATGAATTTATTGTTAACATTAAGGATACTTCAGTATTAAGTATTATTTCAGTTTCAGAATTGTTCTTTGTTGGTACAACTGTTGCCAGTCAAACCTTCGAATTCTTCCAAACTTACTTCATCATTTCAATGATCTACTTAATCTTGACATTCTCAATTACTAGAATCTTTAATTTCATTGAAAAGAAGCTTGAAGGTCCAAAGAACTACAACTTAATGGCTAATCAATTACAAGTAGAAGATCCAAAGGAGACTGGATTTGAACATGAACAATAATAACGAAGAAAACATTTTACAAGTACAACATTTACAAAAGAAATATGGTGATCATACAGTATTAAAAGATATTTCTTTTAATATTAATAAAGGAGAAGTAATGACCATTATTGGTCCATCTGGTGGTGGTAAATCAACGATGCTAAGATGTATTAATCTTCTTGAAGAACCAAGTAATGGAAAAATTCTCTTCCATGGAGAAAACATTCTTGATCCTCATTTTAATCGTAATACCTTCCGTTCTAAGGTCGGAATGGTATTTCAGCAATTCAACTTGTTTAACAACAAGAATGTCCTTCAAAACTGTATGATTGGCCAAGAAATGGTTCTTGGTCGCTCCAAAGAAGAAGCTAAAAAAGTTGCTATTGAAAACTTGAAGAAAGTTGGAATGGATCCATTTCTTACTGCTAAACCTCAACAATTATCTGGTGGTCAACAACAACGTGTAGCAATTGCTCGGGCAATTTCTATGGATCCAGAAGTTCTGCTCTTTGATGAACCTACTAGTGCCCTTGACCCAGAAATGGTTGGTGAAGTACTTAATACCATGCAATTACTAGCTAAGACTGGACTAACAATGGTGATTGTTACTCACGAAATGGGATTCGCTCGTGATGTATCTGATCAAGTTGTCTTCATGAGTGATGGAGTTATTACCGAACAAGGAACACCACAACAGATCTTTAACGATCCACAAGAAGAAAAGACTAAGAAGTTCCTACGTAACTTCAGAAATAATGAACTTTAAGCAAAATAATATAGAATTTGCTTTTCCCCTATAAATTATAAAAAGGCTGATACTCTTTGTTATAAACATTGAACTATCAGACTTTTTATTAGTCTATTGTTATCTACCTATTTATTTTTAGTATCTTTTCTTTTAACAAAGTACAAATTATTGAAATCATGGTTCCTAGGATTCATACTATTCCCGAAAAGAGCGAATGGTCCCAATATACTAATTGAGACTTTATTAAACGTAAAAGAAAGGAAAATACATAATGTTTGATTTTGTATTTTGGGTTTTAGTAATCTGGTTTATTATAAATGTTATTTGGATGTGGTTTGTATTAAACAAACAATCATATCAAAAATCCTTTGCCTGGATTAATGTAGCAGCAGTGATTATTGGTTTTTGGGTTTACTACGGTACTGGTGCTCACTCCGGTGGATTAGCTGATTGTTTCTTATGGCTAAATTGGCTTAACGTAGTTTTAGCTTGCCTTCAATTTTACTTCGGCTACCGCAAACTTAACAGTACTAATTAAGCTCTCAAAAAAATACTTTAATCATCTAAAAAGACTAGTATTCCACTATCAGTGTTATACTAGCCTTTTGTATTTATTAGAATTAAATAATTTCGCTATTTTCTCGCTCTTTTTCTAATTTCCAACCAATATCAAAGTATGTTTTGCGTTCATTACGCAAGGCACCATAGTCACTTTGCAAACTATCAATCGCGTCCTGTAATTTTTTATTTTGCTTCCGAATTGCATTTAATTCTGGATCATTCACAATTCCTTTTAAATGAACCTTGCCAGCCAAGTCTCTTTTAGCAGCTTGAAACTCTTCCTTCAAATTAGCTAAAGCATCTTCATACTTAACTAGCTTTTTATTTACGATAGTTAATTGATCGTTCAATTTAACAAATAATTGATATGGCATGTTCGATTTAATCTTATTGCATTCACTACACGATAAAATCAAATTATCAAAAGAATTATCATGTGATAAAGAAACGGGATCTTTGTGATCTACACTCGTTCCACGCCGGCCGCAATACTGACATCGGTAATTATACTTATGCCGAATTCGTTCCCGATCTACAAAGTCAACTTCATTTAAAGAAAAATCAACTTCAATCCCCATCTTTTTCATATTTACTGCAAAATCAACATTATTCTCAGGAACATAGTCTATTTCATTATCTTCACTCTTAATAATTGCTAAATTAAACTCACGACGTGAAATTTGTTGCAAAGCAACTTCATTGCCATCATAATCTTGAATGAACGACTCATACTGTCGCCTATTAGTATTGTCTACAAGATAGTGCTTTAAAGAATCCGGCTTAATCTGACCATTATTCTTCTTTCCTACAAAGCTATAGAGCATCACCTGGGAAATACTTTCAACTACCGGATTTTCATAGTTCTCTGCATCCAAATTTCTTGTTAAACAAATATCACAAATACTTGTCAACTTAGGGTTCATTAACCCTTCTTGCTTAAAATGAAGACTATCAAGTCGTAAACCACAGGATGCACACTGTAATTTCAACCTATTCTTCCCCCATTAACAAAATACTAAATGCAATTCTTTGCATTTTATCTTTACCGGCAAAATCGCCCTTAAATAAATCTGGCAAAATTTTCTTAATAAAGTATTGAACACAAGTTAAATCATCAAACTTTTTAATAGTTTCAAGACTTTCTTTAAACATCTGCATGAACACAGGATTTGGATTTCCTAATTCAATTTCACCATAAGCTTCATAAAGTAAATCCAACTTATCACAAATAGATAAGATCTTACCCTCTAAAGTATCATCTTTTCCTTCAGATAGGCGTTTTGTATAAATTTTTTGAAATTCTTTTGGAATTTCATCCTTAATAAATTTAGCAGTCATGGTTTCTTCAACATCCCCAATCATCTTACGTAATTGCGGAGTTGCATACTTAACTGGAGTCTTGATATCACCAATAAAACGCTCAGTATAATCATGGTTAAGGCTCTTTTCATAAAGAGCTTTCCAATTTACTTTTTGCTTACCAATGACCTCTTCGATATCTCCCATCATTTGAGCAAGTTCTGCTGTTCTAAAGCTATGATCAGCTACAGAATGGTGTTGATATTTAAAATATCCTGGTGCACGGTCGATCGACTCTAAACTATTAAAACCTTGAATGTACGCATTTAATCCCATAAAAACTTACCCCTTCCAGAAATATAAAAATGTCTAAAATTTCTACTATCATAGCAAAACCACTCTACTCTTGCAAATCAAAAATAGAGAAAGATTTAACACCTTAATCTTTCTCTATTTCTCTAATCCCGTCAACTCATTTGTATTTAAAGCAGCTAAAACAATTAGTGTCGCATCGTAGTAATTATTAACAGGAAGCGGTTTTGAAAAAATATATTTTTCATGTTCTACCAAAGTACCATATCCTTCATTTTGATACTTACTTGCAGCTACTAAGATCGGCGCACTAAAGCTTGCCGATTCATACTGATACAACGGTTTTCCACTCAAGGTAAATCCACTTGATGTTTCTTCATTTTGCTTAAAGAAGCTCAACATTTTCTTTACAATATTATTTGCTTCTTTATCATCACTTGCTGCTAAAAGCATCGGAACTCGGCAAGCATTAGCGCTGTAATTACCATCATCTTTGGTTGCTACATCATTAGCCTTAGCAGGAGACGCCTGATTTTGCTTTGAAATCCAGGCAAAATCAGGAACTAGTCCTGTTTTATGTTGGCTACTAAGCTGCTGTAAATAAGTCAGCATCTGTGATTTTACTTTTAACCAACTCCGATCTCCAGTTGCTTGATAAAATTCTTCAAATGCTTGTGGCATTACATCAGATGTTCTCATTACATTATAAAAATGTGATTTTTTATTTGCCCAATTTCCTACAGTAATTATTTTAGCCGAACGATTACTTTCTAACTTTTTGATATCACTAATTAGTTTAAGCGCTTGTGCTTTATATCCATGCCCTGGCCAAACTTTATTGGCTTCAAGCAATGCTTGTGCAATCATCATGTCGCCGTCACTTGCGCTCACTGGATTATCCTGTAAACTTCCCTTTTTATTTTCTTGTCTCCAGCTCATTAAGTTCGAATTAGACAATTGATGCTTTAAATAATAATTATCCAACTTTTGAAAATCAGTTTGGCTTCCTAAGTGCTTTTCTCCAGCCTTCACAGCTAGTAACATTCCATATCCCTGTGCTTCAGACAAGGCAAAAGGTGTCTTATTTTTTCCAGCTGCGTTAACATACTGCTCACTTTCACTTTGATTTTTTATATAGTCTTCTCGCCAAACTTGATAATATCTTTTTTCTATTGTGCGATCATTGCTCATCCTTACATATCCGATAATTCCTAAATAAGCTACTATCACACCTAAAATCAAGATTAAATTTTTAACTCTCATGCCCTATCCCTAATCTGCAAATCTCTTTGTTTTTACCCATTTACTCCCATCGCGCTTAAAAATTTTATCTCCGATCACTGAACAAACTGCTTGGATGGAAATAGCAATAAACAATTGTGAATAGGTAAAATACGACCCCAATGCTAACCAAATTTGATCACTAGTGGCTTGTCCATACTGTGTAGCTAAGGCCAAATTGATTTGAGTTACATATAAAAGAATCATCAATAACCAATTAATTAATAAAAGTTGCATCAGTAAGAGGTTAGAATCCATTGCAAAAATAATTGGCATCTTAGGATTGAAAAATCTTATCACTACACATCCTAAATCTACGAAGAAGATAATATCGGAAAGAAAAACTGCTAAGTTAAACCAAAAGAAAATACAAGTTAGATAAAATGTTTCTAATTTAACCCGCCAATTACTCCTATCAAATAAATGCTTAAAATTATTTATCACAACTTGATAGTTTCCTTTTGCCCAGCGCAATCGTTGATAATAATAATCACGTAATTGCTCGGGTTCCTGTTCAAATGCTTCTGAATTATAAGCCAAAGCAATCAAGTATCCATCTTCCATAATCCGAAAAGAAATCTCTGTATCTTCAGTTAAAGCGCCCTGTTGCCAACCACCAATACTTCTTACATACTCGGTATTAATGATGAAATTTGTTCCTGGAATTCGTCCAATTTTAAATAAATTCCAAACCCCAACATGTTGAATACGTTGAGAAACAATTACTTCTTGATTGATACATCTAGTTAAAAAATTTTGCCTTGCATTGCGTGTTTTATTTCTTCCAAAGGTAGCCATGTAGCGACTTGGGTTCTCTAAAACTTTTTTAACCAAAAAATATAAGGCATTTTGTTCTGGTAATGCATCTGCATCATAGACACAGATATATTCGCCTTGAGCTATTTCTAAGGCATCATTCAAAACCCCAGCCTTTCCTCCAGAACCCTGTCTTTCAATAATTTGTACGTTTCGATACTTATATTCAGGCATATCAACTGCCTTCTGCATCTCAACAGCTGTCTTATCTTGACAGTTATCGGCATATAAAAGTACTTCTATTTTTGAAACCGGGTAGTTTAAATCAAGGATTCCTTTTGTTGTTTTAGCAATTACAAGCTCTTCATTATGGGCCGGCACTACAATCGTAATTGTAGGGTAGCGTTTTAGAGGAGTAATATAAACAATTTTTTTACTATGTCTAATCCAAAAACGAATTGCACCATAAAGCGTTACTAGTGATGCCAAAAGAGAAAACCAAATAGATACTAAAGTTGAAAATGCTAAAATATTATTTAACATGATGATGCTTTCCTAAATGAAGGACTGTATGTTCAGTTTGATGATAAATGGTCCAAAGACTATGAATCATAACAAAAAATGCAATTAAAAATATTAATGTAACTAAAATCGCTAAGATAAAGAAAACGTCTATCATGATTCTACTCCCTTTAAATATTCAACCACTAAATCTGTTTCAAGCTTTCGTTTTAAATGTTTAAGAATTGCATCAAGATCCGGGTAGAGTTTCAAATCTTTCTCAACAATATGCTGAGTAACCATTTTAAAGGCCGGATGATAGTCTTCATATTTTAAAGCTCTAAGCTTGTCTTTTAATTCATCATTCAAAACCATCAAAGTTCCAGGTGCAATGGTATTAGAAATAATTAAAAATTCACCATTTCCCAGGTAATATAAATTTTCATCAACTAATCTACTCTTTTTAAGTACCTTAGCTATTTGTTTTAAAATCTGACTATGCTCTTCTAAATTAAACTGAGCAAACTGTTGTTCATGCTCCCATTTAATGATGGTAAAGTCATCCCACAAAGGTAAATAACTTTTTTCTCTTAAAATTCTGCTTATCTTTTGGTAAAGCTTTTGTGCATTATAAGTCGTTTGGAGTTTTACATTTTGATCGTAGTGGGTAATATAGCGATAAACACTAGCTTCATTTTTCTTATAGATACTCCATTTAAAAATGCATTCTCTCAACTGACTCGCTAGATAGGCTTCTATTGGAAACGAGAGCAATAATATGGCCTTAGCATAAATATCTAATCTTACATAGCCAAGGGTTAAGCCACTGATTCCCAATGCCGTTAAAATTAAAATAAGCCATGTACTAACAATATTTGGCAAAATTAGACCAACAAATGCACCTAATACCAGAAGCATCGCAACTCCCCAAAAAACATTATCTGAAAAATTATCTGCTACTCCTAAAAAAAGAGACGGCAAAATAAGGGCAAAAATTGCTTTTAATTCTAGCCCTTTTATCGAAATGTTATTCATTTTAAAACTTATATCCTATGCTTTATTACTTTGTCTTCTATAAGACAATTTATATAGTAATATAATTTCAAATACAACAAAATGTTATTATATTAATTTCGATTTATATAACTTTCGATACAAAAAAGGAGAGACGCTAAACAGCGTCTCTCCTTTTATTGAGTAGTAAATTTAATTACTTGTTTTCGTCTTTAGCAGCTTTGTTTAAGAAAGCAACTACTTCAGCAGCTCTCTTAACACGAGCCTTAGAATTCTTCTTGTTCTTAGGTCTTAAGTTTGGTGTAACACCAGTGTTGTAGTTTTCACCTTTACGCATAGATCTATACTTCCTCTCAAATAAAATTTTCGAAAATCTTTTATTATCATACCACGAAGAAGCACGTCACTTCAATACCTAGCAGATTTTTCCACCTAATTTTTTCATCTCATCTGCAGATAATTTTTCACCCTTAAATTCAGAAATTGTGACTCCGCCATCAATAATCCCTTCATTTGAAGATAGGGATAAGACAGCATTACGCGCGTTAAGAACTAATCCATCATCTAAAAATGCTAATTCTTTATCAGATGCATACATATCTAAATCCATATTATTTTTAACTTTAATAGGAAAGGCAGGATCCTTATGATCTAATAAAACAAGCTGAAAATTAGCACCAATCGTACAAGTTCCGCCTAATTTAGAGTAGCCGTTTGAGCCATCATTTAAGGCTAACAAGACAACTTGTCCCGGTTTAATCTTCTTTTCTAAAACTTCTCTAGCACCATCTTTTATTTTTAGTTCAATATTTTTTGAATCAAGCATAGTCTATTCCTCCTATGTTATCTACTAACTTAAATATAGCAGTTTTCTCTCTTCTTTCCCTAATAAAATGCTCAAAATGATATTAATAGGAAAGTATAATCTGAAAAAAGCGTTGCGAACTTACGCTAAAGAGTTCAAAATAGTAGTGTTGATTTAATTTTAAGAGGGGACATTAATGACCGTCATCAAAAATATTGCTAAAGACCGTATTTTACAAATTACGGTTGTCATAACGATCATAAGCTTATTCTTCGCCCGCCCAAGGATTGAAGATATTAACTTCCACACACTATACTCAATTTTAGCGATGCTGACTATTATCCAAATTTTTTCTTACTTACACGTTTTGGATGTATTAGCTTATAAGCTCACAGCTAGCGCTAGAAGTACAAGAAGACTAACTGCAATTTTTACAATCTTATCAATTGTATCTGCAATGTTTTTAACTAATGATATAACCGTTTTAACTCTTATACCATTATATTTAACAATTGCTAAACGTCACAATTTACCTGAAATTCTACCTGTTACTTTAATCGGGATGGGAGCAAATATTGGAGCCGCTTTTACTCCATGGGGTAATCCTCACAATATTTTTGTAGTTAATCGCTATAACGTTTCACCACTTAAATTTTTTAGCTGGTCACTTCCATTATTGCTGGTCAGTTTAATTATCGTTTTATTATTCATCTTTTTTGTTAAAGATAAACCTATTCCTACAGTTCCTTTAGAGGATATTAGGATTAGTGTCAGACCAATGGTTTTGACTATTGCTGTTTCAATTTTCTTCTTCTTTGGTGTTTTTAATATTGTTCCAGCATATGTTCCAGCAATTGTTGCTGTAATTTTGGCTCTTATTATTAATCCTTCAATTATGTTACATGTAGATTATGCTTTGCTCTTAACTTTCACATGCTTCTTTATTTTTATTAGTGATATCCAGCAGATACCATTTATCGTTACGCTTATTTCCAAGACTATGTTCTCTGAACATTCTGTCTTCTTAACTTCAATTATTTCAAGTCAATTTATTTCTAATGTTCCTTCAACCATCTTAATTGGTAAATTTACCAATTATGCTGAAGCACTATTCTTAGGTTCAAATATTGGAGGATTTGGTTCACTTGTTGGATCAATGGCTAACATGCTTGTTTTCAAAAGTTTCGTTGAAAACGGAACAGTATCAAAGCGCAAATTCTTCTGGATATTTTCAGTCCTCGAATTTGGCGGTTTAATTATTTTGACAATCCTTGGATGGATCGTCCTAGACTTTGTTATTTAGATATCTAAAAAAGCACAAAACTGTGCTTTTTTTATGTCTTAATTTTCTGTTATTTGGTACAATATTCCTAACCTTTTTAGCTTAATATTTATGATATAGAGAAAGGATTCAGTTTATGGGTTTAACCTGGATTATTATCATTATTTTAATTTTATTGGTAGCTATTTATATTGGCATCTATAACGGCTTACAAAAGGCTAAGGTTCATGCTGATGAAGCCTGGAGTCAAATTGATGTTCAATTAAAGCGTCGTAATGACTTAATCCCTAACTTAGTTGAAACAGTTAAGGGTTATGCTAAGCACGAAAGTGGCACTTTAGAAAAAGTAGTTTCATTAAGAAACCAATTAGTAAATCTTCCAGCTTCTGATCACGAAGAAGCTAATAAACTTTCTAATCAAATTACTGATTCGTTGAAGAGTATTTTTGCTTTAGCTGAAAATTATCCTGACTTAAAAGCAAACCAAAACTTCTTAGCACTTCAAGAAGAACTTACTAATACTGAAAATAAGATTGCCTACTCACGTCAACTTTATAACTCAACAGTTGCTATGTTTAATGAGAAGTTACTAACTTTCCCATCTAACTTAGTAGCTAAGATGCATGGCTTTAAGAAAATGGACTATCTTCAAACACCAACTGAAGAAAAGGCCGTTCCTCAAGTCAAATTTTAGGTTAATTAATGCTCTATCAACAAATAGCACGCAATAAGCGTAAAACAGCATTTTTGCTTGTTATATTCGTTATTATTCTAGCTCTTGTTGGTGGTGGGTTAGGATACTTAATTAATGGCGAACCTTTTTCCGGAATCGCCATTGCTCTTATTGGTAGTTTAATTTATCTTTTTATTGTTCTTCAAAATCCTGGAAACCTAGTGATGAGCATGAATCACGGCCGAGAGATTCATGAAGAAGACGATCCAGAACTTTGGCACATTGTTGAAGATATGGCTCTGGCTGGACAAATTCCGATGCCAAGAGTTTTTATTATCAATGATCCAAGCCCGAATGCTTTTGCGACTGGACGAGATCCTAAGCATAGTTATGTTGCCGTTACAACTGGCTTACGAGAACGATTAAATAGAAGTGAGTTAGAGGGCGTTTTAGGTCATGAAATTTCTCATATTAGAAATTATGATATCTTAGTTTCAACTATTGGAGTTGCACTAGCAGCAGTAATTTCTTTTATTTCTAACTTCGCCTCTCGCATTTGGTGGTGGGGCGGCAATTCAGACCGCGATGACCGAGACTCAAGTCCTTTAGAAGCAATTTTTAAGGTAGTAGCAATTGTTTTTACCCTAATTTTAGGACCACTTGCTGCAGGACTTGCCCAAATGGCTCTGTCTCGTAATCGAGAATATCTGGCTGATGCGGGCTCAGTAGAACTTACTAGGAATCCACAAGGCCTAATTTCAGCTTTAGAGAAGATTTCTAACAGTGAGCCAATGAAAGATCCAGATCCATCAAGTGCTGGGCTCTACATTGAAAATCCACTTCATAATCGTGGGTTAAGCTCACTCTTTGATACTCACCCATCTACTGCGGATCGAATTAAGAGATTAAAAAATATGTAATAAAAGGGATGCAATTGCATCCCTTTTTACATACCTATTTCAAATTAATATGCGCTTCTCTAAATAATCTCTTTCTCATTTCTGCTGGTGTCATTCCATAATAATGCTTAAATTTTTTATAGAAAAATGACTTACTTGAATAACCAATAGTTTCGATTATTTCTTTTAACGATACATTTGGCTTAGCGAGTAATCTTCTAGCCTCTCTCATTCTCCGATCGTCAACATGTTCCACAAAACTCTTACCAGTTTTTTCTTTTACCATTGTAGAGAAGTAATTTCGATTAAAACCAAAATATTTAGCCGCTTCTGCTAGAGTAATGTCATTATAGTGTTGGTCGATATACTGATCTAGTGTCTCATCCTTAAAGCTATTTTCTCTTCTTTCACTCAATTTAAAGTTCTGCTCACGTAAATTGCGCAAAATCACTACTTTAAGTAACTCTAATCCAATTGTGCTATTAAATGCCGCATGATTAAGATCATCTTGCACTATCTCTCTGATATTTTGGCTACTCCACATCACTGAGGTAGTCGTGAACAAAAAGGCTTTATCCTGAGATAAATTCTTTAAAAATAGGGTACTTAGTTTCTCCTCAGTGGGAGTATCAATTGTTACGTTTTCTATTTGCTCTTCCCATGAAAAATTGCTGGTCAGCTTAAATTTTATAATTACTGTATTCTTGTCACTAAGCTTGATCGCATACGCGCTATCTTTTTCAATTAATAAGATGTTTCCACTTGTTAAAGAAAAAGACTGCTTCCCTACCTGTACTTCACATTTACCTGCAAGGCAATATATTAATTGACTACTTCCGGACTGATATTCAATAAAGTCATAATGCATCCCCTCTAAATAAAGATGGTAGGACAAAAAATTCTGTGTTCGAAGCTCTACTTCACTAGCTTGATTATTTTGCATTAAACTTAATAAATAATTTTTTAATGTCGCTGTTGCCATCTCAATCAGTCCCCTTTGATTCTATTCTGTTTTAATTATAACCTTTTTATTATTTTTAATTGTCTTTTAGTCTTATTAAGCGTAAGCTTAAACTGTAAATACATCTGGGGTGCCTATCGGGCTGAGAATATACCCATTGAACCTGTTTGATTAATATCAGCGTAGGGAAAATGACTATTTTTAGACTTTTATTTAAGTCACCTCTTTGAGGTGGCTTTTTATTTTTGGAGGAAAAAATGAAAAAATTACATGTAAGAGATATCATCTTAATTGCCTTAATTGCTATTATTTTTGGTTTTATTTATTTAGCTAGTGACGGCCTCTATAACGCCCTAACAGCTCTCCTTACTCCAATCGGCTATGGGATGTTAGCTAATGACATTATGATGGGAATTTGGTGTATGGCAGGACCATTAGCAGGCTTTCTTGTTCGCATCCCTGGCTCTGCTTTCTTAGGAGAATTCTTAGGCTCCTGCGTTGAATTGATTGCTGGGGAACAGTGGGGAGCTGTTAATTTAATTTCTGGTGCCGTTCAAGGTCTAGGTAGTGAATTAGGTTTTACCTTTACTAGCTACCGTCGATATGATTGGTTTACGCTTTTCTTATCTGCTACGACCACAACCATTATCACTTATTTGTACGATTTCATAAAAAATGGCTATAGCTATTTTTCAACCTTTAATATGATTCTCTACTTTGTAGTTCGCTGGATCTCCATGCTCTTATTTACCTGTGTATTAGTAAAATTAATCGTAAATCTTTTAGAAAAAGCTCATGTCATCCAAACAAATCAAAATTAACCAACTCTCTTTTCAATACCAAGACAAATTAATTTTTAAGAATTTAGATTTTACTATTAACCAAGGCGACTTTATCTTATTAACGGGTCCAAGTGGCAGCGGAAAATCTACCCTTTTAAAATTAGTTGCTGGTCTTGAACCTACTTCTAACAGCAAAATTACTACTGGCTCTTTAAATCAGCCATTTACTAATTGGGGTATGGTCTTTCAAGACCCTAATCGTCAATTCACCATGGCAACACCAAGAGAAGAGTTAATTTTTGCTTTAGAAAATAAACTAATTGATCGAGTTACTGCTCAAAAGATTATCGATGAGGTTAGCCATAAAACAAATATTTCGCATTTGTTAGACCGTCCCTTCCTTCATCTCTCAGGCGGTGAAAAGCAGCGTGTAGCCTTAGCCGTCTTAATTGCAATGCAAAGTGACCTCTTCTTATTAGATGAGCCATTTGCTAATTGCGACTCTCATAATCGAAATTTTCTGCTTAACTGCTTAGATTCACTCCATCAAGAAGGTAAAACGATTTTGATTAGTGATCATAACTTTGCTAATTATGAAAAAATCGATCCCAAAATTTTTGCTATCAAAAATCAAAGAATTCAAACTACTCCTCTACCTTCTCAAGAAGAAGTAGTAACCAATTTTTCTCTTCCTCATACAAAGCAAGAATCAGTATATTCTTTTAATTCTTTTTCACTATCATTTCCAGAAAAAGAGTTACTTTCTTCAACTAATTTAAAAATCTATTCTGGGAAAGCAACCCTCTTAACTGGAGAGAATGGTAGTGGTAAAACTTCTTTATTTAAGGCCTTAAGCAAGGTTATTACTTATCAGGGAGAACTACTCTTTAAAGATAAAGAGGTTAAAAAATGGCGTCGCCGCCCTTATTTGTCAAAAGTAGGACAAATTTTTCAAAATCCAGACGACCAATTCTTAAATGTTACGGTAAAAGAAGAATTAGATTTTAGCTTAAAATACAATCAAAATCCTTCTCTAAATGAGTCTAAACTTCAGTCTATCCTAACTAAACTTAATTTAGAAAATATGGATGAACAAGTCGTTTATTCTCTCTCTGGTGGTCAAAAAAGGAAGCTTCAAATTCTCGTCATGTTAATGGCCTATCCGGACGTTTTATTACTAGATGAACCATTTAGTAGTTTAGATCAAAAAAGCGTCTCAGAAGTCATTTTTTTACTAAAGAACTACTTCTTAGATGAAAACCATAGCTTAATCGTAATTAGTCACCAGCTCGATCAGATTCAAAATCTATGTGACTATCATCTTGTTTTAAAAGACCAACAACTTTTCTACGCTAAATAGGGGTAAATAAAATGAATCCCGAACTAAAATTATTTTTAATCTTAATTATTTCTCTGGAAATATCACTTGTGCCTAATTTAGGAGCAAACCTCATTATTATCGGGGCTTGTCTTATCTATCTTCTGTTTAAGCACATTAATCTTAAGAAGCTATTTTTATTATTTATCATTCCTTTATTTGCGGCTTCCGTAGTTTTTATTACAATTTACTACTTCACTCCTAGTCGCAGTCTTTATCAAGCTTGTGTCTTATTTACGAGAATTTACGCCTATGTCTTTTTAGGAGCTGCTTTCACTGAAACGACTTCTTTTCTTGCTCTAGCTCGTTCACTAGAACAAAATTTTAAATTACCTAGTAAGTTTGCTTATGGAACTCTAGCTGCCTTTAATGTTATTCCCAAAATTCATGCCGAAGTGAATCGAATCCGCCTAGTTGGGGATATGAGACACTACCATTTATCTTTCTACTCACCGGCCTTATATTTTAAAGCAATTTTAGCCGCAATTTCTTGGTCTAATAGTTTAGCTGATGGAATGATTTCACATGGCTATCGTGAAGACAAAGAAAGAAGTGTAATTGTTCCGATCGCCTTAACAAAAAAAGACTGGCTTATTTTTAGTAGCATCATAGTACTACTTCAACCAATCTTGTTTCTTCTCAAATAATTATTTATGGTATGGACTGCCGCTATTAATCATAAATGCACGGTAAATTTGTTCAATTAAAACCAAGCGCATTAATTGATGAGGCATTGTAAATTTACCAAAACTGATTAAGTCATCTGCTCGCTTATTTACTGCGTCACTTGTACCGAGACTTCCTCCAATAACAAAGGTAATGTCAGAATGCCCATAAGTAGTTAAATTAGATAACTCTTTCGCAAAAGCCTCACTAGTTCGCTCTTTCCCCTTAATTGCAGTTACATAAACATATTCTTTATCTTTTATCTTATCTAAAATTCTTTTTCCCTCGATTTCTTTGACCTGTTCCATTTCAGCAGGACTTAGTTTTTCGGGGGCTTTTTCATCTGGAACTTGAACTATTTTTACTTTTGCAAAACGACTCATTCTCTTTACATATTCTGCAATTCCGTCTTTAAAATACTTTTCCTTTAATTTCCCTACACAGACAATTTTTATATTCATGCTAATTTATCCCTTTCACACATCTAGCTTTTTATTTTATCCCCTAATTGACATAGCGTCCACATGAGTTTTCCCCTGGCTGTGGATTACTAAAAACTATATTTAGTGGTTTACTCAATTACCTCTCAACAAATTGTGGTTTATAAAAAAGTGGATAACTTTTTTACAAAATTTATTCCACATTTTTATAAATTTGATTAATTTTCCAAACTTTTCGCTCTATCCCTTACAGACTAGGCTTGAACAGCCGTTCAACTTTTATAAAATCATGACTTAATTTACACACAATTCACAAGTTTTCCACATTTTTATTTTTATTATTGCCAACTTATGCACAATCCACAGAGTTTTCCACATTTTCCCACAATCTATTCGATAATTCTAAGATCTTGACAATTTTAAAATACGAACTTTATTAGGTTTCACACTTTAAATATTAAGAAAAAGCTATGATTACCGCTTACAAATCGTATAATCATAGCTTTTTTATCTCTATTTAATAATATTCAATTAACTTAAGGTAACTTTGATATCTTGTGATTTTCCATCTCTAACCACTTGAAGGGTTACTGTATCGCCAATCTTATGTGCATAAAGAGCTGTATGTAGTGAAACAACGCTATCCACATCTTTGCCATCAATCTTCGTAATTACATCACGAGCCTTGATACCAGCCTTCTCTGCACTACCATTCTTGGTCACACTAGCGACATAGACACCAGATTTAACACTGTCAGGCAAACCAAGTTTCTTGCGGCCATATTCTGTTAATTCATCAACAGATACAATTCTTACGCCTAATTTAGGACGCGTAATTTTACCATTCTTAACCAATTGATTAATAATTGAAACAACTTCATCACTAGGAATTGCAAAGCCCATTCCTTCAACGGCAGTCCCATCACTAGAAGAAGACAATTTCATTGAGTTAATACCAATTACTTGGCCAGACATATTAACTAATGGACCACCTGAATTACCGGGGTTAATAGCTGCATCAGTCTGAATAACGGTTGCCTGATTAGTTACTTGGCCAGATGAATTAGTTACATCTATTGTTCTATTCTTAGCAGAAATAATACCTTGAGTTACACTAGTTGCATATTCGCTCCCAAGTGGAGAACCAACAGCAATTACTTGTTGACCTGGCTCTAAGTTCTTAGATGAACCAAATTGGGCAGTTTGAGTAACATATTTACCATCAATAGTTAAGACAGCCAAGTCTGTTTCTGCATCAGTTCCGACTTTTTTAGCCGTTACCTTTTTACCATCACTTAAAATAACTTGGATTTCATCACTTCCAGAAACCACGTGATTATTGGTTACAATGTAGCCTTTACCATTAGATTTCATGTAAATAACTCCAGAACCTTCACTGTAAGTTTCTAAATCTGATTTAGAATTCTTCTTTGAAGAGCTGGAACTATCCGACCCAAAAATACCAAATGGATCACTAGTTGAAGAAGAACTTTGTCTCTTCAAGTTTACAACAGAAACAACAGAATTCTTTACCGTATTAAAGGCATTAGTCATCTGACTGCTGTTCTTACTGTTAGACTTCTCAACCTTAGCTGTTGGCGCAACAGTTGTTTGTGGAGCATTCTGTCCGTTAATTTGAGACAAACCTGCATAAGCTACTCCACCACCGAGTAATCCTGCAACCACTCCTACAATACCAGTTTTAATTAGAGCATTATGCTTATTAGAGTTCTTAGTATTATTTTCTGCCATAAAAATTCTCCTTTTCTATTCACTCTAGCCTAATCACAAATTTTGAATTTTTTATGAATTCAAGTCAAATTATTTGCTAAAAATTATATTTCTGTGAGTGATCCGGCTTCTAGTGGATTGGTATCAATAATTTTAACATCTGCGGGCAGATTTGCATCCCCTGCAACCAATAAATCATGTGCAGTCTCATGAGCTAAATACTGAGTATTATTATGTTGACTACGGTGGGCCAAAAAGATGTTTTTAGTTTTTGGAGAAACAACATCAAGTAGCGTATCAGCTGCCTGATCATTTGAAAGATGTCCCACATCTGACATAATTCGATGCTTTAAAGACCAAGAATACGGTCCATTTCTAAGCATCATATCATCATAATTAAATTCCATTAAATAGCCATCTGCATCCTTAATTTTGCCTTTAACATTGCTTGAAACATATCCCGTATCCGTTAAACAAGCAAATCTTTTACCGCCACTGCTAAAAACATAATATTGGGGTTCAGCTGCATCATGACTAGTAGCAAAACTAGTCACATCTAAGTCACCAAAAGTTTTCGTTACCCCAGATTCAAAAGTATTGATCTGTTCAACAGGCAAGTTACCGATTTTCTTACTTTCAATTAAATAATTCCAGGTACCTGAATTTGCATAAGCTGAAATTTGTGGATACCGTCTCATTAAGACTCCTAAGCCCCCTGAATGATCGGTATGGTCATGACTAATGAAAATCATATCAATATCTTTAATATCAACTCCGACTTGAGCTAGTAAGTCCTTGGTCTTTTTTCCAGATAAACCTGCATCCATCAAAATTTTGTGTTGCTCAGTTTCTATTAAAGTAGAATTACCTGTTGATCCGCTTGATAAAACTGATACTTTCACATTTTTCACTCCTTAAAATCATCAGTCGTAACATTATTTTGAATAATTGTTCCTGTAAATGCGTTTACCCGCTTCAAGGTAACTGTCTTAGAAGTATTATTTTCAATTGCTGCTAACCAAGTTGGAATATAAATGGTATTTCCTTTAACTGTTAATAATTTAGTATAAACTTGCTTCAACAAGATAACTTTAGAATTATTTGGTAATTCACTGTATGTATATAAAGAGTCTACGGCTGCTTTTGAACTAATTGTATTTTGGCGTTCACGAACAGGATTTAAGTAATCAACATAACTTTGTGAATAAGAAATAATTTGATTATCTTTTACAATAATATGAAGCCGAGCTGTTGCAGCAAAGAATTCTCCATATTTAGTCTTTTGGTTAAAAATATAATCGTCCCCCTCAGATAATTCTGAAAGGTAAGTATAATTTTTACCTTGATATACATTTTGGCTGTCATCCTTAAAACGCATCACTTGTCTCAGGGCTTCTTTTTTATTTTTAGATAAAGTAATTGGCTTATCTAAATGAACAGAAATAAGATTTTCACTTGAATTATTTTCTACTTGTCCCTTTACCTGCTGAGTAGCTTTTTTGATCCAAGAATTATCAGTCTTGGCAGCCAAATAATATCCATCTTCTTGTTTATCGTTAACCTTTGGAATAGTAATCTGATCAGCACTTGTTTCGCTCTTAATATCAGTCTGAGTCGGAGTAGAACCAGCAGATAAGAGAGTTGGCGTTTGCCATAATTCAATTCCCAAAAAGATATTAATTCCGATAAATACAATTAAAAATATCCATTCAATTCTTTTAAAGTCCATCTACTAGTCCCTCCTTTCCTGCATTGTCTAACTGATTATTTGTATTAAGCCACTCATCTAAGGTCTTCCACTGCTTGTTAATCTTTACATAGTAAGCAGGCTCTAAATCTACTAGTTTCTTATTTTTACTGTTAGAAGATTTAGCCGTATAGCCAATAATAATTCTTTCGATATCTTTTCGGTAATATCCCTTTTGGTATAACTCATCCATGGCTACAGTAGTTGGAATTAAAGTTTTCTTTTCCCCATTAGTTGGGATTGGAATCTGTAAGTCTAAACTGTTGAAGTTAATCGTCATCCCATTAGATGCAAATTTCACCTGTGCTCGCATCTTATATTTTCCTGGTAAAAAGATTGGATATTCTTCGACATAATTTTGATAAATAACTGTATTATCATCCGCATCAAAGAATCTTAAATCTGGTTCTGATAAACCAATCTTTCGTACGAAATATAAACTATCATTTAATTTACGACTAATTGTCTTAGGAATTTGATCTTGTTGATAATCAATATATTCATAATTATGAGTATGTTTAGCAGCAATTAAACGCTCATATACTCCATTAGAGTATGTAATCGTATCGCCATTACTATGCTGGGTAGGATTATTTGATCCTAACAAACGATAAACAAAATATGAATCAGATTCCTCATTAGTTAAGTAGCTATATACTGGTAAGCTTAGATTTTTTTCATAGAAAGGTAAATAGTCATCATGCACCTTTTCAAGAGTGACTGGCATTTGAGTTTGAGCGTTTCTAATATGCTCAATTAGGGTCTTAAATGAGACATCGTTTAAACGAATGCAATAGAGTGTATGGTTCTCATCATTACCTAGATAGATGTAGTCGCTAGAAGTCGTTGAGACAAAAATGCGATTAAATTCCCGACTATCATTTTTTCTTACATTAGTTAAAAATAATGAGATCGTTATCTGATCTGGGTATGTTAGCTGAATATAGTTTGGATTTCTCAACATTTTTTCATACTTAGTTTGACTAGACCAGATTCGGATTGGCAAGAGAGGTCTTAAAGACTGAGTTAATTTAGAAAACTCCAAAGGTAAATTGTTCTTTGTATCATAGACTTGATACATCTTTTTATTTTTAAAATAAAAAGTTTGCGTTGGTAGATAGATGTCTCTTAAAGAACGTTGACCTAGATCCTTAGTTTGCGTTTGATTAGATGTTTCTTCAATTCTAGAAAATCGAGCATCTGATCCCCAAATGACAGCCGATAAAATTATTGATAAGACAACCATTGCAATTAAGCTAACACGCAGTGCCACTCTAGAAACTTTATCTTTAAACCTCATCCCAGTTTTCTCCTTCCTCACTAATTGCTTCATATGGCAAAGAAATGTAGAAAGTTGATCCGGAACCTTCAGCACTATCTGCCCAAATCCGGCCATGGTGTGCTTCTACTATTTCTTTAGAAATAGCTAATCCTAGTCCAGTTCCACCTTGCTTACGAGAACGAGCCTTGTCAACACGATAAAATCTATCGAAAATCTTATTTAAGTCTTTTCTTGGAATTCCCAATCCTTGGTCAGAAATACTTAAGATGACATGCTTTTGAGCTTGAAGAAGGCGAACTGTTATAACGCCCCCATCAGGTGAATACTTAATCGCATTGTTCATAATATTATCGATTACTTGCATCATCTTATCAGTATCAATTTCTACCCATAAAGCTTGATGAGGAAATTCACGCTTGATTGAATACTTCTTTTTATGCGTTTTATCTGTATCAGATTTCAGCATCATATCAAAACGGTTTAGAACGTGGTTAACAAAATCATTTAAGTTAACCCACTCTAAGTCCATTTTGGCTACACCACGATCCATTCTTGATAAGCTAAGGAGATCATTAATCATCCTAATCATTCGCTCAGTTTCATCTTGGATAACATGTAAAAACTGAGGTGCAATATTTGGATCCTTCCATGCCCCATCATTTAAGGCTTCAACATATGCCCTTAAGCTTGTTAATGGGGTTCTAAGTTCATGTGAAACGTTAGACACAAATTGCTGTTGTTCCCGTTCATTTTTTTGCTGTTGCGTAATATCATGCAAAACACAAACTAGACCTGAAACAAAGCCAGTTACACGCTGAATTAAAGAAAAGTTAGCATGTAAAATCATTTCATCTCTTGTATTGTCATTTACGCGCACAACTAATTCTTGTTGCGTACTTAAGAGATCTTGAATTGTAACATCTTTTAAGCCAAGCAAATTAGTAATCGGTTTTCCAATAACATCTTTTTCAGTTTTGCCTAAAAAGTCTAAGGCAGTTTCATTAATGATAGTAATATTTCCGTGACGATCAGTCGCAATAACCCCATCTGTCATATGGGTCAAAACATTATCTAACCGTCTTCGCTCACTATCAGAAATCTCTTGAGTTCTCTCAATTCGTACCGACAAAGTGTTAAATGCTTCAGCTAATTGCCCTAACTCATCTTGCGCATAAACCCGGACGTGTCCCGAATAATCTCCATTTGCGACCCGCAAAGCTTGCTTACGCATTTCTTCAATCGGCCGAGTTATGGCCCGGGAAATTACCAAGGCAACTACTGCACCTAAAACAGCCGCAATTAATGAGGCAATCAAAAAGTAAATAGAAACTTGCCGTAAATTATTGAATACACCCTGTAAACTTGCTCTTACATAAATAGCTCCCACAGGCGTATTAGTTCCATTAGCAGATGTTAATGGTGAAATTTGCACCATATAGTTTCCATTGTCATTGATTACCTTAGAAACTTGTTTTCCATTTGAAAGCACGCTTTTTATATCCGCATTACTAGTCCGCTGGCCAATTCGATTCTGATCATTAACATTTGAAACAGCTCGGATCACGCCCTTATTATCTACTACCATTAATTGACTAATATCGCCGAGATTATAGTTTGAAATAATCTGGCTTAGCTGCTGATTAGCACTCTTACTGTTTGCCCTACTCAATTGACTGGCAATTTGGTTAGTAATAATGTTTGGGACTTGAATTGAAGACTCAAAATTTTGAATTGAGTTTTGTTCAAGTTGTCTAGTAAAAGAAGCTCCAACGACTTCAATCGTTGCTAGTAGTAGCAACATAAAAATGATTGCGATTTTAAAATTAATAGAATTTAGTACACTTTTTATTTTCTTCATTGGTCCTAATTGCAAAAAAAGCCACTATCACTAGTGACTTTGATCCTTATTCATCTGATGGGTTTTTAACGTAATATCCTACTCCACGTCTGGTAACTAAAATCGTTGGTGAACTTGGATTGTCTTCGATCTTTTCCCGTAAGCGTCGCACAGTTACATCCACAGTTCTAACATCTCCAAAATAATCATAGCCCCAAACGGTTTGTAATAAATGCTCTCTAGTCATTACTTGTCCCATATGCTGTGCTAAATAATGAAGTAATTCAAATTCACGATGCGTTAATTCAATTTTTTCACCATTTTTTTCAACCATATAAGCTTCAGGCATAATCACAAGATTGCCAATGGTAATATTTTTGTCTTCATCATCTTCAGTAGCTTTTTGAGTCAAGTCACGTCTACGCAAGTTTGCCTTTACTCTAGCAACTAATTCTCGGTTAGAAAAAGGCTTAGTAACATAATCATCTGCTCCCATTTCAAGACCTAACACCTTATCAATCTCAGTGTCTTTAGCCGTTACCATAATAATTGGCATATCATGAGTTTGGCGCACTTCACGTGCAACCTCTAAGCCGTCTTTTTTTGGTAACATCAAGTCAAGAATCATTAAATCGGGATTATATTCCTCAACTTTTTTAACAGCTTCTTCGCCGTCGTATGCAGTGTCGACATCAAAGCCTTCCTTAGCCAGATTAAATTTAATAATGTCAGAAATTGGTTTTTCATCGTCAACGACTAAAATCTTCTTTGGCATAAATGATGCCTCCTCAGTATTAATAACTATATTATACTGTTTTCCCCACTTTTTTTAAACTTATGCAAAAAAAAGCTTGCACTTTCTTTACTTTACTGGCATAATACTATTTGTTGGTTATCCAATGGGTGGTTAGCTCAGCTGGCAGAGCAACGGACTCTTAATCCGTGGGTCCAGGGTTCGATCCCCTGACCACCCATATTTTTGAAAGGCATCGCATTTGCGATGTCTTTTTTTGTTTCTAATTTTCTTCAATTTAATGGCTCTTTTGCAAATCCTGTTGATGGATAATTTTAAGAAGGAATTAAGCAGCTAAGAAATAGCTGTTTGATTCCTTTTCTTTTATAATATTTTCTTCGAGTCTAATTCTAATTAATAAATGTTTGAAATTTCTATAGCCATAAGCAGTACGTTCAATTTGTTTAATCTTACGGTTAACTCCTTCAAGACAACCATTAGAATAAGTTGAGGTAATACCGTTTAGGACACCAGAATAATTACGTTTAAAAGTTAATAGAGTTTGATGCATTTGTTTACCAACATTTTGTTTTGAATGAAGTAGATGGATAACTTTCTTTTCATCGTTATCCTGAATAGCAGTCATAAAGTCCTGCATAACCCAATAAGTATTTTCTAAGGTTTGGTCACAATCTAAACCATCTAAGACAACATGTTCCTGTGTTAGACAGTCCTTAAAATGCCAGTCGTAATAAGGAGTAGTCTTATTAAGTTTGTCATATTTCATGAGATAAAGCTTCCAAGGGGACTTTAAAAGCTTATATTCACGGCTTCTTTTATTAAATTGCTTCATGATTTGAACTCTGAAAATATTAAACGATCTAGTAAGCATTTGAACCATATGAAAACGGTCAATAACTATCTGAGCATTTGGAAATAATTCTCTAGCAACTAAAGGATAATAACAATTAAGATCCATAGTTACTGTTTTAACCATTGCACGAGCTTTAGGAGTGAACTTGTAAAAATAGCGTAGAATATCAGGTTTGAAACGAGTTCTAAGAATTTGAACAACTTTGTGAGTATCACCATCTAGACAAATAAAGTGAAGCTTTTTGCCTACGCCCTTAAATTCATCAAAAGCTAAGTGTTCAGGGAGATGATCAAAGGCATCATAGAACTTAGAAGAGCAGACTTCTAATACTCTTTGAACCGTGTTGACAGATACATTATGTTCTCTAGCAATGCTGGTCATTGAACGATCTTCAGTAAGAGCAGAAAGTATTTTTCGCTTAGAAGTGTTAGAGATATAGCAGCCTTTATTAACCAGATTAGATTGAGCCATAGATCTTTTTAAACAGTAATTGCAGAGAACACGTTGTTTTCTTAATCTGATAGTAACGGGCTTACTAGCATCAGCAGTAATGAAACGAACGTTAGAGACGTAATGACCGTTATGCTTAAGATTAGTAGAACGACAATAAGGACAAGTAGGCTGGATCAGCTCAGCTAAATATATTTTGTAAATCTTACCGTTAATATTTTCATTTGAATAATCAGAAAAAATAATGTTTTTATCTTCAATATCAAGAGTAAATTTAATATAATCATTTAAAGAGGACATAGTTTAAATCTCCATACACTTAATTGAATTGGTCGAAGAAGGATTTTAAGTAAGAGAGGACTATGGCCTCTTTTTTTACGTAAAAAAATCCTGTCGATAGAATATCATAGATATTCATCAAGAGGAAAAATTATACAGCCAATTTAATTTATATCAATTTTCTCAAAAAAAGTTCTTGCATTTTTATTTTTTTTTGGCATAATAGTATCTGTTGGTTATCCAATGGGTGGTTAGCTCAGCTGGCAGAGCAACGGACTCTTAATCCGTGGGTCCAGGGTTCGATCCCCTGACCACCCATATTTTTAAAAGACATCGCAATTGCGATGTCTTTTTTTGTTTCTAAATTTTTTCTATAATTAATATCATGAATACTAAACCATCTAAACATCATACTATCTACTACAATTCCACAACCGATGACGTTGTTGAAAGTAAAAGACAAGACTTTACCTTGCCAGACAATTACCAAATCATTAAACACACTCCACTTAATTATCTGATGCGTTTTTTAGCTGCTGGTTTTGCTTATCTTTTTACTTATGGCATAATGCATGTCAAAGTAATAGGTAAGGATAAGTTATCTAAATATAAAAATGAAGGATATTTTATTTACGGAAATCATACCCAAATGGTTAATGACGTCTTCATGCCCCTAACCTTATTTGGCTGGAAAAATTACTATGCCATTGCTAATCAAGCAAATTGGGGAATTCCAGTTATTGGGAAAACGCTCCTGCCCTATGGAGGTCTACCAGTCGGCAAAAATATTAAACAAGCTATTAAATTACTTAAAGCTGTTAAAACCTTAACTAAAGAAAATGCTCATATTGTAATCTATCCAGAAGCTCATGTCTGGCCTTACTATACCAGCATTCGGTCCTTTCCAGAAACTAGCTTTAATTTTCCAGTTCAGGCAAATAAGGCAAGTTTTGTAATGACGACAACTTATCAAAAACGCAAATTTGGCAAGCATCCCAAAATTACTGTTTATATTGATGGTCCCTTCTTCCCGGACTCTACCTTGACCAAAAAAGAGCAACAAAAAAAGCTCCATGATCAAGTATTCGAGCAATTAAAAAAGCGATCTAAGAATAGCGACTATCAATATTATCACTATCAAAAACGAGAAATTGGAGACTAAAATGAATATTATGTTTTGCGGCGACTCTCACGCCGAAGATGGTATTTTAATTGCAACTCTATCTTTATTAAAAAATACCTCCGCTCCCCTGCACCTCTATATCTTAACTATGCAGGCAGAAGGATATGAAGCTTTTGATGAGCAAGCTTTTAACTTAATCAAAAAAATCATTAAAGAAAAAGATCCAAACAACACTGCTGAATTAATTGACTGTACTGAGTTGTTCAAAAAAGAACCTCCTCGCGCTAACATGGAAACTCGCTTCACACCTTATGCCATGCTCAGATTATTTGCGGACCAAATTCCACAAATCCCTGATCGCATCTTGTACTTAGATGACGATATTATTGTACGTAAGGATATTAGTGATTTTTATAACCAAGACTTAACTAATGTGGAATTAGTTGGTGTTTTAGATTTCTGGGGTCGCTTTTTCTTCCATAATCTTCACAGCCACAAAACTTTTGACTACCTTAACTCCGGAGTTTTGCTTTTAAATATGAATGAAATTAAAAAGACAAGATTATTTGCAAAAGTTCGAGAAAAAATGAGCGATAAAAAAATGCTCCTTCCCGACCAATCTGCCTTAAATAAACTTGCGACCGAAAAAAGAATTGCTCCTCGCTGCTACAACGAACAGTACCGGCTCCATTCTGATACAAAAATCCAACATTTTACTACTAGCTTTCGCTTTAAACCCTACTTCCACACTTTAACAGTTAAACCTTGGGATGTAGAACGTGTTCATAGCGTCTTGAAATTACATGAATATGATGATTTACTTAAGCAGTACACAGAACTTAAGCCGCTTTTAAAGCAGCGCTAAATTATTATATAGATGGAGTTTGAGAATGACTATTCCAGTTTTTTACACAATTAGTGATAATTACACACCTTACGCAGCTGTTTCGATTCAGTCTTTAATTGATCATGTTGATCCAAAGAAGGACTATACAATCACTCTTTTAGTCCAAAGTATTAGTGATGAACATAAAAAGAGTCTCGAAGATCTTTCAACTGAAAATGTTCATGTTAATATTTTCCATATCGATGATGAAATGGTAGCTCCAATTCACAATAGTGAAGAAAATTATTTACGAGCACAATTCTTTACCATGTCTATTTTCTACCGTCTCTTTATCCCTAATCTTTTCCCGCAATATGATAAGGCCGTTTACTTAGATGCCGACACAATTATCTGCACTGATATTGCTGAACTCTACAATACTGAAATTGGCGATAACATGTTTGCGAGTGTCCCTGATATGTCAATTAGATTTATTAAACCGCTACAAGTTTATATTAAGGAATGCCAAGGCATCTTCCCACCAGAAAAATACACCAATAATGGTGTGATTTTATTCAATATGAAAGAATTTAGAGATAAAAAATTCGTTGATAAATTCTATTCATTAATTGAAAAATATCATTTTGACAATATTGATCCTGACCAAGCTTATATGAATGAAATTTGTGAAGATAAGATCTATCACTTACCGCTTGAGTGGGATGCAATGCCTAATGAACATATGGATGAAATCAAAGATCCAAAAATCGTTCACTACAACCTTTTCTTTAAGCCATGGCACTTTGCAGATGTTCAATATGGTCAATATTTCTGGGATGTTGCTAAAAAATCCCCATACTATGATGAGCTAAAAGAACAATTGGACAGCTTTACTGATGAAGATCGTAAAAAAGCCCGCGCTGATCTTGATTGGATGATTAAAAAAGTCGATGAAATTAAAAATGAAGATGTAACTTGGGCAAAAGTTAAAAAGACTACGTCCGTAAAAATATAAAGAGGCACTAAAATGACTATTCCAGTTTTTTATAGTATTAGCGATGACTTTACTAAATACGCTGCAGTATCTTTAAATTCATTAGTTAAGAATTCTAATCCAGAAAATGACTACACAGTTATCTTTCTAAACCAAGATCTATCTAAAGAACACCAAGATCAATTGGCAGCTTTGGGTAATGACCATGTACACGTTGAATTCTTCCACATTGATGAGAAATTAGTAAAGCCGATCCAAGATAGAAAAGAAAATTATCTTCGAGCTGACTTTTTCACCATGTCTATCTTTTACCGCCTCTTCATTCCTGATCTTTTCCCGCAATACGATAAGGCAATCTACATCGACAGCGATACAGTAGTCACTGATGACATTGCTAAGCTATACAATACAGAATTAGGCAATAATTTATTTGGCGCATGTACTGATTCTTCTATTCAATATGTAGATAAAATGGTGAAATATATCAAAGATGTCCTAGACCTTGATCCTAAAAAGTATATTAACTCTGGAATGCTCGTCTTAAATTCTAAGGCCTTTAGAGATGAAGGCTTTATTCCTCATTTTATGGACTTGCTTGAGAAGTATCATTTTGACTGTATTGCTCCAGATCAAGACTATTTGAATGAAATTGGCGATGGCCGAATCTTGCATCTTGATCCTCGCTGGGATGCAATGCCTAATGAAAATACAGAACCCCTTCCTAATCCAGGTTTAATTCACTATAACTTATTCTTTAAGCCATGGCACTTTGATAATGTTCAATATCAAGATTACTTCTGGAAGTACGCTAAAGAAACACCCTTCTATGAAGAATTACATGCTGAATTAGATAATTATACTGATGAAGAACGTACCGAAGATCGAGCTAAGTTAGATCATATGCTTGAAAAAGAAGATAGCACCGTCGTTGATCCCAATAATTGGGCTCACGTAAAAGCGAAAGGCGAAAGGATTAAACTATGATTATCGGCGAAAATCGTGCACAAGTTATCGAAAATATCAAAGCAGCCGTTAAAAAAGGTAAAATGCACGCTAAAGTTGAATTGGGCGATCCGATTCTTACTAAAGATGAAAGAATCAAACTAGTTAACGATTATTGGAAACAACAAAAAAAGCTGAGCCATAAATTTAAAAATATTATCGCCCAAACTATTATCAATCTTGATACTTTAGTCTTAATGGCTCATACCCAAATCAAAGACAAACAAAGAGCTAAAGGACCGCAACATGGTGCAATTGTAACGACTAATCACTTTAAGCAAACTGATAGCCTGCCAATTAAAAAATTAGCTAATCGCTGCCATAAAAAGCTCTATGTTGTAATTGAAGACTCCAACCTAAAATTGCCAGGTTTCTTCGGCTTTTTAATGAATAACATTAATGCTATTCCAATTGTTCAAAGCTACCAATACTTGGGGCGAGAATTTCCAAAGCACTTGCAGAAAGTCTTTGATAAAAAGGGATGGGTCTTAATCTACCCTGAACAAGAAATGTGGTATGACTACCGTAAACCTCGCCCCCTTCAAAAAGGTGCTTATTACTACGCAGCTAAGGCTAAGGTACCGATTATCTCCTGCTTTGTAGAAATTCAAGATCTTCCAGAAATGGAAAAAAATAGTAGAGAATTCCACAAGACACGCTATATTCTTCACGTCTTACCGACAATCTACCCAGTTGATCGCCTTACAGTTGATCAAAACGCTAAAAGAATGCGGGACATTGATTATATGCAAAAGAAAAGGGCTTATGAAAAAGCCTACGGTAAGAAATTAAACTATGATTTTGACTACGATGACATTGCGGGTTATGTAAAAGATTAATAATTCTTTCCTAATGTAAAAATTTCTACCTACCGCTAAGTCTATCTGTTCGAACTAAAAAAGATTGATATATCGATGCTTAATAGCAAAGATAATCAATCTTTTTCCTTTTGTAATTCATTTTATTCTAGGAAAGTTAGACAGGTTTTTATTACATACATTAAATAACATAATAAGTCATTATTTTTGATTTACTTACTTAAGTAGACGACAATATAAGTGGCTATAGTCAAAGCTCACGTGTTTAATAATATATAACTTATAAAGCTAATAGTATTTTATCAGAAAGAAGAGAGATACGATGTCAAACGATCTACCAAGCGATGGGCACAAGGTGGTCAGTAAAGGCTATAAATACTTTATGGTATTTCTCTGTATGTTAACTCAAGCTATCCCTTACGGAATTGCTCAATTAATCCAACCTTTATTTGTTCACCCTCTGGTTAATACTTTTCACTTTACATTGGCTTCTTATACCTTAATTTTTACTTTTGGGGCTGTCGTAGGGTCTCTAGTTTCACCAATGGTTGGTAAAGCTTTACAGAAAGTTAATTTTAAAATTTTGTATTTGATTGGTATTTGCCTTTCAGCCGGAGCATATGTAATTTTTGGAATTAGTACGAAACTACCTGGTTTCTATTTAGCCGGAATTATTTGTATGGTTGGTTCAACCTTTTATTCTGGTCAAGGTGTTCCTTGGATTATCAATCACTGGTTTCCATTTAAGGGCCGCGGTGTTGCTCTTGGATTAGCCTTTTGTGGGGGATCAATTGGGGATATTTTCTTACAGCCTATTACCCAGGCAATTTTGAAGCACTTTATGACTGGTAATACTAAGACTGGTCATTTAACTTCCATGGCTCCATTCTATATTTTTGCCGTTGCTCTTTTAGTCGTTGGTCTAATAATTGCCGCTTTTATTAGAGTGCCAAAGAAGGATGAAGACGTAGCTTCTGCCGAAGAAATTAAAAAGAATCGGCATGAAGCTGCTCAAAAGCATGCTCATGAATTTCAGGGTTGGAGCGGCAAGCAAGTTCTTCACATGAAGTGGTTCTGGATCTTTAGTATCGGCTTTTTAATTATTGGTTTAGGACTAGCTTCTTTAAATGAAGATTATGCAGCTTTTTTAGATACTAAATTATCTTTAACCGAAGTCGGCATGATTGGCTCAGTCTTCGGGATTGCTGGTATTATTGGTAACATTTCTGGCGGTTATCTATTTGATAAATTCGGTACGGCTAAATCAATGGCTTATGCCGGTATCATGTTAATTATCGCCATTTTAATGATGATCCTCATTAGTACCCATCCCTATGGCGCCCGCATCAACTTATATGCTGGTATGGGCTGGGCTGTTACGAGCGGCTTATCTGTCTTTAGTTATATGTCCGGACCTGCCTTCATGGCCAAGAGTTTATTTGGTGCCAAAGCACAAGGAGTTAACTTAGGTTATATTAGCTTAGCCTATGCAATTGGTTTTGCTATTGGAGCTCCCCTATTTGGCGTTATCAAAGGTGCTACTAGCTTTACAACTGCTTGGTGGTCCACCATCTTCTTTGTTGCAATTGGTTTTATATTATTAATTTTTGCAGCTATTAAAATTAAACAAATTCAAAAAAATATTGTTGTGAACAAGCCAAATATTATTTTAGATAAATAATTAGTTAGAAAGAAGGTAATTACATGTCTACTGATGCCGCTACTAAAGATAAGGTAGTAAGTAAGGGCTATAAGTACTTCATGGTTTTCCTGTGTATGTTAACCCAAGCTATTCCTTATGGAATTGCTCAAAATATTCAGCCTTTGTTTATTCACCCTTTAGTTAATACCTTCCACTTTACCTTAGCATCGTACACATTAATTTTTACGTTTGGTGCGGTTTTTGCTTCAGTTGCTTCTCCATTTATTGGTAAGGCGTTAGAAAAAGTTAACTTCCGACTAATGTATTTAATTGGTATTGGTCTTTCTGCTATTGCCTACGTAATTTTTGGAATTAGTACAAAGCTACCTGGCTTCTATATTGCCGCTATCATTTGTATGGTTGGTTCAACCTTTTACTCCGGCCAAGGTGTTCCATGGGTTATTAACCACTGGTTCCCAGCAAAGGGACGTGGGGCTGCCTTAGGAATTGCCTTCTGCGGTGGTTCGATTGGTAATATCTTTTTACAGCCAGCAACTCAAGCAATTTTAAAGCACTACATGACAGGTAATACTAAGACCGGTCATTTAACCTCTATGGCACCATTCTTTATCTTTGCCGTCGCTTTATTAGTAATTGGTGTAATTATCGCCTGCTTCATTAGAACCCCTAAGAAAGACGAAATTGTCGTTTCTGATGAAGAACTAGCTGAAAGCAAGAAAGAAGAGGCTTTAGCCAAAGCTAAAGAGTTTAAAGGCTGGACTAGTAAACAAGTGTTACAAATGAAATGGTTCTGGATTTTCAGCCTTGGCTTCTTAATCATTGGTTTAGGCTTAGCTTCCTTAAATGAAGACTATGCCGCCTTCCTTGATACTAAACTTTCTTTAACGGATGTTGGTTTAGTTGGATCAATGTACGGTGTTGGTTGTTTAATCGGAAATATTTCTGGTGGTTTCTTATTTGACAAATTTGGTACAGCAAAATCAATGGCCTATGCTGGTTGTATGTATATTTTATCTATTCTAATGATGATCTTTATTAGCTTCCAGCCATATGGTTCATCTATTAGTAAAGCTGCTGGTATTGGCTATGCTATCTTTTGCGGCTTAGCTGTATTTAGTTACATGTCAGGCCCAGCCTTCATGGCAAAAGACCTCTTTGGTTCAAGAGATCAAGGTGTCATGCTTGGATACGTTGGTTTAGCTTATGCAATCGGCTATGCCATTGGTGCTCCACTCTTTGGGATTATTAAAGGAGCTGCAAGCTTTACAGTCGCTTGGTACTTTATGATTGCCTTTGTTGCAATTGGTTTTATTATTTTAGTATTTGCCGTTATCCAAATTAAGAGATATCAAAAGAAATATATTGCAGAGCAAGCAGCAAAAGCTAATGCTAAATAAGGAGGTTTTTTGGAAATGTGTACTGGTTTAAGATTCACAGATGATCAAGGAAATTTATACTTTGGCCGTAATCTAGATGTTGGACAGGATTATGGCGAAGGCGTTATTATTACGCCGCGTAATTATCCTCTTCCATATAAGTTCTTAGATAACACCACTACTAAAAAGGCTGTTATTGGAATGGGAATTGTGGTTGATGGCTATCCATCATACTTTGACTGCTATAACGAAGATGGATTAGGTATTGCAGGTTTAAACTTCCCACATTTTGCTAAATTTAGTGATGGTCCTATTGACGGTAAAATCAACTTAGCTTCTTACGAAATTATGCTCTGGGTTACTCAAAACTTTACTCATGTTAGTGAAGTAAAGGAAGCTTTAAAGAATGTTAACTTAGTGAATGAAGCTATTAACACATCATTTGCGGTTGCCCCTCTTCACTGGATCATTAGTGATAGTGACGAAGCCATTATTGTTGAGGTTTCAAAACAATATGGAATGAAAGTCTTTGATGACAAAGTTGGCGTTTTAACTAATAGCCCTGACTTTAACTGGCACCTTACTAACCTTGGTAACTACACCGGTTTAAACCCACATGACGCTACAGCCCAAAGCTGGAACGGGCAAAAAGTTGCTCCTTGGGGCGTAGGAACTGGTAGCTTAGGTCTGCCCGGTGACAGTATTCCAGCCGATCGTTTTGTTAAAGCTGCTTACTTAAACGTAAACTATCCAACTGCTAAAGGTGAAAAAGCAAACGTCGCTAAATTCTTTAACATCTTAAAGTCTGTTGCCATGATCAAAGGCAGTGTAGTCAACGATCAAGGCAAGGACGAATATACTGTTTATACTGCATGCTACTCTTCGAAAAGCAAGACTTACTACTGTAATTTTGAAGATGATTTTGAATTAAAGACCTATAAACTAGATGATCACACGATGAATTCAACCAGTCTTGTGACTTACTAGTTTCTTTAAATTTATATCCTATATTCCCAACAAAAAAAGCCACCTGAAACAGGTGGCTTTTGTCGTATACAAGTGTTTAATTTTAGAAAGGACTATTATTATAGCCTGATATCGCAATACCGTCAACCGCTCGATATCCTTTTTATTAATTAATTTTCTTCTTCTGACCTAATTACTTTTTTAGAGCTAGCATCAATTTCAACTTCATGTTTTGTGCTACCGGACTCTACTGTTACCTCCCAAATAGCCTTACCATCTTCCATTTTTAAGTCCCATTCCTTGGCAACACTATTTTTTACTTCTTTTTCTGCTATTTCACTAGCTTCTTTACGCGAAATTGTTTTATCTAAATCTAAACCTTTTTGTAGGTGTTCATCTAGATCAAGCTTTTCAGAACTAGATTTAATTTCCTTACCAGTTCTAGCATTGATTGTCATTTCGTATTCTTTACTCTTATCAAATCCATCGATCTCATAAACGTATCGGTTACCGTCTAACTTTAGGTTTATTTCTTTAATCTCTTTATCACTGTATTTTTCATCAAATTTGTTCAAAGCTTCAGTTTGGCTAAGCTTGATTTGACTCTTTTTTAGTGCATTTTCTGTATTACTTTTCTTATCTTTAGTTTCCTTTTTTACACTAGATTGTTTACTTTGATTTGATGAATCGTTATTACTGCACGCAGCAGCTGAAGTTCCGATAATGCCAATTACAGCTGTAGCAGCTAATAATCGGGTAATTTTATTATTTTTGCTCATCATTTTCTCCTTGAATAAAATAAAACAAAACTATATTTGCTTTAAATTATATAGTATTATTTCAATGAAAGCGATTTATTTGCCTAGTAAATAAAAAAGCCGATGCTCAGCATCGACTTTTCTATTCACCTTTAAACCTACCATCTTCAACTTCACGAATAAAGTCAGCCAAGTGTTTGTAGTAAACATCTGGATTATCAACCATGTGGTGGTGACCCCCATCAGGAGTAGTAACTAGGCGTGAATTTGGAATTTCTTTTTGCATAATTTTAGCAGTAGAAATTGGCATAGTTTCATTTTCACCAAAAGTAATTAAAGTTGGTACTTTAATATTCTTAAGTTGGTCTCTAAAGTGCCAATCTTTAAGCTTACCAGTAATAACAAATTCATTATCACCTTGAAAGACATTGTAAACAGCACTTCCACCAAGATCTTTTAAGTGATAAAGCTTTGAAGGTTGCTTTCTATCAACAAAATTAATATTTAAAATTTGTACATCATCTTGGTAGCGTTGATTATCATAGTCATTATTCTTTTCGCATTCATGCATGAAATCAATTTCTGTTTGAGGAAGAACTTCTTGTCTTCTTCTATTTACAGAATCAACATACTCATCAATTTCATCAACCATTGAAGAAATAATGGCGCCCTTTAAATGCTGACCATATTTAACCGCATATTCTTGCACTAAGAGGCCGCCCCAGCTTTGGCCAATTAAGTAGAAATTATCTAAGCCAAGCTTTTCACGCACTTCATCAACTTCATCTAAGAAGTATTCATAAGTTAAATACTTCTTAGCAATTTCTGGATCTGAGTAATCTGGTTGATCAGAATAAAGTGACCCTAGTTGATCATACATAGTTACTTGAACATTAAGTCCCTGTTTCTTTAACTGTTCTGCAGCATCTTCCCAATATTCATGATTTCCACCAGGACCACCGTGAAGTGCTAATAGATGAATATCACCTTCGCCTTGAGTATTAGTCCACAAGTGATAACCGTTGTCTAAAGTAATAATTTTAGTACCAGTTCTCATAAAATTCTCCTTTTTAGTTTTTATTTTATATTTTATCTCATTTTCTTTTTAATTCCGATATGAATTGCACCAGCACCTAAATTTAATTTGGTTATTATTACATTTTTAAAACCATCTTGCTCAAGCATTTCCTTTAAACGCGTAGCTGAAATAAATTTAGCCGTCGTATGTGATAAGTACTTATAATCGTCAACATTAGCACCCAATAATTTAGCAAAATTAGGAAATAGTTTGAAGTAACTCTCCCACCCTAACTTAATAATTGGATTAGTTGGCTGTGAAGTCTCTAGAATTCCAACTTTTCCATCTGGCTTTAAAACCCGATAAATTTCTTTCAAAACTTGATCTGCATCCGGCACATTACGCAAACCAAAACCAATTGTTACAATATCAAAGCTTTGGTCCGGATAAGGCAAATGCATTGCATCCCCTTGCTTTAATTGAATTTCTTTTTGTAAATTTTGTACTCTGATCTTTTTGTCAGCTAAGTCGAGCATTTTTTGATTAAAATCTAGTCCAATTACATTGCCAGAAGGACCCACTTGTTTTGCAAGGGCAATTGTTAAGTCACCCGTCCCGCAACATAGGTCTAATGCAAAATCTCCAGACGCTACTCTTAATTCTTTAAAGAACTTTTTCCGCCAGCCATTTTGTGTTCCTAAGCTAATTAGATTATTCATCTGATCATAATGCGGAGCAACTCGTGTAAATAAATCATGAACGTCTTTTTCAGGTACCTTATTAGTTAAACTCATTTTTATCACCAAATTTATTATCCCAACAAAAAAGCTATGATTCAAATGAACCATAGCTTTTCTTAAATTCGATTAGATTTACGACGCCAAATGTGAACTAAAATTCCAATAACTAACCCTAAGATAGTCGGTACAACCCAGGCTAGACCAACATTAGCAAATGGCAAATACTGAAGTCGAATACGACTAACTGCATTGTAGAATGGCGTTCCAGCAATTGGTGCTGGCAAGTTTGTAATTAAATCAAGGACTGCTGGTATTAAAGTTAATGCCATTGTTATGCGATAGATTACTCTATCTTTTTTGAAAAATGGTGAGAATAAAGACAAGATAATCAAAACAATTGCTAAAGGATATAAGAACATTAAGACAGGAAGCGACCAGTGAATAATTTTATCTAGTCCTAGATTTGCAGTTGCAAATGATCCGATACAAGCGATGGTTAACCATCCCTTATAACTAAATTTTGTATAATGAGCGGAAAAATCTAGTGCAAAAGCAGCTAAAACCCCAACCGCTGTCGTTAAACAAGCTAAAAATACTAAAACAGCCAATAAAGCCTGACCAAAGATACCAGCATAGTATCTAACGATATGGGATAACAGAACTCCGCCATCACTAGTTATTCCAAAATGTCCTAATGACATTGCTCCGACCATAATCAACAAAGTATAAATTACCCCGATAGCAATAACGGCTATTAAGCCAGACTTTGCTGTAATTTTTGCTGTTTCACTTTCATTGTTACCAATTAATTCTTTAATAGCTGTTACCACGGTTACGCCAAAAGCAAGACCAGCTAAAGCGTCCATCGTGTTATATCCTTCTAAAAATCCTTTTACTATTGTCCCTTGAGCATAATCTTTACTAACGAGAACAGTTCCTAAATTACCTAACGGACGGGCAAAGGCAATAACAAAAACTAGAAATAGTAAAACTAGAAAAATAGGATTTAAAATTTTACCTAAAGAAGATAGGATGTCACTTTCGTTATATGCAATAACAAAAACAATTGCAAAAAAGATAGCGGTAAAAATAATTAATCCGCCGCCTTGAAATTGCTTAGGAAGAAGTGGGGCTACCCCTACCGTATATGCTACAGTCGCATTTCTTGGTGCCGCAAATAAGGGGCCCATGGTTAACTGGATCAAAGTCATAAACAAAAGAGCGAAGACTTTTCCTACCGGTAAACCTATTTGATAAACACCATTACTACGAGTAATAGCAACCGCTAGGAGTGAAAGTAGGGGTAAAACTACCCCAGTAATTGAAAAACCAATTGCTGCTGGTCCCCAATTTTTACCAGCAAGCTGGCCTAAATGAAGTGGGAAAATTAAGTTTCCTGCACCAAAGAATAGTGCAAAAATCATTGATGCTACAATTAAATATTGTTTTGTCGTCAGCTTCTTTTCCTGCGCTTCTTTCAATTATATTCCTCCAAAAAATCAATTATTTTTAGTATTTTAGCAAAAAAACGCTGTAAACTCTAGTATTTACAACGTTTTAATGGATTAATACTATTTTTCTAATTCATCATTTGCGCTATTTGCGGCAATTCTACCAAAAGTAAAGATATCAGCAAGCGAATTTCCACCTAAACGGTTACCTGCGTGAATTCCGCCGGCTACTTCTCCAGCAGCATATAGACCAGGAATTTGCTTACCATCTTTATCTAAGACATGAGCACCTGTATCAATCTTCAAGCCACCCATAGTATGGTGGATGGCTGGCTTTCTCGGTGTTGCATAAAATGGAGCAACTTCGCATTTTAGATTAAAGGCTGATTTTTCAAAATCTGGATCTTTTCCTGCTTCAACATAAGAATTATATTTCTCAATGGTCTCAACTAAAGTAGCAGGATCCATTCCAACTTGCTTAGCTAAATCTTCTAAGCTATCAGCTCTAAACAAGGTACCAGCTTTAACCTGTGCATCAATTGATTCTTGAGTTGTGTTATAAGCCGTATCTTTAATCTTGTCATCAGCAATTAAATAGAACAAGCCGCCATTATCAATAGCCGCCTTGGTTAAGACATCACGTTCTGCAAATTCATTTACGAAACGTTTTCCCTTTTGATTAACCATAATATAGTTTTCTGGTGGAGTTTGTAGACCAGTAAATAGCTCACCAGTCTTTAGATCAGAAACTGGCATCATCTGAATAAAGCCCATTCCAACTAAGTCTGCACCTGCTTCTTTACCAAGATTAATTCCGTCCCCAGTAATTGCAGGAGAATTAGTAGTAGCAATATTATCATCAATATGCTTCCAGTAAGTATTGTATTTTTGAACCATTGGTGTATTTGCCCCAAATCCACCAGCAGTTAAAATTACAGCCTTAGCATGAACAGTGATTGTACTGCCATCTGGTCTTTTAGCAATAACGCCTTTAACTTGACCATCTTCAATAATCAAGTGCTCAGCTCGAGTATCGGCCAGAATTCTTCCACCATGATCCTTTACCCAATCACCTAAAACATGAATAAAGGCATAACCCATTGGTTCAACTGGCTTGTGCCCTCTTCTCCATAAGGCACCTACTGGCATTGTTACTTGACTGCGATCGAATTTTACTCCTAAGTCACTTAACCAATGCACTGAGTCCAAGGCATTATCGATTAATTCTTTGACTAAAGCATAGTTACCATGAATTTCATTTCCATTTAAGTCGGTTCTCTTACCACCTAAATAGGTTTGAATTTCATGAAGTAATTTTGAATCAAATAGATAATCCGCACCAGAAGCTACATATTCTTTTATTTGCTTTTGTAATTTTTTAAAGTCTTCTTGATACTCTGGATCAATCTCTTCAAGTGGAGTTGCTGCTAGTTCTTCTAAGGTTTCTTTTTCACCGGCTAAAGCTTTAAATTTATTTTGCCAATCTGGTTCTGCAGCATTCATTGGGCCACCAGCACGACTAGTGTTTCCTCCAATTTGTGGGAACTTTTCAAGTACAATGACATCTTTATCATGTTGAATACTTCTAGCAGCGGCAGCTAAACCTGCACCACCAGCTCCAACAACTACAACATCAGTTGTATAAGTCTCATCTTTAGCTCTTTGTTCCTTTGGTTTAGCTCGGTTTTTCCACTCATCTGGATCTCCGCCAGCTTCACTAATTGCCAATGCTACTCCATCAATAACACCATGACTAGAGATAGTAGCACCACTAACTGTATCAACATTTAAAGTCTGATTTTCAACAATTTCTTCAGGCAAACGTCTAAATACTTCGTCAGCTACTCCCTTAGTTTCACCTTTAGCGTCAACCTTAATATCTTCAATCTTATTTTCGGAAAGAGTAACTTCCATAGGCATGAAACTCGCACCATGTCCTTGAGCTTTTACGTTGTATTTTCCTGATTTCATAATTTTTCTACCCTTTCTTAAATATTTTCACCTAAATTATAAGTTATTAAATCTACAGGCTTAAATATCTTTTTTACAAATTACTAATAACAAATTTGTTATAGCTGACATAGTGTGAAGTCTCATTTACCTTATCCAATAATGGGCTGTAAATTTTTCTTTTTAAATTCTTCAACTAAATTTTTTAAAGCTTGCGATTTTGTTTTTTCAGCTTTTGTTGCAATAAAGAAAGTAACGTTAATTAAGTCATAGCTTAAGGGAAAAAGGTTAATTGGCGTTTCACCAATTCTTTTAATGATACTAGCAGTGGAGATAGTTAATCCCATCCCATGAATTGCTAGACTAGTTGCAGTAATAATGTTTTTAGATTCTAAAACAACTCGTGGTTCTAAATGAAATCGCTGGAAAACTCCATTAACTTGGTGCCGAATAGCCGAACCAGGAACACTTAAAACAAAAGGTTCTTGTAATAAGTCTTTTAGGTTTAAGTCATCTGGTTTAAGGATAAATTTTCCTTCCTGGTAATACGGAGATGAAGGTGAAATTACTACATAGTATCTTTCACCACCATTACTTACAATATCTAAGCTTGAATCAATTGCTTCTGGGGTTTGACCGATATAACAGTCAATATTTCCACTCAGTAAATTTCTTTCACTTTCTCTTGGGAAGTTTTCAAAAAGCTGTATTTCTACTCGAGGATTTTTCTTTAAAAAATCTGGCAGTATTTCTGGTAGTAAATAAGTGCCTAGACTCTCTAAAATTCCAATTCTGATGATTTCTTTATTAGGTTGTGTATATTGGGCTAATTTTTTATTTAATTGTTGTTTGTTATAAGAAATATTTTCTAAATATTGATAATACAGTAAGCCTGCTTGAGTCAATGCATAGGGCTTTTTATCCCGATCAATAATTGGCGTTCCTAAACGGTCTTCTATTCTTTTTATTAACTGGGTGAGATAGGGTTGAGAAATGTAGAGCTTTTTTGCTGCTTTCACAAAACTATCTTCTTTGAGTAATACATCAATAAAATGCTGTATTTCTTCTGGGTTATTCATTATTTATTTCCTTAATATAGTTTTTATATTATAAACAAAAGAGCTATGGATACCTCAAATTTACCATAGCTCTTTTGCTTTACACATTAACTTGAATACAATTTAAATGTAATATTATTAGTTATATTTTACAAGTAAAAATGTTTAATTTATTAATTTTTTTGCTTATATTTAGTCTGTTTAAATCGGTGATGATAATGATAAATTACCAGTGGCAAAATTGTAACGATAAGGCACAGACCAATCATTGTCCAAACATAAACGCCCTTTAATTCAGTCGGTGTTCCTTGTGCTGGGATAAAGGAAATAAAGAATGCTACTACAGTTATTACCAGGGCAATAATTGCAATTATTACCCCTAAGCCTTTGCTCCTTGTCATATAATAACTGCGCTTTAGATTTCCATGTTTTACCTTTAAAACGATGTAAGAGATCAACATTAAAATGTAGACCATCAAGTACTGAGCAGTCGTAGCAGCTAAAGAAACATTAAAAGCAAAATCAGAGTTCTTACCACTAGTGAAAGTAATTAAAATTGCAGATGCAGTTACAATCAAAGTTTGTAAAACAATCAACCGCATCGGTACGTCACGATCAGTAGATTTAGCGAAGAACTTAGGCATATAGCCTTCTTTAGCAGCTTCAAACATCCCTTGACTAGGACCAGCGAGCCAATTTCCAAGTTCTCCAATAATACCAGCTGCCAGTAATACACCGATAAACTTCTTAATAACATCCCCGGGTAAGCCAATTGAATCTAAAATTTTTCCAAAGGCATAGACAAAACCAGTTGAATTTTGAATTTGATCTTTCGGAATTGTCATTCCAATTGCGGTACTACCAAGTAAGTCAAAAGAAATAGCAGTCACAGCTAAAGCGAGCATAACAGTGGAATACTTTTTAGGATTTTCCAAATATTTTGCATGCGGAGCAGATGCTTCCCCACCACAAAATGCCAACACAAATGGCACAAAAGCTACTAAGGTAGCCCCAGTTAAATGATGTGGAAAGATATTATTCCAGCTTAAATGCATATATAGGGGACGTCCTTGAAAGAGATATACAAAGAAGGTAATAATTAGCAAAATTACTGGTAAAGCTATCCCAAGTCCAAATAACCACTCTGCAATATGTCCTATTTTCTTAACTCCTACCATTTCGACAAGAGTAATTGACCAGATAATTATCATCATCAATAGAAATCTAATACTTGGTGTAGTGTTAAACCAAGGAGTATCAAAGGTAATAGATAATGCACCAATAATTACGTACATCATTGTGTTCATCCCAACAGTAATGTGAATCCATTGATAAAACATAGCCGTCCAGCCAGCTCGATCTCCTAAGGACCCTTTTACCCAAGTAAAAATTCCACCCTTATCCCAGCCGTCAACTGAAGCCATTTCTCCTGCCATTTGCGTAATTGGTACAAACCATATTAAGCCTGCTAATAGCAAATAAAAAACTGCTGTTGGACCAGTTTTTCCAAATGGAGCCAACTCATTAACTGAGATAACCATTGATGAAGTCATGGCGAATAACTTCAATGCTGTTAACCGATTATACTTTTCGTCTTCTTCTAATTTGGTCAAAGACTCGCTTTTATCAGACACAATTTTTCCTCCGAAAAAGTTTTTTCGAAAATTAATTATACACTTCTTCATCAAAATTGGTCTAAAAACTTTAAAAATAAAAAAAGCTAGATTTGCATAATCAAATCTAGCTCTTTTATCTTCTACTTCATCCATGGAAAAATGTGCTTTAAAACTTTATGATCTTGCTCATTTTGTCCATCTGCCTGTGTAGCTTCCTTCTTAGAAGTTATCTCCGCTTTATTTTCTTCTTTAGCGTCTACTTTTTTAGTTTTTTCTACTGCTACTGTAAATGTAGCAACTGTTTTTTGGTCTTTTTCAAAGTATTTAGTTGCGCCTTTTGGATCAAAGCCATTGTAGACCACTTCGTAACCAGCCTGTTCAAGTTCTTTAATTTGTTTAGCTGTACTGTATAAATCAGTTATCTTGTCGCCCACATTTCCGCTTAAAACATTAGAAGATGCAATTTGAACCGCATTGTTACTTAAATCAACAAAAGTAACGATTGCTTTTCTCTTATTGTCATTACCTGGAAGTGAGACTACATTTGACAAGGTTGACTTTCCATCAACAGATTCAATCTTAGTCTTTAACTTTTTATCTGAGACTAATTCTTTTATTTCATCAAAGGTATAATAGATAACCTTTGTATCACGACTTGGATCTTTGACAACAACTGATGAATTTTTAGGCATATAGTCTAAGATTCTTGGAGCCGGTTGTTCCATTAAAACTTTCGTTGCATCAGTTGTGTCGGTTATATACACTGGGTGATCTGCATGGTTAATTTTTTCACCTTTAGAGTTTACTGGGATAATCTGACCATTTTGGTGATATTTTACTACCACATCAATATTTTCACGCTCTACCTTATGTTCTTTAACTTGATATTGATCTGCATGATATCCGTCAACTACCGGCGTTACAACTGCGCTATATTCTTTTTTATCAACAGTCCAAGCAGTAGTATATTTACCATCCTTAATCACCTTTCCATTATTATCATTTACAGTTAAAGATCTATTCCAGCGTGCGCCTTGAATTCGATCTACTGGTGTTTTGTCGCTAGCTCCGACATAATGAATCGTCTCTTTAACCGGAATACTGTAATGATGCGGCTTAACTGTTCGATAGGGATGCTCGCTATTAACTTGAACATAACGTGGCTTTAGAATGTATTTAACTTTAATATCTGCTACTGGATCTTTAATTAAAACAGTCTCTTGAGTACGGCGATATCCTTCTATTTCAGGCACTTCTTCCGTTGCCAAGACTCTAGTTGGGTCAGTTAAATCATTAAGAAATGGAACTGGTTTAGCTTCAGAAATTTCCTGTCCCTCTTCATCAACGGGAATAATCGCACCATTCTTTTTGTAAGTTACTGTCGCAAAAAGATCGCTTTGCGTTACATCATGCTTAGCAACAACCCCAATATCAGCCGTAAAACCGGATATTACTGGTGTATCTACTGCTTCAAAGTACTCTTTATCTGCTTTCCACTCAGTAGTATATTTTCCATCTTCTAAGATTTCTTTTGTTACCTCATCATAAGTGATATCTCTATTCCATTGAACTGTTTGGATCGCATCATTAGGATTCTTAACACCAGCTCCGTCATAACGAACTAAAGCTGTAGCAGTCCGGCGATATGCACCAGGATTAACATCAAAATGAGAATTATCTTTATTTACGGCCACATATTTATGCCTTAAAACATACTTAACTTCTATGTCTTTTGCTGGATCAATTTTTGCAAAATCAACAGATTCTGGCTCGTATTCCTCATCTTTTAGATTATTTTTAGGCAAAGATACTAGAGTGGGATCATTTTTATCTGAAACAAAACGTAATTTAGGTAGAATATCAATCTTTTGTCCGCTCTCATCAATAGGAATGACATAGCCATTTTTTACATATCTAATTTTTTCAGTTACGTTAGCAAGTCTTACCTTTTCCTCAGGCATTTCTTTTATATAAGTATGATATCCGCTTACTGCTGGTACAGAAATTGCTGAATATGTTTTTTGCTCTGGCTTCCATTCAGTTGTGTATTTTCCATCAGAAATAATTCGCTTAGTTGCAGCATCAACTGTAAGATCTCTACTCCAGTTTACTTGCTGTACCACTTCTTCTGGTGTCTGATCATCAGCACCACTATAAGCTATAACTCGTTTACTTATCTTGTGATATTCTGACTCATCAATACCATCAAGTGGATTTTCTTCGTTAACCAGTACTTGCTTATGTCTTAAGGTGACAATAAAGGTTTGAACATAGTCGTCACTTGTATCAAAGAATTGAATATCACCATTAGCATCAAAGCCATTACTTACTACTTCATAGCCCTTTGTGTCTAACTCTTTCAATTGATCAATTGTACTATAGTCAATTTTTGTATTTGGAGCCCCAGTTAAAATTTTAGATTCAACAATTTCTTCATTATTGCTATCAATATCAAGATATTTAACTTCTGCCTTCTGTTCTTTGTTTGAAATATGTTCATTAACTTGATAGGTAATAGTGTATTCACGATTTGGTTCATCAGCAGTAACTGTTTTTCCACCAACTAAAACTTGATCGGGAACATAACCTAAAATACTTGGTGCCGCAACTACTGGAAAAGACTGCTCAACTTTTTCCCAGCCCTTACTACCAATCTTTTTGCCAGTCACACGATCATAGACTAAAATCCGATTAAAAGTAATTGTTGATACTTCATCCCTAGGAGTTCGACTACCCGCGCCAACATAATGAACAGTTTGAGTACCTTTTACTTGAAGATCTTCAAGCTTGCAGCCATATTTTAGATTATCAACTGTAACTTGCTCTCTCCCATGCTTAAAGGTAACCATGTAACTGTCTTGATCTTCACTAAATACCGGTTCTTTTCCTTTACTATCAAAGGGATCATTAACTAATACATATCCTTGATTAGTTAAATTTTTTATTTCATCTGCTGTGCTGTAATTAATTTTATCGCCAATATTTCCTGTCAAGTTTTCAGAAGTAAAAAGTTCAGCCAGATTATTATCTAAATCCGTATATTTTACAGCTACTGATGCAACTTTCTCACTTAAATTATCCATATATTTCATGCCCCCTTGTTAACGTGAATTACTTTATATATTGTATGTCTTTTCTTATATGGATCCACTATTATAAATAGAATGTATTAAAAAAAGGCGCTGAGAATCAAGTCTCAACGCCTTTTTACTAGCTAATTTTGAAAAAAGATATTTAATTTAAAAAATTATTTATCATCTTTCTTGCGTCTCTTTGCGCCAATCAAGCTTGTCATGCCAATTGCTGTTGCTACGGCACCTAAAATAGTAGCCGCTTCATTACTATCAGCACCTGTTTGCGGTAAGACTTCCTTATTGTCAGTAGTCTTCTTTTCTACAGGTTTTTCTGGAGTAGGAACAGCAACATTTTGCTTAACTGGTTGTTCAGATCGAGTTTCCTTTTCTACAGGAACTTCTGGATCAGGAAGAACGGGATCTGGCGTCTTAGCTTTTTCTTTCAGTTTCAAAGCAATAGTAAATTGTTGTACCGTATTGCCATCATTGTCAAAGTACTTAGTCACACCATCGCCGTCAAATGCATTATAAACAACTTCGTAACCTGCAGCCTCTAATTGCTTAATTACTTCAGCAGACGAGAATAACTTATTAATATCTTCTCCTGGGCGACCACTTAAAATACCAGAAGTACTGATAATTTTTCCAGTATTAACATCAATAAAGTTAACTACAGCTTTTTGTGTATTTGGAGCAGGTGGTACTTTATCATCCTTGTAAACAACAGGTGTATCCTTAGTTGGATCAACTGGAGTTACTGTCGTCTTATCTGGTGTCTTTCCAGGAATAGCTGGCACCGGTTCATTTGGTACTACCTTAGTTGGATCTGTCGGATCGTTAGTGTAGCTTGGAGTTGGTACATTTGGAATTGGATTTCCATTTGGATCAACTGGAACGATCTTACCGATCTTATGGTAAACAACTGTTACTTCTGCAAGAGGCTTATCTGGAGTTACCGTCTTTCCACCAGCAGACTTAATTTCTGCAACATATCCTGGAATCACCGGTACATTAACTAGAGTAAAGGTATGACTGGATTCGTTTGGCACACCATTAGTAATCTTGAATTCATAAGTTTGAATATTTGGATCCTTAAGTGGCTTGTTATTATCGCCATCTACAAAGTGAATAATTTGTTTACCTTCTACTGTAGTTACCTTATCTGGATCCTTAACTGGGTTATATGGTACTGATGTATCCTTACCTGGATTTTCTGGTGTTACTGTTGGAACACTTGGAATCAATCCTGGAATTTCTGGTACTGGTTCATCCGGTACTACCTTAGTTGGGTCTGTTGGATCTGTTGGGTAAGTTGGGGTTGGTACATTTGGAATTGGATCTCCATTTGGATCAACTGGAATGATCTTACCATTTGGTTGGTAACTTACTGTGATAGTCTTGTTCAAGTCATCTGGTGTTACCACAGATCCTCCGGCATTACGCTTATCTGCGTGGTAGCCTTCAATTACTGGAGTATCCTTGTAGCCAAATGTGTGACTAGTTACATTCCATTCGCCTCCATCAATGATCTTACCAGTTACCTTATCTACCAGCATCTTCTTAGTGAAGTCGAATGTTTGTACATCATCACTAGGAGTCTTGTCGCCTGCTCCTTCGTAGTGAATAGTTTGAGTTCCTGTTCTCTTTACACCATTTTCACCAGTGCCTTCTGGCCACTTAGGACCATCTGGATCGTTAGGATTAATTGGTTCACCTGGTTTGCCTGGGTTTTCTGGTGTTACTGGAACTGTACCGTGCTTCAATACAACTGTGTAGATTTGAGTTGTATTGTCATCATTATCAAACGTTGCTCCTGCTGGGAAGCCATCACTTACAAGTACGTAACCCTTGTTTTCTAGTTCTTCAATCGTTGAAGCAGTACTGTAGTCAATCTTTTCGCCAGCTTTACCAGTTAAGTTGCCTGAGCTAGTGATGATTGCGTTGTTGTCATCTGCATCAATGTAGTTAACAACTGCTACTTGATCCTTAGCTGGAACTTCTGGGGTATATGGTACTGGCGTATCCTTACCTGGATTTTCTGGTGTTACTGTTGGAACACTTGGAATCAATCCTGGAATTTCTGGTACTGGTTCATCCGGTACTACCTTAGTTGGGTCTGTTGGATCTGTTGGGTAAGTTGGGGTTGGTACATTTGGAATTGGATCTCCATTTGGATCAACTGGAATGATCTTACCATTTGGTTGGTAACTTACTGTGATAGTCTTGTTCAAGTCATCTGGTGTTACCACAGATCCTCCGGCATTACGCTTATCTGCGTGGTAGCCTTCAATTACTGGAGTATCCTTGTAGCCAAATGTGTGACTAGTTACATTCCATTCGCCTCCATCAATGATCTTACCAGTTACCTTATCTACCAGCATCTTCTTAGTGAAGTCGAATGTTTGTACATCATCACTAGGAGTCTTGTCGCCTGCTCCTTCGTAGTGAATAGTTTGAGTTCCTGTTCTCTTTACACCATTTTCACCAGTGCCTTCTGGCCACTTAGGACCATCTGGATCGTTAGGATTAATTGGTTCACCTGGTTTGCCTGGGTTTTCTGGTGTTACTGGAACTGTACCGTGCTTCAATACAACTGTGTAGATTTGAGTTGTATTGTCATCATTATCAAACGTTGCTCCTGCTGGGAAGCCATCACTTACAAGTACGTAACCCTTGTTTTCTAGTTCTTCAATCGTTGAAGCAGTACTGTAGTCAATCTTTTCGCCAGCTTTACCAGTTAAGTTGCCTGAGCTAGTGATGATTGCGTTGTTGTCATCTGCATCAATGTAGTTAACAACTGCTACTTGATCCTTAGCTGGAACTTCTGGGGTATATGGTACTGGCGTATCCTTACCTGGATTTTCTGGTGTTACTGTTGGAACACTTGGAATCAATCCTGGAATTTCTGGTACTGGTTCATCCGGTACTACCTTAGTTGGGTCTGTTGGATCTGTTGGGTAAGTTGGGGTTGGTACATTTGGAATTGGATCTCCATTTGGATCAACTGGAATGATCTTACCATTTGGTTGGTAACTTACTGTGATAGTCTTGTTCAAGTCATCTGGTGTTACCACAGATCCTCCGGCATTACGCTTATCTGCGTGGTAGCCTTCAATTACTGGAGTATCCTTGTAGCCAAATGTGTGACTAGTTACATTCCATTCGCCTCCATCAATGATCTTACCAGTTACCTTATCTACCAGCATCTTCTTAGTGAAGTCGAATGTTTGTACATCATCACTAGGAGTCTTGTCGCCTGCTCCTTCGTAGTGAATAGTTTGAGTTCCTGTTCTCTTTACACCATTTTCACCAGTGCCTTCTGGCCACTTAGGACCATCTGGATCGTTAGGATTAATTGGTTCACCTGGTTTGCCTGGGTTTTCTGGTGTTACTGGAACTGTACCGTGCTTCAATACAACTGTGTAGATTTGAGTTGTATTGTCATCATTATCAAACGTTGCTCCTGCTGGGAAGCCATCACTTACAAGTACGTAACCCTTGTTTTCTAGTTCTTCAATCGTTGAAGCAGTACTGTAGTCAATCTTTTCGCCAGCTTTACCAGTTAAGTTGCCTGAGCTAGTGATGATTGCGTTGTTGTCATCTGCATCAATGTAGTTAACAACTGCTACTTGATCCTTAGCTGGAACTTCTGGGGTATATGGTACTGGCGTATCCTTACCTGGATTTTCTGGTGTTACTGTTGGAACACTTGGAATCAATCCTGGAATTTCTGGTACTGGTTCATCCGGTACTACCTTAGTTGGGTCTGTTGGATCTGTTGGGTAAGTTGGGGTTGGTACATTTGGAATTGGATCTCCATTTGGATCAACTGGAATGATCTTACCATTTGGTTGGTAACTTACTGTGATAGTCTTGTTCAAGTCATCTGGTGTTACCACAGATCCTCCGGCATTACGCTTATCTGCGTGGTAGCCTTCAATTACTGGAGTATCCTTGTAGCCAAATGTGTGACTAGTTACATTCCATTCGCCTCCATCAATGATCTTACCAGTTACCTTATCTACCAGCATCTTCTTAGTGAAGTCGAATGTTTGTACATCATCACTAGGAGTCTTGTCGCCTGCTCCTTCGTAGTGAATAGTTTGAGTTCCTGTTCTCTTTACACCATTTTCACCAGTGCCTTCTGGCCACTTAGGACCATCTGGATCGTTAGGATTAATTGGTTCACCTGGTTTGCCTGGGTTTTCTGGTGTTACTGGAACTGTACCGTGCTTCAATACAACTGTGTAGATTTGAGTTGTATTGTCATCATTATCAAACGTTGCTCCTGCTGGGAAGCCATCACTTACAAGTACGTAACCCTTGTTTTCTAGTTCTTCAATCGTTGAAGCAGTACTGTAGTCAATCTTTTCGCCAGCTTTACCAGTTAAGTTGCCTGAGCTAGTGATGATTGCGTTGTTGTCATCTGCATCAATGTAGTTAACAACTGCTACTTGATCCTTAGCTGGAACTTCTGGGGTATATGGTACTGGCGTATCCTTACCTGGATTTTCTGGTGTTACTGTTGGAACACTTGGAATCAATCCTGGAATTTCTGGTACTGGTTCATCCGGTACTACCTTAGTTGGGTCTGTTGGATCTGTTGGGTAAGTTGGGGTTGGTACATTTGGAATTGGATCTCCATTTGGATCAACTGGAATGATCTTACCATTTGGTTGGTAACTTACTGTGATAGTCTTGTTCAAGTCATCTGGTGTTACCACAGATCCTCCGGCATTACGCTTATCTGCGTGGTAGCCTTCAATTACTGGAGTATCCTTGTAGCCAAATGTGTGACTAGTTACATTCCATTCGCCTCCATCAATGATCTTACCAGTTACCTTATCTACCAGCATCTTCTTAGTGAAGTCGAATGTTTGTACATCATCACTAGGAGTCTTGTCGCCTGCTCCTTCGTAGTGAATAGTTTGAGTTCCTGTTCTCTTTACACCATTTTCACCAGTGCCTTCTGGCCACTTAGGACCATCTGGATCGTTAGGATTAATTGGTTCACCTGGTTTGCCTGGGTTTTCTGGTGTTACTGGAACTGTACCGTGCTTCAATACAACTGTGTAGATTTGAGTTGTATTGTCATCATTATCAAACGTTGCTCCTGCTGGGAAGCCATCACTTACAAGTACGTAACCCTTGTTTTCTAGTTCTTCAATCGTTGAAGCAGTACTGTAGTCAATCTTTTCGCCAGCTTTACCAGTTAAGTTGCCTGAGCTAGTGATGATTGCGTTGTTGTCATCTGCATCAATGTAGTTAACAACTGCTACTTGATCCTTAGCTGGAACTTCTGGGGTATATGGTACTGGCGTATCCTTACCTGGATTTTCTGGTGTTACTGTTGGAACACTTGGAATCAATCCTGGAATTTCTGGTACTGGTTCATCCGGTACTACCTTAGTTGGGTCTGTTGGATCTGTTGGGTAAGTTGGGGTTGGTACATTTGGAATTGGATCTCCATTTGGATCAACTGGAATGATCTTACCATTTGGTTGGTAAGTAACAGTCTCTTCAATATTATTTTGAGTAACCACTGTAGCATTGATTTGACGCTTATCTGCGTGATAGCCTTTGATTACTGGAGTATCTACTTGATCGTAAACAGTCTTTTCACCCTTAGGAATTGCCCAATCAGTGGTATATTGACCATCGGAAATTACTTCATTAGTTACTGCATCAATAGTTAAAGTTCTAGTCCACTTAGAAGTTTGAACAACATCAGGAGCTGCCTTAGTTCCATCACTGTATACGTAGTGAACAGTTTCGTTAACATCTTTAGTTAATTCGTTTAAATCTACCCCATGCTTATCTGGAGTATCTGGACCAACTGGGATTTCATTGTGGTCGTAGTAAACATTTACAGTAGTATCAGGGGTATTTTCATTTACAGTTTCTGCTGGAACTACTTTGGCTATATCACCATTTTCAAAACGTGGTGTCTTGTAACCATTAGTGGTTAAGTCTGGTGATTTTACAGCTTCCCAGTTACCATCAATAATCCAATCGTTGTTAAGTGTGTACGACTTACCATCTTCACTAATAGTCCCATAACCTATTACCTTGCCTGAATTATCAAGAATTTCAGTACGGTGCATAGTAACAGTTTGAGAAACTGGATTATCTTTAATTAGGTTAGCTGGAATCTTTTTGCCTGTCTTACCATCTAAGTAGTTAATATCACGAACAACACTCTTACTATCAGTTTTACCTGCCTGATAAGTTGCTTGTTTATTATAAACGACTACTGTTACATAATCTGCAGGAATTCCAGTAGTGCCATTTTGCTTGTAAGCAGTTGATAATTCGCCATTTTGAACCATATCTTGAGATGGTTCAACCATAAATTTAGCAGTTACTGCAGAAGCATCTGCTCCAACCTTTAAAGTTGAAACATTTGTTGATTGGATCGTTGCAGCATAGCCAGCCAATTTAGGTGAGTCAATTGTACTATATGGATCAATAACAGCTTTACCATTAGCATCAGTGAAATCCCAACCTGAATCTTGAACTACTGCTTGACTGTTTTTAATGTACTCTAAAGTTTCATCTGCAGTATGACTTAAAGCATAATTCTGAATATCTTGAATCTTATCTTGTGTAATATCAAGTATCAGACTACGTTTCATATCTAATGATTGAGTATTTTCTGGAAAAATTTCTTTTCCATTTTCATCAACGTACTTAATAGTACTCTTGTGTTCACCAGTAACTTCCAATGATGTTCTATGAGGAATCCAAATTTGATGACTAGCACGTTGGGTTGAAATTCCATAGTATGGTGCATTCGGACCAGTTAGTGGAGACCCATCAAAGTTATGAACTTGGTTCGCTTTAATACCTGCAGTTAAACCATTACCTGCAATTGATACGTCTGGGTTTGCTTGATTATTCCAAATATCTTTAGTTTGGAATCCATTCATTGGAATATCAACGCTATTTACATTGAGCCAGATTTGTTTTGAGCCATCTGACTTAATTTGTTGGTAAACAACAAAGCCGGAACTATTAGGATTAGATGGATCGTAATCCCCACCACTAACACTAAATACTCCCTTATTACCACTCATATAAATTAAGTTAGCAGTATATTGTGCCGAAGTTGTGTTGATTTTGTCACCACCAGTAGCCATCCAACCAGTCGTTGCTCCACCATTAGAGTAGCGTTGCAGGTTAAGCATTAGGGGATCTTGAATATCAATGCGTGAGTTTGCACTCCCTAGTGGGAATGAAATAAGTTCTGCGTAAAAGTTAGTATTATCATCACGAATGTCAACAATTGCTCCTGTCTTAGAAGTGAAAGCAGCATTTGTGTTAGCATTTCTAGAATCTAAGGAAATTACGTCATCCCATGGATTATCGCCACGACCTTCAAGAATTACACGGAAGGTAGCATATTCGTCAACAGTAATATTACCACCTTCGTTAACACCAATATAGTTATAGCCATCAAAGCTACCAGACGTTCCTGTCTTGCCAACAGAATGGAAAGAAGTAATGGAATGTTTAGAAATTTCGATATTTGAGTTATTAGCTAAATCTAAAGCAACTCCTCGTCCCTTGTTTTCAAAATGAACATTTGAATTCTCTCCAGAAATAAAGTTAGCATTATTACCTAAGATAATACCGTCACGTCCAGTAAAGTTAAAAGTCGATGAGTCACCTAATTGAACTAATGTTGGACCATCATTTCTTGAGCGTGTACCATAACCACCGTATCTATCGGCGTCAGTACTTGTTGGTCGGGTTGCTCCGATCGCAATAGCTTGGCCTAATCCTGTATTAAAATTAACATTTGACTTGTAACCACTAATAAAGTTACCACCATTCTTGGCAAACACACCAGCAACATGGTAACGGGTAGCAGTAGTTGATGTATTAGTCAGGTTAACATTTAAAGTAGCATTATCGCCAACTTTAACAGTACCGCCATCAGCTAAGTTAATTCCATCATTAATTTCAGAACTGTTAATAGTTAAGGAAGCACCATTTTCAATATTTACGTTCCTAGCAGCAATGTTAGAGTTCTTAAAGTTAGTTCTACTACCAGTATAATTTTGAGCATTATATTGATCCTGAGTTGGAACAGAAGAATTAGTACTATTTACATTAGAAGTAACATTTCCCTTAATATTTACCGTACCGCTACCAGAGATTGATCCATTAATCTTAATATCTTGGAGAGTTAAATTACCGGAATTATTAAGAGATTTTTGACCTAAATTAAGTGCTGCTGCATCGTTAAGACCAACAATTGTAAAAGTATTTCTAATAGCCAAATCAACATTAGAAGCATCAATACTTCTATCAATATTAACACCTGCAACACCAGTATTAATTGCTTGTTGAAGTGCAGTAGCATTGGTTACAAGTTTATAATTATTTTTCTTAACTTGTGTATCAGGAGTATCTTGGCCCACGCGTGGAGCATTGACTTGAAATTTGCTCTCACTTAGTGCTGTTGCTGAAAAGCGTGTAGTAGCTGGAGTTGTCTTAGGGACATTTAAAGTTGTGTTACTTACTAATGTGTTTTCTGTATCCGATATATTCGCTTCAGCTGATCGCTTATCCATTTGATTCTCTTCAACAGTCTGACTTTCTTCCTTTACATTAGTTTTATTGTTTTCAGCTGACTTATCCTCACTATTTACTTGAGCTAACTCAGCCTTATCCTGCATTGCCTCTGTCTCTTCAGTAATATTAGGCGTTAGTGTTTTTTCTACAAATGTTCCTTCATTTTTAGGCACACTAAAAGAGGCCACCTTACTATCTTGACTCTCCACAGGAGCATCTGCAGGCTTAGTTGTAGGTTGTGCCTCATTAAGAGTTTTATCATAAGCATTTTGCTTGTTTTGTTCTTCAGCTTCTGAAGATAAATCTGTTGTCTTAGTTGTAGTATTTGAAGTAGTATCGGCGCGTGCTGTTTGAACATTTTGCATAGTTAATACAGCTGTTCCGACTAAAACAGAAGCTGCACCGACAGAAAATTTACGGATTGAAAAACGTTCTTGTTTGTCATCCATTTTTCTTAAGCGTTCTTGGTAGTTATTCTTAGATAGCATTCCTTATTTTCCTCCATTTAACTGTTATATAATTAATATATTTTAGTAATACTATAGGATCTTTAGTGTTATTATAACAAATATTTTTCATTACAAGAATAGGTCTAGAAGTTATTTAATCAGTATTTTTCTTGCTTAATTGCTGATTTTTACTGTATTTCATTGTTTTTATATATAATAAAATAATGTGTTTATTATATGATAATATTCAAAAATTTGTATATTATTTTATACACTAAAATTATTAAAAATGAATTTTGTTATTTTATAGTCTTTGAGATTGTTTTTTTTAATTTTTTTGTCGTTACTTAACAAGCTGCTTAGCAAAGGGTTATATGTTACTACTAATACCTTCTATAAAGTCGAAGTTGATACCTTAACAACCTCCTCTTCCATTTTTTAACTAAATTAAATAACTTGTTTCAACCTAACTAGTAGATACAAGCCTAGTTTACCCCCCCCATTTTTTATTTTGTCAAGAGCTTTCAAATGCAAAACAAAAACCAAACAATATCAAAGAAAAAAATTATTCTTTAACATCATTTGGTTTTTTAAATTAATTTATTGTTTTAACTAGACTCATCTAACCGAATTATAAGCCTAGTTTGTTATATAACTACTTAAACCAAGAAAACATATCTTTTATGCCTGTCTCTCTTTTACTTATTTTCTTTTCATCTTTTTTAAAATTTCTTTCTTCTATTTTTTCAACTTTCTTCTTCTCTTCTCTTTTCTCTAAACTATCATTTTTTAAGTTTGCTTGCTTTTCTTTATTTAGCTTCTTTTCGCTTAATTCCCGTATTTCACTGAATGTATAATATATAACCCGCGTATTCTTTTCAGGATCCTCTATAGTAATAAGTTCTTTTTCAGGAATATAATTCATAATTCTAGGTACTCCTTGTATCCTTTTTACTTTAGTTGCATCATCCGCCTCGGTTACATATAGTGGTTGGACAACATTCTTTATAGGATTTCCTTTAGAATTTACTGGAATAATTCTCCCATTTTGCTTATACGTCACTTGCAAATCGACATCAGCTTTTTTTACTTCTTTTTCTTCAATTATCTTTTTATCAGCATGATAGCCATCAATAATTGGCGTTGGTACTGCCGTATAGATCTTTTTATCAATTGACCAAGCAGTTGTGTATTTTCCGTCTTCGACTAGTTCACCAGTATTTTCATCTACAGTCAGAGTGCGCGTCCAGCATGCAGCTTGCAAACGAGTAACTGGTGTTTGGTCACCAGCACCTTGATATTTAATTGTTTCCTTGACGGGCACGCTGTACAATGTAGGCTTAATCGGTCGATAAGGATGGTCACTATTTACCGGAATATAGCGAGGCTTTAAAGTATACGACACTTTAATATCTGTAAAAGGATCATTAACAGAAATTGTATCGTGAACTGGTGCATATCCCGGCACTTCCGGTACTTCTTCAGTAAAAAGCACACGTACGGGATCATATGGATCATTAACATAAGTTGGATGCATAGCATTTTTGATTTCATTTCCATGCTCATCAACAGGAATCATTTTTCCAAGTGGAGTATAAGTAATGGTCGCCATTAAGTCAGTTTCTGTAACTGGGTGTTCACCTATTAAACCAATATTTGCAGCAAATCCTTTAATTACAGGCGTAGGAGTTGCTTCAAAAATATCTCTATCAGCTACCCATTTTGTCGTATACATTCCATTTTCAATAAGTTCTTTACTTACTTCATCATAAGTAATTGTTCTTGTCCAACGCACCGTTTGTTCTGCATCTGGAGGAGTCTGTTTACCCGCTCCTTGATAATGAACACGAGCAGTGACAATTCGACGGTAGTACGCTGGATTGATTACCTCGTGCGGATGCTTTTCATCGACTGCAATATATTTATGCACTAGTAAATATGGAACTTGATAATTATGACTTGGATCTTCAATTTTTACTTCTTTGATTTGTTTTAAGACAATATTTTCTAAATCTAATTCTGGAAGAACCACTTTAGTTGGATCAATCGAATTAGTAATTAATTGCTTTTTATTTATTTTCGAAAACTCATTATGATTTACATCCACAGGAATCAAGTATCCATTTTTGTGGTACTTAACTTCTTCAGTTAAATCATGTTTTTCTACCGGTGAAGCTACTACTTCACTAATTTGAGTATGATATCCTGACACTACAGGCACAGGTACTGAAGGATAAGTTTCACTACTCTGCCATTGGCTTGTATATTCGCCTGAAATAACTTTTTTAGTTACTAGATCAATTGTTAAGCTGCGTTTCAAGATGGCTGTTTGAACTACATCATCTAGCTTCCTATCATCTATTCCTGAGAAACTAATTGTCCGATGAACTTCTTTTTCATAAAGATTTGCATCAATTCCTGAAAATGGATGTTCGGAGCTAACAACTTGTTTTTTGTGTTTTAAAGCCACAAAAAAGATTTGAACATAATCTTTACTATTTCCAAAAACAGGCTTCTGCTCTTCAGCATCAAAATCATTAGTAACAACTTCATATCCCTTAGCGGTTAAATCCTTCAAAACATCCGCCGTATTATAAGAAATTTCTTTTCCAGGCTTTCCTTTTAGTTCTCCAGAAGTAGCTAATTCTTGGTTGTTATTATCAACATCAATAAATTTTATTTCGGCTTTCTGTCTTCTTGCATTTTTCTTATTAGGTAGATAAGTGACCACATATTCATGTTTTGGCTTTTGACTAGTTCCAGTTTCTCCGCCAATTACTGCCTTATCAGGTGTATAGTTCATAACACTGGGACTTGCAACTAAAGGAAAGAAATATTTTTCTGGTTGCCAAGTATTAGTTAATAATTTTTGCTTAGTAACTTTGTCAAAAATAATCTTTCGATTAAAAGCAATCTCAGTAACTTTATCAGGAATATTTTTTTCAAGTCCAATATAGTGAACTCTTTGTTCACCTTTCATTTGAACATCCTCTAATTTACATCCATATTTTAAATTTTTGGCTGTTATTTCTTCTTTTCCATGTTTAAAAGTGATCGTAAATTCTTGAGAATCTTTTTTAAAAAAATTTATTTCACCGTTTTGATCAAAAGGATTATTAATCAGCACATAACCAGCAGCTAGTAATTTTGTTACTTCGTCTTTTGTACTATAATCTACTTTTTCTCCTACTCTTCCCTCTAGCTCTCCTGAATTTGCAAGTTCAACCAAATTATCATCTAGGTCAACATATTTAACAACAACTGACATTACTTATTCCCTCATCTATCTTGATCAAATTTTAATAACATATTAGTAGCTTACTTATCGTTATTTTTCCCTAATCATTATCATAAGGCACCCTATATTCATAATCAAAAGAAAATTAATTTTTTATAACATTAATAGTTTCACATGAAACATCTTTAAAAGAAGTTTCAAAAAAATTAGATTTTGTGTTTTTATTAACAAACTCAAGTGTATAATAAAAGACGGTCATACTATTAATTTTGACGGAGGTTTAATTTATGACAAAGATTTTTGCTTACGCTATTCGTAAAGATGAAGAACCTTTCTTAAACGAATGGAAAGATGCACACAAGGATATTGAAGTTGAATACACTGACAAGCTTTTAACCCCTGAAACTGCTAAATTAGCTAAGGGTGCTGACGGTGTTGTTGTTTACCAACAATTAGACTACACTCCTGAAACTCTTCAAGCTTTAGCTGATGCTGGCGTAACTAAGATGTCATTACGTAACGTTGGTGTTGACAACATCGACATGGACAAGGCTAAAGAATTAGGCTTTGAAATCACTAACGTTCCTGTATACTCTCCTGACGCAATTGCTGAACATGCTGCAATTCAAGCTGCTCGCGTACTACGTCAAGATAAGCGTATGGATGAAAAGATGGCTAAGCGCGACTTACGCTGGGCACCTACTATTGGTCGTGAAGTTCGTGACCAACTTGTTGGTGTTGTAGGTACTGGTCACATCGGTCAAGTATTTATGAAGATTATGGAAGGCTTTGGCGCAAAAGTTATTGCTTACGATATCTTCAAGAACCCAGAACTTGAAAAGAAGGGTTACTACGTTGACTCACTTGATGACTTATACAAGCAAGCTGATGTAATTTCACTTCACGTTCCAGATGTTCCAGCAAACGTTCACATGATTAATGATGAATCAATCGCTAAGATGAAAGATGGCGTTGTAATCGTAAACTGCTCACGTGGTCCACTTGTTGACACTGACGCTGTTATCCGCGGCTTAGATTCTGGTAAGATCTTTGGTTTCGTAATGGACACTTACGAAGGTGAAGTTGGTGTATTTAACGAAGATTGGGAAGGTAAAGAATTCCCAGATGCTCGTTTAGCTGACTTAATCGATCGTCCAAATGTATTGGTAACTCCACATACTGCTTTCTATACTACTCATGCTGTACGTAACATGGTAACTAAAGCATTTGACAACAACTTAAAGATGATCAACGGTGAAAAACCAGATTCTCCAGTTGCTTTGGACAAGAACAAGTTCTAAAAATCAAATTATGATAATCAAAAAGATCTTGAGATTTTCTCAAGGTCTTTTTTCTACCCTAAAGGATTTTTTATTAATGAAATTACTTCTTACCGGCGACAGTATTATTGCACGCTCTGAAAATCATTCTATTCCAGAAATTAACTTTCAATTGCAAAAACTAAATTCGTATCAGATTTACAATACAGCTATCTCGGGAATCAATTCTGGTGGTCTTGCCCTCTCTTTACCCAATTTAGTATTCAATCAGCCAAAATGCGATTATCTGATCATTTTAGTTGGCACTAATGACTTAGCAGTACACAAGCAAGTCCCGTTGCAACAATTTGAGGATAATTTAAAATTAATCGCTTCTAGCATTATTTGGCGTTATTACCCAGGAAAGGTTATCTTTGTTACCCCACCTGCAGTTGATGAAAATAAGCAAAAAGTGCGAAATAACCTCTTGGTGCAGGAATATAGCAACATAATCAAACGCGTTACAAAGGAATATAAATTTTTATTTATTGCTCTAGCAAGTAAGATGCAGGCAAGTAAAAATTTTCCAGAAATTTTCAATGGTAAAAAGAATGATGGACTCCATTTTGGCGTTAAGGGCTATGAACTACTCGCAAAATTAATTGTTCAAAAATTAAATCAAATTTCTAATTGACTTCTGCCAGATATTCGAGTAAAGTTTAGCTAATTTAATATTAAAACGTTGCTTCTAAAGAAAGGACTTTACAATGAGTTTGTGGGAAACAAAATTTGCCAAAAAAGGATTAACTTTTGATGATGTACTTTTAATTCCAGCTGAAAGTCATGTGCTGCCGAATGAAGTTAAACTAGATACTAAATTAGCGCCCAATCTTCAACTTCATATTCCACTCATTTCCGCAGGAATGGATACCGTTACTGAAGGAAACATGGCAATTGCCATGGCCGAAAATGGTGGCTTAGGGGTTATTCATAAAAACCTTTCAATCGAAGTCCAAGTTGAAGAAGTTAAAAAAGCTAAAGGTAAAACTGTAGATCCTAACTTACCTCACCCTGCAGTTGATGATCAAGGTCGCCTCTTAGCTGCAGCTGCTGTTGGCGTTACAAGTGATACTTTTGAACGTGCTGAAAGTTTACTTGAAGCTGGTGCTGACGCAATTGTTATTGATACAGCACACGGTCATTCCGCTGGCGTTTTACGCAAAATCAAAGAAATTCGTGAGCATTTTCCTAATGCTACATTGATCGCTGGAAATGTTGCTACTGGCGAAGGAACTGCTGCCCTATTTGATGCCGGAGTAGATGTTGTTAAAGTAGGAATTGGACCTGGTTCAATTTGTACTACACGTATTGTTGCTGGTGTGGGAGTTCCACAAATTACAGCTATTTATGACGCTGCTAGTGTTGCACAAAAACATGGCAAGAAAATCATTGCTGATGGTGGTATTAAATATTCTGGAGATGTAGTTAAGGCTTTAGCTGCAGGTGGAAATGCTGTAATGCTCGGTTCAATGTTCTCAGGAACTACTGAAGCTCCAGGAACAATCTTTACTAATGAAGGCAAACAATTCAAATCCTACCGCGGTATGGGTTCAGTTGGCGCTATGTCTCAACAACATGGATCATCTGACCGTTACTTCCAAGGTGGAGTTAATGAAGCAAATAAATTAGTTCCTGAAGGGGTTGAAGCCTTAGTTCCTTATAAAGGCGATGTTTCCAATATCATCTACCAAATTGATGGTGGTCTACGTGCCGGTATGGGATATGTGGGTGCAGGTACAATTGAAGAATTAATTGAAAATAGTCAATTTGTTCAAATTACTAATGCTGGTTTACGTGAATCTCATCCACACGATGTTCAAATGGCAAAAGAAGCTCCAAACTATGGCGGTAGCGACTTATAAAATTTAGATTTGTAATAAAAAAAGCACCACAAGGTGCTTTTTTCTATCTCAAAATTCCTTCAATTTTATCGGCCAGTGCAGGATAAATTGGCAACACATTTCGATGCCACTCATTTTTATTAATTCTTAGACCAATAATTGGTACAAAATAATTTATATCATTAACTGCACTCATACTTATTTCACTAACACCAACAATGTAATTGGCTTTATCATAAACGACAGTTAACAAGCCCTTCTCTTTTTGACCAGCATATAAACTACTTTGGCTTAGTTCATATTCTCTAATTTCAAAATTATCTCCATCTTCAAGAACACTATCAGGATTGATTCCGGCTTGAGCTAGTTGCGGAAAAGCAAATACTCCCGTTCCAATAGCTGGATAATTAATCGGTTGAGTAAGCTCCTTTTCAAGAGAATTAAAGAGGTATTGTGCTTGAAATTCTGCAACCGGTGTTAAGTTGGGCACATCTTGGCTTGTAACGTCTCCAATTGCATAAATATTCTTAACGTTTGTTTGAAGGTGGCGGTCTACATCAATACCTCGAGTTGAATAATCAATTTGAGCATCTGATAAATCTAGTTTTTCAATATTCGGCATCCGTCCACTCGCATTCACTACATAGTCAGTTACAATTGGACCGTCTTGATTCAATTCAACAACATATTTATCGCTTAATCGAGTAATTCGAGTTGGCTCCGTTTCAAATTCAAATTGAATGCCTCGTTGCTTCATTCTAACTACTAATTCACGACTATATTTTTGATAAAAATGGCGTAACACCCGATCTCCTCTGACTAAGATTGTTACTTGACTACCAGCAGCAGCTAAAAATGTCGCTAATTCCATTGCTACATAACCACCGCCAATAAAAGTAGTGTGTTCAGGTAATGTGCCTAAAGATAAAACATCAGAACTATCGTGTAAGAACTTCGCTCCTGGAATTGAGAGCTCATGGGGCCTTCTTCCGGTAGCAATTATAATTCTATTTCCCTGGAAATATTGTCTATTTACTTCAATTGTTTGTCGATCAACAAAATGGGCACTCCCGCTAATTACATCACTGATTTTACTAATATTTTTTCTTGTTTCATTTGGCCAGCTTGCAAATCGTGCCTTTTTGTCTTTCATTAGTTGAGCCCAATTTAATTTTCCGCCTTGAGAAATTATTCCCTCTTTTTCAAATTGTTGATTTGATAAAACTGCTTGAACTGCTCCATCTAAATATATTTTTGGTTCACAGCCAACATTCGGGCAAGTCCCACCAAACAAACCACTTTCGACGGTTAAAATAGACTTATGTTGTGTATCTAAGAGCTTAACTAATTTATAAGCGGCAGGCCCAGTTCCTAAAATTATATAATCATATTTTTTCATAACGTCGCCTCATATCTTTCTTTCATTTTCAGTTTATCAAAAAGTTACATGAGACCGCTATCATAAGTACTCGGGATTTTTATAAAAAAAACAAAAAAGACAATTATTTGCGTAATTAATAGTGTATTGTGAATAACCAAACTCCATTCATAATCTCATATATCCTACAATCATATTTACAATACACAAAAAGCAGCCTTTACAGCTGCTTTATTTTTTATCTTCAATTTTCAAAATTTGTGGCTTTTTCTTTTTAACTGATTTTACCCCGAGGATATCTAGTAAGAAGGTAAAGATCGGGACACCAACAATTAGGCCCCAGGTTCCCAAAAAGTGTTCCCCGACTAGTAAAACAACAAAGGTATAAAAGATTGGCAATTCAGTTTTACTTGACATAAACTTTGGATTCAAAATATAGGCCTCAATGGCATGAATAATCATAATCACAATAAAGATATAGATTACATACCGCAGACCCTCAACTGAATAAGCAACTAAACTTAGGGGAATTAAAGAAATAATAACTCCAGCAACTGGGATTAAGCTAAGAATAAATACCATCAATCCTAGAGCTATAATTTGCGGCATTCTCATAATAATTAAACAGATCATCGTCATCGCAGTATTACATAAAGCAATAAAAAATTGCGCTTCTAAGACAACACCAAAAGTATTAACAAACTTATTGCCAAAATATGCAACATCTTCAAATAGCCAGGATAAGTGACGACTCTGCAAAAAAGTATGAGAGAATTCAGCCATTGAATTAAGCTCAATCGTATAGAAAAAGCTCATGATCAGCGACATAAAGAACGCTATAGTTAATGTTCCAAAATTAGTTAAAGCATGAACTAGAATAGTTACACCATGTTTTGCCTGTGTTGTAATTTCACTATTGCTAATGTAATGACTTAAGTAGCGTGATACCCAGTTCATATCATCTGATTGATAGAATTTGATCAGAGAATGACTCATTTTTATAATTTGCTTAATTAAAATTGGCACATAGATCGTAATCGCAAAGTAAATAATCGCAATTACTAAGAGATAAGCAAGAACTACAATTACCTGCGCGGGTAAGCTAGGAATTTTCTTTTGAGTAAACCGAATTAAATGCACAATTAAATATGTAAAAATAAACGTTAGCAAGATGGTGTTCATCATCGAGCGAGCTGCATATAAAACGAGAATAATTAAACACAGAGTCACAAGACGATGTACAGTTGTATTTTCTTTAAATTTATCCCACGCTTGTCCCATTTAGTTCACTTGCCTCTCTATTTTTTACTTAATTATACACTTATCTTTTTCCTAAGAGCTTTGCAGTAAACTTTTAATTACCTATAAGAATGCTATAATAGCTATATATAGTGAATGAAATCGGTATCTAAATGAGAAAATTGTGGTGGCTAGCAAACATTTATTGGATAATTTTGATTATGTATGGAGGCGGTAAACTCTTTACATATGGTTTTGATACCTCTGAATTAGGTGAAACAGCTAGTTATGCCTTAATTCTCTTAGTGCTCATCTCTACTAGCGTGCTAATTATCGAATTTCAAGCCGCATGGGGTATCTGGCTTCACAATTTTGATAAAAAGAAGCATCATGATAATAAGATTTAAAAAAGAAGATGCTTCAATGTAGTGACGCCCAAATTCATGTCCAACTCCAGGGGTTAACTTCAAAAACTGCTTTTTGTTTTGCTCTCTAACTCCCATCCGCTTCGGGCAAGTCTATCCTCGACGCTCCAGGCAGCTAAAGCCGTCTTCCGTGTCGTCTCGGAATAGCCAAGCGCTACGCTTTAGAGAATTACATATATCTTTCAATTATAGTAGAACCTTTTTAATTTCTTTAAAAATTGTGTGCCAAAAATACAGATATAACAAAATACAAATGAGTAAAAGCGGAAGCTTAACCCACAGTGGCCACTGCATTGTCACATTTATAATTGAAGTATGGATATTCGTTTTGAAAATAGTAGCTAAAAGTATAGGAAGAAAAGGAATTAATCCTAATACTATTTCAAAAACTAGTAGTAGCTTTTTCATAATTCACCATCATTTGACTAGATGACCGTAACTAAAATCCAAATTATATTTATAAAAAGTAAAATTAAAGCTACCATCCCTTTAAACAATGGGCGTCTTGTTGAAGAAAACCTATTAACTAAATATTCCATACTAGCTCCAACAACAATGTTCATTAGAACCATAACCACACGAAAAGAAATATTTCCCCACGGTGACCCAAGATTTAATATGGCTAATAACACAAAAGTTGTTGTTACATCATATTTATAAAAAAGAGTTGTAACAATACCTTTTTTCATAATAGTTTCTCGTATTTTCATAAGATTTCAGTATTCCAAAAATCCTTTATGGCGGCTTCGGTATGAACTCCAAAAATCATAGTACCAAAGCTGTAATAAGCCGAATAAAGTGTAATTAGTATTAGTCCTGCAAAATTAATTAGTAATAATCCAAATATCCATTTTAAAAACTTTTTAATGGAATTCATCCCAACCACATTGAGCCCCCCACCATGCTACTGATGCCCAACCAACTCCAGGCAGTGTAAGATTTGCAAACTTTTTAACAGCCAAACTAGCAACTTTCTTAGGTGCATACTGCACAATTGCATTTACCATCATTGCTGATGCTTTCTTCCATGCATGAGATTTTAAATATCTCACAGTTGCAGGTTTAAAAATTATTTTGGCCAAATTTTTTAATTCTCCTAGGTCCATTTTATTTAATATACACTTTCCAAATCTATCAGGTGAAAAAGCATTTGTACTGTATACTCCACCTCTTGATAAACTTTTTCATAATAATTTTCTCCCAATTATTCCTATACTTAATAGCCTTGTTAAAGAAAAAAGCGCCCTACCAGACCAATTATTTTGATCTAATAGGGCGCTTATGCGCTGTACCACCTATGTTCGCTGAGCATAGCTCCAGCCTCGTTGCACGTGCGGCTCAAAAAGAGCGATACGTCGACGCTATAAAGGGCGTGCCCTGAAACTACTCAATTCGTAATTTCTGCTCAAAGGTGATTTTCAGCTAAACCTTCGTTGTTTCTTCGCACCAACCAGAAACTCTCTGTAGGACTTCAGTAAAACTTACTTTCCTTATCAAAGCTGTTGTTATTTTTTATTGAACATAATATTACAGTGATAAAAATTAAAAGTCAACAATAATTTTAATTATTTATTAGTTAAATTATAAATTTTATTATTTTAATATAATATATTGTGATACGGGAAACCTGAAAATTTTGCAATAAAAAAGGTGGTTCAACGACCACCCACAAGACGTTTTTTGACAAATATATGCGCGCTAGCAACGTAGCCTAATCAAGTTCTCTTTAAGGAATTGTACGCCTTGCTTGACGCATTTACTTTAATTGCTATTGGTTTAATATTGTACCAAGCTTCACGACTCGTTGATTCAGTCACTCGATTGATCCACGAAATTAAGCGTTAATGCTTCGTGAGCAAAACAATCAGAAGTCACTTTTCTTAAGTGGCTTTTTTCGTACTCTAAATTTGAAAAGTTTTTAATTAAAATATCTCTTTTAACCAAAAACATTAGCAGTCGCGCATTTCTCTAACAAAAATTGAAGCATCCAAATTTAAATTCACTTGCTCATATTGTTCTTTCAATTCTGGAATTTTTCTAATGTCTTCTCTAATAAATTCCTGAATTTACTCATCTTAGTTCACCCCATATTTTTAATTAAATACTTAGTACCTTTATATTAGTATTTCCATTCTTTAAAGAGATTCATTTGATCTTCTTTAGATAATGTGGTCATAGGAAAACCCCGAAATCCATGTCCGAATTCCGGGATCACTACCTTTCAAACATCTTCTTTTATTTTGCTATTGTAGCCATAAAAAATTAATAATTTGTTTCTCTACCTGTTTATTATAAGTTAATTGCCCATGTTCCGCATTCTTGCCAGTTATTGTGACTACACGATAGCTTTTAGCCATAGGAGCAACTAAGTATTCTAATGAAAGAGATGAAGCATTTTTTACAATCCCATCCGAATTTCCACCAATATTACCAATAATGTTTAAGACGTCTATTTCTTTGTTTGGATAAAGAGTTCGTAATTTTGTCATTTCACGATAGGTGGCATTCATTTTATTTGGCTTTCCTTCATTATCAACTCGAAGATTAGGAGGTTGTCTAATAGCAATTGGCAACTGCTTAAAATCAAGTCCATCAAAATGTCCACCAATTGAAACTTGCTTATTTAACCTTGGTAAATTTGGATTGTGAGCAGCTTGCAATAGATAATACATAATTGAAGTATTTCCCAGGGAATGTCCCACCATATTTATCTTTTTAATTCCATACTCATTTTGTAAAGTCTGAACTACATTTCTGGCGTAACGTCCATTTTCTTTAAAATCAAGTTGAACGTTATTTCGATAGTTTACCTCTACAATTGGATTAACAGCGTTATTTGGAATAGTACCAATCAGTTTAACCTTTCCATTGGCATCTACATCGGCCCTAATGACAGAATTAGTCACTCCAGCTTCTTGAGCAGCTTTTACCATATTCTCTTCTCCATGATAATTACTTAGTCCACCATGGAAAAACAATGTTGGAATTACATTGAGATTGTTTTTCGGCGTTTCACTTTTTTCAACATAGTATTTATGTGCTGCATCAGCTCTATTAGGTTTGTTTTGAAAACTGCATCCAGTTAAAACTAACGCTAGTAGAGCAATTAAGGAGACTAGTTTAATTTTCACTCTTATCTCATCCTCCATTTTCGCAACTTAAAATTTACCAAATAATTATTATGAATTTCTATAATTTATCCTAAACTATGCTTAATTCTTAACTGAAAAGCAAATCATAGATTGCTTGATTTAACGGATGCTTGAGAATCAGATTCATTCCAACTGTACTCTTTTGCTTTAAACCTATTTTTTCTTCTTTAACAGAATCCTTTTGGATATCGGCAGTACCTAAGTAATAAAATTCCTTTCCTGCTGCATCGCTTTGCTTAACAAATAGGTGTAATTTCATATCTTTTGTATTAAGCAGCCGTTTTACCTCATCTGAATCAATGTGACGCGGCGTACGGGTATACCAGCGTAAACTATGCCCATTTTCTAAAGTATTATGATAGCGGGCATTTCTCTTCTTCTTTGAATCTTTTTGGTAAGTGATAAAAATTGGCGTTTCTTTTTCCCCAACCCGATAACCATACATTGGTGCTGAAACATCCTTAGGCCAGTTTAATAGGCGACAAACGTCTTTACGATCGTATTGCTTATACAAAGTAAATTGTTGATCAGAATTATATTCTTTTGAAAGCGCCAAGCCTGTTTTTATGACATCGCTAAATAGGTCTTTAAATTCCTGATTAGCACTTAAGGCCTGTGAAAGTTGACTTGAGAATAAATAGTTCTTTCCTATTTTTTCAACTAAGGGAACATTGCCATACTGCTCTTTTTTCGTTGTTTTTCCTTGTTTCACGTCAAAAAATTCTAAGGATAAAACTTTCTCAACTGACTCTAGTACAGCATCATTTACGTAACAATTTTTTCCTTTAAGTAATTCCAGATAGGATGCTTCACTTACCTTTTCTTTAATTAAACAACTTTCTAAGAGTAATAATTCATGCGGTCTTTTACCAAATAGCAACTCCTTCGTTACAAAAGATAAAACAGAACTTTGATAATCTGTTAGCTCGACTTTTTCTCCCATTTTCTTTAAAAAATCGCCATAGTGGACTAAAAGGTGATTTTTGGCAAAAACAGTTGGAGCGGTTGTTCCATATTGATAGAAGTCATATAAAAGAGGCGCGCGACCCAGTTTTGCCTTTAAATCTTCATAGGACTTTTTCAGCTCCCGCATGCTATCTAGTTTTATTTTTTCAAGTGAATCTAAAATCCTTTGTGAAGCTACCTCAGTAAAGTTAATTGTTGAAACATCGATAACTTGCGGTAATTTACTTTCTCTAACAACTTGGTCTTTGTCACGGCTCTTATCACCATTTAAGGCAATTGGGATTAGATAATTATTCTTATAATTACCCAGGAAATCAATTACAGTTACATAGTCTTTTCCCGGAAATTTACGCAGCCCACGCCCTAGTTGTTGAATAAAAATAATACTCGATTGGGTATTTCGGAGCATCACAATTTGGTTTAGGGACGGAATATCGATTCCTTCGTTAAATAGATCTACGGTAAATATATATTCTAATTCACCATTTTCTAACTTCTTAGTTACTTCTACTCGTTTCTTCTGACTATCTTCATTAGTAAGAGCTTGTGCTGGGTGTCCAGCTTGCGTAAATAATTCTGCTAACTTTCGTGCTTCTTCTTGCCGACTACAAAATACTAAGCCTTTAGCTTTTTTACCGCAATAGCCATAGTAATCAAGCTGCTTAAGGACATAATCAACTCGTTTTTCAGCAACTAAGTCTTTTAATTTACTAGTTTCAGTAATTATCTCATCGCCTACCGTATAATCTTCTACTCCCACATAATGAAACGGTGTTAACATCTGCTCATTCAAGGCATCCTTTAGCCTAATTTCATAAGCTAAGTGATAATCAAATACTTCATAGATGTTTTGCTTATCCATTCTTTCTGGCGTAGCGGTCATTCCTAGTAAAAATTTAGGCGTAAAGTGTTCTAAAATTTTTTGATAAGTTGGAGCAGCTACTCGGTGAGCTTCATCAATTAAAATATAATCGAATTCTTTTGGATCTAATTCTGCTAAAACTTTGTCCTGACTTAAAGTTTGAATAGTTCCAAAAAGATACTTTTTATTAAAATCATGCTTATTTCCAGTTAATAAACCATAGTCCTCACGACTTCCGCCAATTACCTTATAAAAACTCTCTAAAGATTTTTTAGCAATTTGTTCTCGATGTACCAGATAAAGAAACTTTTTAGGTTGATATTCTCGAACTGCAAATGCTCCCAAATATGTTTTTCCAGTCCCAGTGGCAGAAACGACCAGGGCTCTTTTTGCATCCTCATTTACTAGAGCAGTTAAATTATTTAAAGCAGCTTTTTGCATCTTATTAGGTAAAATATCTTTTTGTCGATCACTTACCAAATGTATAGCAGTCTTTTTGACAGGCTGCCAATTTTTCTCGTATTCTCTAATCCAGGAATTGGTAAGCGGAATGCTAGTAGTCAATGTAATTTGAATTTGATTATTAAGTTCTTGAACTAATTGGCCATTTTCATGAGATGTTACTTTTAATCCCCACTCGCAATTTTTCAATAAAGCTGATCTAGTAAAATTTGCGCTCCCAATTAAAATAGTTTGATAATCTTCATAATTAAAAATATATCCCTTAGCGTGAAAACCAGCTTCTTCACTTAGCCGAACTTTCAGGTTCGGTATTTTCATTAATTCCTTGAAAACTTTCGGACTATTAAAGCCAAGATAAGTACCTGTAATTAACGTACCGCTAATTCCTTTTTTAGCTAATTCCGACATCACTAATTTAAATGGAACAAGCATATTTTCAGAAATAAATGCAACTGCCCAAGTAAAAGAAGTAGCTGACAGTAATTCTTGCCGCAAAGTAAACCAGATCTTGTTCTCCGTATCATTACTTACGAACTGGGGACTCAAGAATTCATTGCCATTATTTTTATCTTTATTGTATAAACCATTCAAAATTGCTTCTTTTAAAACGTTATCCACAGTCTTCACTTCCCATCTAAATTAAAAAAGAAGACCTAAACGATCTTCTTCACTTATCCACAAGTGGATAATTATAAATTGATTTCTAGCATAATTGGACAATGATCTTTACGATCTCCGGTATCGATCATTTCTGATTTAGTTACCTGATCAGCAATTCTATCAGAAACAATGTAATAGTCAATTCTCCAGCCTGAGTTATTGTCTTTACTAGTTCTTACTCTTTGAGCCCACCATGAGTAAACACCTTCTACATTCCCATGGACCTTTCTAAAGGTATCAGTAAAGCCAAGCTTCAATAATTTATCAAAGCCTTGACGCTCTTCATCAGTAAAGCCAGCGTTATGGTGGTTATTTTCTGGGTGTTTCAAATCAATTGGAGTATGGGCAACATTATAGTCACCACTCGCAATTACTGGTTTACTTTTATCTAATTTTTGTAAATATTCTGTATACTTTTCATCCCAAATTTGACGATCTTCTAATCGCTTCAATTCATTACCAGAATTAGGAGTATAGACTTGAGTAACATAATAATTATCGAATTCTAAGGTTAAAATTCGTCCCTCATAATCCATTGTATCCGGTGCGCCAATAGCTGGCTTAGTTACTTCAGGCGTTAAAGTATTTTTATATAAAAACATCGTCCCTGCATAGCCTTTTCTTGCTGGCTCTTCAGAAGAACGCCAGACATAGTCATAGTTAGGAAACATCTCTGCAAGAACTTCTTGGTGCTTCTTCGTTGGACCTGTAGAACGTAATTTAGTTTCTTGAATAGCAATAATATCGGCATCTTTTTCTTTTATTGTATTTAAAACGCTACGCGTAAGTTGGGCACGCGGTGAATCACTAGTTAAAGCGGCATTAAGGGAGTCAATATTCCATGAAATTAAACGCATTGTTATCTCTTTTCTTACCTAGATTTTTATATCACATCCATTATACTATGAAAATTTAAAAGGCCGCCCATAGAAAAAAGCAGTCGACTAAGACTGCTCTTTTGAGAGAGAATTTTTAAATTGTGTTAAATATGATTTATGAATGAGCTTTTGACCCAAATAGCATTGTCATAATCCATGAAACTAAGATAACTAAAATAATAGCTCCTAGTAACGATGGAACAATTGCCATTCCCGCTACTTGCGGACCCCAGGCACCCAGCAAAGCCTCGCCTAGAGATGAGCCTACTAGCCCAGCAATAATATTTGCAATCCAGTTCATTGAGCCGCCTTTATGAGTAATGGCTCCTGCAATCAACCCGATTACGCCTCCGACAATCAAAACCCAAATCCAGTGAAGCATGGGGATCGCCTCCTATTTCTAAAATATACAATAAGTAGATTATTCTAAGTCTTCTTTTACTTCAGTAGCCTTAGATTTCACCTTTCCTTTAGCTTGTTGAGCCTTTCCTTCAACCTCACGAGCTTTATCACCAGTGATTTTTCCTTCTACTTCTTTAAGTTTACCTGCTACTTTGTCTTTAATTCCATGTTTATCTTCCATCATAGTTAGGCTTCCTTTCCTAAAAATACATAAAAGATTGATTTAGCTAGCTATTTTTAATCTTTATATGACTTATGATTGATTAACTTAATCATAACAAGAGCTAATCAATAAAGATATTCTACTGCCTACAGCTCTGCAAGCTTAACATTTCCTTAATAACTTGTTATGTATATTAATTAAAAATTAATATTTTCTATACACATATTGTAACCATATAATTCATCACTAGGCGTTAAATCTACTTATACTTCCTCTTTATGATATATTTAGTCTAAAAATTTGAGAGTACGAGGTTATTTTATGCTTACTATGTACAATAATCAGGGGCAGTTAATATCACATGACCTTTTATCAGCTAAACTTATAATTTTAGTTCAACCTACTGCTGCTGAATTAAACCATCTAGAAAAAACAATAAATTGTGATACGCATATTTTCACTAAGCAAACTTCTGCAACTGAAGTATCTCACTTTAATGCTCTTCCCGACTGTAAATTAAAGGGTGCACATATTTTTGTATCCTTTAATTTGGACCCTAAACAAAGTGAAATTGAAGACTCCCTTTACCCAACAATTGCCATATTTAATTCTCAACATTTAATACTAATTTTACAAAAATCACCGACACCTATTTTTCAGGATAAAACTTCAATTACTAAACTTTCAGTTGAAGTGCTTCTAATTAAACAATTGCTATATCAAAATTATCAATTTAACAAGGAATTAGACAACATAAAACAAGCTATTGATGAGCTAGATCATGCAGCACGTACTAGCACAAAAACTCAATCCTTAAAACAAGCAACTGATTTAATGAAAACGCTGGTTTACTTTAATCACACAATGAACGACCAAACTACATCCATCAATTCCCTCACAAAGTTTTTTAAGGAACAGCATCTTGCTGACTCAATCCTAATCATTGATCTAATTCTTTCACAACAGCAAATAACTAAGCAAATCAAAGTTTATCGAGATCTTTTAGAATCAATTAATGGATTATTTTCAGCAATGATGGATAATCACTTAAATAACCTAATGAAGTATCTTGACTCAGTTGCACTTATTATCTCAATCCCTGCATTAATTAGTAGTATTTGGGGAATGAACGTAGGTGGATTGCCAGGCAAAGAAAATAAGTTCGGATTTTTATGGGTATTATTATTTGGACTTGCTTTAGCTATTATTTCATCATTCTTTTTACGGAGGAAAAATTATCTAAAATAATTCGCCGATTGTAAAATTAAGTTGAACACTTTGTAAAAAATAAAAGTCCATCTGGACCTGTTTGATAGAATGTAGTTACCACACAACATTTAAAAACGAGGTCACAAATGGACTCTTTACATTCTACCATGAATCAACACGTTAAAGGCAAGCACTTGTCATTTGAAGAACGAGTTATTATTCAAACTCGCTTAAAAGACGGCTACTCTATCAGAGCAATTGCTCGAGAACTTGGCTGCTCTCCTTCTACGATCAGCTATGAGGTCAAACGTGGCACTGTTTCTCTCTATCATGGCAAGCAGCAGCGCTATAAGGCTGATCATGGTCAAAGCGTTTATCAGGTTAATCGTCGCCACTGCGGTCGCAAATCGGACTTCTTGAAGAAAGCAGACTTTATTAGCTACGTTATTAAGCATTTCTTTGAGGACGGCTGGTCGCTTGACGTTTGTGCCAATCGCAGCTTAGCTATCGGTGAATTCTCGCATCATCAAACAGTCTGTACCAGAACCTTGTATAACTACGTAGATCAAGGACTGATGACAATCAAAAACTATGATTTGCCTGAAAAGCTTAAACGCAATACCAAGCTCCATCATGTTCGCAAAAACAAGAAAAAGCTGGGACGAAGCATCGAAGAGCGGCCTAAAGAGATTGACCAGCGTAATGAATTTGGTCATTGGGAATGCGATCTTGTTTTAGGGCATAAGACCAAGGACGATCAGGTTCTATTAACGCTTTCTGAGCGCATGAGCCGTGAATTCTTGATTATTCGCATACCTGACAAGACATTTGCCAGTGTCATGCGAGCTTTTAAAGTGCTTCAGAAACAATACAGCGAGCACTGGAATGACATCTTCAAGACGATTACTACTGACAATGGTTCAGAGTTTGCGGATCTAGCTAATTTAGAGGAGGTTTCTAAGACTCTTGTTTATTATGCTCATCCAATACTTCTTGTGATAAGGGAACTGTGGAAAGGCACAATGGCCTTATTCGCAGATTCATTCCTAAAGGAGAGTACATCAATAACTATTCTCTCCAACAGATCATTGATATTGAAACCTGGTGCAATTCATTACCAAGAAAGATCCTGGCATACCACACACCAGATGAAATCTTCGAAAGAGAATTAGATCAAATCTATCAAGCAGCCTAAGTGTTCAATTTATTATTGCAATTTACGATAGAATTTTTTTGACAAGTATCCCTAAGATAATGATATGCAATTAACTCTTCATAAAAAGTAAGCATTTCACGATAAAGAAATAACTCGGGAACTACTTTGATTTGATTTACTAAATTAATAATTTCATTTGTTTTATCATACTTTTTCTCTTTAATGGCTTGCCCCAATACGTTTAATACAATTGCAAATAGTATCTCTTCTTGCCTCTCTATCGGTTTTCTTTCTAATACCTTATTTATCAGTCTTATTATTTGGAGATTACCATCAAAATTATATAAATTTATAAAATTAGCATAAAGAGACAGCTTATGTGTATTATATTCTGGCATCATAAATATCTTTTCTTTTAATTTAGTTCTCAACTTTTCATCAAAAGTTTCTGGATCATCTTTTTCTAATTCTATAAATCCGTCAATTATTAATAGAGCCTCCTCTTTTAATTCTGGATTCAAATCTAACTTTTTCACCTTTTCCCTGATTTTTCTTATTTGATCTATTGCCTGCTCCGAATAACTAGCTTTAGTTATTTCTTCCATGAGTTTATTAATTTTATCAATCTGCCATTGATTTGGATCAATTTCTAATTTTTCAAAAAATTCTTTAACTGGAATTCCATTATGATTTAAAATTTCCAACAAATCATCTGCGGTAATTCGATGTATCTCCTTTTCAACTTTTGAATAATATGACTGACTAACAATTCCAGCAATAAATTCTCTTTGAGTTTTACCTTGTTTTATTCGATAGTCTTTAAGCAATTCGCCAATAGTCATCTTTTACACCTCAAAATAATTCGAATACGAATTTTATTAAAATAATATTAATTCTTTGTTAGACTTAATTCAACAATTAAATTTAAAGGAGTAATTAATTATGAATACTTTTAGAATTCGTGGTGGCTTAGGTGATTCTGCTGTAGCAAATACCAATGTTAAACTTCAAGACAACTTATACTTAGCTACTAATTCACAGTGGCTTGAAAAAGCAAAAATTCCAGCCGATCGTCCACTTATGGACAGTTTCGTAGAATTAGACACTAAAATTAGAAAACAACTTCTGAAGGATTTTGATAACTTCGCTTTTAATAAGAAGAAGTTGCCGGACTTAGATAATTTGGACAAAGCTATCACTTTGTATAAGCTAACTTTAGATTTTGATAAGAGAAATGCTGATAGTGCTCAACCAATCAAACCTGATCTCCAAAAGCTGCTTTCTTTATCTAGATTCTCTGATTTTAACCAAAATTTAGCTCAATTAATTAAAGATGCTTTTTCCTTACCCCTCTATTTTTATGTAGATGCGGATATGAAAAATACTTCTCAAAATTCTTTGTATTTTGCCTCACCAAATTCATTTTTACCAGATGCCTCCGCTTATAAGGATCCTTCTTCTGAAGAATTATTGAACACTTTCGAAAAGCAATCGGCTAAGCTCTTAACTCTAGCCGGTCTTAGTTCTGAAGACAGTAAACAAATTGCCACTAATGCAGTTCGATTTGATAAAAAATTAGCCAAACATAAAAAATCTCAAGAAGAAATAAATGATTTTGCTAGCATGTATAATGCTTATTCAACTCAACAATTTGCTTCTTCTTTCGAATTTTTAGATATAGAGCAGCTTTTAAATAGCCTTTTCTCTAAAGTACCTGAAAAAATTATTGTTATCGAACCAGATTATTTAAAGCACATTAATGAACTTGTTAATCCCGAAAACTTCGAAGAACTTAAAAGCTGGATATTAGTAAAATTTGTCAATAGTTCCGCTGATTATCTTTCGGAAGAATTTCAAAAGGCTGCTTTTCCCTACAAGCAGGCTGTAGAGGGTGTTAGAGAATTACCTTCTACAGAAAAACAAGCTTACAGGGTTGCTAACAGAGTCTTTGCGGAAGTCATTGGTATTTATTACGCCCAATCATATTTTGGCTCAACCGCAAAAGCTAATGTTGAGCAAATGATTAATAAAATGCTTGAAACTTATAAGCAAAGATTGCAAGATAACAGCTGGCTTAGTGAATCTACTAAAAATGAAGCACTAAAAAAACTCGATCATATAACCCTAAAAATTGGCTATCCCGATAAAATTAGTGACGTGTATAATGACATTCAAGTTTCAACAAATAAATCATTATATGAAAATATATCTGCTGCTAATAAGACATGGGTACAGTATAGTTTTAATGAATTATATAAACCAGTTGACCGGACTCTTTGGGGACCAGGTGCTCCAGCAAATTTAATCAATGCTTTCTATGATCCAACAAAAAATGATATTACTTTCCCCGCTGCAATTCTGCAAAAGCCGTTTTATAGTTCAGATAATACCTTGAGTGAAAATCTAGGTGGTATTGGTGCAGTAATTGCTCATGAAATTACCCACGCTTTTGATCCCAACGGGTCTAAATTTGACGAATTTGGTAATATTCGTAACTGGTGGAGTGAAGAAGATTACAACAAATTTACTGAACTTTCACAAGCTGAAATAGAATTATTTGATGGTATTATTTGTGGTGGTCTTAAGACTAATGGCAAGTTAACCGTTGGGGAGAATGTAGCCGACTTAGGTGGATTAACTGTTGCTGTAGAAACCGCAAAAAAAGAAAATGGTAATCTACAAGAGGTATTTCAAGCATGGGCTAAAATTTGGCGTGGTAAGATGATGCCCCAATTTAGAAAATCAGTCATTGCCTATGATTCTCATGCCCCAAGTGAACTCAGATCAAATGTACCTGCTCAGTGCATTGATGATTTCTATCAAACTTTTAATATCCAGCCAGCCAACGGAATGTGGCTTGATCCCGAAAAGAGGGTTCATATTTGGTAAGAAAAGTAAATTTTACTGGAAATTTTTGGTTAGGACAAAAAGCAAGGAAGATTTAGCTAAAAATTATATTTAAATAGAAATTACGTATTGAGTAGTTTCAGATCTCACTCTTTATCACATCAACGTACCTCTTTTTTGAGCTGCACATACACTTAGACTGGTCATTTAGGAATACAGGTGATTCAGTGCAAAAGAGCCCTACTAGATCAAAATCATTGATCTAGTAGGGCTCTTTTGCCATCTATTATTTGTTTTCTTTTCTTCTTTCGGCATACAATAAACCTAACAACGTATACATGAAAGAAGTCACAATTATGAAGCCTGCTAAAGATTTTCTTAGACGCCCCTTTACTACCCGAGTGCCACAGATTTTAATTCAGAGCATCATTATTGGATTAATTATAGGAATGATAGTCAGTATTTTTCGATTTGTTATCGATAAAAGCATGCATTTTTTATACTTTCTCTATCCCTACATGGCATCCCATCCCCAATGGATCGGTCTATATACAATTTTTACTTTTTTTATTTGTATCCTTGTGAGCAAAATTATTAAACCATATTTACTAGACCTATCGGGATCAGGTATTCCTCAAGTAGAAGCAACATTAATGGGAGAACACGAAGTTAAATGGTTTCCCGTTTTATGGCGAAAATTCGTAGGTGGTCTCTTAGTAAGCTCAATGGGACTTTTTCTTGGTCGCGAAGGTCCATGTATTCAAATGGGTGCTTTAGTAGGTCAAGGTTTTGCAGAAAATATTTTTGAATGTAGTGAAGAAGATAGACGTTTGCTTCAATGCGCGGGAATTGCGGCCGGCCTTAGTGCCGCCGTCTCAGCTCCACTTGCAGGTGTTTTTTTCCTTGTTGAAGTTATTACCCATTCTTTTAACCCTAAAGAATGCATCAGCGCTTTAGGGGCTGCTGCTTCAGCTGACTTAGTTACTATTATATTTTTTGGAACGCGTCCCTGTCTTTATCTTCCCATTGCTAAAAAATTGCCCGTTCACTCCTACTGGTCATTAATTACTATCGGAATTGTAGCCGGGCTAATGGCATATGGATATCAACGTTCTCTTTTAAATACTAAATGGCTTTTTAGCAAGATAAAAATTATTCCCATACAATATCACAGTATTGTTCCACTTCTATTAGTTATTCCTATTGGACTTGCCTTTCCTCATGTTTTGGGTGGATCACATTACTTGATCGATTCACTCTTTCACAATCCTTTAATTATCCAAGAAGAAAAACTAGGGCAACTTTCCTGGATTCTAATTCCAGTTGTCTTCTTTCTACTAAGATTAATCTTTTCTATGATTTCTTATTGTAGTTCTATTCCTGGTGGTACTTTTATGCCGATTTTAGTTTTAGGGGCTTTAATGGGGACGATTTTTGCGACTATATTTATTCACTTAGGCCTAATTCCTACTGACAACTATACTAATATCATTGTTGTCTCTATGGCAGCCTACCTCGGAGCAATTTTGCGCGCCCCATTTACCGCAATTATTTTGTTGACAGAAATGATCGGAACAGTAGAACAAGTTTTGCCAATGATTATGAGTGTCTTTATTGCCTATCTAATTCTAGCTCTCTTAGGTGGAGAACCAATCTACACGGTCCTACGCAAGCAAATGGGATTCAAGTAGTTACTTTAACTACATTTCTATTAGCACCAAAAAAGGAAGTTCATTAATCAGAACTTCCTTTTCTTATAAAATATATTTATGAATTGCAATAGCTAGAGTATCGTCGACTTAATAAAAAATATAAATATTAACAATCCTAATCGTGACTTCTACTAGAGCTATTTCACACTTTTAATATAGCACCTTTTCATAAATAATGAAAGCGTTTTACTGCAAAAATTATTTAGCTTGATCTACCAAAATCGTGCAGCAATTTATCCTAAATATGGATACTGGGCATGACTTGGTACCTCATTCCACAGAACTGTATGACCTGCGCCATGGGAGCAGAAGACGGAGTTAGGAGTATTGTTAATGTCAGATAGTGGATCATAAGCCATTTCTTCAATAATAGCAGCACTATCTTTACATTCTCGATAACCCAAGAATAAACATTCTAGTTGTCCAGTACCATGCGTGTAGTTTCTAACTTCAGTAGCATAATCCTGCATCTGCGCTACCGGTGCTTGACCGCTAATCGTAGTGACGTTCCCACTACTTTCTCCGAGTTCAAATTTTCCACCCATTCTCTCAATATCATTAATCGCCCGACCAACTTGATCCTGATTAATTCTTAGAGTGAATTGGTACCAAGGTTCAAGTAAATAAACTTGTTTTCTAGCCTTTAGCTCCATTAATCCTTGCCGCACTGCACGATAAGTTGCCTCACGAAAATCTCCGCCAACTGTATGAACATTGCTTCCCCGGCCTCCAACTAGAGTAATTTCAAGATCTGTAATGGGCGACTCAGTTAAGACACCTAAGTGTTCTTTATTAGATAAACTCTCCATCACTTGATCTTGCCATTTTTTAGGCAAAACTTCTAAACTACAATTATTTTTGAAAACTAAGCCGCTTCCGTTTTTACCAGGAGTGAGTAACAAGTGAACTTCTGCATAGTGTCTCAAAGGTTCAAAGTGACCAACCCCTTCAACTGAAGCTTTAATACTTTCTTGGTAAAGGATCTTGCCCTGAGTAAATTCAACTTCTAAATTAAAGCGATCGCGTAATAGTTGCTGGAGAATCTCTAATTGAATCTTTCCCAAAACATCAATACTTATCTCTTGTGTCTGCTTGTTCCACTTAACATGTAGTTGAGGGTTCTCATCTTCAAGCTGTTTTAATGCCTGCAAACAAGCATTTGTGTTAGCTGAGTCAACTTTTACTGCATAAGTTAAAACCGGCTGAACAGTAAAATTAGTCTGATCATTTTCAAAGCCTAATCCTTGTCCGGGATAAGTACTTTTCAAGCCGCTGACAGCAATAATTTCGCTAGCTTCTGCCTGCGGAATGACTTGATACTTAGTGCCGTTATAGCGACGAATTTCATTCACCTTTTCGTCAGGAAATATCTCGGTCTTGGCTTTTAAACTACCACCGGTAACTTTTAACCAAGTTAAGCGTTCGCCTTTTTCATCATAAGAAACCTTGAAAATTCTAGCTCCAAAGTCATTTGTATACTTTTTTCCATCAGTCCACTTATCTAAGCCCGCTAGAAATTCGTCTATTCCAATTAATTTTAAAGCTGCACCAAAATATACTGGAAAAATTTTTCTTTGATTGATTAATTTTTTGACTGCACTATCTTCTATTTTTCCAAGTTCTAGATATTGATCTAAGGTTGTTTCATCTGCAGTAGCTACTTTTTCATAAAAATCTGCATCTTGATTACCAAACTCAATAAAATTGTCATCCAGCTCATTAAGTTGCTTAAGAATATTCTCCTTATCAGCCTTCAAGGTATCCATTTTATTAACAAAGATAAAAACTGGAATTTGATGCTTTTTTAGTAAGCTCCAAAGAGTGCGGGTGTATCCAGTTACCCCTTCACTGGCTGATACAACTAAGATGGCATAATCTAAAACACTTAACGTCTCTTCCATTTCTTGAGCGAAATCAATATGGCCCGGCGTATCTAAAATTTGTAATTCACTATTACCGGTTTGAATACGCGCAATATGGGAAAAAATCGTAATTCCGCGCTTCTTTTCTAAATCATCACTATCTAAATATGCAGTTCCTTTATCAACTGCACCTAATTTTCTCAATGTGCCACTTTTGTAGAGCATGCCTTCTGACAAGGTAGTTTTTCCAGCATCTACATGGGCTAAAATTCCTGTTGTTAGTTTTTTCATTTTTCTAGTTTTCTAAATGTAATCGTAGTAAATTTGTGGTAATTTCTTTTTATTATAGCTTATTAATGTAATTGAAATTATTATCATCCTATAGCATGATAGAATAAGCGGTAAATAAAATTATTATTAAAAAATTAAATTTGAGGTATACAGAATGACAATTGGTGAAGCATTGCTAAATCTTAGAAAACAACTAGGATTAACTCAAACAGAAATGGCTACAAATGTAGTCTCAACCTCTTTTTATTCAAAAGTTGAAAGAAATATTCACGATATTGGGACTAACGATCTCCTTCAAATTCTTAATAAACATCAAATAAACGCTACCTATTTTTTTGAAAATCTAAATGATAAAGAAAATATCTCAGAAGATATTATGGATAAAATTTCTGTAGCTTTTGAGCAAAAAAGCAGAGATAAATTATTAAAAATAAAACAGGAGATAGATTTACTTCCTAATAATCGCCAAACTGAGTATTATAAATTGCAATTGCAGCTTACTTTAGAGGTCTATCTTCCTAAAGCTAAAGAAATTCCAATTGAATTAAAAAATAAACTGAAACAATACATTCTCGTCAACAACAATTGGAATATTCATTCCCTTCAAATTTTTAGAGAAACAATGCGTATCTACGATATAGATGAGCTGAACTTTTTAGTAGGTACTATCTTAGCGAAATATTCTAATCCAAATATTCTACAAAGTTCTTTGCAAGAATGTATTGGCGCAATCTGTATTAATTACCTAGATAATTGCTATGAGAAAAACTCCACAAAGTTAATCCAAGAGGTATTATCATATATCTCAACCATTAATAGCAAAGGGCCCGTCCTATTTATAAAGTTACTTGGAAAATATTATGCGTCTGTTTTTCAAAAGGATCCTGCTACTTGTCAGGAAATAACCAACGTTTTAAAGCTTGCAGGATATAGTGACTTTGTAAGTATGTTACCGAAAATATAGTATATTCATCTCTTTTATATCTTAATGATCCTATCAAATTTCTGTTTGTTTTCATCATGTAGCTGGTGGCTAACAAAAATAACCGTAATATCTGGCTGACTCAAAAAGATATTTTCAACATTCAGAGCACTTTTCTTATCTAAACTGCTTGTACTTTCATCTAATAAAAATAGCTTTCTATTTCTTAGTAAGCCACGAGCTAAAGCTAATCTCTGCTTCTGTCCTCCAGACATTTTTGTGCCATTTTCGCCAACTTTTGTATTTAATCCTGCTGGTAACTCTTTAACATAATCAAGCAAATTAGCTTTTCTTAAGGCATCGAATATTTCTTGATCGCTAAAGTGCTCTCCTAATTCTAAGTTATAACGAATTGTCCCGTTAAATAAATATGGAATCTGATCCACATAAATCAATGTTTCTCTAATGGCATCATAACTGAGAGTTTTTTCATCTTGATTATTAATTTTAACTGACCCCTGATAATTTTTTATTTGACCTGAAATTATTTTTAAAAGTGTACTTTTACCACTACGAGAATCGCCATCAAGAGCAATCTTTTGATTTTTACTTATATGTAAATTTAATGGTTGCTTAAAAACTGGTTTATCTCCAAAAGAAATTTGTAGATTCTCAATATCTAAACATTGAAAATCATTATTTTCAAGTGTTCTACCAGTTTGTTTAGGCTTATTTTTATCATCAAGATGATATTTTTCAAAAATTGGTGTCAATGCAGTCATTTCTGCCCACATTGGTGCAATCGCAGCTAATGAATTAAAAACATTGTAGGACAAATTTCCTGAAGATCCGATTACACCAATGGAAATACTTTTTTGCAGAGCTAGAAAACCAGTCCAAGCTTCAATACCAGTTTGTCCTAAAATATTTGAAAAACCAGCAATATTATTAGCTACTGCTTGATATTTCGCTTGTCGTACTTTCTTACCAATTAAGGTCATCGTGGCACCAGTAATTCTATTTTCAAGTTGTCTCTCAACGCCAAAAATAGAATATGTTGCAAAACCCCTTAAGCCATCATTAATAGTACTAAGTAAATTTTCATTAGCTTGAGTAGTTGATAAACTCGCACTAGCTAATCTATCATGAACAATTTGTGGTAAAAAAACTGTTAAAAATGAGACTAGTAAAATTAAAGGAATAAATGTCCAAGAAAATTGTAGTAAGGCAATAATTGAAAATAATGGGTCGGTAATGACTTGAATGGATTGTAAAATATTATAAAAGCCATTATTTTCGATTGTATTCATATCATTAGTTAACCAGGAAGCATATACTCCTGTATCTTTTTCCTGGTATTTCATAATTGGCTTATTAGCAATTTGGCGAACAATATCCTTTCTTAAATCCAAGCATAAAAATTCAATTGTTTTAGCTGTTTGAATTTGAAGTAAAATTAGAAAAATAGATAGGATTGCAAATACTCCAATATCAACCATTACCCAGTTAAAAAAGTTATGCAGCTGTAATTTGATCAAAGAATTTAGAATATTTACATTGATTAAAGCATGAGTAACTCGTAAAGCTGAAGTAATAATTGTTAGGATAATTACGATACCAACCTTTACTGGTTCTTTTTTTAAATATCTCAATAAGTATTTCATTTTCTTCACCTCTATCATCATTTTTAGATAAAAAGGTTAAAATGTTCTTAGTTTATCGTATTTGAACGCAACTTTCGTTAACGAAAATTATCCTAAATATTCTTAATAAAAACTTATCTATACTTTCTCCTTAATTCGTAATATGATTAATATCAAAATATAATTGATTTTTATAAGAAGGTTCGAAATATGTTTTCACTTTTATTAGCCTTATTAATTATTTGGCTGTTCTGGAAACTAGGAATTGGCATTTTGAAGATCGTTGGTTTCTTAATCGTGATCGGACTGCTATTTGCCTTCGTTTCTTATCTAGTATTGCCCCTTCTGGCTTTAGTTGCCTTAGGCGGCTTATTAGGACTAGTATTTTCACATTAACAATGGGTCAGCTCTCGGGCTGACCTTTTTTGTACTGATAGCATTTTCTTTGACTTTACTATCCATATTATTTTAGACTGAAAGAAAACAGCTTAATATATTTAATTCGAGGTAATCTATATGCCGATAAAAATTATTACAGATTCAACTGCGAATATCACAGCTGATCAAATCGATGGAATTGATCATGTTACTGTTCCTTTATCACTTCACGTTGATAGCAAGCTTTGGCTCGATACGCCTGATATTGATCTAGATAAATTTCTCTACACCTTAAAGCATACTAAAAACAAATCAACTTCTGCCTGTCCAAATGTAAATGACTGGCTTAAGGCCTTTGAAGGTAGCGACGAAATCTTTGTCATTACTTTAACTAGCGCACTCTCTGGTAGTTATAATTCAGCTACCCAAGCTGCTAAAATTTATCATGAAAAGAATCCAAAAGCTAAAATTTTAGTCTTTGATTCTCGTTCAGCTGGTCCACAATTAAGACTACTTGCAGAAAAGATTGCTAGTTTGGCAAGTGCTGGAAAATCTTTTGAAGAGATTGTTAAAGCAACAGAAGAATATCAACATCACCTTGATTTAATGTTTGCGTTGCAGGATTTAACCAATCTAGGTAACAATGGACGGATTACTCCAGCTGTCGCTAAAATTGCTGGTTTGTTAAAGCTTTTCGTTATCGGAACTGCCAACAATAAAGGCGAATTTGAACTTTTGGGTAAGGCACGCGGGGCTAAGAAGGCTAGAAGAAAACTATTAGATGATATGGTTAAAGCTGGCTATCGCGGAGGCCGCGTTCAAATTGACCATGTGCAAAATGAGGGCTCTGCTTTAAGCATGAAAGAAATTATCTTAGATAACTTCCCAGATGCTAAAGTTACTATCGGCGAATGTGGCGCACTTTGCAGCTTCTATGCTGAAGAAGGCGGCTTAATGGTTGGTTTTGAAAAAGAATAAATAGTAACACAAAAGGAGTGCTTAAGCACTCCTTTTAATATGTCTTCTTAAAATCGTTTTGCATTAATTTAACAAATTCTGGATATGTTTCAACCTCAAATAAGGGATGAAGTCCAATATTATCCTTACGGTGACGGTGATTATACCAAATACTGTCAAAGCCATATTTTTCAGCACCTAAGATATCTGACTGCAATCCATCCCCAAAGAATAAAGTCTCATTTGGCCCAATCTCTGTGCGGCTAAAGAAATAATCAAAAGCATGCGGATTTGGCTTAGAATAATGAGCTTCTTCAGACGTTACAATCAAATCAAAGTAGTCTTTGATACCTGCTAATTCTAAGCGATGGCGCTGCATGAACTTTTCACCATTACTTAAGACTGTTAACTTATAGCCTTGTTTTTTGGCAAATTTCAGCGTATCTTCCACACCTGGTAGCAATTGATGAGCTTCACCAAAGTAAGAGCGATATTCATTCATCCATTCATTTCCATCTACTTCTAGACCGAAATGTTCCTTAATAAAGTCATGAAATGTCATCTCGCTTAATTCTTCATAAGTAATTTCACCCAATTCAAGCTTGCGCCAAAGTCCTTGATTGTACGTATGGTATTGTTTCTGCAAGTCAGATGAGAGAGGCAGCTTATGTGATTTAAACAATGCATGCAGGGATGAATCTTCCGTAGCAGCAAAGTCAATTAAAGTATCATCAACGTCAAAAATTAATTGTTTATATTTCATGAGCAACCCTTCTTCGATTTAATTTAGTATTTCGATTATAACAAAAGTTGAGAAATTTTAATTTTATCCTATCTGTATTCAAAGTAATAAGATAAGATGGATATATATTTAGCATATTATGGAGGAAAGCAATCTATGACACGTGCACAAATGAAACAAGCATCCAAAGATCAATTACGTGGCAATTGGGGCTGGGCTATTTGTCTAACTATTTTTGCCTGGTTATTTAACGCCGTCATCATGGATATTAATCGTTGGATCTGGACCGGAAAAGATTTTACCTACTCAATTCTTCGCTATAACAATGAAACATTAATTCAAGGTTATAAGCCTGGTTATGATCTTTCGACATTTATTGTCGGCTTAATTACTGGTTTAGTTTTATGGGGAGTTGCTTATACTATCCTAGATTTCGTTGAAACAGGAAAGAAAGAGCCTTGGTATGTTGGTATTTTCAGTGCCTACAGCAATGGACGTTTCAAGAATAGTTTGTTTACTCTTTTTATGACCAATCTTTTTATTACTTTATGGTTATTCGCATTTATTATTCCTGCCTTCATTAAGGGATATTCTTATGCCATGACGCCATATATCTTAAAGGATAAATTTGCTGCCGGACAAACTGATATAGGAGCAACTGAAGCAATTACTGAAAGTCGTCATTTAATGGACGGACACAAGATGGACTTATTCGTCTTAGACTTAAGCTTCATTGGCTGGGGTTTATTGGGTATTATTACTTTTGGTATTGGATTCATCTGGATTGTGCCTTACTACCGTCAAACCAAAGCTAACTTTTATCGTTCATTAGTTGCTAATAATTAAATATCACATAAAAATAACCGCTATAGCGCCTGAGCGTTGTAGCGGTTATTTTTTATTCAATTGTTTCCTTAGTTTCAAGAGAGACATTCCTATTATTTTTAATAAATTTTGGGCTTTAGTTCTACACAAACATCCTATTAAATCAAGGTTTGTTAACCTGATATGATCCTACCTAAGTAGACAACATAAATAATTAAAATTAGGATCATTTTTTATGTACAGAAAGTTATAACGTAACGTTAAACTTAAAACAGTTTAATCTAGTCAGACTCTTTTCTATTACTGTTTTTCATTTACAAACTAAATTTAACAAGATTAAACTTTTTATAACTAAAATGATTTGATTAGTACCCATACGTCCTAGTTCTACTTTTCAATCATTTCAATATACTTATTCCTCTTTTTCTGAAAATAATGTTTCTCTATTTCGACTATACAATACTATACCTATAGCCAAAGTTGTAAAAATTGCTATTCCAAAATTAATAGCAACAACATCAAGTACATTTAGTTTAGTTAACAGTATACTTGATACTACCATGGAACAAATTGCTCCAATTCTACCAATACTTGACCGTAATGATGTTAAAGATGAAATTCTTTCTACAGATACTATAGTTGAGAACATAACATTACAATAATATTCAACTAGTGTAAATATAAAGATTAAAAACATATAACTAAAAACGAAATAATAAGATTTAGTAATCAAAAAAAGAATCATTGACAAAGATAATACTACTATGGTGCTAAAACCAATAATTTTTATTTTATTTTTTTTGATATTTAAATTTATACTATAAGTGCCTAAACTTATTAATTGGAAAATAATATATAATAAATAAAAATTGTGTTTATTGAAACCTTTATACAAAAACAATCCTTGCCATAATTGATAATGTGCTTGAAAAAAGAATTGGCCTGAAAATGTAAGAGCCATCATTAATTGCATTAATTTCGAATTCTTAACCTCTTTTAAACCACTCTTTATTTCCTTGACCAAGGTTATATTATCTTCCTTTGAAGCACCAACATTTTGTTTATAATCTAGGATTGAAATTATAGCTAATATTACCAATCCAATTCCTATATAATAAAATTTTATTCCTAATGCATAATATAACCACGAGCCAATAGTACTTCCAAGAAGTAAAGCTATAAAGTCTAATTGATTACTAATACTAATAAATCTACCTAATTTTGATTTTTTATTATCTTTTTTTAGAGAATTTATTATATCTGCATCTAAGGTACCACTGTCTAAAGCACTCGAAATTCCATAGATGAACCAAGCTATTTCCATCCAGATTGTATTCCGCATAAGCAGAACAATTACCATCATTATTATTAGTAATATTCTTGATAAAACAAATAAAAATTTTTTTGAATAAAGATCAGCCCATAATCCACTAGGATATTCAAAAATAAATACTGCTATACTATATGCAGTTTGAACCATCATTATTTGGGCTAAAGAAAGGCCCTTTTGAAATAATATGATGGTCAAAACTGCATGAGGCAAAGCCGTTGCTACAGTTGTTAGTGCGTATGAAAGTAAATATTCTATTATATTCTTTCTTGTTCTTAAAAGACTCATAATTTTTATTCTCCATGACTACATATCTCGCATTTTCTATCTCTATTTACTTCTAATACGTATTTTTCAAATGTAGCACTATTAATCCCAAATCTCTTATTTAAAGAATTAATACGTTCGTAATTATGAGATAAGAACTCAATAATATCAGCCATTCCCATGCTGGCAGCAAGTGCATTATTTGTAAAACTTGATGGTGCCTCGTTATTAGCATTGATTCTATCTTCTAAAATTTTGCTTTCATTATGTCCACTAGATATGTCATCAGAAATAGATAACGCATTGTGACAAAACGGACAACTAGAAATACCAGGTATATAAAAAGGCCCTATAGCTGAAATATCATTTAAATATCCTATATTAAGAAAAGGTATTTCACTTTTTACACATGCTTTTGCAGTTAAAGATAATGCAGAAAAACTGTCACCAGATAGAATAACTAAAGTTTTATTTTTCTTATTTTGTTCAAAAATATTATGTAATACTTCTTTAGAAACATACTCTTTATATTCACTAATACTTAATTTATTATTTCTCTCAACCAAGTTCTTTTTAAGAACATCTACTTTATATTTACCAATATCATTTTCTGTAAATAAAAATTGTCTATTAAGATTACTTTTTTCAATTTTATCACCATCAATTAATTCTATTTTTCTCGGTGATAGTGAACCTATAGCAAATGAAATAAAATTTCCAATTCCCCCACACCCTACAATTACAAAGGTAGTATCTGCAAATTCTTTTGCAAGTGCATTTCCATTTAAGCCTAATGCATGAAAATATAGTTTATTTTTAAAATTTAAATCATCCTTTTTCTCAACATAAAGATTTTCTTTAACAATTAAATTATGCTCAACTAATGTGTCAAATATAGATTTATTAATATTATTTTTTTCACAAAATTTTATAACTTCATCATATGTTTTTTTATTTAATAAAAAATCTAAAATTTTTAAAGACTTAAGATAGTCGGCTTCACTTACAAAGTATTGTTTCGTTCCTACACCTAAAATCCCTTGATGATTACTACAGCCACCTGTTGCTAAATAACTAGTCTTGTAAAACATAATTTACCACCTTACTCATCATAAACTCTATAAAAATAAAAAGCTGATAATCTTCGTCAAAGCGTTGATTTATCAGCCTTTTTAGCCTATTCAATTTAAAAGCATTTTAACTTCTTAAATTGATTATTAATTTTTCATAATTCTATGCATAATTTTTTTATGTCCTTTCTTTTAATTTCTATTACATCATAAAGAAAAAACAAAAATATATATCGATATTTGCATAAACTATATTATAATTGCATATATGCATTTCTGAAAAAGGATAGACAATAATGACAATTGGAGAATTACTAAAAGAAAATCGCAAGAAACTAAATCTTACACAAAAAGAAATGGCCGGAACAATAGTTTCAACGTCTTTCTACTCTCGAGTCGAACAGGATAATACTCGTATTTCAGCCATTGATTTACTTAAAATTTTAAAAGTCCATCACATCAATATATCTGATTTCATTGATCAACTAACCATTAAACTAAATAATCAAACTGATGAAGATGAAATAATAGATACACTATTTATTGCATTTTTTAATAACGATATAGACACTGTCATGCAATTAAAAAAATATATATACTTACGGGCATCACAAACTACAAAATTATATATAAAATTAATTGAAGCTCTTTTAAAACAAGATAGGACTATATTAAATAAACAGGATGAAGATCTCATCAGAAAAGAACTATTTAACGGTTTAAATTGGTCAATTCCAACATTAAAATTATTTACTAATTCTATGTTTATTTATACTTCTGATGAGTTATCTTTTCTACTAACTTCTATTTTAAATAAATATCAAACAACTAAAAATGAAACAGTTCAAAAGTTCATTGCAAGTATTTGTATAAATTTTTTAGATTTATGTTATAAAAGAAAAAACTTTACCTTTTGGAAAAAGGGAATATCTTTTTTGTTTAGTTTGCCTAGTACTCCAGAACTGTTGATGTATAAATTGCTTGGCAAATATTATCAAGCCATTTTAGAAAAAGATAAAACTACTATAGATCATATCAAGACCACTCTTATGCTTTCAGGATTTTCAAATTATATAGAATTGTTGCCTAACATTTAAATATGCAAGTTAATATTAGATATGCAAATTTTATTACGTCTTCAAGATATTAATAAATAATAGAGATGAAAATTAAATCTTTAAAGGGTGAAAGAATTTATGGTTATTGTCGTAAAACCTACATTTTAATCATGTATAAATTAAACATTACATAAAAATAACCGCTATAGCGTCTGAGCGTTGTAGCGGTTATTTTTTATTCATCAACTAAAGTAATTCTTTCTTTATGGTGCTTTGGATGAACAATTTCATTTACAATCAAGCGAGCCATTGTTCCAGAGGTTACCTTAGATTCATTATTGTTATTAAAGAGAAGAGTATTGTTACCTAACATATAACCTGCAGCCTCTGGGCCTGCTTCAAAAGTCAATGCTGGTGAAATTCCCAGCCAATCTACATCTTCAACTTGTTTTAAGTAGTTTAATTCGTTTAATTGCTCTTGAGGGGTATTAATCCAGTTTTCTGAACCAGTTAATTTCTTAATGTCTTCCACTACCAAGTGGTTATCAATTCCAGTTCTAAGACTACCTGCACCTAAGATAAAGATTACTCTAATATCCTTGTTCTTAGCTAGACCACATAATTTAGTTGCTAGCTTTACTTGATCCTTTGCCTTTTCAGGAGTTGTACCAAAGGCATCAACAATTACATCAAAGTTTTCTAGTAAGCTATCGTCCATTGTTAAAACATCGCCAATTAAAAGGTGAGCATCTTTACCAAGAACTCTTTCGGCCTTTTCTTTATCTCTGACAATACCTGTAACTTCAAGATCTTTGTTTTCACTAGCTAATTTATAAATAGCACTCCCTGCCATTCCAGAAGCACCAATAATACCTACTTTCATTTAGGGATTCCTCCTTTTATATTTTATTCTTTCACCTTAGCTTAGCATGAATGAAGATAAGTGGGATAATATTTGGTTTTAAAAAACAAAATAAATAAAATAGAGCTTGGAATCTATCCTAAAAAGTTTGGAGAGCTAGTTATGATTATTGGTAAAAAGCGACAAGAGGTTATTTTTAATATTAAAAGATGTGTTAAGGAGAAAAAATTTAACGCAAAAGTTGAACCAGATGATCCAGTTTTAAGCAAAAAAGATCGCCTAAAATTAGTAGAAAAATTTTGGGCTAATCATAATAGCCCCTTTTCTAAAGCTATTAATATACTTGCACGCGGAATCCTTAACATCGGAACGCCTCTTTTAACTTTAAATACTGAAATTGATAATCCTGAATCTCTTAGTAAGCTTTCTTCAGCTATTGTAACCTGTAATCACTACAATCAATTTGATTGTCTCCCTCTGAAGCGGCTCGCCATGAAATATCATAAGCGATTATATTTTGTTATCGAAGATACTAATTTAAAACTACCAAACTGGATTGGCTTTTTAATGAGGAATATTGATAGCATCCCGGTAACTGCTAGTTTTCGCTATTTAGGACGTGAGCTGCCAAAACACTTAAATAAAATCTTTTCTAAGAAAAATCGCTGGATTGTGGTATATCCAGAACAAGAATTATGGCTTAATTATCGAAAACCTCGTCCTCTGCAAAAAGGCGCCTATTATTATGCAGCTAAAATGAATGTTCCAATTATTTCATGCTTTGTAGAAATTAAGGACACTAACAAGCAAGAAAAACTGCATCCTGAATTTAACAAAACACGTTGGATTCTTCATGTTCTACCTACTATTTATCCTGATCCCAAACTCTCACTTGCTCAAAATATAGAAAAAATGCGTAAAGTTGACTACCTCCAAAAGAAAGCAGCATATGAAAAATATTATGGGAAGAAGTTAGATTATACTTTTACAGATTGGGACATTGCCGGCTATAAGAAAAAATAGATTTTCTGCTTCTAATAACAGAAAATCTATCTTTAATTAAAAGTAATCATAAAACGAAACTTCACCCTTTATAAAATCATTATCTACTAAATGATGTTCCTTAATAAATCCTAATCGAACAGCTTGTTTCAAAGTTAAATGACCTAATAAAACTTTTGTCCAATTAGTTAAAGAGCCGCTATAATGGGGACCTTTTTCAGTTTTTCTCACTTTAGTCTCTTTGTTTATCTGATCAATCTCCCAAGTCCCATTATTTTCAGCAACTATTTCATCATCAGTTATTTCGATTTTAATTTTACCGGTATTAATTAAGTGCAAGGCTTCTAATACTTGTTCAACATTAATTATTCGAGTCATCATGTAAGGTAAAATTTGAACTTTTAATCCTTCCTGCTCTGGGAAAAATTCGCCTAGTAAGCTTGATTCTGGCATTTTCACATAATATTTCAAATCACTTGAAGAATGACTAGCAATAATGCTCAATAAGGCTTTCGCTGCTTGAGGCGTTTTATAGTACAGCTCCTTCACCCTAAACTCCCTATCCCGAATACGATAGAACATATAGCCAGCTGGCTGATTATTTTTATCAAAGTAGACACAGATAAATCTCCCAGGATAATAGGTATCTAAACGATCCCACCACCAGTCTTCACGATCAACAGTATTTCTTTGATTATTTTGATTCAGCTTATCTTGATATAACTTTATGACTGCTTCTTTTAAGTCTGAATCTTTCCATTTTCCTCGGACAATTTTTCCTTCTTTAACTGACTTAAAAAAGCGCAAATAAGCCGGATTTAATTTATACATTTTTTCATAAATAGCATTTTCATAGCCATAACGTCGATAAAAACTTTCAGAAAATGGTGCCAAATTAGAAATAGCATAATTCTGCCTGTACAACTCTAAAATAATTTCATTCATCAAGCGATTAATATCACCTTGACCGCGATTTTCTGGATATGAAGCTACATAACCAACTCCACCCATTTTTACCTTTTTAGCAAAGATTCTACTTTCAAATTCATTGACCATGATGTAACTAGCTAATTTTCCATCTTTATATTCGCCAACCCCCATACTATGGTCATATCTACTTAAAAAATTAACATCTTGATGAAGGTCATTAGTTTTTAAAAAGGAATATTCAACTAATGGGGCAATTTGATCTAAAGTTTGACTATCTTTATTTGGCTGTATAATTTTTCCTGTTGATGAATATCTATGATATTCTATCGACAGGATTTTTTTACGTAAAAAAAGAGGCCATAGTCCTCTCTTACTTAAAATCCTTCTTCGACCAATTCAATTAAGTGTATGGAGATTTAAACTATGTCCTCTTTAAATGATTATATTAAATTTACTCTTGATATTGAAGATAAAAACATTATTTTTTCTGATTATTCAAATGAAAATATTAACGGTAAGATTTACAAAATATATTTAGCTGAGCTGATCCAGCCTACTTGTCCTTATTGTCGTTCTACTAATCTTAAGCATAACGGTCATTACGTCTCTAACGTTCGTTTCATTACTGCTGATGCTAGTAAGCCCGTTACTATCAGATTAAGAAAACAACGTGTTCTCTGCAATTACTGTTTAAAAAGATCTATGGCTCAATCTAATCTGGTTAATAAAGGCTGCTATATCTCTAACACTTCTAAGCGAAAAATACTTTCTGCTCTTACTGAAGATCGTTCAATGACCAGCATTGCTAGAGAACATAATGTATCTGTCAACACGGTTCAAAGAGTATTAGAAGTCTGCTCTTCTAAGTTCTATGATGCCTTTGATCATCTCCCTGAACACTTAGCTTTTGATGAATTTAAGGGCGTAGGCAAAAAGCTTCACTTTATTTGTCTAGATGGTGATACTCACAAAGTTGTTCAAATTCTTAGAACTCGTTTCAAACCTGATATTCTACGCTATTTTTACAAGTTCACTCCTAAAGCTCGTGCAATGGTTAAAACAGTAACTATGGATCTTAATTGTTATTATCCTTTAGTTGCTAGAGAATTATTTCCAAATGCTCAGATAGTTATTGACCGTTTTCATATGGTTCAAATGCTTACTAGATCGTTTAATATTTTCAGAGTTCAAATCATGAAGCAATTTAATAAAAGAAGCCGTGAATATAAGCTTTTAAAGTCCCCTTGGAAGCTTTATCTCATGAAATATGACAAACTTAATAAGACTACTCCTTATTACGACTGGCATTTTAAGGACTGTCTAACACAGGAACATGTTGTCTTAGATGGTTTAGATTGTGACCAAACCTTAGAAAATACTTATTGGGTTATGCAGGACTTTATGACTGCTATTCAGGATAACGATGAAAAGAAAGTTATCCATCTACTTCATTCAAAACAAAATGTTGGTAAACAAATGCATCAAACTCTATTAACTTTTAAACGTAATTATTCTGGTGTCCTAAACGGTATTACCTCAACTTATTCTAATGGTTGTCTTGAAGGAGTTAACCGTAAGATTAAACAAATTGAACGTACTGCTTATGGCTATAGAAATTTCAAACATTTATTAATTAGAATTAGACTCGAAGAAAATATTATAAAAGAAAAGGAATCAAACAGCTATTTCTTAGCTGCTTAATTCCTTCTTAAAATTATCCATCAACAGGATTTGCAAAAGAGCCCTTTATTTAGTTTCATCTGCTTTTACCTTTTCTAAGATTTTTTTGAAATATCAATTTATCAGATAATATACGTCTATATTTTCATTATACTAAGATAAAAGCGCAACAAAAAAGTCCTAACCATCTGGTTAGGACTTTTAAATTGTGCTGACTAAAGGATTCGAACCTTCGACCTCATCATTACTAGTGACGTGCTCTGCCAACTGAGCTAAGTCAGCGTTTCTCACAACGTTAATTAGTATAGCAGATGATTTTGGAAAAAGCAAAACTTTTTTACAATAAAATTAATTACTTAATTAAAGATGTATTTATTATTTGCTTTTTAATAATATCATGATATTCTAATATAAAATCATTTAGGAGTTAAAACCATGAAATATTTGCACTGCACTAATTTAAATGCTTCTTCCTCCTCATCTTCCACCTCCAGTGGAACATGAGTGATTTTGTGTGGCCAAATATTTCCAAAAAAGCCTAGATTCACTTAATCACTTTTATAGCAGAGTGATTTTTGTGAATCTGGGCTTTTTTCTTTTAGAAAGGATTATCAAGATGAAACAACAAAACCATCTTAAGCGTTCATTAGGCTTCTTTTCAGCTATTTCAATTGTTATTGGGACAATCATTGGATCAGGTATCTTTTTCAAACAAGCTTCAGTTCTTCAAAGTGCTCATAATTCAACCTTAGCTATTAGTGCTTGGATCTTTGGTGGTGTTATTACACTAGCAGCTGGTTTAACAATTGCTGAAATTGGAGCTCAAATGCCATATACTGGCGGATTATACGTTTACATTGAGAAGTTATATGGTCGGATTCTTGGTTTTCTAGCCGGATGGATGCAAGTTATCGTCTATGGCCCTGCAATTATTGCAGCCGTAGGTGGTTTTACCGGTATTCTTATCGCCAATTTCTTTAATCTAAATGATTCCTGGCGCATTCCTCTATCAATTGGGTGTATGCTTTTTATCACTATTATTAATTTTTTAGATAATAAGGTAGGTGCAGCATTTTCAGTTATTACTACAATTGGAAAAATGATTCCGATTGCTGCAATTATTATTTTTGGTATCTTTTGGGGTCAAAATAATGCCTTAGGTCAGACTATTTCTGACGTTAAACAAAGTAGTGGCGGATTTGGAGTTGCTGTGTTAGCTACCTTGTTTGCTTACGACGGCTGGATTTTAATTGCGAACTTAGGTGGTGAAATGAAAAATCCTCAAAAAGTCCTTCCGCAAGCGATTATCTTAGGAATTACGATTGTTTTAACGATCTACACTCTAATTACAGTCGGTATCTTACGCTTTATTCCAGCCGACCTTATTGAGCGCCTAGGAGAGGATACAACTACGTATTTAGCTACAAAAGCTTTTGGTAATATTGGTGGAAAGCTATTAACATTAGGAATAATTATTTCGATGCTTGGTACTCTCAATGGTAAAATTATTACTTTTCCAAGAATTGTTTATGCTATGGCTAAAAGAAATGATTTGCCATTTTCATCTTATTTAACCTATTTAACTCCAAAAGGAAAATCTCCTATCGTTGCTACTATTTTTATCACCGTATTAGCAACTTTAATGCTAGTATTGTTCGATCCTGATCGCTTATCAGACTTATGTGTCTTTACGATATATTGCTTTTATATTTTGGCCTTTTTCGGCATTTTTAAATTAAGACGAGAAAATTCTAATCGCCCTTTTAGTACTCCGCTCTATCCTTTAGTACCAATCGTTGCAATTTTAGGTGGATTATTTATCGTTGTCAGTGAACTATTTAATGATCCTGCTGGTGTAGTTCTATTTTTAGGAATAGTAGCTGTTGGCCTACCTATTTTTTACTATCTTAAGCGTAAGGAAAAAACAAGTAGAAATAAGGCGATAGAAATAAATGAAAATCATGATTAGCATAAAAATAAAAAAAGACGCTAGATAAACTAGCGCCTTTTTTGTTCTTATAGTGCTGACTAAAAGCATAGAGGTTCTAGTCAACATCCTTGATATATCAATATTTTTAATAGACACGATACTTGCGAAGTGCAAATAAAGTGCATTTTTAACTAACAATTCCAAAGCTGTGAATTTTCTTTATAGGATTCTCGATTTTCCTTTACGTAAGTTGAAAGAAAAACTTGAATAGTATTTCCCATTCTTTGGCAAGCATACATATTAGATATGCGATTGTCATTACCAAGTAAACTGCTTAAATAAACTCTCAAAGAATACAAAGCTAAAACTGTATCTTTTTGCTTTTCAATCCCTGCATTCTTGCAAACAGCTTTTAATTTTTCATTTAAGCTTTTTTGTGTCACTGGTAATTGGTTATTTGAACTAATTGATTTATAATTATGTAAGTTCAGAAAAATGTATCCCGATGTATTTTTTAAACCATATTCATCGAGGTACTTTTTTTGTTTAATCTGAAAATCTTTAATCAAATCAATTACCTCAGTATTCTTAATTGGCAAACAATATCTATAAGCGCCTTTGGGTCTGTCTTTCAAAGAACCATTAGGCTTTCTTTCAGACCAGCTATCGTCGATTTTAAAAGTATAAGAACCCTCATACTCTACTAATTGGTCAAACTTTAATACTTGTAATTCTTCTGGTCGTAATCCCAGATAAGTATCTACAATTAAAGCTAACCTAGATACAGAATTAGCAATCGTGGCTCCTTTATATTCTTTAAGTAATTCTTCCCTTAAAACACTAATTTCATCTTTAGAAAAAAGATGCCATTTTCTACCTGTGCTGAAATCAGACTGCTTAAAGAATAATTTTAGATAGCCTTTAGGAATTGGATTTACAGCAAGAACAGCCTTATCTATAAGAAAAGTAAAGAAAGTTCGAAAATGTGCCAAAGTTACATCTATCACAGTGCTCTTTTTAACACTTGCTTTAGGATGATTATTAAGATACCAATGCCCAAAATCGTTAAAGAAATGCTGGTCAACATCTCGCAACTGAATACCTACTTTATTTTCATACTTAAGGTATTTACCCAATAAAGTTAAAGAATATCTCCAGCTTCGATTAGTTGTCGCAGTAATAGACTGAGCCTTTTTCTCAACAAATTTGGTGTACTCAATTAGAAGTTGGGATTCATCAGTAATACTTGGTAAGCCATTCTTATAGCTCGCATATTTCACTTTCAAATCAATTTCAAGCTTCTGTGCTTCAAGCTTACTATCAGCTCTTCTTGTTACACTTTTACGCTTGCCATTGACCATTGGTTGAATTCGCACTAGCCAAAGGCCTTTATATTTGCCCCTTTAGAATTTTTTTGATCATATTAAACCTCTTTTATAAAAAGAGAGCGGAATAATGATCTCTTACATTATCCGCCCTCTTAATTATTTTGTCCAAACTTTTTCTTGGTGATAACCTGCATCTTTTAACCAATCAACGACTTGATCAATCAAGTAAAAAGGTCTACCGCCTGGTAGTTGATGGTAGGGCATACCCGCTTTCCGAAATTTATACAATAGCGTTGTACTAATTCCTAAAGCCTCACATAATTCTTTACCAGTTAGATATTTGATCATCATTATTCTCCTTAAATTGTTTTATAAGCAATTTTGGGATAGAATCAAATTAGTCGAGATTCTAGTCATTGCTTTTGTCGCTATCAGCATGACTAGTATTTTTTTTGTGATTTTATCTTCCAAATTGCTTCTGCTATTTCTTCATCTTTAATTAGTTCATTTTTTAGATCACTATACGTATCCTCGGTTAACTTTAAAGAAACAATTCTTCTTTTCAATTGCTCAAACGAATCTACTACTTGATTTGAAATGTTACATTCAAAATAAAAACTAAGTGGATCATATGGTGTAGTGATATAAATTGAACGAGCATTGAGATAACGATCATGGTATCGTGCAGGCGCCATTTTATCAATTTCCCAAGGATCTAAAAGAGTAAGCAATTGACCATAGTCGTAATCGTTGGGTCTAAGGTCATTAATTACTATGAATTCCTGACCTTTGTACTCTTGAAAGTGATCACGTTGAGACCCAAGAATAATAAAATTGTTGGGATGTAATTCTTCTAAAACTTCACGAACAAGTTTTGTTTTTCCAATTCCAGAAGATCCCCAAATCCAATAAGTGGTACACTTTTGTCCTTTAAAGTCTTTTAAAAATCGTTGATGTTTTTTATAAGCTAAAATGTCTTCAATATGATCCAACAACGTTTTATGTTTTGCCATCTCAAGGACACCAATTTTTTCTTGAAGTTCTTCTTTGTTAATTGTTCATTTGAATAATCATCAATAAAATTCTCTATGTCATGTCTTGACGGTTTATTAACTTTTTCCCTAATTTGTTTAATCCTTGTTACAAAGTCAAAAGATGCAACTACTTCACTAGGATCATAATGATGTTTATTTTTGGCATTAGTTGTCTTATGAATTAAGTAACTATATCCATTATTAATGGTATTGTGCCAAACTTCGACATATTGTTGATCATTAAATAATTTAGCAATACGGGAAATTGTTTTTGCATCTTTAAATTTTAAAATCACATGAAAATGTGGTCTAATTGGTTCGCCTTTTTCGTTAACATCTTTGTCATGAAGAATATACGCCCATTGTTCGGCATTCGACTTTTCAAGTAGCTCTTTTAAGTCTTCCTGTTTGAATGGAAGGTGTTCAATGTCTTGGGTATACATGAATTGTCTGGCTCTTACAGCCTTTTTCATCTTTACCACTCTCCTTTTTTGCACAATTTACACAATCTTGTGTAGGGCTGAATAACAAGCTCTCAGCCCAGAGCAATAGTGATTATGGATACTTTACACAACACATTTTACATAAAAGTGCGAGTGCCTTCGCTTACGCATTATCCCTTGTCAGGGCACGCGTGCTACGGCACTCGCGTTCCTTTTATTTGGTTCCTTCGCTGATTAGATAATACCCTTGTCGTTCAAAACCTGTGAAAGAATAGTCAGGATTCTGACTAACAATTGATTCACGTAGTTTGTTTAGGTTGTCATCCAACAATTTAGCTGCAGCAATGTTGATTGGTAATCTAATACAAATGTATAATTTATTATCTCTATATTCGCCATAGCTTTGGTAAAGATAAGAATTATATGTTTGTGTGATCGCATTAATTTTTCTTTTGCCTGTAAATTCATTAATTTCTGCTGGAATTACCAACATATGCTGAATATCAAATGTCAGCAAAAGTGATTTAATATAGTTAATTAAACTTTTGTGAACAATTTGAATTGCTAAAATGAGTAAACAGATTCCAGCAATAATAGTATTTACGATTAATGATTGAGCAATTTTTACTTTCCAAAAGTAAAATAGTGCCCAATTAATGGAAGTCAAAATTAATGTGCCCAAAAACATCATAAAAGGTAAATATAACTTAATGGGACTGGGTTGATATTTATGATTTTCAATCATAAAATTCCTCCTTTGATATTGTACGTAGGTGTTAATAGAGGTAACACCTGAAATGGATGAGTATTGTCGGTTATTTGAAAAAGACCTGTACCTTTTCCCGTTGGTATAAATATCCCATCAGGATCAATATCAAAAAGAAATTGTGTTGTTTTCTTATTGATATTGCCCAACTGCAAGCATACATTTGCCTGCTCACGAACGGCGATGGGAATAGCATCATTGCTAAAACGCTGGCTAATCAAAAGCAGGTGCACTTTCGTTGCTCTACCAAGAAGAGATATCTGTGAGAGTAATGAGAAAAAAGTATCTTTTATTTTTTTTGGCAATCCATCAGTTAAAGCCAGCACTTCATCAATACAAACTGTTAAATTGCTTGAAGTGATGATGTGGATCGATGTAAAGGATTCTTTGACGCACATATATCTCTTTAACGACATTAGCCAATAGTTCATTACATTGGTTAACAAAATCGCTATTTGACATTTCTTCGGTTGGAAAGATTGTTCTATCTTCTAAACCATAGACATGCGCCCAACGCGCTGGCACATCACATTTTGGATCGATTATATACAGGTCAGAAATATCTTTTAAATAAAGAACTGTAAGTAAATATGTCAGCGTGTAGGACTTACCTGAACCAGAATTTCCAGCAATCAAAATTGAAGTTACTTTGTCATAGTCGATAGATACATCTTGCATTATTTCAATGTCTTTATTAGGATTGGAAGCAAGGTATGCATTCATATCTGTAATTGTGAGTCTTCTACTAATGCCAGTCCACGGATAGTAGAAGGCTCTTTTATTTCCAAAGTCTTCTTCATTTGTTGCAACAAGATACATAGTTGACTGCTTTAGCAAAGATTTAAGCGGATACAATGCAGAATTGGCAATCTTATAAATCCGCTGATAAAGGTCATTATCAATGATGTAACTTGCAGGTAAATGAGGAATGAAAAGAAAGCCATCATTCAACACCTTGACTTTAAAGCTGTTCGTATAACTTGTTTCACCTGAAAGATCAAGTGACATATTGAGACATTGGGTAATATAACGAGCAGTTTCACTACTTGACATTATTTCATCACCTCAAGCCCGTTAGCTTTGAAGTATACGTTATTCCCAACTTCACAAGCTTCGAGATTTTGAAATTTAATTTTGGTAAACATAGATGGTAGGCTAACCTTATTAGGAAATTTAACCTTAAATGGTTCTGTTCCTTCAGCAATAAACCAGCATTGATAACCCGTTACTTCATCTGTAGGTTTTCCATTGACCCATTTAACTTGAGTATCTAAATTAATAGATAATGAGTAAGTTGAGACGTCACTTGGAATGTACATTTTGGCTAGTGCTTCTGAGTAGCCACTTGTTCGTTTGATTTTCATTTTTTGAAAATCCTCCTTAATTAAAATTTATTTTGAAGATTTCTTTAATCTTCACTGTTTACTATAAAGTGTATGATGATAAAATACACGTACAGCTTTATGTTCATAACTTTTGACGGTGAAAGAAGATATTATTATGCCCAAACCTAAATATCCTATTCCTAATAACAATTTTCCTAGATTTATTAATGAATATTTAAGTGGTCATTCAGACTCACAAAATGACTTTGCGCGCAAAATAAATAAGCTAGTTCCAAAGAAACTAGCTATACCAATAGATAAGTCTGAAATGAAAAGCGGAAATTCCAATATTTTTAGTTGGAAAAAAGGAAACAGACCCAAAGAACCCGTTATTAGAGAGGCTTTATGTAAGATTTGTACAATTGATTATATTGAAACTCTTTTTCTTATTCCAGCTAATGCTACTGAATATTTAATGAAAGTTTATAACTATATAAAGACTTTCATTGAAGACTTTGATATTGGTGAAACGGAAATTTCGTTAAATATGTACAATATAGGTTTTATAATATCTAGTAATACTCGTGCAAAAAAATATTTGAATTTGAATTATTTAATAAATTTAATAATTCGTGCCGAAGAGGATAGAAAAGAAATCTTTAATAATGTTGTCTTAAAAAAGTTCTGTGATAATGGATTTAGTGAAAATGACTATAGTATATTGTTTGAACCGCAACCACCATTTACTTTTTTTGAGTTCTCTGATTCTAATCTTCATATGATAAACGAAAAAAATAACTCGTATTTATATCCACCAAGTTGTATGTTTTCTAAACTGAGTGAAAGCTTTAATAATTTACAGCCAGATTTAGAATTTATGCTTAGCGATGATGATTGGAACACAGATAACTATAATTATAATTACTTTAGAATGTGTCTTTTTAATGATACGTCAGATGAAAATATATTATGTTTTAATACAGCAGTCAATTTGCTAATTGAGTGGATAGAAAAACTGGATAAATTTTATTTAAATGAGTTAGCTAAAATGGGAATAGATGAAGATAATACTTTTTACAAAAGATCAGCTGAAACTATGCTTGAGAATAATGATTTATTCGGTAAAAGAAAATAATTAATAATCTTAAATATGAAAATACAAAAGACTATTTAATTCAGAGTATTAAAAATAATATTTTTATTGACACCGATTGGGCAGGTACATTACCTATTTTTTCAAGCATTAGGTAAATAAAAAATTTAAAAATACAAGATATTGATTATTTGCTCATTATCACCCTGATCATATGAATTTATGATCAAAGTATTCAATTAGTGACCGTTAAAATATTACTAATGTCAGTAGACGGAAATTATTTATTTTTTAAATAAAATAAAACCAAGTTGATTTTCAACTTGGTTTTTTGGCTTAATTATTAAGATTTTCTAGAGCTACTTATGAATTAATAGCTAAATTTACCAGCATACTGGTAAATGCTACATACAATGTAGTTCTATTACTAACCTCTTTAGTAAAGTTTATTAATATAAAATACGTTCTATCTCGATTTTTCGAACAAAACAACCCATTTTGTAAAAATATTAATTGCAATCTTATTTATTAAGTTGAGCAAATAATTCTTTCAAATCATCATCCTTAATAAAGTAGTACGCCATTTTCCCTCTTTTTTCACGACCTAAAATATTCTCGTCGTAAAGCTTTCTTAAATGGTGTGAAGCAGTAGCAATACTACAATCCAAAATATATGCAATATCACAAACACAGAGTGATTCTTGTGCAATCAATGAAAAAACGATTTTTAATTTCTTTTCATCAGAAATCTTAGATAATGCATAAAAGTATTTCTTTATATTTGGTTTGCCAAGAAAGTCTGAAACTTTTATCACTTTATCTGTTTCTACTAATGTTTGGTCACAAGTGATATCAGCTTTATCTAAAATGTCCATAAGTTTACCTCACTCATTATTTGAATAAATTAATTATAAATTGAATTGATCCATTTTCAATTAAAACAGAACCGCCAATAAAAATATAGACGAATCCTATGAACCAACGACTATATTTTTCAAGAACCGCACCTATAGTAGGAACATTAGCCATCTTTTGAGCAACAAAAACTAACAAGAAAATCATTATCAAAAATACAATCAAGGTTATCACTAAATTCAATGGTGTCAAACTAATGAAGTAAGGTACAAATAGTCCAATATTATCAGCCCCACAACTTATGATAGTAATGAACATAAGAGTTCTTATTAAATTCATTTTATTATTACTATTCAGTTCCTTATTGGCCATCTTTTCACCATCGGAGTCACCAAAAATTAAAGCCTTTAATCCTAAAAATATAGGGATTATTCCAAGTAGTCCTAATAACCGCTTATCAGGAACATAATGCAATATAAAAGCAAAGAATAAACTAACTAGTATTAGAACATCAGATCCAAGGAATTGTCCTATATAAATGTCTCTAATACCTTTTTTGTCTTTAATTTTGGCAAAGAAGAGCATCAAAATTATTAATAAATCTATAGCGGTACTACTATATGTGATTGCACTGGTAATAATAGTTTTTAACATTTTATTTCGATTTCCTCCAAATAACATTCAAATCTACATTTGAATGTTATTTTGGAATATTTGAATCTAAATGTCAAGACATCTTTATCATTACATTATTCCGCTCTTAACACCGTGTGCAAAAATTGCACTTTAAAAATTTAACTGCGTGCACTTAGTGTGCATCATTTTTCTTTACGCAAAAAAATTAACCTCAACTTACCTTCGTAAAACGTTGATAAATCAAGGTTAATCAATCTAAATGAATCTTTATAATGCTGACTAAAGGATTCGAACCTTCGACCTCATCATTACTAGTGACGTGCTCTGCCAACTGAGCTAAGTCAGCCTATTTATATGACAATTATGTATTTAATCATATATTTTATTAATACACAAGAGTTTTTTTGATTTTTTAGTTAAGTTAGTAATATTTTATTTTGTTATTCTGGAAAACGCTTTCAAATAATGTTACTATGTCAGTGTAGCTTAATATAATAAGTTACATTGACAAACATTACTAATATTAATTGAGTATGAATATTGAGGATATAACATGAGCTACACTTATACATTACGTTACGTTTTTGATCCACGTACCAACACACCTGAAAAAGATGAAAAACTTTTAAATTTTGTACAAAAAGCAAAAATTGATGACGTAGCTTTCATTATTAACGGTGAAGAATTAAACCATAGCCACTTAACAAAAGAAGAGACTCAAGTTTGGTTGGATGCCATTATCCCCCTACAAAAGCAACTAGCTAAACTTGGTGTTACGACTAGTTTAAATCCATGGACAACTATTATGCACTCAGACCGTGGATTTAGTGTTAATCCTAAGATTGGCTTTAATACTTTTGTAGATATTAATGGTAACAAGGCTAAAGATATGGCTTGTCCTGCAGATCCTACTTGGCGTAAATATTTAGCTCAGAGATATGCACAATATGCCTCAATTCATCCTCGTCGTTTATGGATGGAGGATGACTTTAGACACTATAACCATACTCCTCTAAAATTGATGTGCTTCTGCGACTATCATATGAAACTATACCAAGAAAAACTAGATAAGGATGAAAGTCGAGAAGAATTTGTCAAAAATATGTTAAAGCCTGGCGAACCTACCATTGAACGAAAAATTTATCTTGATCAAGCTCGCAAGGAAATGATTGAAAACGAGCATTTGATTGAAGAAGCAGTCCATAAGGTAAGTCCAGATACTGATATGGGACAAATGACTTCATTTCCGGACTGGCACGCTATTGAAGGCAGAGACTGGGCTAAACTATTTGATGCTCAAGCTGGTCCTGGACACCCACGTGTAGCCCGGCCTCACCTACCAGCTTATAACGAAGCAGCTCCTTTGATTTATGGACGCAAATTCGAAGAATATAGCCGTACTACTGCTGCGTTTTTAGGCCCACATGCTGAATTATATCCAGAACTAGAAAATTCAATGTGGACGCCGCAAGTAAAATCTAATACCTTTATTGCTTTTCAAATTATTACGACTGCCCTTCTTGGTGCAAAGGGCATTATGCTTAATATCTTTGATATGATGGGCAACGGAATTAATGAAGATTGGGGCTATGGCAAAATGCTTGCAGATATTAAACCATTTGCTTCTGCCTTATCTAACCACCGTCTCAATATGAAAGAATTAAGAGGTATTAAAGTTCTAGTAGATCAGGATTCTGCTTATACTGCTCATACTACTTGGGGCAAACAGCCAGAAGAATTGCTTCCCCATGAAAAAAACTGGGCTAGTCTTTTAGCCAGTTTTAGCTTTGCAACAACTATTTTGCCTATTCAAGATAATTTTGAAATCGAAGATCAAACAATTGCAATCGCTGGTCAACTGCTGCGCAATCTTACAGATAGTCAAATCACTAAACTAATCACACAAAATACAGTTCTACTTGATGGTGAAAGTATTCAAGTTTTGCTTGATCGAGATTTAGGTAACTTACTCCATATTCAATCGGCTAAATGGCATGCAGCTAAAAGTGGATATCAATCATTTGAACAAGCAGATGGTGTTACTGTTCAAGGCGTTAAAAATCCACGTATTACCATGCTTCAACACACTGGTAATTATTTACAGCTTGATTATCAGCCAAATAGCAATGTCAAAATTTGGAGTTCGGCTTATAATTCTATCGATCAAAAACTTGGAAATTTCATGGCAGTTATTGATGACCATATAATTGTCCTTCCCATGGATCAAGATCCAAAACACGGTTGGGAATCACAATTTTCTTCATATAAACAAGGGTTGATGCAACAAATTATGGCTAGCGTTGAACCTACTGACTACTTAATCAATATGCCTCACGTTAAATTAAATATTCAAGAAAATGGCAAAGTAGTCTGGCTAGCTAATTTCAACTTAGATAGTTATACAGAGATTAAATGGCACATCAGTGAGCCTTTACCATCTACTACGGCTACCTTAATTAGAAAGCATGGTAGTAGCATTGAAAAGGAAGTAGTTAAAATTGATGTAAGAGATAATCTTGCTACAATTAAGTCTTCCCTTTCACCTCTTGAAACTATTCAACTGATATTTTAGTAATCAAGAAGAGCATTAGCTCTTCTTTTTTTATAGATAAATGTGTTCTGCTTTTATCTTTAAGCCAAAAAGCATTAAAATAAAAATAATACAACCCTTAATGAGAGGACTTTTATCTTGGGTAAAATACTTGATTATGTTCGCTGGCGAGGGGACCTAACACTTGATCGAGAACCATTTAATAGTTTAGATGCTGGACTTTTTGCCGCATTTGCTTATCTTCCTTTTGATTCTAGTGTTAAAGGGCATACTCTCGAAGCAGCTACAAAACGTTTAATACAAAAAAAGACATTAATTCATTCAGATAAAGTAGAAGCTCAATTAATCAACCTTAGTGATCGATATAAAAATATGCGCTTTTTAGACTGGTCTCATCTTTCCCAGAAAAAGCCACCAGTACAGTTCACAGCCATGACAATTGAATTAGATCCTCAGACTATTCTAGTAGCCTATCGAGGAACTGATGGATCCATGGTCGGACTGAATGAAGATGTAGATATGAGTTATCAGCCAGAAATTTTTGGACAAAGTGTAGCAGCAGACTATTTAGATAAAATTGCCCAGACTTATCCTGATAAGCAAATTTATACTACTGGTCATTCAAAAGGTGGAAATTTTGCTGCTTATGCTATCTCTGCTGTTTCACCTAAAATTCAAGATCAAATAATAAAAGCATATAGTTTTGATGGTCCTGGGTTTATGAAAGAAACTTATGATCAACTAGAATTTCAAAGAGCTATTCCCAAGATGATTACCTATGTTCCCGAAGGATCAATTTTTGGGATGATGCTTGATCATCCCGAACGTGTCATCGTAGTTAAAAGCAAGATGAAACATTTAATGCAGCAGCATAATCCCCTTCATTGGGAAGTTGCTCGAAATAGCTTCGTTATGGCTCCTTGTCTCAGCAATGCTAGCAGAATTATTAGAAGTACATTTATTTCCTGGAATACAAAAATTCCACGTGAAAAACGTGAAGAGCTCTGGCTTGCTTTCTTTACTGCTCTAGAATCCCAAAAAATTACCGATGCCAGGCAACTAACAACTAATAAAATTCGTGGTGCAATTCAGTTTAGTCATGCTTATCTTTCATTAGATCCAAAAACTCGCTTAATTGCTAATGAAATAGTATCTGATATTACCACAACCGCACGTCAATACATTAATCTTCCATTTCTTAACCATACTGAACATCTAGAACCTCTTGGCAACGATTCAAGTAAAGGGCCAATTGTTGATGATTCATATGATGGAAGTTAAATTTGTTTCATGTGAAACACAAAAAAGGCAACTTCAAATGAAGTTACCTTTTTACTATATATTTTTATTGATTTTTCAAAGCTTCCTTAGTTAGTTCAAAGTCACCTAAAGTGGCAGAACCATTATCTTCAACTGCTGGACGTACGATTAATTCGTCAACGTCTGGCGTTGCAACATAATTATTATTAAATTCTCTAAAGAATCCACGAACTCGGACCAAGTCTTGATCATTGAGTACTGAGCCGCCAACAACCATTACATCTGGGCGCATAGTCATGTAAGCATTGAATAATAATTGAGCTACATAGTATGAAACGTAGGTAAATACCTTATGGTCTCTAGGTAGTTTTTCACCTGGAATACCAGTTCTTCCTTCTAGAGAAGGTCCAGCTGCCATTCCTTCAACACATTTATTCCCATGAAATGGACATTTCCCAGTATAGTTGTCGCCAGGGTAAGGAGTGACTAGCATGTGGCCCATTTCTGGGTGATTATTTAAACCAATAAATTTACCTGCTTGTACCGCGCCGGCACCAATCCCTGTTCCAATTGTTACATAGAAATAAGTCTTAGAATCATCTTTTCCACGTGCAATATACTCACCATAACAAGAAGCATTCACGTCCGTAGTCATTACCACAGGAATACCTAGTTCTTTTTCAAAAGTGCCTTTAACATTGGTTCCTGACCAACCACGCTTAGGTGTATCTAAAATATAACCAAATGTTCTAGAATTTGGATTGATGTCAATTGGACCAAAAGTACCAATTCCCAAAGCAGCTACTGGATGCTCTTTAAAGAATTCAATACTTTTTGCTAAAGTTTCTTTTGCATCTGTTGTTGGAATTCTCTTCTTAGCTACAATTTTGCCAGTTTCTGTATCTTGAACTGCCAAGATAAATTTAGTTCCACCAGCTTCAATACTACCGACATATTTATTTTCTACCATTCAACTTACACCTTCTCATTCACTTAACTTTACTAAAAAGATATACTTTTAACTATTATAGTATAGCTAATTAATGAAACGCTTACAAATATTTTTTTTAAGCCTCGCTATGAGTATAGTCAAGATTTGAAAAACGGTTATATGGTTTAGAGAACATTAATTTAACTGTTCCACGTGTACCAGAACGGTTTTTCTCGATAATTACTTCTACTTCGCCGTTATCTTCTTCTGCTTCTACTTCGCCCTCATCATCTTCGTCGCGCTCATCACGATAATAATCATCACGATAAAGGAAGGCAACAATATCGGCATCTTGTTCAATAGACCCCGATTCACGAATATCAGATAAAACTGGACGCTTATCTTGACGTTGTTCAACTGAACGAGAAAGTTGTGAGAGGGCAATAACAGGAATATGTAATTCTTTAGCTAATTTCTTTAATTGACGTGAAATTGCAGAAACTTCTTGTTGACGAGATTCACTTCGTGGTCCTTCAATTAGCTGCAAGTAGTCAATTACAATTAAGCCTAAATTTTCTTTTTCTTTAGCTAATCTACGGGCTTTAGCTCGAATCTCACTCATTTTAATTCCTGGCGTATCATCAATGTAGATACTGGTATTATCTAGTGAACCAGCTGCTACAACTAGCTTACGCCACTCTTCATCAGTCAGTTGACCGGTTCTAAGATGCTGTGAATCAATTAATCCCTCAGAAGCTAGCATTCTTTGAACTAATTGCTCAGCTCCCATTTCAAGAGAGAACATAGCAACAGTTTTATCAGTTTTTAGTCCAACAAATTGTGCTACATTAAGAGCAAAAGCAGTTTTACCCACCCCAGGACGAGCGGCCAAGATAATTAATTCATCATCGTGAAAACCAGTTGTCATCTTATCTAATTCAGAAAATCCAGATGGTAAACCGGTCACCATATTTCCATCATCAGGAATCGAGTTAATTTCTTCCATAGCCGTATTTAATACATCATGAATAGATTTGAACCCACCACTTGCATTATCCTGGGAGACCCCCATTATTTGGCTTTCTGCATCATCTAAGATATCAGTTACATCATCAGAGCCTTCAATTGCATTTTGAATAATCCTTTGACTAGTAGAAATTAGATTTCTAAGAATAGCTTTTCGCTTTACAATTTTTGCGTAGTAAGTAACATGGGCTGCTGTTGGAGTTGCCATTGATAGTTCTGTAACATAGGCAATCCCCCCAATATCATCCACTTGATTATTTTTCTTTAACTCATCTTGTAAAGTAACTGGGTCAATTACTTCCTCACGATCTGAGATATTAAGCATTGCCTGAAAAACAATTCTATTTGCATGTTCATAAAAATCATCAGGCTGTAATACATCTGAAGCATCAATAATTGCTTCGGGATCTAAAAAGACGGCCCCTAGGACCGCCTTTTCTGCTTCACTATCATGGGGAATTTGTTGAGAAACAACATTATCCATTATTAGTCTTGCTCCGTAATGTGAACGCGAATTACTGCTTCTACGCCTTTAAATAATTTAACAGGTACATTTGTATACCCTAATGATTTAATTGGTTCTGGAAGCTCTAATTTACGCTTATCAACCTTGATTCCGTATTGCTTTTCAAGTCCTTCAACAATTTTCTTACTTGAAATAGAACCAAATAAGCGAGAATCAGTACCAGCCTTAGACTTAAAGTTAACAATAGTTTTGTCGTCTTCAAGTTTTTTCTTAATATCTTCAGCAGCAGCCTTTTCTGCTTCATAAGCATCTTTTTCAGCTTTTTGAACACGTTTTAAGGTATTTAAGTTAGAACTAGTAGCTTCTTTAGCGTATCCATTTTTAATCAAGAAGTTTTGAGCATAGCCATCAGGTACGTTCTTAACTTCTCCGCGTTTACCTTTACCCTTCATGTCTTTAATAAAAATAACTTTCATAAGTTTCACTCCTATTCATTTTCTTTGAGATAGTCATTAATTGCTCCCAAGAGCTTAACTTTAGCTTCTTCGATTGTTATCCCCTTGAGCTGAGTTGCGGCATTAGATAAGTGACCGCCTCCGCCTAGTTTTTCCATAATTACTTGAACGTTAACATTACCCATTGAACGAGCTGAGATACCAACTGCATCTTTACTCCGTCTAGTTAATGCAAAACTGGCATCTACATGTTCAAGAGATAAAGCTGTATCGGCTGCTTGAGCAGTAATAATGGGATCATAAATCTTATTTTCTTCACCCACTAAGAGAGCCATATCTGGTTCAATCATGTCAATCGTAGAAACTAAGTGACTTCTTTGCAAGTAATTATCGATATTTTCTTTCAAAAGTTCAGATACAACTTGCGTATCTGCTCCAATTGACCGTAAATAACTTGCTGCATCAAAAGTTCTAGTTCCAGTTCTCAAGGAGAATTCCTTTGAGTCGACTGTAATACCAGCTAGCATAGCTGATGCTTCTAAATCAGTCAAGACACCTTCTCCGCCTTGAGGTTGGTACTCAATCATTTCAGTTACAAGCTCACAAGTCGAAGATGCATACGGCTCAATGTATACCAGCATTGGATTTTCAGGGAATTCTTCCCCGCGGCGGTGGTGATCAATAATAATTAATCGATTCTTCAACCGGTCGTAAAGTTCTGGATCATAAGTAATACTGTACTTAGAGTGATCTGTTAAAACTAGTAAAGACTCATCTGTTGCTTCTTCTAAAGCATCTTTAGGCGAAATAAATACATCTTTATCTATACCGGCAGCTTGCATTTTGGCAATCAAACGTCCCACATCATAATTAACGTGATCAACATCTAAAACAACACTAGCTTTTACACCATGAATTCGAGCAATTTTTACAATTCCAATTGCAGATCCAATCGCATCTAAGTCAGGATTTCGATGTCCTTGAACAAAAACATGGTCAACGCCCTTAAATAATTCTACCAAGGCCTGAGAAACCATTCTAGCTCTTACCCGAGTTCGTTTCTCCATTGGATTAGATTTTCCACCATAAAAATGAGCTTCATGACCCGATTGTTTTACAACAACTTGGTCTCCACCACGTCCTAAAGCTAAATCTAAGTTGGATTGAGCTTGATCAGCAATTTCATTTAAGCTTTCTGAGCCAAATGCAATCCCAATAGACAAGGTCAATGGCATATTCTTTCGACTTGATTCAGTTCTAACTTTATCCAAAATAGAGAACTTATCTTCTTCCATCTTGGCCAAATCATGCATATGCGTCAACAAAATAAAGTGATCTTCATCAATCCGTTTAAGATATGAATTAAATTGTCCAGCGTAATTGCTGAGGGCATTTTGGACATATGAACTCATATTTGTTAAGTTCTGATCACTCATAGATTGGCTTAATTCATCATAATTATCAATAAATATTAAGCCAATTGCTAATCTCTCCTGTTTATACTTTTCCTCAATATTGGCATAGCGCGTAATATCAAGTAAATATACGACACCCAAGTCATCTTGGACAACCATTTCAAACTTTCGGTCGCCCCATTTAATAATTTTATTTTGATTGCTATTTGACTTAATAGCATCATCAACATATTTAGCTAACTCTTTATCTACTGAGGAGATAGAAGAGCCAATAATATCTTTACCATGCAAATACATTTGCAGATAAGGATTAATCCATTGAATTTGTCGATCTTTATCATAAAGCATAATTCCGAGAGGCATTTTAATCATAGCCTCTTGTTCCCCACGCTTTATGCGGTATGAAAGATTAGCAGCATAATTATTAGTATTCCCAGCTAGAACATAAATTCCATATATTACAAAAATAATTGTTAAGATGAACAGCAGCACCATAGCAAGTCCAAAAAGTGGACTAATTAATGTCCCAATAATTGCTCCTAATAAGGATAAAACAAGGACAATAATCAATGATGCTGTTAAACGTGTATCTTTAACAAATTCAGGCAATTCTAATTTGCGTAAAAAGCCTTTCATTGAAATTCCTTCCTGTTTATAGCATTAATATCATCAAAAATAATATACTGCATCACTTTATATTATACATCAAAAAATGCTTGCTTATCATCTAAGCTAAGCAAGCATCAGAGCATGTTATGTCGACGTAAATACCAAAGCAAAATTGCCATTACAATAATCGAACCTACAGTAATTATCACCCAGTCAAATGGATTATGAAAAATAGGCAAATCAACATTCATCCCAAAGAATCCTGTTACAATTGTTGGAATTGTTAAAAGAAGTGACCACACAGTCAAAAACTGCATGGTATTGTTTAAGTTATTATTCAGAATGTTGTTGGACGTCTTAGAGATTTCTTCAGTCACTTCACTATAAATTTTGATCATCTGTGAAGATTGCTGAACTTCAATGATAATATCGTCACACATTTCCTCTTCAGAAGCATTCATATGGAGTCCTGATTTTTTATTTTTTAGACTTTCAAGCATCATTAGATTAGTTCTAATTGAGCTCGATAAATAAACCAAACTTTTTTCAACTTGTGATAATTCTTGTAGGTCTTTATTATGAATTCGCTCACTTAAGTTATTATCCAAGACTAGTCGTTGACTGTTTAGCTGGCTAAGTGCCCTTTGAAAGTATTTTGTAACAGCAAAAAGAATAGCAAAAATTAATTCTTTTTCACTATGAATATGCTCATCGGGGCGTTGCCTAAATTCTTCAATCATATAAGTTGTATCAGGAGAATGAACAGTAAAAAGCGTATGGTCGACCATTAAAAACTTAATTGGTAAAGTCGTAAAATGATCTGCATCAGCTGTTGGCCAAACTGGAACATCGTAAACCAACAAATCACTGTTAGTAATATAATCATGATCAAAGTGAGGACGTTCGTGAAGGTCGGTAATATAAGAGATAATCTCTGACGTTAAATCAAAATCATCTTTTAATAATCTAATATCATGATCGTCACAGTTATAAATATCGTACCATTTGTAGTCAAAATCAATGTTTCCGGCTAGTTTTTGCTTAATAATCATGACAATCCCTCCATTTACTTCTTTTATAATACCGCAAAAAACAAAATAAAAAGAGTAGCATAAGCTACTCTTTTTATTATTTGTGATCTGTTATTAGTCTTCTGCGACGAATGGCAATAAGCCCATAACACGAGCTCTCTTAATAGCAACAGTCAACTTACGTTGATTCTTTGCGCTAGTGCCAGTGACACGACGTGGTAAGATCTTACCTCTTTCAGAGATAAAACGTTTCAACAAATCAACATCCTTGTAGTCGATGTAGTCAATGTGGTTAGCTGCAATAAAGTCAACCTTACGACGACGACGGCCACCTCTTCTTTGTTGAGCCATATCAAAGATCCTTTCTAATTAAAATTAAAATGGGAGATCATCATCTGAGATGTCAATTGTGCTACCTGAATCTGCAAATGGATCTTGCGGTTTATTGCTTTCTCCACTAGCAGGAGCATTATTCATGCTTGGTGCACTTGATCCACCAAAATTATTGGTACTTGGAGCATTTCCTCCTTGGGGAGCAAAATTGCCACCATTAGTCTGACGATTCTCACGATCACGACGTGATTCTAGTAAAGAGAAATTATCAACAATGACTTCAGTCACGTATACTCTCTTACCGTCCTTATCATCGTACGTTCTAGTTTGAATCCGGCCTTGAATACCAACTAATGAACCCTTTGAAGTAAAGTTAGCAAAATTTTCTGCTGCTTTACGCCAAATTACACAGTTGATGAAATCAGCACCACGTTCACCTTGACTATTGGTATATTGACGGTCAACAGCTAGAGTAAACGTAGCAACTGAGATTCCACTCCCGGTTGTACGTAAATCAGGATCACGTGTTAAACGGCCAACAAGTACAACATTATTAATCATACTTTTGTCCCCTTCCTAATTCACGAAAACAAATTACTTGTCTAATTTTACAGTCATTGAACGTAAAATTTGGTTATCAATACGAGAAAGACGACCAAATTCATCAACTGGTTCAGAGTTTTCTGCAACGAAAGTCATAATGTGATAAGTACCTTCACGGTATTTTTCAATTTCGTATGCGAAACGTCTCTTACCCCAATCTTTAGATTCAAGTTCTTCAGCACCGTTGTCAGTAACAACTTTATCGAAACGATCGATCAATGCTTTCTTTGAATCTTCGTCAATATCAGGCTTGATGATGTAAGTAACTTCGTACTTAGTTTTTGCCATAATAATTGCACCTCCTCTTGGACTAAATGGTTCTTGTTAAAATCAAGAACAAGGAGTAATGAATAATATTACTCACAATGCTTGATTTTATCACATAAACAAAAAATTACCAAATATTTTTTCACGTGATCCTGAGTTTCATTACTCAATTATTATTACGCAAAAAATTTGGTAATTTTTTATTTATTAATTTTCTTTTACTGGTTCTTCTTCAGCAGTGCTTTCTTCGTCTTCATCACTAGCTTTAGGAACAGCAGTAATACTTGCTACTTGCGCACCATCGTCAACCTTGATTAAACGTACACCCAATGTAGCTCTTCCAGTTTGAGAAACATCGTCCACATCAAATCGAATCATGACTCCCGCACTGGTAATTAGCATAATATCTTCATCGCCATTCACTACTGTTACACTGGCTAAAGGACCGTTCTTTTCAGTAATGTTTGCAGTCTTAATTCCTTTACCGCCGCGTCCCTTAACTGGGTATTCAGAAGCTGCAGTACGTTTTCCATATCCTTTTTCAGAAATTACTAATACTTCTGAATCAGGTTCTAGAATATCAGATCCAACGACATAATCGTTATCTCTTAAATTGATTCCACGGACACCAGCCGCTGTTCTTCCCATCGAACGAACATCTTTTTCATTAAAGGTAACTGCATAACCTAAATGGGTACCGATAAGAATATTTTGTTTTCCATCGGTAGTTAAAACATTATTCAGTTCATCCCCGTCTCGCAAAGTTAAGGCAATTAACCCACTTCGACGAATATTCTGGAATTCGCTGACTTTTGTTCTTTTAACTGTTCCCATCTTAGTAACAAAGAAGAGATAATTATCGTCTGCTCCTTCGGGTACATTGATTACAGCTTGAATTTTTTCACCTTTATCAAGTTCCAAGAGATTAACTATTGGCAAGCCCTTAGCATTTCTTCCAAATTCTGGAATTTCATAGGCTTTCTTTGAGTAAACCTTACCTAAGTTAGTGAAGAATAGTAAAAAGTCATGGGTACTTGAGAAGATTAAATGATTGATGAAATCATCATCTTGCACTCCCATTCCCTTTATTCCGCGTCCACCGCGGTTTTGAACCTTGAATTCATCAGCTGGCATACGCTTAATGTAACCATTGTGAGTTAGAGTTAAAAGAACATCTTTTTGTTCAATTAAATCTTCATCTTCAATTGAAACGGCTTCACCTTCAGCAATCTTAGTGCGACGATCATCACCAAAACGCTTTTGAATATCAAGTAACTCGTTGTAAATAATCTCATCAATTCGTTCTGGTTTAGCTAAGATATCTTTGTAATCTGCTATTTTTGCTTGCAAATCTTGATATTCAGCTTCAATTTTATCGCGCTCTAAGCCTGTTAAACGAACCAATCTCATATCTAAAATAGCTTGAGATTGACGATCGTCTAAGCCAAAGTTTTGAATTAATTGTGCCTTAGCAATATCGCTATTTTGTGAACCGCGAATAATCTTAATGATCTCATCGATATGATCAAGGGCAATTCTTAATCCAGCTAAAATATGTGCTCTAGCTTCAGCCTTCTTTAACTCAAACTTAGTTCTACGAGTAATAACATCTTCTTGGTGGTGAAGGTAGTACTCAAGCATTTGCTTCAAAGTTAGGAAATGCGGTGCACCATTAACAATGGCCACCATATTCATTCCGAAGTTTGCTTGCATTTGGGTTTCTTTAAATAAATTATTCAAAACCACACTAGCACTTGCATCACGGCGAATATCAATGGTAATTCTCATACCAGTCTGGTCTGATTCATCCCGTACACCAGTAATACCATCAATTGTCTTTTCACGGGCTAAATCAGCTATCTTTTTAACTAATTCAGCCTTATTTACTAAGTAAGGAAGTTCCGTAACTACAATTCGCTCGCGACCATTTTTTTCAGTTTCAATCTCGGTCTTTGCCCGAACAACGATATTTCCTTTTCCGGTTTCATAGGCACGGTAAATACCTCCGCGTCCCATCACAATTCCACCAGTTGGAAAATCTGGACCAGGAATAACTTTCATTAAATCCTTGGTAGTAACATCGGGGTTATCCATCAACATGTGAATGCCGCGAATTACCTCTGCCAAATTATGTGGTGGAATATTTGTTGTCATACCAACTGCAATACCACTGGCACCATTGACAAGTAAGTTAGGAATTCTTGCTGGTAATACTACTGGTTCATTTTCTGTATCATCGTAGTTACGTTGCCAATCAATAGTTTCTTTATTGATATCACGAAGCATTTCAACCGCAATCTTGCTCATTTTTGCCTCAGTATAACGCATTGCGGCTGGTTCATCCCCATCGACAGAACCAAAATTTCCGTGTCCATCAACTAGCATGTAACGATATGAAAAGTCTTGAGCCATGTGGGCCATAGCTAGATAGATTGAAGAGTCACCATGCGGGTGAAACTTACCCATAACTTCCCCAACAATTCTGGCACTCTTCTTATATTGCTTATCTGGTGTAACTCCTAATTCATGCATTCCGTAAAGAATACGACGTTGTACAGGCTTTAAACCATCTCGAACATCTGGTAAGGCACGAGCCACAATAACTGACATAGCGTAGTCTAAGAAGGATGTACGCATGGTATGGGTTAAATCAACATTACGTATTCTGTGATCTTGAGGTTGATTTTCGTTAGCCATCTAAAGCCTCCTAAGCATCTAAATTCTCAACGTATTTAGCGTTCTTTTCAATAAATTCTCGTCTTGGACCTACTTCATTACCCATCAAGAGGTCAAATATCTTGTCAGCATCTTCCGCATATTCAGGACTTACTCGATCTAACCGACGATTTTCTGGATTCATTGTAGTTTCCCATAGTTGTTCTGGATCCATTTCTCCTAGTCCCTTATAACGTTGAACAATTGGTTTAGGACTTGGTTGCAAGGTACCTAAGTAATCATGCAATTCTTCGTCGGTATCGAGATATTTCTCTACCTTACCTTGGCGAACTTGATATAGAGGTGGACGAGCGATATAAACATACCCTTTTTCGATCATTGGACGCATGTAGTTGTAAAAGAGAGTCAAAAGCAGAGTTCTAATGTGAGCACCATCGACATCGGCATCTGTCATGATGATCAACTTATGATATCTTGCCTTTGAAACGTCAAAATCAGCACCAAATCCTGTACCTAAAGCGGTAAAGAGGGATCTAATTTCTTGGTTAGCAAGAATTCTATCCATTGATGCCTTTTCAACGTTCAAGATCTTACCTCTAATTGGCAAAATTGCCTGGGTTAAACGAGAACGTCCTTGCTTTGCAGATCCACCGGCAGAGTTACCCTCAACGATAAATAACTCTGAAATACTTGGGTCATTACTGGTATTGTCAGCTAGTTTTCCTGGCAAGTTAGCAATTTCAAGTCCTGATTTCTTACGGGTAACTTCACGTGCACGCTTAGCAGCAGTTCTAGCTCTTTCAGCAAGTTGTCCTTTTTCAACAATCTTACGACCAACAGAAGGATTTTCCATTAAGAAACGACTAAACGTTTCTGAAAATGCTCGATCGACTGCAGTTCTAGCATCTGAGTTTCCAAGCTTAGTCTTAGTCTGCCCTTCAAACTGGGGACTAGGGTGCTTAACAGATACAACAGCTGTAATTCCTTCACGAATATCTTCACCAGATAAGTTATCATCTTTATCCTTCAAGATTTTAGCCTTATGAGCATAATCGTTAACTACACGAGTTAGAGCAGTCTTAAAGCCGGCTTCGTGCATCCCGCCTTCATAGGTGTGAATATTGTTTGCGAAGGTCATTAAAGTAGTTTTATAACCATTGGTGTATTGCAATGCAACTTCAACATCAATACCTTCATAATTACCTTCAACATAGATTGGTTCATCAAATAACACTTCTTGACCTTTGTTTAAAAAGGCAACGTATTCTTTGATTCCACCTTCAAAGTGGTAAACATCAGTTTCAGCACTTTCTTTACGCTTATCGGTAAAGGTTAATTTTAAGCCCTTGTTTAAGAAAGCAAGTTCACGAATTCTGTTCTTTAAAATTTTATCGTCGAAAGTTATAGTTTCTGTAAAAATATCTGGATCAGGATAGAAACGAACGATTGTTCCATGTTCTTCAAGAGGTACAGTTCCCACTTGCTTCATTTCTCCTACTACACGGCCATGATCAAAAGAAATTGCATATTTCTTTCCATCCCTCATAACAGTAACCTCAAGTTTAGTTGAGAGGGCGTTTACTACAGAAGCACCAACACCGTGAAGACCACCAGATACTTTATATCCGCCACCGCCGAATTTACCACCAGCATGCAAAACAGTAAATACAGTTTCTAGGGCTGGACGACCTGTTTTAGCTTGAATATCAACCGGAATACCACGTCCATCATCTTGGACTGTAACACTGCCATCTTCATTAACAGTAATTTCAATCTTGGTCGCAAATCCTGCTAATCGTTCGTCAATACTATTATCAATAATTTCCCAAACAAGGTGGTGTAAGCCTTGGCTACTAGTTGAGCCAATGTACATACCTGGGCGCTTTCTAACTGCTTCAAGTCCGCCTAGAACTTGAATTTGACTTGCGTTATAAGTATCAGCACGCTTTTCAAAATCTTTAGCTTTATTTAATGCTGCCTTGCTCTTATCTTCTGCCATTTAACTCTCCTTTGTACTGATCGTTCCAGCAGAAATGTGATAGACCTTAGGTTCTTTCACGATTTCCCAAGAAATACCTTCTAAATCTGTTGTTGTGATAAAAGTTTGCGTTTTTCCATGAATATAATTTAATAAACTACTTTGTCTTCGATGATCTAATTCGCTCATTACATCATCTAAAAGTAAAATTGGATACTCTTGTGTCAGTTCATGTACTAATTGAATTTCAGCCAACTTTACACTTAAAGAAATCGTCCGTTGCTGTCCCTGAGATGCAAAATCATGGGCATTTTTATCGTTAATCAAAAAATCCAAGTCATCTCGATGAGGTCCACTCAAAGTAGTCCCCTTTCGAATTTCATTAGGACGATTTTTTTTATAACTAGTAATAACTTTTTGATAAATGGTCTCTACATCATCATCTGGGGTAATTTCCTTAACTGATGGACGATAAAAAATCTGTAATTTTTCAGCTTGACCACTAATCTCACTATGAGCACTTTGAGCATATGAATTAAGTTTTTTAATATATTTGATTCTTCTAGAAATTATCTCCGCTGCAATTCCTGCAAGCTGATCTGACAAGACATCTAAAAAAACTAAATCATTTGCCTTTTTTATGCTCAATTGCTTTAAGTAATTGTTTCTTTGTTGCAGTACCTGACGATACTGACTTAAAAAATATAGATATTCTGAATTAATTTGCCCAAACTCTAAGTCCATAAAACGTCTTCTAATTGATGGAGCTCCTTTAACCAGGGCTAGGTCTTCGGGAGAAAACAAAATTGCATTCATTTGTCCTACATAAGCGGAAAGCTTCTTTTGCTCGAGTCTATTTACCCAAGCTTTTTTTCCGTTTGGTGTTAAACGTAATTTTAACTCTACTTCTAATTGACTTTTATGAACTTTTCCTTGTAAGCCCGCAAATTTACTTCCAAAACGAATTAATTCTTTATCGCTATTTGTTCGATGAGATCGAGTTAGGGCCAAAAAATAAATCGCCTCAAGTAAATTAGTTTTTCCTTGGGCGTTTGGACCAATAAAAATATTTACATGAGGGTCAAAATTTATCTTTAGTTCTTCAAAATTTCTAAAATCTTTCAATTCAAAGTTTGCAAGATACATCGGCTACTCTGAAATAAATTCATACTCTTCTCCAGCCAAGTTCAGTACATCTCCAGGATGTATTTTCTTTCCACGGCGATCTTCTACTTCACCGTTCAACTTAACAGGATTTTCTTTTAGATACCATTTAGCTTGACCACCAGAAGATATCACACTCTCTTCTTTTAAAAACTGAGCCAGCGTAATATATTCTCCCTTAATTGTGAATTTTTTGATAATATCACCCCATTTACCTTGTCATACCTAGTCATTATACCGTTTTTTTATGTGAAATTCAATTTTATGACGTATTGTAGCCTTTTTTAAGCCGCTTTATTCCAATTTAATATGACTATACTTAACTGGATGAAAATTCGCTTAATCAGCCTAAATTTAGCTTTTAAATACAATGCAAGAAAAAAAGAGCTACAAAAGTAGCTCTTTTTACAAACTAAAATGTTCTAACTGGCGTGATTAATTGAGTGAAATTAACATCTTGTTTTGCCGGTATCACTGTAAATGGTCTTAGCGGCTGGGTAAAGTTCATAATAATGGAATCAGTAATAGAGGCACGTAAAGCTTCTCTTAGATAATCAGGATTGAAGGAAATAGTTAAGCCCTCTCCTTCAAGATTCTTAAAGCCAATTTCTTCTTCCACGTTCCCTATTTCAGGTGAATCACCTTGGAGTTTAACCAATTGATTTTGAACATCAAGAGTCATCTTAACCACATTATTACGGCTTTCGTGAGTAAGAAGACTAGCACGTTCGAGAGAACGAGCTAAAACTGGTAATTCAAATTCAACTGATGTTGTAGATTCAGTTGGAATTAAACGATCAGTGTCTGGATATTGTCCATCAAGTAAACGTGAATAGAACGCAATGTTTCCAACTTCAAATAAAACTTGGTTTTCACCAGGATTTACTGTGATTTCAGGATCACTTTCTCCGATAATTCGGGATAATTCTACTAAGCTCTTTCCAGGAATAATTAAGTCAGTACTTGTTTGAGGACCATTTTCTAGAGAAATTTGACGTTGAGATAGTCGGTGACTGTCGGTAGCAACTGCTTTAATTGATGAATTGTTGAAGATAAAGTTAACACCAGTTAAAGTTGGACGACTTTCTTGAGTAGCGACTGCAAAAACAGTTTCGTTAATAATTTCTCTAAATGTTTTACCAGAAATTTTGAATGATGCATCAGTAGAAATTTCTGGTAAGTGTGGATAATTGTTTGCATCTAAACCGTTAATCATGAATTCGGTATTTTCAGAAACAATTTTCGTTTGAAAACTTTCTTTTACTTCAAATGAAAAATCTTTACCTGGTAATTTTTTTACAATTTCACTGAAAAATCGTGCTGGTAAAACGATCGATCCCGTAGATTGAACAATTAAATCATCGTTTACTGGGATTTGAATTTCAATAGAAATGTCAGTATCACTACCGGTTAAAGTAAGCATTTCATCTGTAAGGGTAAGTTTTATACCACTTAATATTGGAATAGTAGCACGTGAAGAAATTGCACGCATAGCATTGTTTAGGTTTTCGAGGAATAAATTACGATTGATTGTAAACTGCATCGTTTACCTCCTATGAATTATATGTACGTTGTTTTATTTAATTATATATTTAAATACTTAGAAGTAGTAGTAGGGCCAGTGGAATCTGTGGGAAAGTAGTCAAACACCTGAATAAAAAGGACTTTTGCATGTTTAATAAATGTGGACAAAGTCAAAAGTTATCCACATGTTATTCACTTTTAGTGTTCAAGCATAGCTTTTAAATCATACACAGCTGCTTTAATTTCAGCATCAGTTTTTAAGGCACGAGAAATTTTATCGCAGGCATGCATAACTGTTGTGTGATCCTTACCACCAAATTCTTGTCCAATTTTAGGCAAACTAGAATCTGTTAACTCACGAGACAAGTACATTGCAATTTGGCGAGGAACAACAATTTGTTTTACCCGCTTCTTCCCCTTTAATTCAGTAGTTGAAGTTTGGAAATAGTTAGCCACAACTTCTTGAATCTTGGAAATTTGAAGTCCCCTATTTTTTTGTACCAACTTTAGGTCAGCTAAGGCCTCTTTGGCTAAGTCAACATTAATATCTTCGCGCTCAATTGTTGCGTGTGCTTGAACCTTAACTAAAGCTCCTTCAAGTTCACGAATATTGGTATCAACTTGTGAAGCAATATAGTCGAGGGTACTGTCATCAATTGCTAGACCATCGGTTTCAGCTTTTTTTCGTAAAATTGCAATTCTAGTCTCTAAATCTGGCGGGGTAATTTCAACTTGTAGACCCCAAGCAAAACGTGAAACTAAACGTTCCGATAATTCAGGAATTTCAGTTGGTAGACGATCACTAGTCATAACAATCTGTTTTTGATCATTATAAAGGGTTTCAAAAGTATGGAAAAATTCCTCTTGGATTCCTTCTTTTTTAGAAAAGAATTGAATGTCGTCTACTAATAGGAGATCACAGTTCCGATACTTATTACGAAATTCAGCTTGAGTTTTGTTTTTTATTGAGTTAATAAAATCATTTACGAAAGTTTCACTCTGAATATAAACCACTTTTGCATGTGGCTTTTCAGCTAACATTTGATGTCCAATAGCCTGCATTAAGTGGGTTTTACCTAAACCAACCCCACCAAAAATAAACAAAGGATTGTAAAAACTTCCCGGATTATCAGCGACTGCTAAGGCGGCACCTGCTGCCAGCTTGTTTCCCTCACCTTGAACAAAGGTATCGAAAGTATACTTACTATTTAGTTGAAGGTCTTGAGCAAATTCATCTCTGCGATTTTCTAATATTTCTTGATTAGTTTTAATTCGTGGTTGTGGTGTAACTAAACGTTCAGGACCTTCTTTACCTGCAACTTCAAATTTAGGTTGAATTTCCATGTCGGCATAAGCATATGCTTCTTGAATGAGTTGAGAAGCTAAGTTCTTTTCCCAGTATCCCTTTGCAACGGGTGATTCAACAGCGATTATCATCTCTTTTGTCTTTTTATTAAAGGAAATTGGTTTAGTATTTTTAAACCAAGCATTATAGGCAACCGTGCTGTAGCTTTTTTTCATCTCAGCATTAAAAAATTGCCAAAATTTATCTAGATCAAACAA